>CAWAGR010000017.1:0-378012 GCA_963781435.1 uncultured Actinomycetes bacterium | reverse complement strand
CAACGCGTTCCAGTTCATCCGGATCGAGGACATCGCCTACGACCGGAACCACGAGAACGTCGTCTACTTCGCCGACACCGGCGAGCCGAGGGTGGTCCCGAACCCGGCCACCGGCAGGCTGATGCGCGCCGCGTCCGGAACGCAGGGGCCGTATCCGAACGGGCGGATCTTCAAGCTCGTCCTCGACCGGCATGACCCGCTCGAGGTCGAGAGCCTGTCGATCCTGCCGAACGCGAACTTCGACCTCGGCGGCTACGGGAACGTGAACGTCACGCACCAGCCGGACAACGTCGAGACGACGAAGCACGCGCTGCTCATCACCGAGGACCCGGGTGCCCACAACCAGGGCGCCACGGCAGCCCGGGTCTGGCGCTACAACCTCGACACGGAGGCGGCGCCCGACGTCGTGCTGCGCGTCGACCACAGCTCGGATCCGACGACGCCGAAGCAGGCGCTCGGCAACTGGGAGTCGAGCGGGATCGTCGACGTCTCGGACGTGTTCGGCAAGAACATGTTCCTGATCGACGTGCAGGCGCACGGCTGGGAGGTGGAGACGCAGGTGAATCCCACCCCGCCGAACTACGCGCGCGAGAACGGCCAGCTCCTGCTGGTGAAGATCCCGGGCACGTAGGGCGAACGGACGGCGGCGGGCGGCCCCAGGCGGGCCGCCCGCCGCTCGTCATCTTCTGGCTACGGCTTCAGGACGATCCGGCCGAGGGCCGGAACCGGGATCCCCGCCGGCTCGTTCGCCGCGAAGTAGTCGATCATCGAGTCGATGTCGACATCGCCACCGAGCGCGTCGGTGCCTTCGTTGAACACGGTGAACCCGTCACCACCCGCCGCGAGGAAGCTGTTCATCGTCACGCGGAACGTCGCCGCCGGCGTCACCTCGACGCCGTTGACCCACATCTTCCCGATCTTGTCCGCGCAGGCCGGCAGCGTCCGGTTCTGCTCGTAGTTGAACGTGGACGAGATCTGCAGGATCGTGCCGACCTGCCGGCGCAGTGCCGCCGCAGCCCTGGAACTGCTGCTGCAGGAGCCGCCGGAGCATGTCGCCGGTCATCGTCTTCGTGACGAGGCTGTTCCCGAACGGCTGCACCGTGAACGCCTCGCCGTAGGTGATCGCGCCGGGGGCCTCGCCGCCCGCCTGGAAGGCGAACGGCATGTCGGCACGGATGCCGCCCGGGTTCATGAACGCGATCACCGCGTCGCCGAGACCGGCCGGCGCCGTGGAGGCGAGCTGGGCGTCGGCGATCACGTCGCCGAGCGTCGACTCGCCGAGCGGCACTGCGCCGGACACCGACCCGGTCCGGGTGAGGTCGCCCTGGATGTGACCGATCACCTGGTTGGCCAGCGGCGCCGACGCCGTGACGTACTGGTCGACCACGGCCGCGACCTGCGGGTCCTCCTTCGACGGGTCGGGGATGCGCACGGTCGCGCTGGAGAGCCGCGGGTTGAGCGCGTTGTCGACGATCACGTTGTCGGCGCTCGCCGCCACCAGCTCGCCGGACTTGTCGTCGATCGTGAGCGTGATGTCGCTGAGGATCCGCCCGAACGAGGCGGCGCTCGTGATCAGACGGGTCACGCCGCCCGCCGTGATCGTGCAGCGGTACTCGTTGTGCGTGTGGGCCGACACGATCACCTTGATCGCCGGGTCGAGCCGGGTCGCGATGTCGACGATCGCGCTCCCGGCGAGATTGCCGGCGCACCCGTTGAGCGCCGCCGTGCCGGTCTGGCCGCCGCCCTGGTGGATGACGAGCACCCACGTCCCGACGTGGTTTCCGACCTTCTTGCTCCGCCCACCACGGCGTTGGCCGCATCCGCCTCATCCTCGAACGTCAGACCGGCGACTCCCGTCGGCGTGACGATCGTCGGCGTCGACTCGAGCACCTCGCCGATGAAGCCGACCGTGAACTTCTTGCCGCTGTCGGACTTGAACCGCTTGATCGCCGTACGCGGGGAAGAGCGTCTCGCCCGTCGCGTCGACGATCACGTTCGCGGCCAGGTACTCGAAGTCGGCACCCGGGTACGCGTTCGTGGTCGAACCGTTCGGTAGCGCGTACGGAGCGGCGGTGCACCCGTCGACCGGCTTGCAGCCGCCGTTCTGGATACGGAGCAGCTCGGCGCTGCCCTTGTCGAACTCGTGGTTCCCGACCGAGCCGAAGTCGACGTTCATCAGGTTCGTCGCGATCGTGATCGGCTCCTCGAAGAAGAGCCCGTTCGCAAGCGGGCTGGCGCCGATGTTGTCGCCCGCGAAGATGGTCGCTTCGTGGTCGCCGTAGAGAGCCTGGCGGTCCTTCACCGCCTTGGCCAGATAAGCGGCGCCGCCCGCGAAGTGCCCGTAGATGTTGTTGCCGGCTGCCTCGAGGTTGCCGTGCAGATCGTTGAAGGCCAGCAGGTGAACATCGGTCGTCTGACCCTGCTTCTTCGCGCTGTAGGTGACGAGACCTGATCCGAGAGCGACCTCGCCCCGGAGATACTCACCTTTGCGCCCGCCGGATTCGGCGAGGCGAGCGGCGCGCCGAGCACGACGCCAACCGCGACGGCCACCAGCGCGATCGGCGATGCCCAGCTTCGGAACCACGTTCGTGTGAAGACGTCTCGCATGAATCGGCCCTCCCCCTGTTCGACCGTCCGCGGAATGAGAACGCCGCATGTTCTCACGTTCGACCCGGGAATGCATCACGTTTCGCCTACGCCCGCGTAACAGCCTTGTGAACGCCTTTTCCGTCCGAGACGCCCCGTCATCCTTTCTCCGAGCCGGTGCTACCCTCGCCGCCCATGGCGAACGCGGTCGGGGACGAGGTGGTCGCAAGTGGAGCCAGGCCCGATGAGCTGGGCGGGCCACACGGTCGCGGCGCCGTTCGGGGTCAAGCAGGCATCGCGATCGTGCTCGCGGTCGTGGCGGCGGCAGCCGCCCTGCGTCCTTTGCTGGAGCGGCTCTTCGATGATCCCGCCGTCGCGCACTGGGCCACGATCTTCGTCGCGATCGCCGTGGCGGCCATGCCCTTCCTGGTGCTGGGCGTCGGCATCAGCGCCGCCATCGCCGCCTTCGTTCCCGCCGGGTTCCTGCCACGGGTTCTCCCCGACCGGCCCGCGCTGGCGGTGCCGGTGGCCGCCGTGGCGGGCGCAGCCCTCCCGGGATGCGAGTGCGGCTCGGTCCCGATCGCCGGACGTCTCGTTCAGCGCGGCGCACCGCCCGCCGCCGCGCTGACGTTCCTGCTCTCGGCGCCCGCGATCAACCCGATCGTGCTGATGTCGACGGCGGTCGCGTTCCCGGGTCAACCCGAAATGGTCGTCGCACGGCTGGCGGCGAGCCTGCTCGCCGCGACCGTCGTCGGCCTCCTCTGGGCCAGGTTCGGCCGAGACGACCTGCTCGACCGGGTCCGCCGGAGGCACGTCCACGAAGGCCGGCCGCTCACCGTCCTGACATCGACCGCCCAGCACGACCTGCTCCAAGCCGGAGGTTTTCTCATCATCGGAGCCGCGACGGCTGCCACCCTGCAGACCGTGGTGCCGCGGAGCATCCTCGATACCGTCGCTGGGTCGGGCCTCTTCGCCGTCCTCGCTCTTGCGACGCTGGCGGTGTTGATGGCGATCTGCTCCGAAGCGGACGCGTTCATCGCCGCGAGCCTGACGCAGTTCTCGATGACTGCCCGCCTCGCGTTCATGGTCGTCGGCCCGATGGTCGACGTGAAGCTGATCGCCCTCCAAACCGGGACGTTCGGAGGTCGCTTCACCGTCCGTTTCGCCCCTCTGACCTTCGTCGTTTGCGTGGCGTCGAGCATCCTCGTCGGGTGGTGGCTGCTGTGACCATGGCCGGCGGAACGATCAGCCTGATCGTCGGTGCGGCGATGCTCCGGCTCGCGCTCACGCACACCTACCAGCGCTACGTCCGAGTGGAGATGGGCCCGTTCCTGGCTCTGGCGGGCATCGCGGTGATCGTCCTCGGATTGCTGACGTTGCTGTACGCGCTACGCCAGAGCCGGCAGCCCGGAGCCCACGATCACGATCACGACGACGAGCGCGTCGGTGTGGGCTGGCTGCTCCTCGCGCCGATCGCGGCCCTCCTGCTCGTGGCGCCTCCCACACTCGGAAGCTACGGCGTCGACCGAGGCGCGACGGTCGATGTTCGCGCCGGCGCCCCTGTCTTCCACGCGATTCCCCGTCGCAGCCGGACCCGTCCCCATGACCCTGCTCGAGTACGGACAGCGCGCCTTCGACCACGACGGGGCCAGCATCGAGGGGGCAGCGGTGCAGCTCACCGGCTTCGTGGTCGATGGCGAGGAGGTCGGGTTTCGACTGGCGCGCTACCAGATCGCCTGTTGCGCGGCCGACGCGACGCCGGTCGTGGTACGCGTCGTCGGCGTCGCGGGCGAGCTCCCGCCGCGCGACCAGTGGGTGACCGTGACCGGCATGTTCAAGAAGGGGGGCGAAGAGCTGCCCGAACTGGCGGCCACGAGCCTCGTCGAGATCGGTGCACCCACCGACCCCTACGAGTGAGTGCACGCGAACCCGTCTTCACGCTTCGAGAACGCGCTATGCGCTGCGCGTGCGCACGGGCAGAGCGCGCTCGCGCGCCAGCAGGTCTGCGATCGCGTCGTAGGCCGACGGCCGCAGCGCCCCGTCGTCGGTCAGCACGTCGTCTCGGTCTCGCTCCTCGAGCAGCGCCGCTATCGCCTTTCCCGTCGCGAGCTTGCCGTGGCGCCACGGTCGCAGGGTCGGCCAGTAGCGGATCACGAGGCTCTCGCTGAGGGACGCGACCGCAGACTCGCCGCCGGTGGCCTTTGCCTCGACCTCGACCTCGAAGTGCCGCACCTCATGACCTGCCGGCGGATAGACGACCGAGTCGATCGCCAACTCCGCGACGCGGCGCCTCGTGCCATCCCGCGGGACGACGTCGCGGAGCTGACGCGAGCTTCGTCGATCCTGGACGACGACGAGGCCAGCCGACCGTAGCGCCTCTGCCGGGTCGGCGCCCGCCGGCGCGACAGCGGGGATCCCGAGCTTGCGACCGAGCTCCGCATACAACACTTCCCAGGCCCTGCCCGGCCACTCCTCCTCGAGCTCGAGGCGGCTCTCGCCCCCGCGCGCACCGCGACGCGAGGGTCCCTTGATCGTGAGCAGCCTCCGCTTGCCGACCTGCCGCACGCGAAGCGCGATTCGCGCCGTTCGGAGCTTCCCGTCGGGACTGTCGAAGTAGAGGTCGCGGATCTCCTCCTTTCCGCGAGGTCGCAGCCGGTACCCGTCGAGCTTGCGCAAGGCGGCGATCGCCTCGATCACGGTCTCCGGTTCGTCCGACACGACGACGAGCGTCGACTCGGTCTCGTGCGGCCTCGCTCGCTTTCGCCTGCGGTCGACGTAGACCATCTGGAGAAGAAAGCTGGCTGCGAAGCCGAAGGCCATCGCGATCGCGACGGCGCGGACGCCGCCGTAGCGGGCCGCGACCGCGGCTGCGCCGGCTGCAACGACGATGCTGTTCACGCCGGCCACGAGCTCGGTGAGCCCGCCGCGCCCGAGGCGGCGCCGCGACCCTGCTTGCCGCGGGAACGGGTCGTAGCCGTCGAGGAGCCCGGTCGCGTCCCGGCTGCGGAAGCGCCTGCGCACGTCGTCGAGGGCGCGCTTGTGCTCGTCGGTCACCTCGTCGCGGCGGATCATGCGGAGGAACGTGAGGAGCCCGATCGCGAGCAGCGCCAGGCACGCGCCCAGCGCGATCCACGCGATCTGGCCCGGCTTGAGGTCGCCCTGCCTCGTCGCCAGCGCGACGATCGCGGTGATCACTGCAGTGACGAGCGTGATCAGGTAGTTGACGCGCTTCTCGCCGGTCTCCTCGTTCTTCCAGAAGGAGTCGGAGAGGTAGCCGTACTCGGCGAGGAGAAACTTCTCGCCGCCGTCAGCCTCGTGCTTTGCCGGTGTCTCGCTCACCCCGCGTTGATCATTTCAACCAGGGCCGATCATCTCAGCCGGGCGAGCCGTGCGTGGCGCCGCAACGGCGATCGCCTGGGGGAGTCTCGTTCGAGCGCTCCGCACCGGAGCCTGCCGTCAGCCGGCTTGGACGTCGACTGCCGCTCCGGATTCGGCTGCGAGAGCTGCCTCGCTCCCGAGCTGGCTGCCGCACTCCGGGCAGAAGACGACGCCACCGCGGGCGTGCATCACGAACTCGCCGCAGGCCAGGCACTCGAGCGACGCGCCCCGCAGAAGCGCGGCGAGCTCCTGGTCGAGCGTGCGGTGCAGCGGCGCGACGACACCCATGCTCAGGTCTGCGCTCATCGTCAGAGCTCCCGAAACCGTGTCATCTCCGAAACCATGTCACAGCTCTCGAAAGACTCCGACGACCCGGCCGAGGATCTGGACGTGCCGCGCGTAGATCGGCTCGAGGGCGCGGTTCTCGGGCTGGAGCCGGATGCGGTCGGCCTCGCGGTAGAAGGTCTTCACCGTCGCCTCGTCGGCCGCGTCGTCGTCCCCCGCGAGCGCCACGACGATGTCGCCGTTGCGGGCGTCCTGCGCCCGCTGCACGATCACGAAGTCGCCGTCGAGGATGCCGGCCTCGATCATCGAGTCGCCCTTGACTCGGAGCAGGAAGTCGCCCTTCGCCCGGCTCGGCATCGGCAGGTAGTCCTCGATGTTCTGCTCGGCGAGCAGCGGGCCGCCGGCGGCGATCTCCCCGAGCAAGGGCAGGCGCACGACATCTGCCTGCGAGGCCGCCTCCTGGGGCTCGCGGCGCTCGCGCCCGATCAGCTCGAGCGCGCGCGGCTTCGTCGGGTCGCGGCGCAGCAGTCCCGCGCGTTCGAGGTTCGCGAGGTGCGCGTGCACGGTCGAGGGCGAGGCGAGCCCGACCTGCTCGCCGATCTCGCGCACCGTCGGCGGGTAGCCGTGCCCGTCGACGTACTCGACGAGGTAGTTCCAGATCTGCTGCTGCCTTTCGGTGAGCTGCCGTTCCGAGAACATTGCGCCTCCGCGTTCGACGACCTTGACGAACGTGTGTTCGCCGGAAGGATAGAGACTCCTGCGGACATCGTCAACGCGACCGCCAGGCCGCGAGCAGCTCCGCCTCCTTCTCGGGCTGCATCCCGGCCTCGCCCGCAGAGTCGGCTCGCTCGCCCGCCCACGCGAGCGTGTCGGCGACCGTCTCGGCGAGCGGCCGGAAGCGGAGACCGGCGGCGACGGCGCGCGAGACGTCGATCTGGAGGAGCGAGACCTCCTCGGGAGCAAGCCAGAGAGGGAGCTCCATCCACGGCCCGGCGTCGTGAGCGAGCAGGAACTCGTCGGCGACCCAGACGAGCTCGGCATCCGAGCCCGAGACGACACGGCACGTCTCCAGCAAGACGCCCATCGAGACGCGCGGCTCGGGGCCCGTCGCGTTGAAGTCGCCGACCGCCCGCTACCTCGGCAACGCGCACGAGCCACGCGCCGAGGTCGCGCACGTCGACGAACTGCACGGTCCGCCTGGGATCGCCCGGCGCCAGCACCTCGCCACCGCGTGCCACACGCACCGGCCAGTACGTGAACCGCCCGGTCGGATCGTGCGGCCCCACGATCAACCCGGCGCGCACGTTGGTGAACGCGCCGGCGAAGACGTCACGGACGACGTCCTCGCAGCCGGCCTTGAGCTCGCCGTAGAACTCCCCGACCTCCTCGGTCTCCGCAGCAAGCACCATCCGCGGCGCCGACTCGTCCGACCAGGGCGCGGGCGGAAAGTCGTAGACGGAGATGCTGGAGACGAAGACGTAGTGCGACACCGCCCCGCGCAACAACTCGGCCGAGGCGCGCACGACACGCGGTACGTAACCGGACGGATCGATCACGGCATCCCAAGACCTGCCCACGAGCGCGGAGAGATCCCCGTCCCGATCCCCAACGAGCCTCTCGACGCCGGGAAAGAGCTCGGGATTCGTCCGCCCCCGATTGAACAAGCGTGACCTCGTGCCCACCGGCAACCGCAGCATCGACGACCGCGCGTCCGAGGAACTTCGTCCCCCCAAGCACCAGCAGCTTCATCGCCGTCTACCTACCACGAGCCTGCTTTCCCGCGCGCTGCAAACGCACAGCGATCCGCCGCGAGCGCGGGCTTCGCCCGTGCTCGCCCACCCAGAGCGGCCACGTGTCGGAGAGGGGGCCCGCGGGGGAGAACCGAAGGTTCTCCCCCGACGAAAATGCGCTGGAGAGGACTTGAACCTCCACGCCCCTAGGGGCACAAGGCCCTCAACCTTGCGCGTCTACCAATTCCGCCACCAGCGCGTCGAGGCGGCCCGCAGTGTAGCCGCCGGCTAGAGGTCTGATGTGGATTAGCCGTGGCCGCGGTGCCGCCCCAGGCGCGGCGCCATGCCGTCTCGTCGCCCTTGCCCAGGCCCACCGGCCTGGGCTGCGAACGCCGAGCCACCCTGGCTTGACCTGGAACGACCCCACGACGGACGCCCAATCCACATCAAACCTCTACGCGATCGGCGTTAGCTCCCGTTCGAGGGTCACGCGGTCGCTCTCGAGCCACGGCGGCAGCGAGAGGCCCTGGCCGAGCGTCTCGAGCGGCTCGTCGACGAGGAAGCCCGGCCCGTCGGTCGCGATCTCGATCAGGATCCCGTCCGGCATGCGGAAGTAGATCGAGCGGAAGTACTTGCGGTCCTGCACGGGCGTCGGACGCAGGCCGATCTCACCGAGCCGCGCGAGCCAGACCGCCTGCTCGGCATCGTCGGCGACGCGCCAGGCGACGTGATGGGTGATGCCGGCGCCGATCAGCGCGGTCTCCTCTGACGGCTCCCCGAACGAGAGCGGCGCGTCGTCGCTGACGAGGCCCGCATACAGGTCCGGGTTCCCGAGCGCGACTACGTCGTGCAGGGCCGGCCGCTCGCCCGGGAAGACGCGGAGCCGCAGCCCGTCGGGATCCTCCAGCTCCCGCTCCCCGCCCAAGGCCGGGCTGACGATCCCGATCGACTCGAGCGTCCCGCGGCCGAGCCGTCCCCGCTCGGCGCGCGGCCATTCGAAGAACGTCAGCAGCGTCCCCGGAGAGGCAGTCTCGTCGCCGAAGTAGAGGTGGTAGCTGTGCGGGTCGTCGAAGTTGACCGTCTTCTTGACCAGCGAGAAGCCCAGTTCGTCGCGGTAGAAGTCGACGGTGCGCTGGGCGTCGGAGCACACGCACGTGACGTGGTGGAGCGACGCGACCGCCACGGTTGGTTACGCGAGCAGGCGGTAGATCAGGATCGTGTTCGTGAAGAACATGACCGCGACGACGGTCGTCACGCGCGTCAGGTTGCGCTCGACGATGTGCGTTCCGCCCTGCGAGGTCGGCGTGAAGCCCATGCCGCCGAGGCCGGCGTCGCGGCCGGAGTGCATCAGGATCAACCCGATCAGCGCGGCGGAGATCAGCACGTGGAGGACGGCGAGGAAGGCGAGCATCGTCGGGACAGCGTACCGACGACCGCCCCGCCGACCACGCCCGCTCGCTTGCGTAACGTGTGTCCCTGTGGACGAGGACGAGGCAAGAGCACGGATCCAGAAGCTGCTCCTGACCGGCGACAACCGGCTGAAGCAGGGGGTCGACGCCGCGAAGGTGCGCGAGAGCTACGAGCAGGCGCTTGCGCTCGCGCGCGAGACCGGACTCGAGGAGAAGGTGCGGCCGCTGGTGGAGATCAGGCTCGCCGATCTCGAGCGGCTCGCTCGAGAATCGCCTCCACCCGCTCCGCCTGAAGCCTGACGTCGTGCTCGGCGGCCGCCGCGCGCGCGGCCTCGTTCGGGCTCGGCAGCGTCGCGGCAGACTCGAGCGCGCGCGCAAGCTCGGCCTCGTCGAGCGGGTCGACGAGGATCCCGGCCTCCGGCGGCACGAACTCGGGCGGGCCGCCGAGCCGCGTGGCGACGACCGTCCGCCCGCTGGCCATCGCCTCGAGGATCGACTGGCCGAAGGGCTCGAGCAACGACGGCGCGCAAACGACGTCGGCGGCCGCAAGCCAGCCGGGCACTGCCTCATGGGGGACGCGGCCGACCACGCGCACGCGATCGCGGCCCTCGAGCGTGCTCCGCAACGGCCCGTCGCCGACGAACGTGAGGCTGCCCCGCCCGAGCGTCGCGAAGGCGTCCGCGAGACGGACGACGTTCTTCCGCTCGGTGAGACTCCCGACGGCGAGGTACGCGGGCCGCTCCCCGGCGAGTGGCAACTCGCCACTTGCAGGGTTCGCCGCGGCCGCAGGATGGAAGCGCTCGAGGTCGACGCCGGAGTCGACCACCTCCGTCTTGCCGCGCGCCTCGGGCAGCTTCGCCTCGAGCTCGCGGCGCAGGTAGTCCGAGACGGCGATCACCGTCGTCGCGCGGCGAACGACGCGCCGCGTGAGCGCGGCCACGCCGGGAAGCGAGCCGACGTTGCGGACGTCGCGGCCGTGCGCGGTCACCACGAGCGGCGCGTCCACGCTCGCTGCGATCAGCCCCGAGGGAACGAGGAAGTGCGCCCAGACGACGTCCGGCCGCGCCGCCGCGGAGACCTTGCGCCGCAGCTCGAGATAACGCCGCTTCCCGCCCCCGCGGCGATCGAGCACGGCCAACTGGATGTCGTGCCCCCGGTCGAGGAGCGCCCGCTCCATCTGGGCAACGAAGGCGCCGAGATCCGGGTCGGCCGGCCCGGGATACATCTGCGAGACGAGGAGGATGCGAATGGCCGGACGCTACCGGCGCAAGGAGCGAGCGCGGGGAGCGCGTAGCTTCGCCTCACCCACTGCTCCGGCGCCGTCGCCCCTTGCGCGCACGTGCGCCGAGGAGGATCACCGCGCCGACCGTGAGCACGAGCATGGCCGCCTTCTTGCCCTGGAGCTTGGACTCGCCGCTCGCTCGCTCGCGCATGTCGACCGGGACCTCCTCGATCCTCAGTCCCGCCGCGACGAGGCGCGTGAGCCCCTCGACCTCTGGCGCGCCCGCCTGGTACGGCTCGGCGAGGATCGGCATGGCCCGCTCGTTGACGGCGTACATGCCGCTCGTCGCGTCCATCAGCGGCCGGTCGAGGCGCCAGCGCATCGCCCGCCGGAGGACGAAGTGGCCGAACTGCCGCATCGGCTCGGCCTCGTAGCGCCGCTCCGCATAGCCGTCGCCCGAGACGAAGCGCGAGCCGACGGCCACGTCGCACGCGTCGGCGCGCACCAGGTCGAGCAGGCGCCGCAGCTCGTGCGGAGGGTGCTGGCCGTCGGCGTCGACCCGGCCGCAGAAGCGGTAGCCGTGCTCGGCCGCGTAGCCGTAGCCGGCGGCGATCCCGGCCGGCAGGCCACGGTTCGTGCCGAACGAGAGCACCTCGGCGCCGCCGGCCCGCGCCACCTCGGCCGTGCCGTCGGTGGAGCCGTCGTCGACGACGAGCACGTCGACGTCGGGCAGCTCGGCGTGCAGCTCGTCGAGCACCGCGGGCGAGGTTCGCCTCCTCGTTCCAGGCCGGGATGAAGACGACCGTGTCGGCTCGCGCGTTAGGAGTGCGGATCATCGGTGAAATGCTCTCGCCCGTGCCGTAGCTGGCACTCAGCCGTAGGCTCGACGGAGGCTGACAAAGAGCGGAGGTACCGGCTTTGCCGGTGCCGAAGCGGGATCACAGCTTGGCCATCACGTGCTTGATCTGCGTGTAGTCCTCGAGCGAGTAGGCGGAGAGGTCCTTGCCGTACCCGGACTGCTTGTAGCCGCCGTGCGGCATCTCGGAGACGAGCGGGATGTGGTCGTTGATCCAGACCGTGCCGAACTGGAGCCTCCGCGCGGCGTTCAGCGCGCGGCCGACGTCGCGCGTCCACACCGACGCCGCCAGCCCGTAGTCGACGTCGTTCGCCCACGCGAGCGCCTCCGCGTCGTCCGACGAACCGCTGCACGGTCACGACCGGCCCGAAGACCTCGCGCTGGACGATCTCGTCGGTCTGCGCCACGCCGGTGACGACGGTCGGCTCGACGAAGAAGCCGCGCTGCTTACCTGAACTTCCGCCCGTGACGACTGTGGCGCCGCCCGCGCGCTCGAGGAAGCCGAAGACGCGCTCCTGCTGGTCCTTCGAGATCACCGGGCCCATCTCGATCGCGTCGCCCTCGGCCGGATCGCCCATGTTGCAGAGACTCGACTGCGGGCACGAGCTCCTCGAGCAGGCGCTCGTAGATCTTCGGCCCGGCCATGACGCGCGACGCCGCGGTGCAGTCCTGGCCCGAGTTCCAGTAGCCGGCGATCTTGATCCCTTCCGCCACCGCGGCCGGGTCGGCGTCGTCGAAGACGATCACCGGCGCCTTGCCGCCGAGCTCCAGATGCACCCGCTTGAGCGTGTCGGCGGCAGTGCGGGCGATCGTCTTGCCGGTCTCGACGTCGCCGGTCAGCGAGACGAGGCGGACGTCGGGATGCGTGACGATGCGCTCGCCGACCGGGACGCCGTCGCCGGTGACGACGTTCAGCACGCCCGCGGGAATGACGTCCTGCGCGAGTTGCGCGAAGCGAAGCAGCGAGAGCGGCGTCTGCTCGGAGGGCTTCAGCACCTGCACGTTGCCCGCCGCGAGCGCCGGCGCGAGCTTCCACACGGCCATCATCAGCGGGTAGTTCCACGGCGCGATCCCGCCCACGATCCCGAGCGGCTCGCGCCGGATGAACGACGTGTAGCCGCGCATGTACTCGGCTGCGCTCTTACCTTCGAGGATGCGGGCCGCGCCGGCGAAGAAGCGGAGGTTGTCCGAGCACACCGGCATCTCGTCACGGGCATACGAGAGTGGCTTGCCCACGTTCCGCGACTCGAGCTCGGCCAGCTCCTCCGTGTTCGCGTCGATCACGTCGGCCAGCTTCAGCAGTACCTCGGCGCGCTCGCCGGGCGTCGTCTCGAGCCACGCCGGCAGTGCGTCCTTCGCGGCTTGCACCGCCGCGTCGACGTCCTCGGCGCCGCAGCGTGGCACCCGCGCGATCGTCTCCTCGGTCGCAGGGTTCAGCACGTCCATCGTCTCGCCGGAGGCGGCGGCGCTCCACGCTCCGCCGACGAAGGTCATGTAGCTCGTTTCCACACCGGCCATCTCGTCCACCTCCATCCTGGGCTGGCAGCGAGCCTAACGCTTGCCGTTCCCACCCGCACCGGCGGCGCGCCGGGATGGGCCGGGGTCGGCCGTGAGCCGCTGTGCGATCCAGACCGGGATGATCGAGACGACGATCACGAACAGAGCGACGACGTTGACCTTCGGCTGCTCGATCGGGCGGAACAGGTTGTTGAAGATCCAGATCGGCAGCGTCTGCTGGGCCCCGGAGGTGAAGACGGTCACGATCACCTCGTCCCACGAGAGCGCAAAGGCCAGCAGTCCCCCAGCCAGGAGCGCCGTCCGGAGCTCGGGGAACGTCACGTATCGGAAGGTCTGCCAGGCATCCGCTCCGAGGTCGGCGGAGGCCTCCTCGAACGACCCCGCCATGCGGCGCAATCGGGCGACGCCGTTGTTGTAGATGATCACGACGCAGAACGTCGCGTGCCCGACGATGATCGTGCGCAGGCCGTAGTCGATGCCGACGGTACTGAACGTCGTCTGCAGAGCGAGCCCCGTGATGATGCCGGGCAAGGCGAGCGGCAGGATCACGACGAGCGAGATCGTGTCGCGGCCGAAGAAGCGGTAGCGCGACACGGCGAGCGACAGCAGCGTGCCCAGCACGAGAGCAACGGCTGTCGCGCCGAGGGCAGCCTTGACCGAGAGCCAGAGAGCGTCTCGCACGTAGGGATCGTGGTAGGCGGCCGAGAACCATTTCGTGGAGAACTCCTCGATCGGCCAACGCTGCGTCACGCTCTCGTTGAAGGCGTAGAAGCCGATCAGGATCAACGGCAGGTACATGAACGCGAGCGTGAGGCCGGCTCCGAGCCGAAGCAGGACGCGAGTGAGCCTGGACTCGACCACGGCTACAGGGCCTCGAAGGCCTTCAGCCGCCGGGCGACCAGCAGGTAGCCGACCATCACGACGATGGGCACGAGCGTGAACGCGGCGGCCACCGGCAGGTTCGTCCCGCGTGTGTCGTAGATCACGGTGCCGATGAACTGCTGGCTCGTGATCAGGTCGGGCGCGATGTAGTCGCCGAGGGTGAGCGAGAAGGTGAAGATCGAGCCGGCGACGACGGCCGGGAACGCGAGCGGCAGCGTCACGCGGAAGAACGTGCGCACCGAGCGCCCGCCGAGGTCGGCGGACGCCTCGAGCAGCGAGTTGGGAATCCGCTCCAGCCCGGCGTAGATCGGCAGGATCATGAACGGCAGCCAGAGGTACGTGAACACGAGCCAGAGCCCGACCGACGAGTAGCCGTCGAACGAGAGCCCGAACGGATCCAGCGCCCAGTTGATGACGCCCGAGTCGGACAGAATCGTCCGCCACGCATACGCCTTGACGAGGTAGCTCGCCCACAGGGGCATGAGCACGGCCACGACGAGCAGGTTCCGCCGTCGCGGCGAGGCGACGCGCGCCATGTAGTAGGCGATCGGGAAGGCGAGCACCGCGTCGGCGACCGTGACGAGCGGCGGCCATCTTGATCGTCCGCCACGCGACGTCGCGGTACACCTCCTGCTCGAAGATCCGCCGGAAGTTGTCGAGCGTCCAGGTGTGAACCACCTCGGACGTGAACGGGTTCGTGTCCCACAACGAAGCGAGCAGAAGCACGAACAGCGATCCGAGGTAGCCGATCAGCAGCCAGCCGATCGGCGCCGGCGAGCAGCAGGCCGAGCCCGGTGCGCGGGTGGCGGTAGAAGAAGGTCGAGAGCCGCCGCCCCAGGCCCATCCGGGGCGGCGGCTCTCCGTGTTCGACGGAGGTCACGTGACCTTCGCGGTCTCCCGCTAGCCGCGGATCTCCGTCCAGGCGTTCACCCAGTCCTCCTGGGTCTTGCAGGTGCCGCCCTCACCTCCGCAGTCCTCGGTCGGCGTCGTCCAGTAGTAGACGTCGTCCCACCACGCCTCGTCGTCGGCGTGGAAGTTCGAGCAGTGGTTCTGGTCCTTCGTCAGCGCGCACGCCTTGAGGTTGACCGGCGCCTCGCCGAAGCCCTCGGCGACCAACGCCTGCGCCTCCGGCGAGATCATGTGGTTCATCCAGAGGTACATGCAGTTCGGGTGTGCGGCCTTGGAGTAGATCATCCAGGTGTCCGACCAGCCTGTCGTGCCCTCGGTACGGCTTGATGCCCTCGACCGGCTGGTTGTCGCCCTTGAGCACGTTGACCTGGTAGGGCCAGGTCGTGCCGACGACGACGTCCTTGTTGGCATACGACTGGATCTGCTTCGCGTAGTCGGCCCACCATTCGCCGACGTTCGGGGCGAGGCCCTTGAGCAGGTTCACGGCTGCGTCGAACTGCTCCTCGTTCAGCTGGTACGGGTTCTCGATTCCGAGATCCGGCTGCGTCGCCTTCAGGTACACAGCCGCGTCGGCGATGAAGATCGAGTCGTCGTAGATCGAGATCTTGCCCTTGTAGGGCGTGTCGGCGTCCCAGATCACCGACCAGCTCGTGGGAGCCGGCGTCACCTCGTCCGTCCTCCACGTGAGCAGGTTCGGGCCGCGACCGTGGGGCACGCCGTAGGGCTCGCCGTCCCTCGAGTTGTAGTCCTGGTTCTTGATCCCCTCCTGGACGTCGGCGTAGTTCGGGATCAGGTCGGTGTTCACGGGTGCGACGTCGCCGCGCTCCATCAGGCGGACGCTCGCGTTGCCGGAGGCCGACACGCCGTCGTACTCGCCTGTCGCGAGCAGCGAGACCATGTCGTCCGAGGTGGCGCCGTCCTTGGTGTTGACCGTGCACCCGGTCTGCGCCGCGAACTCCTTGGTCAGCTGCGCATACCCGGCCCACTGGATCAGGTTGACCTGACCCTCACTCCGGGCCTTGTCCTGGATCTCCTCGAGCGACGAGCCGAGGCCCTCGATCTGCCAGTCCGCGCCTCCGCCGTCGCCGTCCGCCGCCGCAGCCGGCGGCCACGAACGAAAGCGCGCCGATGCACGAGCGCGAGCGTCGCCCTGAACACGTACCGCGTGCGCGGTCTCTTCATTCGTCCTCCTCCTTTTCTCCTCGCTCGATGACGTACGTGTGCTCGGGCCGCCAGGCGAGCTGGACGGAGCGGCCGCGCTGCTCGTCCGCATCCCCGACAAAGCCCTCGAGGTTCTGCCTCACGACCGTCAACGCGCCGCCCGCAGCGAGGTCGACGATGTACCGCGTGACCGACCCGACATAGACCACCTCCCGGATGACGCCGCGTCTCCGTCTCGTCGCCCGCCGCAGGCGTCTCGCCCTCGGCGAGGATGCGGATCTTCTCAGGTCGCACCGTGAAGCGCCGCCCGTCCCGCTCAAGAAGATTTGAGACTCCGACGAACCCGGCCACGAACTCCGTCGCCGGATGCTCGTACACGTCGACGGGACTGCCGATCTGGTCGATACGGCCGTGGCTGAAGACGGCGATCCGGTCGCTCATCGTCAGCGCCTCCTCCTGGTCGTGCGTGACGTAGATGAACGTGATCCCGACCTCCTGCTGGATCCGCTTCAGCTCGATCTGCATCTCCTGGCGGAGCTTGAGGTCGAGCGCCCCGAGCGGCTCGTCGAGGAGCAGGACGCGCGGATGGTTCACGAGCGCGCGCGCGAGCGCGACGCGCTGGCGCTGCCCGCCGGAGAGCTGGGCCGGCTTCCGATCCGCGAAGCCGCCGAGCTGCACGATCCCGAGCGCCTCCTCGACGCGCACTGCTCTTTCTGGCTTTGGCACGCGTTTGACCTTGCAGCCCGTACTCGACGTTCTGGGCCACCGTCATGTGCGGGAAGAGCGCATAGTCCTGGAAGACCGTGTTCACGTCGCGGTCGTACGGCGGCTTGCGCGCGACGTCCTCGCCGCCGAGGAGGATCTGCCCGGAGTCGGGCCGCTCGAACCCGGCGATCAGGCGCAGCGTCGTCGTCTTGCCCGAGCCGGAGGGGCCGAGCAACGTGAAGAACTCGCCGCGGGCTATCTCGAGGTCGACGTGGTCGACGGCGACGACGTCGCCGTAGGTCTTCCGGATGCCGACGCAGTGGATGTCCGGAACGGCCGCGGACGGCACTGCGATTTGGTCGTCAATGCGAAGCGACGTCACCAAGCGCCTCTCCCAGAAGCTCGAGCCCTCGTCGGAGCTCGTCGTCTGTGATCGTCAGGGGCGGGAGCAGCCGCAGCACGTTGCCGTACGTGCCGCAGGTGAGCACAACGAGGCCGCGCTCGAAGGCGGCTGAGGTCACGGCCGAGGCGACCTCGGGGCGCTGCTCGCGGAACTCGAGGGCGCGCATCGGCCCGAGGCCCCGGTGTTCTCCCACCGCGTCGTACGTGCTCGCGATCGCTTCGAGACCGGCGGCGAGCTTGTCGCCGACCGCATCGGCCTGCGTCCGGAACTCCGGCGTGGCGACGGCGTCCAGGACCGCGCAGGCGGCGGCGCACGCCGCGGGGTTGCCTCCGAACGTCCCGCCGAGTCCGCCGGGCGCCGGCGCGTCCATCACGGTCGCGGGGCCCGTCACGCTGGCGAGCGGAAGGCCGCCGCCGAGCGACTTGCCGGCGACGAGCAGGTCGGGCTTGACCCCGTAGTGCTCGATCGCCCAAACCGATCCCGTACGGCCGACGCCCGCCTGGACCTCGTCGTCGACGTAGAGGATGCCGTGCTCGGCGCAGATCTCCTCGAGGTGCAACACGAAGTCGGGCTCCATCGGGATGAACCCGCCCTCGCCCTGCACCGGCTCGAGCACGACGCACGCGACCTCACTCGGGTCGACTTCGGTCTTGAACAGCCGGCGGAGGCCGGCGATCGCGTCGTCCGAGGAGATCCCCCGGTACGGGTACGGAGCCGGGGCGCGGTAGACCGCCGGAGGGAAGGGACCGAAGCCGCGCTTGTACTTGACGTTCGCCGTCATCGCGAGCGTGAGCAGGGTCCGGCCGTGGAAGGCGTTGTCGAAGACCACGACGGCCGGGCGGCCGGTCGCGGCGCGAGCGATCTTGACCGCGTTCTCGACAGCCTCGGCGCCGGAGTTCACGAGCAGCGAGCGCTGCTCGCCACCGCGGCAGGGCGAGAGCTCGCCGAGCCGCCGGCACACCTCGACGTACGGCCCGTAGCTCCCGACCATGAAGCACTGGTGCAGGTAGTCGTCCACCTGCGCGTGGATCGCCGCGACGACTGCAGGGTGGTTGTGCCCGAGGTTCTGGCAGCCGATGCCGCCGGCGAAGTCGAGGTACTCGCGCCCGTCGACGTCCCAGACGAGCGCGCCACGGGCCCTTGCGACGACGAGCGAGGGCGTCGAGACGCCCCGAGCAACGTGCTGCTCGCGGGCTTCCCTGTGGAGGGCGGCCGCACTTCGTTCGCGCAGGGACACGTCAGCGCGAGACTGTAACCGGTCTCAGGCGCAAGCGCGGCTCACGGGCAGGCCTGGCCGACGCCCTGAGCCTCGGCGAGGGCGATCGCCTTCTTCAGGATCGCCTCGTTCCCGCCCTGGGCCCGCGTGAACGAAAGCCGCTCGCCGCCGCTCACGGTGATGAAGCGCTTGCGGCTGTGGTAGAAGGGCGGGCTGTCCGGCCGGTTCTTGCCGCAGTCGCCGGACGCGATCCTGCCGGGGACGCCGGCCGGGATGAAATCGATGAAGACGACGAAGTCCTCGACGCCCGTCTCGCTCGCGTAGTAGCACTTGGAGCTGTAGTCCGAGGTCTTCTCGATCTTCGAGAAGTTGGCCTTGAACGTGCCCGTCACGCCGTAGGGCGGCAGGCTCTGAAGAGACTCCATCGTGAAGGACGGCGGGCACGTCGCGGCCGAGGCGCGCGACGCCCTTGTCCGGCTCCTGCGCCTCCGGCGAGGAGGCAGCCGGCCTTCTTCGCGAGCCGCTCGGCCTCGGAGCGGACGTCGGCCGCGTAGCGAGGTCGCGATCCGGAAGTCCTCGCCGAACGAGATCGGAGTCGAGGAGGAAGCGCTGGCGGGAGACGTTCAGCGTCGTCTGAAGCTTCGTCTTCGCCGTAGCGCAGCTCGGCCGAGCCAGGTCGGTGCGGCCGGCCCGTTTCAGGTCGCCCTCGAGAAACGCGGTGGCGGCGAGGGCCCGTTCGGCACGGCGGACGACGCCTCGGACACGATCGAGGGTCGCGTCCTTCGGCAGCTTCCTGCAGCTCGGCCTGAAGCGTCGCGAAGCCGGCCACCGTCCGGTTCGTCCGCTCGACGACGCTGCCCTTGTGCCGCAGCGCCTCCTGGAGCGCGTTCGCCGATCAGCGAGACGAGCTTCGTGCCGACGATCGGAGATCGACGATCCCGGCCGGGCCGGCGGAGATCGCGAGCTTGGACAGCGTCGAGGAGAGCTCGCCCTCGAGAAAGTCCCGGATCTGACGGGAGAGCGGCACGTCGAGCTGGATCCGGAAGCCGACGAGCCGCCTGAGCTCGGCCTCGCGCCCGGTCGCGCAGCCGTCGCTGGAGCTCCGCGACGACCTTGGTCTTGACCTCGCGGAAGCTCGTCGAGCTGAGCACGTCGGCGAGCCCGTCGAGCTCGAGCCGGTCCTCGATCTTGAGGGCGAGGAACGTCTGGAAGAGGCTCACCTCCCGCGTCGCGGCCTGCTGCTCGGCCTGCGACGGCACGCCCGTCTCGCCGGCGGCGCGCGCGAGGTAGCCCGCGTGCCTCGCGCAGGTCGACGGCGACCGCCGCGATCAGCCGGATCTCCTCCTGCGTTCCGTAGCGAGTGTTCGCCTTGCGATAGGCCTCGAAGGCGGTCCGGGCCGAGGTGGCCGCGTCGGCGAGCTTTCCCGCGGCCGGGCCGAACGTGCCGCAGCCTTGCCGTCGAGCCCGGCCGCCGCCAGGCGCGCCGCTTCGGCCTGCTTCGCGGCGACCCGCAGGTTCGCGACGTACTTCGTCAGCTCGTTCGCGGGGCGATCGGTCGTTGCGGCGAGCGCAGAGGCGGAGAGCACTGCACTCCCGGCCACGAGCGCCGCGAGGACACCCCACTGACGCCGCCGCATCGGTCTGCCCGTGCTCATGGATCGGTGGGAAACCTACTCTGTCGCAGAACGAAGGCGGTGCATGCTGAAAGCTGAGTCGCCTGCCTCGTAAGAGGTGCGCCGGGGAGGTGGCGAGACCTCCCCGGCTTCAACCCGAACGCGAATCGTCACTTCGCGCTAGGAGGAGGATGGCGTCCTGCTTCGCAGGCTAGTCACGGTGTGACTATTCGTCAAGGGGACGACTTATCAAGATCTCTGGAGGAGTCCCACCGGCGATGATCGGGCGTCGGCCGCGTAGGCTTCGGTCCGTGGAGACGGATGCCGCGGGGTTGCGAGTCGTCGGCTGTCTGATCGAGAAGCAGCGGACGACGCCCGACGCCTATCCGCTGTCGCTGAACGCCCTGCGAGCCGCGTGCAACCAGACGACGAACCGCGACCCGGTCGTCTCCTACGACGAGCCGACGATCCGGGCCGCGCTCGAGCGGTTGTCGCGGATGGGCTGGGTCCGGCTCGCAAGCGGCCCGGGAAGCCGCGCGGTCAAGTACCGGCACCTGCTCGGCGAGGCGCTTCGGCTCGCCGACGACGAGCTGGCGCTGCTCGCCGTGCTGATGCTGCGCGGCCCGCAGACGCTCGGCGAGCTCAACCAGCGGAGCGAGCGGCTGTACCGGTTCGGCTCGGCGGCGGAGGTCGCGCGGACGCTCGAGGCGATGGCCGAGCGCGAGCTGGTGGTGCGGCTCCCAAAGCGGCCGGGTCAGAAGGAGGAGCGCTATGCCCAGCGGCTCGGCCAGCAGCAGCCGACAACCGGGCGGGAGGAGCCGTCAATGCCGGCGGCGGCCTCTGAGGCCGACCCGCTCGAGGAGGTCGAGCGAGAGCTCCGGCAGCTCCGCTCGGAGGTGGCCGACCTACGTGCCTCGCTCCGGCAGCTGCGCGACCAACTCGGCGCCTGAAAAGCGCTGAAACTCCTCGGCTATCATCTAGGCCGTGCTCTCGGCCAGTGTGCTCAGCTCGCGGCGGAGATCCTTGATCTCGTCGCGCAGCTTCGCGGCATACTCGAACCGGAGCTCTTCGGCAGCCGTGAACATCTCCTCCTCGAGTGTGATCACGAGCCGCTCGAGCTCGCCGCGGTCGAGACCCTCGACGCGCTTGCCGCCCCGCGAGCGCTTCGGCACGTGCGGCGCCTCGAGCGAGAGGAACTCGGCGATGTCGGAGACGCCCTTGGAGATCGTCTCCGCCGTGATCCCGTGCTCCTCGTTGTAGGCGAGCTGCTTCACACGCCGCCGGCTCGTCTCGTCGAGGGCGAACTCGATCGCCTCGGTGCGGCGGTCGGCGTACATCAGCACCTTGCCGTTGACGTTCCGCGCGGCTCGACCGATCGTCTGGATCAGCGCCGTCTGACCACGCAGGAAACCCTCCTTGTCGGCGTCCAGGATCGCGACCAGCGACACCTCCGGCAGGTCGAGCCCTTCGCGGAGCAAGTTGACTCCGACGAGGACGTCGTATTCGCCCAGGCGCAAGTCCCGAATCACCTGGATTCTTTCCAGGGTGTCAATTTCACTGTGCAGGTAGCGCGCCTTGACGCCGGCCTCTAGGAGGTAGTCCGTCAGGTCTTCGCTCATCTTCTTCGTCAGCGTCGTCACGAGCACGCGCTCGCCTTGCTCCTCGCGCCGGCGGATCTCGTTCAGGAGGTCGTCGATCTGGTTTCTCGTCGGCCGCAGCTCGACCTCGGGGTCGACGATCCCGGTCGGGCGGATCAGCTGCTCGGCGATCCGCGTCGAGTTGCGCAGCTCCCACGCTCCCGGCGTCGCCGAGACGAACACCAGCTGCGGCACCTTCGCCAGGAACTCATCGAACCGCAACGGCCGGTTGTCGAGTGCGGAAGGAAGGCGGAAGCCGTAGTCGACGAGCGTCGACTTGCGGGAGCGGTCGCCCTCGTACATGCCGCCGATCTGCGGCACGGTCTGGTGCGACTCGTCCACGAAGACCACGTAGTCGGACGGGAAGTAGTCGAGCAGCGTGTGTGGCGCCGAGCCGGCCGGCCGGCCGTCGAGGATGCGCGAGTAGTTCTCGATCCCGTTGCAGAAGCCGAGCTCCTGCATCATCTCCAGGTCGTACTCGGTTCGCTGACGGATGCGGTGCGCCTCGAGCAGCCGCCCCTCGGACTCAAAGAGCTTCACCTGCTCGGCGAGCTCGTGCTTGATCTCGACTGCGGCGCGCTCGATCGTCGGCTTCGACGTGACGTACTGCGTGGCCGGAAAGACGGTGATCGTGTCCAGCCGCGACAGCACCTCGCCGGTCAGCGGGTCGAAGTGCGTGATCGCCTCGACCTCGTCGCCGAAGAACGAGACGCGATAGGCGGTCTCCGAATGGGCGGGCTGGATCTCGAGCACGTCGCCCTTGACGCGGAAGCGCCCACGGCCGAGGAGGGTGTCGTTGCGCGCGTACTGGATGTCCACCAGCTTGCGCAACACGAGGTCGCGGTCCTGCTCCTCGCCGACCGTCAGGAAGACGACGCGCTGCTCGTACTCCTCTGGCGAGCCGAGGCCGTAGATGCAGGAGACGGACGCGACGATGATCACATCGCGGCGCGAGAGGAGGTTGGAGGTCGCAGCGTGGCGGAGGCGGTCGATGTCGTCGTTGCGCGAGCTGTCCTTCTCGATGTAGAGGTCGGCCTGCGGCACGTAGGCCTCGGGTTGGTAGTAGTCGTAGTAGGAGACGAAGTACTCGACGGCGTTCCCCGGGAAGAACTCGCGGAACTCGTTGCAGAGCTGCGCGGCCAGCGTCTTGTTGTGCGCGATCACGAGCGCCGGCCTGCCGAGCTTCTCGATGATCCAGGCCATCGTGGCGGTCTTGCCGGTGCCCGTCGCCCCGAGCAAGGTCTGGTACCGCTCACCGGCGGCGAGCCCGCCCGCGATCACTTCGATCGCCTTCGGCTGGTCGCCGGTCGGCGTGTAGTCGGTCGAGGTCTGGAACTCGGGCACGCCAGGCAAGCGTAACCGCCTCTGCCACCGCTACCGCGCGAAGTCGATCCGGCGGAGGCCCCGATCTCGCCGCCGCGCCCGACCTGCGCGGGCGCGGCTCACCCAGGCTGATGGAACGTCAGGACCCGGCAAGGAAACGCCGCACGGCCGAAGGCCGTGCAAGGTTCCGTGCCGCCTTAGTCGCCCCAGTCGAAGTCGCGTGATCGCGACCAGAGGCTCTCGTCGGAGGCCTCATCGGCCGGATCCTCGTCGCCGTTTGCGTCCGGCGCGGGCTCGGTGGGCGAGTCGATGAAGGTGTCCTCCGACATCGGCCAGTCGAGTGAGGTCGCCTCGTCCTCGATCGATTGCGTCCCGTCCATCGTGTCCTCGACGCGGGCTTGCTCCTCCGTCTTGAAGAGCGGGTGATTCTCGAACGGATCGTCGTTCATGTACTTCTCGAGCGGCATCTCGTGCTCGAGCGCCGCGTTGCGGCGCTTCAGCTCGATGTGCTCCTGGATCACCTGTGCGAACAGCGAAGGAGACTCGACGGACATGCTTTCCTCCTGCTCGGACCCCATTCCCTCTCCCGGCGCGGGAGTCTAGCGGCTGCCCGCAGCGAGTGGAGCGGCGACGCGTCCCGCGAGAGCCGGGACTGGTCGCAGGGAGCGCGCCGGACTCGTGCGAGTGCGATCCATGTTTACAACGGCCGTCTGCGCAGCAACAATCGGGGCATGGCAAGACCAGGACGCATCGGACCCGCGGGCAGCATCGGCGTCGCGCTCACTGCGTGGGATCTCTGGCGGCGTATTCCGGCGAAGCAGCGCAAGCTCCTGCTCATCCAGGCGAAAACGCACGGGCCACGGCTTGTCAAGAAGGCATACGTCGCGAGCCGGAAGACGCCGCGGCTCTAGACCGACCGTTCGCTCGTCGATCGCTCGAGCGCGGCCCGCACGATCCGGTCCTGCTCGAGAAGATGCGCGTTCGGGTAGCCCTCGGCCGAGCTCGCGCGCCACGGCCGGCCGACGAAGCGCACAGGAGTCCCGCTGGCCGCTTCTTCGAGCCGGTGGCGGATCGTCCGCCACGCGCCCATGTTCTGCGGCTCCTCCTGCGCCCAGACGACCTCGGTCAGCAGCGGATACGACGCGATCACCTCGTGGGCGGCGTCGACCGGGAACGGGTAGAGCTGCTCGATCCGCGCGACCGCGACCCCTTCGTCGTCGTTCGCGGCTTCATGGCCGACGATGTCGTAGTAGAGCTTTCCTGAGCACAACACCAAACGCCGCACGGCGGCCTTGTCGTCGACGTTGGCGTCAAGCAGCTGGTGGAACGCCCCGTCGGTGAGATCGTGCAAGGACGATGACGCCTCCTTCAGACGAAGGAGCCCCTTCGGGGTCACCACGACGAGCGGCCGCGCGCTCGGGTCGAGCGCTTGCCGGCGCAGGAGATGGAAGTACTGCGCCGCAGTCGTGCAGTTCGCGATCCGGATGTTCTCCTGCGCTGCGAGCTGGAGGTAACGCTCGAGCCGCGCGCTCGAGTGCTCCGGGCCGTTGCCCTCGTAGCCGTGGGGCAGGAGCAGCGTCAGCCGAGACGTCTGCCGCCACTTGGCGAGTCCGCTCGAGATGAACTGGTCGATGATCGTCTGCGCGCCGTTCGCAAAGTCGCCGAACTGCGCCTCCCAGAGCACCAGCGCTTCCGGCGCAGCCGTCGAGTAGCCGTACTCGAACCCGACGCACGCGAACTCGGAGAGCGGGGAGTTGTAGACCTCGAAGGATGCCTCGGCGTCTTCGAGCTCCTGGATCGGCGTGTGGCGCTCCCCGGTGCGGGCGTCGTGGAGGACGAGGTGACGATGGGAGAACGTCCCGCGCTCGGTGTCCTGACCCGTCAACCGGATCGGAACGCCGTCCACGAGCAGGGACGCGAAAGCGAGCGTCTCGGCCTGGCCCCAGTCGATGTCACCGCCGATATCACCGCCGATGTCGCCGCCGATCTCGCCCTTCTCCTCGAGCGCCGTCCGGCGCCGCTCGAGCTGTCGCAACAGTTTCGGATGGACAGTGAATCCGTCAGGCACCCGCAGGAGCTGCTCGTTGAGCCGGCGCAGCCGATCTGCCGGCACCCGCGTGTCGACTCGCTCCGCTGCCTGCCGCGGCACGATCTCGTCACGCGACTTGGCCGGCACACCCTCACCGAACGACGCCTTGAGCCGCTCGTGCGCCTCTCGCATCCGCTCGAGAGCCTCGGCCTCGAGTGCCTCGGCCTCCGTCGCCGCGAGCACGCCCGCCTCGACGAGCTTCGTCGCGTACAGCTCGCGCACCGTCGGATGGCGGGCGATCTGCTCCACCATGAGCGGCTGGGTGTAGGCGGCCTCGTCCTGCTCGTTGTGGCCGAAGCGCCGGTACCCGACGAGATCGATCGCGACGTCGTGGCCGAAGCGCGCGCGGTAGGCCAGCGCGAGCCGTACGGCCGAGATGGCCGCCTCGGGGTCGTCCGCGTTCACGTGCACGATCGGCACGTCGAAGCCCTTGGCGAGGTCCGAGGAGTGGCGGGTCGACCTGCCTTGCTCCGGATCGGTCGTGAAGCCGACCTGGTTGTTCGTGATCACGTGCAGCGTGCCGCCCGTCCAGTAGCCCTCGAGGGCGTAGAGGTTGAGCGTCTCTGCCACCACCCCTTGACCCGCAAAAGCAGCGTCGCCGTGCAGCAGGATCGGCATCGACACACCGGGGTCGTGAAGACCGAAGCCCGCCGAGCGATCGGTCTGCTCCGCACGCGTCCACCCCTCGACGACGGGGTCGACGGCCTCGAGGTGGCTCGGGTTCGCGGCAAGCGTGACGCCGATCTCCCCGGCGGCAGCGCGGTAGACACCGCGCGCGCCCAGGTGGTATTTGACGTCGCCCGTGCCGCCCTCGACGTCGGCGGCGACGACCTCGATCGTCCGCTCGCCCTCGAACTCGCGGAGGATCTGCTCGTACGGCAGTCCAACCGTATGCGCGAGCACGTTCAGGCGGCCGCGGTGGGCCATTCCGAGCACGACTTCGCTCGTTCCCGCCGCCGCGGCGAGCTCGAGCGACTCGTCCAGCATCGGGATGAGGACGTCCAGGCCCTCGAGCGAGAATTGCTTCTGACCGAGGAATGACCGACGGAGGTACCGCTCGCACGCCTCGACCTGGCAGAGCCGGGTGTAAAGGCGGCGTTGCTCGTCGGCCGCAAGCGACCTCCGGAACCGCCGGGACTCGATCGCTTGCCGGAGCCAGACGCGCTGCTCGTGGTTCCCGATGTGCTCGATCTCGTAGGCCATCGTCCCGCAGTAGGTCTCTTGCAGGCGCGGCAGCGCGTCGGCGAGCGTCGCGCCGGGGACGTGGATGCGGAGCACCGAGGTGGGGATGCGCGCCTGCAGCTCCGGTGTCAGTCTCGGCTCGAGGCGCAGCGGGTCGAGCGCGGGATCGCCGACCGGCTCGGAGCCGAGCGGGTCGAGCGTCGCGGCGAGATGGCCGTGCATGCGGTGCGCCTTCACGAGTGCCATCGCGGCGGCGACGCCGCCGAGCAGCTCGAGGTCGGCCTCGGCCGGCGCGGCGCGGGTCGCAACGCCGGCCGCCTGGCCGTTTCCGGCGCCACCGTCTCTTCCAGTGTCACCGTCTCTTCCGGTGACACCGTTCCGCGGAAGCTTCTCCAGCAGCCGGGCGAGGCCGGGAAGCGAGGTGACGATGTCGGCGTCGCCGCTCTCGAACAGGGCGCGCCATTCCGGCAGGACGGCCTCGGGGTTCTCGAGGTACTCGTCGAGCAGCAGACGCGCATAACCGGCGTTCACGCCGTCGACGTCGTGCATCGCTATCCCCCCTGTTGTACCAGCGTCGCCGTGCTCACCGAGTCTGTGCTTCTCGAGAGCAGGGGCCCGCGCGCCGGTGGATCTAGTAGAGCGGGTTGCCCATGATCACCGCGTAAGCGGCGCCGACCACGAACCCGACCGAGGCGACGACAACCGCCAGCTCGTACAGCCCACGGTACTTCGGGCTCATCATGATCGCGATGATCAGAGCCACCAGGGAGAGCGGCCCGAACGCAAACGGCACGTAGAAGAACTGCACGATGGCCGCGACCAGCGCGACCACGCCAAGGATCCCGGCGACGACGTCCTTCGTGCCGGCGTTCTTCATGTGGTGACGTTTCTCCCTCGCCGGGCGGCGCGCGCCGAGGCGCGAGACGGAGCTCCGTGCGGCCCGTTTCTGGGCGGGCGCGACCCGGACGGGTGCTGCCACGGCTTCCAGGAGTTGCTGAAGGGCTCGCCCTCGGCGCCGATCTCCGGCTCGGCCTTGACGGCCCACCAGACGATCCAGCAGACGTACGCCAGCGGGATCTTGAGGATGAGCAACATGAAAAGGATTTCCCACATGCGAAGGCGCCAAGTCTACGGGACACCGCGTTCGCTCCGCCCGGCAAAGCCGCCCTTGCAGACGGCCTGCGCAGAGAAGCAACGTAGATTACGGGCCGGCGTGCTCGACGACCGCGACAGAGACGAGCGTCAAACCGCGGTGAAGACCCGCGCCTCCACCATCGGACGCGCGCGCAGGCTCGCCGGGCGCCGCTTTCCGCTCGTGGGCGAGATGGCGCTCCTCGGCCTCGTGATCGGAGTGTGGGAGTTGGTGCGCATGCCGCTCGAAGGGCCGCTGCCGCTCTCGCTGGCGCATGCCCGCGACTGGCTCGCGGTCGAACACGTCCTTCGCCTCGACCTCGAGGCGTCGCTGATCCGCCTCGCCCACCGGGCCGACGCGGTCGACCTCCTGCACTGGGGCTACCTGAACCTGCACCTGCCGGTGCTCTTCGGCTTCATGGCGCTCGCGTGCCTGCTCGCGCCGGAGCGCTACCCGATGCTCCGGTCTGCGTTCGTGCTCGCCCACGTCCCGGCGCTGATCGTGATCGGCCTCTACCCACTGGCACCGCCACGCTGGGTCGCCGGGATGCCCTTCGCCGTCCCGGCGCCGGACGGCCTCAACGGCCCGATGCACAATGCGACCGCGGCGGCCGCGAGCCTGCACGTCGGCTACCCGCTCTTCATCGCCGCGAGCACGGTCTGGCTCGCGTCGCCCCGCCCGCGACTCGCATGGCTCGCCTTCGCCTACCCAGCGCTCGTCTTCGTGATCGTGGTCGGCACCGCCAACCACTACACCCTCGACGCGATCGTCGGCGGCCTCTGTATCGCCGTCGGCTTCGCCGCGGCGCGGCTGCTGAACGGCCCGGCAAGGGCGCACTGGACGGCGCGGTCGAAGCGTAGCCGCGAGCCCGCGCCGCCACTCGCCGTGGCCCTGCTTGCGGCAACCGGCTACGCGTGCGTCGTGCGCGCGATCGAAACAGCGAGCGATCTGAGCCCGCCGCCCGCCCCGGTGACCGGTAGCGACCTCCTCCTCGTGGTGGGCGCCGGAGCGATCTTCGCGGCCTGGTGGTGGTCACGCAGCCAGCAGCGCGACCGCGTACACGGCTTGGAGCTCGCCGGCGACGCCGGTGCTCCACCGGGCGAGGCGACGAGCCTCGAGGGATCCGGCGCCTGATGGAGACCTTCGTCGCGCTGTTGCGGGGTGTCAACGTCGGCGGGAAGCGCAAGCTCCCGATGACCGAGCTGAGATCGCTGTTCTCGTCGCTCGGCTTCGAGGACGTCGTTACCTACATCCAGAGCGGCAACGTCGTCTTCCGGGCGCCCACGGGCGACGCGGCCGAGCTCTCGACCCGACTCGAGCAGCGGATCGCCGAGGCCACCGGGCTCGACGTCGCCGTCCTGCTGCGCACTCCCGCCGAGCTCGCCGGGATCGCAAGCGACAACCCCTTCCTGGACGACGGGGCCGACCTCTCGAAGCTCCACGTCGTCTTCCTGGAGCGGGAGCCGGCGAAGGACGCCGCCGCGCGGCTCGACCCGCAGCGCTCGCCGCCCGACGAGCTCAGCCTCCGCGGCGCCGAGATCTTCCTCCGCCTGCCGAACGGCTCGGGCCGGTCGAAGCTCACCCTCGACTACTTCGAGCGAGTGCTCGGCGCGCGCGCGACCGCCCGCAACTGGAACACGCTGACCAGGCTGCTCGAGCTGGCGCAGCGCTGAGGAGTGAACGTCCGACGCTCCAGGGTTCTAGACTCGCTCACCGGGCCGATCCGAGCCCGGGAATCTCGAGGAGGCAGATCATGAGCACGGCGGAGACTCCTTTGGTTGCGGCTCGGAGTGAGCTCGGCGCGGGGTTCGCGGGCGAGCTGATCGGGCCCGGCGACTCGAGCTACGACGAGGCGCGGGCGCTCTTCAACGCGATGATCGACAAACGGCCGGCCGTGATCGCGCGCTGCGCGAGCCCGGGCGACGTCGCGGGCGTGATCGCCTTCGCCCGGACGCATGACTTGCCCCTGGCAGTGCGGGGCGGCGGGCACAACGGCGGCGGCCTCGGGAGCGTGGACGACGGCGTCGTCGCCGATCTTTCGCTGCTGAACTCGGTCTCGGTCGACGCCGCGGCCCGCACGGTTCGCGCCGGCGGAGGATCGACCTGGGGCGAGGTGGACACCGCGACGCACGAGCACGGGCTTGCCGTGCCGTGCGGGATCATCTCCACGACCGGCGTCGGCGGGCTGACGCTCGGCGGCGGCATCGGTCATCTCACGCGTGGGTACGGCCTGACGATCGACAACCTGCTCGCCGCGGAGGTCGTGCTGGCCGACGGGGACCGCGTCACGGCGAGCGCCGACGAGAACGCCGAGCTCTTCTGGGCCGTTCGCGGCGGCGGCGGCAACTTCGGCGTCGTGACGGAGTTCACGTTCCGCGCGCATCCGGTCTCAGACGTGGTCGGCGGGCCGACGTTCTGGCCGATCGAGCATGCCGACGAGCTGCTCGCCGCCTACCGCGAGTACCTGCCGACGCTGCCGCGGAACGTGGGCGCGTTCTTCAACTTCCACACCATCCCACCCGCGCCGCCGTTCCCGGAGGAGATCCACCTGCGCAAGGCATGCGGGATCGTCTGGTGCATCGTCGGCTCGGACGAGGAGGCGGAGCGAGCCATGGCCCCGATGCTGGCTGTGGCGACGCCGCTCATGCACGGCGCCGGGCGGGTGCCGCTGCCGGGGCTGAACAGCGCGTTTGACGGCCTCTACGGCCCCGGCGACCAGTGGTACTGGCGCGCCGACTTCGTCAACGAGATCCCCGACGAAGCGATCGCCCGCAACGCCGCCTGGAACGACAAGATGCCGAGCTGGAAGTCGGGCTCCCACATCTACCCGATCGACGGCGCCGCGCACGACGTCGGCCGGGAGGAAACACCGTGGGCATATCGGGACACCCGCTGGTCGCAGGTGATGATCGGCGTCGATCCCGACCCGGCGGGCGCCCCTGCGCTGCGCGACTGGACGGTCGGCTACTGGGAGGCGCTTCACCCCTATTCGGCCGGCGGCGCCTACGTCAACTTCATGATGGACGAGGGCCAGGAACGAGTGAAGGCGACCTATGGCAGCAACTACGACCGTCTCGCGCGGGCGAAGGCGACCTACGACCCGCAGAACGTCTTCCGCGTCAACCAGAACATCCAGCCGGCCGTATAGGCCGGCGAACGCCACCGTCGCGCGGTGGCAGCTACCGGAGCCTGGTGCTGTTGACGATCACACCCAGGAGAACGCCCGCTGAAGCGCCCCTGCCCGAGCGAATCGTCATGCTCGAGCGAAGCGAGGGCGGACTCGCTCGGGCGAGAGCCACTGCTCGACAGCGAGGGCGCACCCGCGTCCCTCGTTGATCGCCCACACGATCAGCGACTGACCACGACGCGCGTCGCCGGCGGCGAAGACGCCGTCCACCGAGGTCGCGTAGCGGCCGGCCCTGGCGTTCCCGCGCTCGTCACGCTCGACCCCCAGCTGATCGAGAAGCAACGGCTCGGGCCCGACGAACCCCATCGCGAGCAGCACGAGCTCGGCCGGGTGGAGCTCGTCGGTGCCCGGAACGAGCTCGAACGGCGGCCGGCCGGTGTTCTGGGCCCAGCGGATCTGCTCGACGCGCCCGTTGCCGAGGAACTCGGTCGTCGAGACCGAGAAGTCGCGCTCACCGCCCTCCTTGAGCGCATACGGGACGCGCAGCTTCAGCGGCCAGCGCGGCCAGGGCGTAGCTTCGTCCGGCCGCGAGTGCGGCGGCTCGGCAACCAGTTCGACCTGGGTCACGGATTGCGCGCCCTCGCGGTGGGCGTTCGCGACGCAGTCGGCGCCCGTATCGCCGCCGCCGATCACGACGACGTGCTTGCCGGCCGCGGTGATGACCCCGCCGGGCTCGGGGGCCGGCGGCGCGCCCGGCACCTGCGGCCCGAGCTCGCGGGCCACGAAGCGGTTGCGCTGGTAGAGGTACTCCATCGCAAAGTGCACGCCCCGGAGCTCGCGGCCCGGCACGGTCAGGTCGCGCGGAACGCGCGAGCCGGTCGCGATCACGACCGCGTCGTGGCTCGCGAGGAGCTCGTCGGCGTCCACGTCGACGCCGACGTCCACGCCGTAGCGGAACTCGATCCCTTCGGCCTCGAGCTGACCGAGCCGGCGCTCGACCACGGTCTTCTCGATCTTGAAGTCGGGCACGCCGAAGCGCACCAGCCCGCCGCCGGCCTCGTCGCGCTCGAACACCGTCACCGTGTGCCCGGCGCGGTTGAGCTGCTGGGCGCAGGCGAGGCCCGCCGGCCCCGAGCCGATCACGGCGACCGTTCGACCGGTACGGGACACGGGCGGGCGCGGCTCGACCCAGCCCTCGTCCCACGCGCGGTTGACGATCGCGAGCTCGATCTGCTTGATCGACACCGCCTCGCCCTCGCGGATCTCGAGCACGCACGCGGCCTCGCACGGCGCCGGGCAGAGGCGGCCGGTGAAGTCCGGGAAGTTGTTCGTGCGGTGGAGCTGCTCGCTCGCCTCGCGCCAGCGGTCGCGGTAGACGAGGTCGTTCCAGTCCGGGATCAGGTTGTTGACGGGGCAGCCGCTGTGGCAGAACGGGACGCCGCACTCCATGCAGCGCGCGCCCTGCTCGCGCAGTCCGGCGTCGGGCAGCGGGCTGACGAACTCGCGGTAGTCGTGGACGCGGTCGCGCGGGTCGCGCTCAGGGCTCTCGACTCGCGCGAGCTTGAGAAATGCACCGAGCTCGCCCACAGCGAGCGCGCTCCGGCGCCGGCGAAGCGCCCGCCTCCGCTCGCGTGTCGCCTCCGTCGAGCCTGAGGCTCATGCCCGCTCCCGGCGCCGGCGAAGCCGGCACCTCCGCTCTTTGGAGCCTCCGTCGAGCCTACGGCTCATGCGGCCGTCTCCGCCGGCTCCGGCTCTTCGCTCTCGGTGGTGACGAAGCCCCCGCCGTGGCTCGAGACGGGATGGTCATCGCGGTAGTAGACGTCGCCGCCGTCGGCTGCGAGCTCGGCCAGCGCGCGCTTGTAGTCGTGCGGCATCACCTTGACGAACTGCGGCAGCACCCCGTCCCAGTCGGCGAGCACGCGGGCGGCGACCGGCGAGCCGGTCCGTTGCAGATGCTCCTCCACCAATGTGCGCAGCGCCTCGACATCGTCCTCCTCGAGTGGGTCGAAGCCGACGAGCTCGGTGTTGCAGCGCCCGGCAAAGCCGCCGTCCTCGTCGAGGACGTAGGCGATCCCGCCGCTCATGCCCGCAGCGAAGTTGCGACCGGTCCGGCCGAGGACGACCACGCGGCCGCCGGTCATGTACTCGCAGCCGTGGTCGCCGACGCCCTCGACGACCGCGTCCGCGCCCGAGTTGCGGACGGCGAACCGCTCGCCCGCGAGGCCGCGGAAGAACGCGCGGCCCCTCGTCGCGCCGTAGAGGACGGTGTTGCCGACGATCACGTTCTCCTCGGCGCGGAACGTCGCGCCCTCGGGCGGCCGCACCGCGATCACGCCGCCCGAGATGCCCTTGCCGGCGTAGTCGTTCGTGTCGCCGAAGAGCGTCAGCTCGATCCCGGGTGCGAGCCAGGCGCCGAAGCTCTGGCCGGCCGAGCCGCGGAACGTGAACCGGATCGTCTCCGGCGGCAGCCCTTCGATCCCGCGGCGCCGCGTGAGCTCGCTCGACAGCAAGCCGCCGACCGTCCGGTTGACGTTGCGGATCGGCAGCTCGGCGCTCACAGGCCCGCCGCCGTCGATTGCGCCGCGCGCCAGCTCGATCAGCTCCCAGTCGAGCGCGCCGGGAAGCGGCGAGTCCTGCTCGCGCGTGCGGCGGATCGGCGTGCCGGCCGGCACCTCGGGCATCACGAGCAGGCCCGACAGGTCGACCCCGCGGCCCTTCCAGTGGTCGATCGCCTCGTCTGCCTCGAGCAGGTCGGCGCGGCCGACGAGGTCATCGAAGCGCGTGATCCCGAGCCGCGCCATGATCTGCCGCGCCTCCTCGGCCACGAAGAAGAAGAAGTTGACGATGTGCTCGGGCGTGCCGGCGAAACGCTTGCGGAGCTCCGGGTCCTGGGTCGCGATCCCGACGGGGCAGGTGTTGAGGTGGCAGGCGCGCATCATCACGCAGCCGGCCGCGATCAGCGGCGCCGTCGAGAAGCCCATCTCGTCGGCGCCGAGCAGGCCCGCGATCACGACGTCGCGACCGGTCTTGAGCTGGCCGTCGGTCTGCACCCAGATCCGCGAGCGGAGGTCGTTCAAGACAAGCGTCTGCTGGGTCTCGGCGAGCCCGATCTCCCACGGGATGCCCGCGGACTGGATCGAGGAGAGCGGCGAGGCGCCGGTGCCGCCGTCGTGGCCCGAGATCAGGACGTGATCGGCGTTCGCCTTCGCGACGCCCGCCGCAACCGTGCCGACGCCGACCTCGGCCACGAGCTTGACCGACACCTGGGCGTCGGGGTTCGCGCAGCGCAGGTCGTAGATCAGCTGCTTCAGGTCCTCGATCGAGTAGATGTCGTGGTGTGGCGGCGGCGAGATCAGGCCCACGCCCGGCGTCGTGAAGCGGATCTTCGCGATGTAGGCATCGACCTTGTGGCCGGGGAGCTGGCCCCCCTCGCCGGGCTTCGCCCCCTGCGCCATCTTGATCTGGAGCTGGTCGGCGTTGACGAGGTAGTTGATGTTGACGCCGAAGCGGCCCGAGGCGACCTGCTTGATCGCCGAGCGGCGCGAGTCGCCGTTCGGGTCGCGCGTGTAGCGCACCGGGTCCTCGCCACCCTCGCCCGTGTTCGACTTGCCGCCGAGGCGGTTCATCGCAATCGCGAGCGTCTCGTGCACCTCGCGCCCGAGCGAGCCGAGCGACATCGCGCCGGTGGAGAACCGCTTCACGATCTCCTTCGCGGGCTCGACCTGCTCGAGCGGAATGCCGCCGCCCTCGGCGAAGCGGAAGTCGAGCAGCCCGCGCAGCGTCGCCTTGCGCGCGGCGTCGTCGTTGACGAGTCGCGAGTACTCCTCGAAGGTCTGCGCGCCACCATGCCGGACCGCGTGCTGGAGCAGCGCGATCGTCTCGGGGTTCCACTGGTGGTGCTCGCCGTCGTGGCGCCAGGCGTAGACGCCGCCCAGTGGGAGCATGCCGTCGTGGCCCTCCGGGTAAGCGCGGGCGTGCCGGTCGAGCGCCTCGCGCGCGAGCACGTCGCTGCCGATACCGCCGATGCGCGACGGCGTGCCCGTGAAATGACGTTCGACGAGGCCCGGCTCGAGTCCGACCGCTTCGAAGATCTGGGCGCCGCAATAGGACGGGATCGTGGAGATGCCCATCTTGGAGATCGTCTTCAGCAGGGCCTTCGCAATCCCCTTGATCGCCCGCTTCTGCGCTTTCTCGGCGCTGATCTCGTCCGGCAGCCAGCCCGTCTCGGCCAGCTCCTCGAGCGTCTCGAGCATCACGTACGGGTTGACGGCCGCGGCGCCGTAGCCGATCAGCGTCGCGAAGTGATGCACCTCGCGCGGCTCGCCGGACTCGACGACGAGGCCCGCCTGAAGACGCGTGCCCTGGCGCACGAGGTGGTGGTGCACGCCCGCGACAGCGAGCAGCGCCGGCACCGGCGCGCGGTCGGCGCCGACGTTTCGGTCGGAGAGGATGAGGATGTTGACGCCGTCGGCGAGCGCCTCGTCGGCCTCGCGACAGATTCGTTCGAGCGCGCTCTCGAGGCCGTCGGGCCCTTCGGCGACGAGCCAGGTCGTGTCGAGTGTGCGCGCCTTGAAGAACAGGGAGTCGACCTGTCGCAGATTTTCGAGCTCGCTGCTGCGGAGGATCGGCTGCTCGATCACGAGCTGGCGTGCGTGCTCGGGCGTCTCGTCGAGCAGGTTGTGCTCACTGCCGACGCTCGTCGCCACGCTCATCACCACTGCTTCACGGGTCGAGTCGATCGGCGGGTTCGTGACCTGCGCGAACAGTTGCTTGAAGTACGAGTAGAGCAGGGGCCGCTGGTCGCTGAGCACGGCGAGGGCCAGGTCGTTGCCCATCGAGCCGATCGGCTCCTCGGCATTGCGGGCGAGCGGCGCGAGGATCACGCGCAGGTCCTCCTGCGTGTAGCCGAACGCGAGCTGCCGCGAGCGCAGCGGCTCGGTGCGCGGGACGCTCGGCGCGCGCCCGGGCAGGTCGTTCAGGTGCGCGACGCCGCGGTCGAACCACTCGCGGTACGGGCGGCGCGTCGCCACCTCGCGCTTGATCTCCTCGTCGGGAACGATCCGATTCCGCGCGAGGTCGACGAGGAAGAGCTTGCCGGGCTGCAGGCGGCCCTTGCGCAGCACGTTCTCGGCGGGGATGTCGAGCACGCCCGTCTCGGAGGCCATCACGACCCAGCCGTCCTTCGTCTCCAGCCAGCGGCCGGGGCGCAGGCCGTTGCGGTCGAGCGTCGCGCCGATCAGCGTGCCGTCGGTGAAGGCGATGGCGGCGGGGCCGTCCCACGGCTCCATCAGGCAGCCGTGGAAGTCGTAGAAGCCGCGGAGGTGATCCGGGATGTCGTCGCGGCCGCCGTAGGCCTCGGGGATCATCATCATGATCGCGTGCGGTAGCGAGCGGCCCGCGAGCATGAGCAGCTCGAGCACGTTGTCGAAGTTGGCCGTGTCCGAGCCGCCCGCACGGACGACCGGCAGAACCTTCGCCAGGTCGTCGCCGAAAAGCTCCGAGGCGAGCTGGCTCTCGCGTGCGCGCATCCAGTTGACGTTGCCGCGCAGCGTGTTGATCTCGCCGTTGTGCGCGATCACCCGGTAGGGGTGCGCGAGCTCCCAGCTCGGGAAGGTGTTCGTCGAGAAACGGGAGTGGACGAGCGCGAGCGCGCTCTTCGTCCGCGGGTCGAGCAGGTCCGGGTAGCAGGCGCCGAGCTGGGGCGCCATCAGCATCCCCTTGTAGACGATCGTCTTGGAGGAGAAGCTCGCGAAGATCAGGTCGGGCCCGGCGGCGAGCTCGGCGACCCGGCGGATCACGTAGAGCTTGCGCTCGAAGGCGTCCCCATCCCAAGTGTCGCCGTCGGTCGCAAGCGCAGGAGAGGCGGCGACGACGAGCTGCCTGACGACCGGCGCTGCATCCCGCGCGGTGACGCCGACGACTCTGAGGTCGACCGGGACGTCGCGCCAGCAGACGACTCGCTGGCCCTCCGCCTCGACCGTGTCGACCAGCAGTTGCTCGAGCTCGGCTTGCCGCGCAACGTCGTCCCGCGGAAGGAAGCAGACGGCGACGCCGTACTGGCCCGGCGGCGGCAGCTCGGCCCCGACGATCCCGCGGAAGAGCTCGTCCGGCAGTTGCAGCAGGATCCCCGCGCCGTCACCCGTCTTCGGGTCGGCTCCCGCAGCGCCGCGGTGCTCGAGGTTCTCGAGCGCCGTGATCCCCCGCTGCACCGTCTCGTGACTCGCAACCGCGTCGAGCCGGGCGACGAACGCGACACCACAGGCGTCATGCTCGAACGCCGGGTCGTACAGGCCGACCGGAGCGGTGGGCCGGCGAGCTGGATTCGGATTGCTGCTGCCCGCAGGAGGGGTGCGGCTCGTCACTGAGAAAGGCCTTTCGGAAGTCGGGTCCCGCCGCTTCTTGTGTGCTAGCCGGCGGGGCGGGGAGTGGATCGCCGACTAGCAGGCAGCCTTGATGCGCGCCACGACGGCGATGTTCGACGTGTTCAGCTTCGCTGGCGCGGGCATTGCTTCAAAGAAGATAGAAACAATGCGGCAGAACCGCAAGTAGGACGCGCCTTTTCCGCAGGATTGCTCTTGCCGGCGATTCCTGGCCACCCGCTCCAGTAGACTTTGTCCGGAATGAGCGAACGGCGGATGAACGAGGTTCACGACGGGACGTGCTGCGCCGTGGCCGCGACCTCGGAGCTGATCGGCTCGAAATGGACGGCGCTGATCGTCCACGACCTCTCCGAGGGCCCACGCCGGTTCACCCAGCTCGAACACGCGTGCCCCGGCATCAGCCCGCGCACCCTCTCCGAGCGCCTGCACATGCTCGAGCAGCAGGGGATCTGCGTCCGCGCCAGCTACCCGGAGTCGCCGCCGCGGGTCGAGTACGAGCTGACCGACAAGGGCCGGTCGCTCCTGCCGATCATCGAGGAGATGCGGACGTTCGGCCACGACTGGCTGATTCAGGATCACGATCACGAGCACGCGGAGAACGTCACCCGCGTCGCCGCCGCCAGCTAGGCCGCTCGAACCGCGAATCCCTCGCAACGTTGTTCGCAGTAGGTCTTCGGCGATATGCCCAGCCCACGTGTTCGCCGACTCGCGGCCCTCGTCGATCCGCTTTGTGCGCCCACGTCGTTCAACGCATTCTTACCCCGGATTTAGGAATCTCTAAGGACGACGCGAGAGGATGCGCGCACTGTGACGCGGACCCTCACTCACCCTCCGACGCAAGGTCTGCGCTCAGCGCGGCGCCCGGCTCTCCGGGCGCCGCACCCTCTGCAGATCGACGGGCGCGCGGTCCTGCCTGGCCGCTCGTTCCTCCCCTCCTCGGTGCGGCGGTCGCCCGGGCCCGGCTGGGTTCCGGCGACCGCCGCCCGCTGAGCACGGCCCTGTCGCAGCTTCAGCACGCCGAGGACTTCCCGAGGGCGGCCAGAACGTCCACCATTAGCGACATGGCGATTCTCGTGGTAGACGACGACCAGGCCGTCCGGGACGCGCTTCGCCGTGCGCTCCGGATGCAAGGCTACGACGTCTCCGTCGCCGGGGACGGCGAAGAGGCGCTCCTGAAGCTCCGCGCCAACCCGAACGCGACCGAGCTGCTGATCGTCGACATCCTGATGCCGCGACTCGACGGGATCGAGATGACGCGCCGCCTGCGCGCCGACGGCAACCAGGTGCCGATCCTGATGTTGACCGCCCGCGACCAGGTGGCCGACCGCGTCGCCGGGCTCGAGGCGGGCGCCGACGACTACCTCGTCAAGCCGTTCGCGCTGGAGGAGCTGGTGGCCCGCGTCCGCGCGCTGCTGCGGCGACTCGGAGCCGACGAGACCGCGACGAGGCTGACGTTCGCCGACCTCGAGCTCGACACCGGGACCCGAGAGGTATCCCGCGGCGACGAGACCCTGTCGCTGACCCGCACGGAGTTCGCCCTCCTCGAGCTCTTCCTCCGCAATCCCAAGCAAGTCCTGACCCGCTCAGTGATCTTCGACCGCGTCTGGGGCTACGACTTCGGCTACGGCTCGAACTCGCTCGACGTGTACATCAGCTACCTCCGCAAGAAGACCGAGAGCGGCGGCAAGCCGAGGCTGATCCACACGGTTCGCGGCGTCGGCTACGCGCTCCGCGAGCCATGAGCCTGCGCGTACGGCTGGGGCTCGTCGCGGCGGTCGCCGTGGCCGCGGCCGTCGCGCTCGCGTCCGTTGTCGTCTACTTCGTCGTCCAGAACGAGCTGCGCGGGCAGGTGAATCGCAACCTTCAGGACCAGGTGCAACAGGTCAGCCGGCTGCCGACGTCGACTTCGCGACCAGGATCGGGCCGAAGCAGTATCTCCTGCATGTGCCGCCTCAACCCGTTCGGCGGCCCGTTCCAGCTCGTCGACCCGAACGGCGCGACTCTACCGGCCCTGGAGACGCCGTTCGGGACGGTGCAGCCGGTGCTTCCCGGAGTCGACCAGGCGCGACGCGTCGCCGCGGGCAAGCGGCCCGAGTTCTACTTCGAGGACGCACCTCAACGGCCAGCACGTGCGGCTGCTCAGCGTCGCTGCTCGACGACGACGTGGCGATCGTAGTCGCCACGCCCCTGACGAACGTCGACCGTGAGCTTTCGAAGATCCGGCTCTGGCTCCTGCTCGTCGCGGTGGGCGGCGTCGGGATCGCCGCGGTGTCGGGCTTCCTCGTCGCACGCGCCGCGCTCAAGCCGGTGCGCGACCTCAGCGACACCGCAGAGCACGTCCGCACCACGCGCGACCTGACGCAGCGGATCGAGGTGACCGGAAACGACGAGCTGAGCCGCCTGGCCCGCACGTTCAACGCGATGCTCGAGTCGCTCGACGAGGCGGCGCGACGCCAGCGCCAGCTCGTCCAGGACGCCTCGCACGAGCTGCGGACGCCGCTGACGAGCCTGCGCACGAACATCGAGGTGCTCGCGACGCGCGACAGCGGCCTGCCACCGGAGGAGCGGGAGCAGCTGCTCGACGACGTCGTGGCGCAGCTCTCCGAGATGACGGACCTGATCGCGGAGCTGACCGAGCTCGCTCGCGGCGAGGAGCAGCAGGCGGCGCTCGAGGAGGTCCGGCTCGACCTCCTGACCGAGGATGCGATCCGGCGCACCACGCGCAACCATCCGGACGTGCCGATCGACGCCGACCTCGCGCCGTCGACGGTCGTCGGCATGCCGGCGAACCTCGAGCGCGCGATCGTGAACCTGCTCGACAACGCGGCGAAGTGGAGCCCGCCCGGCGAGACGGTCGACGTGACGCTCGCCGACGGCGAGCTGACGGTGCGCGACCGCGGCCCGGGCATCGCCGAGGCCGACCTGCCTCACGTCTTCGAGCGCTTCTACCGCGCAACCTCGGCACGGAGCATGCCCGGCTCGGGCCTCGGCCTCGCGATCGTGCGCCAGGTCGCGGAAGCCCACGGCGGCACGATCGTCGCCGAGGAGGCCCCGGGCGGCGGCACCCTGATGCGGCTGCGGCTCGACGGGCGCAACGGCTCGACGCCCGCCGTGTCCACCTCTTAGCTCCCTCACAGCAACGTGTGCTTTGCTTGGCGGGGTGTTCTACCTCTCGTACCTCCGCAGCGAGCTGGTCAGGCGTAAGGGCAGAACGATCCTGACGCTGCTCGGGCTCGCCGTCGGTGTCGCGCTCGTGATCGTGATCTCGTCGCTCTCGCGCGGCCTCGACCGCGCGCAGGCGACGGCGCTCGACCCGCTCTCGAGCATCGGCACCGACCTGACCGTGACGCTGGAGCCTCAGGAGCCCGACACCGCCTCCGGGTTCGGGGGCGGCGGCGGGTTCGTCGGGCCCGGCGGGGGCGGCGGCGGCCGTGAGGTGATCCAGGCGAACCAGGCGGCGATCACCGACCTCTCGAAGCTCGGCAAGCCCGGCACGCACTTCGTGCACGACTTCTTCCTGCCGGGCACGCAGCTCACCTTCCCGCAGAGCCAGGCCAAGCAGATCGCCGCGCTCGACGGCGTCGCCGCGGTGGCGAGCGGGCTGATGCTGAGCGGCGTCCACCAGGAGGGCACCGTCCCGAAGATCGTGGCGAAGATCAAGACGGGCGGCGACCGGCTGACGGTCACCGGGCAAGTTCGCGTCCAGCCCACCCGGCAGAGCAGGACAAGATTCGGGCGTGCATCGAGAAGCTCCAGAGCTCGAGCGGCGCCGGCACAGCGGCACCACGGCCACGAGCGCGACCGGCGCGGCCGGCGGCGGCAACGCTGGGCGGCAACGGAGGCGGCGGCCCGGCGGCGGGCCGCGGCGGCTTCGACCGGGGCGCGTTCGCGAAGTGCCTGCCCGCCCAGGTGCGCAACTTCCGCCGGACGATCGTCGACGCCGCAGGAGACGATCCAGCAGCTCGTCGCGCCGCCGCAGACGAACATCAAGAGCTCGAGCTACACGATCGGCGGCGTCGACACATCCCAGCCGGGCATCGGCGTCGTGACGCCGTCGCTCGTCTCGAGCGGCCGCTTCCTCACGAGCGCCGGCGGGAAGGAGGCGCTGCTCGCGAACACCTACGCGAGCCGGCAGGGCCTGAAGCTCGGCTCGAAGCTCGACTTGAACGGCACGACCTTCACGGTCGTCGGCCTCGTCCGCCCGCCGCTCGGCGGCCAGACCGCCGACGTCTACGTGCCGATCGCACAGCTTCAGACGCTCTCGTCGCAGCCCGGCCTCGCGAACGTCGTGCTCGTGCGCGCGAAGGACGGCAACTCGGTCGCGCAGGTGCAGCGCGAGATCCAGAAGAAATACCCGAACGCGCAGGTGGCAAGCGCCAAGCAGGTCGCCGACCGGATCAGCGGCTCGCTCGTCGACGCCTCGAATCTCTCCCACCGCCTTGGGCGTCGCACTCGCCGCGCTTGCCGCGCTCGCAGCGTTCCTGCTCGCGGCGCTGCTGACGCTGGCCTCGGTGGGCAAGCGCGTGCGCGAGATCGGGACGCTGAAGGCACTCGGCTGGACGCAACGGCTCGTGCTGCGGCAGATCGTGGGCGAGTCGGCCACGCAGGGCATCCTGGGCGGCCTGCTCGGCGTCGTGCTCGGCGTCGCCGCGGCAGCCGCGATCGGCGCGTTCGGGCCGACGCTGACGGCGACCTCGACCACAGGCGGCGGCGCGGGCGCCTTCGGCCTCGGCCAGCTCACCGCCCGCACGGTGACCGACCAGATCGCGCTGACGGCCCCGCTCGCGCCGACGATTCTCCTCTTCGGCTTCTGCCTCGCCGTCGCCGGTGGGCTGATCGCGGGCGCAGCCGGCGCCTTCCGCGCGGCGCGGCTCCGCCCGGCCGACGCGCTGCGGACGGTCGAGTAGATGACCGCCGAGCCGCTCTACGAGGTGCGCACCGCCTCGAAGTTCTTCACCAAGGGCTCGATCGTCGTGCGCGCGCTCGCGGATGTGACCCTGCGTATCGACGCCGGCGAGTTCGTCGCGCTCGAGGGACCGAGCGGCTCGGGCAAGACGACCCTGCTCCAGTTGCTCGGCGCGCTCGACCGGCCCAGTGAGGGGCAGGTCTTGTTCGAGGGGCGCGACCTGGCGAGCCTCCGCGACAACGACCTCGCCGAACTGCGGCTACGCGCGTTCGGCTTCGTCTTCCAGCAGTTCAACCTGATTCCCACCCTGACCGCACTCCAGAACGTCGAGGTCGGGCTCGCGCCGGTCGGGCTCCCCCACGAGGATCTGGAGGAGCGCTCACGGGCGCTGCTGGCCGAGGTGGGCCTCGCCGACCGCGCCTCGCACCTCCCCGGGGAGCTCTCGGGCGGCGAGCAGCAGCGGGTGGCGATCGCCCGCGCACTCTCGGTCGAGCCGCGCGTGATCCTCGCCGACGAGCCGACGGGGAACCTGGACACGAAGACCGGCGCCGACGTGATCGACCTGCTGGCGAGCCTCGCCGCCGGCCGCGGCGCGACCGTCGTCGTCGCGACTCACGACACCGGGCTCGCGGCCCGAGCGCCGCGCAGGCTCGCCATGCGCGACGGCGCGATCCTTGCCGCCGCTCCCGCCGCGGCCTCGGTCTAACCGTTCGCCCCGGATTTCACGACGAGCACGGGCCGGTCGGTGTGCGCGAGCACCGCACGCGAGACGCTGCCCAGAAGCGCGCCCTTGACCCTGCCGAGCCCACGCGAGCCGACGACGACGATGTCCGCCTCGACGGCCGCTGCCAGCGAGCGGATCTCTTCCTCGGGCAGCCCGACGAGCAACTCGAGCGTGCACGGCACGCCGTGCTGGGCGGCGACCTCCGCCGCCTCGCGCAGCGCCGCGTCGTCGGCGGGGGTGGAGATGGAGTGCGGAACACTGCGGCGGCCTTCCTCCCGAGCCACCGGATCGAGCGCGGTGAGGACGTGGACCGCCACGACCTCGGCCCCTTCCAGCTCGGCCAGCTCGACGCCGAGCTCGACAGCCTCCTTCGCGTGCGGCGAGCCGTCCGTGGCGATGAGGATGCGCTTCACTCTCGGCCTCCTTTGCGGGTCGTGTGGAACGCGGCATCGCGGACGCTAGCCGTGCTGGGCGGATCTCGCCTCCAGAAGGACGTCGCTCCGGCTGCGGCTTGTCCGCAGGACAGCGGGATTCTCGACACTTTCTTAGCCTCCTCTCACGCGGCACTCAGCTCCGACTGGAAACATGTGGGGGAAGCGATGGGACCGAAAGGACCGACGAGATGAACCGTGCGAGCCGTACCGCCCTGACCGCAGCCGCCGCGATCGGCATCGCCGCCGCCGGAGCAGGCGCGGGCGCGGGTCTCTACGCGTCGCTCGGGCCCTCCACGACGACGACCGTGGTGACGGTCGAGCGCGGTCAGCCGGTCTCGGCCAGCGGCGGACTGACGATCAACGACATCTACAAGCGCACCTACCAGGGTGTCGTCGACATCACGGTGACGAGCTCGACGAGCACCTCGCCGTTCGGCGGCCAGGGGGCGCAGCAGGCGGAAGGCTCCGGCTTCGTCTACGACAAGCAGGGGCACATCGTCACGAACCAGCACGTCGTCGGCGACGGCGGCACGCTCGAGGTCACGTTCTGGAACGGTAAGACCTACAAGGCGACGCTCGTCGGCTCGGACAGCTCGACCGACCTCGCCGTGATCAAGGTCTCCGCTCCGTCGTCCGTGCTGCACCCGGTCCCCCTCGGCGACTCGAGCCGGGTCGAGGTCGGAGACGGCGTGGTTGCGATCGGCAGCCCGTTCGGGCTCGCCGGAACGCTGACCAGCGGCATCGTGAGCGCGCTCCACCGGCAGATGGAGTCGCCGAGCCGGTTCACCATCAACGACTCGATCCAGACAGACGCGCCGATCAACCACGGCAACTCCGGGGGACCGCTGATCGACATGCTCGGCCGCGTGATCGGCGTCAACACGCAGATCCAGAGCGACTCCGGCGGCAGCGACGGCGTCGGCTTCGCGATCCCGTCGAACACGGTGAAGAAGATCGTCTCGCAGGTGGTCGCCGGTAAGACCGTGCAGCACGCCTGGGTCGGAATCAGCATCTCCACCTCGACCTCGCCACCCGGGGCCGTCATCGGAGAAGAGGTTGTCGCGGGCACCCCGGCCTACCGCGCCGGCCTCCAGCGCGGCGACGTGATCGTGAAGCTCGACGGCAAGAGGATCGAGTCGGGCGAGGACCTCTCGAGTGTGATCGACGGCAAGAAGCCGGGCGACGAGCTCGAGGTGACCTACGTGCGCCACAGCAAGGCGCACACCGTCACGGTCACGCTCGGCACCCGCCCTTCCTAGCGGCGCGGCCCGTCACACTTTCGTGACTGTCTCTGAGACGTCTCAGAGACCGGGTGGGTGTGGCATCAGTTCTTCTCAGGCCGGATCACGGTGCTGTTGACGACTTTGTCGTGCCACGCCTGCCGCTTCTCGTCCTTGTCCCAGAGCGGCCAGAAAGCGTCGAGAAGACCCGGGAGCACCAGGGGTATCCAGAAGATGAGAGTCACGAGCCAGCGGACGAACGCGCGGCGATAGCCGAGGCGCTCGAGGCTCGTCGCGCACCGGACGGAGATCCCAACCACTCGCTTCCCGACCGTCCGCCCGCTGCGTCCGTGACAAACCGTCGCGTAAACGACTGGGAACAAGAGGATCGTGAAAGTCAAGACTGTATCGGCGGTAGTGACCGTTTCCCCGTCGGACAGGAGCGAGCCGAGGAGGATCCACACGCCGCCTATCAGCGCAGCGTCGATCAGCCATGCGCCGAAGCGTCTCCCCCACGACGCGCGGGCGAAGTCGGCTACGGCTTCGGCCCGCTGCTGCGGGTGTCGCTGCTGCGTCGGCTCCCGACGCGCGTGCGACAGGTCCGAGAGCGAGAAGAGCCGGAGTAGGAGCAGTGCGCCGAGCCCCACCGTCACGAACAGCTGTGCTCCGCCTCGCGTCGGGGGCCATAAGACCGACAACTTGTCGCGGTGCGCGAGGAGATCGCCGACCGTGTAGACGACGAGGCCGATCGTGAGCACGATCAACAACGCCTCGACAAGGAGGTCGAACCGCAACTCCCGGGGCGGCGTGGTCTCGAGCTTCGAAAACAGCGCCTCCTCGAGGTCGTAGATGCCGCCCAGCTCGTGCCGGTTTTTGGCGATCGTCGTACGCGGGAGCTTCTTCTCGGCGCCCGGAACGAGGTTGAACACGGTGCGCTTGAGCTGAAACGACGTCATCGGCAGCATCAGAACGAGCCACACCGAGACGGCGACGCCAAGCGCGGTGAAGTACGCCGTGAGCCAGCTGTACTCGTCGAGGGCGTCGACGACGCCGCCGCGGTCCACCTGGAAGACGCTGCTGACCAGGTTCTTGAACGGCTCCAGATCTGCCCCCTTCGACTCGCTCATCGAGAAAGCGATTCCGTACGCCGCGAGCAGCACGATCACCGTGACGCTGACCACGAGCCGGCGCGAGGCGACCGGCGGCAGAGACCGCTCGAACCGCTCGAGCAGCTTGATCTCGTTCTCGAACCGATTCGGGTCGTCCTTCTTGACCGCTTCGCGATGCAGCCGCCGCTTGAGCGAAGCGACCGTGCCCGTGATGTGGAGGACCATGAAGGTTTGGAGCAGAAACCGCAGGCGCGGTACAGGGACGCGCCGCCCGAAACCCCTGTCGCTGAGAGGGATGAACCGGACCACGGGTGACCTGTTCGCAGCGTCGAGCGCCTCCTGATAGCAGGTGAGGAGGTATTTCGTGTCGGCGACGATCTCGTCGTCCGCGGCCGCATCGCGGAGGAGGCTTGTCTCTGCCTCGGCCACTTGGCCCCCGGCGAGCTACGCGGCCGCGGCGGCGGCCTTGTCCTGCTTGCGGCCGCCCGAGGTCTCGGCCACGATCTCGGCCGCGATCGCGAGTGCGACCTGGGCCGGTGAGCGCCCGCCGAGGTCGAGGCCGGCCGGGCCGTGGATGCGATCGAGGTCTGCTTCGGAGAAGCCGAGCTCGGTAAGGGCGTTGCGCCGGCGCTCCGCCGTGCGCTTGGCTCCGACCGCGCCGATGTAGCGGGCGCGCCGCTCGATCGCGGCCGCGACGGCAGGAATGTCCAGCCGCTCCTCGTGGGAGAGCGTCACGACCACCGTGCGCTCGTCGATCCGGTCGATCACCTGGTCGGGCCACGCGTTGACGATCTCGCCTGCGCTCGGCATCCGCTCTCGCGTCGCGAGCGCCGGCCGGGCATCGACCACGGTCGTGCGCCACCCGAGTTGATTTCCATACGCGCAGAGGTGCTCGGCTGCCTCGGCCGCGCCGAAGATCATCACGCGCAGCGGCCCCTCGACGACCTCGGCGAACATGCCGTCGTCGCGCAGGCCCGTGCTCTCGAGCACACCGCGCTCGAGCCGCTTCTCGCCCGTCTCGGTGTTCGTGTAGAGCATCCCGTACTCGTCCGCGTCGAGCAGCGATCGCACGTCGCGCCACAGCTCGACATCCGCCTTCTCGAGCCAGACGTCGATCTCGCCGCCGCAGGAGAGTCCGACCTCGAACGCGTCGCTGTCGGTCACGCCGTAGTGGATCTGCTTCGGCGGCCCGCCCGCGAACACGGCCTGCGCGCTTTCGGCGACGTCGGCCTCGACGCACCCGCCCGAGACGGAGCCCACGATGCGGCCGCCCTCGGTGACGACCATCTTCGCGCCGGGCTGGCGCGGAGCCGAGCGGAGCGTGGCGACGACGGTCGCGACTGCGGCCTGCTCGCCCGCCGCATCGGCGGCATCGATGGCGTCGAGAATGTCGCGCATAAGGCCGCCTAGGATACCCCGGCGGCCTGGAGCGACGGGCAGATTTCTCCGCCGCGGCTCGAGCGCCCGGCGGCACGGAGCGCGCGGCGGTACGCCTCCACGGCGGTGTCGGCGCCGGCCATCACCTCGCCGGTCGAGCACATCTCGGGTCCGCGGGTAGCCGCGCCCGGGAACCTCTCCGACGGGAAGACCGCCTCCTTCGCCCAGGCTCGCGTCGGAATTGCGCGCTCGGGGAGGCCAAGGGCACCGAGCCGCTCGCCGAGCAGCAGCCGCACCGAGTGCTCGACCAGAGGCACGCCGGTCGCCTTGGCGACGAACGGGACAGTGCGCGAGGCGCGCGGGTTCGCCTCCAGCACCCAGAGTCGCCCATGCGCAACGGCGAGCTGGAGGTTCAGCAGGCCGCGTGCACCGAGCCCTCGCGCGATCCTCGTCGCGACCTCGCGGATCTCCACCTCGAGCGTGGCCGACACCGACGGCCCGGGCAAGACGCAAGCCGAGTCGCCCGAATGAACGCCCGCAGGCTCGACGTGCTCCAGAACCGCCGCGACCCACGCGTCCGAGCCGTCGCAGAGCGCGTCCACGTCGAGCTCGAGCGCGCCTTCGAGGTAACGGTCGACGAGGCACGGCCCTGTCACATGAAGATCATCCGCAGTGTGAGCCACGTGCATGCCAAGCCCGCCGAGCACGTGGTGCGGCCGGACGAGCACGGGGTAGCCGATCCGGTGCGCGATCTCGCGCGCCTCGTCGGCGTCCGCGGCCGTCCCCCACTCCGGCGCGAGGTCGCCCGCGAGCAGCGCGAAGCGGCCGCGATCCTCGGCGGCGTCGATCGAGTCGAGCGGGTCACCGAGCAGCCGGAAGCCCGCGGCCGCGAGCGCCGGCGCCAGGCGCAGCGGCGTCTGCCCGCCGTACGAGACGGCGACGCCGACGGGCTGCTCGAGCTCGCACACGTCGAGCACGCTCCGCTCGACGAGCGGCTCGAGGTAGAGCCGGTCGGAGGTGTCGTAGTCGGTCGACACCGTCTCGGGGTTCGAGTTGACGAGCACCGCCTCGTAGCCGAGCTTCTGGAGCGCCTGGACGGCGTGGACGCAGCAGTAGTCGAACTCGATCGCCTGCCCGATCCGGTTCGGCCCCGCGCCGACCACGACCACGGCGCGGCCCGACGGCGCCGGCCCCTCGTCCTCGCCTTCGTAGGTGACGTAGTAGTAGGGCGTCCGCGCCTCGAACTCACCGGCACAGGAGTCGACCGCCAGCCGCACGGGCCTTCCGGAGGAGGTGCCGACGCTCGAGGCGACCTCGCGCAGACGGTCGGCGAAGTACGGGTGGATCGCGGGCGGCTCGAGCCCTCGCCGCGCCGCCTCGAGCAGCAGGTCCCAGCGCTCCGGCACCGGCTGCGCCGCGCGAGCGACCAGCTCGCCGTCGTCGGCCGGGAAGCGGACCGGCGGCGCCTCACGGCCGTCCATCGCCTTGAGGAACGCCTCGGCGAACGTCCGCCCCAGGCCGAGCGACTCACCGACCGCGCGCATCTCGGCGCCCAGGCGCGGCTCGGCCAGCGGGAACTTCTCGAAGTCGAAGCGCGGCGCCTTGACCGCGACGTAGTCGAGCGCCGGCTCGAAGGCGGCGGTCGTCTTGCCGGTGATGTCGTTCGGCAGCTCGTCGAGGGTGAAGCCGACCGCGAGCAACGCCGCGAGCTTCGCGATCGGAAACCCGGTTGCCTTCGAGGCGAGCGCGGAGGAGCGCGACACGCGCGGGTTCATCTCGATCACGCGGAACTCGTTCGTCTCTGGGTTGACCGCGAACTGGACGTTGGCGCCGCCGGTCGCGACGCCGACCGCGCGCGCCGTCGCGAACGCCGCCTCGCGGAGCTGCTGGTAGGCCGGGTCGGTGAGCGTCTGCTGCGGCGCGATCGTCCACGAGTCGCCGGTATGGATGCCCATCTGGTCGAGGTTCTCGATCGAGCAGACGACGACGGCGTTGCCGCGCGCGTCGCACATCACCTCCAGTTCGTGTTCTTGCCAACCGGCCAGGTACTCCTCGACGAGCACCTGCCCGACAGGGCTCGCGTCCAGGCCGTGTGCGATCGCCGCGCGGAGCTCCTCGGGCGTGTGCGCGACGCCGCCGCCGCGGCCGCCGAGCGTGAACGCCGGGCGGACGATCGCCGGCACCGGGAACTCGACCTCGGGGCTCGTCGCGACGATGCTGTGCGGCACCGGAAGGCCGGCGCCCTGCACCGTGGAGCGGAAGAGCTCGCGGTCCTCGGCGCGGTTGATCGCGCCCAGATCGGCGCCGATCAGCTCGATCCCCAGTGGTGTAACCAGCGGCGCCAGCTCGACGGCCAGGTTCAGCGCCGTCTGCCCGCCGAGCGTCGGCAGGATCGCGTCGGGCCGCTCGCGCTCGATCACCTGGGCGACGGTGTCCGCGTCGAGCGGCTCGAGGTAGGTGGCGTCGGCCCACTCGGGGTCGGTCATGATCGTGGCCGGGTTCGAGTTGACGAGCACGACCCGGTAGCCCTCGCGCCGCAGCACGCGGCACGCCTGCGCCCCCGAGTAGTCGAACTCGCAGGCCTGCCCGATCCGGATCGGGCCGGAGCCCAGGATCAGGATCGTGCGAAGGTCGGTTCTTTTCGGCACGCGGCGGCCAGCCGGTCGAAGAAGGGGAGCGCGTCGAGCGGCCCGGGCGAGGCCTCGGGATGGAACTGGACACTCGCGAAGCCGTCGCCCGCGAGGCCTTCGCAGGTGCCGTCGTTCAGCGAGACGTGCGAGATGTCGCCCTCGGCGATCACCGCGAAGCCGTGGTTCTGCACGGTGACGAGCACGCGGCCGGTCTCGACGTCGCGCACGGGATGGTTCGCGCCGCGGTGGCCGAACGGGAGCTTGAACGTCTTGTGGCCGAGCGCGAGCCCGAGCAGCTGGTGGCCGAGGCAGACGCCGAACAGAGGAACCCGGCCGAGCAGCGCGCGGATCGTCTCGACCTGCTCGTCGAGGACGGACGGGTCGCCGGGACCGTTGCCGATCAGCACCGCGCGCGGGTCGGCCTCGAGGATCGCGTCGGCGCCCCACGTGCCCGGGACGACAAAGGCCTCGACTCCCGCCTCGGCGAGCCGGCGCGGGATCGAGTTCTTCACACCCAGATCGACGACCACCACACGCGGCCCTTCGCCGACCGAGAACGGCTCCGTCGTGCCGGGCTGCCGCGGCAGCCTGTTGCCGTCGATGAACGGCTCGGCGAGCGCGCGTTCGCGCAGCTCCTCGGCGGGCGCGTCGCCGAGCGCGCAGCGCAGCACGCCGCCGTCGCGGATCTTCCGCACGAGCGTGCGCGTATCAACGGCCGTGAGCGCAACGACGCCGCACTCGCGCAGCCAGGCGGCGAGCTCGGGCCGCGCGTCGCGCATCACGACGCCCTCGCACTGCACGCGCTCGGACTCCATCCGCGACTCGTCCACGCCGTACGTGCCGATCAGTGGATACGAGAAGCACAGCACCTGGGCGACGTAGCTCGGGTCGGTGACGGCCTCCTCGTAGCCGGTCATCGCGGTCGTGAAGCAGGCCTCGCCCGCCGCGACGCCGTCGGCCCCGACCGCGACGCCGGGAAACTCGGTGCCGTCTTCCAGCACGAGCCTCTGCCGGCGCTTCTGCATAGATCTCATCGTCGTGCATAATACGCACAATGCTCACCGCTGCCATCCTCGGCTGTGCCGGCTACACGGGACAGGAGACCCTCGACCGCGTGCTCAACCATCCCGGGCTCGAGCCGGTCGCCCTCGGCTCCGACTCGCAGGCCGGGCAGCCCGCGGTCGCGCTCGATCCGCGCCTGGCGCGAAACGGCGCCTTGCCCGCGCTCGTCACGAACGACGAGGCCGCCGCGAGCGGCGCCGACGTCTTCTTCTGGTGCCTCTCGAACGAGCGGGCGGCCGCGCTCGACCCGCCCGCGTCCGGCGTCGTCGTCGACCTCTCCGGCGCGCACCGGATCGCCGACACTTCCCTCTACCCCGAGTGGTACGGCTTCGAGCACCCGAAGCCCGAGGGTCAGCCCGACTGGTGCTACGCCCTGCCGGAGTTGCAGCCGCCGACCGGCCGGCTGATCGCAAACCCGGGCTGCTACGTCACCGCCGCCGCCCTTGCGCTCGCGCCGCTGAAGGACGTCGTCGACCCGGCGAGCGTCGTGGTCGACGCGAAGTCCGGCGTCTCGGGTGCAGGCAGCACGCCGAGCGAGACGACGCTCGCCGGCTCGGTGCTCGAGAACCACAAGCCGTACTCGATCGGCCGGCACCGGCACGTGCTCGAGATGCAGATGCTGCTCGGCTTCGCGCCGGCATTCGTGCCCCACTTGCTGCCGATCCGCCGCGGGCTGCTCGCGACCTGTTACGTGCGCGGCGTCTCGGCCGGCGACGCGCGCGGGCTGCTCGAAGCGGCGTACGCAGGCTCGCCGGTCGTGTCGGTGCTGCCGGAAGAAGTCGTCCCAGAGATCGAGCGCGTCGTGCACACCGACGCCGTCGAGCTCGGCGTATTCGCCGACCCGCCGAGCGGCCGGACGATCGTGGTCGCAGCCGAGGACAACCTCGGCAAAGGCGCCGCCGGCCAGGCGATGCAGAACGCGAACCTCGCACTCGGGCTGCCCGAGACCGACGGGCTCCGCCTGTATGGAGTGAAGGTATGAGCCGTAGGCTCGACGGAGGCTCACAAAGAGCGCAGGTGCCGGCTTCGCCGGCGCCGGAGCGGGGCATGAGCCGTAGGCTCGACGGAGGCTCACAAAGAGCGCAGGTGCCGGCTTCGCCGGCGCCGGAGCGGGCATGAGCGTCACCGCTGCGGCCGGGTTCGTCGCCTCCGGCGTCGCGGCGGGCATCCGGCACCGCGACCGGAAGGACCTCGCCGTCGTGCGCTCGGTGCCGCACGCGACCGGAGGGGCGATGTTCACGCGCAACCGTGTGCAGGCGGCGTGTCTGGAGATCGACCGCGAGCACCTTGCCCTCGCAGATCCGCAAGCCGTCGTGATCAACTCCGGCGTCGCGAACGCCGCCACCGGCGAGCGCGGCAAGCTCGACGCGCTCGCGAGCGCTGCCGAGGCGGCGCGGCTGCTCGACCTGGACGTCGAGGAAGTGCTCGTCCTCTCGACCGGCGTGATCGGCGCGCGGCTGCCGCTGCACAAGCTGCTGCCGGGCCTCGAGCCGGCGGTCGCCGCGCTCTCGGCGGACGGCGGCCACGACGCGGCCGAGGCGATCATGACCACGGACACGCACGCGAAGGAAGCGGTCGCGGAGCGAGGCGGCTTCACCGTCGGCGGGATGGCGAAGGGCTCGGGGATGATCCATCCCGATCTCGCGACGATGCTCGCTGTCGTCACGACCGACTACCCGCTCGAGCCCGGTGAGACGATCGGCTTCCTCCGCCCGGCGGTCGAGGCCAGCTTCAACGCGATCACGGTGGACGGCGAGCCGTCCACGAACGACTGCGTGCTCCTGCTCGCGAACGGTGCGAGCGGCGTGGCGCGCGACGACGAGGCCTTCGCCGCCGCGCTGAACGAGGTGTGCGCCGACCTCGCGCGCCAGGTGGTCGCCGACGGCGAGGGCATCACCGTGCTCGCCGAGATCAACGTCACCGGCGCGTTCGACGACGAGCAGGCGAAGGCGATCGCGCGCAGGATCGCCACCTCGCCGCTCGTCAAGACGGCGCTCTTCGGCCACGACGCGAACTGGGGCCGCGTGCTGATGGCGGCCGGCTCCGCGCCGTGGAACGGCGGCTACGCGGAGATCGACGCACGCCGCGTGACGCTCTCCTACAACGGCACGGTCGTCCTCGACCACGGCGCCCCGAGCGACGTCGAGCCGGACGTCTCCGGCCCGAGCTGCACGATCGACCTCGACCTGGGCCTCGGCGACGGCAAGGCGAGCTACCTGACGAGCGACCTCTCCTACGACTACGTCCGCATCAACGCGGACTACCGGACGTGAGCCGCATCGTCGTGAAGGTCGGCGGCGCGGTCGCCGCGCGCTCGGCCGAGGCGGTGCTCGAACTGGTGCGCGAGCACGAGGTCTGCGTCGTTCACGGCGCGGGCCCGCAGATCAGCGCTCGAGATGGAGCGTGCCGGCATCCCGGTTGAGTTCGTCGGACGGGCGGCGCGTCACGACCTATGCCGGGCTCGAGGTCGTCCGGGCGTCGCTCGAGTCCGTCAACAGCGCTCTCTGCACGGCGATCGGCGAGCGTGCCGTCCCCTTCTTCGGCCACGAGATCGGCTTCGAGGCGGAACAGTCGATGCCGGAGCTCGGCCTCGTCGGGGACGTGACGCCTCACGACCTGCCGGCGCTGGATCGGGTGCTCGACGCGCGCAAGATCCCGGTCGTCGCTCCACTCGCTTGGCGCTCGGACCGAAAACGGTTGCTGAACGTGAATGCCGACAACGCTGCTGCGGCGATCGCTGTCGGCATGGAGGCGGACCGGCTCCTCTTTCTCACCGACGTCGAGGGCTTCATGCTCGACGGCGAGGTCGTCGACTCGCTCGACATCGCGACCGCCGAGAAGCTCTTCTTCGGGGGCACGCTCGACCCCACCATCCTCCCGAAGCTCGGCGCCGCGATCGAGGCCGCCCGCTGGGGCGTGCCGGCCTTCATCGGGCGCACCGAGCTTCTGCCGGACGAGGGATCGTGGTCGTGGGCCGTCAACCGCCTCGTGGAAAGCGACGGCACATGACGGTGCTGACGGGCACCCCCCTGCTCCCCGTCTACGCCCGCTTCCCGGTCACGTTCGTCGACGGCGAAGGCTGCTGGCTGATCGCCGACGACGGGCAGCGCTACCTCGACCTCGTCGCCGGGATCGCCGTGGTCAGCCTCGGCCACTGCCACGCTGCACCTCTAGAAGCTGCGAGGGCCCAGCTGGAACGGCTCTGGCACGTCTCGAACCTGTACTCGACCGAGTCCGATGGAGCGCCTCGCCGAGAAGCTGTCGGAGCGCTTCGGCGGCGCGCACGCCTTCTACTGCAACTCCGGCACCGAGGCGGTCGAGGCGGCGATCAAGTGGGCGCGCAAGGCGACCGGCCGCACCGAGCTCGTCGCGCTCGAAGGCTCCTTCCACGGGCGCACGATGGGCGCGCTCTCGATCACGGGCCAGCCGGCCAAGCGGGCGCCGTTCGAGCCGCTCCTGCCGGGCGCGCGCTTCGCGACGCCCGAGACGCTCGGCGAGGTCGTCGGGCCCGAGACGGCGGCGATCTTCCTCGAGCCGATCCAGGGCGAGGGCGGCGTGCGGCCGCTCTCGCAAGAGACGCTCGAGCTGGCGCGCGCGCTCGCCGACGAGTTCGAGGCGATGCTCGTCTTCGACGAGGTGCAGACAGGCGTCGGCCGCACGGGCGCGTTCTTCGCCTGGCAGAACTCGGGCGTCCGCCCCGACGCGGTCACGCTCGCGAAAGGGCTTGCGAACGGGCTGCCGATCGGCGCGCTGCTCGTCGCCGACGGCAAGCCGAGCGGCTTCGTCCCGGGCGACCACGCCTCGACCTTCGGCGGCAACCCGGTCTCGTGCGCCGCGGCCTGCGCGGTGGTCGACGCGATCGACGACGACCTGCTCGCCCACGTCCGCGAGATCGGCTCGCGCTTCGAGGAGGCGTTCGAGCACGTCCGCGGCGCGGGCCTGCTGCTCGCGCTCGAGCTCGGCCATCCGGCTGGCCCGGTTGCGCACGCCGCGCTCGAGCACGGCCTTCTCGTCGGCACCGCCGGCGAGACGGCCCTGCGACTGACGCCGCCGCTGACGATCTCCGTCGAGGAGGCGGACCTCGGGATCGACCTCCTCCGCGAGGTGCTCGCGTGAGCCTGCGCGCGTTCCTCAGGCGCCGCTGGCGGTGCGGGGCCGGAGGGCACAGTATGAGTAATACGGGCCCGGAGAGCACCGCGCCGCCAGCGGCGTCAGGCAGCGGCGGAACCGGGCTCCGCCCGGTGGGAGCCGCTGCCGGTGAGGGGCGCGCGTGACGACGAAGTACGAGCGGCAGGGGGCGATCCTTCGGCTCGTCGGGCAGCGGCAGCTCTCGACGCAGGTCGACGTGACGAACGCCCTGCATGACGAGGGCTTCGACGCGGTGCAGGCGACTGTCTCGCGCGACATCGCCCAGCTCGGGCTCGTGAAGGTGCGAAATGGCAATGGCCGGCTCGTCTACGCGCTACCGGGCGCGGGCGGCCCCGACCGGATCGACCAGCTCACCTCGGCCCTGCGCCGCTGGGTGAGCGGCATGAAGCACGCCGGCCAGCTACTCGTGATCGCGACTCCGGCCGGCTTCGCTGCTCCGCTCGCGGACGCGGTCGACCAGGCCGCCCTCGAGGAGGTCGCGGGCACGATCGCCGGCGAGAACACCGTGTTCGTCGCCGCGCGCGACGGCATCACCGGCGCCGAGCTCGAAGAGCGGTTCCGTCAGCACCTCGAGGGCGATTCTTGACGCGGGTGATCATCGACTCGCTGCCGGTAGGCGAGCGCGTCGGCATCGCGTTCTCGGGCGGCCTCGACACCTGCTGCGCGCTCGCCTGGATGCGCGAGCACGGCGCAATCCCGTATGCGTTCACAGCCGACCTCGGCCAGTACGACGAGCCGGACGTCTCGGCGATCCCGGACAAGGCGACGCAGTACGGCGCCGAAGATGCGGTGCTCGTCGACTGCCGCGAGGCGATCGCACGCCAGGGTCTCGCCGCGCTCCAGTGCGGCGCGTTCCACATCCGCACGGCAAGTAGGACGTACTTCAACACGACGCCGCTGGGTCGTGCCGTCACCGGGACGATGCTCGTGCGCGCGATGCACGAGCACGGCGTCGAGATCTGGGGCGACGGCTCGACCTACAAGGGCAACGACATCGAGCGCTTCTACCGCTACGGCCTGCTCGCGAACGGGTCGCTGCGGATCTACAAGCCGTGGCTCGACGGCGCTTTCGTGGCCGAGCTCGGTGGCCGGAAGGAGATGAGCGAGTGGCTTGAGTCGCGAGGGCTGCCGCACGGCACCTCGGTCGAGAAGGCCTACTCGACCGACGCGAACCTGCTCGGCGCGACCCACGAGGCGAAGGATCTGGAGCTGCTCTCGACGAGCATGCGGATCGTCGCGCCGATCATGGGCTCGGCCTTCTGGGATCCCGCGGTCGAGATCGAGCCGGAGGAGGTGACGATCTGGTTCGAGAACGGCCTGCCGACCGCGATCAACGGCGAAGTGATCTCCGACCCGGTCGCACTCGTGCGCGCCGCGAACGCGATCGGTGGTCGCCACGGGCTCGGCATGTCCGACCAGATCGAGAACCGGATCATCGAGGCGAAGAGCCGCGGCATCTACGAGGCGCCGGGGATGGCACTGCTGCACATCGCCTACGAGCGGCTGCTGAGCGCGATCCACAACGAAGCGACATTGCAGCTCTACGCCGAAGGGGGGCGCCGCCTGGGCCGGCTGCTGTACGAGGGCCGCTGGTTCGACACCCAGGCGCTGATGCTGCGCGAGTCGCTCCAGCGCTGGGTCGCCGCAGTCGTCACCGGCGAGGTCACGCTCGAGCTGCGCCGAGGGGACGACTACACGATCCTCGACACGCGCGGCTCCGCGGTCACCTACGACCCCGAGCGGCTGAGCATGGAGCGGAGCGCGACCGCGTTCACGGCAGCCGACCGGATCGGCCAGCTCGCGGTGCAGATCAACGACATCGACGACTCGCGGCGGATGCTCGAAGAGCACCGGCGGCTGCGCCTCTCACCGCCCGCGGCTGCAGTCGATCCACTCGAGCTGGGCACATGACGCTCTGGGCCGGTCGGGTCGGAACCGAGCTCGCTCCCGAGGTATGGGAGTTCCTGCTCGCAAACGACGCGGAGCTCCTGCCGTACGACCTCGAGGGAACACGCATCCACGCCGGGCGCCTGCACGCGGCGGGAATCCTCTCCGACGAGGAGCTGCGCGCGGCCGAGGCTCGGCTCGCGTCGATTACGCTCGACGACGTCGAGCCCTCCGACGAGGACGTCCACTCGGCGATCGAGCGGCTGCTGGGTGATGTCGGGCGGAAGATCCACGCCGGGCGCTCGCGAAACGACCAGGTCGCTACGGCGTTCCGCCTGTACGTGGCCGACGCCTGCGCCGAGGCCGAGCAGGCGCTGCGCGGGTTCGCCGGCGCCGTGCTCGCGCGTGCCGAGGCGGAAGCCGAGACCGCGATGCCGGGCTACACGCACCTCCAGCGCGCGATCCCGGTCACGCTCGGCCATCACCTGCTCGCGTGGGTCGAGATGCTCGAGCGCGACCGCGCGCGGTTTCGCTTCGCAGCCGAGCAGACGCGGCCGTCACCGCTCGGCGCCGGCGCGCTTGCCGGCTCGACGCTGCCGCTGCCGCCGCCACAAGAGCCGATGAGAAACTCGCTCGACGCCGTCTCCGACCGCGACTTCGCGCTCGACTACCTCTACGCGTGCGCGGTGCTCTTCACGCATCTCTCTCGGGTCGGCGAGGAGCTCGTGCTCTGGACGTCGAGCGAGTTCGGGTTCGCACGCCTGTCGGAGGATGCGGCAACGGGGTCGTCGATGATGCCGCAGAAGCTGAATCCTGACGTCGCCGAGTTGGCCCGTGGCAAGGCGGGCACGGCGATCGGCCGCCTGACCGGTCTGCTCGCCGTCGTCAAGGGATTGCCGCTCGCCTACGACCGCGACCTGCAGGAGGACAAGCCGCCGGTGTTCGCGGCGCGGCGTGACGTCGCCGGCGCGCTCGGCGCGCTCGCGGTGCTCGTCCGCGGCCTCGAGCTCGACCGCGACCGCCTCGCAGCGGCATGCGCCGACCCGCTTCTGCGGGCGACCGACGCGGCGGAGGCGCTCGTCCGCCAGGGCGTGCCGTTCCGAGACGCGCACGAGCAGGTTGCGGCCGAGGTGCGCGGCGGTACGTTCGAGGCACCACCCGCGGCCCCGCGCCTCGGGGACGTAGGCGCCGCGGTAACGGCGGCGAAGGAGCGCTGGAGGTGAGCGCCGGCGGCGTAGGCTCGACGGAGCCGCCCAAGAGCGGAGGTGCCGGCTTGGCCGGCGCCGGAGCGGGATCCACGACGCTCGCAGGACGGAACCTGCTCCGGATCGGCGACCTCTCGGCGGCCGAGGTCGAGGCGGTTCTCGACAAGGCCGCTGAGCTGAAGGCAGCGCCGCAGCAGCTTCTTCCCGGGCCGCACGCTCGGCCTCTTCTTCGGCCAGCCCTCGACGCGCACGCGGATCTCCTTCTCGGTCGCGATCGCACAGCTCGGCGGCACGCCCGTCACCCTCCTACCGGCCGAGATGCAGCTCTCGCGAGGCGAGTCGCTCGAGGACACGGCGCACGTGCTCTCGCGCTACCTCGACGCGCTCGCGATCCGCACCCTCTCGCACGAGGAGCTCGAAGCCTGGGCGGAGGCCTCGACGATTCCGGTGATCAACGCGCTGACCGAGGCCGAGCATCCGTGCCAGGCCCTCGCCGACGCGATGACGATCCGCGAGCGCCTCGGCACGCTCGCGGGCGTCCGCGTCGCTTGGGTGGGCGACGGAACGAACGTGCTCGTCTCGCTCGCGTGGCTCGCCTCGCTCGTCGGCATGGAGGTCGTCGCCGCGTGCCCGTCAGGTTACGAGCCGCGCGAGGGAACGCCGGTCGAGCTGATCCCCGACCCACGCGAGGCCGCGCGCGACGCCGACGTGCTCGTCACCGACATCTGGGTCTCACTCGGTCAGGAGGCGACGCGAGCCCAGCGCCTGCGCGACCTCGAGCCGTACCGCCTCGACGAGTCGCTGCTCGAGCTCGCCTCGCCGGACGCGATCGTCCTGCACTGCCTCCCGGCCCACCCGGGCGAGGAGATCTCGCCGGGCGCGCTGTACGGCCCGCAGTCGGCTGTGTGGGACGAGGCGGAGAACCGCCTGCACGCGCAGAAGGCGCTGCTGGCGCTGCTGCTCGGGTGACGCCGACAACTGCTCCTACGCGACGCCGCTGCGGATAGAGCTTTTCGCCCGGCGACAGGAAGGGCCGCCGTGATCAGTTGACGGCGAGCAGGACGCCGACCGAACCGCACTGCGCTCCGGGACGAACGAAGTCCGTAAGCGGCTCACAAGCCCGACGAGAGGAGCACAGACATGAGCACGTTCGACCGACGCTCGTTCCTGAAGACGGCAGGCATTGCGACCGGCGTCGCCGTGGTCGGCGGTGTGCCGGCGGCCGCCGCGGCGGCCGCCGATTCCCGGCTGGAGGTCGTCGCGTCGCCGTCCCCCCTTCCGCACGAGCCCATGCTCGCCTACGTCCGCAACGCACGCAAAGGCGAGGTCACCGTCGTCTCCGGCCTCCACGAGACGACCTTCCGCGACGCCCAGCTCGTGAAGCGGATCCAGAAGGCCGCCGACGCGCAAGCGTCGCGCGGCAAGCGGGGGGCGATCTAGGTGTCGTCCCACCGCGAAGCGCCCGAGATCAGCAAGGACCCGGTTGCCGACAACTCCGACGTCTACGCGTTCGTGAGCCCGGACAACCCGAGCACCGTCACGATCATCGCCAACTACATCCCGCTCCAAGGTCCGGCGGGCGGCCCGAACTTCTTCGAGTTCGGCGACGACGTCCTCTACTCGATCCACATCGACTCAGACGGCGACGCCAAGCCCGACGTCAGTTACCACTTCCAGTTCCGGACGGAGCTGCGGAACCCGAACACGTTCCTCTACAACACCGGCCCGATCGGCTCGCTCGACGACCCGAACTGGAACAGCCGGCAGTTCTACAGCGTCACCCGCATGGACGGAGACCACCGGGGACGCGTGATCGGCGAGAACCTCGCCTCGCCCCCGTGCAACATCGGCCCGCGGTCGACGCCGAACTATCCGTCGCTCGCGAACGCCGCGATCCACACGCTCGGAAGCGGCGAGAAGGTCTTCGCCGGGCAGCGCAACGACGGCTTCTTCGTCGACCTGGGCGCGATCTTCGACCTCGCCGACCTGCGTCCGTTCCAGAACCTGCACCTGATCCCGTCGGCCGCGACGGCGAGCGTCGACACGCTGAGCACGCTCAACGTCCACTCGATCGCGATCCAGGTGCCGATCGGCAAGCTGACGAAGAACGGCTCCGTCCCGACCAACCCGTTGAGCTCCAAGGCGGTGCTCGGGGTCTGGGCCGCCGCCAGCCGGCGCACGGTGCGGATGAGGGACGACGAAAGGCGGGGCAGGCACGCGAGCTCCGGCCCGTGGTCGCAGGTCTCCCGCCTCGGAAACCCGCTCTTCAACGAGGTACTGGTGCCGCTCGGACGGAAAGACGAGTGGAACGCGAGCGATCCGGACGACGACAGGGACTTCCTCTCTTACGTCCAGCGTCCGGAGCTTGCGAGCCTGCTGCCGGTCCTGTATCCGGGCGTGTTCCCGAACCTGGCCGCGCTGGCAAGCTCCGGCAAGAGTCGCGACGACCTCGTGGCGATCCTCCTCACCGGCCTGCCCGCCGGGATCGTTCCCGGCTTCCAGAACCTGAGCGGCAACGGCAAGAGGTACGCCGACATGCTGCGTCTGAACGTGGCGATCCCGCCGGCGACAAGCCCGAACGCCCTGGGCCTGATCGGCGGCGACCCGGCCGGGTTCCCGAACGGCCGGCGCGTTTTCGACGACGTGGTCACGATCGAGCTTCGCGCGATCGCCGGCGTCACCTACCCGCTCGTCGCGACGTACACGCCCGACGGCGCGGCGGGCGTGATCTCGGAACAGCTGACGCCGGCCGCCGGCCGGTACCAGTCGACGTTCCCCTACCTCGGGACTCCGTACGACGGGTTCAGCACCCCGTCGCCGTAGCCCCTACAGACCAGATGCTCCGGCGGCGCCCACGCGCCGTCGGAGCGTCGCCGCACCGGGAGGAGGAGAGATGCTCGAAACTCATCACGGCCACACCCATGACGGGAACGACCACCACACCCACGATCACCACGCCGAGGCTCACCGACCTCACAGCGAGCACGTCGTTCTCGAGATCGGCGGCGAGCTCGGCGCGCTCGTCGTCCGCACCGACCCGGCCCTGCTCCACCGCGAGATCGAGATCAGCTGCACAGGCGAGGACGAGCGGCGCAGCCACAAGGACGTCCTCGAGCGCGTCGTCGGCACACGCTCTGTCTACGCCGCCGTGTTCGACCGGCTCCCCGGCGGCGCCTACACGCTCTGGTACGAGGGCGTGGCGCAGGCGCGCGGAGTGAGCGTGACCGGCGGGACGATCCATGAAGTCGACTGGACGGGCGGCCTCCCGCGCGTCGACGAAGCGAGGGCGGCCTGATGTTCGGCCTCGACTCCGAGCTTGCCCATCTCTCCGACGGCTCGCGCGTCTGGATCGTGCTCGCGATCGCGATCCTGCTCGGCCTGCGTCACGCGAGCGACCCCGACCACCTGGCGGCGGTGACGGTTCTCATCACAGCCCGCGGCAAGAATCGGAGGCGGTTCGCGGCGAAGCTCGGCTGGACCTGGGGCCTTGGCCACGCGACGTCGCTCATGATTTTCGGCCTCCCGATCGTGGTCGCGAAGGCGTACCTGCCGGACGCGGCCCAGCGGACTGCGGAGACCGCCGTGGGTGTCGTGATCAGTCTCCTGGCGGTGTGGCTACTCGTCCGCTGGCGGCGCGGGGTCTTTCACCTGCACGTGCACGCGCACGGGGCACCGGGGCAGAGCGCGCGGCCGCACGTGCACGTCCACGCCTCTCCCGGCGGCCACGCCCATGCGAGCCGCGTCCAGGTCCGCTCGCCGCGGCAAGCGTTCATGATCGGCCTCCTCCACGGCGCCGGAGGCAGCGCGGGCGTCGGCGTGCTCCTCCTCGCCACGATCCACAGCAGGGCGCTCGCCGTCGGGGCGCTCGGGTTGTTCGCACTCTTCACGGCGGTTTCGATGACGCTGCTCTCAACGGGCCTTGGCGCCGGGCTCGCGACTCCGCGCGTCGCACGCTCGCTCCACCGCGTGGTGCCGGCGCTCGGCGTCTGCAGCCTCGCGTTCGGCGCCTGGTACGCGCTCGGCGCCTGGAACGTCGTGCCGTACTTGCTCTGACCCTTGGTGCGCCACCGGCCGCGGCGGCGTCACTCCCTAGCGAGAGCGGCGGCGGAGCTCATCCTCGACGGTGGCTACGTCAAGGCCGCGCGATGCGAGCAGGACATACAGGTGGTAGACGAGGTCGGCCGCCTCCGAGACCACGCGCTCGTCGGTCTCGGCCAGCGCGGCGGTCACCACCTCGACAGCCTCCTCGCCCACCTTGCGCGCGCATGCCGCGGTGCCCTCGTTCAGCAGCTCCGTCGTGTACGAGCCCTCCGGCCTGTCGAGCGCTCGTTGCGAGATCGTTCTCCACAGCGCCGGTGCGAAGCACGACACCGAGCCCGTGTGGCACGCAGGTCCGTTCGGACGCACCCGGAGCAGGAGCGCGTCGCCGTCGCAGTCGTCTCGCAGCTCCTCGACTGCCATCGTGTTGCCGGACGTCGCGCCCTTGTGCCAGTACTCCTGACGGCTGCGGCTCCAGAACCACGCCTCGCCCGACTCGCGGGTGCGGCGCTCGGCCTCGTCGTCCATCCACGCCAGCATCAGCACGCGGCCGGTCTCGGCGTCCTGGACGATCGTCGCGCGAAGCGCGCCCTCAGGCGTTGCGCGGAGCGCAGGCCCGACCGGATCAGGCAGCGTCACGGAGCGGCACCCCCAATTCGCGCAGTTCCTCTCGCAACGACGTGAGCCGCTCCGGATCCTCGTGCAGGATCGACGCGAGCAACGCCGCCTGCGCCACCTCCAGCGCCTCGGCCACGTGGCGCGCCTCGCCGGCGCCGCCCGAGGCGATCACGGGGATCGACACCGCGTCGGCGACGGCGGCCGTGATCTCGAGGTCGTAGCCCTCTCGGGTGCCGTCGGCGTCGATCGAGGTGAGCAGGATCTCGCCCGCACCGCGCTCCTGCGCCTCGCGCGCCCACTCGACCGTGCCGCGCGAGGTTTCGGTCGTGCCTGCGCGAGTGCGCACCCGGCCGCCCTCGGTGTCGATCGCGACCACGACCGCCTGCGAGCCGAGCTTCTCGGCCAGGTCGGTGATCAGGCTCGGGCCGGCAAGCGCGGCCGAGTTGACCGAGATCTTGTCCGCGCCCGCGGAAAGCAGTGCGTCCGCGTCGGCCACCGTGCGGATGCCGCCGCCGACCGTGAACGGGATCGCGAGCTGCTCCGCGACGCGGCGCACGACGCCGACGAGCGTGTCGCGCTCCTCCAGCGTCGCCTTCACGTCGAGGAACACGAGCTCGTCGGCGCCGCGGTCGGAGTAGGCGGCGCCAAGCTCGACCGGGTCGCCCACGTCGCGCAGTTCCTGGAACTTCACACCCTTGACGACACGGCCGCCGGCCACGTCGAGGCACGGGATCAGGCGCGGGAGAGGAATCGCTCTCGCACCTCCTTGAGCACGCCGTCGAGGTAGCGCGCGCCCGGTGCGCCACTCTTCTCGGGGTGGAACTGCACGCCGAGGAAGGCGCCGGAGCGCGCCTCGGCGACGATGCCCTCCGACCACGTCGTGGCGCACGGCGTCTCGGCGGCGTAGGAGTGCGCGAAGTAGTAGGCCGTGCCCTCGAGCTGCTCGCCTTCAACCGGGGCCCACCCGATGCGGGGCACCCGCCCCTCGACCAGGCGCACCGACCGACCCGGCAGGATGCCGAGGCCCTCGACGCCGCCGTCCTCCTCCGACCACTCGAGCGCGAGCTGAAGGCCGAGGCAGATGCCGAGCACGGGTCGTTCGTCGGCGATTCGCTGCCGGAGCACCTCGTCGAGCCCCTGCCGCCGCAGCTCCGCCATCGCCGAGCCGGCCGAGCCTACGCCGGGCAGCACCGCGAGGTCGGCGGTCGCGACGTCGTCGACCAGCTCGGCTCCGAGTCGGCGCATCGCGATCTCGACCGAGCGGATGTTCCCGGCGCGGTAGTCGCAGACCGCGACCTTCACAGGAGGCCCTTCGTGGACGGGATCCCGGACGACTCCACGCGCAGCGCGATCCGCAGCGCCCGGCCGACCGCCTTGTACGCCGCCTCGGCGACGTGGTGCGCATCTCGCCCCGAAGCCTCGACGTGGACCGCCAGCCGACCCGCCTGGGCGAGGCTGCCGAAGAAATGCGCCGTCATCCCGGGCTCGGGCTCGACGCTCAGTTCGGCATGGGGGCGACCGCCCAGGTCGACTGCGGCACGCGCGAGCGCATCGTCCATCGGCACGACGGCGTCGCCGTAGCGCGCGATCCCGCGGCGGTCGCCAAGGGCACGGTCGAGCGCCTCGCCGAACGCGAGCGCGGTGTCCTCCACCGTGTGGTGATCGCCCGTTTCCAGGTCGCCGGCGCCCTCGACGACCAGGTCGAGCCCCGCGTGGAAGGCGAGCTGCTCGAGGAAGTGGTCGTAGATGCCGGCGCCGGTCGCAACCCGCACGCGGCTCGCGCCGTCGAGGCCGAGCCGCACCGCGATCCGCGTCTCGGCCGTCGCGCGCAGATGCCGCACGCGCCGGCCTGCGGCCTCGCCTACGGGCACCGCCCGGTCGAGCACACGCGCGAGCGTCTCCACGAGCAGGTCGTCGTCCTCGCGGTCGCGGATCGTGATCCGGATCCCGCCCGCGTAGGAGCGCACGACGAGGCCCTGGTGAAGAAGCGAGTCGCCGAGGGCCACGCCGTCCTCGGTCGGCACGTAGAGGAAGTTGGCGTTCGACGGCAGTGGCTCGAATCCGATCGCGCGCAGCGACGACGCGAGCCGTTCGCGCTCATCGATCACCGGCCGCACGTCGGGCGGCGAGGCGAGCGCGGCGACTGCGAGCGCCGCGGCAAGGCTCGACACCGGCGCAGGCGCCTGCCGTGCGTCCAGCTCGGCGGCGAGCTCCCGCGAGGCGAGCGCGTAGCCGATCCGTGCACCCGCGAGCGCGAACGCCTTCGAGAAGGTGCGGAGCACGATCACGTCGCCGTCCTCGATCAGCGGCACGGCGGTCTCGCCGTAGTACTCGAAGTAGGCCTCGTCGACGACGAGCGGCCGCGCATCCGGCAGCGGGCGCACCTCGCCGGTCGGGCTGTTCGGGCGGCAGGCGAAGGTGAGCACAGGATCGTCGTCGCCGACCTCGGCGCCCGCAAGCTGCGCCGCCATGCGATAGAGCGGGTAGGTCGGCGCCTCGGGAATCGCGATTGTGTCGCCCGGGCCGGCGAAGGCGCGAGCGCAAAGGAGGATCAGGTCGTCGGAGCCGACGCCGAGCACGACCTGCTCGGGCTCGACGCCGGTGTAGTCGGCGATCGCGCGGCGCAGCGCCACGTAGCCGCCCGGCGGGTAGCCGTTGATCCCGGCGAGCGCGCCGGCGATCGCGCCCGGGCGCGTCGAGGGGAGCGGCAGCGGCGGCGTGTTCTGGTCGTAGCGAACGACCTGCGAGGGGTCGATCCCCGCGAGCCGCGCGACCTCGTCCGACGGCATCGCCCAGGTGTACGGCGTGAACCCGGCGGCGAGTGGCTTCATCGGCGCACCGCCTCGGCGTGCGCCGGCATGCCCTCCGCAGCCGCGAGCGCCTCGACCGTGGGACGCAGCAGCGCGAGGCCCTCGGCCGTGATCCGCTGCACGGTGACCGGCCTGAGAAACGTCTCCAGGCCGAGCCCGCCGACCGAGCGCGCCCAGCCTCCCGTCGGCAGCACGTGGTTGCCGCCCGTCGCGTAGTCGCCGGCCGCGACCGGCGACGACGGCCCGACGAACACGGCGCCCGCGTTCCGGACCTCGTCCGCGCGAGCCTCCGCGGCGCCGAGCAGCACGAGGTGCTCGGGCGCGAGCGCCTCCGCCTCCTCGAGCGTCGAGACGACGCGGCACACCGCTTCGTGGCCGTGCTCGCGCTGGGCGGCGAGCTCGAGCTCGACGATGCGCGGGTCGGCGTCCGCATCGGCGACGACGACCACCTCCGACGGCCCGCCGGGCAAGTCGATGGCGACGTCGCGCGAGACCTCGAGCTTGGCGTCGTTCACATACGCATTCCCCGGCCCGACGATCTTGTCGACGCGGCGGACGTACGCGAGCCACCCGATCGCCTGTGGTCCTCCGAGCGCCCAGACCTCGTCGATCCCGAGCAGCTCCGCGGCGGCGGCGACGAGCCCTGCGCCGGCCGGCGGAGTGCAGACGACGATCCGCTCCACGCCCGCTGCCTGCGCGGGCACAACGCACATCACGAGCGTCGAGACGAGGTTCCGCGGCACGTAGACGCCCACCGTCGAGAGCGGCACCCACCGGCGCTCGAGCACCACGCCGGGCTCGACCTCGAGCACGACGTCGGCCGGGCGCTGCGCTTCGTGCCAGCGGCGAACGCGGTCGGCAAGTGCCAGCACGGCGTCGCGCGGCAGCAGTTCCGGTTCCGGAACGGCCCGCGTCGGCTCGGCACCGTCCAGCTCGAGCGCCCACCGGCGCACGGCCGCGTCGCCCTCGACCTTGATCTCGGAGACGATCGTCACCGTGTCATCCGCTCCACGGGCACGACCAGAATCGACGAGGCGCCCGCCTCCTCGAGGCGCGGCAGCAGCTGCCAGACGTCCTTCGCGGGCACGAGCGCGTGCACGGCGACCATGCCCTCCTCGGCCAGCGGCAGCACGCTTGGCGAGCGCGAGCCGATGATCGCGCAACACTCGTCGAGCTTCGCGTCGGGCACGTTCAGCATCAGGTAACGGTGCGCGCGCGCCTCGACCACGGCGCGCATCATCGAGACGAGCTGGCCCGCCTCGGCGCCGGGCCGGCCAATCAGTACCGCTTGCGACGCGAACAGGGTCGCGAGCGAGCGCAGGCCGTTCGTGCGCAGCGTGTTCCCCGACGAGACGAGGTCGACGATGCCGTCCGCGAGCCCCAGTCGCGGCGCGATCTCGACCGAGCCGGTGACGTCGACGAGGCTCACCTCGACCGGCATCAGCTCGCGTGTCAGCCGCGGGTACACGGTCGCGACCGACGCGCCGGCGAGGTCGTCGATCCGCTGGAAGCGCGACTCCTCGGGAACGGCGACATCGAGCCGGCACGAGCCGAAGCCCAGCTCGAGCAGCTCCTCGACCCGCGCGCCGCGCTCGCGCACGAGGTCCTGCCCCGTGATCCCGCAGTCGACGACGCCGTCCTGCACGTACTCGGGCACGTCCGCGGCGCGCACGAGCAACACGTCCACGGGCGCGTTCCTGCACGGGAACGCGAGCGCGCGGTCACCCGGCTGCTCGGGCCCGAGCCCGGCGTCCTCGAGGAGCGAGACCGACGGCTCGCGCAGCCGCCCCTTGACCGGGACCGCGATCGTCAGACGGTCGACCACCGGAGCAGCGCCCGTCAAGCGGACCTCCACATGAAAGCGACCGCTAGGCGGTCGACGTCGTCTCCTTCAGCCGATCGAGCGCCAGCCGGTAGCCACCTTCGCCGTGGCGGAGCCAGTGCGCGACGCGCGTCACGGTCGTCGTCGACGCGCCCGTCCGCTGCGCGATCTCCAGGTACGGCAGCCCCTGCTCCAACAGCTGCACCACCGCCCACCGGTGCGCCATCGCCTGCAGCTCCGCGAGCGTGCAGAGATCCCGCAAGAACGTCTCCAGCTCCGCGCGCGACCGAAGCTTCGAGATCGCCTCGAAGAGCTCCGTCATTTCCGGCGTCTGCCATTCGTGTCGTCCCCTGTCTGCCATCGGTTGCTCCGTTCATCTTCTCTCTGGGCGCGCGCTATGTTAGCACGGTAACATGGCGGCATGTTGAGATCGTGGCTCGCGCAGCCGATCGAGGTGATCCCCGCCGTGGACGTGCTCGGCGAGGGGGCGGTGCGGCTCCACCAGGGAGACTACGACGCGGTCGTCGAGCGGGCCGGCGAGCCCGTGGCGCTGGCGCGGCGCTTCGCCGAAGCCGGCGCGCGGCGGGTGCACCTCGTCGACCTCGACGGCGCGCGCTCGGGCCGTGTCAGGCCCGAGCTCGTGCGTCTCGTCGCGGAGGCGGCGGCGCCCGCGCTCCTGCAAGCCTCCGGCGGCATCCGCTCGACGGACGACGCCGCTGCGCTGCTCGCAGCGGGCGCCGACCGCGTGATCGTCGGCACCGCCGCCTTCCCGGAGCCGGGGCGGTGGGTCGAGGCGCTCGGCGGGCGGCTCGTCGTCGCGCTCGACGTCCGCGACGGGCAGGTGCGCACCGCGGGCTGGACGGCCGGCACCGGGCTCTCGCTCGACGAGGCGGTCGAGCGGTGCCTCGCCGCCGGCGTCTCCCGAGTCCTCTGCACCGCGATCGATCGCGACGGGACGCTCGCCGGCCCCGACCTCGAGCTCGTCCGCGCGGTCGCCGCGTCGGGCCTCGCAGTGCTCGCCGCGGGCGGCGTGCGCTCGCCGGCCGACGTCGCGGCACTCGCAGACGCGGGCGCCGAGGCCGCGGTCGTCGGGCGAGCTCTCCTTTACGGCGAGTAGTCGCGCTCGGCCAGGAAGCCGCCGTGCCAGCCGTGGTACCAGACCGCGCCGGTCGCGGCGTTCACCGAGAGCATCCCGCCCTTCTTGCCGCCGACGGTCGTGTCGACCGTGTAGTACCCGGGAAAGGCGCGCGCGTCGCTCGTGGCCACCTCGCCCGGGTGGGTCTTCGCGAGCCACCGGTTCGCGATCGCGACCGCCCGAGCGGGCGAAGTCACCTTGGTCTTGCCGGCTGCGTACCAGCCGTTCCACTCGCCGGCCGCCCGGCCACCGCCCATCAGCGACGGCATCATGCCGGTGCCCGACCAGTTGCTCTCCAGGTTCCCCCTGCCCATCATTCCGTAGCGGGTGTTCCACAGCATGCTCGGCGGCTCCAGCATCAGCCAGCCGGCTCCGGGCGCGGCGAGCAGCTCGAAGGCGTTCCTTCCCTTCGGTGTCTCGACGGCGATGTAGTCGTTGTTGGAGAACGCCATCACCTCCGAGACGCCGTAGCCGTCGAAGCCGTTCTTGACGAGCCACGTCGTCACCTGGGAGCGAACGTTGTCCAGGTCGCTCGCCGAAGGCGTCTCGGCCTGGAGCGATCCGGGGGCGCCGACGTAGCTCGGCGGGACCTCGCTGCCGGTGCTCGAGGCGGCGGGCGCCGAGGAGTCGCGGGTGAGAGCAACGGCGAGGACGCCGGCTCCGATCCCGACTGCGACCACGGCGATCGCGACGTATCTGGCGGTCGCGCTCATGCCGGCAACTCTTGCCGGAAGGCCTCCGCCTGCCGTCGGGGCGCGCACCGATCCGGGCTACGGAGAAGCCGCAATCAGCGCAGGAACGCCTCGAGCCCGCGCGCGAGCGCCTCGGCCTCGCGCCGGCGGTAGGCGGCCGACTCGAGTCGTCGCGCGTCGAGTGGGTTGCGCATGTTCCCGGTCTCGACGAAGACCTTCGGCACGTCGGAGAGGTTGAGCCCGCCGAGGTCGGAGCGAACGTCGAGGCCGCCGCGGCCTGCGTAGGTCGAGTACGGCTCGCCGGTGCCGGCGCGGAAGGCGGCGCGAACCGCGAGCGCGAGCCGCCTCGACTCGACCGCGATGTCGTCGGTGAGACCCGCGATCGGCGGCGGGTAGATGACGTGGAAGCCGCGCCCACCCACCGGCCCACCGTCGGCGTGAATCGAGATCGCGGCGTCGGCGCGGACGCGGTTGCCGATCGCCGCGCGGGTCGTGATGCACGGCCCCCAGCCCGCGTTCGTCGTGCGCGTGAGGACGACGCGCGCGCCCGCGGAGCGAAGGATCCGCGCCAGCCGGCGCGCGACGTCGAGGTTGTACGCCGCCTCCGAGTAGCCACCGGCGGTAGCGGTGCCGGTCGTGTCGCAGGCTTTCCGGAGGGTGCCGGCGTCCACCAGCCGCCCGATCTCGGCCGTGTGGGCCCAGTTGCGGCCGTTGTGCCCCGGGTCGATCACGACCGTCTTCCCGTGCAGCGGCAGCGACAGCGCGGCGGCGGCGAGGAGGACCAGCATCCCCGGCCGTTCTACCATCGCCGTATCCGCCCTCTGCTGCCCCTCACGCTGTCGGTGCTCGTCCTCGCCGCCTGCGGCGGGCAGTCGAAGACCGCAGCCGAGGCGGCGGCCGACTGCCTGAACGCGCGCGGCTTCCTCGTCGAGGCGAGCGGCGACGCGGTGCAAGGCAGCTCCCCCGGCGGCGTCAACTTCACGCTCACGATCCGCCCGGCCGGAGCCGGGATCGACGACTCCGGCAACCCGGGCGCCCCACCGCGAAGGCTCTCGCAGAGCGAGCGCGCGGCAATCGAGACGTGCGCGCGAGAGCGCTAGACTGTCCGCGCCCGCGGCGCTGCGAGGTTCCGAACCGGGTCAGATCCGGGAGGAAGCAGCCCTAAGGATCCCTCGCAGGTGCCGCGGTCTTGGGGCGCATAGCTCAGCGGGAGAGCGCTCGCTTCACACGCGAGAGGTCCCTGGTTCGATCCCAGGTGCGCCCACCTCGAAAGCCCGGCCTGCGAGTAACGCGGCTCATCGTTCGAAGAGGGCGGCCTGGCCCTGACCGACGCCTACGCAGAGCGTGGCGAGGCCGTAGCGGCCGTTGCGGCGGCGGAGCTCGTGGAGGAGCGAGACGACCAGCCGTGCGCCGCTCATTCCGAGCGGGTGGCCGAGCGCGATCGCGCCGCCGTTCACGTTCACCTTCTCCTCGTCGAGCCCGAGCTCGCGCACAACCGCGAGCGACTGCGACGCGAACGCCTCGTTCAGCTCGACCAGATCGAGCTCAACGGCGGAGACCCCGGTGCGCTCGAGCAGCTTTCGCACCGCCGGAACCGGGCCGACGCCCATCACGCGTGGGTCGACGCCCGCCGCAGCGCTCGCGACGAACGCGCCGAGTGGCTCGACGCCGAGCGCCGCCGCCTTCTCCTCGCTCGCGATCACGAGCGCGGCCGCGCCGTCGTTCACGCCGCTTGCGTTCCCCGCGGTCACGGTTCCCCCGGGACGGAACACCGGCTTGAGCGACGCCAGCTTCTCGAGCGAGCTGTCGGGCCGCGGATGCTCGTCGACCTCGACCTCGCCGACCGCGACCAGCTCGTCCGCGAACCTGCCGGCCTCCTGCGCCGCCGCCCACCGCTGCTGCGAGCGGAACGCGAACGCGTCCTGATCCTCGCGCGACACACCCCATCGCTCCGCCACGTTCTCGCCCGTCTCGCCCATCGACTCCAGCGGAAACCGCTCCTCCATACGCGGATTCGGGAACCGCCACCCGAGGTGCGTGTCATAGGCGACCACGTTGCCGCGTGCCCAGGCCGTGCCGCCCTTCATCAGCGCGAGCGGAGCGCGGCTCATCGACTCGACGCCGCCGGCGACGAACAGGTCGCCCTCGCCGGCCTTTACCGCCCGGCACGCCTCCACCACCGCCGACAACCCCGACGCACACAAACGATTGATCGTCACCCCGGGAACCGACTCCGGCAGCCCCGCCAGCAGCAGCGCCATCCGCGCCACGTTGCGGTTGTCCTCGCCCGCCTGGTTCGCGCAGCCGAAGAACACGTCCTCGATCTGCTCCGCCGGCACCCCCGCCCGCTCGACCGCCGCCGAGATCACGAGCGCAGCGAGATCGTCCGGGCGCACAGCGGCGAGCGCGCCGCCGTAGCGGCCGATCGGGGTCCGCACAGCGGAGAGGATCACCGCACGGCTCACCACGGCAGGCCGACGTAGTTCTCTGCCAGCGAGGTTGCGGCGGCAGTCGAGCCCGTGACGTAGCGGAGCTGCGAGAGCTGGAGCCTCTGGTCGAACGGGTCGCCGCCCTCCGGGCGATGCAGCATCGAGGTCATCCACCACGAGAAGTGCTCGGCCCGCCAGACACGGGCGAGGCAGCGGCCCGAGTAGGCGTCGAGGGAGGCGGCGCTGCCGCGCCGGAAGAAGTCGACCAGCGCCTCGGCCAGGATGCGCACGTCGCCGATCGCGAGGTTCAGGCCCTTCGCGCCGGTCGGCGGGACGATGTGCGCAGCGTCGCCGGCGAGGAAGAGGCGTCCGTGCTGCATCGGCTCGGCGACGAAGCTGCGCATGCCGGTGACGCCCTTCTCGAGGATCGGCCCCTCTGCGAGCGTCCAACCCTCGAGCCCGAGCCGCTGCTGGAGCTCCTCCCAGATGCGGTCGTCGGGCCACTCCGCCGTGTCCTCGTCGGGCCGGCACTGGAGATAGAGGCGGGAGAGCTCCGGCCCGCGCAGGCTGAGCAGGGCGAAGCCGCGCTCGTGGTGGGCATAGACGAGCTCGTCGTTCGACGGCGCGACGGCGGCGAGGATGCCGAGCCAGCCGAACGGGTACTCGCGCTCGAACGTCCGCAGGACGCCGTCGGGAATTGCCGGCCGGCAGACGCCGTGGAAGCCGTCGCAGCCGGCGATCACGTCGCACTCGAGCGTCCGGTGCTCGCCGTCGTGGGTGAACTCGACGCGCGGCCGCTCGGTCTCGAGGTCGTGGACGGAGACCGCGTCCACCTCGAACAGGAGCGGCGCGCCGGCGTCGAGCCGCGCAGCGACCAGGTCCTTGACGACCTCGGTCTGCCCGTAGACGACGATGCTGCGCCCGCCCGTCAGATCGCTGAGCGGAATGCGGTGGCGCTCGCCGTCGAACTGGAGCTCGATTCCGTGATGGACGATCCCCTCACGCTGCATGCGCTCCCCGACGCCGGCCTCGACGAGCAGGTCAGCCGTCCCCTGCTCGAGGACGCCGGCGCGGATGCGGTGCTCGACGTGGTCGCGGCTTCGGTTCTCCAGCACGACCGACTCGACGCCCTCGCGTTCGAGCAGGCGCGCGAGCGTCAACCCGGCCGGGCCGGCGCCGACGATGCCGACCTGCGTCCTCATCCGGCTGCCGGGGCGTCCGCTTCCTCGAGGACGCGCTGCGCGATCGCGAACGCCCCGTTCGCCGCCGGCACGCCGCAGTAGACCGCGCACTGGAGAAGAACCTCCTTCAGCTCCTCCGGCGTCACGCCGTGCCGCAGCGCCGCGCGCACGTGCATCGGCAGCTCGTGCTCGCGGCCGGTCGCGACGAGCGCGACGAGTGTGACGATGCTGCGCGTGCGCCGGTCGAGCCCCGGCCGCGACCAGATCTCGCCCCAGGCGTAGCGGGTGATCAGCTCCTGGAAGTCGGCCGTGAACTCGGTCGTGCCGGCGACGGCGCGGTCGACGTGGTCGTCGCCCAGGACCTCGCGGCGCGTCTGCATCCCGCGCTCGTGCAGCGGATCGGTCATTGTCTGTCCTCCTCGTAGCGGGCGAGCGCGCGGTCGACGAACGCCTCCGCGGCGCCGAGATACGTGGTCGGGTCGAGCACCTCCGCCGGGAGGTCGAGGCCCTCGAGGTCGGGGCCCGACCCGGCGACGAGACGATGCGCCTCCTCGCGCCCGTGCGTCTCCGCGAGCAGGAACGCGGCGCGCTCGGCCACAAGCGCGCGGGTCATGTTGCCCGCGAGGCGCGCCTCGTCGACCTCGAGCCCTTCGAGCACCTGCCGCACGAGCGCCGCCGCGCCGCCCGTCAGCGCGAGCGCGCCCGACAGCGCGTCCCACTCCGCCTGCCAGGCGCCGGCGGCGCGCTCGAGCTCGTGCTCGCCGCGGCTCAGCACCGAGGCGTGCGCGTGGACCTGCGCGGCGCACGCCCGTGCGAGGGCCGAGCCGACCGGGTTGCGCTTCTGTGGCATCGTCGACGAGCCGCCCGGCGCCGCCTCGGCGACCTCGCCGACCTCGGCCTGGGAGAGCAGGATCACGTCGAGCGCGACCTTTCCGAGCGCGCCGGCCGCGACGTCGAGCTCGGCGGCGAGCCTGGCGATCGGCATGCGGTTCGCGTGCCACGGCAGCGCCGGCTCGGCGAGGTCCAGCTCGCGCGCGTAGAGACCGAGCACCTCGGGCCCTGCGTCTCCGAGCGGTGCGAGCGTCCCCGCGGCGCCGCCGAGCTGCGCGGGCAGCTCGACCCCGCGAAGCCCACGTGCCGCGTCGAGCAGCGCCGCCAGCCAGCCGGCCGCTCTCAGGCCGAAGGTGATCGGCACCGCCGGCTGGAGCAGCGTCCGGCCGGTCGCGGGCGTCGAGCGGTAGCGGCGCGCGAGCCCCGCTGCGCCCGCGACCGCACCGTCCAATTCGTCGCCGATCAACCGGAGTGCCCTCTGCGCGACGAGCATTGCCGCGGTATCGACGATGTCCTGGCTCGTCGCGCCATGGTGAACCCACCGCGCGGAGTCGCCGCCGACCGCCGCGCGTAGCGCGCGCACGAGCGGCTCGGCCGGGTTGCCGACGACGCGGCCGCCGGCGGCGATCTCATCCCAGGCGTACAGCTCCGCCCGGCACTGCTCGGCGATCGCCGCTGCCGCGGAGGCCGGGATCACGCCCGCGAGCGACTCGGCGTTCGCGAGCGCACGCTCCGCATCGAGCATTCCCTCGAGCCAGGCGCGCTCGGAGACTGCGTCGCGCAACGCTGCCGGAACCGCCATCGAGGCGAACACGCTCAAAGCGCGAAGAAGGCGGTCTGCCGGTCGCCCTGGAGGAGGACGTCGAAGCGGAGCACGTCGCCGTCGCGCTCGGCGACGAGCGTCGCGCGATCCTCGGCGGCGAGCGCAGCGAGCACGGGGTCCGCGTCGTGGGCGTCCTCGGGGAAGTACATCCGCGTCAGCACCGGCTTGAGAAGGCCGCGCGCGAAGACCAGCAGCTCGACGTGCGGCGCCTGTCCCTCGACCGAGCCGGGCTTCTCGGTCACGAACGCGTAGCGACCGTCGGCGTCGGCGCCGCAGCGCCCCCAGCCGAAGTCGCCGCGATGGACGCCGTCGACGCCCGCCTGCCAGAGCTCGACCATCGAGTCGGGCACGGGCGCGCCCGCGCCGTCGAGCACGCGACCCTCGATCCGGAGCGAGGCGCCCGCCACAACCTCGTTGTACGGGCGCCTGGAGAGCCCGATCGCGAAGTACGGACCGACCGTCTGCGAGGGCGTCGGCGCGAGCGCCATTCAGTCCTCCATCGGCGTCGCGCCGACGACGATGTCGAAACGGAAGCCGAGTGCCCACTCCGGCGAGGTCGTCTCCCAGTCGAACTTGGCGATCAGGAGCTCGCGCGCATCACGGTCGCGCACCGACTGGAAGATCGGGTCGGCGTCGAACAGCGGGTCGCCGGGGAAGTACATCTGCGTCACGAGCCGGTCGGTGAACGCGCGCCCGAAGATCGAGAAGTGAATGTGCGCCGGGCGCCAGGCGTTGTGGTGGTTGCGCCACGGGTAGGCGCCGGGTCTGATCGTGGTGAAGCTGTAGCGGCCCTCGGCGTCGGTCAGGACGCGGCCGGCGCCGGCGAAGTTCGGGTCGAGCGGCGCGGGGTGCTGATCGACCGCGTGCGCGTAGCGACCGGCCGCGTTCGCCTGCCAGACCTCGACGAGCGTGTCCCGGATCGGCCGGCCATCCGTGTCGGTGACGCGACCGCCGACGACGATGCGCTCGCCGAGCGGCTCGCCGGCGAATTGCCGGGTGAGGTCGGCATCCGACTCCTCGAGCGCGTCCTCCCCGAAGACGGGGCCGGTCGTCCCGGACGTCGTCCGCGGCAGCAGGAGCAGCGGCTTCCGCGGCCCGCGCAGCTCGGTCGCGCGGTACGCCGGGAAGTCGTACGGCGGATCCGGGCGGTCGGCGTCGTCGATCTCGATCAGCCTCTCGGTCATGTGCCTCCATCTTCGCCGGTCGCAGTCCTGAGCGCACGGAGCGCCGTCAGCTCCGCCTCCGTCGGCGGAGCGACCGCCTCGAGGTCGTCCGCGATCCGCAGCTCCCAGCCCGTGGCGGCACGCGCGTCGTCCGCCGAGACGCCCTCGTACAGCGACGTCTGCGTCAGCTCGCCCGTCGCGGCGTCGGGCTCGAGAACGCCGAGGTCGGTCACAACCGCCGTCACGCCCGTGCCGACCGTCGAGCGGAAGTCGAGCTGCTCGACGAACGCGCGCGGCGATTGGCGCAGCATCACGATCGTCTCGCGACAAGAGGTTGCGATCTCCGGCGCGCCGCCGGCACCCGGCAGGCGCACCTTCGGGTGCTCGTAGTCGCCGATCACCGTGCTGTTGAGGTTGCCGGAGGGATCGATCTGGGCGGCGCCGAGGAAGCCGACGTCGATCCGTCGGCCCTGGAGCCAGTAGGCGAAGATCTCGGGCACCGAGACGACGGCGTCGGCGGTCTCGGCCAGCTCGCCGTCGCCGATCGAGAGCGGCAGATGGGCCGGCTTCGCGCCGATCGTGCCGCTCTCGTAGATCAGCACGCAGCGCGGCGCATGCGTGGCGCGCGCAAGGTTCGCGGCCTTGCTCGGGAGCCCGATGCCGACGAAACAGGTCGTCCGGTCGTGCAGCCGGCGCGCGGCGGCGACGGCCATCATCTCGTCCGTCGTGTACGTCAGGCCCACGCCGGTTCCGCCTCGAGCACGTGCTCACGCATCCACGCGGCGAACAGCTCGCGGTCGCGGCTGATCGCATCCCAGCGGACGTAGAAGTCGTTGTCGCGCTCGTAGTAGCCGTGCGCGTACGACGGCCGTGCGCCGCCCGGCGCAAGCGCGACCGCGGTCACGACCCACCCCGGCAGCACGACGCCGCCCGGGCGCGGCACGAGCTCGTCGACGATCTCCTCGACGGTCACGACCGACCGTGCCGACGCGAGCACCGTCTCCTTCTGCACGCCCGTGATGCCCCAGAGCTGGACGTTTCCGTCGCGATCCGCTTGCTGGGCGTGGATGACCCCGACGTCCGGCCGGATCGCGGGCACGGCGGCGAGCCGCTCGCCGGTGAACGGGCAGTCGACCCAGCGTACGGTCGTCCGCTTGGCCAGATCGGTGCCCGCGTAGCCGCGCAGCACGCCGAACGGCAGGTTCGCCGCGCCCGCGGCGTACGCGGCGGCCATCCCCGCGTGCGAGTGCTCCTCGAGCTCGAGCGGCGCCGGCCAGCCGTGCTCGACGGCGTCCCGCAGGCGGTGGAGGGAGCCGACCCCCGGGTTGCCGCCCCACGAGAAGACGAGCTTGCGCGCGCAGCCCATCCCGATCAGCTGGTCGTAGATCACGTCCGGCGTCATCCGGACGAGGGTCAGGTCACGTCGTCCCTGCCGGACGAGCTCCTGCCCGGCCGCGTTCGGAATCAGGTGCGTGAAGCCCTCGAGCGCGACGACGTCCCCGTCGCGGACGAGGGCCACCGCCTCGGCGAGTGAGACGATCTCGGCCACTCAGAACGGGAACGGGTGAGAGCCGCTCTGGACCGTGATCCATCGCAGCTCGGTGAACTCGTCGATCGCGGCGGTGCCGCCGAAGCGCCCGAAGCCGCTGTCCTTGACGCCGCCGAACGGCATCTGCGGCTCGTCCCCGACCGGCTGGTCGTTGACGTGGACGATCCCCGCCTCGATCTGCCGGGCAAGCGCGAGCCCGCGCTCGGCGTCCTGCGTGATGATCCCCGACGCGAGCCCGTAGCTGGTCGCGTTCGCCCGTTCGACCGCCTCCTCGGCGCTGTCGACGACCTCGATCGAGGCGACCGGCCCGAACGTCTCGAGCCGCGCGAACTCGGAGTCGGCCGGGACGTCGGCGAGCAGCGTCGCCTGGAAGCAGGGCCCGACTGCCTCGCCGCCGGCGAGCACCTTCGCGCCCTTGCTCACCGCCTCGTCGACGCGGTCCTTGACGAGCTGGAGGGCGCTACCTGTGATCAGCGGCCCGATGATCGTGTCCGGCTCTTTCGGGTCGCCCGCCTTCAGGCCCTTCGTCTTCTCGGCCAGGCGCGAGACGAACTCGTCGGCGATCGGGCGCTCGACGATGATTGCGCGGGCCGACATACAGATCTGGCCCTGGTGGAGGAACGCGCCGAACGCTGTCGCGTTGACGGCGTAGTCGAGGTCGGCGTCTGCGAGCACGATCAGTGGGTTGTAGCCGCCGAGCTCGAGCACGATCCGCTTCAGCTGCTGGCCCGCTGCCGCGGCGAGCCGGCGGCCGGTCGCGGTCGAGCCGGTGAAGTTGAGCCGGCGCACGTGCGGGCTCTCGATCAGCTCGTCGCCGATCGCGCCGGCGTCCCCCGGCGCGTGGGTGACGACGTTGAGCACGCCGGCGGGCAGGCCCGCCTCGGCGAAGATCTCGCCCCAGAGGAGACCGCCGACGACCGGCGAGAGCTCGGACGGCTTCAGCACGACCGTGTTCCCGAGCGCGAGCGGCGCAGCGATCGAGCGGGCGGAGAGGATCAGCGCGGCGTTCCACGGCGCGATCGCGCCGACGACGCCGACCGGCCGGCGCAGGCCCATCGAGAACACGCCCGTGTCGGAGGGGATCACCTCGCCGACCGGCGCGTAGGGGAGGGCGGCCGCCTGCCGGAGCAGGTTCGGCACGAAGTGCGTCTGGAACATCGCGAAGCCGAACGTGCAGCCGGTCTCGCGCGCGAGCAGCGAGACGACCTCGTCCTGGCGGGCCTCGAGCACGTCGGCCGCCTTGAGGAAGATGCCCTGGCGGACGGCCGGCGGCGTCTCCGCCCACGCCGGGAAGGCGGCGGCCGCGGCCTCGACCGCGCGCCGGGCATCCTCGCGCCCGCCCGCCGGGACGCGGGCGACGACGTCGCCGGTGAAGGGATCGTGGTCGTCGAAGGTGCCGCCGGCGGCGGCGTTCACCCACTCGCCGCCCACGAACTGGCGGTAGTCCTTGATTCCGGTGTCGACTGCGCTCACGGTGGTCTCCTCTCGTCAGCTCATGCGGAGCACGGATTTGATCGCCTTGCCGCTCTCCGCGTCGCGGGCGGCCTGCTCGATCTGGTCGAAGTCGTAGAAGGTCATCAGACGGTCGACGGGGAACCGGCCGCGCTCGTACAGATCGACGAGCCGCGGGAGGAAGAGGTCGGGGACACTGTCCCCCTCGACGATGCCGCGGACGACCCGACCGCCGGTCATGACCGTGTTGACCTCGACCCGGTGTCGGTGTGAGAAAAGGAGGATGTATGCACCTCGGTGTTGAGAAGTCAAGACGGCGTTCTACTATCTGAGACATGGCCGCCCAGACCAGTTACTCCCAGTCCCTCGAACGCGGGCTCGCGATTCTCTCAGCTTTTCGGACAGGACAGGTTCTGCGCGGCGCCAGCGATCTGGCACACGAGCTCGGACTGACACGAAGCACCGCTCACCGCTACATCGCGACGCTCGCAAAGCTTGGTTACCTCGACCAAGACATTGCGACTCGCAAGTACCGCCTCGGACCGCGAGTCCTTGATCTCGGCTTCTCCGCAATCAACTCGATGGAGCTCCGAGAGTTTGCTGCGCCGCACCTCCAACGCCTTAGCGACACCACGGGCCACACGGTCAACATGGCGATCCTCGACGGCGCTGACATTCTCTACGTCGAGCGTTGCCGGAGCGCCGGCCGCGGGCAGCGCGAGATCGACCTCGACCTGCACGTCGGCTCACGGCTGCCGGCGTACTGCACGTCGATGGGGAAGGTGCTGCTGGCGTACCTGCCCGACGCCGAGCGCGACGCGGTGCTCGCGCAGATCGACCTCACGAAGCGCGGGCCGAACACGCTCACCTCGCGGGCCTCGCTCGTGGCGGAACTGCGACGCGTGCGCGAAGACGGCGTCGCCGTCAACAACGAGGAGCTCGCCTTCGGCCTGCGGTCGATCGCGGTACCCGTGCGTGGGCAATCGGGGGAGGTCGTCGCGGCGATCAACCTCGCCGTCCACCGCTCGTGGGTCTCGATGGACGATCTGGTGAAGCGCTTGGGACCGACGCTCCGGACGACCGCCGCGACGATCTCGGCACGCGCCGGCTACCGGCCCGAAACCCCGGACGGCTCGGCGTGAGCGCCCCGAGCGCCGCCGCGACCGCCGAGCCGGCACATGCACGCCGGCGAGGGACGCGGCCGAGTGCGGCACGGATTGCCGAGGTGCTCGTGCCGCTCACTTCGGTCATCGTCGTGCTCGCTCTCTGGGAACTCGTGTCCCGCACCGGGCTCATCTCGCAGCGGGACCTGTCGTCGATGAGCACGACGTTCAGCGAGCTCTGGTCGCTCCTTCAGACGGGCGCCTTCTGGTCGGCCCTCGCGCACACTGTGCGCGGCTGGGCGCTCGGGCTCGGAATCGCAGCCGTGCTGGCGATCCCGATCGGCGTAGTCCTGGGTTCGAGTGACTTCGCCGCGAGCGCCTTCCGGGTGCCGATCGAGTTCCTGCGCCCGATCCCGTCGGCGGCCTTGATCCCGGTTCTCTTCCTCACGCTCGGCACGAACCTGAAGAGCGAGGTGTTTCTCGCCGCGTTCGGCGCGTTCTGGCCGCTGCTCGTGCAGACGATCTACGGCGTCCGCGATGTCGACCCGCTCGCGCTCGACACCGCGCGCTCGTTCGGCGTCGGCCGGTTCGAACGCCTCTACCGGATCACGCTTCCGAGCTCGCTCCCTTACATCGCGACCGGCCTCCGCATCTCCTCGACGGTGGCGCTGATCCTCGCCTTCACGGCCGAGCTCTTCATGGGGATCCCGGGTCTCGGGCAGGAGCTGAACTACGCGGAGTCGTTCGGGTTGAACGACCAGATGTACGCGCTCGCCGTGGCGACCGGGTTCCTCGGCGTCGCGATCCACCTCGGCATGACGGCGCTCGAGCGGCGGGCGCTCCGCTGGCACCCCTCGCAGCGGACGGGCGCTGTGTGAGCGGACGTTCGTACCGCGCGCTGAAGATCGCCGCCGAGATCGCGGTGCCGATTGCGATCCTCGCCGGCTGGCAGCTCTGGACGGCGCATCTGGACTCGTCGAAGTTCCCGCGCCTCTCGACCATCCTCGTCGAGTTCCAGCACCTCTGGCTCTTCTCGCAGTTTGGCACGCATGTCGTGCCGAGCCTCGAGCGGATCGCTCTCGGCTTCGGCATCGCCTGCGTCGCGGGCGTCGGGCTCGGCGTCCCGCTCGGCCTCTCCCGCTGGGGCCATAAGGCGGCGATGCCGCACATCGAGTACTGGCGAGCGATCCCGCCGCCCGCGCTGCTGCCGATCTCGATCGTGCTGCTGCACTCGATCGGCAACGTCCAGAAGGTCGCGTTCATCGCCTTCTTCTGCACCTTCCCGATCCTGCTCAACACAATCGACGGAGTGCGCGGGATCGAGCCGACACTCGTCGAGACCGCGCGGTCGTACCGCATCCCGACGCACGAGCGGGTCCGGCGGATCGTGCTGCCGGGCGCCGCCCCGCAGATCGCCGCGGGCATGCGCACGAGCCTGTCTCTCGCCGTGATCACGATGGTGCTGAGCGAGTACTTCTCGAGCACCGACGGCATCGGCTACATCCTCCTGATCTCGAAGAACACGTTCGAGTTCGCGCCGATGTGGGCGGCGATCGTACTGCTCGGCGTGCTCGGCTACGTCCTCAACCTCCTCTTCCTCCTCGGCGAGCGCCGCGTCCTCGCGTGGCATCGCGGCTGGCGGGCGACGACTCCGCAGTAGGCACCTGATGCTCGAGATCAGGCACCTCGCCAAGACCTACGGCACCGACGCCAAGGCGACGCACGCGATCGGCGACCTCTCGTTCTCGGTCGACGAGGGCGAGTTCGTCTGCGTCGTCGGCCCGTCCGGCTGCGGCAAGACGACGCTCCTCAAGTGCGTCGCCGGCCTGCTGCAACCGAGCGGCGGCGAGGTCGTGCTGCGCGGCAAGCGCGTCACCGGGCCACCCGAGGAGATGGCCCTGGTCTTCCAGGAGTACGGCCGCTCGCTGATGCCGTGGACGTCCGTACGCAACAACGTTCTCCTCCCGCTGCGGCACAAGAAGCTCACGAGGTCGGAGCGGACGGCACTCGTCGACGACGCGGTCGCGCACGTCGACCTGACGCGGTTCCTCGACCACTACCCGTGGCAGCTCTCGGGCGGCATGCAACAGCGCGTCGCGATCGCGCGGGCGCTCGCCTACCAGCCGTCGGTCCTGCTGATGGACGAGCCGTTCGCGTCGGTCGATGCCCAGACGCGCAGCGACCTCGAGGATCTCGTCCTGCGCCTGCGGGGCGAATATGGCATCACGATCCTCTTCGTGACCCACGACATCGACGAGTCGGTCTACCTGGCCGACCGGATCGTCGTGCTGACCCATGCTCCGACGACGGTGAAAGAGGTCATCCCGGTCGACCTTCCGTCGCCGCGCGATCAGATCGCGACGAAAGAGCTGGCGTCGTTCGCCCAACTTCGGGCCCATGTCTACCGTCTGATCAAACGTGAGCAGGACGTCGTGGCAGCGCCCGGGCCCGAGACGCCGTCCGGAATTGTTGTTCCGGATAATCGAACGCCTGTCTAGCGTTTCGGACGCCGCCTGCGATAATCGCGAGGACGACTTGCAGCGCAGCCGGTAGCAGCCGGCGCGGCCAACCAAGACACAGGAGGACAAGGACGGCATGAACGGGACTCGAACCCAACGCCGGCGTACGACGTTGCTCCGGCTCGGATCGCTGCTCGGGGTGGTGGGACTGGTGCTGGCCTTCGGCGGGAGCGCGTCCAGCGCTCCGACGAGGGCGACCCTGACCACGATCAACCTCGACTCGCTCCCGATCGCCAACGGCTTCCCGCTCGACCTCGGGATCAAGAAGGGGTTCTTCGAGCAGCAGGGGCTGGAGATCAAGAAGACCACGTACGCGAGCGGCAACGACATCGTGCTCGCGATGGCGAACAATCAGGGCGACATCGGCTACGTCGGCTGGGTGCCCGCGATGATCGCCCGCACGCAGGGGATCGACTTCACGGCGGTCGCGGCGAGCGACGTCGAGGGAACCTCGGTCACCGACAACTGGCAGAACATCATGGTCAAGGGCGACAGCTCGATCCGCACGCCCCAGGATCTCGCCGGCAAGACGATCGCCGTCAACGCCCTCAAGGGCGTCGGCGAGGTGATGATCAAGGCCGCGCTCGAGAAGTCGGGCGTCGACCCGAACTCGGTCAAGCTGCTGGCTGTCCCGTTCCCGACCATGCGCACCGCACTCGCGAACGGGCAGGTCGACGCGATCTGGGCGCCGGAGCCGTTCGTGACGCAGTCGCTGACCCTGGACGGCGCGCGGATCGTGATGGCGCCCGGGCCGATCCTGTCGCGGTACTGGCCCGTCGGCATGTACGGCGCACGGGCGGGCTGGATCGCCCAGCACCCCGACCAGGCGAAGGCGTTCCAGACCGCGATGAACCAGTCGCTCGAGTACGCGCAGGCGCATCCGGAGGAGATTCGCGCGATGCTCCCGGCGGGGCAGGAGAACATCCGGCTGCCGATCTGGAGCCCGGTGATCGACCGCGCCAAGCTCCTGGAGCTCGCGAAGTACACGAAGGAGTTCGGCGTGATCAGCACGCTGCCGAACCTCGCACTGCTCGTGCCGAGCTCGGTCGAGGGCGGCAAGACGCTCCAGGCGACCGCCGGCGGCACGAAGTTCCTCTCGCTCCGGCTCGACGGCAAGTTGGTGACCACCCTGCCCGCCGGCAAGTACACGTTCGTCGTCACCGACAGCTCGAAGACGGCGAACTTCCATCTGAAGGGGCCGGGCGTGAACAAGAAGACGAGCCTCGCCGGCACGGGTCGCAGCACGTGGACGCTGACCCTGGCGAAGGGCACCTACGGCTACATCTCGGACACGAGCGGCTCGAAGAAGCGGTCGCTCTCGGTCACGTAGTCACGCGATGGGCTCACGGCTCGCGTCGACGACCTCCCGGCGGTCGACGCGAGCCAGGAGCCGCGGAGTCGCGTGCTTTGCCACGCACCTTGCCGCCCCGGGTGAGGTCCTTTACGAGCCCACGTTTTCTGGCCGCAGCGATCACACGGACGATCGGCTCGGAGAACGGAGACCCTATGAACATGTCGACCGAGCCGGCGCACGCCGCCCGATCCTCGACTAGATCGTCGGGCGGAACCGATCGACTACTAGCCCCAGACCTCCTCGGCGGTCTCGACGATCAGGCGCAGCTTCGCCGCCTGCTCGTCGCGGCTGAGCGCGTTGCCGTCGACCGTCGAGGAGAAGCCGCACTGCGGTGAGAGGCAGAGCTGGTCGAGCGGCGCGTACCGCGCCGCCTCCTCGATCCGGCGCTTCAGCTCGTCCTTGGCCTCAAGGGCGCCGCGCTTCGTCGTCACCAGGCCGAGCACGACCTGCTTTTCGCCCTTGGGCAGGAACCGCAGCGGCTCGAAGCCGCCCGACCGCTCGTCGTCCCACTCCATGAAGTAGCCGTCGACGTCGAGCTCGTTGAAGAGCGCCTCGGCGACGAAGTCGTAGCCGCCTTCGGCGACCCACGAGGAGCGGAAGTTGCCGCGGCACATGTGGGTCGTGACGCTCATCCCCGCGGGCCGGCCGGCGAGCGCCTCGTTGATGTGCCGGATGTACTCGACGTGCTGGTGGTCGGGATCGCCGCCGATCGAGGCGACGTAGCGGCGCTGATCGGGGTCGTTCAGGTAGGCGAGGCTCGTGTCGTCGAACTGGAGGTACGTGCAGCCGAGCTCACCGAGCCGGCGTACCTCCTCGCGGTAGGCGGCGACGAGGTCGGTCCAGAACGCTTCGATGTCGGGGTAGACCTGTTCGTCGATCGCGGCGCGTCCGCCCCGGTAGTGAACCATGCTCGGCGAGGGGATCGTCAGCTTGGGCGTTGCTGTCGTGACCGTCTCCTGGAGGAAGCGGAAGGCGTCGCCGAAGATCGTGTGCGAGAGGCCGACACGGTCGGTGACGTGGAGCGCGGCCGCCTCGAACTCGAGGTCGCCCTGCGCGTTGTGGAACCGCACCGTGACCTTGTCGTCCGCGGTCCGGATGCCGTCGAGCTGGTAGATGAAGTCCATGTGCCACGAGCTGCGGCGGAACTCGCCGTCCGTGGCCGATTGGAGCCCGGCGTCCTCCTGCAGCCTCACGGCGCCGCGGATCGCGTCGTCCTCGGTGGCGCGGAGCTGGTCGGCGTCGATCCGCCCCTGCGCGAAGTCCTCGCGCGCCTGGAGCAGCGTCGCCGGGCGGAGAAGACTGCCGACGTGGTCTGCCCGGAACGGCGGCTTCGTGCGCCGGCCCGAGGTCGTGGTCAGCGAACTCCCCTGCATCGGAGGCAGACGGTATACGAGGTCAGGGCGCGAACACCTCGTCCGGCTCGACCGCGACCTCCAGCAGCAGCGGCTCGCGCCGCTCGGCCAGCGTCGGCACGACCTCGTCGAGCGCGGCGAGTAGCTCGTCGTGATCGCCGATCCGTCGCGCCGGGCAGCCGAACGAGCGGGCGAGACCGGCCACGTCGACCTCGAATCCGGGCCACGGCGCCGTGCCGCCGTGCTGCTTCGCGAGCAGATCCATGACCGCGTAGCCGCCGTTTGCGAGCACGACGAAGAGGGCGCCGACCTCGTACCGGGCCGCGCTCCAGAGCGCCTGGATCGCATAGAGCGCCGAGCCATCACCGACGACCGCGACCACGGGACGCTCAGGACGGGCCATTCGCATACCGGTCGCCGCCGGCAGCGCGAAGCCGAGGCCCCCCATCGCGGCGCTGAGGAACCCGAGCGGCGCGCGGGCAGGGATCCGGTCATGGAGCTCGGGCCGGTTCGAGGGCACCTCCTCGAAGAGGATCGCGTCCGCCGGCAGGCGCTCACCGAGCGCCGCGAGCACGTGGCCCGCGCGCAGCGGCCCGGCCGGATCCGGCGGTGGCGGACGGCGCAGCGGCTCAGGAGACACGGCGGTGCGCGGCGGCAGCCGCTGCGAAAGCGCGCGGCACACGGCTGCCGGCGGCGCGAGCACGGCGAGCATCGCCGCGCTCCGGTGCACCTCGGCCAGATCGTCGCTCACGACCGCCACGCGCGTCCCCTCCTCGACCAGCGGACCAGGGTGGTAGGCGTACTGCCGGAAGGCTGCCGTGCCGACGGCGAGCACGAGGTCGTGTGCAGCAAGCGTGCGACGCAGCCGCGTCCGGTCCGCCGGGAGGATGCCGGCGAAGAGCGCGTGGTCCTGCGGGAAACCGGCCCTGGCGCCGAACGACTCCTGCCACACCGGGCACGCGAGCCGCTCGGCCAACTCGACGAGCGCGGCCCAGGTCCCCGGGCGGTCCGCGCCCGCGCCCACAACGAGCGCCGGAGAGTCGGCCGCGGCGAGCAGGTCGGCGAGCTCCGAAACCGCAGCCTCATCAGCCGCGGCCGCATGCACGACCCGCTCGGGCGAGGCGAGCTCGCCGGGCTCGCCGGCCTCCGCCGACCAGTCGTCCATCGGCACGACGACGAGCGCCGGACCGCGACCGCCGATCGCCTCGTGCCAGGCTCGGTCGATCGCGCCAGGGACGTCCTGCGCACGCAGCGGCTGTGCCGTCCACACCGGATACGTCCCCGCCAACCCCTCGAGCTTCCCTGCAAGGAACGGCTCGAACGCGAGGTGGCGCCGGTCCTGCTGACCGACGAGCACGACGAGCGGCGCCCGGTTTACGCGCGCCGTGGCGAGGGCCCCAACTGCATTTCCAAGCCCGGCGGTGGTGTGGAGAATCGCAAGCGCAGGCTCGTCGCGCCCAATCGCCCAGCCGGTCGCCATCCCGACGACCGACCCTTCGTGCAGCGCGAGCACGAATCGCAGGTCGCCGGGAAGGTCGACGAGCAGCGGCACCTCCGTCGACCCAGGGTTCGCGAAGAGAGTCGTCAGCCCCCGCCGGCGAAAGACATCGAAGGCTGCGTCGCGCACGATGCGCTGAGACACGGCGAGAGACTACTTCCCGACGAGGCCCCAGCCAGGCCGTTACGCGGGGGCAGACGGCGACCGCCGCACCCGATTCACACGCGAGAGGTCCCTGGTTCGATCCCAGGTGCGCCCACCTCGAAAGCCCGGCCTGCGAGTAACGCGGCTCATCGTTCGAAGAGGGCGACCTGCCCTGACCGACGCCCACGCAGAGGTGGCGAGGCCGTAGGAGCCGTTGCGGCGGCGGAGCTCCGGAGGAGCGAGACGACCAGGCGCGCGCCGCCGAGTTGCGAGACGCGTGCGAGGTAGTGGTGAAGCGGCTTGAACCGCCCGCTGCGCGCTCTACGGATCCAGCATCGTGGACATTGGATACAATTCGCGCTCAGAAGTGCTATTTTGGGGTGGCAGCCGGGGCATCTCGGATCCAGTCTGCGAGGAGAGGAATCCAATATGACGAAGCTGATCCACCTCGAAGCGGCACGAATCCCCGACCGTGACCGGCTACTCGAGATGCTCACGTCGCACGGCCAGGACGCGCGGCCCGTGGACGAGCTTGGAATCGACGTCCGCTGCGAGCCGAACGGCGACCGGGCCTCGAGCCAGATCTACACGCAGGTCGAGAACACGGTGCTGGCTCTGGGAGATCCGTTCGTGCCGATCAAGCACGATGGCGTGATCTACCTCCGCCCCCCGATCGGCTGACGCGTCAATCGCCCGCTAGGTTACGCATCTCCCGCTGCGTGTATTGGTCACTGCGGGGGCGCCTCGCGAGCACGACGCGGTTACGGCGTCCGGGGGATCCTTCCAGCCCCCCAACCCCCTGACACGAAGACCCTCGCCGCACGGCGAGTCGCCCGGGCCGGTTCCTCGACGGGCTCGCACCTCGATCAGGCGGCTTGGGGGCGGGAGGCCATGCATGCGGCCTCCCGCCTACCGTCTCGGGCGCTACACGAGCGCCTTGGTGAAGATCTCGACCTCCTCGGCCGGGAACGTCTGGGTCTCGACGACCTCGAGCAGCCCGATCTTTGCGAGCACGCGGAACGCGGCCTCGTTGTCCGGGTACTTGACGATCGACAGGAAGTCCCACGGTCCCATGAAGGCGTAGGTCTTCTCGAGCGTGCCGCCCTCCTCGACGATGATCGTCCTGATCTTCTCGAGGTACTCGGGCACATGGGCGAGGTTCTCCCGCCCCTCGGGCGTCAGCTTGAACAGCTCGATATACGTGAACACTGTGCACCTCCTTTGAGTTGCGGCTCACGTCGACCCATCATCAGCCAAGCGACGGGGGCCCCGCATCGGGGAACCCCCGAGCAGGTCGCTGCCTGTTTCTACGGAAATCGCTGGGAAAGTCGGCAGCGTCAGACGCCGAGCTTCTCGGCCAGCATCGAGTCGAGCTCGGCATGCGTGTCTGGATCGAGCAGATTCAGGCACTCGGCGCCGGCGAGGCGCCGGCACAGCTCGATCGCGGCGATCGTTGATGTCGCACGCCCGGCCACGAGGTCGGGACGAACGCCGAACGCGCTCGCCACTCCGACGACGGCGTACGGGTCGGAGGCGCAAAGGATCGTGAAGCGGACGTGGTCGCCGAGCCGGGCCACCGCGAGATCGACGTTGTACGGCTCAAGCGGCGACGCGCCCGCCTCGACGACCACGACGTCGGGCTCGCCCACCTGCAACCTGGAGAGCATTGTCGAAAGGGCCTCTTCATACTCCTCCGGCGCGCAGATCGTCGACGGCAACCCCGCGTCGACGAAGTCGGCGACCGGGTCGGCTCCGGCATCGGCCATCGCGAGAATCTCGCGGTAGCGCGCGACGCCGGTCACCTTCGCGCCGGCGACTCGGAGTCCCCGTCGCCGCAGCCGGCGGATGACGGTGATCGCGGTTGTCGTCTTCCCCGCGCTCATCGACGTGCCGATGACGAGCACGACGGGGGCCAGGAGGCCGAGACGGGGGCCCGGAGCGACGCAGTCGCGCATGCGCAGAGGTGTACCCCTCACGGTGGACATGCCCGCGGTAGCGAAGGGGGATCAGGCGCGCGCGGGCGAACGGCGTCACGGATGTGGCGCGGCCGAGGACCCCGGCACGCGTCAGCGTTTGCATCAGGCCGTCGTCGCGAATCTCGCGCCAGTCGCCGACCGCTTCGAGGGTCGCCGAGCGGGTGCCGAACGCCCCGACGACGAGGCTTCCCCCGATCACCTCGACCATCCGGCCCGTGGTTGACTCGATGTCGTAGATGCCCCCCGATTCCTCCAGCACCTGGCCGACCACGTAGTCGCCTGCGGCCCATTCGTCGCGGACTCGCGGTGCCACCGTCACCTCCGGACCCGAGAGGTCGGCGATGCGGGCGATGCTCGCCCGCACGGCACCCGGCGGCAGCGGAAGGCCCGATGCCGACGCCGACGCAGTTCGGTCGGTCGCGACCAGGGACTCGTTCATGGCGCGCTCCCCTCCCGCGAGCCCAGGAGCAAAGCGAGCAACGCCGCACGCTCCGGCAGCTGTGCGATGACCACCCCCTCGTCGACCGCGTGTGCTCCGTGCCCGACCGGGCCGAGCCCGTCGAGCGTGGCCGTGTAGAGGCTCGTGAAGTTCGCGTCGGAGGCTCCGCCGACGCCGGTCGCCTCGATCGAGAGACCCAGGCGGCCGGCGGCCTCCTGGGCGTGGCGGAACAGCTCGAGGTTCCGCTGCGTGGGCTCCATGGGCGGCCTCCCGAAGCCGCCCTCGACGAGGATGACGGCGCCCGCCTCGACGGGCTGGAGCCCGCGGATCGCGGCCTCTACCTTTGCTGCGGCCTCGAGCGTCGGCGCCCGGACGTCGACGTCGGCGGTCGCCTCGGGCGCGACGACGTTTGCTCGCAGGCCGCCGTCGATCGTGCCGACGTTGACGGTGATCCCCTGCTTCGGGTCGTTCAGCTCATGGAGCCGCTGAACCTGATGCGAGAGCTCGAGGATCGCCGACAGCCCCTGCTCGGGGGCGACGCCGGCATGAGCGGCCCGGCCGGTGATGGTCACCCGGAAGCGCCCGGCGCCCTTGCGCGCGGTCTTGAGCTTCCCGGCCGGCCCGAACCCCGGCTCGAGCACCAACGCGCGGGTAGCTCCCCGCGCCAGTCGCACGAGCTGTCGCCGAGAGTCGACGCTGCCGATCTCCTCGTCGCTCGCGACGTGGACAACCGGGGTGAAGGCGGGCTCGAGGCCGAGCTCGCTGCACGCGCGCAGGGCGAAGACCATCTGCACGAGGCCACCCTTCATGTCGAGGACTCCTGGGCCGCGCAATTCGCCGTCGTCGTGGCGCACCGGCATCGTCGCGATCGTGCCAACCGGCCAGACGGTGTCGAGATGGCCGATCAGCAGCTGGTAGGGGGCCCCGTGCGCCCGCTCCACCGGACGGGCGTAGAGGTGCCCGCCGAGCTCACGGCCCGGCAGCTCCTTGACGAGGTACCCGATCGCCTCCAGCTCGCGCGCCAGCACGAGGAATGCCTCGCGGCCGGCGTCCGGCACCCGCGACGGCGACTCGGCGCGCGCCAGCCGCTCGAGCAGCTCGCACATCTCCTCCGTCCGGCTGCGAAGCCATGCGAGCAGCGTCCGGGCGACCTCGTCCGGGGTGCTAGAGATGGAAGTCGACGGGGAAGGGGAAGGCCTTGGTGTCATCGATCGTCGCCATCCGGCCGGGAGCGATGTAGGCGAGAAGGGGTGACTCGTGGAGGAGGTCGGCGTCGTCCCGCTCGGGATCGCGAATCGCACACTCGTCGGCCGCGGCTGCGACGACCCGGCCGATCACGAGGCTGTTCTCGCCGAAGCCGTCGAGCACCTGCTCGAGCTCGCATTCGAGCCAGAGGTAGCACCCCTCGACGAGCACGCCCGGGACCGTGCGGCTCGGGAACGTCGGTACCGCCGTCAGACCGGGCTTCGAGGCGTCGTCGGCACGTCCACCCGCGGCCAGGCTCGTTTGGACGACCTGCGTCGGCAGCGGGAAGCTGACGGTAAAGGCGCCGCGGGCGACCGCGTTGCGATAGGTGGCGTGGCGGGGAGAGCAGACGAAGCAGAAGCGGTTCTCCCAGCCGAGCGGCATCGCCATGTGCTTGGGAGCGACGTCCGGCGAGCCGTCGTCTTCGATCGTGCCGACGAGAACGAGTGGCGCGACCGTGTAAACACGACTCCAGATCGGGGAGTCGGTCGCAAGCGGAACGATCGTCGTGCTCATCACCGACGAAGTGTCCGCGCGCGCTCGCCCGAGCGCATCAGCAAAACCGCCTACTGCCAGTGCGGGAAACCGGCAGGAGCGCGGGTCCTGCCCCGGCACGATGAAAGCGAGAGTCGTGGCCGCACAGGCGCTTGGCTGCTCGAGCGTGGCCTTCACCTACAACGACCCGGTCATCTTCCTCGAGTACGCGATCGACGCGTGCCGCGAGCGCGGAATCAAGGCGGTCGCCGTCACTGCCGGCACATCTGCCCCGAGCCGCGCGTCGAGTTCTTCGCGCAACGGACGGTGAGGAGGCGTGCTCTAACCGTTCGACTACCCTGGGGTCACGGTGAGACGTGCGAGCCCCACGCCGGTCATCGCCGTTTGGGGCCACTTCCACGGCAGCAACCTTGGTGACGATCTCGTCGTCTCGACCATCATCGACGCCGCCCGCCGACGCGTGCCGGGCGCGACGATCATCGGCATCTCGCTCGACCCGGCCGACACCTCGTCGCGCCACGACATTCCGGCGTATCCGATCAATCCCGGCTCGACGTCGGCACATCAGCGCAGCCTGGAGCCGGAACCGTCGCCGCAGAGCTGATCGCCTCCGCACCCTCGCGCGGCGGGTGTCACTGCTCCGCAGGCTGCGGGCGATCGAATGGACTGTTCAGCATGGGATCACGCAGGTCGCGCACGAGGTCCCGTTTCTCTGGCACTCATATCGGCTGCTTCGCCGGGTCGACCTGATCGTCGTCGCGGGGTCAGGTGTCTTCACCGACGACTTCGGGGTCTGGCGTCATCCCTACACGACGTTCCGGTGGTCGCTGCTGGCACGACGCGCGGGGGCTTCAATGGTCTATTCGTCCGTCGGCGCCGGACCCATCCACAGCACGCTCGGCTCATTCTTCATCCGCGGCGCCATCGCTCGTTCCGATCGCATCTCGGTTCGGGACAGAGACACCGCTCGCCTCCTCGCCTCGGAAGGAGTGCCCGGGCCGCTTCCGATCGTTCCCGACATGGCGTTCGGGCTGCCCCAGAGGCTGCGGGGCGCCGCGGCGCAGTCGGCACGTCCTGACGGAGCCGGACTCGTCGTGGGTCTCAACGTCATGGCGTACCAAGACCCCCGGTACCTGCGCAAGGGTGCCGACGCCGACTATCTGGCCTACGTCGACAAGATGGCGGCGTTCGCGGAGTGGCTCCTCGATGAGGGGCACACGGTGAAGCTCTTCTCCTCTCAGACCCAGGCCGACGCCCTGGTTGCCGAAGATGTCCAACGGGTGCTGGAGGCGCGCGGGCGTCTCGACTCGCCGCGGCTCAGCTGCGTGATCGACCAGACAGACGATGTCGAGGACCTGATCGAGGTGATCACCTCATGCGACCTGATCGTCGCCGCACGCTTCCATTCGGTCCTGATCGCGCTGCTCTTCGACATCCCGGTACTCGGGCTCGCGTACCACCAGAAGACCGCCGAGCTCCTCATCGAGGCCGGACAACCCGAACGATTTCTCGACATCGGTGCGTCGACGGGATCGGATCTCACGGAAGCATTCCGCGCCCTGCGAGCCGACGATTCGCCTGCAAAGCTCGAGGAGCAACGCGCACGGGTTGCGAGGCACCGCGCCATGGTCGAGCAGCAGTTCGACACGATCTTCGCGCCGCTCGGCCCGACCCCGGCCCCCGATCGCCCGGCTGCCCCGGAACCTCCTGCAACCTCGCCGAAAGGCGAGCCCTGATACGACGTTCGCGGGACGACACGCCCCGGGTCGCGAGCTATGAATGTGTGCGGTGACCACCCTGGCCACGAAGGCTCGCTGGACCCGCAGGCTTGGACTCGCGCTCATGATCGCGGGTGTACTCACTCTCGCATGGGGCGGAATCGTCTGGCGGTGGCAGGACCCGTTCACGGCGCTCTACGCCGTCCACGCGCAGCGCCAGCTCACGCACACCTACGAGAAGCGGACGCGCCAGTTTCGCGTCCCTCGCCTCCCTCAGGCAGTAGCTGGAGAGACGCGCGGAAGCATCCCGGCCGAGCAGCGTGTGATTCGCGCCGAGGCGCGCAGCTATCGGCTCGAGTCTCACGAAGGACAGCCGCTCGGCAGGATCATCGTTCCCCACCTCGGACTCAACATGATCTTCATCGACGGCACGGATGAGTCGTCGCTCAAGCGAGGACCGGGTCGCGAGCTCTCCACATCCATGCCGGGAGAGGACAGGCTTGTCTACATCGCCGGCCACCGTACGACCTATCTCGCGCCGTTCTCGCACATCGATGCGCTCAGGAAAGGCGACTCCGTCACTCTCCAGCTGCCTTACGCGACATTCGTCTACGCCGTGACGCGCCACGTCATCGTGCCGGCAGACGACCTGAGCGTCTTGCAGCCGGGGCGCAACGAGCTGCTCGCGCTTCAGGCGTGCCACCCACGCTTCTTCGCCAGCCATCGCTACATCGTGTACGCGCGACCGATCCGGGTGATCCCGAACATCGAGGGCGGCCGCCCTTACTCGCCCCGCTGAGACCCGAAGAGCCGGGCGGCGAGAAGCGTGGTCAGCGCGTCGATCAGTCGCGCTGCCTCCGCGAACACCTTACGCGGCTCGCCGTATGGATCTCTCAGGCTCTGCGCGGGAACCTGAGCGGCCGAGGTGCGGTCCGCGTGCATCGCTTCGATCACAGAGCGCGCTCGAACGACGCCAGGCAATGACGACGGCGGCGGCGAGACGCGTCCGAGCAGATCCGGCAGCTCGAGGATCAAGAACGCTCGGGCCGGGTCTGCGCCCCCTTGGCGGAGCGCGACGTCGATGTGATGAGGCTCGAAGCCGATGACGAGGTCCGCGCGGCGCAGGCCGCCGATCGGCACTCGCCGGGCGCGATGACCCGTGAGGTCGACGCCGAGCGAGGCCCCGACCGCAATTGCATCCTTGAGTGCCGGCGCCGAACCGACGTCCAATGTCCCGAACGAGGAAGTGTCGACCGGCAGGTCGTGAACGCGGCGACGGAACAACGCTTCGGCGAGCGGGCTGCGAGCCCGATTGCCGGTGCAGACGAACGCGACCTCCAAGCGGCCGCCCTCACCGGGTTCACGCCAGCCTTGGGTCATCGTCTTGACCATACCGCCGATCACAGCGCGGGTCTCGGTTGCGCATGACGCCTCTGGGACGGACATGCCGGTCCGCGCGCGGCAGCGGTCTTGAACCCCTTTCTCGCCGACCGCTCGAGCTTCAGCCGCCGCATCGAAACGTCGAGATCCTCGAACCTCCTCCAGCGCGCAGAGACGACGGCCCTGCTCGGAGTCGGGCCGTCGTCTCTTCAAGCGCCGGGGCTCTTGTCGCGAACTACTTGTCGTCGACCGAGCCCGACGAGCGCCGCCGCAGAATGAAGCCCAACCCGATCAGACCGAGCCCGACGAGCACCACCTTGAGCAGCGAGAGGCCGGTGAACGGCAGCGTCGCGGTCGGTGTGGCAGCAGGAGTCGCTACGGGAGTCGCTGCGGGAGTCGCTGCCGAAGTCGTAGACACTGTCTTCGCGACATACGTCGGCGTCGGCTTCAACACCTTCCGGGAGCCGTACTGATCCTCCGCGGCCGAACGGCTAGAGCCAGCCGCCCCCTTACCGTCGTCGGCGGCCGCGGTCGCGGCGCCAGCGACAGAAAGGAATGCGACGAGCACGAGCACCGCCAACCGGCCGGTCAGACGCACCTGCGGCCGCCGCCGCGATCCGGCGTGGCCCCCACCCGGCCAGACGGCAACCCGCGCAACGTCTGCAGCGCTGCTCCTGCGCTCCGCCTCGGAGCTACGGTTCTGTCCTTCCAGATCGTTCATCCGGTAACCCCCGCTCCCCCGGTGCCGAAGCGAGTACGGGCTACCTCGCCGTCGACGTCCGATGTCTCGTTATCCCCCGATGTCCTCGGCGCACCTGTTCAAAACCCTGAGGTCAGAATAGGTCCGCCCGACACGGACGTCCATAGCCGTAAGTCTGGATCAGTCCATACCTTCGTGTCGAGATCCGTGTGTTCCTCCTCCGCTTGGAAAACGTGCTGGAACCTGCGCTAGAACGGGTGTTGAGAGGTCCGAATCCCTGGAGTAACCCGAGAGGGTGATAGCCCTCGTCACGGGCGGCTGGTAGCTTGGCCCGACATCCTCTCGGCGCCGGCCGATGTTTAAGGTCGAGCAGATCCGTGACAAGCCATCAAGTTCCGAGCCAAGTTTGTCGATTAGCGTGACGTGGAACCAATGACCGATTCGCACACTGACCATCCCGGTCGGCAACTCAACCTGGGCGATTACGTCCGTATCGTCAGGCGGCGCAAGTGGATCATCGTGGGGATCGCGGCTCTCGTGACCGTCTTCGCCGTCGTTTTCTCGCTCCTCCAGCCGAGCGTCTACCAGGCTTCCGCCAATGTCCTCATCAATCGGCAGGACCTCGCGGCAACCGCCACCGGCACTCCCCTCGATCCGTCGCTCACCGGAGATCCGGCACGTTTCGCGACGACTCTGGCGTCTGTCGCGCGCAGCCGTGCTGTTGCCGACCTGGCCATAAGCACGCGAAACATCAAGGACCGAACCGGCGCTGAGCTGCTCGCGAACTCGACCGTTACGCCGAACCCGAATGCCGATCTCCTGATCTTCACGGTCACCGACGGCGAGCCCGCTCGAGCCGCGGAGCTTGCAAACGCCTATGCGGCCGCTTACACGGCCTACAAGCTTCAGCTCGACACGACCTCGCTCCAGAGAGCTCGAGCCGAGCTCGATCGGCGGATCGACTCAATCGTGAAAGCCGGCGGCCGAGACTCCACCTTGTACAAGAACCTCGTCGCCAGCGAGCAGCAGATTCATACGATGGAGCTTCTGCAGTCGCGGGACACGGTCCTCACGCACCCGAAGACCGGGGTCCAGGTGAGCCCGGCGCCGAAGCGCAACGGCCTCCTGGGGCTCGGCTTCGGCCTCCTGATGGGGATCGCAGTCGCGTTCGTCGTGGAGGCGCTGGACAAGCGCATCCGCCTCGAGGACGACCTCGAACAGGAGCTCGACCTTCCGCTCCTGGCCCTGCTCCCGCAACCTTCACGCCGCCTTCGCGAGGAGTTCGCGCTGAGCATGATCGACGATCCGGCGGGCGTGGACGCGGACGCCATACGAAGGCTCGCATCGAACATCGAGTTCGCGAATCCCGACCGACCGTTCCGGGTGATCATGTTCACGAGTGCTCTACAACGCGAGGGGAAATCGACGACGGTCTCCAATCTCGCTGTCGCGCTCGCACGGTTGGGACGCAACGTTGCGCTCGTCGATCTCGACCTGCGTCAGCCGACAGTCGCATCGCTCTTCGGCGTCCATCGGCTTTACGGCGTCACAGACGTCGTCATCGGAAAGGTGACCCTCGATCACGCGCTGCTCTCGATCCCGCTGCCGGAGACGAGCTCGATGGGGAAAGCGGCCGGCCTCGCCTCGGGCTCGCCCCGCGGTCAACTCAGCGTGCTACCGACCGGCACCCTGCCTCCCACCCCCGGCGAGTTCGTGGCGGCAGAGGCACTCGTCGAGCGAGTGCTCAGCCCACTCCGGAAGCGATTCGACTACGTGCTCGTCGATTCGCCTCCCATCTGCGTCGTCAGCGACGCACAGACGCTCTCCGCGCGAGTCGACGCGCTCGTAGCCGTTGTCCGGATCGGTGCGATCGACAGGGCTACGCTCGCCGATCTCAAGCGGCAGTTGGCGACAAGTCCGGCGCCCACAATCGGATTCGTCGTTACCGGCACGGACTCCACCGATGTCTACGGCTACGGCGCCTACGCCAGCAGCGCCAACGGCTCCGAGGCGGAGCCAGAGCCCACCGGCGAGGCAACGGCGGCTTCTCGTCGGCCGGGCCGGGTAACCGCGTAGCGCAGCGTCCCGATGAAATCGCGGTCGGGGGAGGGCTGTTGGACACACGCCTGATCGATACACCCCTCGAAACTCCTGATCGTGAGTTGTGGGCCCGCGTCACGACCTTCGACGGCGTCGCTCCCGCTCTGTTTGCCGCCTTGGCCGTTGTCTGCACCGTGGCCTACCAGGGTGGCTATTTCTCGACCTCCTGGGGATGGAGCGCGCTCGCGCTTCTGAGTGTTCTCGTCACGTGGACGATCGTTGGCGGCCTGACCGATGCGGGGCGTTTCGACCTCGGATTCATGCTCGCACTCGTCCTACTGACCGGGTGGGTCGGTTGCTCGATTGCGTGGTCCGGTAACCCGGCGCAATCTGTGCTCGAGCTCGAGCGCGCCCTCGTGCCACTCATCGGTTGCGCAGCGTTCCTCGCTCTCGCTCGGAAAACGGCACTCCGCTCGCTCACGCTGGCCCTTGTCATCGCGATCACCTCGATCGGCGCGTATTCGCTTGCCACGCGCCTCGTCCCGGACCACATAGGCGCCTACGACGCCGCGACCGGCTATCGCCTGTCTGATCCGGTCGGATACTGGAATTCGCTCGGGATCTTCCTCGCGATGGGGATCTTGCTCGCGCTCGGTCTCGCCACAGAGCGAAGCGCCGGTCTCGGAACGCGCGCGATCGCCGCAGCTTCGCTCCTGCTGCTGCCGGTGACTCTCTTCTTCACGTTCAGCCGTGGATCTTGGATTGCCCTTGCGGGCGGGTTCGCGATCACGGTCGCTGCGTCTCGGGATCGAGTGCGGTTCGTGACGGAGGCGGCCATGCTGGCCGTCATACCGACGGCAGCGGTCGTGCTCGCATCACGCTCGAAGGCGCTTACGACCGTGAATGCATCGCTCGGCGAGGCGAGTCGTCAGGGACATCGACTTGGCGTGGTCCTGATCGCGCTCGCTCTGCTCGCGGCGCTTTCGCTGTTGGCGCTGACACGGCTCGAGACCCGTGTCACCCTGGCGAAACGCTGGCACCGCGCCTACGGGGCTGCCCTGCTCGCCGTTCTCGTCTGTGTCGTCCTGGGCGCCGTCGTCCGACTCGGAGGACCGATCGAGCTCGTGAAGGGTGGCTACGACTCGTTCACCGCGACGGCCGTGGCAACCGAGAACGCAGATCTGAACGACCGCCTCTTCAACATCAACGGGAACGGGCGCGCCGAGCTCTGGCGCGTCGCGATCAGCGCAACCGACGGGCACTGGCTGGGAGGCACCGGCGCAGGGAGCTTCGAGCGGAACTGGGAACGAAGCCGCACCGCAAGCTTCACAGTCCGAGATGCTCACGGGCTCTATGTCGAGACGCTCTCCGAGCTTGGGATCGTGGGCTTGGTACTGCTCGTCGTCATGCTGGGCCTCCCCCTCGTCGCCGGTCTGACGCGGCGGACAGTGACCCTCGTTCCCGCGATCATCGGGTCGTACGCAGCCTTCCTTCTTCACAACGGCATCGACTGGGACTGGGAGCTGAGCGGCGTCACCCTGACCGGCCTCCTGGTGGGCTGCTTGCTCCTCGTGGCGCGCCGTGAAGGTCCCGAGCGGAGAATCCCGATCTCTGCGCGATCGGTTGTTGCGCTCGGAATGGTCGCCGCCGCCGCTCTCGCGCTCGTCGGCGCGATCGGCAACGGTGCGCTCGCGAGCGCGGACACGGCGAACCGGCAACACCGGTATGCGTCCGCCGAGGCGAGCGCAAGGCTTGCCCATCGTTGGATGCCGTGGTCGTCGAAGCCGTTGCTCGCGCTCGGGGAGGCCCAACTCGAGCGCGGAGCGCCCGCCGCTGCAACTGCAAGCTTCCGACAGGCGATCTCGATCGACAGCCGCGACTGGCAGGCATGGCTCGGCCTTGCGGCCAGCGCGCAGGGTCGTACGCGCGCCCGGGCGATCGCGCATGCGCGTTCGCTCTACCCGCGGAGCCCCGAGATCGTCGAGTTCGTGGACGCGCTGCGGCAACTGAATCGCTCCCCGGGCTGACCCTCGCCCCCGATCGACCGGAACGGTCGCTCACGGGAACCGGGCCGGAAACGCCGTGAGGGCCGAGGCCGATGCGCCACCTCGAGCGACTCGACTGCCGTCGATTGGCGGCGCGAGGAAACGCCCCGCGGCACATGCTGGGACCCATCCGAACCGGTGCCAATACCTCGACCTTTGGCCTGTTGCCCCAGCTATCAGCAGGCGCCTAGAGTGCGAGGACTGCGGTAGGAGAGGGCCGGATCGCGGTGGACGTAATTCCGGCGGAACTCCATCAGAAAGGAAAGCTGGGGGGAAATGGCGACGCGGCTGGACGATTCGGTCCTTCAAGGGGTCATCCAACAGGGTGCCTCCGAGTCGCAACCGGGAGCTTCGCTCTCGACGCCGACAGGCCCTTCACTGCAAATCGCCGGTATCGGCGAGCTGCGGGCCGAACAGACGTCCACGGCCTTTTCTCGCACTCACCGCCGGTCTCTCGTTCTGCGAGCGCTCCTTGCCGCCGACATGATCGGTCTTCTCCTCGCCTATCTGACGGCAGTCGCACTGACTTCCGGCGGCGACACCACGTTCAGCCACTTCAGCTACTTCCTGGGCTTCTTGCTGACGCTGCCTGCATGGGCCGCGGGCGCAAAGCTCCTCGGTCTCTACGAGCGTGACGACCAGCGGCCGGACCATTCGACCGTCGATGACGTCGGCAGGGTCTTTCAGCTCGTAACGGTCGGCTCGTGGCTAAGTGTGGGTGCCCTGTGGCTCATGACGTCCAGCGAACAACATGGCGGGAGCGCTCATCTTCTGGTTCACAGCGGTCGTGCTCGTCGTCGTCTCGCGTGCGACCGCCCGATTCGCAGTTCGACATCACCCCGAATACCTGCAGAACACGATCATCGTGGGTGCCGGCGAGGTTGGTCAACTCGTGGGCCGAAAGCTCCTGCAACACCCGGAATTCGGCATCCGGGTTGTCGGCTTCGTCGACTCCGAGCCGATGGAGATGCGCGGTGACCTCGACCAGGTCCCTGTGCTGGGCGCTCCGGCGGAGATCATCGAGATCGTCAGTCGAAACAACGTCGATCGCGTGATCGTCGCGTTCTCGAACGACCGTCACGATCTCCTCGTCGACCTGGTGCGCTCGCTTCGTGCGCTCAACGTGCAGATCGACCTCGTACCCAGGCTGTTCGAGGCAGTCGGGCCGGTCGTCGGCGTCCACGTCATCGAAGGCATGCCCCTCGTGAGCCTCCCTCCGGTGCGCTCCTCGCGGCTCGCCCAAACGGCCAAGCGCACGATGGACGCCCTTCCTGGCCGCCACCATTCTCGTCGTGCTTGCGCCGCTCATGGCCCTGATCGCCTGGCGAATCAAGCGGGATTCACCCGGCCCGATCTTCTTCCGCCAGGAGCGGTTGGGCGAGGGCCGACGAGCGTTCACGCTGCTCAAGTTCCGCACGATGTCAGACGGCGCCGACCAGGAGGCGCATCGAGAGTACATCGGCAGTCTCATGGACCCGTCCGCCCCTCCTGCGGAGAACAATCTCTACAAGCTCGAACGAACCGACGTCGTGACTCGAACCGGGGCGTGGTTGCGCAAGACAAGCCTCGACGAGCTTCCCCAGCTGATCAATGTCCTCCGCGGCGACATGTCCCTCGTCGGGCCACGGCCCTGCATTCCCTACGAAACAGCGCTGTTCGAGCCTCATCACTTCGATCGGTTTCTCGTGCCGGCCGGAATGACCGGTCTGTGGCAGGTTGCCGCACGGGCCCATTCGACGTTCAGGGAGGCCCTCGACCTCGATGTGGCGTACGCACGAAACTGGTCTCTCCGGCTCGACTTCTGGCTGCTCGCGCGCACGCCTCCGTCCCTCCTTCGGGGCAAGGGGACGACTTGACACCTCCAGTCGACGGAATCGTCCGGACCGGCATCGTCGGGCTCGGATACTGGGGGCCCAACCTCGCCCGCAACATCTCCGAGCACCCACGGTCGGAGCTGACCTGGTTGTGCGACCTCGATCGAGACGCTCTCCGCACAGCCGCCGCAACACATCCAGGCGCGAGGACGACCACCTCCTTCGAGGCGATGCTTGCCGACCCCGAGTTGGACGCGGTGGCAATCGTGACGCCGGTGTCGACCCACTACGCGATGGCTGCGGCGGCACTGGAGGCGGGAAAGCACGTCTTCATCGAGAAGCCGCTTGCGGCTTCGTCGCAGCAGGCGCTCGATCTGATCCAACAGGCCGAGGAGAAGGACCTGGTGCTGATTCCGGGTCACACGTTCCTGTACAGCCCACCTGTGGTGAAGATCAAGGAGCTTCTCGATGCCGGAGGACTCGGCGAGATGTACTTCATCTCGATGAGCCGGGTCAATCTCGGGTTGCATCAACCTGATGCGAGCGTCATCTGGGACCTGGCCCCACACGATTTCTCGATCCTGAGCTACTGGCTCGGCGAGCTGCCCGCCCAGGTATCCGCGATGACACGCAGCTGCGTGCTTCCCGGAATTCCCGACGTCGCGTTCATCAACATGCAGTACGACTCCGGGACGATCGTTCACCTCGAGCTTTCCTGGCTTTCGCCGGTCAAGCTTCGCCGAACGGTGATCGTCGGCTCCGAGAAGATGATCGTGTACGACGATGTCAGCAACGAACCTGTCCGCATCTTCGACTCGGGCGCCCAACTACCCCCACCGGAGACGTTCGGAGAGTTCCGTCTCTCGTACCGGACGGGAGACATCGTGTCACCCAAGATCGAGGCGACGGAACCGCTCGCGCTCGAGATCGCGGACTTCATCGCTTCGATTCTCGACGGCGTCATGCCCCGATCGTCGGCTCAGATCGGTCTCGACGTGATTCGCACCATCGAAGCCGCCGAGCGTTCGCTTGCAGCCGGCGGCGCCCCCGCCAGCATGGGCGTCACCCGAGGCGAAGGCGCTCCAATGGCACCAGTCCCTGCGATCCGAGGTCAGGCCGCGTAGCGGTAGAGAAGCTCTCCGACGGCACGCGTGACCCAACTCGGTGTGTGCCGCAACACCCCTCCCATCAGCCCGGCGGCGCTGGAGACATCGTCCTGATCGCCTGCGCCGATCGTCGAGTAGACAAGAGGCTCTTCCTCAGCGCCCCAGCTGCTCTTGAATGCCCTGAGGCCGGCGGCGGAGAGATCGCTGCGGCCGAAGTCGAAGCTGGAGCAGCCCTCCTGGCAGGCGTCTCGGATCGCCGACGACATGAGCAGGTCATTCGGCTTCTGGTCCAGATATCTGACGTCGGAGGCTCCGTACTTGTAGACGGTGATGCCGTTCCCAACGAGGAACACGGCGCTGGCGACAGGGACAGGCCCTCGCTGGACGATCAGCGCAAAGCCCCGGCCACCCTCGATGATCCGTTCCCAGAGCAGACGGAAGAACCGTTTCGGCTGCGCCGGGACGCCGAGCCGGCGCCGCGTCTCCAGATGCAGACCGTAGAACGCCTCCGTGATGTCCCGCTCGCTCTGCGCACGCCGGATCGTCAGACCGTTCTGCTCCGAGAGGCGCACGTTTCGACGTCTCATCTTGGAGAAACCACGAGCAAGCTCATCGGGGTCGCCCGACAAAGCGAGTGTGTGGGTGACGGCGCTCGCCGGTGCCGGCCGAGCCCCGCCCAGAGGTCCTCGAAGCTCGATCCGGGCAACGCCGAGCTCGGTTCGAAACACGTCGGCAGACGCGGAGAACGACTCTGCGTCGGCGGCATCGACGAGCGGGTCGAGCGCGTCGGTGAACGGCAGCGAGACGAGGCGTCGTGGCCGCCCGGGAAACCGCGGCGCCGCGAGCAACGGTATGCCCGCTGTGATCGCTCCCGACTCGTCCAGCTCACCAGCACGAACCCGGGCATGTCGTAGCACTCCGACAGAAGCGAAGCCCAGACGGGATCGTGGAACGGGCCGGCATCGGCGCGGCCGCGAACGAACTCGCGCCAGCCGGCGTCGTCGATTGAGATCCGATTCAAGTGGGTGTGGTACGGACCGAGGGAGGGCCGAGGTCAGGCTGCATACTATTGCGGCCCCGAGAGAGCCCCTGAGGGTGAGTTCCGGACAGGACGATGAAGGCCTGGATCGACATCGAGAACCCGCCCCAAGTGCAGTATCTCTCGCCGTTCAAGGCTGCCTTCGAGGCAGCGGGCTCGAGGTCGTCGTCACCGCCCGCGTGGAGTCGGTCGGTGACTTGTCCGGGCTCCGGGCCGAGACCAGCCACCTCGAACCCATAGCCTCGAGCCCGGAGTTGGTCGCTGCCCTCTGCGACTCGATCGTCGAGCTCGCCGGTCGACCTCGAAGCCGTCGATGAACTCTTCAGCCACAGCCGACTCCACCATCCAGGCGCCGCGGGAAAGACACCCGCTCGACCTGCTCCTCCGCCCTGCATGGACGACGGCGATTCAGGACGACCGGGTCTCGACTGGAGGCGGCAGGCCCCGTATCGTCTGTCGGGCGGGCGAGGGCGAGGCATCGTGGCTGCGTTCGGGGGACTGGCAGATCTATGTGCGGTCCGCACCCGATCGGGACCCGGTGCTCGGCGACCCCGTTGCATCGTTCGTCCGCGAAGACGGCAGTAAGGCCCGAGTGGTCTTCGATGCTTCGAGCGGCGACGTCGTCGTACCGTTCTCGCTCGCGGAGGCCTACACCGCGTACACGTCCGAGCGCTGGCGGGAGGGACGTGCGAAACGAGGGCTTTCGGACCGCAAGCTCGCGGCCTTCTACCGGGCCAAGGCTCTCATACCGCGCCGGCTGCAGCTGGCCGCCCGTCGGCAGCTGATCCGCCGTCAGGGCACCCCCGACTTCCCCGCGTGGCCGTGCGACACCAGCGTCTCCGCCTTGCTGCGGTTCTATGCCAAGTGCTCGCTGCGTGCAGCCGGAAGGGACGAGGGGCAGTTTCTCTGGTTCTGGCCGAACGGATGCCACGCGGCCGTCGTGCTCACCCACGACGTCGAGAACGACGATGGGATTCGCCTCGCTCTCGAGCTGGCCGACCTCGAGGAGGAGCGCGGGTTCCGATCGTCGTTCAACTTCGGCGCCTGGTACGACATCGACCCTGGGGTGCTCCGAGAGCTGACCGATCGGGGTTTCGAGATCGGAATGCACGGTCTCACGCACGACCGGGCTCTCTTTGCCTCTCGTCAGGCGTTCGAGGAACGCCTGCCTCAGCTCGCCGAGCTTGCTCGCCGACTCGGCGCGGTCGGGTTCCGTTCGCCCGCGACGCACCGAGTCTTCGAATGGCTCGGAGAGCTACCGATCGAGTACGACTGCACGATCCCGAATTCGGATCCGTACGAGCCCCAGCCCGGCGGGTGCTGTTCGGTCTGGCCGTTCTTCATCGGGTCGATCGTCGAGCTGCCCTACACGCTTCCGCAGGACCACACCCTGCTCACGCTCCTTGGCCATCGCTCTCCAGCCCTCTGGCTCGAGCAAGCAACGGCGATCGAGCGCGAGCACGGCCTCATCCAGTGTGCCTCTCACCCGGACCCCGGGTATCTCGGCGACCGGGACAAGCGAGCGATCTACGCCGAGTTTCTGAGCGGGATTGCCGAGCGAGAGAACCTCTGGCGTGCGCTGCCGCGCGAGGCGGCCTCCTGGTGGCGACGACGCGGCGCATCGGATCAGACGGCTACAGATCTGCGACTTGGCACGATTCGAGTCGACGAGGCCAGCGGCTCCGTCGAGCTCGTCCCGCCGGTGTGAGCCCCTTCAGATGAGCAGCGATGGAGGCTGGACGCTGCGCGGGTGACTCCGCGGGCGCCCGCAGCGCACGGCGGCCCGCCGAGAGGGGCGAGAGAGAGCATTCCGGGCAGGCTCGGCGAGCTCGGGATCGATGAGTTCAGAAGTCATGGAATCCATGGCCGTGGATCAGCTCCTGTTGACACCGGAGCGGGATACGGGTCGCGCCGGAATCCCCACGACGAGACTGCCTGACGATACGTCGCGGGTCACCACCGCCCCCGCACCCACGATGGCATCCTCACCAATCGTCACCCCACTCAGGATGACGGCACCCGACCCGATCGCCGCGCGCTTCCGAACGATTGTGGGCTCGAGCACCCAGTCAGCTTCGGTCTGAAGCTCGCCGCGCTCCGTCGTGGCGCGCGGATACTTGTCGTTCGTGAACATCACGCCGTGACCGATGAACACCTCGTCGCCGATCTCGACCCCTGAGCAGAGGAACGAGTGGCTCGAGACCTTGCACCGGGAACCGACGACCACCCCTCGTTGAATCTCGACGAACGGCCCGATCCGGGTTTCATCTCCGAGCCGGCAGCCATACAGGTTGGTGAACGCCTGAACGACGACGTTCTCGCCGAACACGACATCGTCGATCACGCGGAACGGCGCGTCGTTTCGAGGCCCACTAGCCACGCGAGAAGAACTCTCTCACTGCTTGCACGACAGCTTCAAGCTGCTCCTCCGCGATGCCCGGGAAGACGGGCAGTGAGAGCGTTTCGCGCGCAACTGCCTCCGCCACCGGAAACGACCCCGGTCGGAAGCCGAGGTTCGCGAACGCGGGCGAGAGATGCGGCGGCTGCGGATAATGACGTCCGGTTGCGATCCCGCGCTGCGCAAGGACGTCTCCCAGAGCTGATGGATCGGCGGTGCGAACGGCATAGACGTGCCACACGTGCGTCGCACCCGCGACGACCACCGGGAGCTGGAGGTCTCCTACTCCAGCGAGCTCCTCGCTGTAGTAGCGGGCGGCCAGCTGCCGTTCGGCATTCCAGCGCCCGAGCAGAGGGAGCTTGTGAGACAGAACCAGTGCCTGCACTGCATCCAGACGCGCCGTGTAGCCGATGTAGTCGGAGTGATAGCGCTGGGTCTGCCCGTGCTCCCGCAACGCCCGCACTCTTGCGGCGAGTCGCTGATCGTCCAGCACAAGCGCCCCCGCGTCTCCCCACGCGCCGAGGTTCTTCGACGGATAGAAGCTGAAAGCGGCGGCCAGCCCGACTGTCCCAGCCGGTATCCCGTCCCGTTCCGCGCCGTGTGCCTGACAGGCGTCCTCGAGCACGTTCAGCCCGTGACGATTCGCCAGCGCGATCAGCGCGCGAGCATCCGCCATCTGCCCATAGAGATGGACAGGGAGAAGGAACCGTGTCCGGTCGCCGACGGCGGATGAAGCCGCTGCGACGTCCATACCCACGTCGTCCTCCCGCACATCGACGACTACGGGACGCCCGCCGGCCTGGATAACGGCCTCAAAAGTCGCGATGAACGTCATGGCCGGAACGATCACCTCGTCGCCGGGACTAAGCCCGCCTGCAACGAGCGCAAGTCGCAGCGCGTCGAGACCGCTCGCCAGCCCGACGGCGACATCGCGCCCGCAAGCAGCCGCAAAGGCGCGTTCGAACTCCTCGACGTAGGGCCCGTTGATGAACGCCCCCTTTTCGATCAGTTCTGCCAGGTCAGCGAGAAGGGCTGTGCAGACCTCGCGGGAGCTCGGGCCCAGGTCGACAAACGGCACCGAGACCCTGTGTTCGCTGTTGTTGCTCGTGGCCGCCATCGCGCTCTGCAAGCTAATCGGCCGAGTGATCGCCGACCATTAGCTGGACCGACGTCGAGCGCAGAAGAGATGACTTGAAGTGCACTCGATTTTCTGCCGCATTCCCATCAACTCATGCCGCGCATACACTACCCTCCAGGAAGGCTTCCGCGACCTCGCGTGCCCGACTTACGGCTTGCCTCTACTCGAGCGGGAAGCAGGCATCTCCACTCGGCGGCGGACAGGCGATAGCCGCGAGCGGAAGCCCACCGATCGACGTAGTCCCGAGTGATTGGGCCGGCGCCGACTGCCAGGTTGGCCGGACCCGATCTGCCAACCGGGCAACGTCGTTCCCGTTCGCCAACGGGCGACACCGTCAGAACTGATCTTGAGGGCGCATCCAACGAGGGTTCCCTGAGCAGGAAGTGCTCCGCCGCGTCGCCGGCGCGTGCGTGGCTGTGTCGTCCCCTACGAGTGTGATCCGAGCAAGCGCGCAACAATCTCAAGATAATCGTTTTCCATCGCCGACCAATTGTAGCGTTGATTGAATAGACGCAGGTGTTGCCTGACCTCGTCCAATAGTTCGCGATCTTCGCACACTTGAATGATCTGTTGCGCCATATCCTCAACGTCGTCGGGTCTGTAAAACAGCGCACTCTGTTCGTCGAAATATTCGCTGATGATGCGGAGGCGTGGCGCTATGGTAGGTATTTCCATCGCCGCGTATTCCAACATCTTCACGGGCAACATGTAGTTCTGCTTGGCTTCTGTGTAGGCTCGGTTGCCCACAATGCCTACGTCCACCTGAGCGAGATGCGATGGCAGCTCTTCCACCGGTATGAACCCCATGATGTCCACGCATTCCGCGAGGCCACTGTTTTTGACGAGAGTTCTGATCGCTGGCAAGAACTCGCCGTCGCCGATCAGCAATAGTCGTACACCCTGACATTCGCGCCGAGCGAGGTCCAGCGCCCGTAGAATCAAGTCAACGCCGAGGCGCTTCGCAATCGTGCCGTGATAGGCCAGGGTCAACCCATCGTGCGTCGCCCTGTGCGTGACGGGCTGAAACAGGCGCTCATTGCCCAGGTTCATGATGATGTCGATCTTGTCCCTTGCAATGCCATGCGCGCACAGAACCTCCTTGTGCAGAGCATTGGTGGCGATGACTTCATCGACAAACCGGGCGCTGCACAACTCCTCCCAACGCAGCAGCGTCATCAGCGGGTGATTCAAGCGCAAGTCGAACTTGGTCGCGTAAGCCTCCGGCATCGTGTCGTGAACGTCGAGAATGACCCGCGCGCCACCAAGTTTGGGCACAAGCGCACAGAACACGATCAGGTCCGGCATGTTGTGAACATGAACTAGGCGGTATCGCCTTCGCACAAACTGCCAACTGACGACGACCGTCACCTTCATCGCGAACCACATTTGGGAGAGGACGTAGCCCAGGGCATGGCTTCCCAAGTGTTTCTCCATGATCGAAAACACACGCAGACCCGGTGCGTCGTCGCCGCTAGAACCGCCCAAAGCAAAGATGTCTACCTCGAAGTCGTTCTTGAGCAACGCATCGACGTAGTTCTTGATGCGCGCATCCGTATCGTACGTTGCATAGGCAATCATGCAAACGGCCCGCCTACGCACTCGGTTGCCTCATCCCTAGAAACACCTGTGCCCAGTTCTCAAGAGAAAGCAGCAAGAAGAGCATCCGCTGATGATCACGACGCCGTGCCACGTGCTCTTCAATCAGACGCGAAACATAGGCCGTATTCAGATATGTAGCGGTGAACGACTCGGGCGCCGAAATGATCTGCTGCATCTGTTCTCCGAGTTGTGTGCGCAGCCAGAGGTCAACCGCATTGTCAAACCCGATCTGCGGACGCGTCGCCACTGCTTTGTCCACCCAAAGCTCCGCCGCCTTGCGGTGAATGTACTTGTTACGCAGGCCGCGCAATTTGTACTTGCCGGGGATTTGCTCGGCGACTTTCATCAACTCGAGATCGAGAAACGGGACGCGTGCTTCTACACTCGCCGCCATTGCCATCTTGTCCCCACAGAGCAGTAAGTTGTCGGCCAGTGATGTGCGTGCATCCACGTACATCATGCGCTCCAAGGCCGTGCCCTCGGGTGCGCGCGCCAGTTCCTCGCGCACGACACGCGTGGGCAGGCTCGCATCCATGCGCGCGAGCACCTCGGGACGAATCAGTTCGCGCTTTTCCGCGTCCGTCCAAATCGAGTACACGCGTGCAAAGCGGTCCTCTTCACTCGCGGCATCAACGGTATAGAGGAAGCGGTCATAGCGCTCGCCCAGCGCTCGCCCGGCCAGGATGCGCGGCAGAATACTCGGGAACGGCGGCAGCGCCCCCATGCGCAACCACGGCCCATACGCTGCTTCGAGATAGCGCGGGTAGCCGGCAAAAGCCTCGTCCGAGCCTTGACCGGTGAGCAGAACCTTGATGCCGCGCTGATGCGCCATCTCTGCGACGAAGTAGTATGCCGCCGCGGATTCGTTGCCAATCGGTTCTTCGAGATGCCAAAGATACCGCGGCATGAAATCCGCATAGTCTTGAGCCGTAATGACTTGCGCGGAAAACGCAGCGCTGTACTGGTGCGCGCGCTGACGCGCCGGCTCGATCTCGCTGGAGTCTTCTTTACCCGCAAATCCCACGGTGAAGGCGCTCACGGGCCCACTGGAATGCTTGCTCATCAGCGCCAGGACGGTCGCCGAGTCTACGCCGCTGCTCAGCGAGATCGCGATCGGCACGTCGCTCACCATCTGGCGCACGACGGCGGCCTCCTCGGCTACCCGCAGTCGCTCCACCCACTCGGCCTCGTTGCGTGTGCGATCGATCGCCGGCGTGTCTCGCGAGTACCGCGCCTGGCGCAGACCCTCCGCCGTGATGCTCAACGAGCAGCCAGGCGCCAGCTTGTGGATACCCTTGAGGAGCGTCCAGGGTGAGGGCGTGTACCGGAACGTCAGACAGAGGTTCAGCGCATCGAAATCGAGTTCGCGCGGCACGCGGGAGTCACACAGTATGGTCTTGAGTTCCGACCCAAAATAAAAACGCGAGCCATCGAGTCGATAGTAGAGCGGTTTGACGCCAAAATGATCGCGCGCGAGAAACAGCAAGCGCTTCCGCGTATCCCACAGTGCGAACCCAAAGATGCCATTCAGTCGAGTCGGGCAGTCCGTGCCGTACTCTTCGTACGCGTGGATGACGACCTCGGTGTCCGAGCTCGTGTGAAATTCGTGGCCCCGCGCCGCAAGTTCCTGCCGCAGCTCGCGGTAGTTGTAGATCTCGCCATTGAACACAAGCCAGATCGCGCCATCCTCATTGGACATGGGTTGATCGCCAGTGTTCAGGTCAATGATCGAGAGCCGGCGGCTCGCAAGACCGAGATCGAATTCGGTTGGCACCTCATCTGGCTGCTCAAAGACCATCCGGGTGTCACCGCGCGTCGCAAACATCACGCAACCCGCCCCGTCGGGACCGCGGTGCGCGATGACGTCGCGCATGCGAGTCAAGAGCGCTGGGTCAACCGGTGCCCCGTCCAGGTTCCACATGCCGCAAATCCCACACATATTATCTCAGTCCCAATCTGCTGGCGTTTAAGAGCGTCACGCGCCTACCTTACAGCACGACCGGCTCTACTACGCGGTCGTAAATGCGCTCGAGATGCGGAGTTCGCGATAACAAACGACAGCGCGTCGCCGCGGTGTGAGCGGCTGCGCGTCCCAGCCGTTCGCGCAATGGGCGCTCCTCAATCACTCGCTCCAGCGCGGCTGACAGCCCAGCCAAATCGAATTCCTCAACCAACAGTCCGTCTTGTTCGTGGCTGATCACTTCCGGGATGCCCGCGTGAAAGGTCGAGACGACCGGCAGACCACAGGCCATCGCCTCAATCAGTGAGCCGGGAATGCCCTCTTTATCGCCGGCCAAAGTGACGCTCGGAAGCGTGAAGATGTCCGCCTGCCGGTACTCTTCGACCAACCGTGGATCGTGATGTGCCACGTGCCCTAGAAAGCGAACACGATGTTGCCAGCCGTAGGCAGCGACCAACTTCTCCAGGTCGGCTCGCAGCGGCCCATCGCCCATGAAGGTGACGTGAAAGGGTTGTGGAGTGCGCTTGCGCAGCTCCCACAGACGCAGGGCTTGCAAGACGCGATCCTGCGCTTTCTTCGGCTCGAGCGTCCCGCACATGAGGATGTCCAGCGTCGCTGGGTCTGAATACGTGCGCTCGGGATAGGCGAAGCGATCGGTGTCAATGCCATGGTAATGAACGACGATCTTGTCATCCGGGCAGCCAAGCTTCACGAGATCACAGCGCATATCTTCCGACATTGCAATAAAGCAATCCAGATCACGAAAGACTGGCTTCAGGTACCGCGCACCATAACCCCAGCCAATGCGCGGAAACGAAGAGATATCATAACCATACACCGAAACGACACTTGGGAGGCCCGTCAGGCGCTTAACCGCAAGAAAATAGCGGGCGTCCACCAGATAGTGAAAGTGTATCAAGTCTACGGATTGTGCCTTGAGATAGTCGGCCACCTTTGTGGCTGATGCCTTCGGCAGGTGTCGCGCCGCTCGATAATGGATGGCATCGACCAGTCGCGGTAGCGGACGCAATGTCTCCTGAAGGCAGCACATATCGGCGACAGAGAAGGGCGAACTAGAACTGCGCTGGTGACAACACACGACGGCGCGATATCGCTGTAAGGTCATGATTTGGTTGCCGACGAAGGTTTCGGTCGGTGAAAGAAAAGTGCGGATAGCATGCGCGACCGTCGGCGGCTTAGTCATGGACGCGCTCGGCGATGGCCGGCATCGGCATGTGCCGCATTGTGAGGCCGTCGGCCGTCAGGTACTTCGACGCGATCTCAGCCATTCCGAGCCCGACGATGATCACGAAGACAGGCACAAGTCGCCGGCCGTTCGCTTCCTCGATCGGTTCGCCGTAGTTGAGTCCAGTGCCGTGGAGCGTGAGCGTCCCGGTCAGGATCGAGATGGTCGTGAGCGAGATCGCAAGATTCGAGAGGCCGGACATCCGCGCCTTAGCGCCCTGCACATGGCCGACGGCCCGGAGGATGGGCCGATCCTTGTCATGCACGGTGTCAGTCACAGGTTCTCTCTCCTGCTAGAGGCCGAATGAGTCATTCTGATCCATTCTTGGGCCGGTAACTCCGGCCCGTGTAGCTGGATCCAGGATCCACAGCACGAATGTTTCGCTCAGTGCCAGTATGGACTACGCGGACTGGCGGATGGTCGAGCTTCAGCTAGCCGAAGGCCGTGCGCGAGGGCTTCCCGAATTCGATGTAAGAACGAGCCGCCTAACGTCGACCGCCCCGTGCACCGAAGCACGGGACTCCACGTGACGGCGCCTCGCCCCCTCGTGACCGTAGGCTAGGCTGCAGCCATGCGGCCGCCTCAACGGCAAACCGCCCGATCGATTATTCACCGCGCACTCTGGCTGAGCCCGATGGCGCGACGCTCGGCGCTTGAGCCGCTCCCGTGGCAGGATCTCTGACATGAGGTCGGAGCCGAGAGGGTACGGAGAGAGCTACGTGGGATCGCCAGAAAACGCAGAGCGCGAACGACGGCGGGAGCGGGTCGCCGCCATTTACGCGTGCCCGAGCTGCCACTCGGAACTCGACGCTGCAGAGTCCGGCCTGAGGTGCCGCTCCTGTGGTGCAACGTACGCGGTGGAGGATGGTGTCCCGATCCTCATTCCGGCGGGCGTCGACTCCCCGGGTGACGTGCGATGGGTACCGGGACCTTTTCTTCAGTCGCATCCTCGTCTGAAGTCCGCGATCGACGGAGTCCGAAGCCGGATCGCGACGGATGTCGTGTACAAATCGGAAGCTTCCCGAGCCGTCGTGCGGCACTTCATGGAGTCGTTCCCCGCCGGGTGCGTCGTGCTGAATGTCGGCTCGGGCCGCACCCGGTACGGCCGAGACGTCGTGAACATCGAAATCGCGCCCGGCCCGGAGATCGACATCGTCGGAGTGGCTGAGTTTCTGCCGGTTGCCAGCGGCTCCGCCGACGGCGTGATCCTGATGGCGGTTCTCGAGCACGTCCAGAACGCCGCCCGGACGATATCGGAGGCGCGGCGGGTCCTGCGCCCGGGCGGATTGATGCTCATCGACGTCCCGTTCATTCAGGGCTATCACCCGGATCCCGGTGATTACAGGCGGTACACGGAGCAGGGACTTCGCACCGAGTTGGAACAATTCGGCTTTGTCGTCGAGGAGTCCGGAATCGCGGTCGGTCCTGCCTCCGCCATGGCCTGGATTGCATCCGAGTTCCTGGCTCTGCTCGTTTCCGGTCGTAGTGTTCCCGCATACCGCGCTGCGCGATACATCACCGGCATCGTCGTCTTGCCGATCAAGTACGCCGACCGCTGGTTGGAGAGGCATCCGATGGCGAACCGGATCCCGAGCGCCGTGTGGGTTCGCGCGCGGGTACCCGACTGACGTGCTCCGGCTCTGCCGCGAGAGCGGCAGTTAGTCCTCTGCTGCGCTCGAGCCGGGCCGCCGCTCGCTGCCGCAACACCGAAACCCGGAGCGCCAGCGCGCCCGCGTCTCCAGCGGGTGGATCGGCGCTGGCGATTACGGCGGATAGCACCGACGTCTCGGTCCGCAGCGCGCGGGTCTTGGCGACGTCTGCTGCCTTCACCCGGGCGGGCTTACGATCGGCATCTCCATTTCGACCGCGGAACTGCGATAGCCGCGGGCGGGTGCCCACGGCTATCGACATCGTCCCGCCTCGGGCTCGTTACCGTGGACGACTCGTCGTCGTGGTCGTCGACCTCGTGGTCGTGGTCAGCGCGACTTCCGTCGTTTCTTTGGCGTTGCCAGTGGTGGTCGCCGGGGTGGTGGTTGTAGTGGACGCTGTAGTGGCGGGCGGCGGGGTGGTCGAGCGGAGGATGAGTCCGGTGGTTGGTGCGAGGGTGGCGCTGGTGACGGTGCTGCCGGTCGAGGTGAGGTATGAGCCGCCCAGCTGGAAGGTCTGCGAGGCGCTGGGGCTCGGGTTGACGAGTGCGATGCCGCCGGTGTACTGGCGCATCCAGCCGCTGCCGATGTGTTGCTTGGCTGCTGCCGGCCGGCCGATGTCGGTTGTCCAGGCGCTGTTCCAGGGGTCGGAGTTGTCTGTGGGGTTGAAGATGAAGACGCTGCCGCCGCCGTTCCATTCCTGGAGGAATGAGGCTTTGCCGTAGATCATCCTGCGGGTGTCGCCCGGGTCGCCGTAGGTGACGCCGACGAAGTCTTTGCCCATCGCCTGTGCGGTGCCGATCAGGCGCTGCCAGCCGTCCCAGTTCTGCATCCACGAGCTGCCCGAACTACGGAGCGTGTTGCTCCCCTCGGCGGTTTCCGCGTAGCTCTCGTTCATCAGTCCGTCGACCGACGGGCCAAGCTGCTGCTACCAGGAGACGTCGAGCGTGCCGTTGTCGCTGTTGCCGTCGCCGCCTGTGAAGCCGACCGCGTTGACGAGGACGTAGTAGCCGCGCGCCCGCAGCGCGGTGCCGACGGCGCTGATAAACGACACGGTCGCAGCCGTCCAAGCCGGCTGGTTGGGGTACTTGGCCGGGTACTCGTGCGCATAATGCGCGATGTCGCGAAGCACGTCGTCGAGAAGCACACCATCCAGCCCCGGACGCGCCGATAGCAACGCGAGCGTGTTGGTGATGAACGCCTGCTGGTAGCCGCTATTGCCGACATCACCGACGTAGTAGCCGCAGACGCTGGTTCCTGATCAGGTTGCCGCTCGCGTTCTTCAACAGCCAGCCGTTCGCCGAGGCCTGGCTGTAGGAAACACCGTGGCTGTAGTCGGTCGTAACGCAGGTCCCGGACCGGTAGACAAGCGACCGCCCAGGCAACGCCGCAGCAGCAGTCGCGTCCGTCCTCGCTCACCACCACAAGCGAGTAGCTCGACTGATTCGTCGCATTGCGCAGCGAACTGCCGAAATGCATCAACCCGTTTCCGCCAATCGGACCCGAAACAGCACGAGCCGAGCCGAGCATCATCGAAGAGCCCAGGAAGCCCGCAATCACCAACGCCGCAACGGACGCGATCACAGTTGCTTTGACTGAACGGACTGGGTGCATTTTCTCAGCTCCTCTGTCGGGTGAAAGCGAGGCGGAGTCCGGTACGAGTCCGTGGTACTTCGCTCCACCGTCTTTAGTCGGCATCAGGTTTCGGCGCGTGCTCCCCTCGAACGAGTGGTCTTCTCGCTTTCAAGCAGGGCCAGCCGCACGATCGACGGTTCGACCGCCGCTTGACACGGTTCGACACACGGGCAGAGCAGGGCAACGATCGCTGACTCACCTCATGCATCAGATAAGGGGGGGTTATCTGCATGACAGGCGTGTGGCGCCCACCGTAACCCTTCACCCGTAAAGTTCTTGCAAGGATTCGATTTGAATGTCTTGCGCGGAGTCGACTTGAATGTCTGTGTGATGCATGAGCCGCGCCGCTCGAGGTCCGCGATCGGAGACCCGCACGCCGCGAGGGGCGCGCTCACGGCGGGAATGAGATCGCGCGTGCGGCGGCGTCATCGGAGGCCCAGGTCCCCGCCCTGGCGAGCCTGGCTCTGCCGGCCCGGTCAGAAGGTCGACTGGTGCAACGCTGATCTGGAAGTAACGCTCGTCCACTCGACGGGCACGCCGAACTGCTGCTTCCGCTTGAAGTCGTTCACCTCGCTGCCACGTTGGCCACTGCCAGGAAGCGGCGGTCGCCCGACTGCTTGACGATCAGGAGCACGCTGTAGTCGCCCGCGCTCGCGAAGGTATGGCCGGTGAAGCGAGGCGGTGCCCCGCTGCCGAGGCGGGTCTTGCCGTCGCCGAACACGAGTCGCCAGCTCGTCACCGCGCCGGAGAGATTGAGGTCGGTGCGAAACGAGACCGCGAGCGGCGCCGGCCCGGCCGCCGGCGTCGGCTTGAAGCTGACGACGGGCGAGGCGCCTGCCCCGACGCTCACACTGGCCGAGGTGTAGAAGCGGGCGAACGCCGGGGTGAACGGCGGGAACGGGAAGACGATCAGTGTCGCCGGGTAGATCCCCGCCTTCGCATACGTGTGCCGGACGGTCCCGGGCGGCGGGCCGGCACCGCCCGTCTCGGTGCCGTCGTCGAAGACGAGCAGCCAGCGCTGGATCGGGACGGTGAGCTTCGCGGCGATCGAGAACTGAACTGCAAGAGGCGCCTTCCCGGCGGCCGGGAGCGGCGTCAGCTTGAGCGAGATCACGCGGGCACCGCCGCCGGGCGCGTTCGCTGCGGCCCAGGCGGGGAGCTTCCCGGCGAGCGGCGTCACACACGCGCGGTATGCCGCTCGGCCGAGCGGCTTCGATCCGAGGTCGTGCCGCGAGCCCGGCTCGCTCTTGAAGTACAAGGCCACCTCTGTCGTCGGGTGGGTTTTCAGGAACGCGCACAAGTGACGGACCGCGGCCGGACTGTCGAAGCTGGTGAGCCCGAATTCCGGAATCGAGAACGGCTTCCCGATGCTGCGAGCGGTCTTGAAGAGCGCTTCGAGACCGGCCCAGGGCGCAGTGTCTCCGGCCGTCTCGTTGTAGATATCACCGCCGATCACGTCGACGTACGCGGCGCCCGGGAAGTACTGCTTTGGGGTGTTTCCGGGAACTCTGGGGTTGTTCGACGCGAGAGGGTCCCACACGACGCGCAGCTGCGGGAACGGATTGGGCAGCGGCACGCCGGCCTGAACCGGCGGCAGGCCGAGCCGCTCGAGCTTCGCGTTCACGGTGCTTCGGGTACCGCCGTGCAGAATCACGTAGATGCGCGCAAACGCCTTGCGGTAGCTCGCCGGCGCGTGGGCGGCGTCCCTCGGCGTGCCGTTCGCGTTGAATCCCGCGTAGAGGGTGTTCGCGTTGTTCATCTCGGCCATCGGCCGAACGTAGAGCGCCTCGCCCCAGCTCGAGATCGCGTTGTTGAGGGCGATCAAGTAGGAGTCGCCCTTGCCCGCTGCGATCCCCGCCGGCGTGATCGTCTCGCGGCGGTCCTTGCCGCCGGTGCCGAGGTGGAGCATCGGGATCGGGCCAAGCAATGCGAAGAGCTGCGCGAACGGTGCGCCGAAGGTCTGGCCGTGGCCCCAGCCCAGGAACCCCTGAACGACGGCGGACTTCTGGCCGGTCTGGCTCTTGAAGCGCCCGACGTCCCCGGTGATCCCGAGCAGCAGGTTCGGCGAGGCAGCGGAGCTGTGTGAGGCACCGGAGCTGTGCGAGGCCCCGTTTCGGGCGGCCGAGGCGACGCCGAGCGCGATCCCCGCAGCCGAGACGAGTGCGACGAGCACGAGCACGAACCTCTGGGCCGACTCGGTCATCGACTACACCATTGCGTAAACCGGTTGCCCCTGCGAACGCGAGCCCGTCACTCCACTCCGCGCCGGAGACTATGGTTCGGCGCGATGAGCGATCCCGAACAGCCCGGCGAGCTCGAGCCGGTAGCGATGGAGTCGATGGGGCCGATCCAGATGCTGACCCTCGCGTTCCAGGGGAACCATTTCAAGGGCGAGATCCTGCCGGAGCTCGAGCGCCTGAAGGAGAAGGGGATCGTCCGCATCGTCGACATGGTGATCGTGCGCAAGGACTCGCTCGGCAACACGATGGTGACGACCGCGAGCGACCTCGACTGGGAGGAGGCTGTCGCGTTCGGCTCCTACATCGGCGCGCTGGCCGGTTTCGCAGCGGTCGGCCCGGAGGGCGTCGAACGCGGAGCGATCGCCGGAGCGGCCGAGCTCGCAGACGGCCACCTGTTCGACGAGGACGACGTGTTCCGCGTTACGCAGGCGCTGCCGAAGAACATGTCGGCAGCGCTCGTGCTCCTCGAGCACCTGTGGGTGAAGCCGCTGCTCGCCGCCGTCGACCGCGCGGGTGGGATCGAGCTCTCGAACGACTGGATCCGTCCCGAGCAGGTCGTCTCGGTGGTTCACAGGGCCGGCCCGCCCGATCGTCGCTGAGAAGCGCGAGAGGAGACGCGCGAGTCGGGGTGGCGCCTCCTCCACCTCCCCGACGCGGCTCCGCGCCGCCGGGCTCACGGCTTCGCGAGGTAGGTCTTGGGGGCCCGCACGCGGACGTTCTTGTTCAGCTTCACGTCGCGCACCTCGACAACACCCTGGCGGACGCGCGTGAGCGTGCCTTCGCAGCGGTCCGAGGTGAGCCAGATCGTCCCTCGCACGGTTGCCGACGAGTAGCGGCCCTTCGTGCGGAACTTGCCCTTGCCACTGCCCCAGAGCTGGCGGACGATCGTGGCCGTGATCCTCGCGGCGCTGCTCGTCTTCCGCTTCGGGCAGACGCTGAAGTTGCCGCCCTTGAGCTGGAGCTCGACGATCGGCTTGCCCTTGTCCTTCCCGCGGACGAGCTTGAAGATCGCGGGCTTGCCGCCCTGGCCGTAGACCTTGAGCTTGCCGGTGTCGGTCGTGAGCGTGAGCGTGCCCTTCGTCACGTCGACGGTCGAGTTGTAGGGGATCGGGCCGCCGGTGAACGGCCGGCCGTTCACCAGCACCGTTCCCGTCTTGGTGGCCGTCGGGGGTGGCGCATTGCCGCCGCCGCCTCCTCCACCGCCACCTCCGCCACCTCCGCCACCTCCGCCACCGGCGGCGGCGACCTGGGCCAGCGCCATGAAGCGTCGGCCGCCGGACTGGTTCACGACCAGGAGCACGCTGTAGTCGCCGCCGTCCACGAACGTGTGGCCGGCGAAATGCGGCGGCGCACCCGTGCCGGTGCGGGTCTTGCCGTCGCCGAAGACCATTTCCCAGCTCGTCACGGGTCCGGTCAGGGCGAGCTCGGTCCGGAACGAGACCGCGAGTGGCGCCGGCCCGGAGTCCGGCGTCGGCTCGAAGCTGACGACGGGCGCCGGGCTCGTGCCCACGGTCACGTCGGCGGAGGTGTAGAAGCGGGCGTTCGCGGTCGTGAACGGCGGGAACGGGAACACGATCAGCGTCGCCGGGTAGACGCCGTCCTTTGCGTAGGTGTGCCGGACGGTCGCGGGCGGCGGACCGGCGCCGCTTGCCTCGGTGCCGTCGTCGAAGACGAGCAGCCACGACTGGATCGGGACGCTCAGCCTGGCCGTGATCGCGAACGTGACGGCGAGGGGCGCCTGCCCGGCGGCCGGGCGCGGCGTCAGCTTCAGCGCCTGAACGGTGGCGCCGCCGCCGGGCGCGTTCGCGGCCGCCCACGAGGGAAGCTTCCCCGCGAGCGGCGTCATGCACTGGCGGTACGCGGCGAGGCTCTGCGGCTTCGACCCGAGGTCCCAGGACGAGCCGGGCTTGCTCTCGTAGTAGCCGTGCATCTCGGTCGCAGGGTGCGAGGCGAGGAACGAGCACATGTGCCGGACGAACGCCGGGTCGTCGACGCTGGAGAGGCCCGCCTCTGGGACCGAGAACGGCTTGCCGTGACTGCGGGCGCTCTTGTACAGCGCCTCGAGGCCGGCCCAGGGCGCGGTGTCCGTGAGCGCCTCGTCGTAGATGTCGCCGCCCATGACGTCGACGTACGCCGCACCGGGGAAGTAGTTCTTGGCCGCGTTCCCGGGGACCCTGGGGTTGTCCGACGCGAGCGGGGTCCAGACGACGCGCAGCCGCGGGAACGGGTTCGGCACCGGGTCCGCGCCCTGAACGGCCGGCAGCCCGAGCCTGGCGAGCTTCGCGTTGACGGCTGCCTTCGTCCCGCCGTGCAGGATCACGTGGATGCGGGCGAACGCCTGTCGGAACTTGGCCGTCGCGTGGTCGGCGTCCTTCGGCTGGCCGTTCGTCTGGAACGCCGAGTAGAAGGTGTTCGCGTTGTTCATCTCGCCCATCGGCCGGACGTAGATCGCCTTGCCCCAGGTCGAGATCGCGTGGTTCAAGGCGATCAGGTATGAGTCGCCCTTCCCGGCCGCGATGTCCGCCGGCGTGATCGTCTCCTTGCGGTTCTGGCCGCCGGTGCCCAGGTGGATCATCGGGATCGGGGCGAGCATCGTGAAGAGCTGCGCGAACGGCGCGCCGTAGTTCTGGCCCTGTCCCCAGCCGAGGAACGCCTGCACGACGGTCGGATCGAGGCCGGTCTGGGTCTTGTACCGCGCGACGTTGCCGGTGATCCCGAGCAGCAGGTTCGGCGAGGCAGCGGACGTGCGCGAGGCCTCGTCCCCGGCGGCCGCGGCGACGCCGAGCACGATCGAGGCCGCCAGGGCGAGGCCGACGATGGCGAGCGCAAGCCGCTGGGCCGGAAGAAGTCTCATCCACTACACCATGGCGCAAAAAGGGTCCCGGCGCGAGAGCGTGCGACCGCACGGTCCGCCGTGCGGGCGGGAGACTCGAGCGTCGACGCGCGCAGCGCGGCCTTACAAGCGTGACGCGAGGCCCGCGTCGGGCACGTCTCGACCTCCCGGAGCTCCGTACCCATCCCGGTGTAGACGTTGGCGCAGGTGCGTTGTTGGCACTCCCCACAAATCGGCGGCAATGAGCCGGCACCAACGCCGCGAATCCAGATCTCTGGTGACTACGGTCACCAGTCGGGGCGCGATAGACTTCACGCACCTGCCAGGGATACGCACCCGCGAGGGATGTTGCGTCGGGGCAGGTGCGATTTCCAATCGCGACATTCGGACTACAGAGGAGGGACGAATGGCGAGCAAGCTCAAGATCAAGGTGAACGGTCTCGTGCACAACGTGACCGCCAGCCTCGACACACCACTCTTGTACGTCCTGCACAACGAGCTGCACCTGCACGGCCCGCGCTTCGGCTGCGGTCTCGCGCAGTGCGGTGCCTGCTCGGTGCTGCTGGACGGCAAGGAGATCCGCTCGTGTGTGACGCCTGTTGCCGCTGTGAGCGGCAAGGCGATCACGACGCTCGAGGGTATGCCTGCGATGTGGGCGGCGGCGCGTGGCACGACCGCTGCGACTCCGGCTGCTTTGCATCCGTTGCAGCAGGCGTGGATCGACGTGCAGGTGCCGCATTGCGGCTACTGCCAGAACGGGATGATGATCCAGGCCGCCGACCTGCTGGCGACCACCAAGCGTCCGACCGAGGCGCAGATCCGGACCGCGATGAACGGCCATCTCTGCCGTTGCGGCACCTATCCCAGAATCCTGACGGCGATCCAGAAGGCCGCCGCAGTGATGGCGAAAGGCGGGAAGTGATGACCGAGATGTTGAAGAAGGAGTTCTCGCGCAAGTCGTTCGTCAAGGGCGGCGGCGCGATGATCGTCGGCTTCTCGCTGGTCGGCGCCGGCCTCGGCGCGAAGGCCGTGAAGTCGGCGGGCGAGGACCCCTACGCCTCGAACGGCCCGTTCGACGCGCAGGCGATCGACGCGTGGATCACGATCCACGCCAACAACACCGCCACGTTGCGGCCCGGCGCGATCGAGCTCGGCCAGGGCAGCCTGACGGGCCTACTGATGATCGCGGCCGAAGAGCTCGACATGGGCATGAGCCAGATGAAGTACGGGGCCAACGACACGAACAGCACGCCTGTGTCGTTCTACACCGCCGGCAGCAGTGCCATCTCGAGCGGCGGGCTGCAGGTCCGTGCGGCGGCGGCGGCGGCCAAGTCGGCGCTGCTCGACCTCGCGGCGACGAGCCTCGGTGTCGCGAAGGGGAGCCTCACGGTCGACAAGGGCGTCGTTTCAGGCGGCGGCAAGAGCGTCACCTACGGCGCGCTGCTCGGCGACAAGCTGTTCAACGTCCGGATGCCGTCCGCACCGAGCCTCGCTGCAGGCGCGCCGGGCTCGAAAGCGGTCGCCCAGTACAAGCTCGTCAGCTCGCACGGTGTCCCGCGCGTAGACATTCCGGCGAAGGTCAACGGGGTGTTCACGTACGTGCACAACGTCCAGGTGCCGGGGATGCTGCACGGCCGGGTCGTGCGGCCGCGCGGCCAGGGCGCCTACGGTGACGGCACCGCGCCGAAGATCCTCTCGGTCGACGAGAGCTCGATCAAGAACATCCCGGGCGCGAAGGTGGTTCGCTTCGGCGAATTCGTCGGCGTCGTCGCTGACCATGAGTACGCGGCGATTCAGGCGGCCGCCCAGCTGAAGGTGAAGTGGGCGGAGATGCCGCAGATCGCAGCGGTGGGGAACCTGTTCAAGCAGATGCGCGAGCACGACAGCGCAGGAAAAGTCCCGGCGTCCATCGCGGCGAAAGCTGGCAACTTCGACAGCGCGTTCGCATCGGCCGCGGTCAAGGTGTCGCAGAGCTACAACTATCACTACAACGGGAGCATGCCGATCGGCCCGTGTTGCGTGGTCGCCGACGTGACGCCGAACGGTGCGCGTATCTTCACGAACTCTCAGAGTCTGTACTTGACGCGGGGGAGTGTGAAGACCGCGCTCGACAAGGTGATGGGCGCGAATACCCTGCCGTTGAACAGGATCCGCCTCACCTACTACGAGGGTTCCAGCACCTACGGGCCGGCGGCGGCGTGGGACGACGCCGCACAGGCGGCCGCGATCATGTCGGCTCTTACCGGCAAGCCGGTGCGGCTCCAGCTCATGCGCTGGGACGAGCACGGGTGGAGCCACTACGGCCCGGCCCAGATCACGGACGTCCGCGGCGGCGTGGACGCGAACGGCAACCTCGTCGCGTTCGAGTACACGGCGCTCGCGATCCCGTACTTCACGACGAACCACACCCAGCAGCAGATCACCGGGACGGCCGCGTTCGCGACGGCTGGGTTCCAGGACACCGTGATCAGCGGCTCGCAGTACAACGTTGCGAACCGCACGGTGATCGGCAAGGGCCTGCCGCTCCAGAACAACTACTTCAAGACGACGTTCCTGCGAGCGCCGAACGCGCCGCAGTCGGCGTTCGGCGCGGAGCAGTTGATCGACGAGTTGGCGTACGCGGCCAAGATGGACCCGGTCGCCTTCCGGCTCAAGAACATCGCGACGCCGACGAGCCCGACGCCCGATGTTGCGCAGAGGTGGAAGAACGCCCTCGAGGGCGTGGCCCGGATCTCGAACTGGAAGCCGAAGGTGGCTGCGTCGAGCCTCTCGAACGCCAACGTGGTCACTGGCCGCGGCGTCGCGTTCGGGCAGTTCGCGAACTCGCGGGTCGCCGGCGTCGCGGACATCGAGGTGAACAAGAAGACCGGCAAGATCACGGTCACGCACGTCTATGTCGCCTCGGATGCCGGACTCGTCGTGTACCCGGACGGGATGCACAACAACGAAGAGGGCGCGATCATGCAGGGCGTCAGCCGCGCGCTCACCGAGCAGCTCGTGTTCAACAAGAGCAACGTGACCAGCCTCGACTGGGTCGCCTACCCGACGATCCGCTTCAAGGACGCTCCGGCGATCACGCTCGAGTCGCTGCAGCGTACCGACGTGCCGGTCAACGACACCACGAGCGTCGCGGCCGGCGGCTCGCGCTCGACCGGCTCGGGCGAGCCGGGCCTGGTGCCGGTGCCCGCGGCGATCGCCAACGCGTTCTTCGACGCCACGGGAGTTCGCATCCGCGAGGCCCCGATGACGCCGGGCCGCGTCCGCGCGGTTCTCGCGGCCGCGGGCAAGTAGCCGACGGCAAAGCAATCGAGAAGCGGATCGGGCCCGGCGACGGGCCCGATCCCGTTCTCGACGCTCCACGCGCGAGGCGCCGGTCCGTTCAGGGGCGGCCACTCGATGCAACGGCGCGAAGCGGCGGCGCGTCGAGCTCAGGCCGGAAGCCGTGGATCGTCGCGCGCTCGAGGCGGAAGCCAGCGACTCCGTGGGCGTCGAGCGCAGCGAGCAGGATGCCGGTGCGCCTCGTTTCGGGCGCGCCCGAGGGGAAGACGAAGTTGCCGAGGCTCCAGGCGACGAGCTTCCGGCCTTGCCTGGTCACGGGCTGGAGCACGTGTGGATGCGCACCCAGCACGACCGTGGCGCCGGCGGCGAGCGCGGCGTCGGCGAAGGAGCGCTGTCGGCTGTCCGGCTCACGGGCGAGCTCGACGCCCCAGTGGAACCAGACGACGACCAGGTCTGCGCGACGACCCGCGGCCGCGACGTCTGTGGCGATCGTGGCGGGGTCGGCGCGCGTGGTTCCGGCCCAGTCGGGGCCGGCGTCGAAGCCGAGCGGGCGCACGTCGGAGTAGCCGAGCAGCGCGATGCGGAGCCCGCCCGCTGTGAGGATCGCGGGACGCCGGGCCAGGTCGACCGTCGCCCCGCCGCCGACGGTGCGAAGGCCCGTGGCGCTCGCGGCAGCAAGCGTGTCGAGGAATGCCTCGCGGCCGTAGTCGAGGCTGTGGTTGTTCGCGACGCTGAGGACGTCGATCCCGGCCACTCGCGCCGCGCCGCGGAGCAGGCCGGGCCCGCCACGGAAGTGGTACTCCTTGCCGGCGGCGGGAACGCCGCGGTCGGAGATCACGCCCTCGAGATTCACCGTCGCGATGTCGGCGCCGCGCAGGACGCGCGCGACCGACGACCAGGGGTACGCGTCGCCCCGGTCGGCGACCGTCTCGCTCACCCCCTCGCCGGGAGTGACGTCGCCGGCCGCCGCGAGCAGGACCGGCCGGACGAGCAACCGCCCGGCGCGGGCACGATCACCGCCGCTCACGACCTCCACCTGCCGGCGCCCCGCCGCCGTGGCCCGGCCGGTCAGAACGAAACGCCCGAGGCCGCCGCTCGTGCCCACCGCGACGCGTCGTCCGCCGACGACCAGCGAGACACGCTCATGCGCTCCCGCCCAGCCGGTGACCGTCAGCTTCGCGCCGGGCGCGAGCCAGGGGGGCAACTTGCCGACCACCCGGAGCGACGCACCCTCCGCTTGCGGCGGACTGGGCCCGCCGCCGCGGGGTGTCCGGAGCGACGCGCCGCCGGCTTGCGCGGGACTTGGCCCGCCGCCGCCAGGTGCGCAGACCCCGACCAGCGCACCCCCGCCGAAGGCCGCCACGCAGGCGAGCGCGGACCACCCCGTCGAGCGGCGGGCTCGGATGTCCCGCAGAGCATGAAGAGCCATCGGCGGAAGCTTCGACGGCGAGCGAGCTCTGCCTGCCGCCGGACCGCGGCGCCCACCGTCCCGGCAGGACTCATCTGCACGGGCACACCCATCGCGGGACGGTGAGTTCGACTGGGCTCTGCAGGCCCAAGGTCAACGGCGCTTGCGTAAGCGTCCTCTCGCAAGCAGCAGCCCGCCGGAACTCAGCCGTCGAGCTTCTCTCGCAACCGGTCGCTGACCACTCGCGGGTCGGCCGTACCGCCGGTTTCCTTCATCACCTGGCCGACGAGGAAGCCGAGCAGGCCCTGCTTGCCACCGCGGTACTGCTCGACCGGGCCGGGGTTCGCTTCGAGCACGCGGTCGATGATCGGGTCGAGCTCGCCGACGTCGCTGACGGCCTTCTGCGCGAGATACGGCTCGGCGCTGAAGAGGTCGTCGCCCACGTGCACGAGCGCCTCGTCGAACACGGCCCGCGGGATCTCCGACCGCGCCCCGACGAGCTTTGCGAGCTGGACCGCGCTCACGTTCTCGGGGTCGACGCCCGTGGCGACGAAGGCGTTCGCGAGCACGTTCGCCGTCTCCTTGGGGTCGGCGCCCTCGTCGACGACCGCCGACCAGAGGCGGTCGAGGCCGCCCGTGACGAGCACGTCGGCGTCGTAGAACGAAAGCGTCTCCGCGATCCGGCGGATCCGCGCGGCCGGGAGCTCGCCGATCTCGGCGCGCAGGCGCTCGACGAGCTCCTCCGGCGGTTGCACCGGCACCAGGTCGGGCTCGGGGAAGTAGCGGTAGTCCTCGGCCTCCTCCTTGGAGCGAAGCGGCGGCGAGTCCTCCTGCGTCGGGTCGAAGTGGAGCGTCTCCTGCTGCACCTCGCCGCCGGCCTCGTAGATCTGGATCTGGCGGACGATCTCGCGCTCGATCCCCTTGGCGGCGAAGCTGAAGGAGTTCATGTTCTTCAGCTCTGTGCGTGTGCGGAGCTCATCCGAGCCGGCCGGACGGACCGAGACGTTGACGTCGAAGCGCATCGAGCCCTTCTCGAGCTCCGCGTCCGAGAGGCCGAGCTCGATCACCGTCTGGCGCAGCAGCTGCAGGAAGCGCTTGGCAACGTCCGCCGAGTGGATGTCGGGCGCGGTCACGATCTCGACGAGCGGCGTGCCGCCGCGGTTGAAGTCGACGAGCGTCGCGGTGGCGCCGTGGATCCGGCCCGACGCGGCGACATGAGTGTTCTTCGCGGCGTCCTCCTCGAGGTGCGCGCGGACGATCCCGACCTCGATCTCGCCGTCGACCGTCGGCACCGAGAGGCGGCCGTCCGAGCACAGCGGCTCGTCGTACTGGGAGATCTGGTACGCCTTCGGCAGGTCGGGGTAGAAGTAGTTCTTGCGATGAAAGACGGCCCGATCGGCGATCGAGCAGTCCAGCGCGAGGCCGAGCTTGATCGTCTCCTCGATCGCGCGCCTGTTCGGAACGGGCAACGCACCGGGAAAGGCGAGGCAAACCGGGCAGGTCTGCGTGTTTGGGCCCCCGCCGAAGCCGTTCGGGCAGCGGCAGAACATCTTCGTCTGCGTCTTCAGCTGGACGTGGATCTCCAGGCCGATCACGGGTTCCCAGGTGGTGTTTCCCGCTCCGGCGCCGGCAAAGCCGGCACCTGTTCCCGCTCCGGCGCCGGCAAAGCCGGCACCTTCCGCTCCTGGGCGGCTCCGTCGAGCCTACGCCGTCGTTCAACGCAGCCGCTCCGGGACGGGGTCGAACGCGATCGCCTGCTCGAGCGCGTGGGCGACGCGGTAGAGCGTGTTCTCCGAGAACTGCGGGCCGACGAGCTGAAGGCCGACGGGGAGCGCTGTCGGACGAGGCCGCACGGCATCGAGAGGCTCGGGCAGGCCGGCCATGTTCGACGGGATCGTGAGCACGTCGGTCAGGTACATCGCGAGCGGGTCCTGCGCCTTCGCGCCGAGGGGGAACGCGGTCGTCGCGCAGGTCGGCGAGACGAGCACGTCGAAGCGCTCGAAGAGTGCGTCGTGCTCGCGCTTGATCAGCGTCCGCACCTTCTGCGCCGAGGCGTAGTAGGCGTCGTAGTAGCCGGACGAGAGGGCGTAGGTGCCGAGCATGATCCGCCGCTTCGGCTCGTCGCCGAAGCCGTCGTGCCGGGTGCGCATCACCATCTCGCGGAAGTCGTCGCCGTCGGCGCGCAAGCCGTAGCGGACGCCGTCGTAGCGGGCGAGGTTGGCGGACGCCTCGGCGGGGGCGATCAGGTAGTAGCAGGCGAGGCCGTAGTCGACCGAAAGGGGCAGCTCGCAGGCGCCGAGCTCGGCGCCGAGAGCCTCGGCGTGCGCGAGCGCGGACTCGACCGCCCCCTTGACGCCGGGCTCGATTCCCTCGACCTCGTTCAGCTGGCGGGGAACGCCGATGCGGACGCCCTTCAGGTCGTCGCCTTCGGGCAAGACGACCGGCGGCACGTCCACGGTGGTCGAGTCGTGCTCGTCGAGGCCGCTGATGATGCGATACAGGAGCGCGTTGTCGCGCACGTTCCGCGTGACCGGGCCGACCTGGTCGAGGCTCGAGGCGAAGGCGACGATCCCGTAGCGCGAGACGGTGCCGTAGGTCGGGCGCAGGCCGACGTTGCCGCAGAACGCGGACGGCAGCTTGATCGAGCCGCCGGTGTCGGAGCCGAGCGCCCACGGCGCGAACCCGGCCGAGACCGCAGCCGCCGAACCGCCGCCGGAGCCGCCCGGCACGCGGGTCGGGTCCCACGGGTTGTGCGTGGGGCCGTAGGCGGAGTTCTCGGTCGAGGAGCCCATCGCGAACTCGTCGGTGTTCGTCTTGCCGAGCACAGGCATCGAGGCCGCGCGGCAGCGGGCCGCAACGGTCGCGTCGAAGACCGGGACGTAGTTGCCGAGGATCTTCGAGCCGGCCGTCGTGCGGATGCCCTTCGTCGAGATCACGTCCTTGAGCGCGATCGGCACGCCGTCGCCGTCGGGCTCGTCGTCGGCCAGGGTCAGGAACGCGTGCAGCTCCGCGTCGCGCGCGTCGATCGCGGCGCGGTAGGCGTCCCAGAGCTCGCGCGAGGTGACCTCACCACGCTCGATCAGGTCGAGCGCATCCTCGGCGCTGAGGCGCAGCGTGTCGATACCGCTCGCGCTCATGCCCGCTCCGGCGCCGGCAAAGCCGGCACCTCCGCCGCTTGCCTACCGGCTCCGTCGAGCCTACGCCGGAGAGAGCCTCCGTCGAGCCTACGGGCTCGATTCCCGCTCCGGCGCCGGCAAAGCCGGCACCTCCGCCGCTTGCCTACCGGCTCCGTCGAGCCTACGCCGGAGAGAGCCTCCGTCGAGCCTACGGGCTGATACCCGCTCCGGCGCCGGCAAAGCCGGCACCTCCGCTCTTGAGAGCCTCCGTCGAGCCTACGGCTCATGCCGGTCGCCTTCGCCCTATGCGCCGTCCAGTGCCTACGCCGCCAGTCCCCAGGGCCCAGTCCACGCGACGCGCCCAATCCACGCGCGCCCAGTCCCACGTGCCCCCAGGGGGGCGGCCTGCCCCCTGCTTAGAGCGTCGCACAGAAGCTGTGCCGTGTCTGTGCCGGATGCGTGACGAATGTGTGCCATTTGCTGGGCGTTCGCGCGCGCGAAGGTCGAGGCGGTGGGCCGCGCTACGCGGGCGGTACCCGGAACAGGTCGTCGTCTCGGTCGGGGGCGTTGGCGAACGCGTCGTCGAGCGTCAGCGACACATGCGGCTCGTCTTCGGCCCACGCATTCGCAATCTCGAGCGGGTGCGACGTCGGCGGCACGCCGGACAGGTCGAGCTCCGACACCTTCGAGACCGCCTCCAGGATCGCCGAGAGCTGCTCCTGGAAGCGCGTCACCTCGTCGTCGGACAACTCGAGCCGCGCGAGCCGCGCGACGTGCAGAACCTCTTCCCGTGTGATCGCCATGCTGTGATCCTCGCAGACCTCTCGCGGTCCCGGCGGAGGGGCCGAGGGCCGCCGCAACACGAAGGGCCCCTCTCGGAGCCCCTCGCCAACTCAGGTTCCGAAAAGCGCTAGATCGCCTGAACGTTCGCTGCCTGCAGGCCCTTGTCGCCCTGCACGACCTCGAAGGACACGCGCTGACCTTCGTTCAGCGACTTGTAGCCCTCCATCGTGATCGCGGAGAAGTGGACGAACACGTCATCCCCTCCTTCACGCTCGATGAAGCCGAACCCCTTTTCGTTCGAAAACCACTTGACGGTGCCTTCTGCCAACGACCTACTCCTTACTGTGATGACGATGTCCGTCGACCGACGGTCGCGAAACGGCCTGACCATACCACTGCTCGAACTGGAGGGGAATTGCCCCTTACCGACGGCGCGCGCTGGCGCAGCGGACGGCGTTCTCGAGCAGGCAGGCGATCGTCATCGGGCCGACGCCTCCCGGCACGGGCGTCAGGTAGGCGGCAACCTCCGCCACCCCGGGCTCGACGTCGCCGACGAGGCCCGCCTCGGTGCTGTTGATGCCGACGTCGATCACGGCGGCGCCCGCTTTCACCATCTTCCCGGTGACGAGGCCTCGGTGCCCGACGGCGACCACGAGCACGTCGGCGTCGCTCGTGTGCCGTTCGAGATCTCGCGTGCGCGAGTGACACGCGGTCACCGTCGCGTTCCGCTGGAGCAGCAGGTGGATGAGCGGCTTGCCGACCCGGTCGCTGCGACCGACGATCACCGCGCGGGCTCCCTCCAGCGGAATCTCGTACTCGTCGAGCAGCCGCATCACGCCGCGCGCCGTTGCCGGAACAAGCTCTGCCCGGCCCCGGTAGAGCAGACCAGCGTTCTGGGCGTGGAAGCCGTCGACGTCCTTGGCCGGCGCCACCGCCTCGGTCGCGCGAATCTCGTCGATCTGCGAAGGCAGCGGCGTCTGCACGAGCACCGCGTCGATCGCGTCGTCCGCATTCAACTCGGCAATCAGGGCGAGGAGCTCGTCTTCGCTCGTCGCGGCCGGAAGGCGCCGGTCGACGGGCCGGATGCCTGCCTGCTCGGCCGCGGTGTGCTTGAGCCTGATGTAGACCTCGGAAGCCGGATCGTCGCCGACGAGCACGGTCGCGAGACCGATCTCGCCGAACGCGCGTACCTCGTCGGCCACGTCGGCGCGAATGCGCTCCGCGAGCGCCTTGCCGTCCATCAGAGTCGCGGCCATCGGGGAGCGAACCTATACGTTCCGAAGCATGCACCGGCCCGGAAAGAACCTCGAGTGATCGCGCTCGTCTTCAGCTATGAGGTCTCCGACGCCGCGGAGTTCGAGCGCGTCTACGGCCCCGAGGGCGACTGGGCCGAGTTCTTCCGGCGAGGGCGAGGCTATGTCGGAACCGAGCTCCTCCGCGACATCGAGCACCCGGCGCGCTACCTCGTGATCGACCGCTGGGAGTCGGCCGAGGCCTATGACACGTTCGCAGCCGAGAACCGCATCGAGTACATGCAGCGGGTAGACGACACAGCGTTCCTCTACCAGCAAGAACTGCGTCTAGGAACGTTCGAGAGCGTCTGGAACGCCGCGCTGATTCTGCTCTCGTCCTCTCGCGGTTGGAAGGTGCACGACGAGGACGACGCGAGCGCGGGCTCCGCCCGTGCTCGCCCACCCACAGAGGTCACGTGTCGGAGAGGGGGCCCGCGGGGGAGAACCGAAGGTGCTCCCCCGCGACTTACCAGCCGCGGGTTTCGAGCAACTCGGTCGGGTCGAGCGTCGCGGTCGAGATGCCGACCATCGGCTCGCCGAGGCCCGCGGAGACCCGCGCGAGCACGTCGGCGTCCAGGTAGTGCGTCGTCGCTTCGACAATCGCGCGGGCGCGCCTCTCCGGGTCGCCCGACTTGAAGATCCCCGAGCCCACGAAAAGCCCGTCGGCGCCGAGCTGCATACAGAGCGCCGCGTCCGCGGGCGTCGCGATCCCGCCGGCGGTGAAGGTGACGACCGGCAGCTTTCCCTGCTCGGCCACCCACCTCACGAGCTCGACCGGCGCGCGCAGCTCCTTCGCCTCGGCGTAAAGCTCCTCGCCACGCAGCGACTGCAGGCGACGGATGCCGCCGAACACGCCGCGCATGTGCGTGACGGCGTTGACGATGTCGCCCGTCCCTGCCTCGCCCTTCGTGCGGATCATCGCCGCGCCCTCGGCGATGCGGCGCAGTGCCTCACCGAGGTTCGTCGCGCCGCAGACGAACGGCACCGTGAAGTCCCACTTGTTCACGTGGTGCGCCAAATCGGCCGGCGTCAGCACCTCGGACTCGTCGATGTAGTCGATCTCGAGCGCCTGAAGGATCTGCGCCTCGGCGAAATGGCCGATCCGGCACTTCGCCATCACCGGAATCGAGACGGCCTCCTGGATCTCCTTGATCATCTCCGGGTCGGACATGCGCGCGACGCCGCCCTGCGCGCGGATGTCGGCAGGCACCCGCTCGAGCGCCATCACCGCGACGGCGCCGGCCTCCTCCGCGACCTTCGCCTGCACGGCGTCGACCACGTCCATGATCACGCCGCCCTTGAGCATCTCGGCGAGCCCGCTTTTGACGCGCATGGTGCCGATTTCGTGCATGGGGGTCATGCTAGTAGTTCGAGCGCAGGCGCCGATCGACCCTTTGCGAGCGCTGCCCCGAACGCTCCTACGGTGAGCCCGCTTCGTCGTCCTCGACGGTGACCTCGCCGTTGCCGTTCGCCTCGGCTCCGACGGTCGCCTCGACGCCGTCGGCGCCCTCCGCGCCCTCCTCGGACTCGTCCTCTTCGGGCTCGACCGGGAGCACGTTTGGAGTCGTCGCCGTCATGTACTTACGCTCGCCGTCCTCGAACTCGACCACGACGACCGGGCGGCGTTCCGGGCCGATGATCAACTCGTAGCTGTCGATGACGTTGCCGGGCTCGTGGTTCTCGCCGCTCTCATCCCGCGACACGAGCACCTTGTCGCCGACGCTGTATCTGTTCTTTGCCATGCGGGGAGTATGGCAAAGCTCCCGTGTGACGATCGGGTCTCTACCGCGCGACGACCGTCAGGTGACGTTGCGGCCGCGGTGCGGTCGAAACCTCGTCCAGGAGCGCGGTCACGACGACCGGGTCGAACTGTGTTCCCGAGCACCGCAGGAGCTCCTCCCGCGCCTTGTCCGGCCACTGAGCCGGGCTGTACGGGCGGCTATTCGTCATCGCGTCCCAGGCGTCCGCGACGAAGATGATCCGCGACCCGAGCGGAATACGCTCGCCGGTGAGCCGCGAAGGCTTCCCGGAACCGTCCCAACGCTCGTGCTGGTGCAGAATCCACGCTGGCAAAGGCTCGATGTCGAGCGGGCGCAGCATCCCGTGGCCGATCTGCGGATGGCTCTCGAGGATGTCCCTCTCCCCACCGTCGAGTGCACCAGGCTTGCGCAGGATCTCCTCGGGAATCGCGAGCTTGCCGATGTCGTGCAGCCTGCCGGCGAGCCGGATCAGCTCGACCTCCTCCTCGGGCAGTCCGAGCCGCGCTCCGATGCTGGCCGCCAGATCGCCGACTCGGGTCGAATGGCTGCCTTCGAACGCGTCGCGAGCGTCGACTGCAAGCGCGAGCGCCGCGGCCGCCTGGAGTCGCGCCGCGCGGTCGGGGGCACGCGTCAGCCGCCTCAGCTGGGTCACCGCCGGCATGTCGGGCCGGTAGATGCACACACGGTTCTTGCCCTCACCCTTCGCCCAGTAGAGAGCGATGTCGGCGACGCGCACGAGCGCGTTGCGATCGTCGCTGTGGTCCGGGTACGTGGCGATCCCGGCCGACAGCCTGATCGGGCCTCCCTGCTCCCAGGCCTCGTCGCCAAGCGCGCGCACGACCTCCTCGGCAACTGCCGCCGCCGGCTCCGCCCGCATCCGCGGGCACACGACGACGAACTCGTCGCCGCCGAGCCTGAACGCCTCGCCGAACTGGCGCAGCTTGCTCGCGACGTGCGCGAGCACTCGGTCGCCCGCCGGATGGCCGTAGCGGTCGTTGATCTGCTTGAAGTCGTCGAGATCGAAGAGGCAGACCGTGAGCGGCGCACCGGCGGACGCGGCCTCCTCGAGGAGGATCTGGAGCTTCTCCTGGAAGTGGCGATGGTTGCCGAGGCCGGTCAGAGGGTCGGTGAGCGCGAGCCGCATCGCGCGCAGGGCGTTGTGCGTCGCGCGCTGGTGCAGGGCGACGGCGACGAGCGGTCCGGCAAGGACGAGCGCGAGGGCCGGCGACTGCGTCCAGAGGATGACGAGCGCAAGGCTGACCGATGCCATGATCGCGAAGGTCACGGCCGTCGTGAAGGCGGCGGAACGGAGCACCGGGAGGAACGGCTGGCGCGACGACCGCGCGAGGATCGCTGCGACGAGCAGAACGTCCACCGCGTAGAAGGCAGTCGCGCCCGCGACGACCTCGAGCCCGAGTCGGGTCGGCTGCTCGTCGCCGTAGAAGGGCATCATCGCGGCACCGGCGGCCGCCGCCGCGAGCGCGAAGACCGCACCGTTGTAGAAGAGCTTGACGCGGGGCCGCCGCTCCAGGATCTCGAGCGTGACGCGCGTCAGCACGGCGACGGCGACCGCGGCGGCCCAGCCGTAGAGCACTCCGGCGCCGACGATGAAGACCGCCGAGAGCGAAAGACGCCCGCCGGGCAGGTCTTCGACGGGTACCGGGAACGCCTCACAGAAGAGCGCCGCGACGAGAAGCGCCATCACCCCTACGACCGTGATCAGCGAGGGCGGCGACACAACCATGTGTCGCACCGCTGCCGCCACGACTGCGAAGCCGGCGAGCACCACCGGCAGGACGAGAGGGAAGAGGTAGCGGTTCTCGCGCGAGAAGAACTCGCTCCCACTCCCCTCGTCCGACGTGCGTTCCGGCCGGCCGGCCGGAACGCGTCCTTCAGTCACCTCAGTCCTTCTACCAGTGGAAGCCGGACAGGCCTTCGGTATTGCCGAAGGATGCAAACTCGAAATAGCCGCCGAAGGACGCAACGAGCAGAGCGGCCGACAGGACCACGAGCAAGAATCCGTGCTTCAAATGCCTCATGTGAACCTCCTCACCCCGCAGGATGATTTTCGAGACGCGGAACATGCCCGGATATAAGCCGTTCTCGGAAGCGTCAGCACCCCCCATACAGGTGATCTCGGGAAAAAACCCCCTTGCGGGGGATTACGCGTTTGGCGACCTCCGCGCGCCGGCCAACGACGAGCCGCCGGAAAGACCGTTACCCTGTGTCCGTGGAAGAGAAGGTCGAGCACGCTGCGCGCACCGCGGGCCGCTATGTCCGGGCGGCCGGTGTCGCGATCCGGAAGGAGCGCGAACGACTTGCCGCCGAGAGCGCTCGCCGCGCGGCTCAGGCAGCGCAGCAGGCGCCTCCTCCGCCGGCCCAGGCAGCGGTGCCGCTTCTCGTCGCGACGCCCGCTCAGAAGGCGCCGAGTGCCGCCCGCCCGCCGGCGTCCGCGCCGACCCCGAGACCGCTCGTCGACCGCCTGCTCTACATCGGGTTCGTGATCTCGCTCGGAGCGACCGGCCTTGCCGCGATCAGCATCGACTCACTGGCCTCGGGATCGGACAGGGTCGTCGTGAGGCTCATCCTCGGCAGCATCTTCCTGGCGGTCTCGCTGACGCTGCTCACGAACTGGCAGCGCGCCAAGGAGCGACTGGTGGCAAAGCTGATGAAGAAGTTCTGGGGGATGGACCACCCCGTCACCCGCTCCGGACGCTTCATGCGAGGAATCGCCAGGGATCTGATGACGCTGCTCGGCATCCTCTGGCTCGCGATGGGCGTCTTCGAGGTCATGCGGGCGCTCGTCAACACCTAGCTCGTCGATTCCATCCAGGCGGGCACCTTCGCCTCGGCGACACCGAGCTCGCGGGCCGCCGACCGACCGCGCTGTCAGGATCGAGCAGCCGCACTGGACGCGGTCCGACTCGACTCAGGAGGTACTGCATGACCCGCTACGCAACCCTGCGCACGTGGTCGCTTGTGCTCAAGGTCGTCGGCTTCTTCGCCGTCGTTTTCACCATCATCGGCTCGATCGTGTGGGCATTCGAGGTGGAGGGGTTCTGGCAGACCCTCGGCGTCATCTTCATCGGCGCCCCGCTCGCGATCTTCATCTCGACGTGGGCCATCGCCCTCGGCCAGGCCCTGAACGCGATCGCCGACATCGGCGACGCCGTCGCGCCCTGATCGCGCAACACCCGTGCGCGCGGCCTTCGGCACCGCGCGCACGGGGCGCGCGACCCCTACGGGCCCATCGCTACTCGCCCCGGGCGTCGGCGAGCAACCCGCGGGCAGCCTCGAGGTCGGCCGCGTGCACGAGCACCACACGAGGCCCGTCGCCGGCGAACCCGTCCAGCACGGAGTCGGACTCTTCGGTCACCCGGTGCCCGCACTCGATCCCCGCAGAGCGAAGCAGGCCGCAAACCAGGTCAGCCTCGATCTCGCCCGACACGGTCGTCACCGGAACACCCTCGTCCATGCGCGGGAGGCTACTGCACGGAGACCGGAGCCGGGTCAGACCGCCGGGAATGGAGTGGGCCCGCCTGGACTCGAACCAGGGACCGACGGATTATGAGTCGCGGCTGAGACTCAGACAGCCCGAGCTACGGCGAGGGTTTCGGCAGTAACCATGCGGGATTCGGTCTCCGCGACAGCCTCTTCATTTCGGCTGGTTTCGGCCTCTTGTGTTGCCCACTCGTTGCCCATGCTGGGCGGCTCAGGCAGATCCTCGTCGAGGAAGTGAACGTAGACATCGAGCGTGAAGCTCGGCTTGTGGTGGCCGAGGAACCGTTGCACCTGCACGGCGTTCCAGCCAGCCCGATCGAGAGCGCCGAGATGCGCGCGACCCTGAGCCGCCGGCTGGGCGTCCGGGTTGACCCGCAGCGGCTAGAGCCGGCAGAGGCGGGCGAGCTGCTGCGACTGCATCGAAAGGTCACACAGCCGACCGGGAATGAGGCGCCAGGCGTTGAGACGTTTTCGCCGAGCCAGTTGACGAAGTCTGAGCTTGCGCGTTGGCGCGACCTCGTCGGACGGGCCGCGGGGAGCCGGGCTTGTTCGCCAGGTTGGGCGAGGACCGGACGCTGGTCGGGCAGATGGTGGAGCGTGCGCGTCGCCCTCGGCCGTTGGAGCGGCCGCTGACGGAGGAGCCCGGCACGGTGCGTATCGCCGCCGCGTTGTTCGAGCAGCTCGCGAAACCTGACCCGAATCGAAGGTGTGTGGTTAGTCCAGCTAGAGCCGTGCTTCTGAACTCGTCACCGTCGTGTGGGCCGGCGCGAGGCCCGCAGCCGCAGACGGCGCGCCGGATCTCCCCCCTTGACCGGGCGATGTCCGCTTGTCAAGCCGCGCCTAATCGTCGAGGGCACCCAGGGCTTCGGCGACCCTTTCCCGTACGGTGCCAAGCCGGTGGCGCTCGCGAGAGAGCTTGTGCTCAAGCTCGCTCCGCGCCGCCTGGTCAGTTGCGAGCTCCTCACGCAGGGTCACGAGCTCGCTACGGCAGGAAGCGAGCTGCTCCTCCGCCGCTCTGCGGGCGCGGGTCAGCTCCTCGACCCGCTCACGGAACGCGACGAGCCCCGCCGTAGCGACATCGAGCTCCGCCACGATCATGTCAGTCTGTGCCTCGTCGGCGGCACGCGCTTCGGCCGACGTGGCATCGGCCTCGAAAGTCTCGATCTGCATGTCTTCAGCCTCCATCTGTTCGAGCAGGCGCCCGAGCGTTGCGCTCGTAACGACCGCAAAGGACACGTCTTTGCCGAGCAGGGAACCGACTTCGGCCAAGCGTTCCTCCGACGGCTCTGAGACGACAACCGTGCGTGCGCTCTCGACGAGCCCGACGAACGCTCCGAGCCGTCGCGCCTGCTCGAGCGGGAGCCCAGCCGCGGCGTCCGCGTCGAACTCGACTGCATCGTCAGCGAGAAACGGCAGCTCCCATTGGCGAGCCCAGAACCGCGCAAGTGATTGCTCGTCGGTCCAGCCGTTGCGGAGGGCGAGCTCGCCAAGTCCGTCGACCACGAGCCGTAGCTTCTGCTCAGTGGTAACACTCGCCTCGGAATGGGCAAGCGCCGGCGGCGTTCCCGGTGCCCCGACTGCAGACGTGTCCACATCTTCGCCGACGGGACTGCTTGACGGTTCTGTCCGCTGCTCCACTGTGCTCACCCAGACGGGTGAAGGAGCAACGATGAGCTCGGATCCCTCCTTGGCGATCCCTGGGTCGTGCTTCGCTGAAGCGGAGCGTGCGGCGTCCATGCTTTGCCATCGACGCCGCGCCCGCTGATCCTTAGACCCCGGATGGGTGATCGGCGCTCGGGCGGTGCACACTCCGGTGCAGCCCAGGCAAACCGGAGTAGTCACGCTGAACCTTGATCTCGGCCGCTACATCACCGATGTATCTCTGGTAGGGCAGAGGGTATTTCTCGACTCGCAGAAGGCGTTTCTCGACTCGCTGTCGCGGGAGGAGTTGGCGCGGTTCAATCTGTCCTCGGAGATCCGTTCGAGGGCAGAGCTTCTCGCTGAGGGTTACACGGACGAGGACGTGACCGTTGCACGGCTCCACTACACCGTGTTGCTGCACCTTGGCCGCGTTCTCGAGCTACTCGCCGTGGACAATGACGCGAGCCCGCAGCCCTGGTCACCGGATCCACCGTTCGACCGGTACGCCTTTTTCGAGGCGTTCACCCGGCTAAGCGGTGTCAGCGACCTCGCTGACGAGCTACTCGCACGTCGGACGAACCCGGGCGAGTACGAGGCCTGGAGCGAGAGGCAGGGCCAAAACGCGAGGTTGGCCTGGCGGTCTGCCAATTCTGATCCGCTCAGACCGATTCGGTCTTATCGCAATCGGCTCGTGCACGGCCGCATCGTTCCCGAGTTGCTCGCGACGGCCTTCTCAGCGTCGGGGGCAATCGTGGGGACGCGGCTCTTCTATCCGCGCCTGGATCGCGTCGACGCATACCTCGATTGGCGCAAGGCGTTCGAGGAGATTGAGCTGAGCGCGCGACCGGGGCCGGGATCAGCAGTCGCCATCGTTACGCCACCCGCTGATTTCAATGAGGCATCGGTCATTGTCGGCGAGGTGTGGGAGCAGGTGATCGACCATGTCGAGAGGTCGTGGCGCGCCCACCTTATGCCCAGCGTCTGACGAACTCGTCTTCCTGCTCGCTGTTACCCATTCCGTTGCCCACCTCCAGACGGACGATGATGTAAAAAACGGAAGGCGCCGATTTGCAGCGCCTTCCTTGTTGGGCCCGCCTGGACTCGAACCAGGGACCGACGGATTATGAGTCCGCTGCTCTGACCAGCTGAGCTACGGGCCCGCGCGGGGAACGTAGCGCACTGGGGACGGTTCGGCTCTGCCCGCTCCCGGCGAGGGCGCTAGACTCGCCGCGGTGAAGGTCTTCCAGCAGGAGCGGCACTTCCGGACGCGGGGCGGGCTCCACGTCACCGACATCACCGACGAGGTCGCCGCGATCGTGCGCGACTCCGGCGTGGTCGACGGGATCTGCTGCGTCTACTCCCCGCACACCACCTGCTGCGTGCGGGTGAACGAGTTCGAGACGGGCTTCTTCGAGGACTTCGCGGCGCTGCTGCGACGCCTCATCCCGCACGACACCTACTACGCGCACGACGACTGGGACCGCCGTACCGAGAACATCTGCGAAGAGGACATGGAGATCGGCAACGGGCACGCGCACTGCATGTCGATGATGCTCGGCTCGGCAGGCGAGTCGATTCCCGTGGCCGACGGCGAGCTTGCCCTCGGCACGTGGCAGCGGGTGCTCTTCGTCGAGCTCGACCGCGAGCGCGACCGTCGCTGGATCGTCAAGGTCGTCGGCTCCTAGACACTCCGCCTCCCGCGACCTGACCGCGATCCCGACGCTACGATCGGGCGAGCGTGCCCGGCTACCTGCTCATCCCGCTGATCGTCATCGGCTTCCTGGTCGTGCTCCTCGGCCTGTTCGTGTTCCTGGGCCGCTTCCGGGGCGGGCGCTACCTCAAGCCGATCATCACCCTGCTCGCCAAGGTGCCGTTCCTTCGGCGCTGGTTCCAGAAGATGAGCCAGGTCGCGCTCGAGAAGCAGAATCCCGAGCTGGCGAGCGCGCTGCGCAAGATGCAGCGGGTGGGGACGAACCCCGATCCGGTGAAGGCGCAGCAGGCGCTGTCGCAGCTCTCGGCCCCCGAGCGGCGCGCTTACCTCGAAGCCGTCCAGGAGCAGGGCGCGATGCCCGAGGCCGCGAACCGGCAGATGCGCCGCCAGCAGCAGCGCCTGCAGCAAGGGATCAAGCCGAGCGGCGGCGCCAAGAAGGCCGGCAAGCGCCGCCGCTGAGGCGCCTACGTGTTCGAATAGCCCTTCTCGAGCGCGGCGGCGAGCGATTCCGAGATCTCGTCGAGCGCCTGGTTCGACCGATCGACCGCGCCGGGCATGCGCAAGAAGCCGTGCACCATGCCGTCGTAGCGGTACCCCTCGGTCTCGACCGTGGCGATGAACAGCCGCTGCGCGTATGCCTCGGCCTCGTCGCGCAGCACGTCGGCCTCGGCGGTGACCACGATCGCGCGCGGCAGCCGCCGCAGGTCGCGCTCGGCCGCAGGCGACACGTCGGGGTTCTCCGAGCCGTCGCCCTCCTCGCCAAGGTACTGCTTCCAGTACCAGTCCATCGCGTCGCGTGTCAGAAGGTAGCCCTGCGAGTAGAGCGAGTACGACGGCGTGTTGAGGTCGTGGTGCGTCATCGGGTAGAGCAGAAGTTGAGCGGCGATCGCGATTCCGTGGTCGCGCGCCCTGCGTGCGCAGATCGCGGCAAGCGCGCCGCCCGCGCTGTCGCCGCCGACGCCGATCTTCATCTCGTCGAGCCCTAGCTTCTCCGCGTTGGACGTGACCCATTTCGTCGCCGTCCAGGCGTCATCGAGCGCGGCCGGGAACGGGTGCTCCGGCGCCAGCCGGTAGTCGACCGAGATCACGACGCAGCCGGCGCGCTTCGCAAACGCGCGTGCAAGCGGATCGTAGACCTCGACGCTGCCGCCGACGAAGCCGCCGCCGTGGAAGTAGACGAGCGCCGTGCTGCCCTTGTCGGAACCGGGCTCGGTCGCGACCGGCCGGTAGATCCGCACCGGCACACCGTCGGCGTCGGCGTCCTCGACCGAGTGCACCTCGTCGGCCGGCCCGAACAGCTTCTCGAAGCTCGCCGCCAGGTTGGCCCGCACCTCATCGGGGGTCAGCTCCTGCACCGGCGGCCCGCCGGCGGTCTCGGCGTCCTCGAGCACCTTGCGGATCTGCGGGTCAAGCTCCGGAACGCTCATGCCCGCGCCGGCAAAGCCGGCACCTCCGCCGCTTCCTTGCCGGCTCCGTCGAGCTTACGCCGGCAGTCGCCTCCGTCCAGCCTACGGCTCATGCTCTTCATCCTCCCAGTAGTCGACAGTTGCATCGGTGCGGAGGAGCTTCTGGTAGCCCTCCGACTGCGTCCAGATCCCCACCTTGCCGCTCTCCGGGTAGTGGACGATCGCGATCGGCGACTTCGACGAGACGATCAGCACGCGGCATGGCTCGTCCGAGCGGTTGATCACCTGGTGCGCGCCGTCGGGCCCCTCGGGACACACGGCCAGGTCGCCCGGGCCGAGCTCGCGCTCGCCGTCCGGGCCGCGCACCGTCGGCCGCCCCGAGACCGCGAGCACCCATTCCTCGCAGCCGTCCTCGTAGTGGTACGGCCACGTGCGCTCGCCCGGCGGGAGCTCGTAGAGGGTGCCGCCGAGGAGGCGGGCGCCGAGCCGCTTGCCGGCCGCGGTGCGCCGGTGACGAAAGCCCGCACGGTCGTTCGTCGCCTCCCACTCGTGCTCGCCGAAGAGGTTGAAGACGTCCACGCCGGTCATCCTACGGCCTTCCCGGCGCCCCCGAAATGGAGGAGGATAGGCGGTCACCGCACGCACACCCGAAGGAGGGGAACGAGATGGCCGTGCTCATGACGCTCGAGGTGCCAGGCGGAACGACGGCGCAGTACGACCGGGCGAACGAGATCCTCGGGATTGCGGGGGAGCACGACGCTCCGCCGGGCCTGATCACCCATGTCTGCGGCGTCACCGACGACGGCATCGTGGTCGTCGACGTCTGGGACTCGGTGAGCTCGCTCGACGACTTCGCGCGCAACCGGCTCGGTGCGGCGCTCGCCGAGGCCGAGATGCCCGAGGCGAAGCCGCACACCTCGCCCGTGCACAACCTGCTCTTCGGCGCCGGCAAGGAGTCGAACGTGCTCGTGCTGATCGACCTCCCCGGCTTCACGACCGACGCGTACGACGCTCTCGTCGCGAAGATGCCCGCCCACGTCGGCAGCGGCGAGAACCACCCGGCCGTGATGCACGTCGCCGCTCTGGAGCCGGACGGGCACCTCCGCGTCGCCGACCTCTGGGACTCCGAGGCGGCGTACAGGGAGTTCTTGGAGAGCCAGATCGGCCCTGCCGCCGGCGGTCCGCTGCATTTCGTGCTGCGCATCTGGCCGGTCTACAACCGCATTCACGCACAGCCCGGCGCCACCGCCTGACCGTCCGGGAGATCGTCAGCCGCGAACGCCGGCCGCGCCGAGCGCGAAGCTCGCGAACGCCCGCGGCACGCGGCTTGCGCGCGCGATCGTCGCGTCGAGCGCGTCCGCGAGCCAAACCAGGTCTTCGTCGTCCACCGTCAGCGGCGGCAGCCCCTTGATCACGGCCATCCCGTGGCCGGCAACCTGGCTCAGGATGCGGTGATCGCTGAAGAGCGGCACGACGACGAGCTGCGCGAAGAGCCCGGGTCTCACACGGTCGAGCAGCCGGTAGGAGCGCTGCCCGGCCGGCGGCTCGGCGAACTCGATCGCCCAGAGCAGGCCGAGCCCGCGCACCTCGCGCACGACGTCGTGGCGCTCGACGAGCGGCAGCGTCAGCTCGAGCAGCCGCTCGCCGAGGCGCGCCGTGCGCTCCACGAGGCGCTGCTCGTCCAGCTCGTGCAGCGTCGCGAGTCCGGCGGCCATCGCGAGCTCGTTCGGCGCGAACGTGGAGCCGTGGCTGAACGCGTTCTCCATCGAATCGAACACGGCCTCGTGCACCGCTTTCGACATCAGCAGCGCCCCCACCGGGACGTAGCCGCCCGAGAGCGACTTCGCGACCGTGACGAGGTCCGGCTCGAGACCCCAGTGCTCGAAGGCGAAGAGCCGGCCCGTGCGGCCGAGGCCCGTCTGCACCTCGTCGGCGCAGAAGAGCGTGCCGTAGCGGCGGCACAGCTCCTGGGCGCCTTCCAGGAAGCCGGCCGGCGGCAGGTTGACGCCCTTCCCCTGCACCGGCTCGACGAGGAAGACCGCCACGTCCTCGCGGCGCAGCTCGGCCTCGAGCCGTTCCAGGTCACCGAAGGGCACCTGTCCAAAGCCCGGCAGGAGCGGCTCGAAGCGTGCGGTGAACTCCGGGTTTCCGTTCGCCGAGAGCGCGCCGAGGGTGAGCCCGTGGAAGCCGTGCTCGGCCGAGAGGACGCGCGTGCGGCCGGTCGCCGCACGGCCGAGCTTCAGTGCCGCCTCCACCGCCTCGGTGCCCGAGCTCGTGAAGAGGACGCGCTCGAGCCGCGGCGGCGTCCGGCGCAGCAACTCCTCCGCGAGCAGCGGCGGCAGCGGCGACACGCCGAGCTGCACCGACCCCGGCAGGTCGAGCTCGAGCGCCTCGACGAGCGCTGCGCGGACTCGCGGATTCGAGCGGCCGACGTTGAACATCCCGAAGCCGCCGAGCAGATCGAGGAAGCGGTTGCCGTCGGCGTCCCAGAGGTGCGCGCCCTCGGACCTGACCCAGGTGCGGTCGAAGCCGATGGTCTTCAGCACACGCGCGAACTGCGGGTTGATCGTCCGTGCCCAGAGCTCGAGGCTCTCGCCCTGGCGCGCCTCGACGAGCTCGCGGATGCTGAGAACGCTCACGAGGCTGGACTGTAACCGCGCGTCCGTCAGGAGCCGCCGGTCTCAGCCGGGGAGGACGAGGAAGCGGACGGTCGGGACGATCACGATCGCAAGCGCCACAGAAACGGCGGCGAGCCACGCCGTACCCCGTGCGGCGAGGCGACCGAAGGCGAACGCCGCAGCGATGGCGAGAACGGGGGCAGCGTCGAGCACGTAGAGCGCCTTGATGTTGTCTCCGTCGAGCTTCGGATACTGGACGAGGAAGCCGACGAACGAGACGGCGAGCAAGCCCAGCGAGAGCAGCAGCGTTCCGAGGGCAAGGTCGCGGCGTCTCACCGCCGTCACCGTGAGCGCGATCAGCCCGGCGAGCGCTCCCAGCCCAACGATCCACCCGACGGCCGCCTGCCGCTGCAGAGGCCGCGCGTCTTCGGCGGGGAGTCGAACCGGCTCGTTGTGCCGCGCTTCGGGAATGCGATAGGTGCGCCAGTAGTCGCCCCACCAGTCGGCGTAGAGGACGGGCAAGAGGCGGTTCTGGAAGGTCGGGTTGTATGGATCGCGAACCAGAGCGACGCGGCGACGGCGGCAGCCAGAAGCGCAGCGGGCGACCGTGCTGCAACCACTGGGCTGGGACAGGGCGGCTGTAGGCAAGCGGGCTCCCGTGCAGAATCGTCTTCGCCACGAGCCAGGGCGCGATGAGGACCGCGGCTGCCGATGCAGCAGCGAGGAGCGTCGCGAGCGACGCCGGGTCGCGCCGCTGCACCGCGGCGAGACCGAAGCCGACCAGCACGGCGACGAGGGCGGCAAGCGCCCAGGTGCGCGTCAGGTTCGCGAGCCCGAGCAGCACCCCGGCGAGCAGGCCGACGCGCCAGGAGAACGTCCCGCGCGCCAGCACTCGCACCCCGACGTAGAGCCCGGCCGTCGTCAGAGCGGTCGCGAGAGGCTCGGGGTGGAAGAGGATGCCCGCTCGAACGAGCACCGGTGTCGTGGCGGCGACAACGAGCGCAAGCACCGGCAGCCAGCGTGATCGCGGGAACAGCTCCTTCGCGATCAGCATCGTGAGGACGAGCGTCGCGAGCACGGAGACCGCACTCAGCCCCTGAACGAACGCACCGGGGCCGCTGGCACCCGCACGGTGGCTGCCCACGTAGAGCCCCTCCGCGACCAGGAAGAAGAGCGGCGGGTTGTGCCAGACGGACGTCTCGCTTTCGCGTGGCAGGCGGTGCTCGTGGCCGAGGACATAGGCGTAGCGCTCGCTCGCAGACGCGTCGTAGCTGCGAATCCAGAGGAAGTGGTCGATGTTCCACGCGAGCACCACGGCCACGAGCGCAAGCGTCACGACCGCCACGACGCGCGGCGCAGTCACGTACTTCACAGCGCCGTGACCCGGTTCGGAGACACGCGAAGGAGGACGGCCGTCACGGAGGGAGAGCCTACGCGCCCCCGCCACGGCGACATCTGCTGCGACGATGCACGGCGTCACGTGCGATCATCGCCGGATGGAGCCGCCGTCTGCCGTGACAGCCCCCGACGAGCAGCTCCGGCGTTACGACGCTCCGCACATCCTCTGGTACTTCGGCGCGATCACGGCCGCGCTCGCCGCCAGCGCCACCGTCGCCTCGGTGAGCGGCTCGAACCGCGGCATCTGGCAGTTCCTGATCGGGATCGTCCTCATGGGCGCGTTCGGCCTCGCGGCCGCGTCGCTTCTGCGCGCCGGCTGGCGCGTGCCGGGCGGCGTGCTCGCTGCGACCACGGTCGCGCTCGTGCCGGCGGTCGGCCAGGCCTTCGAGCGGCTGATCGGCGTGTGGCCCAGCCTGCTCGAGGAAGGGCCCGGCTTGATCCAGAGCTTCCAGGGCTCGCTCTTCGCGCTCGGCGTCGCCACGATGCTCGCCGGCGTCGCCGCGTTCAGGCTCGTGCGCTTCCCGTTCGTGTTCGTGACGGTCACGGTTGCCGCCCTTCTCACCGCGCAGCTCCTCGTGCCGCTGTTCGTGGACGAGAATGGCCTCGACGACCACGCAACCGCGGTGCTCGTCACCGGCGCCGTGCTGCTCCTCGTCGGCGTCGTACTGGACTCGGTGCAGCGCCGCGCGGAGGCCTTCTGGTGGCACGCGACCGGCCTCTTCGGGCTCGCTGTCGGCCTCACCTTCTACGCATTCATCCGGGGCTCCGATTGGGCGTGGATCACGATCCTCATCCTCGCCGCCGTCCTGATCCTCGCCTCCGCCCCGTTCGGCCGCGCAACGTGGGCGTCGTTCGGCGTGGTCGGCCTCTTCGGAGCCATGCTCCATTACGTCGTGTCCTGGACCGGCTCGTGGCGCTCGCCGGCTCTGATGATGCTGGTCAGCGTCGGGCTGATCCTGCTCGGGATCGTGCTCCAGCTCAACGCAAAGCTCTGGGCGAGCAGGCTCAAGCGCCCAGCCGCTGCCCCGCCGCCTCCGCCGGCCCCGACACCTGTGGAGGAACCGCCCCCGGCCAACGAGCAGTGGCCTGCCGAACCGCCCACCGCCGAGCAGCCGCCGGCGGACGAGCCGCCGACCCGGCCGACGTAGCGCGTCGCCGCAGCTAGGTGAGCGCGGCGTGCGCGCCGATCGCCGACGCCACGACACCGATCAGGAGGGCAGCCGGTGCGGCGCCGGCGAGCGCCCGGCCCAGCCGCAGCCCGAGCCGCATGCGACTCGACCAGGCTGAGAGCCCGGGAGCGAGCGAAAGCGCGCCGGCCGCCCCGAACGCCAGCCCGACGACCGTCTCGACTGCGTGCAGTGCGATCCCGGCGGCGACGGCCGACTCCATCGGCACGCCACGCCCGTGCAGGGCAAGCGCTACCGCGGCGCTCGTCAGGCCCACGTTGCCGGGTGTGATCGGCAGGAGCCGCGCAAGCATGATCGCCGGGACGATGACCAGCGCAGCGGCCAGCGGATGAGGAATCGCCGAGCGCGGCGCCGACGCAGGCCGAGGCGAGGATCGCAGCCGCGGTGCTCACGGCGACCCAGGCGGCGATCTCGACGGCCGCGACCGGCGACGCGGCGAGACCTCGCACGACGTCGAGCACGTGCCTCGTCCTGCCCGAGAGGAGGCGAGCTCTCACGCCGGGGAAGCAGCACGCCGCGAGGACGGCGCCGGGCAGCGCGGCGACGCCGAGCCAGAGCACGGAGAAGCTCGAAGCGGCAGTGGCGAGAAAGAGCGCCGCGATCAGCGAGACGCGGATCAGCCCAACGACGGCCGAGACCCCGATCACGGTCAGCACAGCCCCCTCCGAGGCCATGGCCCGCGAGATGAGTGCCACGCGAACGACCTCACCGGCGTTCGCGGGAGCAAGCGTGTTGGCCAGGCAGCCCGCCGCGTAACGCCGCGTCACCTCCAGCCGACCGAGGCTCGCGCCGCAGGCAACCAGCCCTCTGTGCCACGCCGCCGCGGCGGCGAGAGCAGCCGCGAGGAACGAAACCCCGGCCGCCGCGACCCAGGCCGGGCTCGCGCCCCTGAGATCGGCGAGCGCAACGGCGATCGCGTGCGCCGGGGAGCCGAGGAAGGCCGTGGCGAGAACGGCAGCACCGACAGCCGCCGCCCCGATCAGCAGGGTGCGTTTTGACATCTCTTCGATAGGTCGGCCGCTCACGGCAGTTCCATGAGCAGCATCTGTTGATGACGACCGCACGACGCCGTTGGTTAGGCCGCCGAAGAAACCCGCCGCAACCGCCGTTCGAAGGTACGCTCGCCACGGCCGCCCATCGACTGTTCCCGCAGGAGGTGGCGGTGTTCGCGACGGCCCGCGCTCGCTACGCGGGCCGTCGTTTTTCTCGCCCCGACGCACGCGGGTAGAGCGGGGCGCTCACTCGCTCAGGCCGGCGTGATGAAGGGGCCGTGATGAAGGGACCGGGTCGCGCCGCCAACGCGATCCAGAAGCGCTCTGCCAAGGCGGTCGCTCTGTTCAACGTGACAGACGTCGAGGCCGAGAGAAAAGACGCTGTAGGGTCCGCTCGACGCTATTCGTCTGGAGGAGGCCACCCTTGGCACGCAAGCTGAGCGAGCATTTCACGTTGGAAGAGATGGTTCTGAGCCAGACCGCAGCCCGCAAGGGAATCGACAACACGCCAACCCCCGAGATCGTTGCGAACCTCAAGGTCATCGCTGCAACGCTCGAGGAAATCCGCGCCCTCCTGGGCGTGCCGATCCCTATCAGCAGCGGCTACCGAAGTCCGGCGTTGAACAAGGCGGTGGGTGGGTCGCCGACCAGCGCCCACATGCAGGGGCTGGCGGCCGATTTCACTGCTCCCGGGTTCGGCACGGTCCTTCAAGTGGCGCGCAAGATTGCGGCGTCGGATATTGCGTATGACCAGTTGATCTACGAATTCGGCGCGTGGGTCCACATCGGGCAGAGCAAGACGGGCCTCCGGCAGCAAGAGCTGTCGATCTTCACCGGAACCCCTTATCTCGATGGGATCCTGAGCAAGGCTCCGGGAACCGATTACGATCTCGCGGTCCGGCTGCGCGATCTGGCGCGTCTGGGCCGCTCCCTGCTTGCGCAGACCGGCACAGCCGCCCGCACAAGCCGTCCGCTTCACGCCGCCGCCCTGCGCCGATGCCTCCAGCATCGCCACCAGACCGTCGACGCGCCCCAAACGAGCCAGCTCACGCCCCGGAACAGGCGATCCCGTGGAATCACCATCTAGGCGATCCCGCGGCTCCGAGCCGTTCGGGGGAAGCTCGACCAACGGCGACGTCACAGCGACGGGCTCCGTCACGGCGACTCGCCGATCAACCGGCGCCTCGGCCTTGCGGAGGCCGCGGATCGCCCAGACGCAGAAGAGCGCTCCCAGCGCGGCTGCGGCCAGGAACGCCGAGAAGACCTCGGTCGGCGTGCCGGAGATGAAGCCGCGGCCGGACTCGATCACGAGCGTCAGGGGGTTGACCACCGCGACCGTGTGGATCCACCCGTCGAGTAGCGCCAGCGGCACGTAGACCGGTGCGAAGAAGAGGACGAGGAAGACCGGCATCTGCATCGCCGGCCCCGCCTGCATCGTGCGCAGGCGCATGGCCACGCCCGCCGCCCAGAGCGTGGCCGCGACGTTCACCAGCAGGCCGAGGGTGTAGAGGCCAAGGAGGTCGAGTCCGTCTCCACCGACCTTCATCCGCACGGCGAGGGCGATCACCGTCAAGAGCGACGCGGTGACGAGCCAGCGCACGAGTGCGGCGATCGCGTAGCCGAGGACGATGCCGCTGCGGTTGGGGGAGGCGAGCAGCAGCCGGCGCGCGAAGCCGCTCTCGAAGTCGCGCGCGATCCCGAACCCCGTGAAGACGCCGCCGAACGCCGCCGACTGGAGCAGCACGAACACGAACTGGAACGCCGTGTACCCCGACGGGAAGTCGAAGCCCGGTACGTTCTGGATCCCGGCGAGACCTCCGGCGAACGCCGTGAAGAAGAAGAGCGGGAACGCGATCGACGGGATCAGGAGCGACTTGTTCCTGAAGAAGTTGTGCAGCATCCGCCAGGCGACACCTTGCGCGACCGCAATCCGCCTCATGACCGCGCCAGCCTCTCGCGCAGGGACCACGCGGCCAGCGCGATCGCGATCGCGGCGATGACGGACGCTATCCCGAAGCCGAGCGCGAGCGCCTCGGCGTCCCAGCCCACGACGATCAGGCTGCGCACACCCTCGATCAGGTACGAGACCGGGTTCGCCGTCGCGGCGTAGCGGAACCAGGTGACGCTCATCAGGTCGCGCGGGATCGCCATCGAGGAGATGAACAGGAAGACGAAGAACACCGGAAACAGGCCCTGAACCGCCTCGCCGGAGCCGGTTCGCAGCGCGGCGAAAAGGCCGAGCGCGCCGAACGCGAGCACCACCAGCGTGTAGAAGACGAGCAGCACGAGCAGGCCGAGCGGGCCCGACGCGAAGCGGACGCCGGCCGCGTAGCCGACCACCACGTACACGGCCGCCTGGAGCAGGCCGAGCACGAGTGTCCCACCGAGCTGGCCCGCAAGAAGCGCGACGCCGCGCATCGGCGTCAGCGACAGGCGGCTCATGAACCCTGTCTGGATGTCGCGGGCAAGGTCGGTGCCGGTGTTCATGGTGGCGAAGAGCGCGCCCTGGATGAACGGCACGGCGAGCATGAACGCGACAATCGAGTTCGTCGGGAAGCCGGGCAGGCCGGTCTCGGCGTCGAGCCCCGCCGAGTTGACCGCGAGCAGCAGGAGCGGGAAGACGAGCGGCGCGATCACGTTGGCCGGCTGCCGGATCGTGCGCACGACCGAGCGACGCCCGAGCAGGAAGACCTGGTCGGCGGTGGCGCTCATCGCGCGGGCTCCATCGCGAGACCGCCCGGTCGCCGCTCCTCCCCGTCGTCGTCGGCGGCGCCCTCGAGCGAGCGTCCCGTCTTGGCAAGGAACACGTCGTCGAGCGAGGGCTGGTGCAGCTGGAGGTGGCCAATCGCGATGCCCTCGGAGTCGAAGGCGCGCACGACGCCGGCGAGGTCCGCCTGACCCACCCGCAGGCGAACCCCGACGCCGTGCATGCAGTCGACGGCGTCGCCGAAGCGCGCGAGGATCGACGCGGCATGAGCCTCCTCGGAGGGGTCGGCCGGGGTCACCTCGACGGTCGGTCGGGCGATCTCGGCCTTGAGCGCCGTCGGCGTGCCCTCGGCGACGATCCGGCCGTGGTCGATGATCCCGACGCGATCGGCGAGCACGTCGGCCTCCTCGAGGTACTGCGTGGTCAGGAAGACGGTCACGCCCTCATCCTTGGCGAGCCGCCTCACCTCCTCCCAGAGGGCCGTGCGGCTCTGGATGTCGAGGCCGGTCGTCGGCTCGTCGAGGAAGAGGATCCTCGGGCGGTGGACGAGCGCAAGAGCAAGGTCGAGCCGGCGCTTCATGCCGCCCGAGTAGCCGCGCACCTTGCGGTCTGCTGCGTCAGTGAGCCCGACGCGCGCGAGCAGCTCGTCGGAGCGCTGCTTGCGCACGGCGCGCGGCAGCGCCTGGAGCGTCGCCTGGAGGCGCAGGTGCTCGCGGCCGGTGAGCAGCGGGTCGAGTGCAGCTTCCTGGAGGGCGGCGCCGATCACCTTGCGCACCTCGGGGCCCTGCTTCGCGACGTCGAACCCGCCGACGCGCGCCAGCCCCGCCGTGGGCGGCAGGAGCGTGGTCAGCATCAGCACCGTGGTCGACTTGCCGGCCCCGTTCGGGCCGAGGAAGCCGTAGATCTCGCCCGGGTCGACCGCGAGATCGATCCCGTCGACCGCCCGCGGGCCCTTCTTGAACTCCCGGACGAGACCCTCGGCCTCGATCGCATGGTCAGCCATGGAAGCCAGTCTACGAAGAGCCACGCGTGGTCAGCCGCGCCTGCGTGGCGCTCGCAGCGGTGCCGGCCCGAGGCCGAGCCGGCGCCGCTGCGAGCCCTGTCTACGGCATTCGGAGTCGCGCGCCGGCATAGGCCGCGAGCCCGTAGATGATCAGGATGTCGACTGCGAAGACCGCCATTGCCCACCAGGGGTTCGCATGCACGAACATCAACTGACCGAGCGCGCTCACGCCTGCGACGGTGATCCCGAACCAGCGGGCAACCTCACTCCCGGTCATCAGGGAGAAGGCCGCCATCACGCACAGGACACCGAGGAGCAGCACGATCCAGCCCCAGGTGTTGAGGCCGCTGAAGACGAACGTCGCATCGGCAATGAAGACCTTCGACGACGAGATCGCGAGAATGCCTTCGACGATCCCCCACACGCCGACGAGGCCGAGCATGATCGCCGAGAACGCGACCCAGCCGAGGCCCTGAGGCTCGGCGTACACGTCCGTCGCCGGAGTGCTCGAGGCGGCGGCGACGCCACCATTCGTGACGTACGTCTTCGGTTTCTCGATGGTTGACATGTTCAACCTCCCTCGAACCGACTGACCGCGGATGCACGGTCGCATCGCAAGAGTCCACCCTCACCGTCACCCACGCATCGGTCGCGACCACGAATCGGGATGCGTAGTTCGCCGTAGGCGCAGGACGCGCTCAGCGCGTCACTTCTCGTTTCCCGCAAGCGGATCAGGCCGCACGCTGATGGCACCGCCAACCGCACCAAGTGAGAGAGTACGCGGCGTATGAAGAGCCCTGCCAGCCGGAGGGCTATGTAAAGGGAGGTAGTAATGAATGCGAAATCGATGGCAGGCTGGATCGGCTTTGCCGGCATCCTGATGTTGATCATCGGCGGCATCGACTTCTTTCAGGGCCTGATCGCCCTGTTCGAGGACGACTACTACATCGTCACGCAGTCGGGCTTCCTCGCCGTCGACCTGACGGCCTGGGGCTGGATCATGCTGATCTGGGGCGTGCTGCTCGTGCTCGCAGGCCTTGGGTTGCTCGCCGGCCAGGGGTGGGCGCGCTGGTTCACGATCGTGGTCGTGGCCGTGAACATCTTCGCCCAGCTCGGCTTCCTCGGTAACAGCCAGTACCCGCTCTGGGCACTGACTGCACTGACGCTCAACGTGGTCGTGCTCTACGCGCTGACGGCGCGCTGGAGCGAGAGCCAGGCCGAGATGGCCGCATACAAGTAGGACGTTCGTCGTTGAGGCTGCCGCGCAGCGTGCTGCGCGGCAGCCTCGACGTCCGAGTAACTGCCGCAGGCATACGCGCACCGCGATTCGGTCTCGGGATCCTGAATCAACTCGGCCATGTGCGGCTCCGACGTTTCGTGCGCAGTCGAATGCCCGCTTTGCGCGGCGGGTACCTCTCCCGGCGTGAGGTTGGGTCGTTGGCCGCCTCGCGGTGTCCGCAGGTCGGCGAGGGAACGCGTTACGCGGATGACGTGGGGGACCGCAGGCTCCGGTCGCCACGCGCCCGGATGACCGAGACGATGGCGATAAGGAGGAATCCGTAGACGGCCAGGACGGGGGCCACGAAGGCGAGGACGATCACGGCGATGTAGAAGCCGATGGTCGGTGTTGCTGCCAGGGTGATCGCCTTGATCTCGTCCTCGTCCACCTCTGGCCGAAGCAGATGGCGGTCGAGTGTGACCGATCCCCAGAGGGCGCTGAGGAGTGACGAGATGACGAGCAGCGTTCCGCCATAGAAGATGACTGCGGCTCGTTCGGCGTCGCTGTGGTGGATCGCTTCGGCCATCAGCTTGGTCGGGAACGGCAGGAACGAGACGACCATCAGCAGCAGCAGGTTGATCACCATCAGCCGCCGGTTTGCGTACTGCAGGCGCCGGAAGATGCCGTGATGGGCGAGCCAGATCCCTCCGATCGTGAGGAAGCTCGTCGCGTACGCCAGATAGGAGGGCCACTGCTCGGCGATGCCCTGCCACAGGTTGTCGAACGCCGTCTCCGGCACGTTGACCTCGAGGATCAGCAGCGTGATCGCGATCGCAAAGACACCGTCGCTGAACGCCTCTGTCCGGCCTGTGCCCCAGTAGCTCTCCACGCGAACCCGGCCCAGGCTACGCAGGCGCGCCTGCGGTATCCGGGGTGTGTCCGGGGTGCTCGCCCTCGTCGCGTCGGTGCGGTCTGCGTGGTCGGGTAAGCGTCTGACCCATGCGAGCGCGAGGAGCGCGAACAGGGCGAGGAACCCGAGCGCGGCCCGCAGTGCCTTGAGCTGCGACTCGGAGTAGACGGCGACGATCTCGTCCGTCTGGCGTCGGGACAAGCCGGCGTCCTCGGCTGCCTGCTCGACCTGCGCGATCGAGGCGAAGTTGGCACTTGTCTCGGCCGCCGCGGCCACCGGTTGCTTGACTCGATCGGGCAGCGTCGAGCTCGCCATCACCTCGGTCGAGAAGTTCATTGCCAGCGCGGCGATCAGGATCGAGCCGACGAGCGCAACCCCGAGCGAGGCGCCGAGGTTGAGCGAGGTGCCCTGGAGCCCGCCGGCCTCGCCGCCGCGCGAGGGATCGACCGACGACATGATCACGTTGCCGACCTGCGACGCGAGGAGCCCGAGGCCGGCTCCGAGCAGCGCCAGCCCGATACCGAAGCCCCAGCCGTTCAATTCGGGCCCGATGAAGTGGAGCAGCACTGCTTCCCCGACGAGCATCGCTGCGATGCCGCGCTGGACGATCAGCTTCGGCGAGTACCGCCCCGTGAGCGCAGAGCCGCCGAGCGCGAACACGAACATCGCGATCGACATCGGCAGGATGGTCTTCCCGGTCTTCAGCGCGTCGAAGCCGAGCACGGTCTGCAGGTACAGCGGCAGCACGAAGAAGGTGCCCTGGATGATGAACGCCTGGCACCACTGCACGACCAGCCCGGCCCGCATCCTCGGGATCTGCGGGAGCGCGAGGTCGAGCAGCGGGTCGTGGCCGCCTTCCTTGACCCGTCGCTCCTGCCGGACGAAGAACCACAGCAAGACGGAGCCGATCGCGATCAGCCACAGGCTCGGCGACAGGCCGAGCGGGGCCACCGGGGCCGCAGCCTTCGCCGTCACCCAGCCCCACTGGCTCGTCTTCAGGACGCCGAACACGACCGCGCCGAGGCCGGCGGCGGACAGTACCGCGCCACCCATGTCGAGCTTTCTCTTGCGGCCGACCGTCGCCGGGATCAGCTTCAGGAACAGCATCAGGATCAGCACCACGACCGTCTCGCCGGCAAACACGTAGCGCCAGGAGAGATTCGCCGTCACCCAGCCCCCGATCAGCGGCCCGGCCGCCATCGACGCCCCGCTCACACCACCGAGGATCCCGTACGCGATCGCACGCTGCTTGCCCTGATAGGTCGCGGCCGTCAGCGCGGCGATCGCGGGGATCACGAGCACGGCGCCTAGGCCCTCGACCAGCGACCAGCCCACCAGCAGCACGGCCAGATTGGGCGACAACGCCGTCGTCAGCGACCCCGTCCCGTAGACGAGCAGGCCGATCCAGAACGCTCGCTTCGCCCCCCAGCGGTCGCCGATCTTCCCGCCGATCAGCATGAACGCGGCCATCACCAGCGTGTACATCGTGATCGCGGTCTGAAGCCCCACCACCGTCGTGTCGAGATCCGCGACGACCTGCGTGATCGACACGTTCATCACCGTCGTGTCCAGCACCATGATGAACTGGGCCGTCGCCAGGATCCCAGCGACACCCCAGCCGACTTTCACGCCCGCGGGCGGCGACTCGACGCGACTGCTGCCGGCACGCTCGCTCGCCACGGGCAGCACCCTATATGCACGAGTCGTTGAACAGAGCTTCAGACGAACGGATGGGAGCCGACGTCCGGGAGCCCGCCTTCGACGGGCTTGCACCGGCTGACGCGGCACGAGGTGAAGGAACTCGAGCCCAGCGCAAGCGCGAGTGAGACGATGCGCGAAACCGACGGACCACCCGGGAGGAACGCACCGATGAGTCTCAAGCATCCGAAGTCGAAGGCAGGCCGGAAGAAGAGCGACGTCGCCGTCCAGCCGCTGTTCACGCTCGAGGGCGACAACATCCCGAGGCACGAGCTACGGCGCGGCACGCTGGCGCCTGACCTTGCCTACCAGATCATCCACGACGAGCTGATGCTCGACGGCAACGCGCGCATGAATCTCGCCACGTTCGTCACCACCTGGATGGAGCCGCAGGCCGAGAAGCTGATGGCGGAGTGCCTCGACAAGAACATGATCGACAAGGACGAGTACCCGCAGACGGCCGAGCTCGAGATGCGCTGCGTCAACATCTTGAGCCGCCTCTGGCATGCGCCCGACGCGGCCGAGGCGACCGGCTGCTCGACCACCGGCTCGAGCGAGGCGGCGATGCTCGGCGGCCTCGCGCTCAAGCGGCGCTGGCAGAACGCGCGCCGCGCTGCGGGCAAGCCGGCCGACAAGCCGAACATCGTGATGGGCATCAACGTCCAGGTCTGCTGGGAGAAGTTTGCGAACTACTGGGAGGTCGAGATGCGCCTCGTGCCGATGGAGGGCAACCGCTTCAACCTCTCCGCCGAGGAGGCGGTGAAGCTCTGCGACGAGAACACGATCGGCGTCGTCGCGATCCTGGGCTCGACCTTCGACGGCTCCTACGAGCCGGTGAAGGAGATCTGCGACGCGCTCGACGACCTGCAGGCGCGCACGGGCATCGACGTGCCGGTGCACGTGGACGGCGCCTCGGGCGCGTTCGTCGCGCCGTTCGTCGACGAGCAGCTCGAGTGGGACTTCGCGCTGCCGCGGGTCGCCTCGATCAACGCCTCCGGACACAAGTACGGCCTCGTCTACCCGGGCGTCGGCTGGATCGTGTGGCGCGACGCGACCGCGCTGCCGGAGGAGTTGATCTTCTGGGTGAACTACCTCGGCGACAACATGCCCACGTTCGCGCTCAACTTCTCGCGGCCGGGGGCCCAGGTCGTCGCGCAGTACTACACCTTCCTCCGCCTCGGCTTCGAGGGCTACAAGAAGGTGCAGCAGTACTCCCGCGCGGTCGCGACGCGGCTCTCGGGCGAGATCGCGGCGCTCGGCCCGTTCGAGCTGATCACGAAGGGCGACGCGCTGCCGGTCTTCGCGTTCACGGTGGCGAAGGACGTCGACAACTTCACCGTCTTCGACGTCTCGAGCGCCCTCCGCGAGCGCGGCTGGCTCGTGCCCGCGTACACCTTCCCGGAGAACCGCCAGGACCTTGCGGCGCTCCGGGTCGTCGTCAAGCTCGGGTTCACCCACGACATGGCCGACCTGCTCGTCGACGACATCAAGCGCCAGCTGCCGCGGCTCCAGAAGCAGCCCTCGCCCGTCCACGACGAGACCACGGCGAGCGCGTTCCACCACTGAGCCGTTCCGGCGGCCGCGTGCGCACGTATCCCGAGACGCCCGAGGGATGGACGCCGGTCGAGCGAACGACCGTCGGCCCGTTCACGACGCACGTCGTCTACCGGCGCCCGGACGGGAGCATCGGCGCGTGGTCCTCGCGTCACCACCGGAAGCACCACTCCCGGCTCTCCCGGTTCGCGAGCGGCGACGGCGTCTGGTGGGCGCCCCGGCGGGCCTCGTGGTGGATCGGGATCCTGTTCGCGATCGGGTCCACCTGCTTCCTCGTCGCGCCGTTCCCGGGCTTCGAGCAGCTCGTCGGCTCCGGCGCGGACGGGGCCGTGTTCTTCGTCGGGTCGATCTTCTTCACGAGCGCCGCCGCCCTACAGTGCGTCGAGACGTTCAACGCCGACCGCGGGCCTGGGACAGGGCAAGACCGGTTCCGCCTCGTGGCGTTCGAGCCGCACCGCATCGACTGGTGGAGCAGCGTCGTCCAGTTCGCCGGGACGCTCCTGTTCAACGTCAGCACGTTCCACGCGCTGACGGCCGGCCTGAGCGCAGCGTCCTACAACCGGCTCGTGTGGGCGCCGGACGCGCTCGGATCCGCCTGCTTCCTCATCGCCGGCTACCTCGCCTACGTCGAGATATGCGGCGGCCTCCTGCGGCCCCGGCAGCCGGGTCTCGAGTGGAAGATCGCCGCCTGGAACCTCGTCGGGTGCATCGCCTTCGGCATTGCCGCGATCGCGGCGCTACGCCGTGCCGTCTTCCGGGAGCATCCTCGACCTGGCGGCCTCCAACCTCTTCACGGCGTTCGGCGGGCTTTGCTTCCTGGTCGGCGCCGTGCTCCTCTTGCCGGAGAGCAAGGCAGCGGAGCCCACCGCCGCCGCGGCCCCGCACTGAGCGCTCACAGTACGTCGCAGACACGGTTTCTTGTAATGTCGCCTCAATGCCGCGCCGCCTCGCCTTCGCCGCCGTCCCCGTTGCCTTCCTGGCGTTCGTCGCCTCCGGCTGCGGTGGTTCGAGCAGCAGCAGCAGCAGCGATACGTCGCCGACCGAAGAATGGGCGGGCAATCTGTGCACGGCGATCGTGACCTGGACGGATTCGCTCCGCGCGGGCGTGAGCTCGCTCCAGAGCGGGGGTCTTTCGAAGGACGCGCTACAGGGCGTGGCCGACGACGCGAAGAGCTCAACGGAGACGTTGATCGACGACCTCAAGGGCCTCGGCAAGCCGGACACCGAGGCCGGCGAGGAGGCGCAGACCTCGCTCAACCAGCTCGCCGACGACCTTCAGAAGGACGTCGACGAGATCGACAGCGCCGTCAACGACAGCTCGGCCAGCACTCTGAGCACGATCTCCACGGTGAGCAACACGCTCGTCACGATGGGGAACCAGCTCACGTCGACGTTCAACCAGCTCGAGCAGCTCGACGCGCAAGGTGAGATGGAGGACGCCTTCAACCAGGCCGACTCCTGCCAGCAGCTCACGGGCTAGCACCCCGAACCTGCCCCAGCCAGCGCGCGGCGAACGTGCCCGTGTAGAGAACGTGGCCTGGAAGCGTTGCGCTCGAACGGTCACGCTGCCGTGCCACAGCTCGTTGGTGTGGGTATCCGGCATGCGCGTCAAGTGGGAACCCCCGCCGCGCTCAGGTTCGTATCGGCTCCCGATGGACGTGTGGCGCCGGTTCGGCGAGGATGGCGACCCGAGAGTGAGCGAAGGAGAGCGACATGGAGCAGGCGCAGTCGAGCGAGTCCCCGTTGCTGAGGTACCTCGATCGCGAGATCGTTGATTCACTGAACGACTTCAAGGATCCGAGTCAGGAGTGGCGCAGGCTCTTCTCGGAACTCTTGGGCACGTTCTTCCTCGTGCTCGTCGCCGCGGGCGGCGGCATGATGGGCCAGGCGTTCCCCGACACGATCAGCCGCACCGCCGCAGTCGTGGCGCCGGGGCTGATGGTGATGGCGATCATCCTGTTCATGGGCAAGGTGTCCGGCGCGCACCTGAATCCCGCGGTCAGCGTTGCCTTCTCGCTTCGCGGCGACTTCCCCTGGCGCCGCGTCCCGGGCTACATCGTGGTGCAGTTGATCGGCGCAACGCTCGCGGCGCTGTTCCTCCACGCCGTGATCAACGTCTCCGCGACGTACGGGTCGAACTACCCTGCGGCGGGCTATTCGGCGGGCGATGCCTTTCTGATGGAGGGTGTCTTGACGCTCGGGCTCGTCAGCGTCATTCTCGGCACGGCCTCCGGTGCACAGAACGTCGGCCTCTTCGGGGCGATCGGGGTAGGCGCCTACATCGCGCTCGCCGGCCTCTGGGGGAGCCCGATCTCGGGCGCGTCGATGAACCCCGCCCGCACGTTCGGGCCCGACCTCGCCGGCACCGACTTCACGAGCTACTGGGTCTACGTCGCAGGCCCACTCGCCGGCGCCGTGCTCGCAGTCGGAGTGGCGTGGGTGCTGCGAGGCGCAGGCGGAGGCCGTTCGGGCTCTGCCGCGGCGCAGGGCGACCTCCAGACGGAGGTCGAGCACCCCGAGAAGCAATGAGATCGGTGGAAGCAGGCGACGGGGCGGCCGGCGCGACCAGCGAAACGGTGGCGCCGGGAACGCAGGCCGTGCCGCACTTCACGCGCAGCGAGCGAGCAGCCAGGGGGAAGGCGGCGCGGGCGGAGGTGCCGCGCTCGACACACGGGGAGATCGACTTTCCCACGCCTCGCGATCCGGTCGCGCTGCTGGAGGAGCAGGCAGTTTCGCGGGTCCCCGAGCTGGTGCCGATCCGCTACGGCCGCATGCTCGTGTCGCCGTTTGCCTTCTACCGCGGCGGTGCGCTGATCATGGCGGCGGATCTGGCGCGAACACAGACCTCGGGGCTTCGCGTGCAGCTGTGCGGTGACGCGCACCTGTCGAACTTCGGGGTGTTCGGCTCGCCGGAGCGCACGCTGGTGTTCGACATCAACGACTTCGACGAGACGGCGCCGGGCCCCTGGGAGTGGGACGTGAAGCGCCTGGCGGCGAGCTTCGCAATCGCCGGGCGGGAACGCGGCTTCTCGGAGAAGGAGCGACGCAAGATCGTGGTCGACACCGTGCGCTCCTACCGGGAAGCGATGCGAACGTTCGCGGGCATGCGCAACCTCGAGCTCTGGTACTCGCAGCTACCGGTCGAGCAGGCTCTCGCCGAGTTCGCCCGCGGTGTCGACCGCAAGCGGCTGGAGAAGGCGGAGGCTGACGTCGCGAAGGCGCGCACGAAGGACAGCATGCAGGCGTTCGAGAAGCTCACGAAGCTCGTCGACGGCAAGCGGCGCATCATCGGCGACCCGCCGCTGATCGTCCCGATCGACGAGCTCGTCCCCAACGAAACAGAGCGCCACGCGATCGCGAGCGAGATCCGCGACTTCATCCGCTCCTATCGCCGGACCCTCGAGACGGATCGCCGGCACCTGCTCGAGCAGTTCCGGTTCGCCGACCTCGCCCGCAAGGTGGTCGGGATCGGCAGCGTTGGCACGCGCGCCTGGATCGGGCTGCTTCTCGGCATCGACGACGAAGACCCGCTGTTTCTCCAGGTCAAGGAGGCGCAGCCGTCCGTGCTCGAGCGGTTCGTCGGCAAGAGCAAATACAGCAACTCCGGCCAGCGGGTCGTCGCCGGCCAGCGGCTGATGCAGGCGACCACCGACATCTTCATCGGCTGGCACCACGTCACCTCCGGCCTCGACGGGCAGGAACGCGACTTCTACGTCCGTCAGCTCAAGGACTGGAAGGGCTCCTTCGCGATCGAAGCGGCCTTCCCCGCCGGAGCGGTCGCCTACGGGAAGATGTGCGGCTGGACACTCGCCCGCGGCCACGCACGCTCCGGCGACCGGATCGCAATCGCGTCGTACCTCGGAACATCCGACACCTTCGACCAGGCTCTCGCAGCATTCGCCGAGACATACGCCGACCAGAACGAACGCGACTTCGAGGCGTTGCAGGCAGCGGTCGACACGCACCGCGTCGAGGCCCAGACGGGTCTCTGACGATTTGAGCTCATCGCCCGGCTCAGAGGCCTGACTCGCCCACGGAGCCCTGGCGACAGGGCTTCGCGGTGAGCCTGGTCGCGATGCGGGTTTCCCGGGGAACAGATCCGGGCGCGTCCTGATGCCCGCGTCGGTGCCATTGTCGAAGATGAATGACGAGGCGCCACTGAGAGAGAACGACGGACGCGGCGCTTGCCGCGCCCAACCGCTTGAAAAGGAGAGATTGACATGGCAGAGACAACCGAAACCCCCGTCCTCGACCTGCTGGCGGACATGACCGCCAGTTCGATCGAGGCGTCGAGCCTCGACGCGGAGACGCTGATGCTCGTCCGCATCGCCGCGCTCGTCGCGGTCGATGCGCCGCCTGCGTCGTACCTGATGAACCTCGGCGCGGCCAGCGAGCTGGACATCGACGTCGAGCAGGTGCGCGGCGTGCTCGCCGCGGTCGCCCCGATCGTGGGCACGGCCCGCACGGTCTCGGCGATGGGCAAGATCGTGCGCGCCCTCGAGCTTGAGCTCGAGCTCGCGGAGATCGATGCGGAGGTCGAAGCGAAGGCCTGACCACCAGACGGAGCCGAGAGGGTCGGGCTTCGGCCCGGCCCTCCGAGCTCGTGCAGGGTGACCACGAGCCGGGGATGCCCCGATCCGGTCGTCTCGCGACCTCAGAAGCACGATACTGCCCCGAGCTCGTGTAACTCAGCGCGAGTCGACCTATACGAGGAAGGAGAGTCACGTGGATGACGAGCTGATGGCGGAAGCCGGCGACCTAGCCGAAGGCGCGATCGACGAGGCCGTCGCCGCCGAGATCCTGCACGAAGACGCCATGGAGAAGGCTGCCGAAGCGGTCGTGCTCCAAGCCGCCGCCGAGGAGCTCGCCGCCGAGGCGATCCTCGAGGAGGCAGCCGCCCAGGAGCTGGCCGACGAAGCTCTGGCAGATGCCACTGCAGCTGAGAGGCTCGCCGCGGCTGCCGAGGGCGAGGAGTAGTCGTCCTCAGGACGCCGCCCATGCGTGGCTCTCAGTCGTTGACCGTCGACTGACCGGGGAGGTAGAGCGTGGGTCAGGCAATCGGCGACATCCTCCCGATGGCGGTCGGCGTCGCGATCAGCCCGGTGCCGATCATCGCGGTCGTGCTCATGCTCGGGACGCCCCCTGCGCGCGCGAACGGCCCTGCCTTCGCCGTCGGGTGGCTCGCCGGTCTCACGATCGTCGGCTCGATCGCGCTGCATCTCGTGCTCCTGCTCGTGCTCGGGGCGAAGCTGATCGGCGACGCGATCGGCGGCCTCAGCGCGTGACCGCGACGGAGTCGAACCTCGCCGAAGCTCCCTGGGCGCCGCCGGCGTTCCATCTGCTGGCGAAGCCGACGGGTGCGGTCTGCAACCTCGACTGCTCGTATTGCTTCTTCCTCTCGAAGGAGATGCTGTATCCGGGTTCGCGGTTCCGGATGGCCGACGAGCTGTTGGAGGCCTACGTGCGGCAGCTGATCGAGGCGCACGCGGGCGTGCCTGAGGTGATGGTGGCCTGGCAGGGCGGTGAGCCGACGATGATGGGCGTCGAGTTCTTCCGCCGTTCGGTCGAGCTCGCGGACCGGTATCTGAAGCCGGGGCAGAAGGCGGTCTACACGATCCAGACGAACGGGACGCTGCTGGACGAGGAGTGGGCGGCGTTCTTCAAGGAGAACGAGTTCCTGGTCGGGATCTCGATCGACGGGCCGCGCGAGTTGCACGACACCTACCGTGTGAACAAGGGCGGTCGCGGGTCGTTCGACCAGGTGATCCGCGGCCTCGAGCATCTGCGGGCGGCGGGGGTGGAGTGGAATGCGCTCACGACCGTGCATGCCGCGAACGGCGACCGCGGTCGCGAGGTCTATTGCTTCCTGCGCGACGAGTGCGGCGCCGCCGTTCATCCAGTTCATTCCGATCATCGAGCGGGTGGCCGAGGCCGATTCCGACGGCGAGGTGCCGTGGAGCTCGTGGCGCGACCGGCCGCTGTATGTGCAGGAGGGCGACCGCGTCACCGGGCGGTCGATCACCGCCGAGCAGTACGGGCGTTTCCTGATCGACGTGTTCGAGGAGTGGGTGCGCCGCGACGTCGGCGAGGTGTACGTGCAGATGTTCGACGTCGCCTTGGCGAACTGGGTCGGCGAGCCGCCGGGGCTGTGCGTTCATTCGGAGACGTGCGGGCTCGCGCTCGCGCTCGAGCACACGGGCGACCTCTACTCCTGCGACCACTTCGTCGAGCCGGCCTACAAGCTGGGGAACATCAAGGAGACGCCGATGCTCGAGCTCGTCGCCTCGCAACGGCAGCAGCAGTTCGGGCTCGACAAGCGCGACACGCTCCCCGCCTACTGCCTGGAGTGCGACGTCCGCTTCGCCTGCCACGGCGGCTGCCCCAAGGACCGCTTCATCCGAACGCCGAGCGGCGACCCCGGGCTCAACTACCTCTGCGCCGGCTTCAAGGACTTCTTCCACCACGTCGACCGGCCGATGCGCACGATGGGCCGGCTGCTCGCGCAGAACCGCGCCCCCTCCGAGATCGTGCAGCTCTACGCCTCCCAGGACGCCAAGCGCGGCCGCAACGAGCCGTGCACCTGCGGCTCGGGCCGCAAGTGGAAGCAGTGCCACGGCGCCCCGCCCCACGGAGCCCTGTAGACCGTCATGGCCGAGCTGGTCGAGACATACGACCTCACGGACCCTGCACAGCACGGTTGGGCGATGGACTACCTGATCCGCCGCGAAGACGGGGAGGAGCTCCACGCAGCGGTTCGCTGCTGGGACAAGGCGCGCGCCAGTGCCGAACGGGCAGGAAACACCGACGCCCTCGAGGCGATGTCGGATCGAGGTGTCGCGGCTGCGCTCGAGTACGCGGAGTCGGTGCAGTCGCCGGCCGAGCGAGGCGAGGTGGTCATCTCGATCTGGTTCGACCCCGCTGACGACGGCAACCTGCGCCGCCGCGTCAGTTACGGGCGCGCGCCCGACTAGAATCGCGCGGCAGTCGCGCTCCATTTGCCGGGCAGATCCGGCTAGCCGCCGGAAGGTCGATCCGCTGCTCCGGCGTGAGCACGAGGCGAACGTCGAGTTGCCCACGCCCGGCATCGTTTAGGGCTTTCCTGAGCCGGCTCGCCGCGGGCGCCGGCGGTCCGCCGGCAGCGTGCACGACGATGCCGTCGGGGGCGGCCTCGACGTCGACGATCCTCCATCCGGAAGGCTCCGCCCAGACCCGCGCGATGTCGGTCACCGCTGACACGTTCAGCGCTTCGCTCGTGATCTTCTCGGAGCTCGCGGCCAGCGGCACGACGAGCGCGATCACGAACGCCACGACGACCAGGATCGAGAAGGGGCGTCGTGCGACGGTCTCGTGCGACGCCCGAATCGCCGTCTTGCGCACGTGGTAGAGCGCCATCACGACCAGTCCGCTGAGCAGGATCGCGCCGACGTTCGTGAGGAACAACAGGAGCGCGCCGAGCGCTTCGTCCTCCAGGCCCGCTTCCAGCGTGACCCCGACCACGACGAGGGGAGGAACGAGGGAGATCGCGATCGCGACCCCCGGCAGCGTGTCGGAGACGTCCGCGCGCACAACTGCGAACGATCCGACCGCGCCGGTGGCAAGCGCGGCGAGAAGGTCGATCAAACGCGGGTTGATGCGTCCTGCGACCTGTGAGCTCGTCTCGGAGACGACGTCGAACGGCACGACCAGGCCGACTGCGAAGCCGATCACGATCACCGCCAGAGACCCCGAGAGGACAAGTCCCAGCGACCGGAGGAGATTCAGGCCGTCGCCTGTGACGATCGAGAGCACCGTGCCGACGATCGGCGTCATCAGCGGCGCCACGATCATCGCGCCGATCACCGTCGCAGTGGAGTCCGAGACGACGCCGGCGGCCGCGATCACGCTCGCGAGAACCAGCAGCGCCCAGAATCGGCTCACCTTCCGGCCGACCTCCGGCCCGTCGAACAGCAACTGGTCGCGCATCCGGGCGAGGTCCGCCTCGGCGATCGTCAGCATCGATTCCCCCTCCGTGGGCCGGTCGTGTCCTCGGCGACATGCTGGCCGACCCGCCAGACGGACAACCGCCGCCGAGGACGCGACCGCCAATCTCGGGGTTCGACCCGGAAACCTACGAAGCGGCGTCGCTTCGCGAGCATCTCGCCCCCTCCGCGCCCCGACGGGACGAGCTGACTCGAGGGCATTTACCAGGGACCTCCCTCCTTCCGTACCCGCCGTTGACCGCGCGTGGGGAACGTACGGCGCATGGCCGCCATGTCCACGAGCGCCCCGACGGGTCGGTACGCAGCCGTGGGCGCGGTGCTGTTCACGTGCCTCCTCGCCGCCCAGGCCGGCCTGATCGCGTTGACGCCCGTGCTCGCGCAGGTCGCGCGAGACCTCGACGTCTCGACGGCCGCGGCCGGCCAGTTGCGGACGGTCGCCGGCCTCGCCGCGGGCGTGACCGCGCTCATGCTCGGGCGCGTGGGACGGCGCCTCGACCTGCGGCGGCAGTTGCTCCTCGGCTCGATGCTGCTGGCTTTCGGCTCGGTCACGAGCGCAGCGGCGCCCAGCCTCGTGCTCCTCGCGCTGGCACAGGTGCCGGTCGGCGTGGCGGCGGCACTCCTGATCGCCGCAGGAACGATCGCCGCGGCGGAGTGGGTCCCCCCGGAGCAGCGCGCGCGGGTGCTCTCCTGGGCGCTCGTCGGCCAGCCGGCCGCGTGGATCGTCGGTATGCCGCTGATCGGTGTCGTCGGCGAGCGAAGCTGGCGACTCGCGTGGCTCGCCCTCCCCCTCGCCGCGGCGCTCGTCGCAGCGGCAGCGGTCGTCCGGCTCGGCGCCAGGCCCGCGGCGAAGGTCGAGCCGGTTCCGATCGGCGTAGCGCTGGGCGACCGCGATCTCGCCCGCTGGCTCGGCGCCGAGCTGCTCGCGAACACCGCCTGGGCAGGGACGCTCGTGTACGCCGGAGCGCTCTTCGTCGAGTCGTTCGGCGCTTCCGGCGAAACGACCGGCGTCGTGCTCGCGCTCGGCGCGGCGGCGTACATCGCCGGCAACCGCTTCGCACAGCGCCTCCTTCTCGCAGCGCCCGCGGGCTTGACGGTGCTCACCCTCGTGCTCGCGACTTCCGTCGCCTGCTTCGGTGCGCTGCGCTCGTCGCTCGCCCTGAGCGCGACCTTCTTTGCCGCCGCCGCGTTCGCGGCCGGCGGGCGCACGCTGATCGCGAGCGCCCACGGCATCTCGGTGCGCAGCGAGTTGCGGGCTGCGGCGATGAGCGGCCGGGCGGCGACGATGCAGCTCGGCTACGTCGGCGGCTCGCTGGCCGGGGGCGTGGCGCTCACGGTGGGCGGCTATCCCGCGCTCGGCGCCATGCTTGGCGTGCTCTTCCTCGCCGCCGCGGCCGCGCTCGTCCCGAGCACGAGTCGGGCCGAGTCCCGGCCGGGGTGGTAGCGTCGCCCGGAGGGCATGCATTTTCGGCTACTCGGCCCCTTGGAAGTCAGCTCCGGCGGCTCGCCGCTGCCGGTGGCAGCGGGAAAGCAGCGCGCGCTGCTCGCGATCCTGCTGCTGAGCGCCAACCGCACGGTCAGCCGCGAACGGATCGTCGACGAGCTCTGGGGAGCGGACGTCCCAAAGTCGGCGCAGAAGATGATTCAGGTGTATGTGTCGCAGCTCCGTAAGGTGCTGCCCGAGCCGCGGCTGCACACTCGGGCTCCCGGCTACCTGCTCGAGGTCGGCACGGAGGAGCTCGACCTGGAGCGGTTCGAGCGGCTCGTCGACGACGGCCGGCGCGCCCTCTCGAACGGGGACACCGCGGAGGCAGCCGACCTGTTGCGGAAAGCGCTCGGGCTCTGGCGCGGCCCGGCGCTGGCCGAGCTCTCGGAGCCGTTCGCGCGACACGAACGGGGTCGGCTCGAGGAGCTTCGCCTCGCGGCGCTCGAGTGGCGGATCGCCGCCGAGCTCGAGCTGGGCCGCCACGACGACCTCGTCGGAGAGCTCGAGGCTCTTGTCGCCCGACATCCCCTGCGCGAGCGGCTTCGGGCGCACCACCTGCTGGCCCTCTACCGGTCGGGGCGCCACGCCGAGGCCCTCGCGAGCTACCAGGCCTACCGGCGGACGCTCGACGAGGAGCTCGGGATCGAGCCGTCCGTCGCGCTGAAGGAGCTCGAGCGCCGGATCCTCCGCCAGGATCCCGGGCTCGACGGCGCGCCCGCGTCCCCCTCGCCGGTCGCGACGCAAGCGCATGGTGGCGCGGAGATCGACTACGCGCGCAGCGGCGACGTCCGGATCGCCTACCAGGTCGTGGGCGACGGTCCGCTCGACCTGATCCTCGTCCACGGCTGGGTCTGCACGTTCCAGCCTGCGTGGGAGAACCCGCGCTTCGCGTCGTTCTACCGCCGGCTCGCGTCGATGGGCAGGCTGATCCTGTTCGACAAGCGCGGCACCGGCCTCTCGGACCGGGTTTCGCCCGACCGCCTGCCCGACCTCGAGACGCGCATGGACGACCTCCGGGCCGTGATGGACGCGGCCGACTCCGAGCGAGCGGTCGTGCTCGGCGTCTCCGAAGGCGGGTCGATGTCCACGCTCTTCGCCGCGACCTACCCCGAGCGGACGCTCGGGCTCGTGCTCATGGGCGCGTTTGCCCGAAGGATGTGGGCGCCCGATTACCCGTTCGGGTTGACCGCGGACGAGCAGCGGAAGCGCCTCGCCATTCTGGACGAGGACGATTGGGCGCGGCCGGCGACCGAGGAGTGGCTTAGCCGCGTCGGCCCCGACCTGCTTTCCGACGAGGCAACCGTTCGCTGGTACGTCTCGTACGTGATGCGCGGTGCGAGCCCGGGCGCGAACAGGGCGATCCGGCGCATGAACGAGGAGATCGACATCCGCGGCATCCTGCCGACGGTCGCGGTGCCAGCGCTCGTGCTGTACCGATCGGAGGAGTACTTTCGCGAGGGGACCCGGTACCTGGCGGCGCGCATCCCCGGCGCCCGCCTCGCGGAGCTGGCGGGCAACGACCACCTGCCCTGGGAGGGCGACCAGGACGACGTCCTGGTCGAGATCGAGCGCTTCCTCACCGGCATCCGTGACGAGATCGCGAGCGACCGCGTGCTGGCAACGCTCCTCTTCACCGACATCGTCGGCTCAACCGCGAAGGCCGCCGAGCTCGGCGACCAGCGCTGGCGGGACCTGCTCGCTCGCCACCGTGACGTCGTCCGTGCCCAGCTCGCGCGCTTCCGCGGCCGTGAGGTCGACAGCGCCGGGGACGGCCTGTTCGCGACCTTCGACGGCCCCGCTCGAGCCGTACGCTGCGCGGCGGCGATCGTGGAGGCCGTCCGCGGGCTCGGCCTCGAGATCCGCGCCGGCGTCCATACGGGCGAGATCCAGCAGGCCGGCGGAGAGGCACGCGGGATCGCCGTGCACATCGCCGCGCGCATCATGGCCGGCGCCCAGCCGGGCGAGGTGCTCGTCTCGAGCACGGTCAAGGACATCGTCGCGGGCTCGGGCCTCCGCTTCGAGGAGCGCGGCGAGCGGACCCTGAAAGGGGTGCCGGGCGCCTGGCGCGTGTACGCGGTCGCCCCCGGCGGGGCGGCGTAGCGGCGCCGCTCCTTCCCAACCCCGCGGCCGAGCTCATTCGGCCGGAGGGATCACGTGGTTCGCCCGGAACAGCTCGCCGGGGTCGTACGCCGCCCTGACCTGCGCTGATTTCCGTGCGGGTCGCGAGCTTCAGACGCGGATTTCGAGGACGGTGCCGACCGTGTCGCACGCGCCGGTATGGTCGTGGCCTCCACGAATGACGGGAGGCGCCGTGACCGCGTCGAGCAACGGTTCAGGAACGACCGAAGACCCGTGGGTGCTGCGGACCCCGCCGGGCACGTCCGAGTATCAGGCCTACCGCGACCCCGAGGCGGACCCGCCGGCTCTCGTCTGCGTCGTGGGCAAGACGACTCTCAGCTACCAGCTCCGCTGCATCGAGGATCTCCAGGCCATGCTGGCCGCCCACGGCGACTGGATGGAGCTCGGGAGCGCCGACGAGCAGAAACCGGCCAAAGACGGCACCGTCGAAGCCTGGGCCAGGGCAGCCGACAACCCGGTCGGCGGTTGGTACGGGTTGAAGAAGGGCCTGCGCGGGCGTTTCGCCATGTACGTCCCGCCGCTCCTCGAGCATCTCGGCCTCATCGAGCTGGAGCACAACGCCAGGAGCAACCGGGCTCGAGCTCGGTGACGCCTTTCGCAGCCTGGGCCGGCGACTCGTGTCCGTCAGACCCCTGGAGCGGGCGGGGCAGCCTGTGGGCCGGGCAACGGTCGCCGGATACCTGCGTCGTCGAGCGCGGCGGCGACGAGCGGCTCGTAGCGTCCCGCCGCGAGGTCGCCGAGCGGGTCGCGCGTGTAGCCGAGTAGCGTCAGGTACGAGAGCCCGAACGCGGCCCGCATCGCGAGCAGGCGCCGCCGCTCGGGATCATCCGCGTCGACGAGAACGGCGTTCGCCGCACCGAGCTGTCGGATCTGGCGGACCCGGGGAGGCACCATGATCACGAGCACCAGAACCGTCGGTAGTGCGAACACGAGGAGCCCGAGCACCAGGGCCAGATGGTGGACCTTGTCCTCCCCTTCTTGTCCGAGTTCCGCCACGTTCCCACCACTTCCTTGCCCGGCGCTCTCGAGCGCGCCCGCGAGTCTGTCACCCACGAAAGGGATCCCCTCGACCGCGCCGGCAGCGGAGCCGAAACCGCTCTGTACCGAGACACCGGCATCCTTCACGCCGGAGCCGAGCACCGCGATGCCGTCGACAGCGTTGTGCACCTTGAGGCCGATCCACGCAAAGACCACGACGAGGCCAAGAAGCGCGAGATCACGAAGGATCGTCGACCTGCGCTTCGCCGGCACGTCCGGATAGAGCTTCAGGCGGCCCCCACGAGGCCGACATTACCCAACCCGGAGGGCGGCACGGACCTCGCCACCGCCTCGACTTCGGGTTCGCCATCCGATCGGAGACGCCCGAGTGGCGAAGAGAGTGGAGGCGGCGGGAATCGAACCCGCTGCAAACGTTCCCGCGAGCGTGACGTGCCTCTGTGGGCAACCGCTCCACCGCAACGTCCAACGGAGTCTCGGGCGCTTCTCGCGGTTGGTTCGGAGACCCGAGCAGCAGCCTCACTGATCTCGCAGAGGCTGGAACCGCGTGGCAGGTGTGACGCCGCGCGCCACCACCCTGCGGGCGATTGTTGGTCTCGTTCGACCCGTTGCCACGACGACGATGGCCCTGGAGTTGACGGATGTTCGGTTTCGACGCAGACTCGCCCGGTGCCAGTCCTCCTTCTCGTCGGAGTCGGAGTCGTCGCTCTCGGAGCGCTCGTCCTCTTGCTGGTTCCAGACCGCCCGGGCGGGAGGATCGCCTGGCAGGGAGTCGAGGTCAGCTCGATCGGCGCGGGGCTGCCGCTGATCGTGGTGGGCATCGTCGCGATCGCGATCTCCGGGGGAGGCGCCATCGGCGACAGCAACGGGAACGGCAAGTCCGCCGAGGCGAAAACCGGGACGATCGCCACGCTCGAATGCCCTGACGATCTAGCATCGAAGCTGTCGGCCGAGCGCATCGCGACTGTCGAGTCCGGAGCCAATGCCCAGATCATTGCCGGCCCGCTCGCGTCCAAGACCGACACCTTCGGGCTCCGCTTCACCGACGGGGGCGAGACGATTGGAGCGATGACGCTCACGTTCTTCCCGGCTTCCGCCCTGTTCAAGGTTCAGAGCTTCGTCGACGCCGACTGCGAAACCGCGCAGGTTCTGAGCCTCGAGCCCGGCGTGGGCGCCCTCGGGGCAATCCGCAACTGGGGCACGGTGCGGACCGATTTGGGGGGCAACTCGTACCTGTTCAACGTCGGCAGCGGCGTCGACACCCGCGTCAACTTCGGCCGCTTCGTCCAGTAGGGCCGTCGTCAGTCCGGCAGCGACGCCCGCCTGCGCACGTCCGCCTGTGCCTCGCGGAGGCGGAGGATCTGCTCCTGGATCTGCCTCGTCATGGCGAAATCGGCGTGCTCGAGATCCTCTTGCAGCGCTCGCTCGCCTAGCCCGAGCAGGAGCTCGGTGCCGACGTTCACGTCGATCGCTGCGCTCTCGGCGCGGGCGTCCAGCTCCGCCAGAAGCGCGATGCCCTCGCTGTCGAGCGCGTCGCCGTCGACGAGGTGGGCGCGCAGCCGGCGGTGGCCCTCGTTGCGGAAGTGCTCGGGCTTCAGCTCCTCGAGGAGCGGGGTCAGCTCCGGGTACGCAACGACTCCGGCCAGTGCGTCTCGCTCCAGGCGGTCGCCGGCCGCGAGAACCTTCGGCGAGACCACCGCGGCCGCGCTCGACGTGCCGCCGGCCGAGACTCGGAGCCGCACGGTCATGCCGAAATAGTCGTTGGCCCAGCGCGACGCCTCGCGCCGCTCGAGCGAGTCCGGCACCGAATCGAGGAACGCCGCCACTGCACGCGCTCCGGCCGAGCGATCGTCGGCGCGCGTCGCCTCGAGCTGCGTGCGGTGCAGCACGTACGACCTCGCGCTCCTGAGCTTCGCCTCGAACCCGGCAGGATCGTCGGCCGGGTCGATCCCCGGCGGCAGCGGAACCACCTTCACGTCGAAGCCCTGCCCAACCGCGAGCTCCATCCCGCGCAGCGTCGCCGACTCGCCCGCGGCGTCGCCGTCGAACGCGAGCCAGAGCCGCTTCGTCAGCCGCCCGAGCTCGCGCAGCTGCTGCTCGGTGAGCGCGGTGCCCATCGACGCCACCACCGGCTCGAAGCCCGCCTGCCGCAGCGCGATCACGTCCGTGTTCCCCTCGACGACGCACGCTCGGTCGTCCTTCGCGATCGCGGCGCGCGCCTTGTCGAGGCCGTACAGCAGCGAGCCCTTGTGGAAGAGCTCCGACTCCGGCGTGTTCACGTACTTCGCCTTCAGCGGGTCGTCCTCGTGCAGCCGCCGGGCCTGGAAGCCGACCACCCGGCCGCGCGCGTCGGCGAGCGGGAAGACGAGCCGCCGCTGGAAGAAGTCGTCGCCGCGCTGCCGCGTCAGCCCTGCCGCGCGCAGCTCCTCGGCCGTGAAGCCCTTCTCGACCGCCTTCCGAGCGAGCGTCGAGCCGGCGAGCGCAAGCCCGAGCCGGAACTCGCGGCAGATCTCCTCGGCAAGCCCCCGCCCGGCGAGGTAGTCGCGCGCGAGCGAGCCGGCCTGCGAGTCCCAGAGGATGCGCTCGTAGAACGTCGCGGCCTGGTCGAGCACGGCATGGAGCCGCTCGCGGCGGCGGCGGCGCTCGTCCTCGCCGGGCCCGGCCTCCTCGTACTCGAGCTCGATGTGGAACCGATCGGCCAGCCACTCGATCGCGCCCGCGAAGTCAAGCCCCTGCGTCTCCTTGACGAACGTGATCAGGTCGCCTCTCGCGCCGCAGCCGAAGCAGTAGTAGAGCCCCTTGACCGGGTTGACGGAGAAGCTCGGCGTTCGCTCCTCGTGGAAGGGGCAGCGTCCGGTGAGACGGGCGCCTGCCTTGCGAAGGGCAGTTCGCTCCTCGATGACCGCGACGAAGTCGGCCCCCTGCTTGACCGCCTCGACGCTGGTGTCCTTGATCCGCGCCACTACTGGAGTCGCGCAGCGTACGCGAGCGCGAAGCGGTCGGTCATGCCGGCGATGAACTCGGTGATCTCCTCCGCGCCGTCGCCACGGTCGGCGAGCGCGTCGACCATGCCGCGAATTGCTGCGCGAGCTCGCTCGTGCTCGCCGCGCGTCTCGGGTCCGAGGTAGACGCGGTCGAACATGAAGGCGCGCAACGAGAGCATCGCGGCGCCGACCTCGTCGCTCTGAACGATGTCGCCGGCGCGCGCCGAGGACTCGACGAGGTCGTGGACGAGCGTGTCGATCCGCTTCGAGCCGGTCGGGCCGAGGACATCGAGCTCGTCGCGCGGCAGGTCGCCCTGCTCGAGGATGCCGTAGCGGATCGCGTCGTCGATGTCGTGGTTGATGTAGGCGACGCGGTCGACGATGCGGACGATCTTGCCCTCGAGCGTCTGGGGCTCCTGCTCGCCCGTGTGCGTGAGGATCCCGTCGCGCACCTCGTAGGTGAGGTTCAGCCGCTCGGCGATGCGCAACGACTGCTCGTTGTGCCGGAAGCGGCCGCCGAAGCGCTCACGCAGCGCCTCGTCGAGCGCCTCCTCGCCGGCGTGGCCGAACGGCGGATGGCCTGTGTCGTGGCCCAGGCCGATCGCCTCGACGAGATCCTCGTTCAGCCGCAGAGCACGGGCGACGACGCGGGCGATGCCGGTCGTCTCCAGCGTGTGCGTCATACGCGTCCGGTAGTGGTCGCCGGCCGGGTCGATGAAGACCTGCGTCTTCCCCTTCAGGCGGCGGAACGGCTTCGAGTGGACGATCCGGTCGCGGTCGCGCTGGAACGGCGTCCGGACGCCGCAGTCCTCCTCCGGCCGCAGCCTGCCGCGCGTCGCGTAGGAGCGGACGGCGAGCGGTGAGAGCGTGTGGTCCTCGAGCTCGCGGATACGAGCCCCAAAGTCGTCGGCGATCCTGCCCGCGAGCTCCGGCACCCTCGCAGGCTAGATGATGATCGGGACAGTGCCGCCGTCCGCGCTCCAGGCCGCGCCGGTGACGTAGCTCGCGCGCTCGGAGCAGAGGAAGACGATCACCGCCGCAATCTCCTCGGGCCGCGCGAGCCGTCCGATCGGCCGGCCGGCGCGCACTCTCGCGAGCACCTCCTCGCGGTCGCCCTGCTGGTCGGCGAGCCCGCCCTCGCCGAGCCACGCGTCGGTTGCGGTGGGGCCCGGAGTGACCGCGTTGCAGCGGATGCCGTCCTTCGCGTAGAGATCGGCGACGAGCCTCGAGAGCGAGAGCATCGCGGCCTTCGTGACGGAGTAGTCGGGCATCCCGGTCGAGGGCCGCTTGGCCGCGGTCGACGAGACGTTGACGATCACGCCGGCGCCGCGCTCGCGCATCCCGGGCAGAACGGCGCGGATGGCGCGGACGGCGCTCATCACGTTCATCTGCCACGACTGCTCCCAGTCGGCCTCGGTCAACTCCTCGAAGCGGCGGATCTCGGCGAAGCCGACGTTGTTCACGAGGCAGTCGACCCGACCGAAGCGCTCGAGCGCCGCCGCGATCAGGCGCTCGGGCTCGCCCGGCTGGGCGAGGTCGGCGGACACGTGCAGGTCGCCGATGCCCTCTGGGCGGCGCCCGGAGGTGACGACCCTGGCGCCCTCGTTCTTCAGAAGGTGGGCTGTTTCGAGCCCGATGCCCGCGGTCGAACCGGTGACGACGCAGACGTCGTCTTCGAGCTGGAGGTCCATGGCGGCGGCTACCTTAGCCGTCGTGGCGACGACGCTCCTCCTCGCGCGGCACGGCGAGACGGACTGGAACCGCGAGCGGCGCTGGCAGGGGCACGCCGACCCGCCGCTGAACGAGGCCGGCCGAGAGCAAGCCTGGTCGCTCGCCGGGTCGCTCGGCGTTCGCGTCGATGCCCTCTACAGCTCCGATCTCGCCCGCGCTCGCGAGACCGCGGAAATCGTCGGCAAGCGTCTGCAACTGCCGGTCAGGCTCGACCGCCGGTTGCGGGAGGTCGACGTCGGCGAATGGTCAGGCCTGACGTCGCCCGAGATCGAACTGCGGTACCCCGATGGCTTCCGGCGGCGTCGTCAAGGCGGCACGGGTTGGGTGCGGGGCGAGACCTACGAGGCCATGGGCGCCCGTGTGATCGAGGCGCTCCATGCCATTGCCGGCACGCATCCCGGTGGTTGCATGCTCGTCGTAACCCATGGCGGTCCGATGTGCGCGGTCTGGCTGGCGGGCGGCGGAGAGCTCGCCGACTGGCCTCGCACGGCCAACTGCGACGTGGACGCGATCGCCGTCGAGGACGGCGAGATCCGGCGGATAGACTCAGTGAGAGGTGGAGGACTACACCAACAAGTACAAGGGTGAGCAGGTCGAGGTCGCCCTCTTCGGCGGGGAGTACCAGGACGGCGTCCTGACGGCGTACTGCTATGTCGAGGACGTGGCCCATATCGAGCTCAACGGCCACATCCTGATCCCCCTGCAGAACATCGCCTCTCTGCACTGCTCGAGCCGCTGCGACGCGCCGGAGCCCGACTGGCCGCCGCACGGGCTTGCCGAAGACGACGCAGACGAGCGCGACGACGAGGCGTAGGCGGGCGGCGTGCGCCGTCGCGTCGCGATCGCGCGGAACCTCGCCAAGGCCTGGCTGATCTTCATCGTGCCGGCGCTCGCGCTGGGGTTCGCGGGTTGGAAGCTGGGCGGCTACCGGTTGGCGCTCCTCTTCGGCGGGTCGGTCGTACTCCTTGGCGCGGCGCTCTACTGGTACGCCGACCGGATCGCGATGGGGATGGTCGGCGCGCGCGAGCTCCTGCCGGGCGAGGCGCCGGCGCTGCACAGCCTCGTCGAACGCCTCTCCGCCCGGGCGAGAGTCACCAGCCCTCGCCTCTATGTGCTGCCGGACGGGTATCCGCGCGCGCTCTCGGGCGGCCGCGGCGCGCAGGGTGGCGCTGCGCTGGCGGTCTCGACCGGACTCCTGGGCGTGGTAACGCCGGCGGAGCTCGAGGGAATCGTGGCGCACGAGCTCGCGCATCTTCGCAACCGCGACGTGCTCGTGCAGACGCTTGCCGTGACGCTCGCGGCCGCGGTGGTCGAGACATCACGGCTCGGCGGCTGGCTCGAACGGACGCTGCTGGTTGCGCTCGGACCGCTGGCGGCGTCGTTCGTGCACCTGCTGCTCTCGCCGAAGCGCGAGTTCGAGGCGGACCGGTTCGCGGCGGAGGTCTGCGACTCGCCGCATGGCCTGGCGGACGCGTTACTCCGGCTCGAGAGCACGATGGAGCTCGTCGCCTTCCAGGCGAGCCCGGCAACCGAGCCGCTGTACATCACGAACCCGTTCGCCGAAGAAGGCCTCGCGGCGCTCTTCACCACGCACCCGCCACTCGGCGAGCGCGTCCAGCGCCTGCGCGAGCTCGATCCGGAGTGGCGCGACAAGCTGCGCGCCGCCTGAGGCCGGCCTGCGGCTCAGAGAACAACGACGGGCCCCGTCTCCGGAGCCCGTCAGGAAGAAATGGGCGGCGTCCTACTCTCCCGGGAGATTGCTCTCCGAGTACCATCGGCGCTAGCGGGCTTAACTTCTCTGTTCGGAATGGGAAGAGGTGTTTCCCCGCCGCTATGACCGCCCAAATTGTGAGGCCCCGGATGTGGGGTGTTGAGCTGCGACACTTCCCGCGCTCACCCTCAAAACTCCATAGCAGCTTGGGTGTGTTCTAAATCAAGACCTCGAGCAATTAGTACGGGTCCGCTGAACACATTGCTGTGCGTGCACGTCCCGCCTATCGACGTGGTGGTCTTCCACGGCTCTTACTCTCTCTAGGAGATGGGAGGCCTCATCTCGAGGTGGGCTTCCCGCTTAGATGCTTTCAGCGGTTATCCCATCCAGACGTGGCTAATCAGCAGCGCCGTTGGCACGACGACTGATACACCAGAGGTCTGTTCGTCTCGGTCCTCTCGTACTAGAGACGACTCCTCTCAAGCCTCCAACGCCCATGGTGGATAGGGACCGAACTGTCTCACGACGTTCTGAACCCAGCTCGCGTACCGCTTTAATGGGCGAACAGCCCAACCCTTGGGACCTACTCCAGCCCCAGGATGCGACGAGCCGACATCGAGGTGCCAAACCCTTCCGTCGATGTGGACTCTTGGGAAGGATAAGCCTGTTATCCCCGGAGTACCTTTTATCCGTTGAGCGACGGCACGTCCACTAGTTACCGCCGGATCACTAAGGCCGACTTTCGTCCCTGCTCGAGATGTCTCTCTCGCAGTCAAGCTCCCTTATGCCTTTGCGCTCTACGCACGATTTCCAACCGTGCTGAGGGAACCTTTGCGCGCCTCCGTTACGTTTTGGGAGGCGACCGCCCCAGTCAAACTACCCACCAGATGCTGTTCCCGCCCCGGATCACGGCAGCGGGTTAGAAGCCCAGACTACGAAGGGTGGTATCCCAAGGTTGGCTCCACGAGAGCTGACGCCCCCGCTTCAAAGCCTCCCACCTATCCTGGACAACGTACCCCGAACTCCAACATCTAGCTGTAGTAAAGGTTCACGGGGTCTTTCCGTCCAACCACGGGTACTCGGCATCTTCACCGAGACTACAGTTTCACCGGATCCCTCGAAGAGACAGCGCCCAACTCGTTACGCCATTCGTGCAGGTCGGAACTTACCCGACAAGGAATTTCGCTACCTTAGGACGGTTATAGTTACCGCCGCCGTTTACCGGGGCTTGGATTCAAAGCTTCGTCCGAAGACTAACCTCTCCTCGTGACCTTCCGGCACCGGGCAGGCGTCAGCCCCTATACGTCGTCTTTCGACTTCGCAGAGACCTGTGTTTTTGGTAAACAGTCGGTTGGGCCGTTTCACTGCGGCCACCTCGGGCTAAAATCCGCGAGGGATTGTCACCCTACCGTGGCGCCCCTTCTCCCGAAGTTACGGGGCCATTTTGCCGAGTTCCTTTTCGAGGGTTCTTCCGATCGCCTTGGTATTCTCTACCTGCCTACCTGTGTCGGTTTTGGTACGGGCACGTCCAACCTCCCTAGACGCTTTTCTAGGAGGCATGGCTTCGAGGACTTCGGCCTTAACGGCCTCGGCGTCCCGTCTCAGGCTTGATGGGAGACGGATTTCCCTATCTCCCGCCCTACGCGGTTACCCCAGGTCGACCATCGCCTGGGTTCCCCTAGCCTACCCCGTCCCGCCATTGGTGATAGCGGTTGGGACGTGGTACAGGAATATCAACCTGTTGTCCATCGCCTACGCCTTTCGGCCTCGGCTTAGGTCCCGACTAACCCTGAGCAGATTAGCTTTACTCAGGAACCCTTAGGCATTCGGCGGGCGAGTTTCTCACTCGCCTTTCGTTACTCGTGCCAGCATTCTCACTTCCCAAGCCTCCACGGCTGGCTTACGCCGCCGCTTCGCCGGCTTGGGAACGCTCCCCTACCACTCCATCAAAGATGAAGTCCGTGGCTTCGGCTCCATGCTTGAGCCCCGTTACATTGTCCGCGCCCGACCACTTGACCAGTGAGCTGTTACGCACTCTTTTAATGGTGGCTGCTTCTAAGCCAACATCCTGGTTGTCTCTGCAATCGGACATCGTTTCCCACTTAGCATGGAATTAGGGGCCTTAGCCGACGGTCTGGGCTGTTTCCCTTTTGAGCACGAAGCTTATCCCCCGCACTCTGACTCCCAGACTCTGGAATAACGGCATTCGGAGTTTGCCTGACTTCGGTAAGCTGGTAGGCCCCCTAGGCCAAACAGTGCTCTACAACCGCTATTGAACGTCTGAGGCTATACCTAAATATATTTCGGGGAGAACCAGATATCTCTGAGTTTGATTAGCCTTTCACTCCGATCCACAGGTCATCCGCCCAGTTTTCAACCTAGGTCGGTTCGGTCCTCCACGGGGTCTTACCCCCGCTTCAACCTGCCCATGGATAGATCACTCAGTTTCGGGTCTACCGCCCACGACTGAACGCCCTGTTCAGACTCGCTTTCGCTACGGCTCCGTTTCCTTAACCTCGCCGTGGACGAGTAACTCGCTGGCTCATTATGCAAAAGGCACGCCGTCACCGGACCAGCCGGCTCCGACCGCTTGTAAGCACACGGTTTCAGGTGCTATTTCACTCCCCTTCCGGGGTACTTTTCACCTTTCCCTCACGGTACTAGTTCGCTATCGGTCGCCAAGGAGTACTTAGCCTTGCGGGGTGGTCCCCGCGGGTTCCGACCGGGTTTCCCGTGCCCGGCCGTACTCAGGAACTTCAGAAGCGAGGCTGTGCAGTTTCGGCTACGGGGCCGTTACCCTCTGCGGCGTGCAGTTCCATGCACTTCGCCTACCACACAACTTTGTAACTCGCCGACCCGCCGGCAGACGGATCAACTGAAGCCCTACAACCCTCCCGCGACAACGGCTGCCGCCTCTCACGTCGCGGAAGTTTGGGCTGATCCCCTTTCGCTCGCCACTACTCAGGGAGTCGAGGTTTCTTTCCTTTCCTCTGGGTACTTAGATGTTTCAGTTCCCCAGCTTGCCTCTACATGCCCTATGTATTCAGGCACGAGTACCACCGCATTACCAGTGGTGGGTTTCCCCATTCGGAAATCCCGGGGTCAAAGGTTGGTCAGCACCTAACCCGGGCTTATCGCAGCCGCCCACGTCCTTCTTCGGCTCTTGGCGCCAAGGCATCCACCGTGTGCCCTTAGTCTCTTGATCGTGAAGAACTCACTTTATTGCTGCTATGGAGTTTTCAAGGTGCGCGCGGACAACTCCGCCAAACACCCGAGACGCCGCTCGTCTTGCCCATTCGAAGGCTGGAGCCGGTCTCTCAAAACTCAACAGCGAACGTCGTTCGTCGAGGTCGACGTTGATCTAGGCGAGCCTGCCATCCGGACGACCGAAGTCATCGAACGGGACAGGCGCCTCCGGAGTACAAGAGCTCCGGGATCCCTAGAAAGGAGGTGATCCAGCCGCAGCTTCCGCTACGGCTACCTTGTTACGACTTCACCCCAATCATCGACCCTACCTTCGACGGCTCCCTCCCTTGCGGGTTAGGCCACCGGCTTCGGGTATTGCCGACTTTCGTGGTGTGACGGGCGGTGTGTACAAGGCCCGGGAACGTATTCACCGCGACGTTGCTGATTCGCGATTACTAGCAACTCCGCCTTCATGGAGGCGAGTTTCAGCCTCCAATCCGAACCGGGACCGGCTTTTTGGGATTCGCTCCCCCTCGCGGGTTTGCAGCCCTTTGTACCGGCCAATGTAGCACGTGTGTAGCCCTGGACATAAGGGTCATGCTGACTTGACGTCATCCCCACCTTCCTCCGATTTGTCACCGGCAGTCTCCCATGAGTCCCCGTCTTTCACGCTGGCAACATGGGACAGGGGTTGCGCTCGTTGCGGGACTTAACCCAACATCTCACGACACGAGCTGACGACAGCCATGCAACACCTGTGCACGAGCCCCGAAGGGCTGCCGTGTTTCCACGACATTCCCGTGCATGTCAAGCCCAGGTAAGGTTCTTCGCGTTGCGTCGAATTAAACCACATGCTCCGCTGCTTGTGCGGGCCCCCGTCAATTCCTTTGAGTTTTAGCCTTGCGGCCGTACTCCCCAGGCGGGGTGCTTAATGCGTTAGCTTCGGCACGGAGGGAGTCGACACCCCCCACACCTAGCACCCATCGTTTACGGCGTGGACTACCAGGGTATCTAATCCTGTTCGCTCCCCACGCTTTCGCGTCTCAGCGTCAGTACCGTACTAGAGAGCCGCCTTAGCCACGGGTGTTCTTCCTGATATCTGCGCATTTCACCGCTACACCAGGAATTCCACTCTCCTCTTCCGGACTCTAGCCAAATGGTTTCCATCGGCGTCTCGAGGTTGAGCCTCGAGTTTTCACAACAGACCTATCTGGCCGCCTACACGCTCTTTACGCCCAATAAATCCGGACAACGCTTGCCCCCTACGTATTACCGCGGCTGCTGGCACGTAGTTAGCCGGGGCTTCTTCTGGAGGTACCGTCACCCTCTGGGCTATTAACCCGAGTAGCTTCGTCCCTCCTGAAAGAGGTTTACAACCCGAAAGCCTTCTTCCCTCACGCGGCGTCGCTGCGTCAGGCTTTCGCCCATTGCGCAAGATTCCCCACTGCTGCCTCCCGTAGGAGTCTGGGCCGTGTCTCAGTCCCAGTGTGGCTGATCGTCCTCTCAGACCAGCTACGGATCGTCGCCTTGGTAGGCCGTTACCCCACCAACAAGCTAATCCGCCGCGAGCTCGTCCTCGGCCGGAGGCCGAAGCTACCTTTTCCAACCGCCCCGAAGAGCTGCTGGGCCATCCGGTATTAATCCGGGTTTCCCCGGGCTATCCCGGTGCCGAGGGTGGATTACTCACGTGTTACTCACCCGTTCGCCGCTTTCCCCGGTCCCGAAGGACCGGTTCTCGCTCGACTTGCATGTGTTAAGCGCGCCGCCAGCGTTCGTCCTGAGCCAGGATCAAACTCTCCGTGAAGAAGTGATTGCCGGCCGGTGCCGATCGACGATGCAGCATGAGCCGACAGACTCTTTTCACTTTGAGCTTGGTGCTCAAAGGTCGTGCCCGAAGACACGACGAGGTATTGCCTCTCGCCCGCCACCGCGAACGGCAGCAGGGTCGAGGTCTCGACGTTTTGAACGTTCGCTGTTGAGTTTTCAAAGACCGTGCCCCGGATTCTCTGTCACCGAGACGGCGAAAAAAAGCCTCCGACTCGCGCCAGAGGCCTCCTAGTGAAACGAATCGTATCGGATACGAATCGGCCCTGGAAGGCTCCTGTTCGTCGAGGTGAGGGACGTACTGCACCGCCTCGTTCAGACGGCGGAAAGCAGTATAGCGCTCCTCATGCCTCAGTCAAGCGAGCGAACCGTCGCTTGCCCACCTGGAGCACCGCCCCGAGGAGCCTGCTTCGTCGCGAGGTCGACTTCGTTGACGGCCACGCCGTCGACCTTCACGCCGCCCTGGCGGATCAGGCGTCGTGCCTCTGAGGTCGAGTCCACGCCGAACGATGCCACGAGGAGCGCAGGCAGGTGCACCGGGTCGCCGTCCGGGAGAACCACGTCGGGCAGATCGTCGGGTGCCTCGTTGCGCCGCACCACGCGGGCGAAGTGATCCTCCGCGGCCCTCGCCGCCTCCTCCCCGTGTGAGCGCCCGACGATCAAGCGGGCGAGCGCGAGCTTCTGATCCATCGGCTCTGCCGGCCGGCGGCTGCTGCTCGGCGACGAGCTTCCACCACGAAGGCAACAGCTCGTCGGGAATCCGCATCGTGCGGCCGAACATCTCGTTCGGCAGCCCCGTGAGCGGGATGTTGTTGCCGAGCGACGAGCTCATCTTCTCGCCGTCCCAGGAGACGAGGATCGGTGTCGTCAGCACGACCTGCGGCTCGAGGCCGTAGTGCGACCATCACCTCGCGCCCGGTGAGGAGGTTGTAGAGCTGGTCGGTGCCGCCGAGCTCGACGTCGGCCTCGACCGCAACCGAGTCGTAGGCCTGCATCAGCGGATAGAGGAGCTCCGAGACCGAGATCGGCTGCTGCGCCTTGAAGCGCTTCTCGAAGTCGTCCCGCTCCAGCATTCGCGCGACCGTGACCGTACGCCCCAGACGGACGACCTCGGCGTACGAGAGGCCGGCCAGCCACTCGCCGTTGTAGCGCACCTCGGTGCGCTCCCGGTCGAGCACCACCATCGCCTGCTCGAGGTACGTCCTCGCGTTTGCGTCGATCTCCTCGTCGGAGAGAATCGGCCGCTCGGCCGACCGCCCGGACGGATCGCCGATGCGCGTCGTGTAGTCGCCGATGATCAGCACGCCGACGTGGCCCGCGTCCTGGAAGGCACGCATCCGCTGGAGCGGAATCGCGCGGCCGATGTGGATGTCGGGCGAGGTGACGTCGATGCCGAGCTTGACCCGCAGCGGCCGGTCGCAGCGTCAGCTTCGCCTCGAGCCCACCCTGCCGGAAGCACGTTCACCGCGTTCAGAGTCAGGTCGCCGATCATCGCGAGGGCTACACTAGCGAGCGTTTTGGCGCTGCTCCGAAGGGGAACCCGTGCGCCGAAACGCCGGCGCATACGCAAGCTCAGGCTGCTGGCACTCCTCTTCATCCTGTCCCTCCTCGGGCTCGCCGCGTTCACATTCGGGCTGCTGACGGCGATCGCGGCGCAGATCCCGTCGCTCGACCCGGCGCGGCAGGCGCAGCGGCAGCAGGCCAACACGTACATCTACGCGAGCAACGGCCACACGATCCTCGCGATCCTGCGCGGGTCGCAGGCGCGGATCGTCGTCGAGTCGGAGGACATCTCACCGTGGCTGAAGCACGCGATCGTGGCGGTCGAGGATCGCCGCTTCTACGAGCACCGCGGCGTCGACGTGCGCAGCATCCTGCGGGCCGTCAAGGCAGACATCACCAACCGGGGGGCGGTTCAGGGCGGCTCGACGATCACCCAGCAGTTCGTCAAGAACGCGATCAACCAGAACGAGCGAACGATCTCGCGCAAGCTGCGCGAGGCAGCGCTTGCATGGCGACTCGAGCGCTCCGAGTCGAAGGACTGGATTCTGACCGCGTACCTGAACACGGTCTACTTCGGCAACGGCGCGTACGGCGTCGAGCAGGCATCCCGCGTCTACTTCGACCACAGCGCCGACACGGCGAACGTGACACCCGCCGAGGCGGCGCTGCTGGCGGGGATCCCCGGCGAGCCGAGTCTCTACGACCCGGTGGCGCACCCGCGGATCGCGCTCGCCCGCCGCAACCTGGTCCTGCGGCTGATGCTGCAGCAGCACTACCTCGGGCGCGCTCAGTTCGAGCACGCGATCAAGACGCCGTTGCCCAAGCCGCAGGCGGTGCGCCTGCCGGCGACTCAGAGCGCGGCGGCGCCGTACTTCGCCAACTACGTGACCGACCAGCTCGTGCGGAAGTTCCACACGCGCGGCGTGTATGGCGGCGGCCTGCGCGTGCGGACGACCATCGACCTCAAGCTGCAGAGGTTCGCGCGCGACGCGATCGCGAAGGTTCTGCCGCCGCAGATCGGCCCCACGGCGGCCCTCGTCAGCCTCGATGCGAACACCGGTGCCGTGCTCGCGATGGTCGGCGGCCGCAACTACCACAGGAGCCAGTTCAACCTGGCGACGCAGGGCGAGCGCCAGCCCGGCTCCGCATTCAAGCCGTTCGTGCTGGCCGCGGCGCTTCAGAGTGGGATCTCGCCGGCGACGACGCTCGAATCACACCCGGTGACGATCGACGCGGGCGGCCGGCTCTGGCACGTGAGTAACTACGAGGGCGACTACAACGGCACGATCGACCTGCGGCAGGCGACCGCGTACTCGGACAACTCGGTGTTCGCGCAGCTAACGAACATCGTCGGCCCGCAGAACGTCGCCGCCACGGCGAAGGCGCTCGGCATCGGAACGCCGCTTGCAGTCGTACTTCTCGATCGGCCTCGGTGGCGAGCCGGCGACACCGCTGGACATGGCGCGCGCCTACTCGGCGTTCGCGAACGGCGGCTATCGCATCGACGGCGCCATCTTCGGAAACGAACCCCGGGTTGTCGAGTGCCTGGAGGACGCCGACGGGAACTGCCGCAAGAACAACTCGTTCGTCGCGCAGCCTGTGCTCGAGGACTGGCAGGCCGCGACGATCGACGATCTCTTGCAGGACGTCGTCACGTACGGCACCGGGAAGGCGGCGCACCTTCCCGGGTACCCCGTCGCGGGCAAGACCGGCACGACGGAGAACTACGGTGACGCGTGGTTCGTCGGCTTCACGCCTGACGTCGTGACCGCCGTGTGGGTCGGCTACCCGGACGAGCTGCGGCCGATGCTCGGCGAGTACCACGGCCGCCCGGTCGCCGGCGGCACCTACCCCGCGCTGATCTGGAAGGCCTACATGGAAAAGGCGCTGCCGTACCTGAACCTCGTTACGAACTCGTTCCCGCAGCCGTCCATCCCGTATTCCTCACCCGTCAGCGTCGTCTTCCGCGACGGAAAGCTCCAGCGCGACAACGGCCACTGCAGCGGCGCGACCACGGTGCAGCTGTTCACGACCGTGCAGCTCGACGTTGCGCCGTGCGAGACCGGCTAGCTGCCGGCGACCGTCTCACCGTCCAGGCGCACGGAACGGCCGGCTCAGGAACCTCGAGCCGGCGAGGCCGTAGCGCCACGGGCGGTCCGCCGCCTTCGTGATCCCGATCCGCCCGCCGGTGAGCAGCTCGACCGGACTCGGGCCCGGGCGGAGCTCGAACGGCGGCCGGTCGAGCGGCATGCCGTCGTGGTCGCGGGTGATCGCGAGGGCTTGACAGAGCCGGCCAGGCCCGGAGCAGAGGAGCCGGACGTCGTCGAGGCGACGGCGCTCGCGCATCGCCGCGAGCCCCTCGAGCGGCTCGAGCGAGCGGATCAGCACCGCGCTCGCAACGCCTTCGTCGCCGCAGACGAGGTTCAGGCACCAGTGAATGCCGTACGAGCGGTAGACGTAGGCGCGACCCGGCGGACCGAACATCGAGGCGTTCCGATCGTTGCGGCCGCGGAAGCCGTGGGCCGCGGGATCGTCGTGGTCGTACGCCTCCACCTCGACGATCCTGCCCCCGACCCCCTCGACGTACAGCTCTGCGCCGACGAGCTCGGGCGCCACCTCGTGGACGCTCCTCGCGAAGGACAGCGCGGGGGCTGTGGGCCGCCCCGCCACAGGCCGCGCGCTCAGAAGAGGCTCTCCGCCTCCGGCGGCCGGGCAGTCGCCTCCAGCAGCCTGCGTGCGCGTCGTCCCAGGTCGACCACGTCGAACCGGCCCTGCTCGGCCGCCTCCGCGACGCGGTGGGCGAGGTCGAGCGCCTCGTCGAGGATCATGGCGCTCTCGCCTGCCGGGTTGCCTCCCATGGCCGCGACGATCGCGCGCTCCGTGCGCGAGGCGACGATCGGCTCGGCGATTCCCTCGACCCAGACGCGCGTCCGGGCGCCGTGGCCCCGCTCACCGGCCCCGAGCGGCTCGAGCGCGAAGATCTTGTCGGCACGGACGTACTTCCCGAAGCCGAGGAAGATCATCCGGGGAGGGCCGTCCGCCACGCGCCGATTATCGCTCGGCGGAGGGGTTCAGGGCGCGACTGAAGCCTCCCTCAACCCCGGGATGGCTCGGTGAGACCGACGGGGAGGAGCGAGCCACGACCGGGTCGTCGGGCGTGCCCCACCAGAATGAGGCTGATGGTCGTGTCGAATCGGCACACACGTCTCGCGCCGGGCCTCGGGACTTTGGGTCGAATCGAGCGAGCCGCCGGTGGCGGTTTGCCCCAACCCAGCAGCGAACATATCCTCCCGCCATGTCCTTCATGAGCGAAACCCCAGGCCGTGAGCTCCAGCCCGGCGAGACTCTCGGTCCTTACAAGCTCGAGGAGCTGCTCGGCGAGGGCGGGATGGGCCTCGTCTTCAAGGCTGTCCGCGAGTCCGACGGCGCGGTCGTTGCGCTCAAGGTAATGCGGTTCGAGCTGATCGAGGACCCGGTCTTCGGGAGGCGCTTCGAGCAGGAGGCGCGGGCCGCGGCCGAGGTGACCGAGCCGCATCTCGTGCCGGTGCTCGAGGCAGGTCAGGCCGACGGGCGCCGCTTCCTCGCGTCGAAGTACATCGACGGATCGACGCTCGACGAGAAGCTCGATTCGGGCCCACTCGACGTCGCCGATACCGCCAGGTACGCCCAGCACGTCGGCGCCGGGCTGCAGGCGCTCCACGACGCGGGCATCGTGCACCGCGACCTCAAGCCGTCGAACATCATCATCGACGCCGAGGGAACAGCGATGCTGACGGACTTCGGCCTCGCGAAAGGACGCGCCTACACCGTCCTGACCAAGCCCGGCCAGGTGATGGGAACGCTCGACTACCTGGCGCCCGAACTCGTCAAGGGCGAGCCGGCGTCGCCCGCGACGGACATCTACGCACTCGGCTGCACGGTCTACGAGTGCATCGCGGGCCAGCCGCCATTCGGAGACCGGGAGGGAATCCAGGTCGGGCTCGCGCACGTCGCCGAGCCGCCGCCTGCACTCTCCGAGTTTCGCGACGACCTCTCGCCCGAGTTCGAAGCGGCTGTGCTGAGCGCGCTTGCCAAGGATCCGCAGCAGCGGCCACAGACGGCTGTCGAGTACGGCGGACGGCTCGCGCAGACCGCGAAGTAGACGGCCGAGCTCTTTTCCGCCTGTTTGCCCGCGCGACGCCTTACAACGCGTGCGTGCCGAGTAGGATGCGCGGCCAGGGTCCGATCGGCAGCGGTTCGAGATCGGGGAGGTGCGAACGGTCGTGGGGTCCTATTCATGAGCTCGATTCGGAACGGCTTGATGCTCGGCCACGGCGTGTCCGGTCGCGCCGGACGGCCCCTGCGCCGACCTGAGGCGACCTCATGAGCCGTAGGCTCGACGGAGGCTCACAAAGAGCGGAGGTGCCGGCTTTGCCGGCGCCGGAGCGGGAGCTTGGCCGTAGGCTCGACGGAGGCTCACAAAGAGCAGAGGTGCCGGCTTCGCCGGCGCCGGAGCGGGCATGAGCGGCGCTCTCGACTCCGACTCGGTCCTCGCCGGGTACCGGGTCACCGGCCTGCTCGGACGCGGCGGCATGGGGTTCGTCTACGAAGCCGAGCACCTCCTGCTCCGGCGCAAGGCGGCGCTGAAGACGCTCGCGCCGGAGCTCGGCGGCGGCGCCGACTTCCGCGAGCGCTTCATCCGCGAGTCGCAGACAGTCGCCTCGATCGACCACCCGAACATCATCCCGATCTACGACGCGGGCGACCACGAAGGGCTCGTCTACATCGCCATGCGCTACGTCAAGGGCCCCGATCTGGAGAAGCTGATCGCCGGCGGCGGCACGCGCGACCCGAACGAGGCGCTGTCGATCCTCGAACAGGTCGCCGGCGCCCTCGACGCAGCCCACACCCGCGACGTCATCCATCGCGACGTCAAGCCTGCGAACGTGATGATCGAGGACGACTCCGGGCGCATCTACCTGATGGACTTCGGGATCGCAAAGCAGGGCGGCACCGGCGAGCGCGGGCTGACACAGCAAGGCGTGTTCGTCGGCACCGTCGACTACGCGGCGCCCGAGCAGATCGAGGCGAAGGAGATCACGAACGCTGCCGACATCTACGCCTTCGGCGGCGTCCTCTACGAGGCGCTGACCGGGCAGAAGCCCTACGTGCGCGACACCGACGTGGCCGTGATGTTCGCGCACATCACCGAGCCGCCGCCCGCGGTGTCGAAGGCTCGCGGCGACCTGCCTGAGGCGCTCGACGCGGTGATCGCCTGCGCGATGGCGAAATCGCCTGAAGGGCGGTTCCCGACCTGCCGCGAGATGATCGAGGCCGCGCGGGCGGCGCTCGGCGGCTCCGCCTCGGCGATCTCGGTGGGAACGGCGCTCCTCGCCGACGCGCCGCCGGCCGTCGAGGCCGAGCCAAGCCTGCCGGTGTTCGCAACGCCGCTCATCGGGCGCGACGACGAGCTTGCGCAGGTCACCTCGCTGCTCGCCGAGCCCGCCGCTCGGCTCGTCACCCTGACCGGCCTGGGTGGGACCGGCAAGACGCGCCTCGCGCTCGAGGCGGCGACGACCTTTCAGGACGATGACACGCAGGCCTACTTCGTCGACCTCGCGCCCGTGCAGGATCCGGACCTCGTCGGTTCCGCGATCGCGGACGTGCTCGGCGTCCGTGAGGCGCCGAACCTCCCGCTGGCGGACGCGATCGCCGAGCGCCTGGCCGACCGGAAGACGCTGCTCGTGCTCGACCATTTCGAGCAGGTGCTCCCGGCGGCGACGCTCGTCGGCGACCTCCTCTCGGCAGTACCGGGCCTGAAGATCGTCGCCACGAGCCGGACGCCGCTTCGCGTCCGGGGCGAGCGCGAGTACCCGGTGCCGCCGCTCGCCGTACCGGAGAGCGGGGCGGCGGACGCCGACTCGCCCGCCGTACGGCTGTTCGCCGAGCGGGCGCACGAAGCCAAGCCGAGCTTCGAGCTCTCGAAGGACAACCTCGAGGCGGTGGCCGAGATCTGCCGCCGGCTCGAGGGCATCCCGCTCGCGATCGAACTGGCGGCGGCGCGCGTGAAGCTGATGACGCCGGAGCAGATCGTCGCTCGCCTCGGCGAGAAGCGCCTTTCCTTCCTCACCGGCGGCGCAGGCGGGCAGGATTCACTCCGCGACACGATCGAGTGGAGCTACAACCTGCTCGACGACCGGGGTAAGTCGCTGTTCGCGCGCCTGGGCGTGTTCGTCGGCGGCGCGTCGCTCGAGACGGCCGAGACGGTCGCCGGGCTGCCGCTCGAGCTCGAGTTCGGCGAGGTGCTTGACGGCGTTGCTGCGCTCGTCGACAACGGCCTCGTCCGTCAGGGCGAGAGCGCGGAGGGCGAGCCGCGATTCAAGATGCTCGAGACGATCCGCGAGTACGCGCTCGAGCGGCTCTCCGAGCAGGGACAGCTCGAGGACGGGCGCAACCGGCACTTGAACCGGTACGTCGAGCTTGCCGAAACCGCCGAGCCCGAGCTGACGCGGGCAGGCCAGGCCGTGTGGCTCGAGCGGCTGAGCGAGGAGAACGACAACATCAGGGCGGCGCTCGCCTGGTCGTTCGAGTCCGGGCAGGTCGAGCTCGGGCTGCGGCTCGCCGGCGCGCTCGTGCGCTTCTGGAGCATCCGCGGCCTGATGACCGAGGGCCGTCGCTGGCTGACCGAGGCGCTGGCGGCCTCCGAGGGCGTGGCGCCGGCGGTCCTGGCGAAGGCCTACTTCGCCGCCGGCTTCGCGGCGCTCGGGCAGGGCGACTATCCGCAGGCGAAGCCGTTCTTCGAGCAGAGCCTCGAGCTCGCCCGCGAGGCCGAGGAGACGCGCCTCGAAGCACAGGCGCTCCAGCAGATCGGTTGGCTCGTGATGACGCGTGGGGAGTACGAGGAGGCGCGCGAGTTCGCCGGCCGCGCGCTCGAGCTGGCGCGGACGATCGGCGACAAGCTCGTGCAGTCTGGCTCGCTCAACATCCTCGCCGAGCTCTCGGCCGGCGAAGGCGACGATGCGACCGCGAACGAGTTGTACGAGCAGAGTCTGGCGCTGCGCCGCGAGCTCGGTGACAAGCGGCTGATCGCCAACTCGGTCCTCACGCTCGGTCGCGCCGAGCTGACGCGCGGCGACTACGCCAGTGCGGCCGCCCGGCTCCAGGAGGGATTCAAGCTCGCACGCGAGCTGGGCGACACGTGGAGCATGTCGCTCGCGTTGACCAACCTCGGGCGCGTTGCGCTGCTCGACGGCGGCAACGCCTCGGAGGCCGCGAAGCTCTTCTCCGACGGACTCAAGCTCGCGAAGGAGCGCGGCGACAAGCGCGTCACCGCCGAGTGCCTCCAGGGGCTGGGAGCGGTGGTCGCGACGGGCGGCGACGGCGCGCAGGCCGTCCGTCTGTTCGGTGCCTGCGAGGCCGTGCTCGAGTCGATCGGCGCGACGCCGACCACGATCGAGGTGGCGCTCGGCGAGCAGTTCATCCCGCCGGTTCGGCAGAGCCTCGGCGAGGAGCGCTTCAGGGCCGAGTGGGCCGCCGGGCGCGCCGAGCCGTCCGACGAGGCAATCGAGCTCGCTCTCTCCGTGGCTGGGCCCGGCTCGGGCCTCGTTGCCGCCTGATCGACAGCCTGTCTAGACTCGGCGAATATGGCGGAGACGGGGAAGGCTTCGGACGACAAGCGCTGGTACGAGAACCTGCACAGCACGCGCCCGCTGCAGCTCCTGATCCTGGCGCTCGTGGCTGCGGTGGTCGCGCCGATCATCGGCGCGCACTACTACACCGGCGAGATCATGTGGCCGCTCGTGATCGGCGGCTACTCGGGCGCCGCCCTCGCCTTCACGACGGCCCTCTTCTGGGACCGCCACTCGCGCCTCCAGGACGAGGTGCGCCAGAGCGAGGCCGAGCGGCGCCGCGGGGCCGAGCGCCTCCGGCAGGAGCAAGAGCGTCGCGTCGTCGAGGCCAAGCGACGGTTCGGCGCGCTCGAGCTCGAGCTGACGCGGCTGAAGGCGAGCATCGAGCGGACGAAGCTCGAAGCGCACAACTACAAGCACTTCTTCCCGGACCTCCCTGCCGGCTCGTGGGCGGCGGCGAGCGGCCCGCTCGGGGTGATCGTCTCCGACTACGAGTTGATGGCCGACCTGGCGACGTTCTACGGGCACGTCGAGGAACTGCGGTGGCGGCTCCGCTTCAAGGCCGACGCCTCGGTTGACGCGGAGGCCGTCAACCCGATCATCAGCACATTCGTCAGCCAGATGGCCGACGCGGTCGACGACCTGCTCGAGCAGGTGCGCGAGCAGATCGTGAACCCGCAGGTCGAGCAGATCGTCGGTGCTCCTCAGCGCCCGACGAGGGTCGCGCGCACCCGCCAGTTCACCGGCGCGATCCGTGCCCAGACGCCGGAGGAGATCGCCAAGGCGCTTGCGGGCAAGAGCTTGCCAGGGCTCGAAGGCGGCCCGCCCGCGCCCGACGGCTCCGCGTAGCTGTGCCAGTGGTTTGACCGGCAACGTTGCCCGGTTCGTGGGTTGCGAGCACCAAGCCAGAGTTCGTCATCGCCCGAAGGCAAGGCTGGCGGCCTTGTCAAGGGCGAGGGCGAGCTCTGGCGCCGCGTGATCGCGGGCCACGGACCGGCGAACGTTGCCGGTCAGACCACTCGTTCCACGAGCCCGGCTTTCCTTCTAGAGTAGGCATCCACCCGACGAGCGGAGGAAGACGTGGCTCAGAACAAGCTGGCTTGGACGTTCGGCATCACCACGATCGCGCTGTTCATGACAGCGCTGGACAACCTCGTCGTGGTTACCGCCTTGCCCGTGATCCAGCAGGACCTGGGCGCGACGCAGCCCGAGCTCGTCTGGGTCGTGAACGCGTACACGCTGACCTTCGCCGTCCTGCTCCTCACCGGAGCTGCTCTCGGCGACCGCTATGGGCGCAAGCGCATGTTCGTGATCGGGATGACGATCTTCACGGCCGCCTCCGTCCTGGCCGCGCTCTCGAGCGGCATCGAAACGCTGATCGTTGCCCGTGCCCTCCAGGGCATGGGCGCTGCGATCGTCACGCCGCTCACGCTCACGATCCTCGCCGCGGCGGCGCCGCGCGAGAAGCGCGGCGCCATCCTGGGGGCCTGGGGCGGGATCGCCGGTCTTGCCGTCGCGATCGGCCCGGTTGTCGGCGGCGCGATCGTCGACGGCATCAGCTGGCAGTGGATCTTCTGGCTGAACGTCCCGATCGGCATCGTCACGATCCCGCTCGCGCTGAGGCACCTGAACGAGACGACCGGCCCGAACGACAAGCTCGATCTCGTCGGTCTCGTGCTCAGCGGCTTCGGGCTCTTCGGCCTCGTGTTGGGCGTCGTCCGCTCGGAGACTCAGGGCTGGGGCTCGCCCGAGGTGATCATCTCGATGACCGTCGGCCTCATCCTCATCTGCATCTTCCTCTGGTGGGAGAACCGGACGCCGGAGCCGATGCTGCCGCTCCGCTTCTTCCGCAATCGGGCGTTCGCGGCCACGAACGCCGTCTCCGTGTGCATGTACTTCGGGATGTTCGGCTCGATCTTCCTGCTGACGCAGTACCTGCAGACTGTGCTCCATTACACGCCGTTCGAGGCCGGCCTCCGCATGCTCGCCTGGACCGGGGTGACCATGTTCGTGGCGCCGGTCGCCGGCGCGATGTCGGACCGGGTCGGTGGGCGGCCGTTGATGGCGCTCGGCCTCGCGCTGCAGGCGGTCGCGCTCGGCTGGCTGGCGACGATCGTGACACCCGACCTCGGGTTCGTGTCCATGGTCGGCCCGTTCATCATCGCGGGCGTGGGCATGGGCCTCTTCTTCGCACCGGTCGCGAACGTCGTCCTCTCGGCGGTCCGACCGGAGGAAGAGGGGCAGGCCTCGGGCGCCAACAACGCCCTGCGTGAGGTCGGCGGCGTCTTCGGTGTCGCCGTGCTGGCCGCGATCTTCGCGGAGTACGGCCACTACCCGCCGCCCGGCCAGGCGTACCTCGACGGTCTCGTGCCCGCGCTCTGGGTCGGCGCTGCCGTGCTCGCCGTCGGGGCGCTGATCGCCCTGCTGATCCCGAAGCCCGCGCGCGAGCGGGAGGACGCGGGAGTTCCGGCCTTCGCCGGCATGGGGAGTTGCGTGCCGCAGGACATCCAGCACATCGCGGTCGTCAAGGAAGCCGTTCCGGCGGCCGACGTCTAGGGAAGCCGCGGCGCGGCGCCGTCGGCGACGGTTCGGCGTCGACCACATCGCGAGCCGGCCGCTCCGCTAGGGGCGGCTCTCGCGCCGTTCGGGGGTCGATGGGTGGCGGTCCCGCCGGTCGAGCCGTCGCGTCGCGAGAACGGGCGCTAGGGTCAAACCCATGAACCAGACCCTCCCAGACCCGAACCGGTGGAAGGCGCTCGGGGTCGTCGGAGCTGCCTTCCTCATGACGGTGCTCGACATCTCGATCGTGAACGTCGCGCTGCCGACGATCGGCGCAGACCTCGACTTTTCGCAGGAGAACCTCCAGTGGGTCGTCACCGCCTACGCGATCACTTTCGGCGGCTTCCTCCTCCTCGGCGGCCGCGCGGCCGACCTGCTCGGGCGGCGGATCGTGTTCCTCGTCGGCGTTGGGGTCTTCGTTCTCGCCTCGCTGGCGTGCGGGCTCGCACAGACGGAGGGCTTCCTCATCGTCATGCGCGGGGTGCAGGGCGTCGGCGGCGCGATCATCGCCCCGGCGGCGCTGTCGATCGTCAGCACGGCCTTCCCCGAGGGCGCCGAGCGCAACAAGGCGCTCGGGGTCTGGGGCGCTCTCGGCGGGAGCGGCGCCGCGCTCGGCGTCATCCTCGGCGGTTTCCTGACCAAGTACGTCGGGTGGGAGTGGATCTTCTGGGTCAACGTCCCGATCGGCGCGGTCGTCGCCATGCTGACCCCGCTCTGGGTTCGCGAGAGCCGGGTCGAGGTCGACAAGCGGCGCTACGACCCGATGGGCGCGTTCACGATCACCGGCTCGATCGTGCTGCTCGTCTACGCGATCTCGAAGGCCCCGGACGTCGGCTGGGGCTCGGCCCAGACGATCGGCCTCCTGATCGCCTCCGCGGCGCTCCTCGGAGCGTTCGTTCTCATCGAAAGCAGAGTGACGGCGCCGCTGATGCCGCTGCAGATCTGGCGCCTGCGAACAGTCACGACGGCGAACGTGGTCGGCGTCGTCGTCGGCGCGGTCATGTTCAGCACCTTCTTCCTGCTCACGCTCTACATGCAGGAGGTGCTCCGGTACTCCGCACTCCAGACCGGCATCGCGATGCTCGCGACCGCGCTGATGGCGGTGATCTCGGCCGGCATCGCGGAGACGCTCGTGACGCGAACCGGGCCGAAGTACGTGATGGTGACCGGCCTGCTGGCCATGGGATGCGGGCTCGTCTACTTCTCGCAGATACCTGTCGACGGCACCTACGTCAAGCACCTGCTCGTCCCGTTGCTCCTGATCGGTCTCGGCACGGGGTTCTCGTTCGTGCCCATCTCGATCCTCGCCCTCGCCGGCGTCGCCGAGCGCGACACGGGCCTCGCGTCCGGGCTCATGAACACCACGCAGCAGGTCGGCGGGGCGGTCGGCCTCGCCGTCGCCGCAACCATCTTCAGCACGCAGTTCGCCAACGAGCTGCCCGACCTGCTGCGTCAGGGCATTCCGCAGGAGCTCGCCACGGCCCAGGCGATGGTGAGCGGCTTCAGTCTCGCCTACTGGGCGCTCGCGGTAATCGCGTTCGTCGGCGTCGGGCTCACGTTCGCGCTCCTGCACGGCGTGAAGGCTGCCGCGGAGCCCCAGTTGGAGCACGTCGAGACACACGTCGTCTCGCCGTTCTGCTTCAACCGCGCGGCGACGAGCGCGATCTCGACGGTCGTCCTCGGCGATGCGCCAACGAAGGCGCCGGCCTCGACGAGCTGAGGCGGCGGCTCCTCGGCCGCCGCCCCTCGAGCGACCTCGCCTACTGCGAGGGGATGACGCCGAGCTGTCGCATCAGGCCGAAGTCGTCGCGGTTGATCCATCCCTCCGCGAGCCTGCCGTTCTCTACCCGGTACCACACCGTTGCGGTGACCTTCACCTGGTTGCCCGTCGGTGGGATGCCGAACAGGTCGCCCTGGTGCGTCCCCGTCGAGGTCCAGCGGCACGCGACCTTGTCGTCCTCGGCGACGATCTGGTCGACGTTGACCCACACGTCCGGGAAAGCCGAACGGAACATGACGTTCAGCATCTTGAAGCCCTCGCGTCCCGGCTCGAGGCCGGGAATGGCCTGGTGGTCGACGAAGTCGTCGGTGACGAGCTCCTCGTAGACGTCGAGGTTGTTGGCGTTCCAGCCCTCGTCGTAGAAGCGCTGGATCAGGGCGCGGTTCGCGTCGGCGCTCATCAGACCTGTGCCTCCACCGTACCGGCAGCACTCGCGGCCTGCGGCGGCGGGATGACGCCGATCTGGATCAGGAGCCCGAGCAGGTCCGGGATGCCCCAGTGCTCGCGGATCTTCCCGTCCTCGATGCGGAAGAAGCCGACCGAGCGCCAGACTGCGTGCTTGCCGCTCGGCGGGAACTCGACGAACTGACCGGTGTGCGTGCCCTCGCCGTGGACGAGCGTGGCGACGTAGTTCCCCTCGCCGATCATCTGGTCGATCGTGAACTTCACGTCGGGGAAGCCGGTGCGGAACATCTTGAAGATCGCCTTCACGCCCTCGAAGCCGGGCGGGGTGCCGGGCGGCGCGACGTGGTCGACGTAGTCGGGATGGAAGAGCTCGTCGACGACGTCGAAGTGCCCCTGGTTCACGACCTCCTCGACCATGCGGCGGTAGACGTCCTTGTTCGCCTCGATGTCGGTCGGCGGGTCCTGGCCCGAGCGGTGCGGGTCGCCGTACTCCGGCCCCTGCTCGGGCGCCTCGGGCATCGGGGGCCCGGGCGCGACGCCGAGCTGCTGCATCATCGCTCAGCACGTCGAACTGGCCCCAGCGCTCGGAGATCAGCCCGTCTTTCAGCGCGAAGATGTTGATGCCCCAGACGCGCATCCGCCGGTTCTTGGGCGCAAAGCCGAACATCTCGCCCGTCTGGACGCCGGAGATCATCCCGAGGTAGGCGGCGCGGTCGCCCTCGACCACGACGAGCTCGGGCGTGTCGTGGAAGTCGGGGATCGCGTTGCGGAAGGACTCCGCAGCCTCCGTCAGCGCCCCGGGGCCCGTGCGGCCGACGTCGAAGAAGCGGGTCGGCGGGTGGTCGTCGAAGTCGGGGCTCACGGCGTCGTCCGCGGCCGCCATGTTCCCCTTGTTCCACACCTCGTCGTACATGCGCAGAACGAGGTCTCTCGTGCGATCTTCTTCCAAGCCCATCGTCGTCTCCTCTGCTGGCGGTGATTACGCGGTCAACCGGGCCCAGTCTCAACCGGGCGCAGGGACGACGCCGAGTTGCTGCAAGAGCCCCATGTCGTCGCGGTTGACCCAACCCTCGATCGCCTTGCCGTCTCGTGTGTTCCACGTGTTCATGCCGGTGATCTCTATCGACTTGCCCGTGGCGGGCATGCCGAAATAGTCACCTGTATTCGTCCCGCGCGCCGTCCAGCGCACGACGATCTCGTCTCCCTGCGCGACCATGTCGTCGACCTCGAACTTCAGATCGGGGAACGCCCCCATGAGCGAGACCAGGTGGTCCCTGACCCCCTGCGGGCCGACCACGGGACGCGGATCGGGGTTCGCCGGATCGTGGTGCAGGTAGTCCGCTCGCGAAGATCTCCTCGAGCAGATCGAGGTTGCCCCCGTTCGCGGCCTCGTCGAAGTAACGCTGGAAGAGACGGCGGTTCTCGGCTTCAGGCATGGCATCCCTCCTCGGGTCGGCGGCATGGATCCCGCCGGCGCGACCTCGCGCGCCACACGGTCGGTCGATCCTACTTCCGGGACCCGAGCCGAACAACTGACTCCCGCTCCGGTACCGGCAAGCCGGCACCTGCGCCCGTGGCTCTCGCTCCGCCCACGGCGAAGCCACGGCCTCCACATCTGCGGCTCCGCCGACTCTACGCCGCCGGCGGCTCCGTCGAGCCTGCGCCGCGGCACCCGGTTGACAAGACCCCTCGCAGCGTTGTATCTCCCTCCAGGGTCCAATCCGACCGGGAGGTATCGAAGTGGCATTCGGAGAGCAGATCGGCGAGGAGACAGGTTCTGTCACCGCATTTCGTGTCGTCAAGGACGGCTTCGGGGTCAAGGTGGAAAGCCAGTTCCAGGGGCAGGGCACGATGCTCGGCGTGCCGTTCGTCGACTACGCGACGTACGCATCGGTCTACCGGCCGGACGGGAACTTCACGGGCACGGCGGACGGAGTGATCTTCACGCAGGAGGCCGAGGCCGCCTCGTACACCGGAACCGGCGTCGGTCACATGCTCGGCAAGGGTGGCGCGGCGTCCTGGCGCGGGGCCCTGTACTTCTTCAGCGCCTCGCCGCACTTCGCGCAGCTGAACCCGATCGCGGTGCTGTTCGAGTTCGAGATCGACGAGACCGCGAGGAACATGGAGATCAAGTACTACGAGTGGAAGTAACCGGACGAGCTGAGCAAATCTTGATCCGACCTCGGCGGTGAACGGGCGACGCGGTTGTAGGGTTGACGCCCGGAGCCAGCCGCGGCTGGCGGTATGACGTGTCGTCGCAAGCCATGACATCGACCAACGAAAACAAGGCCATCGTCAGGACGGCATTCGCTCCTCTCGACGTCGTCCTGGCGTCGCACGACCAGCTCTACGGGCCGGACTGGGTCGGGCACTTCCCCGGCATGCCGGCAATCGACGCCGATGGTCATCGCCAGTACAGCGAGGTCATGCTGACCGCGTTCCCGGACCTCGAGCGCCGGATCGAGGATCTGATTGCCGACGGCGACAAGGTAGTGGCGCGCTGGACGGCACGAGGAACGCAAACCGGTGAGTTCCAGGGCATCCCGCCGTCGGGCAAGTTCGCCACGAGCTCGGGGATCACGATCTTCCGGATCTCGGACGGGCGCATCGTCGAGGAGTGGAGCGAGTCGGACACCCTCGGCCTGCTCCAGCAGGTCGGCGCGATTCCGGGCGGCCCGCCAGCGTGAGTGCGTCTGCAGACGACTCACTCGTTACGAACTAGCACGTTTTCAAGGAGGCCACCTTTGGCAGAGCACCCGAATGTCGCAAGGATTCGACGGGGTCTCGAGCTCCGGAAGGAGGCGCAACCCACGGAGGAGGACCTCGCTTTCCTCTGGGACCTGTTCGACGAGAACGTCGTCTGGCACGGCGGCGGCACGAGCGAGATGTGGGCCGAAGGGGTCCACGGCAGGGATGCGGTGTTCGAGCAGTTCGGGAAGATCGAGGCCGCCGGCTCCTTCAAGCGCGATCTGAAGCACGTCTTGGCGGACGACGACCATGCCATTGCGCTCGTCCACAACGACGTCCACAAGGGTGACACCCACATGCAGTGGTACGAGGCGATGGTCTTCCACCTGAACGCCGACGGCCGAATCGTCGAGTTCTGGGGGATTCACGAGGATGCTGATGCGGTCGACCAGCTTTGGGCCTAGCCTTCACCGTCGTACGTGGTCTCTGGACTGCCTCGCCACTCACCTGCGCTAATCGGTCCGACGTCCGTTCGACGCGATCGCGCTCGGTGCCATCGATGCCTCGCTGGCTCCAAAACCGACTAACCGACGGGAGATGTTCGAGATGGGACTCGAAGAGAACAAGGAGATTGTCCGAGGGCTGTTCGCTCCGCTCACGACGATTCTCGAACAGCACGACGAGCTGTACGGCCCAGAATGGGTCGGGCGTTTTCCCGGCATGCCACCGCTCGACGCCGACGGTCACCGTCAGTACTCGCAGGTGATGTTGGCGGCGTTCCCGAACCTCGATCGGAGGATCGATGACCTCGTCGCCGAGGGAGACAGGGTCGTCGCTCGCTGGTCGGCGCGCGGCGTTCACGAGGGAGAGTTCATGGGCTCTCCGCCGAGCGGGAACATGGTGACGAGCTCCGGCATCACGATCTTTCGCATCGCAGATGGCCGCGTGGTCGAGGAGTGGGCTGAATCCGACATGCTCGGTCTGCTCCAGCAGGTCGGGCTGATGCCCGGGCCTGGCTGAACGACGCTTCGCCGATCGCAGCATCCGGTCGCGACATCCGGTCGCGATTCGTCACAATGCAAGTCGACCCCAAGGAGGTGGTTGGTGGCTGAGCACCCCGACGTTCAAAGGTTCCGCCAGGCTCTCGAACTGCGGCGGCGAGTCGCCCTCGACTCGGGCGACGAGGTGTTGCTCGACGGTCTCTTCGCCGACGACGTCGTTTGGCACGGCGCGGCGAACGCCTCGGGCGAGACGAGTGGCAAGACAGAGGTGATCGGGCTCTGGAACGCGTTCGCGAAGCAGGGCGGTGGCGCCCCCGGTATCGAGGTCGGCGATGTCTACGCGGACGGTGTCCACGCAGCGGCCGTGCTCGAGCTTTCCGCGGGCGGATCCGGGACGGTGCGCCAGGCGTGCATCTTCCATCTGAGCTCCGAGGGAAAGGTCTCCGAGCTCTGGGGCCTGCCCACCGACAGCGCGATCGTGGCCGCCGCCGCGGCCGGCACGCCGCTCCCCGAGCATCGCAACCTCGCTCCGTTCCGCGCGGCCGAGGAGGCCCGCCAGCGAAGCACCTTCGGGCCCGAGGACACGGCCATCATCGAGCGCTTCCTCGCCGACCAGGTGCTCTGGCACTTCGGCGGCGACAGCGAGTGGGCCGAGCAGGCCCAGCCGAGCAGCCGCGACGAGGTGATCGCCCAGTTCAACATGTTCAGCGAGGCGACCGGCGGGACGCTCTTCTTCGACATCCACGAGGTCTTCGCCGACGACACCCACGCCGCATCGTTCGTCGAGTTGACCGCCGACCGTCCCGACAGGCCGGACAAGCACATGGACGTGAAAGAGGTCAACATCTTCCACCTCGACACCGACGGCAGGGCGTATGAGTTCTGGGGAATCCCCACCGACGAGGCCGAGCGAGACGCGTTCTGGCAGGACTGACGAGGGGACGGCGGAGAGCTTCAGTCGTTGAAGAAGCGGTCGAGCTCGTCCTGGTCTTCCGGGATCCCCCAGAACTCCTTGATCCGACCTTCCGGGGTCAGGTGGAAGATGTCGACTTCCTTCCACTCGTAGTGCCTGTCGTTGCGATCGGCGACTACGTGCGTCGTGACGATGCCGTGCGTGTTGTCGGCGTAGATGTCGTCGACCGTCATCTGGAACGTGCCCCCCGTCTCCTCGGCGACCAGGCCGAACATCATGAAGACGTTCTGCTTCCCTCTGCGCCTTCGGCGAACTGACCTCTGCCGCTTCCGTGCCAGAAGATGTCCTCGTCGAACAGGTCGTCCATGAACGCCATCTCCTCGTCTCCGAAGTTGCCTCCGGTGCGGATCTCGAAACCGCGGCGAAGCCTTGCGACGTTGGGATGTTCAGCCAATTCGGTCTCTCCTTCGATCGAGTGCGGATGCGTTCGCGTGCCGAGCGTCGGGCCGTCTAGCCGAGGATCTTCCCGAGCTTCGAGGCTGCGCCCATGTTCCCTTTGACCTTGATCTTCCCGGTCATGACGCCCCGCATCGGGTTCTGCTCGCCGTTGATCAGCTTGTGGAAGATCTCCTCGGACATGCCGATGCGCACGTCGGCCTCGCCGTCGCCCTCGGTGACGGTCATCTTCCCGTCGTCGACGGCCACGAGCCACGTGCCGACCTCCTTGATCTCGAAAAGGTAGGAGTTGGTGATGCCGGCCGTGTTCTCGGCCGGGACACGCGACGGCAGCGACTCGAAGAATTCCTTGACGGTGTCCATGGCTCCTCCTGCTCCTGACGGGGCAACGAGCGTACCGCATCGGTGCGATCGAAATCGAGTGGGCGCCTCGCTCTGCCGGACAGCGTCAGGGGACGTCGCGCAGGACGTAGGCGACGACTGCCTCGGCCTTGCCCTTCACGTGCAGGTCGGGCTGGCGCTCGGCGACTGCGCCCGGAGGAAGCTGCTCGTAGGTGGCCGCGCCGATCATCACGCCGTCGACCGGCGACTGCCCCTCGAGCCGCGAGCCGAGGTTGACCGTGTCGCCGAACACTCCGTGGATCCGGTGTCCGCGGTCGCCGACGACGCCGGCGAGCACCTCGCCGCTGTTGATGCCGACGCGAAAATGAGGCCAGTCCGGATGCTCGGCCCGAATCTCCGCCGCGACACGCTGGAGCGCGAGTCCTGCCCTCGCGGCGCGGGTCGCGTGGTCCGGCTGGTCGCCCGCCTTGTTGAAGACCGCGAAGATCTGGTCGCCGATGAACTCGGCCACCTCGCCGCCATGTTCGTCGCGGATCATCGGCGCGAGTCGGCCGAAGTAGGTGACGAGCATCGTGTGCACGCCGGCGGAACCGTGTTCCTCCGTGAACGGCGTGAACCCGGCGAGGTCGGCGAAGAGGACGCTGACCTCCTTGTGCCCCCGCAGCGTCTCGTCGAGGTAGAGGGCGCTGAACCGTTCCTCGTGCCACTCGCGAGCGGCGGCGACCCCGATCGAGACGAACCCGATCACCATCAGCCCGTGCCATTCCCACCAGCTCAGCTGCCAGCTCGTCGCCAGCGAGAGGACGGCGATGGCGAGTGCTTCGGCCAGGAGGGCGAATGCGAACGCGACGGCGAAGGCGAGCCCGCTGCCGCGCCGGTGGTAGACGCGGAAGTAGGCGAAGGAGGCGTACGCGTAGGCGACGACGCCGACCGCCGCCACCGCTCCGAGCGGCGCGTCCACATCCTGCGGCTGGACCGCCTGCTCGAGGGGAGGCAGGTTGGCGAGGGAGACGGCAGCCCAGGCGGCGATCAGAGCGAGGACGAGCGCGAGCAGCAGCCAGGCGCGCCGGACGATCCAGAGCGAGGTCTCGAGCCCGTACTCGACCGCGGAGGCGGCGGCGAAACAGCCGGCCAGAATGAGGCCGACCGGTGTCGCGAGTACGAAGCCGGCGTTCTTCCCCTCGAGAAAGACACCCGGAGTCGCCAGGGCATGAAGTCCGAGGAAGCCGGCGCTCACGACGAAGGCGAAGCCGATCAGGAGCAGTCTCGCGTCGCGGCGGCGGCGCGCTCCCTCGCTGATCGCAAGCGCGAGCGCCAGGCAGACGAGCGCGGTCAGCAGGACGATCCAGAAGTGCGCAGGGTGGTTCTCCCACCGCTCGTCGATCTGCGGCGCGCCGCGCAGGAGCGCGATCAGCGCCAGCGGCAAGAGCAGCGTGAGCGGCCAGAAGGTGTCCCGGAGCGAGGAGACCGGCGCCGGTGCAGGCGAAGGTACGGGCGAAGCAGCCAGGCGCAGAGGATGACGCGCTCGCCGCGGCAGTGCAAGGGCTACCGGCGGGCTGCCTCGCCGTCGCGGGCCTGTGGCTCCCCGGCGCGCACATCGTCGCGGCCGTACAGGCGGCTGCCCCCACAGGCCGAGGCCGAATGCGGAGTCGAGCCGGCGAGCTCCGCAAGCGGCCGGATCATCGCGGCGCCGGCCACGACGGGCGGCCACGCGCCGACGTAGGACGGGAGGCCACAGGGCACGGCCAACATCGAGCCACCCTAGCGCGCAGGCCGAGGATTGCCCCCCGCCATTTGCTGCCGCGGAGCGGCCGAGATCCGCTGGCGGACCGGTCGACGCTAGATGGTTGATCGCGTGGAATCGACCATCTAGTCGTCCTCAGGCCCGGCCATCTCGCGCAGGTCGTTCAGCGACGGCGCGAAGTAGTAGGCACCGCTCACCGGCCGCGAGAACTCGGTGAGGCGGTCGTGGACGCCGTCGCTGCCGAACATGCGCGCGAGCATGCGGTCGTAGCGCGACGGGTCGGCGCTGAACGCGACGAAGTACAGTCCGTACTCCTCCACCGTCGCGTAGGGGACGCTGCGGCGGAAGAGCTCGAGCTCCTCGCCGTCCTCCTCGATCGTGACGCGTGCGATGTGCGCGGTCGGCGGCTTCTCGTCGTCCGAGAGCTCGACGCTGTCGGCCTTCGTCCGCCCGATCACGCGCTCCTGCTCCGACACGGGGAGCTGGTCGAATGCGTCGAGGTCATGGACCCAGCGCATGGCGAGCACGTGGCTGCCGCCCGCCCCAGGCTGTCCAGGCGGGACGAGAGCGACCTCGGCGGCGCGACGGATGGGCGGGTTCTCGGTGCCGTCGACGAAGCCCGTCAGATCGCGGCCGTCGCGGTAGGTGAACGCCGGCCGCTCGGCGGCGAGCACCGTCACGTCCTCGACCGCGGCCGTCGCCGCCCGCGCGTGCTCCCAGGTGACGTCCGGGTCGCTGCCGCTGATCCACAGCCAGGCGTCGTGCTGCGTCGCCGGCGCGCCGCGGCCGTCCGGCCCGGCGACCTCACGGAAGGGCGCGTGCGACGCCGGGGTCATCGACGGCGCGACCTCGCGCCAGGCGTCGGAGCCGAAGGCGATCACGAAATTGACGCCGCCCGACGAAACCTCGGGAGCTCGCAGCCGCCGGAACGAGGCGACGGCCTGGGGCGGCTTGATCCCAGGCCGAAGGTCGAACTCGAGAAAGTGATGCGCGTGGGTTCCCTGCGCGAAGATCCCGAACTGCGGGAGCGTGAATCCGGTCATCGTGCGGCGCATCTTGAAGCAACTCCGGGCAGCGGGCAGGCGGTGGCGGCGGGCGCTCGCCGGCGTGGCGCGCGGCGCTCGGGCCTCCGCCTGCCGGGAGGGGGCGGTGTGAGATGATCGGCGCGCTCGCGACCAGAGATCCCGAACCGACCAGGAGAAGCCATGACTGACGAAGAAACACCGGTCCTCGACACGCTCGCTGCCATCACCGCGGTTTCGATCGAGAACAGCAACCTCGACAACCGCGAGCTGATGCTCGCCCGCATCGCCGCCCTGGCGGCCGTGGACGCGCCCGCCATCTCGTACCTGATGAACGTCGGCGCCGCCGCCGACTCGGGAATCACGATCGAGGACGTCCAGGGCGTGCTCATCGCAGTCGCCCCGATCATCGGCACCGCCCGCACCGTCTCCGCGGCCGCGAACATCACAGAGGCGCTCGGCTTCGCGATTGCAGCGATCGAGGCGGAGCTCGAAGCCGAAGAGGCCTGAGCCCCGGCCGGCCGGCCGAAAGGCCGGCCGCGGACGCTAGGAGAGCGTCCGGAGGCGGGTGGAAGCTGCCCGTCTCCGGCGCCGCGCCGCGGAGACGAGGTACGGCTGGCCGCACCTCGAGACGGGGGTGGGCCGCCTTCCCGAAGCGGCGCCGATGTCGCAGACTGCCGGCATGGCTGCACCGCACATTCTTCTCCGTAACGCCCGCCGGCTCCTCATCCCCGGCGCGGCGCTCGTCGCGGCCTACCTTGTCGACGCCGCCTTCGTCGACCTCGAGCCGGGCGCCACCGTCACGTTCCACCTCCTCTGGGCGATGACGACGCTGGCGCTGCTCGGTACGATCGCGGCCGCCCACCGGCGGCCGCCCCGCGGCGTCCACTCTTTCCTCGACGACCTGCTCGCACGGGTGCGCACTGGCAGACGCCGCACCGTGCGGATCCGCTACGCGTAGGGCGCCGACCGGCTGCACAGGATCGCGGTCCCGACGGAGGCGGTGGCATGCGCCGATGATCCCAGACGGGTGCTCAGGCGGCCGTCGCGCCGGCCGCGGCCCGGCGCGAGAGCTCGGCGCGAACGGCCGGTGCGACCTCGGTGCCGAGCAGCTCGATCGAGCGCATCACCTTCGCGTGCGGCAGCGTGCCGAGGCTGAACTGCACGAGGAAGCGGTCGTGGCCGAAGAGCTCGTGCTGGAAGAGGATCTTCTCGATCACCTGCTGCGGGCTGCCGACGAAGTTCGCGCCGCGCAGCGTGGCCGCGGCGTCGTAGTCGGCGCGCGTCATCGGCGGCCAGCCGCGCTCGCGGCCGATCTTGTTCATCATCGCCGCCGCGTACGGGAAGGACTCGTCGAGCGCCTGCTGCGAGGTGTCGGCGATGTAGCCGTGCGAGTTGATGCTGAGGGCCGGCGGCGGCTCGTGCCCGGCGCGGCGGGCGGCCTCGCGGTGGAGCTCGGCGAAGACCGTGAAGCGCTCGGGCAGGCCGCCGATGATCGCGAGCGCCATCGGCAGCCCGAGCGTGCCCGCGCGGACCGCCGACTCGGGGTTGCCGCCGACGGCGACCCAGACCGGCAGCGGGCTCCTGCACGGGGCGCGGATAGACGCCGAGGTCGTCGATCGCCGGCCGGTGCGTGCCGGACCACGTGACGCGCTCCGCGTCGCGCAGCTGCGAGCAGCAGCCCGAGCTTCTCGGCGAAGAGCTCGTCGTAGTCGTTCAGGTCGTAGCCGAACAGCGGGAACGACTCGATGAACGAGCCGCGGCCGGCCATGATCTCGGCGCGGCCGCCCGAGAGCAGGTCGAGCGTGGCGAAGTCCTGGAACACGCGCACCGGGTCGTCCGAGCTGAGCACCGAGACCGCGCTCGTCAGGCGGATGCGCTCCGTGCGCGCCGCGGCCGCGCCGAGCACGACGGCGGGCGCCGAGACGACGAAGTCGGGCCGGTGGTGCTCGCCGAGCCCGAACACGTCCAGTCCGACCTGGTCGGCGAGCTCGATCTCCTCGATCAGGTTGCGCAGCCGCTGCTCGGCGCTGATCGCCTGCCCGCTGGACGGATCGGGATAGAGCTCCGCGAAGGTGTAGACGCCGATCTCCATCAGTCGGCGCGGCGGATGAGCGTGATCGCCGTCGCGGACGCTGAGGATCACGCAGACCGCGCGCGGGTCGCTGCGGACGTGCTCGTTGAAGCGTGGGATCGGGCCGTCGCGGTCGAGCACGGCGCCGCCCCAGAGCGTGTTGTCGGCCGCGATCAGCCCGCGCGGGGCCAGACGCGGGAAGACCGCCTCGTAGTAGTCGACGTACCCCGCCTTGTCGGCGTCGAGGAAGACGAAGTCGAACTCGCCCTCGAGACGCCCGATCGTCTCGAGCGCCGGGCCGAGGTGGAGCGTGATCCGGTCGCCCCAGGGGCTCTGGTCGAAGTAGCGCTGCGCCACCTCGGCGTGGGCGGGGTCGAGCTCGCAGGTGTCGATACGCCCGTCCGCCGGCAGCGCGGCCGCCATCGCGAGCGCCGAGTGGCCGCTGTAGGTGCCGATCTCGAGCACGCGCCGAGGCTGCCCGACCCAGACGAGCATCTCGAGCAGCCGCCCGGCGATCGGCCCGGTAAGCATCCCGGGTGCACTCAGCGTTCGCCGCGTCTCCTCGGCCACCTCGGCAAGCAGAGGATCGTGCGGCGTGCTGAAGCGCTCGACGTACTCGGCGATCCTGGGATCGACGATCTCCATGCCGGAACCTTCGCACGCAGGTGTCGTGTCGCGCCGGAGGTTCGACGAGACGCGTGGGGCGCTCCGGCGCGGCGTGACCCTGGGGCACACCGAAAAACCTTCCGCCTTCAAAACAGCGTCTTCATGAGCTCGGGGTATCTAGACCCTGACGATGATCATGCGGAAAGGCGGCAAAGGTCTTCTCGGCGCTCTCGCGGCAGGGAGCGTGTTCCTGTCGATCGCTGTCGGAGGTGCGGCCGCTGCTTCGGCGCCGGCCGCGATCACCGGCCCCGTGACGGCGTACGGGCCAACCGCTGCCACCGTCGCCGGCACGGTCAACCCGAACGGCGAGGCGACGACCTGGCATGTCGAGTACGGCAAGAGCACGACCTACGGATCGAAGAGCGCGACTTCGAACGCCGGGTCGGGCACGACCAACATCGACGTCACCGCGACGATCGCCAACCTCGAGGCCGGCACGACGTACCACTACCGCCTCGTCGCATCGAACGGGACGGGGACGAGCAGGGGCGCGGACGGAATCGTCACGACCTCGGCGACGCCGTCGGTCGTCACGAGCCCGGCGGGCAGCGTCACCACGACCTCCGCCAATCTGATGGGAACCGTCAATCCGAACGGACGGCCGACGACGTGGAGCTTCGAGTACGGCACGAGCACGAGCTACGGAACGAAGACACCCGTCCAGAATGCAGGCGCGGGCACGAGCACGTTGAACGTGTCCGCCCCGGTCTCCGGACTTCAGGCGGGCCGGTCGTATCACTACCGGCTCGTGGCGACGAGCGACGCGGGCACGAGCCGCGGCGCGGACAGGATCGTCGTGCTCGTCGGAGCACCGAGCGTTGTCACCCGCGCTCCGAGCTCGGTCTCGACCACGGCCGCGAGGCTGAACGGCAGCGTCAACCCGAACGGCCAGGCCACGAACTGGTACTTCGAGTTCGGCACGAGCCCGAGCTACGGCACGAAGACGTCCGTCCGGAGCGCCGGCTCGGGCACGAGCGCGAGGAGCGTCTCCACGTCGCTCTCCGGCCTCTCAGCAGGGACGACCTACCACGTTCGCCTGGTGGCGACCAACGCATCCGGGACGAGTGTCGGCGCCGACCAGACGTTCTCGACGTTCGGCCCGCCCTCCGTGCAGACCAGCGCCGCGCAGGGTGTCGGCGTGAACACCGCCTCTCTCGTCGGCACGCTCGATCCGAAGGGGCGGCCGACGACCTGGTACTTCGAGTACGGGCCAAGCACGTCGTTCGGGTCGAGGACGCCGACGACGAGCGCCGGCTCGAGCGGCGGAAGTCGAGCCGTCTCCGCCCTCGTCTCGAACCTTGTGCCGGGCGTGACCTACCACTATCGCCTCGTCGCAACGAGCAGCGCGGGCACGAGTCGCGGCGCAGATGTCGCGTTCACGACGCTGCAGGCCGTGACGATGACGCAGACGACCCTGGAGCCCGTCTACGGGCGTTTCGTGACGCTGACCGGGACGGTCTCGAGCAGGCAGATGGGCGTCAAGGTGACGATCCTCGGACAGCCGTTCGGCGAGAGCTCGTTCGTGCCCGTCGCCACGGTCCTGACCGGGGTCGACGGGACGTGGAGCTACGTGGCCCGCCCCAGAATCCGCACCGCGTACCAGGCGAGCGCGGGCGGCGGAGTGAGCCCGCCGATCTTCGTCGGCGTCCGGCCCGCGGTCTCCCTGCGCGTGATCACGAAGGCCCGCGTCACGACCAGGGTCGTCGCCCCGACGTCCTTTTCCGGTCGCTTCGTTCAGCTCCAGCGCCTGTCGAACGGCCGCTGGGTCACGGTGAAACGCGCACGGCTGAACGCGAAGTCGTCTGCGATCTTCCGCGCAAAGGCGCTTCCCCGCGGGCGCTCGACGATCCGGATCGCGATGAGCGTGAACCAGGCGGGTCCGGGTTACCTCGCGGGTTTCAGCCGGACGATCGTCTATCGGCGTCGCTGAGCCCGGAGGCCTCGGCGCTCCCGGAGGCCACGGCTTCTCTTCGTCGTGAGTGAGCCGGCAGGGAGGATCCTGCAAGGCTGTCGGTATCAACTACGCAAGAGCCGCGCCCGTTTCGTCAGAACAGCGCGCGCACCCAGTCGAGCTTGTCGTCGAGCCAGCCGAGGGTCGCCATCTGCCCGGACAGCGACGTCGGTGGCCGGCCGATCAGCGTGTCCGAGGCGAGGACGCGCGAGAAGTCAACCGCGCCGGGGCCCGGCTTTGGCTGGCCCGTGGGCCACCGGAACTCGACCTGCGCGAGATTCATGATCTCGATCACCTCGTTCGCGATCAGCCCGTATCCGATCGTGGTCGGGTGGATCCCGTCGAGTGAGAAGAGCCCGCCGTCGGTGCGTCCGTTGGGCCCGGAGGCGAAGAACCTCGTGTTCGGCACCGGGTCGAGGCTCGCCAGCTCGGGCGGCAGCGGATAGGGAGTCCACCAGTCCGGCCGCGCGGCAGGGTCGGCGAGGTAGCGCTTCGACGCAAGCCGGTCGAGGAAGCCGCCGACGTCGAACAGGTACCAGTCGAGCCCGTCCTCCCTCGCTGCGGCGACTGACTCGATGATCGTCCGGTTGTAGGCGTCGATCGCCGAGTCGACGGCGCGCGCGTCCTGCTCGGTCAGGTTCGGGTCGGAGGTCGGATCGAAGTCCTCGTCGCGGATCCACGGGCGCGTGTAGTAGGGGAAATAGCGCGACCCGGTCCGGACCTTCCCGCCCACGCCCCTCGCGATCGGAGCGATCGTCACCGAGGGGACGGTCCCCACGATCACGTGCCGCGCCCGGATCCGGCGGAGCTCCGCGACGAGCAGTGCCCATTCGGCGGCGAAGTGCTCCGGCCGCCAGACGGTGTAGGCGCCCTTCTTCGCGACGTCGGCGTAGTCGTCTCCGCTCCAGAGCACCTCGAGCTTGGTCACCGCCTGGAGCGCGTTGTTCGAGCCCAGGAGCACGACCAAGGTCTCGATCCCAGGTCCCGCCTTCGACGCGTCTGTGCCCCGCTCGCCCAGGACGCGGGCGGCCCCGAGCGGGGTGAGCGCGCGGTTGCCGGGCCCGCGCGCAGTCTCGAGCACGAAGAGCGCCGCTCGGTCGTTGTCGTCCTCGATCTTCTGCTTCGGGAGCCAGACGTCGTCCCGTGCGCGTCCGATCCGGCGGCGCACCATCGTCGCGGTCAGCGTCAGCGTGTCGCGCAGGTCCCACCCGTAGATCGCCAGGTTGTGCAGGATCTCGCTGCCCGTCGGCGTCCGGGTGCCGGCGCCTCGCTCCCAGTAGTCCTCGATCCGGTCCAGGTAGCCATGGAGCCAGCTCGTTGCCCGGACGATCTCATGCCAGTCGAGCTTCGATCCGAAGCGTGCCTCGAACGAGCGGAGCGCGCGCTCGATGTCGAGCGGGATCCCGCCCGCCCCGCCGGGCGGTTCGTAGACCGGGCGGCGAAAGGTCTCGAAGTTACCGAGCTCGAACGCGACGACCGCCGGCCACGAGAGGTCGGTGCGGAAGATCGCCCCGCTCATGAAGCCGTGCGTCACCGAGTCGCCGATCGTCACCAGCCGGTTCTGCGGCGACCCTGTCCTGTCGACCTCGACGTCGATGTTGAGCGTCGGATCGAACTCCGGACGGCGCGGACTGTGATTGATCTCGATCCCGGCGGGAATCGGCTGGCGGTTCTCATCGGCTGACATCGCATCTCCCGTTTCGCTCGAGTCGCCGTGGCACAGGAACGCGGGTGGCGGGGATTGGACCATGTTCGACCGCCGCTGATCAAGCAGGACGGCACCCGTCCTGCGTGAGCGGAATATTCTGTCGCCGACGCGCGATGAGGTACCGCGACCGCTTGCCCCAACTCGACGGCTCGTTCTTTCTCACGGACGGCGGAATCGAGACGACGCTGATCTTCCACGAGGGGTTGGAGTTGCCGGAGTTCGCCGCCTTCGACCTGCTCAAAGACGCAGAAGGCACCGAGGCACTCCGCCGCTACTACGCGCCGTACGCAGCGCTCGCTCGCGACCGTGGCGTCGGGTTCGTGCTCGAAAGCCCGACGTGGCGCGCAAACCCCGACTGGGCGGCGCGGATCGGTTACGACCTCGCGGAACTCGACACCATGAACCGGAGTGCAATTGCGTTGATGGAGGAAGTCCGGGCCGAATACGAGGCCGCCGCGGCGCCGTTCGTGATCAGCGGCTGCATCGGCCCTCAGGGCGACGGCTACAAGCCGGCGACGATCATGTCGGCGGGCGAGGCCGAGGACTACCACACGACACAGATCGCCACCTTCGCGGACACCGCGGCGGACATGGTCACAGCGATCACGATGACCTACGCCGACGAGGCGATCGGAGTCGTTCGTGCGGCCCGCAGAGTCGGCCTACCGGTGGCGATCTCGTTCACCGTCGAGACGGACGGGCGGCTGCCGAACGGCCAGCCGCTTAGCGAGGCGATCAGCGAGGTCGACGCCGAGACCGCCGATGCGGCCGCCTATTTCATGATCAACTGCGCGCATCCGACCCACTTCGCCGACACTTTGGTGGATGGAGCATCGTGGGTCGAACGCATCCAAGGCCTCCGCGCAAACGCATCAACGAAGAGCCATGCCGAACTGGACGAAGCGGTCGAGCTTGATCAAGGCGATCCCACCGACCTCGCCGGGCGGCATGCGGCGCTGAGCCGGGGACTGCCGAGCCTCAACGTCGTCGGAGGCTGCTGCGGGACCGATCACCGGCACGTGGCCGAGATCTGCACCGCGCTGCTCGCATAGGTCAGCGAGCGCCCGCGGACAAGAGTCCAACCGCGCGGCTTTGAAACCGCGTCGAGGGCGCTCATGTTGCGCGCGGCTTCGGCAGGAAATCCTCGATGCGCCCGTCAACTTGCGGCTACAGTTCCCGAATCACCACCGCACCGAGTCGCCTTGCTGGGCAGGCCCACTGAGGAGTGCCGGCAGAGTGCGGAAGGGCGTTAGCCGTCGCGACCGGAGGTGACCCATGGGCTCTATGGAAGTGCAGGAAACGCGCCGCTTCCACTCGCACGCAGCTTCTCGATCTCAGCGAAAAGCCGTGCTGGCGGAGGTATTTCGACCGGCGGCGCCCATCAGCACGCGCGACTTGTTCGCTGGTCGGCACGAGCAGGTGAGCGAACTCCTGTCCGTCGTTTCCCAGCCAGGTCAGCATGGCGTCATCTTCGGCGAGCGCGGGGTCGGAAAGACCTCATTGGCATTGGCGACCGGGATGGCGGCCGGCTTTTCGGCGGAGCAGATCGCCGTGCGCGTCAACTGCGACACCTCGGACTCGTTTGACGCCGTCTGGCGGAAGGCGTTCGGCGAGATCACGTTCCTGTCAGATCGAACCCGCTCGGCTTCGCCGGTAATGCAAAAGGAGACGCTCGCGTCCGCGAAGCAACTGCTCGACGACGCGGGAGCAGAAATCTCACCGGACGATGTGCGCCGGGTGCTGCAGACGCTCGCGATTTCCACGCCTGTCGTCATCTTCATCGACGAGTTCGACCGGCTTCCAAAGAACGGCCACCACGCACTCTTCGCCGACACGATCAAGACGTTGTCGGATCAGCTCGTCGACGCCACGGTGATCTTCGTCGGCGTCGCCGACAACGTCAACGACCTGATCAGTGAGCATTCGTCGATCGAGCGCGCGCTCGTTCAAGTTCCCATGCCACGGATGTCGCCGCGGGAACTGGGCGAGATCGTGACCCGCGGGTACGAGGCAGCCGAGATGACGAGTACGAGCGAGGCGATGGAGCGCATCAGCCTCCTCTCGCAGGGCCTTCCGCACTACACGCACATGCTCGGCCAGCAGGCCGGATACGTGGCCGTGCGAGAAGGTCGTTCCGAGGTGAATCTGGACGATGTCGACGCGGCGGTCACGAAGGCGATAACGAAGGCTCAGCAGAGCATCCAGAGCGATTACTATCTCGCAACCTTCAGCACGCGCTCGACGCTGTACAAGCAGGTCCTTCTCGGATGCGCGCTTGCGGGCGGGGACGACTTCGGGTTCTTCTCGGCTGCCGACGTCCGCTCTTCGCTGAGCGCCATCATGGGCCAGCGTTATGAGATTCCTGCGTTCGCGCAGCACCTGCACGAACTCGCCGATCCGCGGCGCGGCAGCGTTCTCGAGAAGAGGGGCGAGAGCCGACGCTTCAAGTTCAGGTTCCGGAACCCGCTGCTGCAGCCCTACATCGTCATGCGTGGGCTCTCGGAGGAGATCATCGACGGCTCGATGCTGAGTGAGGCGGCTGCCATGACCACGACACGCGACCAGTGGTAGAGACTGCAGGAGTCCTGAGGCCTGCGCGCGGCCAGTCGCGACCAGGCAATCGGCCTTCGTCCCGAACCGGTTCTCGTCCGAACCCCTCCCTCCCACCGCTCGCCGGCGCCATGACGGCCTCGAGCCGTTCGAGACTGGCGGCCGGCCACAGGGCTTTCATGTCGTAGTACACCTCGAACGCCGGAGCCGAGTCCGGGAGCGTGATCCAGTTCACCTTGGACCTGGTGTAGATATGGACGTCGGGCACGACAGCTCGAGGGCTGGTCGAGCGTGCCGGCGCGGACGAACCGCACTTCGGAGCGTCCGTACTGGCTGAACACAGCCACCTGGCAGGTCGGACAGCGGAAGATCCGCTGCGTGCTCCCGTCGTCGCGAGGTACGTCGACCGGCTGTGGGACGCCCGCGAGCAGCTTCACACGGTCGGTCTCGATCAGCAGATTGATGACGAACGCGCTGCCGGTCTGCCGCTGGCAGTTCAGGCAGTGACAGCAATGGACGAAGAGCGGATCGGATGCAAGCTGGTAGCGAACCGCCCCGCACGCGCAGCCACCCTCACGTGGGACGCTCATGATCTCCTCCTCGAGGACAAGGCGACGGAGGCTCGACAGTACTCCGCTCTCACCCACGGACGCGAGCCTGCAGAGCGTTCGCCTCGTCGTGTCGGGCCAGCTCGTCGAGTAGGACCGCGTAATTTTCGAGGCAGCTCGTGAGGTTGAGGTGGTTCGACTCGACCGCGCTCTCCAGGGACGAGAGGGCGCGCCGGTAGAGGCGCTCGGCCTCCGGGTAGCGTCCGTCGGCGCGCGCGAGGACGGCGAGGTTGTTGAGGGTGGCTGCAAGGTCGGGGTGCATGCGGCCGAGCAGCGTCTCCTTGATGGCGAGCGCGCGCCGGTAGAGCTGCTCCGCCTCGTCGTTCTGAGCGCGCTGCTGGAGGATCGCGGCGAGATTGTTGAGGCAGGCCGCTGTGTCCGCGTGCGCTTCTCCGTAGGCCCGCTCGAAGACGGCGAGCGCGTGACGGAGGAGCGCCTCGGCCTCGCCGTCGCGGCCCAGCGCATCGAGGATCGCCGCCAGGGCTGCGCGGTCGGCCGCGACGGCCGGATGGGCGGCGCCGAGCAGCGACTCGCGGATCTCGACAGAGCGCCGCGCGAACGGCTCGGCCGTCACGTAATCGCCGCGGGCATGGGCGAGGCGAGTCGGCCGAGGTGCGTCGCGACGCCCTCTCCTGCGAACTCGACGGGGGTCGGGTTCGTGTATGCCGCTGCGCGCTCGAGATGCGGTCAGCGATCGGTGCGTGGCCGTCCTGCACGAAGCAGGGCACGCGTCCAGCGATGTTACTGCGCCCGAAGTAGCGGGCTGCGATCGCCCGCTGCCGCGTCGTTCGTGTGCTGAAACAGCAAGTGGTCGCGCCATTCGCCATTGATACGCAGGTAGTTCCGCGCTAACCCGACGAGCTCGAACCTGTTCTTCTCGAGCACTCGCTGTGAGGCGACGTTGTCGACGAGCGTTCCTGCTTCGAGCCGGTGCAGCTCGAGCTCGCCGAAGGCGTGCTCGACCAGCGCCCCGACCGCTCGGGAGGCAAGGCCACGGCCGTTTCGGCTCGCGTCGACCCAGTAGCCGACGTTCGCGCTTCGGAACGACCCGAAGGACACGTTCGAGAGCGAGATCGTTCCGGCCAGCTCGGCTCCGTCCAGGATTGCGAAGCTCAAGCCGCTTTCGTTCCGGGCGATCTCCAGTTGGGTTTCGATCGTGAAGTAGTCCTCCGGCCGCGACGGGTCGAACGGCCTGAGGAACTCCCGGTTCGCAACCCGCAGCCGCAGAAGATCACCGGCGTCGCCTTCGACGAGCGGACGGATCGCCTGCGTCATGAAGAGGGTGGTGCGCCGGTGATCTCGATCGTCCCGAGTGGGACCGACAGACGTGACGCCACGTGGTCGCTGCGTCGACAGGAGTGAGCGCGACGGAGGCTCAGAAGCGGCGAAGGTTGCTCCCCTTGCTGATGTGGACGGCGGTGGCCGCGAACTCCTTGTCGAGCTCGAACTTCTCCCGGTTGAAACCGCCCTCGTTGCTGAAGATCTTGAGCACCTTGCCGCCGTGCTCGCCAAGCATCGCCAGGCGCGCCTTGTCGCCGTTGAGGAGCGCCCCGGCCGAGAGGATCCCGAAACCGTGGTACCAAGGCCCCATCTTGTCCTTGCTGGAGGCAGGAATGAGACGGAGACTCGCGAGCTTCGCGACGATCGGGCTCCACTTGCAGAGCGTCTGCACCTCTTTCGCGACCTTGCTGTTGTAGAGCGCGACGACCTGAGCGCTCGGGTTCTTCGGCAAGTGCAGGGCGTTCGCGTCCTGAATCGCTGCCCGCCCGATCATTGTCGCGTTCTTCAAGAGGTTGTGCGCGGTCAGGACCGCGAGCGGATAGCTCGCAGTGCCCGAAACCTGCTTGACGGAGTCGAGCGCGAGCCTGAGCACGTCTGCCGGCATCAGATTCCCCCGCGAGGCCAAGATCTTCTGCCGCAACACGACCTCGAACCGCGGCGTGACCCGCGCGTACACGTTGTCCGTCTGGAACAGCTGCGTCGGCGGCTGGGACAGCGCCAGCAGCGCGTAGAGATCGTTGCCTGGGATGAGCAGCGCAGGGCTATGGACACCACCGCTCTCCTCGCCCGGAATGTCAGCCTCGATCGTCACCCCCGGATAGTCGATCGCCGTCCGAGCCACCCTTACCCCCATGTCGGTCCGCCACAACCCAGACGGATCATCAGTGGGGCTAGGGTCGTCCAGGCCGAGGAAGACCCTGTAACACGGCGAGGTGGTAATCGACGCGACCACACACGCCGCGGCCGGACCGGACGCGTTGCCAGAGGTCCCGACTGCGGACGGCTTGCGGCATTTTGGCTTCGCCTGGCCCGGCTTCGGCTTGGTTCCGGTCTGCGGCACGGCTTCAGCAACCGCTTTGTACTGATAGTGGTAGACCGGTCCGTCCTGCAACCCGACGTTCACGTAGGCGATCGTGCCCACGGCCGACGCGCTCGACGGAACCAGCTTGACCGTCTTCGAGTCGCCCTTCGTTCCACCCGCCTCGGCGCAGAAGCCCAGGCTCACCGGCTGGGGCCCTCCCACGTCGAACCCGGCTGTCGCGCCCATCGCCGGGCAGATGCGATTGTTCGCGCCCCCGATCAACTCCGTGCCGGTCATCTTCATCGTCATCGTCGCGCCACTCAGAGGGATCGCCTGCGGCACCGTCCACTCGTACGAGACCTGCCACTGCCCCGTCACATTCCACTGCGCACTGCTGGCTCCAACCGTCCATTTGTCCGAGACGACGAGACCCGACTTGTCCGCGCACGCGGTGCCGAGCACGACCTGCGGTGGGGAGCATTTCGTGGACGGCACTAGCTGGTAGGTGACGCCGCCGGTCGGCGCGCTGATCGATGCAGATGCCGCGGCCAGATAGACCGCTGACCCGCCGAGAACCACGAGGGTGAGAACGAGAAGCCGCCGCAGGCCGCGCACGCCTCTGTTTCTACTCGATCTCGCGACGTCCGACAACCTCCGGCGCTCTCGCACCGAGGAGCTTGAGAAGACTCCTGCCGGCCATGGTCACAACGGACGCGCGAGCTATGACGGGGCGGCTGCCTCTGCTTCCTGTACGGCCCACAGGCGCCACTCGCCCTCGAGTCCCTTGAGCGCGTGCGTGCCCCGGTCATGGAAGGTGAACCCCGCCGTGCCGCAGAGCGCGCGCGTCAGGTCGGAGGCGAGGATCTCGCCGGGGGCCGCCGCAGCCATGATCCGGGCCGCTTCGTGCACCGTCACGCCGCGGACGTCCTCACCGACGACCTCGACCTCGCCGACGTGGACGCCGATCCGCAGCCGAAGGCCGTCCCTTTTCGCGATCCGCAGCATCGCAGTCGCGCAGTGCAGCGCCCTTGCCGAGCTGTCGAAGCTGACCAGCATGCCGTCGCCGGTCGTCTTCACCTCACGACCGCCCGTCCGCTCGAGCTCTCGCCTGACTGCTTCGAAGTACTCCGACAGGAGGGCGCGCCACGCGCCGTCGCCGAGGCGAGCGACGAGCTCCGTCGAGCTCACCAGATCCGCGAAGAGGAGCGTGGCGGTGACGCGGCTGCGAACGTCGGAGTGAAAGCCCGCGAACGCGCGCAGGCCGGTCCACTCGATCTGCACGACCGGCTCGTCGCCCACGGTGTAGCCGTCGTGTCCCGCCGGGATGTCGAAGACGTCGCCGGGCTCGAACACGATCGACGTCCCGTCCGGGAAGTCGAGGCCGAGACGGCCCGAGAGGATGACGCCGACATGGCGGGCCTGACACCAGTCGCCTCCGACCCTCGGCCGGATGTGCGTCGACCAGCGCCAACCGGGCTCGTTGACCATGCGCCCGATCGTCAGATCGCCCAGCTCGACGATCTCCGTCCGGATGCCCGGGAGATCGACGATCTCGTCCGGCTCGTCCAGGCTCTTGCGCAGGACGTCGGCCACCGGTTACTGCCCGCTCATTTGTCGCGTCGAGCTGCCGCGACACCGGTCGCTGCTGTGAATCGATTGCCTCTGAACCGAGGCGCGAGCCGCTCCGGAGACGGCGACGAGCACGCGCGCAGTCTGCCAGAGCCTCGGACGCTCAGCACGCTGCGGGTTCTGACTGGCATCTCTAGCTCGGTCCTGAATGCCCGGCGCCCATGAGAAACAAGAATGAATGGGCCCAACTGGGCATCTTTCAAACCCTCCGGACCCCTGAGGGAACTCCTGGCGTGCCAAAGGCTCAGGCTCAGCCTCGGCCGATTTGGCCACTTTACGCCCGGCGGATGGCCACGCCACGATGGAACTCATGAAGTCCCGCGAGCTCTCGTTCGGTTGCTAGCCATCAGCGGGGGCGCCGCGCGGCGCCCCCCGCCGCTGACGTCAGCTCCTGTTGATGCTCCAGAAGAGCTGGTCGTAGTACACCGACGCGCCCACCTCGAAGAAGCCACGATCGGTGTACGTTCCTGTCCAGTGCGCGAACCTGCCCGTGCCTCCCACAATCGTCCCGTCGCCGCCACCGGCAAGGACTGCCCCGGGCCCTGTGATGTGGGTGGGTTGTTTGAGCGATCCGTCGATCGGACCGCCGCCACACGTACCGTTGCTCCCGGAATGCATGTAGACATCGCCGCCATTCGACGCGTACCACACGAATTCACCGAAGCACAGCGAACCACCGGCGCCGGCCACGAAGTTCTTCGTCCAGACGTAGATCGTGCCTTGCAGCTGCCCTGTTGCTGGATCGTACATCGGTAGCGCCACCGACGGCGAACAGGGGCCGTCCAAATTGCACCACGCGGTGAACAACGGCGTGTTTGGGGCAGAGTGCGTATTCGGAATTGAAGGGCCGTTGTAGATCAGCACGATGTTCGGTGTATTCGCCGAGCTAGTACCGATTCCGGCAAGCAAACCGGTAACAACCGCGCCGAGCACCAGTATTCCCGCGAAAAAACTGAGCCTAGCCTTCATGTTTGACCTCCGCCCACGAGTAGAGATGAATAGAACCCTGCGGCACGATCCTGTGCGGAAGTCGAGAGCCCGAGCGACGACACCGCCGTCGCACATCTGCTGCGTCCGGCCACGAGCGAAACGGCTTCCAACCGCACAAGCGCTTCTACTCGATCGAGGTAGCTGATTGCAACCCATGACAGGACGCTCCGGAGCCGCTCAAGCTGCGGGCTCAGCCCGGCAAGGGTTGCGATTCGGTTCCCACGCGCCGACGACGGCGGGCGAGGCCAACTCCTCCTTAACTGGGGAACCCGCCACTCGCAGCGGGTTCCTCGAATGGCTTCTTCGATCCCTCCGAATCTCGAGGAACTCCTGGCCGACGTAGAACCGTCCTTCGAGCGTCGACCGGATCGGCCAGGCGGGTCGAAGAGGCGCTCGGCGACGCCCTCCGTCGAGCGGGCACGGACGTGGCTCGCGGAGGGCACGGGAGATTTTCCGGTACCTAGCGGCTTGGCGACGCAACGGCCGCGGCGCGTGCCAGGTTCAGCGCTTCGTTGATCGAGAGGCTGCGGCCGGCCTCGGCCGCGCGCGCCACGTCGTCGGCGGAGAGTGCGGCTCGCGCCTGATCGACGTACTCGCGACCCGGTGTCTCGTCGGAGTAGACGTTGACGATGCCTTCCTCTCGAGCGAACAGTTCCGCCGCCGCGGCCAGCTTCACTGCATTCTCGAAACGTCGCTCGAACGTCTCGGCGGCCGCGAGCCCGATCAGCGAGAGCCCGACGCCGCGAACGCTCGCCACGTCGGTGTAGGCCTGCACCGAGTCGAGAAAGTAGCGGCGCGCCAGCGCGGCGTCTTCGTGACGCAGATAGGTCCACGCCGTCTCGGAGAGGATCCGGGCTTCCTCCGCACGGTCGCCGACGGTTTCGAACGCGTCGAGTGATCGCCGGTAGAGGTCGAGCGATTCATCCAAGCTCGCCGCGCATTGCCGCGAGCTGGGCCAGACCGCCCAGCGAGAGGCCCGCTCCCTCGTCGTCGCCCAGCTGTTCCTGGATCTCGAGCCCGCGCGAGTACCTGGCCTGTGCGGTCTCGACGTCGCCGGCGACGGTCTGAACGATTCCGTCGATCGTCGAGGAGAAGCCCTCGGCCCAAACCAAACCGCGCTCACGACTGTGCTGGACCGCATCGCGCGCCAGCTCGAGGGCGACGTCGAGATCGAGCCCGATCATCGCGAGCGCCCCGCAGAAGGCGGCGACACAGCGCTCGCGATCGGCGTCCAGCTCGGTTGCGATGCGATAGGCCTCGGTGTACTCGTCCTTCGACTGCTCGAGCTGGCCGAGGATCCATGACGCAAGCCCGGCGGTGATCAGCGCGCCCGCGCGCCCCAGCGTCGGGACGCGCGCAACGTCCGCGCCAAGGAACGCGGCGGCGTACTCGCGCGCGCTGATGTTCTTGCCACGGATGTGCCAGTAGAAGAAGAGGTCGCCGCTCAACTGCATGCCGGCCTCGCACGCGGCGGCGTCGCCGTCCGTCGCTGCGGCGAGCAGCGTGTCGAGCGCGGCCTGAAGGTTGTACTCTTCTGCGATCCCGCGTTCGACGGCATCGATCTGGCCGGCGCCCTCGATGCCGTCGCGGATCTCCCGGCCGATCGCCGCATATCGGTACGCGTGTCTGAGCGCGATGTCGCGCGTCTCCTGCGAGCCGTCAAGACGCTCGTGTGCGTACTCGCCGATCGTCTGCAGCATCCGCAGGCGGTCACTTTGCGCGTCCATCTGCACGAGCGCCTTCTCGACAAGCGACTCGAGCTCGTCGAGCACGCTGCCGTCCGTGTCGGCGCAGACCGCCTCGACGTCGGCGACCGTGCAGCCTCCCGCGAAGACGGCCATCCGCCGGAACAGGCGCTGCTCTGGTTCGCTCAGCAGCGAGTGGCTCCAGTCGATGGTGGCTCGCAGTGTCTGCTGCCGCTCGGGAACGTCGACTGGACCGGACGTGAGCACCTGGAGTGCGTGGTCGAGACGCTCGAGCAGCGCTTCCGGAGAGAGGAGCCTGAGTCGGGCAGCTGCGAGCTCCAGCGCGAGCGGCAGGCCGTCCAACCGTTGGCAGATGGCCTCCACGGCTTTGGCGTTGTCGTCCGTCAGCTCGAACGAACCTCTGCTCAGCCGCGCGCGCTCAACGAACAACGCAACGGCCGGCGGGAGCCCGAGCGTCGCGAGCGGATACTCGCGTTCTGCGGCGATCCGAAGCGGCGTCCTGCTCGTGATGACGAGCCGCAGCGCGGGGCAGCGCTCGACCAGGCTCGACACCTCCGGAGCGGCGGACACGACCTGCTCGAGGTTGTCCAGGAGCAGGAGCGCCTTCTTGTCGCCGATCAGCTCCGCGAGGCCCTCGCCGAGCGTTCGCTCTTCAGCCTCCTTCACGTCCAGTGCGTCAGCAATGGCGGGGATCAACAGTGCGGGATCGATCACCTCGGCCAGCGCGATGAAAGCGACGCCGTCCAGAAACTCGGGCGCGAGCATCCGGCCGAGCTCGATCGCGGCCCGCGTCTTGCCCACACCGCCGGGACCCGTGATCGTTACGACCCGGTGTTCACGCACCAGCTCGGCGAGCGCGGCGAGATCCGCGCCGCGGCCGATCAGCGGCCCGGCAGGTTCGGGCAGGCTGCCGGGCAGGCTGGCGAGCTCGCCCTTTCCCGCCAGCGTTCTCGCATCAGGCACGACGATGCCGTCGGCTGAGACGGCGTACAGCTCGAATGGCCGCCCGACGTTCTTGAGCCTGAACCGTCCGAGCGAGACGACGCCGACGTCGGGCCGATTCTTGATCTGGTCGTACACGCTGTCGGAGAGCATCACGCCGCCGGGCACCGCGAACGACTCGACGCGCGCCGCGATATTCACGGCGTCGCCGGTGAGCCGCTCCGGCTCGACGATCACCTCGCCGACCTGGTCGGCTGAGACGTCGCCACGAGCTCCTGGACGCGAAGCGGCGAGCCTGCCGCAAGCGAGCTCGAACATGCTCCTCCCGTCACCGAGCCGCTGCACGTCGCCCGCCGAACCCGTCGTGCGCGCTCGGAGCGCTCCAGTGAGCTCGCGTTTCTCGAGCGCGACTTCCTCCGCCGTGCGGCGGCAGCGGGTAGCCTGTGAACATCACCGCGACGACCCGCAGCGTGAGCCTTTCGGCACGTCTAGCGGAATGGGCGGTACTGGGCTCGAACCAGTGACCCCCAGCTTGTCGAGCTGGTGCTCTCCCAACTGAGCTAACCGCCCCGGTCGGGGGCAGTCTAGCCAACGGCCTCGCGGGTCAGAAGATCTCCGGGCACCACGGGTGGAGGCTGTGTCGGAGGATGCCGTCGGCTCGCTCGATCGCTCCGGGCCGGCGCTCCTCGACGTGCCCGCCCTGGGCGAGTTGGGCGACGCTCACGCCGCCGAGGTACGCGGCTCCGAGGGTCGAGACGTCGAGCGACAGGTCGGGGGCCGCGTTCGTCGGCTCGGCCTCCCCGCCCGCGAGGCGCCAGCGGCGCTCGTTCCACGGGCAGAGCTCGTCTCGGACGTCGAGGACGAGCTCGCCGTCCTCCGGGTACGTCCTGCCCGCGAGCGCCGCGCCAACCTCGACGAGGCGAATCCACAGCCCGTCGCCAAGCCGGTACCGCATCCGGCGGGGCTGCGCGAGCAGGAAGAAGAGGGGATGGTCGGGCGGCAGCAGCGATGCGGCGACCACCGCGACCCAGTCGACGTCGAGGAGGAAGCGCCAGACCGCGGCGGCCGCGTCCGCCTCGGCGGCGATCGCCTCCACCACCACGATTCTGCCGGTCGAGGAGCCGGCCTCGAAGCCCATCTTGTGGCGGTAGATCGCGTATCCGGCAGGGGCGTCATCCTGCTCGAGCAGCGCGAAGCGCTTCGGCCCCGCTCCGTCGCGACGGTCGGCGGGATCGGCGAGCGCTCGGTCTTCCCACCACTCGCGCGAGCGGAGGATCATCCCGGGCCGAGTGCTCGCGAGCGCCTCCCAGAGGGGCGGGAACTTCTCGAGCGCCTCGGCGTGCTCGACAAGCCGCACTGTTCCGCGTGGCTCGACCGGGGCAGCGAACGCGACGTGCTCGCGCGGAATCTCGACCTCGCCCGCGAACGCGGCGCGGCCGTAGCCGAAGCGTCCGTAAATCCCTTCGTCCGAGGCCCAAAGCGCCGCGAGCGGCTCTCCGCGCTCGTGCGCGTCGTCGAGATGCGCGCGCATCATCGCCCGCAACACGCCGCGTCGGCGATGTGTGGGCGCGACGCCGACGACCGTCGTGCCGGCGCACGGAAGCGTCCCGCCTGGCACCGAGAGCAGGAACGGCAGCGCGCCTGCGCCGCCGACGATCTCGTCGCTGCCCCACGCGGCGTGCATCCGCTCGAGCGGCATCAGCCGCCCGAAGCGTGCGCTCATCTCGTCGCCGACGGTCTCCATGCCGAAGTACTGGCCGATCACCATGAACGCCCTCTCGTACTCGGCGAGATCGCTGCACGGGCGGACGACGAGTCTCATGCCGGTCTCCACCATGGCGCCGGGAGGTCCGCGACGACGTTGACCGTGCTCACGAGAGCGAGGTTAATCGAGCCCGCCGGCCGAGGCCGCGCTCGCTCGCACCGCCGTCCCGTAACCCGGATCCCGGCGAGCAGGCCGGGCCGCTCGAGCCGCGTCACGGCCTGGCGGCGATGCGATAGGCAGCCTGGGGCTCGGCGAAGCCCTTCAGCTCGAGCAGTTCGCGCTGCGCGGCGAGTCCCCGTCCGGCCAGCCACGCACCGAGCCTCCGGTGGGCGTCTTCGGCGAGGACGATCTCCCCCGCACCGGCCGACGACTGGAGCCTCGCCGCGAGGTTGGTCGTCGGGCCGAGGACGCTCACGTTCGCTCCCGCGACCGAGCGGCCGACGACGGCCGGGCCAACCGCGATGCCGATGCCGATCGGAATCTCGAGCAGCGCCGCCTTGTCGCGGAGTGCGAGCGCTGCTTCGGCGGCGAGCTCGGTGTGGTCGAGCCGCGCCCCGGTGGCGTTGAACGTCGCCATCACCGCGTCTCCGGCGAACTTGTCGACGATGCCGTGGCGCCGGCCCACCTCGGCGACGGCCAGACGGTGCAGCGTCGCGACGAACTCCGCCAGCTCCGCGGGCGCCGAGCTCTCCGCCATCCCCGTGTAGCCGCGCACGTCGGCGAAGAGGCTCGTGACGAGGCGCTCGCCCTGCGGGAGGAGCTCGGGCGCCCCGGCGGCTTCGTCCTCTTCGAGCGGCATCGACACTTCGAGGCCGAGCTTCCGCCCGAGCGCCTCTCCGGCACGGGCGCTGCGGAGCGCGCCGGCGGCAGTCGCCTCGTCGCAGAGCCGCTGCAGCACGGCACGCGAACGCTCGAGCTCGCCCGACGCGGCGAGCGCCTCTCCGAGCAGCGCCTGCCCCCGGCGTTCCCACCGCCGGAGCCCCGCGCCGGCCGCCTGCTCCTGCGCCCGCTCGAGCAGCACCACCGCTTCCACCGATTCCCCGCGTGCGAGAGCGATGCGCGCGGCCGCCTCGGCGAACGCGACATTGCCGTCCCACATGCGCGAACGCTCGACGAGCGCCGCGGCGCGGTCGATCCGGCCGGCTGCGAGCAGAGCCTCGACGGCAAGCGCGACTGCCGAGGGATAGAGGAGCCGATCGAACGCGGCGAGCTCCTCTGCGAGCGCCGCCGCCTCGTCGAGCCGTCCGAGCGCGAGCGCGATCCCGATGCGGGCCGGGCTGTCGTAGACGATGTCCTGGCGCTCGGCTCGGGTCGAGGGCGGCGGCAGGATGGCAGCGGCCTCGTCGAGGCGATCGAGGTCGAGCAGCGCGTCCGCGGCCGCGACCCGAGCGCGCCAGTCGTACTTCCGCGCACGTCCGCCGAAGATCGCGAGCGCCGCCTCGGCCTGCTCCAGCGCACGCCTTGGCGTCCCGGCCGCAAGTGCGATCCAGGCGCGGCAGAGCTCGAACAGTCCGATCTGTGTCGGGTGAAACGGGCAGCGCCCGAGCCGCTCGAGCGCGAGCTCGAGCCCTCCGGCCGGCAGGTGGGCCCTGGTCCAGACGTCGTTGTGCACAGCGTTCATGGCGATGTGCGACCAACCCCCGGCGACGGCCTCCTCGAAGCACTCGGCCATCAGCTCGAACCCGTCCTCCCGCTCGGGCAGCCCGACGACCGCGATCGCAAGGAACAGCCGGGCCCACGTTCGCTCGAGCGCCGCTCCGCACGCCTCCGCAACCGCGATCGCACGTTCTGCCGCGTCGCGCGCATCGGCAAAGTCGCAATCGAAGGTGCGCATCCCGGAGATCCGCAGCAGAGCCATCGCGAGGTCGGCCGAAGGCCCGAGCGGCTCGAGCGCCTCGCGCGCGAGCTCGTATTGCCGGAGCGCACGTTCGGAGGACTCGGTCTCCCAGTAGGCCCTGCCGAGGACGATCCGGTACGCGGGAACCTCGGCCGGGACATCCGCACCGAGCCGCTCGATCCCGCCGGTGATCAGCTGGATGGCCGCCCCCGGGTCGCCGCCGAGCCAGCGCAGCCGACCGATCCGGCACATCGCGCGCGCTTGCTCGAGGTCGTCGAGGTACGGAAGCACCCGCTCGAGCAGCTCGGCGGCCTCGTCGAGCGCCAGCGCACGCTCCGCCTCGTCGGCCGCGGAAAGGCAGACCGGGACCGCACGCTCGGGCACACCGGCGCCGAGCAGGTGCCCGGCGACCTCGACGGCCGGCGCCCCCTCACGGGCGAGCGCATCGGCGGCGCGCTCGTGCAAGCGCTGCCGTCGCGGGCCGACGGTGTCGGTATAGACGGCCTCCTGGGTGAGGGCGTGCCGCCACGCAAAGCCGGGCGTGCGACCACCCACATCGACGATCAGCTGGGCACCGAGCGCCTCCTCGAGCGCGAGCTGCACGACGTCCTCGCCCGCGTCGGCGAGCTCGAGGAGCGATGCGTGGGAAAAGGAGCGTCCGAGAACGGAAGCCGCGCGCAAGACGTCGACGTGGCGATCGTCCAGCCGGAAGACGCGCAGCAGGATCGTCTCCCGCACGGTCTCGGGGATTCCGAGCTCTTCAATCGCGCGCCGCTCCCACCGTCCGTCGGCGAGGAAGACATCGCCGCGCTCGATCGCCTCACGCAGCATCTCCTCGACCACGAACGGGTTGCCCTCGGTGCGATCGGCGATCAAGTCGCGGAAGTCGTCGGCCACCTCGTCGGCGTCGAAGATCGACGCGATCATCTCGGCGACGCCGAGCGGCGGCAGACGTGCGAGCGTCACGGTCTCGGCGAGGCGTGACCGCCGCCACGCCTGCAGCGTCGGCAGCAGCGGATGGCGCCGCTGCAGCTCGTCGCTTCTGTAGGTGCAGAGAACGAGCGCCGGCACGTCTATGAGCCGACGCGCGAGATGGTCGAGAAGCTCCCTGGTGGACGCGTCGGCCCAGTGGATGTCGTCGACAACGAGCAGCGCGCCGCCGCGGCGGGCGGCCGCACGGAGCACGGCGACGACGGATTCGAAGAGCCGCAGCTTCGCCTGCGCGGGATCGCCGGCCGCCGGCGCGGAATCGCTCAGGGCGAGCTGCGGGAAGAGAAGGGAGAGCTCCCGCGCGGCTCCACCGAGCTCGGCATGGACCTGCTCGGGCGCCCGGCCGGCGAAGTGGTTGCCGAGCGCCTCGACGAACGGCAGGTACGGCGCCGCCAGCTCAGCCTCCGAGCAGCTCCCCCAGAGCACGTCCCACCCGAGCGACCGCGCACGGCCGGCGACCTCGTGCGCGAGCCGGGTCTTGCCCATGCCCGCCTCGCCGGCGATGAGGGCGAGCCCGCCGCTCCCGTCGCGCTCGACCGAGAGCAGCGCGTCCTCGAGGACCGAGAGCTCGGCGTCGCGTCCGACGAGCGTGTCGCAAAGCGCCTGCTTCAGCATCCGCGGCTGTGCGTCGATCTGTCCACGGTCAACCGCTGATCTTCTCCAGCGGCGCGTACTCGAGCATCAGCCGCCGCTCCGCGCCGTCCTCGAACCGCACGGTGACGACGCCGTCGGGCTCGATGCGCGTGACGATCCCGGAGCCGAGCGTGTGGTGGCGCACCGCATCACCCGTCGAGAGCGAGGGCACGTCGAACCGCGGGGCGACCTCACGCCGGGCGGCCGGGGCTCCGTACCCGGACCACGACGTGGGCGCGAGGCGCTCGCGCTCGACCCCTTCGCCCGGCAGCTCGTCGAGGAACCGCGACGGCAGGTTCGTGTCGGTGCGCCCGTAGAGCGAGCGGCGCGTCGCGTGGGTCATCGTCAGCCGCTCCTTCGCGCGCGTCATGCCGACGTAGCAGAGGCGCCGCTCCTCCTCGACCGAGTTCTCCTCCAACGAGCGCATGTGCGGGAAGATCCCGTCCTCCATCCCGAGCATGAAGACGGCGCGGAACTCGAGGCCCTTCGCGTTGTGGAGGGTCATCAGCGTCACCTGCCCGGTGCTCTCCTCGGCGAGCTCGTCCTGGGCGGAGTGCAGTGAGATCTCCTGAAGGAACTGGGACAGAGACGGGTCCTGCGCCCCTTCGGCCTCGTACTCGCGCGCGACGCCGACGAGCTCCTCGAGGTTCTCGATTCTGCCCGCGAGCCTCGATCGTCCGTTCCGCCTCGAGCGCGTCCAGGTAGCCCGAGCGCTCGAGGACCCGCTCGAGCAGCTCGCTCACGCCGAGCTCCTGCGCGGCGGCCTGTAGCGACTGGAGCAGCGACCGCAGCGACTGCACCGCGCGCAGCGACGCCGTCGCGAGCCCCGCCTCCTCGGCGCGGCCGATCGCCTCCCAAAGAGAGATTCCCGCTCCGTCGGCGAGCGTCTGGAGCCGCCCGAGCGACGTGTCCCCCACCCCGCGCCGCGGCCGGTTCGCGATCCTCGTCAGCGAGACCGCGTCGGTCGGGTTGTCGAGCACCTGGAGGTAGGCGATCGCGTCCTTGATCTCGGCGCGCTCGTAGAAGCGCGGGCCGCCGATCACCTGGTAGTCGATCCCCTGGCGGACGAGCACGTCCTCCAGCACACGGCTCTGCGCGTTCGTGCGGTAGACGACCGCGATCTCCGAGAGGGCCGTGCCCTCCTCGACGAGAGCGGCGATCTCGGCCGCGACGAAACGACCCTCGGCGTGCTCGTCCTCGACCTCGATCACGCGCACCGGCTCGCCCTCGCCGAGCTCCGACCACAGGCGCTTCTCCTTCCGCTCGCGGTTGTGCGAGATCACGGTGTTCGCGGCGTTCAGGATCGCGTTCGTCGAGCGGTAGTTCTGCTCGAGCGGGATCACGGCTGTTCCCGGGAAGTCCTTCTCGAACTCGAGGATGTTGCGGATGTCGGCGCCTCTGAAGCCGTAGACCGACTGGTCCGGATCTCCAACGACCATCAGGTTCCGGTGCCCGCCGGCGAGCTGCTTGAGCAGGACGTACTGCGCGTGGTTTGTGTCCTGGTACTCGTCGACGAGCACGTAGCGGAACGTCTTCGCCCAGCGCTCGCGCGCCTCCGGGAAGCGCTCGAGCACGTCGACGGTCAACATCAACAAGTCGTCGAAGTCGACCGCGTTCGAGGCGAACATGCGCCGCTGATAGAGGCCGTAGACGTCGGCGACTGTCTGGTCGTAGAAGCTCGCCACGCGGCTCGCGTACTCGTCCGGGCCGATCAGCTGGTTCTTCGCGTTCGAGATCTGCGTGTGGATGCCGCGCGGCGTGAAGCGCTTCGGGTCGCGGTCGAGCTCCACGAGGCAGTCCTTGACGAGGCGAATCTGGTCGGCCTGGTCGTAGATCGTGAAGTTCGAGCGGTACCCGAGCCGCTCCGCCTCGCGGCGCAGGATGCGGCCGCAGGCGGCGTGGAAGGTGAGGATCCAGATCGCGCGGGCGCGCGCGCCGACAGCGCCTTCGATCCGCTCGCGCATCTCGCCCGCGGCCTTGTTCGTGAACGTGATCGCGAGAATCTCGTTGGGCTTGACGCCGTGCGCCGCGAGCAGGTGCGCAACGCGGTAGGTGAGCACGCGCGTCTTGCCCGAGCCCGCTCCCGCGATCACGAGCACAGGGCCCTCGGTGGTCGTCACCGCCCGCCGCTGGGCGTCGTTCAGGTCGGCGAGGTACGTCTCCGGGCTGGCGAGGGACACTCGGCCTAGGCTAGCGCCCGCGCCCAGCGGTGCCGTGCTCGCTCACGCCGGGCCCTGCTCACGACGCGCCCTCGGCAGAGAGCGCAGCCGGACGCCGACGTACGCTTGGCCGGTGTCTCGCCATGTGCCCAGCGCAGCTGCGGCGATCGGCGCTGCCGCGACGCTGCTTGCGCTCGCGTCGGTGGTGCACTCGGGCGGAGACGTCTGGCGCCGCCTCGACACGCAGCGCACCGCGTCCGCGTCGCTGACCGATGCCGAGCGCCGCGTGGCGCGCTTCGAAGGTACCGGTGCATCGAGCGAGGCCCTCGACTTCTATGCCGCGTACCTCGCACCGGGGGACCGCGTGTACTTCCAGGGCCCGCCGAGCGCGGATCCCGGCGTGCAGGCGGCGTTTGCAGCGTCCTCGCGTCTACCCCCGCGATCGAGAAGCAGCCTTGCCCAGCTACGCCGTTCTCTTCACCTGGACCGACCTGGGAATCAGCCTTCAAGGACTCTCCCGGCCGTGTGGATGCCGCGACCGAGCCGCTCGCGGCGGCCGGCATCACGATCGACGAGATCTACTGGACGGTCGGCCCGCACGACCTCGCTCGGGATCTGCACGCGCCGGACGACGAGACGCTCGCCGCCGCCCTGCTCGCCCTCGCCGCCGCGGGCTACGGTCCGCACGACGACGATGCGCGCGTTCAGCAGCGTCGAGCTCGAGGCGATCGCCGCGCGCACCGGGAGCTGATCCGACGCCCGTGACGTGAGAGCCGACGTCGAGTTCCGCCCGGCGACCCAGGCCGACTTCGCCGCCGAGCTCGAGGTGTTCGCCGACGGCGTCGGCGAGCCTTGCTGGAACGCCACCGGTTCGAGGTAGGCCAGGCGTCGGCCGTGCGGTTCGCTCGATCGCACGCTGCTCCTGCTCGCGATCGACGGCGAGCGGTCGCTCGTCGCGCGACGCGCGACGGGTCGTGGCTGGCCGTCGCCGCGTTCGTCGTCGCCGCGGTCGTGGCACGGCCGGCGACGCGGCGGCCGCTTGCGATCACGGCCGCCCTCGTGCTCGCACTCGACCTTCCGTGGCGCGTCTGGCGGCGCCTCAACGAGGTGGGCGCCGGGTCGTCGATCACCGACCATCTGAGCCCCTGGTATCTGGCCCGTCATGCAGAACGTTTTCAGCCCGCCGCCGCCGACCTCTGGCATGAGCTGTGGCGTGTGCAGAGCTGGAGCTTCCTCGTGCCGTTCCTGCTCCTCGGGATCGTCGGCGCGCTCGTGCAGCGCCGAGGCCGCCTCGCGCTGTTCTCCGGCGGCTGGGCCGTGCTCTCGTTCGCCGGCCTGGTCGCGATCTACCGCCTCGAGATCGCGGCGCCGGACGTCGTCGGCGCCTCGCCCGAGCTGGGGATCGCGAGCCTCGTCCTTGCCGGAGCGCTTCTCGTCCCGCTGCTTCTCCACTCCGGTCCCGAGCCCGTCTCCGCGCCGGGCCCGCACGCCGAGCCGCTCGGCGAGCGCTCGCGCTCGCGGCCGCTCGAGCCGCGATCCACGCCCTCCTCCCGAGTCCCGAACGGCGCGCGACTCGGTCCCGGCCCCGCCTCGAGGCGCGCTCTCGCCTCGTCGGGTGCCGGCCACGCCGCGTGCATGCCGCCTACGTCGGGTACGAGCTCTGCGCGCCGCTCGCAACCGCCGCTTCGCTTCGCGCTCGAGCCCGCTGCGCGTCCTTCCGATCGCCGGCGCCGGCCGTCTGACGCACTCGAAGCGCTCGCGCCACGGCTGTCGCGCCGCTCTGACTCACGGTCGGCCTCGCCGCCTTCGGGGCGATGCACGGCGACGCTCTCGTCCGGTGCGCGCATCGCGGGGAGCGCTCGGTCGGCTGGAACCGGCGGCTGCGATCATGCCGGTCGTTGATCGCGGCGCTGGCTCCGGCGCCAAGGCGCTTCCGGGCAGAGGCGATCGTCTGCGCTGCGGTCGCGCTCGCCTTTCTCGTCATGAACTGCGGCTACTTCAATCCGTACGGCGGTCAGTCCCCGGGGCCGCGGTTCCTCGTGCCGGCGCTTCCGTTCCTCGCGCTCGGCCTCGGACCGGCGTTCGCGAGCAGGTTCCGGCTCACGGCCGTCCTCGCCGCGCTCTCGATCGTTGCCATGACGGCGCTGACCCTCACCTGGGCAAGGGACGAGGCCGGGACGACGATCTGGGACGGGCTCGAGCGGCTCCCGGTGGACGGTGGCTCCTCGTGGCTCGTCCAGACCCTGTCCTCGAACGTCCTTGTCTGGGCCGGAGCGGGCAAGCAGCTCGCAGCCCTCGTCGTCGCGCTTGCGGCCGCATCGGCATTCGCGCTCGCGCTGCCGCTCTCGGTCGGCAGGCGGGCGGCGACCGTCAGCTCGAGCGCACCGTCGTCGCCTCGTCGAGTGCCGGCTCGAGCCAGGCGACGGCCTCGGCCAGGTCCTTCGCGCTGGCCGACTTGAGCACGATCTCGACCTCGGGGCCTTCGGCGAGGAAGCGCGGATACGAGCCGATCCGCACTCGCGGCCAGCGCACGGTGGCGCCCGCGAGCACGTTGACGATGTCGCTCTCGCGGGTGCTGTAGGCACGCCGCCACGAGGAGATCGGCTGCTCGCCGCGCAGCTCCTCGGCGTAGAGGTCGAACATCGCCTCCATCTCGGACGGGAGTCCCGGCAGAACCCAGACGTTCTCGATCGCGAAGCCGGGTGCGCCGCCGTGCGGGTTCGCAAGCGGGCGGCTTCCGGCCGGGAGCAGCGCCCAGCGCGCGGCGTAGTCGGGATGACGCGGGAAACGGGCACGCAGCTCGGTCGGCGAGGTCGGGCACCTCGACCTGCGTCACCTCGAATGCGGCCGCGATCGCCTCGCGCGTGAGGTCGTCGGGCGTGCCCCCGAGGCCGCCCGTGACGACGACGTGGTCGACGCGGCCGCGCTCGCGGCGGATGAACTCCGCGATCGTCTCGACCTCGTCCGGCACCGACGCCGAGAGGACGATCCGCACGCCGAGCGCCTCGAGTCGCTGAGCGAGCCAGGCCGCGTTCGTGTTCTGAACGTCACCGCAGACGACTTCGTTGCCGATCGTCAGGATCGCGGCGAGCACCGATCTCAGTATGCGGTATCCTCGCCGCGCCGGGCACATATTCCCCGGCCGGTGTAACCGCAGCGAAGCCGGTGCGAATCCGGCGCTGTCCCGCAACTGCGATGCCTCGAGGGTCTACGACCCGGGAGGACGAGCCAGGTCGCCTGCGCTACCCCGACGAACGTCAGCCCTCGGAGGAAGGGCGGTTCGCGGTGAGTCTGCCGCCGAACCCACCTCCTCCGCTAACGCGGAGGTTTTTTATGGCTACAGGAAGGAAGCTCGGGGCACTCGCCCTGGCACTCGTCGTCTCCCTCTTCCTTGCGGCGAACGCGGCCGCGCGGGACTTCCCGGTCACGGTCGTGACCGCAGGCGGCAAGGTCACGCTCGAGAAGAAGCCCTTGCGGATCGTCTCGCTGTCGCCGACCGCGACCGAGATGCTCTTCGCGATCGGCGCCGGGAAGCAGGTCGTCGCGGTCGACGACCAGTCGAACTACCCGGCGAATGCGCCGCGCACGAAGCTCTCCGGCTTCACGCCGAACGTGGAGGCGATCTCGGCGTACAAGCCCGACCTGGTGGTCGGCGAGGCCGGCCTCGCGAAGATCGCCGGCGCGTTCCGGGCGGTGGGGATCCCGCTGCTCGTGGAGCCTTCGGCGCCCTCGCTTGCCGCCGCGTACGCACAGATCGCCCAGCTCGGCAAGGCGACGGGGAGGCAGAGCGCCGCCGCGGAGCTCGTGAGACGGATGAAGGCGCAGATCGCCGCGGTCCTGAAGGCCGAGCCGAAGCCGGCAAAGCCGATCACCGTCTACCACGAGCTCGACCCGACGTACTACTCGGCGACCTCGAAGACGTTCATCGGTCGTGTCTACGCGCTGCTCGGCCTGCGCAACGTCGCCGACGCAGCGGACAAGACGGGCTCGGGCTACCCGCAGCTCTCGGCGGAGTACATCGTCTCGTCGAGTCCCGACCTGATCGTCCTCGCCGACACGAAGTGCTGCGGCGCCTCGCCGGCGAGCGTCGGGAAGCGGGCCGGCTGGGGCACGATCGCGGCGGTGAAGAGCGGCAACGTGGTCGGAGTCAGCGACGACGTCGCCTCGCGGTGGGGGCCGCGCGTCGTCGAGTTCATCCGGCTGATCGCGGCGAGGATGCACGCGCTTGCCGCGGCCGGCGGAGGCGGCTGAGCGGGCAGTGAGATGACGGCGGTTCAGACCGAGCAGAGCCGGGAGGGAGGCGCCTCCGCGCGCCTCCCCTTCCCGGCCCGCGCGACGATGCCCGTGCTCGCGGGCGTCGCGTTCCTCGTCGGCTCGGTCCTGATCGGCCTGCTCGTCGGCCCGGTGCACATCGGCGTCGGCGAGATCGTGCGCTCGGCCGCCTCCCACCTTCCGTTCCTGCACGTGAGCTCGAACCTGTCCGAGGCGGACGAGGCGATCCTCTGGCAGATCCGTGCCCCTCGGGTCGTGCTGGGCGTGCTCGTCGGCGGGATGCTTGCCCTCGCGGGCGGCGCCTACCAGGGCGTCTTTCGCAACCCCCTCGTCGACCCGTACCTGCTCGGCGTCGCGGCCGGCGCCGGGCTCGGCGCGACGCTCGCGATCGCCTACGGCGGCTCGGCCGTCCACCGCTTCGACCTGCTCCCGCTCGCGGCATTCCTCGGCGCCGGGCTCGGCGTCACGCTCGCGTACCTCCTCGGCCAGGCCGCGCGAGGCGACGGCCGCAGTCCGGCGGCGCTCGTGCTCGCCGGCGTCACGGTCGTCTCCTTCCTCACCGCGGTGCAGATGTTCGTGCAGCAGCAGCACTCGGAGTCGCTGCAGGAGGTCTACAGCTGGCTCCTCGGCCGCCTCACCACCGCCGGCTGGCACGACGTCGCGCTCGTCGCGCCGTACATCGTCGTCAGCTCGGCCGTGATCCTGATGCACCGGCGGCTGCTCGACGTGCTCAGCGTGGGCGACGAGGAGGCGGCGACGCTCGGCGTCAACGTCAACCGCGTCCGGCTCGTCGTGGTCGTCGCCGCGACGGTGGGCACGGCGGCGGCGGTCGCCGTCAGCGGGCTGATCGCTTTCGTCGGGATCATCGTCCCCCATTTCGTGCGACTCGCGATCGGCACGAGCTACCGGATCGTGCTCCCGCTTTCGCTGCTCTTCGGCGCCGGCTTCCTCGTGCTCGCCGACGTGATCGCGCGAACCGTGATCTCGCCGGCCGAGCTGCCGATCGGCGTCGTGACCGCGTTCTTCGGGGCGCCGTTCTTCGCGATCATCCTGCGCACCAGCAAGGGGTTCACATGAGCCGTTTGGCCGGAGCCCAGAACAGAGCCGGAGGCTCACAAAGAGCGGAAGTGCCGGCTTTGCCGGCGCTGGAGCGGGTATCGGCGCGGTTGAGCCTCACGGGCGCCTCCGTCGAGCTCGGCCGTACGCTCGTCCTCGACGGGATCGACGCCGAGGTCTCGCCGGGCGAGTGGATCGCCCTGATCGGCCCGAACGGCGCCGGCAAGAGCACGCTCCTGCGGGCGGTCGCGGGGCTCGTGTCCTACAGCGGCTCCGTCGCGCTCGACGGCGTCGAGGTCTCGCGGCTCGGCCGGCGCGAGCTCGCACGGCGGCTCGCGTTCGTGCCGCAGGCGCCGCTCCTGCCGCCGGGGATGCGCGTTCGCGAGTACGTGCTGCTCGGGCGGACGCCGTACATCGGCTCGTTCGCCAGCGAGGGCGCCCGCGATCTCGAGGCGGCGGGGCACGCGGTGGATCGCCTCGACCTCGCAGCGCTCGCCGACCGGCCGCTCGCGACACTCTCCGGGGGCGAGCAGCAGCGAGCCGTGCTCGCACGTGCACTCGCGCAGGAGGCGCCGTTCCTGCTCCTCGACGAGCCGACCAGCTCGCTCGACATCGGCCGCCAGCAACAGGTGTTCGAGCTCGTCGCGACGCTGCGCGAGCAAGGCGACCTCACCGTGGTCAGCGCGATGCACGACCTGACGCTCGCCGCCCAGTACGCCGATCGGCTGCTGCTCCTCTCGCGCGGCCGCCTCGTCGCCGCCGGCCCGCCCGCGGAGATCGCGACGCAGGCCCACGTCGCCACGCACTACGGCGCCGACGTGCGCGTCGTCGAGGAAGACGGCGCCGTCGCGGTGATACCCATCCGCCGGAGATATGAGCCGTAGGCTGGACGGAGGCGAACAGGGAGCGGAGGTGCCGGCTTTGCCGGCGCCGGAGCGGGTGCGTGCGCTCGCGATCGACCTGGACGCGGTGCTCGGCGACACCCGACCGCTGTGGGAGGCGTGGCTCGAGGACGTCTCGCGCCGCGCGCGCGTTGATCCCGCGCGCCTGGACGAGGAGCTGCCGAACTGGCGCACGCTGCTCGAGCGGTTCGCCGAGGACCGAGCGCCCGTCTACCTGCGCCCGAACGCCCAGGCGGCAGCGGCGCTGCGCCGGCTCCAGGCCGAGGGGGTGCGGCTCGGCGTCTTCACCGAGGCGCCCGAGGAGCTCGCGCGAATCGCCGTCGCCCAGCTCGGCGCCGCGCGCCGGATCGAGGCGCTCGAGGCAGGGCCGGGAGCGCTCGAGCGGCTGCTCGCGCGGCTCGGCCCGGACGCGCGCGTCGTGCGCACGATCGCGGATCTGCACCCGTAGCGTGGCTAGTTGAGGATGTTCACGGCGCGTGCGGTGACCAGGAGAACCGTGACCGCAGAGAGCGCCGATTCGGCGGCCATCAACGCCTTGGCGCGGCGCGTGAGCGGCATCGCGTCTGTCGGGCTGAATGCGATCGAGTTCGTCAGCGACACGTAGAAGTAATCCCACAGGCGTGGCGCCCAAGCTTCTCGTGCGAGCTGGGGGTTCTCGTCCTGGGGGAACTGGAAGTCGGGCTTGCGCGGTCCGGTCGCGAGGGCACGGGCAACCGGACCGCCGCTGTCCAGTTCCCAGAAGGCAAGCCCGAACGCGACTGCGTCCGTGAACCAGACCGCGCCGCCGCTGAACAGAAGCTGCGCTCCCGTCATCTGCACGCCTGAGCGAGCCACCAACGAGGCGACGAGCACGACGACACCGAGAACGTTGAACACCCAGACGAGAGCGAGCAGCGCGATCGCGATCTCCCGTCTGCGGTCATGCTCGGCGAGGCGGCGCGCGCCCAGGAGCAGCGTCGCGGATAGGCAGACGTATGGCACGGCGACGACCAACCACATCCACCAGAGCCCGTGCCCCAGCAAGTCCCAATGGGCGTGCTTGCTCACGAGCGACAGGGCAACGAGGATCCCGACGGCTGTGAGCGCGAAGGGCGCTGCGTCGTCCCGCGCCTCGCGGACCGCTGCGTGCAGGCGTTCCGGGTCAGATGGAACTGCGTCCGACTCGGTGCTTGCGAGGGTCTCAGCCATCGCTCGCCAGCCTGGGCGCGCCGCCGGACGACCGCGCATCGAGCTCGTCGAGCCGTGCGTGAAGAGCACGCAGCTCTTGGAGGACCTCGAGCTCGAACGCCTGCTCTCGCTTCTCTTCCGGAGCTTCGTCCTCTCTGACGAAGAGTGAGGAGACAGCAGCCGTTGTCAGGGCAAGGAGACTGAACCCGCACAGCATCAGCACACCTGCGATCAGCTTGCCCGCCACCGTGTGCGGGATCCCGCCGACGAAGCCCACGGTCGTCATCAACGAGAGCGCCCACAGCACGCCATCGCCGTAGTCGCCGACGGTTTGAGTCTCGAGGGCCGCCAGCCCCCCGCCGCCGAGCAGTACCGCCAGCGCCGCCAGCGGGACCGCAAAGCGCAGCCATCGGCGCTTGACGTGGGGCAGCCTTACTCGGATCGCCCTCGCTCTACGTTGTCTTACGGTCACAGGTTCGATTCCTTTCAGGTCGATCGCTCCTTCCTCCGACAGCTTCGGGATGGTCACGGGGTGCACCGGATCGTCCTGAAGGAGAAGCGCCCGGGATCGGGCCCGTAGCCGGGCCCGATCCTTCCTCACCAAGCGGCGTTCGGCGCTATATGCCGGCAGCCGTGAGGAACCCGCGGACGCGCACAGGCGTGAGGGGCGCCTGAGTCATGCGGACGCCGGTGGCGTCGTAGATCGCGTTCGCGATCGAGGCGCCGACCGGGACGAGCGGCGGCTCACCCGAGCCGGACGCGTCCCTGTCGGGCCGGTTCATGAGCACCGTCGTCACCTTCGGTGCGTCCTTGAAGCGCAGGGTCGGGTAGCTGACCCAGTCCATGCTCGTGACACGCTTCTTGTTGAACTGCAGCTCCTCGTGCAGGAGCCGGCTGACGCCCTGGACGAGGCTGCCCGACATCTGGTTCATGAGCAGATCCGGGTTGATCGCGAAGCCGGAGTCCTGGGCCGCCCAGAGGTGATTGACCGTGACCTTGCCGGTCGACTTGTTCACCGTCACGTGGGCGACGGTCGCCGCGTACGACGCGTTGTGCGTGCCGACCGCAACGCCCCAGCCATCGACGATCTTGCCGCTTCCGAGCTGCGAGCCCGACACGTGCGGCTTGTAGCTGGACGCGCCGACCGCGGCGTTGAGCACGCCGGTGTAGCGAGGCCACTCCCCGGTCGGCCCGAACCCGTCCGTGCGCATGTTCTGCACCCGGAACGCGACCGGGTCCATGCCGGCCGCCTCGGCAAGCATGTCGACGAACTGCTCAGACGCGAACGCGGTCTGCGGGCCCGACGGCGCGCGCAGCGTGCCGTTCTGGAACATGCCCATCGCCTGTGTCTGCGTCTTCGAGACCAGGCGGAAGCCCTGATTGCCGAGAGCGTTGTTCGCCACCTTGTACATCGGTCCGAGGTTCTCCGCGTTCGTCCCGCCCGAGCCCGGTGGCGCCGGCACGACGCCAAAGCCCAGAACCTGCGCCGCCGGCGTGGAGGTGCTCGCCTGCGCGAACGCGGTCGCCTCGTAGGCAACGATGTTGCCGTTGGCGTCGACGCCGCCCCGCATGTCGTGCATGATCGCCGGGCCATACCGCGTCCAACCCTGCTCGTCCCAGCGCATCAACTGCAGGCGGACCGGCGCACCGGCCAGCTTCGACAGCAGCGCCGCGGACTCGTTGATGTCGAGGTAGTGGTAGCCGTTGCCGTACGAGCTCGAGCCCTCGTAGTAGACGATCCGAACCTGGTTCGGAGCCTTCAGGCCGAGCGCCCCCTGGACGTCGGTAACGGTGTTCGCCACGTTCTGGGTGTTGCTGAACACGGTGACCATGTCCTGGTCGGGCCCGCCAAGCGCCTTGTAGTCGCCGACTGCACAGGCCGGGCCGACGGGATTGTGGCCGTTGTACGGATACGCAAACGACGCCGACACGGTCTTCGACGCCGACTTGAACGCCGTGTCGAAGTTGCCCGCCGTGCCCGTGATCCGGGCCGGCATCAACCCGGCCGCGTCCGCCTTGCGGAAGCTTGACCAGATGTTCGCGTGACCCGGCAGGATCGGCGACTCCGCCCAGGTGACCTTCAGCTGCGCGGCCGCCTGCACGACCTGGTACTCCAACGGACCGACGACGCCGATGAAATCGCCCTGCTGGACGACCCTCACCTTCGGCAGGTGCTTGATCGAACTTGCGTCGACCTTGAGCGGCTTCGCGAAGCCGTCGGTCAGCCACGGACCCTGACTGGGCCGGACCCAGCGGGCGTGGAGCATCCCCGGCAGCTTGATCGTGTGCGAATAGGCGAACTTGCCACTCACCTTCGCCGGGATGTCGACCCGCGGCGCCATCGTCCCGACGAGCTTGTAGTCGCTCACCGCCTTCGACGCACCGGCGCCGTGCTGGAGCGACGTCGTCGTCAGCGTGACGTTGAACAGCTTCCCGCCGACGAGTTGGCCGTAGGTGGTGGACTGACCGCCGCCGGAGACGACACCCTTGCTCACCGAGAGGCTCGCAACCGGCACGCCGAGGCTCGCCGAGGCGAGCTTCAACAGCTCGGCACGCGCGGCAACCGCCGCTGCACGGATGCGATGGCCGGTGCTCGACATCGAGTTCGAGCCGCCGATGCCGCCCGTCTGCGCCACGACATACGAGTCGTTCTGTGTGCTCAGCGCCTGCCCGTTCTTGCTGACAGATGTGCCGTTGATCATCTGGCTGAGATCAACGTCGAGCTCCTCGGCGGCAACCATCAGGAAGCCGGTCGAGATCCCGTTGCCCGGATCGCCCTGACTCGTCATCAGGTTGACCGTGTTGTCCGCGTTGATGCGGATCCACGAGTCGAGCTGCGTCAGCGGCGGGTTGTACCCCGCTGGAGACGGTGCAGCGGCAGCACTTGCCTTGCCGGCAAGTCCGGCGCCGGCGAGGCTGAACCCGACAACCATGGCGCCGCCGCCCTTGACGAACGACCTGCGCGAGAACTCCTTCTTCAACATCTCGGTCATCACTTCCCGCCTTTCGCCATCACTGCGGCGGCCTTCTGGATCGCCGTCAGGATTCTGGGATAGGTGCCGCAACGGCAGAGATGGCCGTTCATCGCGGTCCGGATCTGCGCCTCGGTCGGACGCTTCGTGGTCGCCAACAGATCGGCGGCCTGGATCATCATCCCGTTCTGGCAGTAACCGCAATGCGGCACCTGCACATCGATCCACGCCTGCTGCAACGGATGCAAAGCAGCCGGCGACGCAGCGGTCGTGCCCCGCGCCGTCGCCCACACCGCAGGCAAACCCTCCAGCGTCGTGATCGCTCTTCCCGCTCACAGCGGCAACAGGCGTCACACACGAACGGATCTCCTTGCCGTCCAAGAGCACCGAGCACGCACCGCACTGCGCGAGACCGCAGCCGAAGCGCGGGCCGTGCAGATGCAGCTCGTTGTGCAAGACGTACAAGAGCGGTGTGTCGAGGCTCGCGGTCACGCTGTGCACGAGACCGTTCACCTTGATCTTCAACTTGCTCGCCATCGCCATCTCCTTATCGAAGGGACGGACCGTTCGACCTGGAGGACGACTGCTTCTCTGACAGCAGGCGGACCCTGGACGGGTCGAACGGCATCACAAGAGCCTCGCGGCCGCGCCACGAAACGACATCACGGCCAGCGGCCGTCGTCGGCTCCTGCTGGCGGGGGTCGTCCGACCCCTGCTAGCAGGTACTCGGAGCCGGCAAACCCTCGCCGGAGAAAGGGATCGGGCCCGTCTCCGGGCCCGATCCTTCCCTTACCGAGCGGCGTTCGGCGTTTATTTGCCGGCGGCCTTCAGCACCGCGCGGACGCGGGCAGGCGTCATCGGCGCCTCACGGATGCGAACACCCGTCGCATCGAAGAACGCGTTGGCGACCGCCGCCGGGACCGGCGACAGCGCCGGCTCGCCCGAGCCGGTCGTCCGCGAACCCGCACCGTCCGGATCGTTGTTCACGTCCGTGCGGGTGAGTCCGTGGATGTGCACGGTCGGAGCGTCCTTGAACCGCATCATCGGGTAGGACACCCAGTCGAGACTCGTCACGGCCTTCTTGTCGAACACGACCGCCTCGTGGAGCGCACGGGAGAGGCCCTGCATCGCGGCACCCTCCTCGTTGTTCTCGCTCCCTGCGGGGTAGACGATCAGACCGGCGTCGCCGGCGACGTGCAGCGCTTTGGCGACGATCTTGCCGGTGCTCTTGGTCACCTGGATGTCCGCGACGCAGCACGTCATCGTGTTCGAGTAGTAGCCGAACGCGATCCCGCGACCGGTGACGACGTTGGCGCTCGACAGGCTCGAGGCCGCCACGTTCGCCTTCCAGTCGACGTCCTTCGCAACGTTCGTGAGCACGTTGCGCCACCGCTGCGGCGGATCGTCCGTGAGGTTGGCGACGTTCTGGAGGCGGAACGCGACCGGGTCCATCTTGGCCATGTACGCCAGCTCGTCGACCGCCTGCTCGGACGCGAACGCCGACTGCGGGTTGTCAGGCGCCCGCAGGAACGTCACCTTGAGGTAGTTGTTCTGGAGCGGCAGGCTCTTCCCGATCACCTTCCAGTTCGGGATCGAGTACTGCGCTCCGCTGATCGTCGCCTCGGCACGACCCGCCGTCGCGTATGCGGCGCTGCCGTTCTGCACCTGCTGCTGGGTCGGCGGCGTCGTCCAGTACGGGATGCCGAAGTGCGTGAACTCGAGCGCAGTGAGGTTGCCGCTGCCGTCGATGCCCGCGCGGATGTCCGTCATCTGGGCCGGACCGTAGTTGTCCCACCCGTGCTCGTCCCAGCGCATGTACTGGAGCCGCACGGGCTTCCCCGTCAGGGCCGACATGATCGAGGCAGCCTGAGCCGCGTCGTTGTACGGCGCCGAGCCGTAGACGCTCGAGCCCTCGAAGTACGTCAGCCGGATACGGTTGGCGTCGAGATTCGTGCCCACGGCCTTGAGCGCGGTCTGAATCAGGGTTCGCGTCGAGTACAGATCCTGGCTGTTCGAGTAGATCCGAGCGCCGTTCGGGGTCACGTCGGCGACACAGCATGACGGCCCGATCGGCAAGTGCCCTGTGTAGTGGAACTTGTACGACTGGGACAGCGTCTGAGTCGCAGAGTTGAACGCGGTGTCGAAGTTGCCCCTGTTCACGACGATCCGCGCAGGAGCCTTCCCCGCATCGTCCTGGTCGCGCATGCCCTTCCAGAGGTTCCCCACACCCGGCAGAGCCGGCATGTCCGCCCACTTCACCTTGAGCTGCGCGGAAGCCTGGATCGCCGCGTACTCATGCGCGGCCACCACACCCAGGAAGTAGTCACCGAAGCGAACGACCTGCGCGCCCTCGATGTGCTTGATCGAGCTCTCGTCGACCGAGACGATCTTCGGGGACGTGCCGTCGCCGTATGCGCCCTGGCCGCGCGGTCGCACGATGCGAGCGTGAACCATCCCCGGAACGCGGACGTTCTGGACGTAGGTCATCTTGCCGGTGACCTTTTCCGGAATGTCGATCCGCGGCGGGCTCGTGCCGATGATCGTGTACTGGCTGACCGGCTTGGTGCCGGGCCCGCCCGCGAGCGCGCGCGCCGGTGCCGTCGCGGTACCAGCGACGTTGAAGCCCGTGATCTTGGTGTTGAAGAGCTTGTCACCGATCAGGTTGCCGTAGGTGACGGTCTGGCCGCCTCCGGAGACGACGCCATCGCTGACCGTGAGGCTCGCCTTCGCGACGCCGAGGTTCGCGGACGCAAGGTCGAGCAACGCGCTCTTCGCAGCCGCCGCCGCGGCACGGGTCTGCTTGCCGCCCGTCTGCACCCCTTGGCTACCGCTGCTCGAGCCTTGATTCGGCGTCACGTTCGTGTCATGGAAGATGGGCTTGATCTGGCTGAGGTTCATGTTGAGCTCCTCAGCCGCGATCATCAGCAACGCGGTCGGGGTGCCCTGACCCATCTCGACCTTGCCGATCTTCAGGCTGGCGGTGTTGTCGGCATGAATCGTGAGCCACGAGTCGACAGCGGTCTGGTCGTAGGGTCCGCCCGACGCGTACGGATCATCATCGGCGGCCTTGGCGACCTTGGCGCCGAGACCGGCGCCCACCACGCTGAAGCCGACGATCATCGCGCCGCCGCCCTTGACGAACGACTTGCGCGAGAACTCTCTGTTGAGCATTTCGGTCATGGTTAGTTCGCCCCCTTCGCCATCACTGCGGCGGCCTTCTGGATCGCCGTCAGGATTCTCGGATACGTCCCGCAACGGCAGAGATGACCGTTCATCGCGGTGCGGATCTGCGCCTCGGTCGGACGCTTGGTGGTCGCCAGCAGGTCGGCGGCCTGGATCATCATCCCGTTCTGGCAGTACCCGCAATGCGGCACCTGCACGTCGATCCACGCCTGCTGCAACGGGTGCAACGCCGGGGTTGCGGCGGCCGTGCCACGCTCCTTCGCCCACATCGCAGGCAAGCCCTCGAGCGTTGTGATGCTCTTACCGCTCACAGCGGCAACAGGCGTCACACACGAACGGATCTCCTTGCCGTCCAGCAGCACCGAGCAGGCGCCGCACTGCGCGAGCCCGCAGCCGAAGCGGGGCCGTGCAGATGCAACTCGTTGTGCAACACGTACAGAAGTGGTGTGTCGAGGCTCGCGGTCACGCTGTGCACGAGACCGTTCACCTTGATCTTCAACTTGCTCGCCATCCCAATCTCCTTTCGAAGGGACCGTTCGACGCAAAGGACGACCGCCCGCCACACAGCAGGCGGACCCTGGAAACGTCGAACGGCATGAGAACACCCTCGCGGCAACGCCCACGAACGGCATCACGGTCAGCAGCCGTCGTCGGTTCCTGCTGGCTGGGGTCGTCCTACCCCTGCTAGCAGGTACTCGGAGCCGGAGACGATTCGGCCGACCCCATACGGAGCTGGAGCCCGATCGGATTCCTGCTAGCTGCAATGCGGAGCGGCGGATCTCGTGCCAGGCTGTCGGCGTGGCCTGCAGTGTCCTCATAGTCGACGACAACGCACGGTTCCTCGACGCCGCGCGCGTACTCCTCGCGCGGGAGGGTCTGAGGGTGGTGGGCGTTGCTTCAACGGCGGCGGAGGCGCGCCGGCGGGCGAACGAGCTCCGGCCCGATGTCGTCCTCGTCGACATCATGATCGGGGGCGAGAGCGGCTTCGAGCTTGCCCGGCGCATGGTCGGAAACGGCCGGGGCGGGCTCGGCGGTGATCCTCATCTCGACGCATGCGTGGGCGGACTTCGCGGATCTGATCGACGAAAGCCCTGCGACCGGGTTCCTGACGAAGGCGGAGCTCTCGGCGGTCGCGATCCGGAGGATCCTCGAAGGCGCTTCGGTGAGGCGTCAGGCCGAGGCTACCGCGCCTCTAGGAAGGTGACGACGGCGAGAACGCGGCGATGATCGTCTCCGGTCTCGGGAAGACGCAGCTTGCCGAGGATGCTGTGCACGTGTTTCTCGACCGTTCCCTCGGCCACCCAGAGTTGCCGCGCGATGCCGGCGTTCGAGCGGCCTTCCGCCATGAGCGCGAGCACCTCGAGCTCGCGCGGTGTGAGGGCGTCGAGCGGGTCGTCGACCCGGCGTGCGGCAACGAGCTCCTGGACAAGCGCGGCATCGATCACCGACCCTCCCTTGACGATCCGCTCGAGCGTCGCGACGAACTCGTCGACGTCGGTGACGCGGTTCTTGAGCAGGTAGCCGCTGCGCTGCCCGCTCGCGAGCAGGTCCATCGCGTGCTCGACCTCGACGTGAGCCGAGAGGACGACAATCGCGATCTCGGGGAACTCCTCGCGGATCAGGCGTGCCGTGTCGAGACCCTCAGTCGAGTGCGTCGGCGGCATCCGGATGTCGACGAGGACGACATCGGGCCGGTGCTCACGAACGAGCGCGATCAGCTCGGAGCCCTCGCCGCACTTGCCCACGACCTCGAACCCGGACCGCTCGAGCAGGCTCGCCAGACCTTCCCGGAGGAGAACGTCGTCGTCCGCCAACGCCACCCGCGTGCGATTGACCGTCACGCCGACGATTATCGGTTACCTTCACGGTGGTGAGCGCTTTGGGGCGTCTGGTCGACCGCCGCGTCGAGGCAGCAGTCGCCTGCGCGTGAGCTCGGCCGGCCACTCGGTGCCAGGAGCCGCGACTTCGCGAGGTGCGACGGGCGCTCGGCGACTCTTTGCTCTGTCACGTCTGGGTATTCGCCCGCCCTACCGCCCGTTGCGGCTGCCCCGCTCGCGCCGTGCCGCGTGGGTTCTCGCGGTCGTCGGCCCTGCACTGATCATCCTTGGTTCGTTGCCGTTCCGATCCGCTCTCGGCCTCGGCGGCGTCCTCTTCTGCATGCTGATCGCCGTCGTCGCGGTCGCCGGAATCGGCGGGGTGCGGCCGGCGCTCATGGCCGTCGTGGTCGGCTTCCTGGCCGGAGTCGTCCTCTTCTCGCGCCCCCTTGGCGGCCTGCCCTTCGACCGTACCGTCGACCTTGTCGCACTGGTCGCGTTCGTGGTCGTAGGCGGTGCCGTCGGGATCCTGGTCGACGATCTCACCCGGCTCGCCGAGGAGCAGGCTGCGTTGCGGCGGGTCGCGACGCTCGTGGCGCGCGAGACGCCGCCGGAGGAGCTGATCGCGGCGGTCACCGAGGAGGTCGTGCAGGTGCTTCCCGTCGATCTCGCGGCAGTGGGGTGCCATGAGGCCGACGGTACGGTGACCTTGCTCACCGAGTGGCACAAAGCGGGCGATCACGTTCCTGCCGGCCTGTTGACCCCGGGGAGACAGAACGTCGGCACGTTCGTCTCCCAGACCCGCCTCCCGGCCCGACTGGACGGCGATGACCACGCCTCCGACCCGATCGGAGTCGGCGCCCGCGACGCGTTCCGCTCATCCGTCGGGACGCCGATCATCGTCCAGGGTCGCCTCTGGGGCGTGATGGCCGTCGCCTCGATCGAGCACCTCCTGGCCCCGGACACCGAGGCGCTCCTCGCCTCCTTCACGGACCTGTTGGCGACGGGGATCGCGAATGCCGAGAGCCGCGCCGACCTCGCCGCCTCGCGCGCGCGGATCGTCGCCGCCGCCGACGAGACCCGGCGACAGATCGAGCGCAATCTGCACGACGGTGCACAGCAACGGCTCGTCTCGCTCGGACTCGAGCTGCGCGCGGCACAGACGGCGGTACCGCCGGAGCTCGGCGAGCTCGAGAGCGAGTTGTCCCGCGTTGTCGAAGGGCTGGCCGCCGTGCAGGACGAGCTACGAGAGATCGCGCGCGGGATCCACCCGGCGATCCTCGCCGAGGGCGGCCTCGGGCCTGCTCTGAAGACGCTCGCCCGCCGCTCCCCGGTCCCCGTCAAGCTCAACGTGCGCACCGAAGCGCGGCTTGGGGACCGGGTCGAGGTCGCGGCGTACTACGTCGTCTCGGAGACGCTCACGAATGCGGCCAAGCACGCCCACGCCTCGGTCGTCCATGTCGACGCAGAGGTGGTGAACCGCGCCCTCCGCATCTCGGTCCGCGACGACGGCGCCGGCGGGGCCGACCCGACCCGAGGCTCCGGCCTCGTCGGACTGAAAGACCGCGTCGAGGCCCTCGGCGGCACGATCGCGGTCGAGAGCCTCGCGGGCGCCGGAACATGCGTGCGCGTCGAGCTTCCACTCGGCGACTGACCGAGGCACTACGAGGCGAGCCGGTAGACCGGCCCGGAGAGCGAGAGCAGGTAGAGCTCACCGCGGGCGTCCTCGCCGAACGAGCTCAGACTGGGGACGGTGTAGGGCTCGCGCTTCACATCCGTCGCCTTGCCGTTCTGCACCCGCAGGCTCCACATGCGGCCGTTGCAGAAGTCGCCGAAGAAGTAACGCCCGACCGCGCTCGCCACCTTCGTGCCGCGGTACACGTAGCCGCCCGTGATCGAGCACCCATCGTTGTGGTCGTAGACGTGGATCGGCGGCGTCAGGGTCCAGCCGGGCAGCAGCTCCTCGTCGCCGTAGTCGGCGTCGCCCTCGTAGCGGTTCCAGCCGAAGTTGAGGTGCGAGCGGCCGCGCGGGACGTAGTCGACCTCCTCCCAGGCGTTCTGTCCGACGTCGCCGATGTAGAGCGCGCCGCCCACTCGGTCGAACGAGAAGCGCCACGGGTTGCGGAGCCCCACCGCCCACGTCAGCCAGCGCGCGTTCGGCTTGCCGACGTCGCGCCGCATGATCTTCGCGAAGTACCCGTCCGCGCGCTGGCCGTTCCCGAACTCGTCGCCGCCGCCCCCGCCATCGCCGTTGCCCCACCAGAGGTAGCCGTCGGGCCCGAACACGAGCTGCCCGCCGTTGTGGTTTCCGGCGGGGTCCGGCAAGTTGACGAGCACGCGGGTGCGAACCGGCGTCGCCCCTGCGCGGGCGCGGTACTCGGCGATGATCGTGTTGCCGTTGCGCGCCGTGTGGTCGATGTAGAAGAGCCGGTTCTCCGCGTAGTTCGGATGGAACGCGACCGAGAGGAGGCCCTGCTCTCCACCCGCGAGCACCTGCGGGCGGATGTCGAGGAAGGTCGTCCGCCTGCCGCCCGCGACGCGGACGATCCGGCCGGCCTGCTCGACCACGTAGATCGACCCGGGCTCGGATCGCGGCGCGGTCAGGTACACCGGCGAGGCGAAGGTGCCGACGAGCACGACCTTCCGCGCACTCGCAGCGGTGCTGCCGCCCGCAGCGCCCGGCACGAAGAGCAGGCACGCGCCCGCGAGCGCCAGGCACCGGCCGGCAAACCGCGGAAGTACGCTTCCGCACACAGAGGCTCTATTCGACGACGAGCACCCGGCGGAGCTCGTCTTCCTTGCCTGGCTCGAGGATCGCGAGCACCGAGTCGCCCTCCTCGAGCTGCATCGAGTCGTCCGGCACCTCGGCCTTGCCGTTGCGGACGACCGAGATCAGCCGCGAGCCCTCGGGCAACGCGATCTGTCTGATCGGCATGCCGGTGCAAGCGGCACCCCGGCCGACAGTCAGCTCCACGATCTCGAGATTCTCCTTGCGCAGCTCGAGCAGGTGGATCAGCCCGTGCTCGGGCACTTCGTGCTCGATCAGCCCCATGATCGACGCGGTCGCAGAGACCGTCGGCGAGATGCCGAGCAGGTCGAAGTACGGCTGGTTTCGCGGGTCGTTGACGCGGGCGATCACCGTCTCGACGCCGTAGCGGTCCCGTGCGAGCTGGCAGATGACGACGTTGTCCTCGTCGTCGCCCGTGACCGCGACCACGATGTCCGGCGGCCGCTGGATGCCGGCGTGCTCGAGCACATGGAGCTCGGTCGCGTCGCCCTTGTGCACCTGGTGCTCGAGCTCTGCCTCGAGCAGCAGGTAGCGCTCGTTGCGCTGCTCGATCAGCGTCACCTCGTGCCCTGCTCGGATCAGGTCCGCGCCAGGTTCGAGCCGACCTTGCCGCCGCCTGCGATCAGGAGATACACCTAGCGCACCGCGCCTTCGGAGGTGCGGACAGCATCAGTCATCGTCGCGATCGCGCTCGAGGTCGGGCAGACGACGTTGAGCCCGCCCGAGCTGTAGAACTCGGCGCGCGCCGGATCGAAGATGCGCACGACCACGGTGCCGACCCCGAACTGCTTCTGCGCCATCTGGCCGATGACGATGTTCGAGTTGTCTCCGTCGGTCGCGACGACGACGGCGTCGGCGTCCTCGATGCCGGCCTCGCGCAGAAGCGGCAGGTCCATCCCGTGTCCGACGAGGAACTCGCCGGTCCAGTGGTCGCCGAGCCGGGTGAACGACTCCTCGCGCTCGTCGATCACCGACACCTCCCAGCCCGCCTCGCGCAACTCGAGCGCAACCGCAGAGCCGACGCGACCGCAACCCACGACGATCACCTTCACGAGTTCACCCTAGCCGAGATGGTCGATGCCGACCATCCAGCATCGGGGTGAGGTCAGGCCCCGGCGAGCTCGTCGTCCAGAACGCTCTGCGGAAACGCGACGATCAGCACCTCGCAGGGTGCATGCCGCAGCGCAAAGTCGACGGTCGGCGAGAAGAAGCGCGACTGGCGGCGCCACCGCGGCGACGAGCCGAGCACGATCAGGTCGGCGTCGATCTCGCTCGCGTGGTCGACGATCGCCCGGCCGATCGCACGCGCTCGGACGGTGGTCGTGTTCACCTCGACCGCGTTCTCCTCGCCGAGCGCGCGCGCCTCGGCAAGAGAGGCTTCGGCGCGCGCCTCCTCGTCCGCCATCTCCCCCTCCAGCGGCAGCTCGAGCGGAACCCGGATCACGTACATCGCCTCCACGCGCGCCCCGTGCTCGCGCGCGAGCTTGACCGCTGTCGCGACCATCTCCTCGCCGATGATCCCGAGCTTCATCGGCACGAGAATGCTGCGGAAGTGCGGCACGTCCGCGGGCCGCAGCTCGTCCGGCGCCGTCACCCGCTCCGTGAGCCCTTCACCGTGCGAGCGGCGCACGACCACGTACACGACGAGGCCGGCGGCAAGCCACGCAGGGCCGGCATAGCGCGCGCCCGGATGCGTCGCGAGCGAGACGATCCAGACGGCGAACGTGAGCACGGCGCCGACGATCGCCGGCAGCGGAAGCTCCTTGCCGCGGAAGCTCACGTTGAGCGGCGAGCGGTACGGACGCGGCAGGTCCGGCTCGGCCACGCGCAGCTTGATCACCGCCAGCTGCGCAGCGGTGAACGCGAGCAAGATGCCGAACGAGAAGACGCTCGCGAGGAACCTCACCTCGTGGTGCACGAACGACGTTCCGATCACGATCGCGCTGGAGATCAGCGCAGCGCTGACGATCGCCTCCGGAGAGACGAGCGTCCTGCGGTGGAGGCGGCCGAACGCGCGCGGCAGCTGGCCGTGCTCCCCGAGCGAGTAGGCGAGGCGCGAGAAGCCGGAGATCGACGTCGTTACCGCCGCGACCAGGATCAGCGCGCCGCTCGCGCCGACGAGGAACTCCAGCACGTTGCCGAGCGGGTTCGGGAGGTGGCCGCCGATCTCGGTCGCGACGCCGACGAGCGGCGCACGCAGCCAGTCCGTCCCGAGCTTCGTCTGCGGACCCGGGAACGCGGAGAGGGCGACGACGGCGATCGCGACGTAGAGGGTGACGACCGTCCCGATCGCGACGAAGAGCGACCGCGGCAGGTCGACGCCCGGGGCGCCGCGCCTCCTCGGCCATGTTCGCCACCGTCTCGAGCCCGGTGTACGCCAGCATCGCGAGCGGCAGCGCGAAGGCGATCGAGTGCCAGCTCGGGTTCTGTCCGACCGACATTCCGTGCGTGAGGGCGCTCGGCGAGAAGACGAGCACGAAGCCCAGGACGACGAGCACGAGCTGGGTCAGGAGGTCGATCGCGGGCACGACGAGCCCGAGCGTGTACAGCGACGGCCGGCGGACCAGGCGCATGCCCGCCACGAGACCGATTACGCCGACTCCGACGATCACGTCCCATGGGTTGTGCCGGAAGGCGTCGATGTGCAGCGCCGCTCCGAGGTAGTGCGGGACGAAGAGCGCCGCGAGCGAGATCACGATCAGGTAGTCGAGGAAGAGCACCCAGCCGGTCATGAAGCCGGCGAGGTCGTTCATCGCCCGCCGGACGAAGGTCGCGGCGCCACCCGTCTCCGGGATCGCCGAGACCGCCTCCGCGTACGAGAGCGAGACGAGCAGGAAGAGGAGGCCGGCCGCGAGCAGCACGAGCGGGGTGAACCCGAGGGCGTGCAGCGCGATCACGCCCAGGGCGAAGTAGATCGAGGAGGCGATCTCGCCGTAGGCGACCGAGAAGAGCGAGCGCGCGTCCAGCTCGCGACGCAGGCCTGGCAGCTTGCGGGCCACTAGCTCCCTACCTGCCCCTCTGCACGTACAGCCGCCCGGCGCCTGCCGCGATGAAGAGCACACCGAGGATGAAGCCGACCTGGCCGCCGCCGTTCACAAGCGTGACGGCGATGAGCGCGAAACCGAGGGCGACGATGGTGGCCGCAAGGAGAACGCTGAGCCGGCGGTAGGTGCTCATGCTCCCTCGTGCCACGGCCGATCGAAGCTACGGCTCATGCGGCCTTTGTGCCCGCCGCGACCATGACGCGGCACGGGGCGTGTTTGAGGACGTAGTCGGCCGTGGGGCCGAAGATCTGGCGGCGCTCGGCGCGCGGGGCGCCGAGCACGACGATCTCGCTCTGGCGGCGCTCCGCCTCGTCCACGATCGCCCGGCCGGCACTCCGTGCGCGCACCAGGCGCTCGATCATCCGCACGCCGTAGCGCTCGGCCATGTTTCGAGCGTCGTCGAGGAGCCGGTCGGCCTCTTCCTCCTGCTCCAGGAGGTCAGCGTCAATTGGAAGATCGAGCGGCACGACGATGACCCTGAGGGCGACGATCGTGGCGCCACGCTCGGCGGCAAGCCGCGCCGCGAGGTCGAGCGCCTCTTGCCCCTGCGGGCCCGCGACGATCGGTACCAGGATGTTCCGGTACTCGAGCGCGATCGCCGGGCCCGAACTGAAGCGGCGCGCGCACCGTCTCGCGAAGCGGGATTCCCAGACGGTGCCGGTAGACGGCGTAGAAGACGAATCCGGCGGCGAGCCAGGTGAGCCCGGCGTACCGCGTCGGCGCGTCCTGCACCACCACCACGAGGAACGCGACCGCGGTGGCCGCCCCGCCGAGGATCGCAAAAAGCGGCCAGTCGACCCCACGCACGCGCAGGTTCGGCGGCAGCCGATAGGGGTCCTCGACCGGCGGCGGCTTCCGTCGCATCTGGATCAGAGAGACGTGCGCGATCGTGAACGAGAGCATCGCGCCGAAGGCGTACATCCGGCCGATGAAGTCGACGTTCCCCGGCAGCATGAACAGGATCGAGAAGACGCCCGCGAAGATGATCAGCGCGAGCCACGGCGTCTTGAACCGGGGGTGCAGCCGGCGGAAGACCTCTGGCAGCTGCCGGTAGCTCGACATCGAGTAGGTGATTCGCGAAGCGCCGATCACGCCGGCGTTCGCGGCGATGAACAGGATCGTGGCCGCGAGGACGCCCACGTAGATCTCCGTCCCCGAGAGCAGCAGCCCGTGCAGGTCGAGGTTCTCGACGAGGCCGAGAACCGGGTCGTTCTTGAAGCCCTCGGGCGGGTCGAGCCCGAGTCGGGTCACGTACTCGCCGGTAACGGGATCCTTCAGAACCGGCAGCGCCGAGAGCGCGACGAGCGGCAAGGTGAAGTAGATCGCGAAGACGGCGATCGCGACGAGACGGATCGACGACGGGATGCTGCGGCGCGGGTCGCGCGCTTCCTCCGCGAGGTTCGAGACGGTCTCGATCCCGGTGTAGGCGATCATCGCCACCGGAATCGCGAGCGCGAAGTTCGACCACGTGGGCGCGGTGCCCCAGTGGATGTTGGCGCTCAGGATGTGCGGGTTGAAGACGAGGAAGAACCCCAGCAGCACGAGCAGGAGCTGCGTCGCGAAGTCGACGACCGCGAGCAGGATGTTCAGCGCCGCCGCCTCCTGGATCCCGACGATGTTGATCGCCGACGAGCACGAGCACGACGGCGATGCCGACGATCACGTCCCAGGGGTTCGTCCGCAGCGGGTCCCAGAAGATCGACAGGTAGTGCGGCACGAAGAACGCCGAGATCGCGACCGTGATCACGTAGTTCAGCATCTGCGCCCAGGCCGCCCCGAACGAGACGAGCTCGTTGAACGCGTGGCGAGCGAAGCTCGACGAGCCGCCCGCTTCCGGGAAGAGCACCGTTCCCTCCGCGTACGTGGCCGCGGTACACGCAAAGATCAGCCCGGTGATGACGAAGACGAGCGGCGTGAGGCCGAGCGCGATCGCGGCCGTGACGCCGAGCGCGTAGTAGATCGAGGAGCCGACGTTCCCGTAGGCGGTCGCAAAGAGCGCCGGCGTCCCGAGCACGCGCTCGAGCCCGTGCGATTGCCGCCGTCTAGGCACGAGAGCGCGGGGAAACCATGTTCCCCCGCGTGCCCCTTCTTTCTGTTAGCGGCCGTTCACCTGGGAACGGCCATTCCAACGAAGCAGCGATCACCGCCGGCCCCCTAGCGGAGACATGGGCAAAGCCCGTGCCTCCGTGCAACGTCCCTTTAGGTGTGGATCGACACGATCAGCGGGATGATCAGGATCGCGACGATGTTCGTGATCTTGATCATCGGGTTGATCGCCGGGCCGGCCGTGTCCTTGTAGGGGTCGCCGACCGTGTCGCCCGTGATCGCCGCGGCGTGGGCGTCGGAGCCCTTGCCGCCGTAGAGGCCGTCCTCGATCATCTTCTTCGCGTTGTCCCACGCGCCGCCGCCGGCGGTCATCGCGATCGCCAGGAAGAGGCCGGTGACGATCGTGCCGACGAGCAGGCCGCCGAGCATCTTGGCGCTGATGATGCCGACCACGATCGGGAACACGATCGGGATCGCAGCCGGGAGCATCATCGACTTGATCGCCGAGCCGGTGACGATGTCGATCGCGCGCCCGTACTCGGGCCGCGAGGTGCCCGCCATGATGCCCGGATCCTCGCGGAACTGGCGCCGAACCTCCTCGACGACCTCGCCGCCCACACGCCCGACGGCCTTCATCGCGAGCGAGGCGAACAGGAAGGGCATCAGGCCGCCGATGAAGAGGCCGGCGATCACCCACGGGTCGGAGAGGCTGAAGAGCGTCCGCAGCCCCTCGGCCGTCGAGGCCTTCGGTGTAGGAGTCGAACAGGACGAGCGCGGCGAGACGCGGCCGAGCCGATCGCGTAGCCCTTCGTGACCGCCTTCGTCGTGTTGCCGACCGCGTCGAGCGGGTCGGTGATCCCGCGCACGCTCTCGGGCAGGTCGGCCATCTCGGCGATCCCGCCCGCGTTGTCGGTGACCGGGCCGTACGCGTCGAGAGCGACGATCAGGCCCGTCATCGAGAGCTGCGCCATCACGGCGACGCCGATCCCGAAGAGGCCGGCGAAGTGGTTCGCGACGAGGATCCCGGTGGCGAGCACGATCACCGGGAGCGGCGGTCGCCTGCATGCCGACAGCGAGGCCCTCGATGATGTTCGTCGCGTGGCCGGTCTGCGAGGCCTTCGCGATCGACTTGACCGGGTTCCAGCGGGTGCCGGTGTAGAACTCGGTGATCGCGACGAGCAGGAAGGTGACGATCAGGCCGATGAGGGCCGAGAGGTAGAGCTCCCAGAAGTCGTAGCGGCCGCCGTCGAAGGCCATCGTCACCGGGATGAAGAAGATCGCGGAGAGGACGGTCGCGACGAGCACGGCCTTGTAGAGCGCGTTGATGATCGCGTTCTCGCCGCGGCCGATCCGCGCGAAGAACGTGCCGATCACGGACGCGATGATCGAGACGCCGCCGAGCGCGAGCGGATAGAGGTACATCTCGTTGGCGGCGAGGCCGGGCAGCGTGATGCCGAGCAGCATCACGGCGACGGCGGTGACCGCGTAGGTCTCGAACAGGTCGGCCGCCATGCCGGCGCAGTCGCCGACGTTGTCGCCCACGTTGTCGGCGATCACGGCCGGGTTGCGCGGGTCGTCCTCGGGGATGCCGGCCTCGATCTTGCCGACGAGGTCGGCGCCGACGTCGGCGGCCTTCGTGTAGATGCCGCCGCCGAGCCGGGCGAACACCGAGATCAGCGAGCCGCCGAAGGCGAGGCCGATCGAGGTCGTCGATCGCCGAGGTCGGCGTGTTGCCGCAGCCAGTCGGTGAGAACCCAGTAGTAGCCGGCGACGCCGAAGAGGCCGAGGCCGACGACGAGCAGGCCGGTCACCGAGCCGGCGCGGAACGCGACGTTCAGCGCCGGGCTCAGCCCGTGGCGCGCCGCCTCGGCGGTGCGCGCGTTCGAGCGCACGGCGACGTTCATCCCGATGAAGCCGGCGGCGGCCGAGAGGACGGCGCCGATCAGGAAGCCGAAGGCGGTCCCCCAGCCGAGCTTGTCGTAGAAGCCGAGCAGCGAGGAACGGCACCACGCGACGACCGCGATCGTCGTGTACTGCCGCCGGAGGTAGGCCGAGGCGCCCTCCTGCACGGCGCCCGAGATCTCCCGCATGCGCTCGTTGCCGGCGGGCTGCGTGAGCAGCCACGCAGTGAGCCAGATCCCGTACGCAACGGCCATCGCCGCGCCACGAGCGCCAGGATCACGGGATGATCCATGAACCAGTCCATCGCTCTTCACTCCCCTCACAAAGTCAAGCGCCGATGGCTTCGGCGCGGGCGCCATTGAATCACAAGCTCAGGACGATGCCTTTGTAGAAGCGTCGGCGTAGGCGACCTGGAGATTTGCGAGCGCCTGCTCGAAGTCCCGCTTCAAGTCGGGCTCGACCCGACCCTCGAGGACAGGGAGGAGCGCGCGGATCGCGTCGATCGCGCCACGCGCCTCGTCGAGCTGCCCGGCCTCGAGCTTGCCGTAGGCGATCGAGGCGAGCGTCGAGACGGTCGAGAGCAGGAACGCGCCGACCGGGATCGCGCGGATCTGGGCGGCGACGTCCTCCAGCGACGGGCTCTCCGGCGTCGGCGCCCTCGGGCGGACTCTCGGGCGGCGCTCTCGGGCGGACTCTCGGGCGGGCCCTCGCTCGGCGTCGGGTCGTTCTGCTCAGCCACGGGTCGTCCTGCTCAGCCAATTCGCTCACCCGCCTGTACCTGCTCGGCGTAGATCTGCTCGAGCGATCCTCCTTCTTGCCAGCGCGCGCGCTGGCGCTCGGCGGCGTTCGCAGCCGGGATGCCGAGGAACGGCGCGGCGCCGATCTCGTCGGCCACCGGCGCCACCCACTCGAGCAGCCGCTCGAGCCGCGCGCGCGCAGGCACCGGCTCGCCGCGGTCGAAGTCGATCAGCTCGCCGGAAAGCCCGTACCGGATCGCGCGCCACATGTTCTCCTCGAGCAGCCGGTGCGGCAGGTCGGGCAGCGGCTCGCCCTCGTCGTGCGCCCGCGCGCAGCGGACCGCCAAGCGCATACGCCAGCGCCGCAACGCTCTGCGACTCGGTCAGGTCGGGCTGGGCGTCGCAGATGCGGATCTCGACGGTCGGATAGCCGAGGTGCGGACGCACGCTCCACCAGAGCTGCGTGTGCTCGGTGATCGAGCCGGTGCGGTACAGGAACGCGACGTAGTCCTCGAACCCCTGCCAGCCGTCGTACGGCATCGGGGATCCCGCAGCGCGGGAACATGCGGGTGAAGATCTGCGTGCGCGCCGAGTGCAGGCCCGTGTCGACCTGCTCGACGAACGGCGAGCTCGCCGAGAGCGCGAGCAGCTCGGGCAGGAAGCGCCGCATCGCGTTGCAGACGGCGACCGCGCGGTCGCCGCCCCGGATGCCCGACGTGCACGTGCAGCCCGAAGGTGTTGTTGCGCCAGACCACGTACTGGAGGAGCTCGTCGTTGCGCCGGTAGTGCGGCGTGTCGATGATCCGCTGGTCCTGCCAGCGGCTCCACGGATGCGTGCCGGTTGCGCCGAGCTGGACGCCCTGCTCGCGCGCGAGCGCGTGCAGCTGTGCGCGGCGCTCGACCATCTTCGCCGCCGGCCTCGCCGAAGTCGAGGCAACGGCCGGTGCGCACCTCGACCTCGGACGCGATCAGCTCGCCGACGAGGTGCTCCTCGACCTCGGTCCCGCGCGCCGCCGCTTGCACGTCCTCGAACCGATTGACGAGCGCAAGCGTCTCCGGGTCGAGGAGCGCGAACTCCTCCTCGACCGCGACGGTGAAGTCGGCACCGTTCTCGAAGGCCTCGCGCGCGGTTGCGAGCTGCTCCTCGGCGGAGAGCTTCTGTTCCTCGCCCATCGGACGGGAGGTTACCCGGCACCTGGCGCGGAAACCGGCGCGAGCAGGCGCTCGGCGACCGAGGTCCAGGACCAGCGCGCGACGACCGCGCGCCGCGCGTCGTCGCGCAGCGCGTCGCGGTCCTCGGGCGGCAGCGAGAGAAGCTCCTCGAGCTTCGCCCGCAGGTCGCCGACGTCGCCGGGGTCGAACGCGGCCAGGTGGCGCAGCCCTTCCGGGTAGGCCTCCTCGAGCCCGGCGGCGACCTCGGCGAGCCCGGAGTGACGGGCGACGAGCGGCGGGCAGCCGGCGGCGGCGGCCTCGGCGGCCACCATCCCGAACGCCTCCGGGAAGATCGACGGCACGACGGCCACGTCGGCGAGCGGGAGCAGATGGACGAGATGGCGGTGCTCGAGCGGCCCGGTGAAGAGCGTCTGCCCGTCCGGCAGCGTGCGCGCCAACTCCTCCAGCTCGCCGCGATGGTCGCCGAAGCCGACGATCACCGCCCGGGCGTCGAGCCCGCGCAGCGCCTCGAGCAGCAGCTGCACGCCCTTGTTCTCGATCAGCTTCCCGAAGTAGACGACGACCGGCCCGCCGGCGCCGAGGAACGCCGCGAGCCGCTCGGCGTTGCCCTCGTCCGGCAGCCGCTCGCTCGCGTTGCCGGGATTCGGCGGGTCGCGCCGCGCCTCGTCGAGCAGCGCCGCGAGCGCCTCGTCACGCGGCACGGGGAACCCACAGCTCGACGTCCACGCCCGGGCGGCACCTCGAACACGGGCTCGACCCGGCCGACGACCTGCTCGAGCACCTCGCGGATGTGCTGCGAGCCGACGTAGGTCGCCTCGGCGGCCGCAAGCGACTCGCGCCCCCACTGCTCCAGCCGCGGACGGCCGCGCATCGAGTACTCGAGCTCGGAGCCGTGTGCCTTGACGCGAAACGGCAGGCCCGCTGCCGCGCCGACCGGCCCGCCCATCAGCACGTGGTTCGCGAAGACGAGATCGGCGGGCAGCAGCTCGCGGAGCGCCGCCGCGTTCGCCTCGACGTAGCGCGAGCAGCTCGTCCTCGGAGAAGTCCTGCAGAAGCTTCGGCGAGAGCCCCTCGTAGCGGTCGAGCACGAACACCGGCAGCAGCCCGCCCGGCAGCTCGGGCCGCACCACCCGGGCGCCGCCGAGGTCGTAGTCCCCGGGCCGAGGCTCCTGGCAGACGACGGTCACCTCGTGCCCGGCGCGACTCCACTCGCGAGCCAGCGCCCGCGTGTAGACGTTCGATCCGGTCCCGCCGAGCAGGTACCCGTGCCAGAGCAGGATCTTCAACGCGGCCCGCAAATGCGCCGCGAGGAGCCGCGAGTGCGGGCTTTGCCCGTGCTCGCCCACCAAGAGTCGCAACGTGTCGGAAGGGGGGCCCGTGGGGGGAAACCGAAGGTTTCCACCCGCGCTACGTCAAGTGGAAGTACAGCGCGTGGAGGAGATCGACCGCGGGGTTCGACGTGTGCACGGTGACGTCGCCGGGCACGTCGAGGAGCGCCTCCGAGTAGTTGAAGATGATGCGCACGCCCGCGTCGATCAGGTCGTCCGCGACCGGCTGGGCCGCGTCGGCCGGCACCGCCAGCACGCCGACGACGATGTTCTTGTCGCGGATCACGTCCTTCAGGCGCGGGTAGTCGGTCACCTCGACGTTGCCGATCGGCTGGCCGATCTTCCGCTCGTCGGTGTCGAAGACGGCCGCGATCGTGATCCCGTGCTCGCCGAAGATCGACGAGCCCGCGATCGCCTTCCCGAGGTGGCCGGCGCCGACGAGGGCGATGTTGTGCTGGCCCTGCGTGCGCAGGATCTTGCGGATCTCGACCAGCAGGCCGTCGATCGAGTAGCCGACGCCGCGCTTGCCGAACTTGCCGAAGTTCGAGAGGTCGCGCCGGATCTGCGTCGCGTTGATGTTCGTGTAGTCGGCGATCTCCTGCGAGGAGATGCGGTCCTTGCCCATCTTCTTCGCCTGCGTCAGCACCTGGAGATAGCGCGAGAGGCGCGCCGCGACGCCGACGCCGACGCGGTTGCTCTCGGGACGACCGTCATCGAGTGAGGAACCCAGCATCGAACCGGGCATTGTGCCCGAAGCGCACAAACGCCCGGTCAGCCAACCGTCAGCAACGCCCGTCAGCCAACGGCCGTCAGCACCGCGCCGCAGCTCGTCCTCCTCGATCCGGTAGACGGACAGCCGTTGCCCGTCGAGCTCGACCACCGGCAGCCACTCGCGGTAGCGCCGCTCGAGCTCGGGCACGCCCGTGATGTCGACCTCCTCGACCGCGAACCCGAGCTCCTCGCGCAGACGGCCGAGCTCCGAGCGCGCGATCTCGCACAGGTGGCAGTCGCGCCCGACGTACAGCGTCAGCGTCGCTCACGGATAGAGGCCGCGGATCGTGCTCGCCTCGGCGACGCGGCTGATGCCGAGGCCGTAGGCGGCCATGCGCAGCGACATGTCCTTCTGCTCGTGGATCGCCCACGTCTCGGCGAACGCACGCGCGACGATCTCGTGCAGGCGCTCGTTGACCTCCTCCTCCTTCCAGAAGTACTCCTGGAGGCCCTGCACCCACTCGAAGTACGAGACGACGACGCCGCCCGCGTTCGCGAGCACGTCGGGGATGACGAGCACGCCCTTCGACTCGAGGATCTCGTCGGCGTCGGGCGTCGTCGGGCCGTTCGCGCCCTCGAGCACGATCCGCGCCTGGACCCGGTCGGCGTTCTCGTCGGTCAGCACCTGCTCGAGCGCGCACGGCGCGAGCACGTCGCACGGAAGCAGCAGCAGCTCGTCGTTCGAGATCCGCTCGCCGCCGTCGAACTCCGCAAGGGTGCCGCCGCTCCGCTTGTGGGCGATCGCGGCCCCGACGTCGAGCCCATCCGTGTTGTGGCAGCCGCCCGAGGAGTCGGAGACTGCCACCACCTTCGCGCCGGCCTCCGCGGCCATGCGTGCGAACGCCGAGCCGACGTTGCCGAAGCCCTGCACGGCGACTTCGAGCCCCTCGAGCGCGAGCCCGCGCCGGCGCGAGCGCCTCCTGGAGACAGAAGACGACGCCGCGCCCGGTCGCCTCCTCGCGCCCGAGCGAGCCGCCGACCGCCAGCGGCTTGCCGGTGACGACGCCCAGCACCGAGTGGCCCTGGTTCATCGAGTACGTGTCGAAGATCCAGGCCATCACCTGCGGCGTCGTGCCGACGTCGGGCGCGGGAATGTCGCGCTCGGGGCCGATCTCGTTGACGATCTCGGAGGTGTAGCGGCGCGTCATCCGCTCGAGCTCGCCCGTCGAGAGCTGCTTCGGGTCGCAGATCACGCCGCCCTTCGCGCCGCCGAACGGCAGGTTCATCAGCGCGCACTTCCACGTCATCCACATCGCGAGCGCCTTCACCTCGTCGAGCGTGACGGCGGGGTGGTAGCGGATGCCCCCCTTGGACGGCCCGCGTGCGACGTTGTGCGTGACGCGCCAGCCGGTGAAGACGTGCACCGAGCCGTCGTCCATCGTGGTCGGGATCGCGACCTCGACCGACTTCTTGCACGCGCCGAGGATCCCGACCAGGTCGTCGTCGATCCCGAAGACGTCGGCGACGTCCTGGAGTTGCTGCTGCGCCATCGTCAAGGGGCTGGGCTTCACGCCGCTCCTCCTATGGCAAAGCGGACGCGCGTCCTCGAAGGCGCGCCTTCGAGCACAGGCCACGCGACGAGCCGCAGCTCGTAGCCGCCCGGGGCCAGCTTCGCGCCGCTCGGGCCGCGCCCGGTGATGCCGAAGGAGTAGCTGCCGGGCAGGAGGTCGCGGAGGCGCGCGAGGACGCCGATGAAGCGGCCGTTCGAGCGGTAGAGCAGAACGTCCAGGCGCGACACCGGCAGGATCTGCAAACCGGCCGACTCGACGACCGCGCCCGCCCTGACGCGCAGGAGGGCCGGGTCTGTGTCGGACGGCCGGAACCGCACCGGTTCGAGCTGCGTCTTCGGAAGGAGTGTTCCGCGCACGCGCGGGAAGGCGATCGCCCACGGGATGCGAAGCGTCTGGCTGCCCGTCGAGGAGACGGCGACGACGCCGGTCGCGGCCGGGTCGGGCCGCGGCGCGGAGGCGCGGGCCGTGACGACGATGCGGGCGCTGCGCCCGGTGCGGAGCACCACGCGGGCCGGCTTGACCGTGAGACGGAGCGACTCCGACTCGCTGCCCGGGACCGTCGCGACAGAGACGACGAGCCGCCGGCTCGAGACGTTGCGGATGACGAACGTCCGCGTCGCGCGCCAGGCGGCTCCCTGCCAGGCGCCGAACGAGAGCGACGCCGTCGAGGCGGCGAGCTCCGCCGCCGCGCTCGCGCCCACGTCAACGCCTCCGACGCCCGCGGTGGTGAGCGGTGCGCCCGGGGCCGGACGCGCGTACCCGACGAGGAGGCTTCTCAGGTCGAGGGCGCCGAGACCCGGCCGAGCCTGAGCGAGCAACGCCGCGGCCCCGGCGACCGAGGCGGCAGCCGCACTCGTGCCGTTGACGGTCGCGAACGCCGGCTCGCCGTCGGCGGCGGTGCCCGGGTCGGAGGTGGCAAGGGCGGTCCCGGGCGCGGTCAGGTCGGGCTTGACGAGGCCGCCGAACGAGAGTCCGCGGGACGAGAACAGCGCGACGCGGCTCGCACGGCTGTTCGTCTCGGTGCGCGTCCGGCCGAGCGCGACCGCAACGTCGAATCCCTGACGGCGGGCCCTGAGCAGCGCGTGTGCCGGCCCGGCCGGTAGGGCGACGACCGGGACGCCGAGCCCGCTCGGGAGCCCGAGCGAGCCCGACGGCAGGCTCTTTCCGTAGACGAAGACCGCGACGGCGCCGGCGTGCGCGGCTGCGACGGCGGCCGCTCCCGGGTCGTCTCCGGCCGGGACGAAGGCAGCGCGGCCGGCGACGAGGCTCAGGCCGCGACGGTCGAAGAAGTCGGCCGCGGCCGTGCCGCCGCCGTGCGGGACGCCCACGTCCAGCTCGTTCGTGCGCGACCCCGAGCCGGTGGCGAGCAGCGGCAGCTGCCCGTCGAGCACGACGTCCAGGCCGCGCCGGAGCACGACGTGCACCGACGTCGTCGCCCGGCGCTCGTCGGTCGCACCGACGGTGAGCGCGGCCTCGGAGCCGCCGGGTCCGGCGAGCGAGCCATAGAGCGGTCCTGCCGTCCCGTCGTTCCCGGCCGGTGCGACCACCAGCATGTCGAGCGCGAGCGCGCCGGCGATCGCTCGGGCCTCCGGGCTGTCCGCAAAGGAGGCGAACGGTGCGGCGACACCGACCAGCGCGATCCGCGCAGCGTCGTGGGCGTCGCCGTCGCCGTCGGGGTCGACCGCGCGGTCGAGGCCGGCGATCAGCTGGTCGGTGCGTGCATAGACGACGCTGCGGCCCTCGGCGTCGGGCTGCCAGCCGGCGACGCGGATCGGGAAGACGGTCGCGGCAGGCGCCACCCCGTGCAGGCCGCCGGGACCGCCGGCGCCGACGAGCAGACCTGCCATCTGCGTTCCGTGCCGCTCCACCTCGGCCGGCTCCTGCGGGCTCGTCCGGGCGTCGGCCGCGGCGGTGGCGTCGACGAGGTCGAGACCGGGATCGACGCGACCGTGGAGGTACGGCTGCGCCCGGTCGACGCCGGTGTCGAGGAGCGCGATCGTGAGGCCGCGGCCGTCGTAGCCGGGCAACTGAACGCCCGGCCCGGCCGCCTGCGCCCGCGCAAGCGCCTGCGACGAGATCGAGGACGGGAAGGCGGCGCGAACCGGGTAGACCCCGGCCACCTCGGGCACCGTCTGCAACAGGGCGACCGCCCGCGAGTCGAGGATCGCCGAGAAGCCGTTGATCACGCGCACGAAGCTGTAGTCGGGACGGACACCGAGGCCGCGTGCGGCGAGCAGGGACAGGACCTGCTGCTGCACGGCGGATGCCTGGGCCGCCCAGCGCCGCTCGTCCTCCTCGGTCGCGTAGCGGGCGCGGGCGAGCCGCTCGGCGACCGACGGCGTGCGCAGGACGACGATCTGTCGTTGCTCGGTCGCGACCGCCGGATGGCTGTCGCCGACCAGTCCCTGCCACGTAGCGGCCCCGAGCGGTGCCGAAGACCCGGCCGGCCCGCGCACGGCGACAACGATCGCGACGGCCGCCGTGACCGCCACGGCCGCCACCGCAAGGAACGCGCGGAGGTCAGGACGCCGTCGCAAACGCATCCAGTGTCAGGCAGTCGGGTGAGGGCACAACATCGGCATAGCGTGCGGCGGACGCGATCATCGCCGCATTGTCGGTGCAGAGCGGCAGCGGTGCGGCGACCGCCTGCGGGAGCGATGCGCGCAGCTCGGAGTTCGCGGCGACGCCGCCGACGATCGCAACCCGCTCGGCGCCGGCAGCCTCGACCCGCGCGACGAGCGCGCGCACGATCGCCCGCTGGTAGCTCGCCGCCAGGTCGGCCTTCCGCGCCGCGAGGTCGTCCGCGGACAGGTCACGGACCGCGTACAGGAGCGCCGTCTTCAGGCCCGAGAAGGAGAAGTCGAGGCCCGGCACGCGCGCGACCGGGAAGCTGTATGCCCCGGGATCGCCGTCGCGGGCGAGTCGGTCGATCTCTGCGCCGCCGGGATAGCCGAGGCCGAGCAGGCGGGCGCCCTTGTCGAAGGCCTCGCCGGCCGCGTCGTCGAGCGTCGTGCCCAGCACGCGCACGCCCTCCCAGGTGCGGTCGCGCACGTCGAGCAGGAGCGTGTGCCCACCGCTCGCAAGCAGGCAGGTGAACGGCGGCTCGAGGTCGAGCGGCTGCAGGTAGAGCGACGCTACGTGACCATGCAAGTGGTTGACAGGCACGAGCGGCAGCCGTCGCGCCCACGCGACCGCCTTCGCGGTGGCGAGGCCGACGAGCAGCGCCCCGATCAGCCCGGGCCCGCGTCGTGACGGCGACGGTCTCGACGTCGTCGAGCGTCGCCCCGGCCTGGTCGAGCGCCTCGCGGAGCACCGGAGAGACGAGCTCGAGATGGCGCCGCGAGGCGATCTCCGGAACGACGCCGCCGTAGCGGGCGTGGAGCTCGGCCTGCGAGGCGACGACGCTCGCGTAGATCACTCCGTCGCGCGAGACGAGCGCAGCGGCGGTCTCGTCGCACGAGGTCTCGATCCCGAGGATCACGCCGCCGACCGGCTCCCGATGTCGTTACGGCTGGCAGCGTTGTTGCGGCGCACAGCGTCGTTACAGCTTGCAGCATCGTTACGGCCTGCAGCGTCGTCACGGCCTGCGGCTGTCCCGCGGTCCGTACCCCACCCACCCGGGGATTTCCACCCACGACCGACACTAGCGCCGAAGCTGTCACGCGTGTGTGACGCCAACGTGCCGATTCCGTGATTTTCGACGAGCGGCAGCGCAGCGCCACCCCCGGGGGGAAGCGGCCTCAAGGTTCGGGCGCGGCGTCGCGCCACATGATCAGCGCGTCCTCGCGATTGTCGGTGTAGTAGCCGCGGCGGAGCCCGCGCCGCTCGAAGCCGAGCTCCTCGTAGAGGCCGATCGCCCCGGCGTTCGAGACGCGCACCTCGAGCGTGTACCCCCGGCGGCCGTCGGTCTTCGTCAGCTCGAACAAGCGCTCGAGCAACCGGGTGGCGATGCCGCGGCGCCGGTGGCTCGGGTCGACGGCGAGATTCATCACGTGCCAGGCGTCCACGTACCGGGAGTTGATGATGTAGCCGACGAGCTGCTCGCCCTCGAACGCGCCGAGGCAGATCGACGACGGCTTGGCGAGCTCGGAGGCGAACATGGTGCGCGACCACGGCGTCGGGTAGGCGGACCGCTCGATCTCCTCGATCTCGGCGAGGTCGGACAGAGTCAGCGCGCGGAGCCGGATCGCGACCGCCGTCATGCGCTCGGCCTCGCGTCCGGCACGCGCAGGTAGACGGGCTCGACCGCCTCCGCGCGGCCGAAGCTCGTCGCGAGCGCGACGAGCCGGTGCGCACGGGGCTCGTGGTCGGGGTCGTCGTCGGGGGGCACCTCGGCGCCCGCGGCTTCGAAGACGGTGCGGTAGCGGACTGCGCCGTCGCCGACGAGCCGGCTGCCCGCGACCGCGAGCTCCTCGGGCCGCGCAAGCGTCGGCCCGGTGGTGAAGACCTCTCCCCGGCGGGCGTCGATCACCGGCGTGCCGCCGGCGAACGCGTGCAGCGTCGAGACGCCTGCGACCGTGACGTCGAGCGCGAGCGCGAGGCCGCGCGCGGTCGCGAGGCCGATCCTGATCGAGGTGAAGCTGCCCGGCCCGGTGCCGACGACCAGCGCGTCGAGCTCGCGCGGCTCCAGGCCCGCGTCGCGAACGAGCTCGTCTGCTGCGGCAAGCACGGCCTTCGCCGTCGTCACCCGCTGACCGAGCACGTGGCCGTTCCGAACGAGGGCGCACGTCGCCACCGAGGTAGCGGTGTCAAAGGCGAAGATCGTCTTCACTCTCGATCCTGATGCGGCGGTGCGACGCGTCGACGTGCTCGAGGCTGACGGCCACCCGCACCGGCGGCAGCCAGGCGCCGGCATGCTCCGGCCACTCGACGAACGCAATCGTGCCATCGAAGTAGGGCTCGAGGTCGCCCCACTCCTCCGGGCCAAGTCCCCGGACGCGGTACAGGTCGAGGTGCGCGACCGGGACCGGAGCGTCGTAACGATTGCCGATCGTGTACGTGGGACTCGCGACCGGCCCTCCGACGCCGAGCTCGCGGCAGGCGCCGCGGACGAAGGTCGTCTTGCCTGCGCCGAGCTCCCCGGCCACGGCGACGACGTCGCCCGCGCAGAGCTTCGCCGCGAGCAACCCGCCGAGGCTCTCCGTCTCGGCCGCCGAGGCCGTCTCGACCACCACGACGGGAGCGTAGAAACTCTCACGGAGTGACGCTCGACTCAAGCTTGACTCCGTGAGGGTCTCCGTCAGTGGCCGCTCCTCAGAAGAGCCCGAGCTGCAACGGCTCGGGCTCTGCCACCGGCGCTTGCGGCTCGATCGCAACAGCCTGCGGCGAAGCGGCGACAGGCGCGGGCGCGTTCGTGCGGCCGAGCAGCTCGGGCAGCCTGCGGAAGTCGGTCTCGAGCACGTCGAGCATCCGCGGCGTGTAGAGCGCCGCCGCCGGGTGGAAGAGCGGGTAGAGCAGCACTCGCGAGCCACCGAGGGTGACGTCCTGCTCCTGGCCATGCACGCGCGTGATCCCGAGCGGCTTGCCTGAGAGGAGCTTGGTCGAGAAGTTCCCCAGCGTCGCCACGACCTTCGGCCGGATCAGCTCGATCTGGCGGAAGAGATGGCCCTCGCAGGCCTCGATCTCCTCGGGCAGCGGGTCGCGGTTTCCCGGAGGCCGGCACTTGAGGACGTTCGCCACGAACACGTCGTCGCGGCCGAGGCCGATCCCGGCGAGGAGCTTGTTGAGAAGCTGGCCGGCCGCTCCGACGAACGGCACGCCCTGCTTGTCCTCGTGGAACCCTGGTGCCTCGCCGACGAACATCAGGTCGGCGGTCGGCGAGCCCGAACCGAAGACGACCTGCGTGCGCCCGACTGCGAGCGGGCAGCGCGTGCAGCCGGCGACGAGGTCGCCGTACGCGGCGAGGGTGAGCGACCCAGTGAGTGTCTCAGTTGCCGCCGCAGCCACAGCTTCCGTCACCACAGCCGCCGGCGGGGCCGCCGCTGAAGCTGGACTGGGCGCCGATGCCGTGAGCCGCGAACACCGAGAACTGCCGCTGCACCTTCTTCGCGCCGCAGTCGGGGCAGTTCGGGCTCTCGCCCGAGCGGACGAGCTCCTCGAAATGCGACTCGCAGCTCATGCAGACGTATTCGTAGATCGGCATCGCGGGCTCAACGCTACCAACACCTTCGACCAACAGCCTCGGTCGCTCGAACGTCTCCTCGGACAAGACGTGATGGTGCGCTTCCGGTCGGACGGCATCGGCCACCGGGCGGTGGGGTAGGCTGCACGTGCCCGGTATCCGAAGCGGAACTGGAGCGTTCACGATGCAAACCCTGCGCACGATCCGCGAGCTGCGGGCCGCCCTCGAGCCGTTGCGCGGTCACCCGAACGGCGAGGGCTCGACCGTCGGGCTCGTCCCGACCATGGGCGCACTCCACGCGGGCCACGTCGCGCTCTTCCGCGCGGCCCGTTCCGAGTGCGACGTCGTCGTCGCGACCGTTTTCGTCAACGAGGCGCAGTTCGACGACGAGGCGGGGCTCGCTGCGTACCCGCACGACCTCGCGGCCGACGAGGGCGTCGCGGCCGAGGCCGGGGTCGACCTTCTGTTCGCCCCGACGGCCGAGGAGCTCTACCCGCCAGGCTTCGCCACGTGGGTCGAGCCGGCCGGGGCGGCCGAAGGGCTCGAGGGCGAGCACCGCCCCGGTCACTTCCGCGGTGTCGCGACGGTGTGCGTGAAGCTGTTCACGATCGTTCGCCCGCAGCGCGCCTATTTCGGCCGCAAGGACGCGCAGCAGGTCGCCGTGGTGAAGCAGGTGGTCCGCGATCTCGATCTCGATCTGGAGATCCGTGTCGTACCGACGGTGCGCGACGAGGACGGCCTGGCGCTCTCCTCCCGCAACGTGCAGCTCTCGGCCGAGGAGCGCGCGGTCGCGCGTCGCTCTGCCCCGTGCGCTCGAGACTCGCGACCCGGCGCGCGCTAGAGACCTGCTCGCAGAGGCCGGAATCGACCCCGACTACGTCGCCGTCGCTGACCTCGACGGCCCCACACTCGCGATCGCCGCGCGGATCGGCTCGACGCGACTGATCGACAACGTCCCCCTTGAACGAGTAGCCGCAGGCGTGGGCTCGACGGAGCCGTCAAGCAGCGCGGGTGCCGGCTTTGCCGGCTCCGGAGCGGGCGGATGAGCACTCGGCCCCGCGCGCCCGCGCCGTCGACACCCGCCGCCGGGAAGCTGCCGCTTCCCGAGCTCATCGAGATGAAGCGCCGCGGCGACAAGATCGCGGTGATCACCGCCTACGACGCGCCCGCCGCGCTGCTCGCCGACCGGTCGGGCGTGGAGCTCATCCTCGTCGGCGATACCGCGGCGATGGTGATGCTCGGCCACGGGTCGACCGTGCCGGTGACGCTCGACGAGATGATCTTCCTCACCCGCGCCGTCACCCGGGCCGCGCAACGGCCTCTCGTCGTCGGCGACCTGCCGTTCGGTACCTACGAGGTGTCCGACGAGCAGGCGGTGGCGAGTGCGATCCGGCTTGTGAAAGAAGGCGGCGCCGACGTGGTCAAGCTCGAAGGCGCCGGCCGGATGGTCTCGCGGGTGCGGGCGATATCGGACTCGAACATCGGCGTGATCGGGCACGTCGGGCTGACGCCGCAGTCGGCGACCAAGCTCGGCGGCTTCCGGGCTCAGGGCCGTACCGCGGACGCGGCCCTGAAGCTCTACGAGGACGCGCTCGCCCTTCAGGACGCCGGCTGCTTCGCGCTCGTGCTCGAAGCGGTCCCGGCCGCGGTAGCCGGGCGAATAACCGAGTCGCTCCGGATCCCGACGATCGGCATCGGCGCAGGCGCCGGCTGCGACGGGCAGGTGCTCGTCTGGCACGACTTGCTCGGCCTGTACACCGGCCCCACTCCGCGCTTCGTCAAGCGCTACGCCGAGCTCGCGGAGGAGATCGGCGCGGCGCTCGACCACTACGTCACGGACGTGCGCGGCGGCGCATTCCCCGAGGAGCAGCACACCTACGGGATCGCGGACGACGAGCTGGCCCGCTTCGAGGAGCTTCTGCCTAGATCTAGAGAGCTGAGCGCGATCAGCGCGAGCACCGGGAGCGCGGCCGCCGTTCCGATCGCGCCCGCCGCACGGCCCCAAGTCCAGCCGTGCACGCACCGGACGCCGATCGCGAGCAGCCCCAGCGCCCAGAGTACGAACGCCGCCGAGAGCAACCCGAACGCGGTTCCGCCTGCGCCCGCGTCCGCGCCGCCCCGGTGGAAGACATCGTCCCCGTAGAGCGTCAGCTTGATGGGCCAGAGGGCGAGCGAGAGCGCAAGCGGCACGGCCGCGAACGCGAGCACGTGGCGCGTGCGCCGGTACGACCCCTGCGAGCCGAGCGCCTTGACGCCGCCGTGCAGAGCGCCGCCGAACGCCCAGTAGGCAAAGCCGCCGTAGAGCCCGCCGGCAAGGAACGTCCAGATCGCGACCAGCAGGGCGTCGTAGTCGTGGTCGTCCATGAGGCGCCCGGCCGTCGTCGTCGAGAGCACCGACGCCATGCCGGCGAGCCACACGACCAGCAGGACCGGCTCGGCGCGGGCGGACGCCGCCTGCGACGAGTCGTCGCGGAGCGCTGCGAAGACCGCCCTCGGCGCCTGGAGCACGAGCACCGTCCGAAGCCACCAGTCTTTCGTGGGAGAACCGGGCGCTCCAGCGCCCGCCTCTGCCGGCGCCGGAACGCCCTCGCTCATTTCTTGACGATCTCGCCGTCGTGGCAGAGATACTCGATCTGGCCGAGAGCGGCGGCCCGCTCGTAAACCGGAGTGCGGCCGTCGCGACAGATCGTGTCGTTGCGGCTGAACCAGGCGGCGAACCCGCCCGCGATTATCAGAACGACCACCAGCACCGCGAGCCCGATCAAGACGCGGCGACGATCGCGGGCGCTCATCGCGGGCCCCTGTCTGGTCGAGACCCCCTGTCTTGTCGAGACGTCAGTCACCGGCGACACGCTACGCCGCGACGACCGCGCGACGCTCGAGCAATGGTCGCAGGAACTGGCCCGTGTAGGACTCGGACACCGCGGCGACATCTTCCGGCGTACCGACGGCAACCACCTCGCCCCCGGCCTCGCCGCCTTCCGGGCCGAGGTCGACGATCCAGTCGGCCTGCTTGATCACGTCGAGGTTGTGCTCGATCACGAGCACCGTGTTCCCGGTGTCGACCAGGCGCTGGAGCACCTCGAGCAGCTTCTCGATGTCGGCGAAATGGAGGCCGGTCGTGGGCTCGTCGAGGATGTAGAGCGTCCGGCCCGTGGCCACCTTGCAGAGCTCGGCCGCGAGCTTCACCCTTTGCGCCTCACCACCAGACAGTGTCGTTGCCGGCTGGCCGAGGGTCATGTAGTCGAGCCCGACGTCGTGCAGGGTCTGGAGGCGGCGGCGGAGCTTCGGGATCTTGGCGAAGAACTTCAGCGCCTCCTCGACCGACATCTCGAGGACGTCCGCGATCGTCTTGCCCTTGAAGCGCACCTCGAGCGTCTCGCGGTTGTAGCGGCGGCCCTTGCAGGTCTCGCACGGGACGTAGACGTCGGGCAGGAAGTGCATCTCGATCTTGATCTGGCCGTCGCCCTTGCAGGCCTCGCAGCGGCCGCCCTTGACGTTGAACGAGAACCTGCCCGGCTTGTAGCCGCGCACCTTCGCGTCCGGGGTCAGCGAGTAGAGCTCGCGAACGTGGGTGAAGAGATCGGTGTAGGTGGCGGGATTCGAGCGCGGCGTGCGGCCGATCGGGCGCTGGTCGATCTCGATCACCTTGTCGAAGACCTCGATCCCCTCGACCGCGTCGTGCTCGCCGGGCTTCACGCGCACCCGCTGGAGCCGGTTCGCAAGCGACTTGTAGACGATCTCGTTCACGAGAGTCGACTTGCCGGAGCCCGAGACGCCGGTGACCGCGACGAACCTGCCGACCGGGAACTCGACGTCGATCCCCTTCAGGTTGTGCTGGGCCGCGCCGCGGACGACGAAGACGTCGTTGTCGCCCGAGCGGCGCTCCGGGATCGCGATCTCGCGCGTGCCGGCGAGGAACTGGCCGGTGACGGACTTCCGGTTGCGCTGCACCTTCGCGGCGGTGCCCTCCGCGACGACGTGGCCGCCGTGCTCGCCGGCACCCGGACCCATGTCGACGAGCCAGTCGGCGCTGCGCATCATCTGCTCGTCGTGCTCGACGACGAGGACGGTGTTGCCGAGGTCGCGCAACCGCCGGAGCGTGCCGATCAGCCTGTCGTTGTCGCGTTGATGGAGCCCGATCGACGGCTCGTCGAGGATGTAGAGCACGCCCACCAGTTGCGAGCCGATCTGCGTCGCGAGCCGCAGGCGCTGCGCCTCGCCACCCGAGAGCGTCGCCGAGCCGCGGTCGAGCTGCAGGTAACCGACGCCGACGTTGTCGAGGAAGGTCAGCCGCTCGCGGATCTCCTTCACGATCCGTGACCCGATCAGCTGCTCGGTCTTCGTCAGCTCGAGCCCGTCGAGGAACGCGAGCGCACCCGTGACCGAGAGCCTCGTGAACTCGTGGACGTTCTTGCCGCCCACGGTGACGGCAAGCACCTCGGGCTTCAGCCGCGCCCCCTTGCAGACCGGGCAGGGCCGGAACGACATGTACTCCTCGATCCGCTCGCGCTGGGTCGAGCTGTCGGTCTCGCGGTAGCGGCGCGCGAGCGAGGCGACGATCCCCTCGAAGGCGAGCATGTATGACCGCCGCCGGCCCATCCGGTTGCGGTAGGCGACGTACACCTTGTCGCCGTTCGTGCCGTAGCAGGAAGTAGCTCTGCTCGCGCTCGGAGAGCTCGCTCCACGGCCGGTCGGCGTCGATTTCGTAGCGCTCGGCGATCGCCTGGATCACCGACTCGTAGTAGCTCGAGTTGCCGACTGCCCAGGGGACGAGCGCGCCCTCGGCGATCGAGAGGCCCGCGTCGGGAACGAGCAGATCCGGGTCGATCTCCTGCTGGGCGCCGAGGCCGGTGCAGCGCGGGCAGGCGCCGTGCGGCGAGTTGAAAGAGAAGATCCGCGGCTGGAGCTCGGGCAGCGAGACACCGTGCTCGGGGCAGGCGAAGCGCTCGGAGTAGGTGTGACTCTCGGAGGACTCGACGAGGTCGACGGTGACGAGACCCTCGGCGAGTGCGATCGCCGTCTCGACGGACTGGGTGAGGCGCGTGCGGACATCCTCCTTCATCACGAGCCGGTCGACGACCACCTCGATCGTGTGCTTGAACTTCTTGTCGAGCGCCGGCGGCTCCTCGAGCAGGTATTGCTCGCCATCGACCTTGACGCGGGTGAAGCCCTCGTTGCGCGAGCTCCTCGAAGAGCTCGCGGTACTCGCCCTTGCGGTCGCGCACCACCGGCGCGTTGACCGTGAAACGCGTTCCCTCGGGCAGCGCGAGCATCTGCTCGACGATCGAGTCGATCGACTGCCCGGCGATCGGCCGCCCGCAGACGGGGCAGTGCGGCCGACCGACGCGCGCGTAGAGCAGGCGCAGGTAGTCGTAGATCTCGGTCACGGTGCCCACGGTCGAGCGCGGGTTGCGCGAGGTCGTCTTCTGGTCGATCGAGATCGCCGGGCTGAGGCCCTCGATCGAGTCGACGTCGGGCTTCTCCATCATCTGGAGGAACTGGCGCGCGTAGGCCGAGAGCGACTCGACGTAGCGGCGCTGGCCCTCGGCGTAGATCGTGTCGAAGGCAAGGCTCGACTTGCCGGAGCCGGAGAGCCCGGTGATGCAGATGAGCGCGTTCCGAGGGAGCCGGACCGTGATGTCCTTGAGGTTGTGCTCCCTGGCGCCGTGGACGACCAGCTCGTCGGCTGCCATGGGTGCGCCATTCTACCGGGCGAACGGACGTTCGTCCGAAGTACCGTGCTGCTCTGCGCGAAACCCGTCGGCGAAGCTGACCCGGCTCCGTCAGCGCCGCGCTTGCATGACGAGAGGAGCGCGCCCGCCCCACACCCCCGCCCGGGTGGGGAAGCGTCCCGCCGCCCTCGCGGCTGACGCTATCAACCGACCAAGCACGGGACCGTCACCGAACCGGGTCTTTTCGGTGACTCTTTCTCCACAGGCCGCTCGGGACCGACTGGCGCCTTGCGGCGCAGCTCGGGTCGGCGAGTGCTTGGCGCCGGGACGCTACGCCTTACGCCAGCGACCGAAGATCAGGCCGCCGAGGGTGAAGCCGAGGCCGAACGTCCCGACGGCGAAGCCGCCAACCGCAACGCCCTTGCGCCACGGCGACAGGCGCTGCCAGCGCCCGAGGGCCTCCTCCTCCTCCGCCGTCAGCGGCTCGCCGCGCCGTCGCTTGCGCAGGGCGCCGCCGGCGCGGACGCCGAGGTAGAGGTCGTCGAAGATCTCGTTGGCGGCCTCAGGTGCCATTCCGCTCACTGTAGCCTGCTTCGACGGTGTCGACCCGCATCCTCCACGTGTCCGATCTCCATTTCGGCGCGGGGAATGCGCACCAGGAGCCCCATGCAGAGCAGGCGCTCGGCGAGCTCGTCGAGCGCATCGAGCCGGCGCTCGTGATCGCGAGCGGCGACCTGACCCACCGCGGCAGGCGCGCGCAGCACGACGAGGCGGCAAGCTTCCTGCGGGGCCTCGGCCCGCCGCTCCTTGTCGTCCCCGGCAACCACGACATCCCGCACACCTTGCCGGGGCGCTTTACGCACACCTGGCGCGAGTTCGAGAGGCAGTGGGAGACGACGCAGCCGGTGCACGCGACTCACGCGCTGCACGTGGTCGGGCTCAACTCGGTGCGGCCGTGGCGGCACCAGTCCGGCGGGATCCGCGACGCGCAGCTCGAGCACGCGGCCGAGCGATTGCACGCCGCGCAGCCGGGCGCGTTGCGGGTGGTCGCGCTCCACCACCAGCTCGTGGGCCCGCCATGGCGAACGCGGAAACGGCCGGTCGCGCGGCGCACCCACGTGCTCCGGCGGCTCGTCGACTTCGGCGCCGAGCTGATCGTCGGCGGCCACGTCCACCAGGGAACGGTGTGCGAGCGGCACGAGTTCGAGGTGGTAGCCGAAGGGGCGCGCGGCGTCGTCGTCTCGACCGCTCCGGGCTTGGGACGGCCTCGCCCGAACCGCCGCGGCGAGGCGCGCGGCGTGCTCGTCTACAGCGCCGACGAACGGCGTCTCCGCGTCGAGACGTACATCTGGCGCGCCGGAAGCTGGGGCCTCACGGCGCTGCGCGTGTTCCCGCGCGGACCCGATCCGCTCACGGCCGAGCGCGAGCTCTAGCCCGGGCGGCTCAGCCAGGCTCAGGCGGCGCGCTCTTCGGGGTACCACGCGTGAGCGGGCGGGCCGTACGGCGCGCGGGCCTCCTCGATCGCCCCCTGGACCCGCGCGGTCAGCTCCTTGGCCGCGGCGACCGTGGGGCGGCACTGCTCGACCTGGATCGGCTCGCAGACGAGCACGCGGATCCGCGGCAGGCCGAGCTTGAACTTGCCGGGCCGCAGCGCTCGCTCGCTGCCGACGATGCACACCGGCACGATCGGCACGCCGGTCGAGAGAGCGAGTCGCGCCGCGCCGCGGAGCCAAGGGCGCCGACGGTAGGGCAGGCAGGTGCCCTGGGGAAACATGCCGAGCACCTGGCCGTCCGCGAGCAGCTCGGCTGCGCGCCCGACTGCGTCGCGGTCGCCGACGCCGCGCGCGACGGGGAACGTTCCGAACCACTCCATCACGTTCCGAACCACCGGATAGCTCCAGAGCTCGGCCTTCGCCATGTAGCGGATGGGCCGGGGCGTCGCGAGGCCGAGCAGCCACGGGTCGATCATCGACTCGTGGTTCGCGACGAGGATCGCGGGCCCCTGCGCCGGAATCCGCTCGCCACCGCGCAGCTCGACGCGGTAGAGGCGCGCGAACCAGAACCGGAAGGCGGTCCACTCGAGCAGCGTGTAGAGCGGCGGCCGCTTCATCCGTGGAAACGAGGCGCGTTCACAGCGCTCTGCAGCGGAGCGAACGGCCCTGCGACGGGAATCCGCACGACCGCCGCTCGCCCGTTTGCATATGGTGGCCCGGCGTGACCGACATTCCAGCCCCGAGCGTGCCGCTCGCAACCGTCCGCAACGGCACGAGTCGCATCAGCCAGGTGGTCACGCTCGTGGCCGTCGTGGTGCCTCCGCTCGGTGTTCTCGCGGTCATGGGCGTGCTGTGGGAGATGGCGTTTCACCCGAGCGACCTGGCAATCATGGTCGGAATGTACGTCGTTTGCGCCTTCGGGACGACGATCGGCTTCCACCGGTACTTCACGCACCGCGGCTTCAAGACCCGCGCGCCGGTCAAGGCGGCCCTGGCGATCCTCGGCTGCATGACGATGCAGGGCCCGCTTACGCAATGGGTGACCGACCACCGCAAGCACCACGCCTTCTCCGACCATGAGGGCGACCCGCATTCGCCGCTCGGGCACGGCGACGGCGTCGGGGGCGCCGTGAAGGGCTTCGTCCACGCGCACATCGGCTGGATGTTCACGAGCATGGGCATGGAGCAGGGGCGCATCTACGGCAAGGATCTCTACGAGGACAGGCTCGTCCGCACGATCGACCGGCTCTACCTGCTCTGGGTCGTAGCGACGCTCGGGATCCCGTTCGCGATCGGCTACGCGCTCGGCGGCTGGGAGCGCGGCCTCGAGGCGATGCTGTGGGGCGGCCTGGTCCGGATCTTCCTCTTCCAGCACGCGACGTTCAGCGTCAACTCGATCTGTCACATGTTCGGCAAGCGCGATTACCCCGCCCGCGACGAGTCGCGGAACAACTGGCTCGTCGCCCTGCTCGTCTTCGGCGAGGGCTGGCACAACAACCACCACGCGTTCCCGGCCTCGGCGCGCCACGGCCTGAGCCGCTTTCAGGTCGACGTCTCGTGGTGGGTGATCCGCACGATGGAGAAGCTCCGCCTCGTCTGGGACGTCAAGGTGCCCGACGAGCGGCAGCTCCGCCGTCGCCGGCTCCAGTCCGCCTCGGACTGACCCAGACCGATTCGGCCGCTGGAGGCATGCCGCCGGTCGCGAGAGGGCCGAGCTTCGACACGGCTCGTGCGACGGCGCCGCCGGATGGACGCCGCCGAGCTCGGGCACCCATCGCCGCACGTAGTCACCACTCGGGTCGCAGCGGCGCACCCTGCAGCGGGACACGTCCGCGGCGAGGAAGACGCCTCGCGCGCCGCACTCGCGGGCAGCCCGTACCGTCTCCGCGACGGCGTTCGCCACCCCGCATCGACGACCGCATCTTCGACTACCGGCTCGGGCGCGCCCGCCAGGTCGAGCGCACCCCGCCCGGTTGTCGTGGCCTCGCGGACGCGATCGTCCGGGCGCTGAAGAGGACGACCGCGCAGCGCATCTACGAGGGGCCGGATCCGGCCGAGCGCCGCGCGCCGAGGATGCGCGGCGCGACGCGGAGCAGGTCCCGGCGCGAGCGCCGCACGGCTTCAGCGAGCGCCGCGGTCACGTTGTCGTGCACGCCGGCCCCGTGACCGACGAGCAGGTGCTCCGGCTCGTAACCGAGCAGCACCGTCGGCGGCCGGAACAGGCGCAGTACCGGATTGATGCCGACCGGCCGCCCCGGTGCGCGGTAGTAGCGCGCGGTCCCGACCGCCTCGGTCACGACGAGCGTGCGCCGCGCCTCCCACCAGAGCGCCGTCTCCTTCCAGCGAGGGACGGCGGGCACCGCGAACGCGGTGAACGGCGAGCCAGGCACCTCGGACGGCGTCACGAGATGCGGCACCTCGAGCCTGGCTGCGACGAGCGCGCAGTCGCGCGTGTGCCGGTCGAGGAGCTGCAGCACGCTGCGCGGCTCTCCGAGGGCCGCGACCCGCTCGTCGAGCCCGGGGAAGTCGACGGGATCGACGAGCCAGACGCCTCCGTCGGCGAGGAGCGCGTGCGAGGCCCGCTTCATCCATTGTGGCCGGCTCGAGATCCAGCCGAACCCGGCCTCGCTCTCGTCGCAGATCGTCACTACCGACTGCGGAGCGCCCACACGGCCACGCTACCCGGCCGAGACGTGGGCACACGCGCCGACGCGTGCCTACAACGCCACCTGCACCGGCACGACCGACTTCAACTCGATCTGGGGCGACGGCATCGTCGACGCCCTCGCCGCGGTCAGCGGCAAGAAGTAAGGCACCGAGAAGTAGGGGACGTCAGCGAGCCCGGGCCTGCGTTTGCGGGCCCGGGCTCGCACTTTCCGCCGATCGTGGGCGTACACTCGGTCCGTCTGAAACTCTGAGGAGGTTCGAGCCGATGAAGGGCGCACAGAAGCCGAAGAAGCCGGCGAAGAAGCCGGCGCAAAAGACGCTCAAGGAACGTCGGAGCGAGAAGCGGGCGGCCGAGAAGACCGGTCGCCTCGAGACCTGAGCCTGAGAACTCGTTTCAAATGAAGCCTTGAGCCGGCGGGCCGCGCTGGGCGGCACGATCGCCGCGTCCTCGAGAAGCCCCAATAGCGCTGCTATTGCGGCTTCCCGCGTCCTTGCGCTCGCACCACCCATCGCACCCCGTCGGCGAAGCGTCATTCTGAAACGAGTTCTGAGTCCGCCTCGACCGGCGAGAGGCCCGTCGTAGACTGGCCGCCGTGGATGCTCACGCGCTCGCCGTGCTCGAGTTTCCGGCGATCGCCGAGCGCCTCGCCGGCGTGACCGAGAGCGCGCGCGGCGGCGAGCTCGCCCGCGCGCTCCTGCCCTCGCCGGAGCCCGCGGAGGTGGTCCGCCGCCAGGCGCTGACCTCGGAGGGGATCGCGCTGCTCGAACGCCGCCGTGGAGCCGTCGCTGGCCGGTCTGGCGGACGTCCGCGACGCGGCGGCGCGCGCAGCGCGCGACGGGATGCTCGGGCCGGGTGAGCTGCGTCAGGTCGCGACGGCGGTCAGGATCGCGCTCGAGGCGCGCCGCGTGCTCGAAGCGGCGGGCGAGCTCGCGCCGCTCTCCGCCGAGCTTCTGGCCCCGCTCGATCCCTCGCTCGCGGCGCTCGCCGACTCGATCGACCGCTGCGTCGTCGATGACGGCGCCGACCTGCGCGACACCGCCTCACCGCAGCTCCGCCGGCTCCGCGCGGAGTTGCGAACCGGCCGCCAGCGCGTGACGGAGGAGATCACGCGCGTCGCCCGGTCGAGCGAGCTGCGCCGAGTTCCTCCAGGAGCGGTTCGTCACGGAGCGAGGCGGACGGCCGGTGCTCGCCGTGAAGACGTCTGCCCGCGGAAAGGTGCCGGGCGTCGTCCACGACTCGTCGAGCTCGGGGCAGACGCTCTTCGTCGAGCCGTTCGCGATTGTCGAGCTGAACAACCGGCTCGCCGAGGCACTGAGCGCCGAGCGCGAGGAGGTCGAGCGGATCCTGCGCGAGCTGTCGGGCCTCGTCGGCGCCCGCGCCGGCGAGCTCGAGCTGCTCGTCGAGGCGACCGGCGCGCTCGACGTTTCTCTGGCTTGCGCGACGGTTTCACGCCGCTGGCGCGGCGCCGCGGTCGAGGTGGGCGACCACGTGCGGCTGCTCGCCGCGCGGCATCCGCTGCTCGACCGAGCAGACCGCCGTTCCGATCGACCTCGACCTCGGCGCGCTGCGCGTGCTCGTCGTGAGCGGGCCGAACACGGGCGGCAAGACCGTCGCACTGAAGACGCTCGGCCTCGCGGCGCTCCTGCATCAATCCGGTTTGCGCCCGCCCGCGTTCGAGGCGACGCTGCCGGTGTTCGACCACGTGCTCGCCGACGTCGGCGACGAGCAGTCGATCGAGATGAGCCTCTCGACGTTCTCGGCGCACCTCCGCAACATCGTCCGGGTGCTCGACGCCGCCACCGAGCGCTCGCTCGTGCTGCTCGACGAGCTCGCGGCCGGAACCGACCCGGTCGAAGGCTCGGCGCTCGCGCAGGCGCTCCTCGCGCGGCTGTCGCAGCAGGCCAGGCTGACGCTCGTGACGACCCACTACCCCGAGTTGAAGGAGTGGGCCAGTGCGACCGAAGGCGTCGCCAACGCGGCGACCGGCTTCGACACCGAGACGCACGCGCCCCTCTATCGACTGGCGCTCGGTCGACCTGGCACGTCACACGCACTCAACATCGCCGGGCGTCTCGGGCTCGATTCCGCCGTCGTCGCCGACGCCCGCTCGCGGATCGCGCCGGAGCGGCTGCGGGTGGCGGAGCTGCTCGCCGAAGCGGAGGCAGCCGAGCGGAGCGCGACCGAGGCGCGAAACGCGGCCGAGCGGCAGCGCGACCACGTCGCGCGGCTCGCGAACCGCGCGGAGGGGCTGAACGCCGACCTCGATGCCGAGATCGAGAAGGTGCGCGCCTCCGCCGCCAAGGCGCGTGAGGCGGCGCTCGCGGATGCCGAGCGCGACCTCGCCGAGGCGCGCGCCGAGCTCGAGGCGCTCCGCAGGGAGATCCGCGCCGCCCGCCGCCGCGAGCGTGAACGGCGCAGCGCTCCGGGCGCCGAGGGCGAGCGCGACCGCCGGCTCGGCGCGGCATCCGAGCGCGGGCGGCGTTCCGAACAGGCACTGCGTGCCCTGCGGCCGCTGACGGCGACTGCGCCGCTCGCAGTGGGCGACCCGGTGGAGGCGCCGGACGCCGGTGTCCGCGGCACGATCGCCTCGATCAAGGGCGACACCGCGGAGGTCATCGGTTCGGGCGGCCTGCGCGTACTGATTCCGCTCGCGCGCCTGCGCCCGTCCGCACAGCGCACCGACGCTGCGTCCCTGCCGGAGCCTGCCGTTCGTGTTCGAGCGAGCGCCCGCGTCGACGTCTCCGACGAGCTCGACGTGCGCGGCATGCGCGCCCAGGAGGCACGCGAGGCGGTGCGCGCGTTCGTCGACGACGCCGCGCTTGCCGGCCTCGAGAGCGTCCGCGTCGTCCACGGCCGCGGCACCGGGGCGCTCAGAGCCGCCGTCAGGGAGGAGCTGGCCGGCCACGCGCTCGTCGAGCGCCAGGAGACGGACTCCTCCGACGGCGCATCACTCGCGCACCTCGGCTGACCGGCGGGCACTCGCGCGCAGCGCGAGCAGCAAGCCGACCGGGACGACGAGGATCGCCGAGGCGAGCACGAACGGGGCCCAGTCGGCCACGTGGACGACGAGCAGGCCCGCGACGGCGCCTCCGGCCGCCCAGCCAGCCGCCTCCGCGGTCGTCACCCAGGTCATCGCCTCGGCCCCGCCGCCGGGCGCGAGCACGTCGAGGCTCTCCAGCATCGAGACCGTGGCCGGGCCGAAGGCGAGGCCGGCGAGCACGAGGAGCGTTGCGAGCATGCCGGAGGTCGTGGCGAGCCCGACCGGCGCGAGCAGGAGCCCGAGCGCGAGCACCGAGTAGAGGTAGCGATCGAGCACCGACCGCCGCCAGTTCCGGCCTCCGAACCAGAGCGCGCCCACCACGCTGCCCAGCGCGAAGGCGGCGAGAAGCGGCCCTGCGAGCCAGTCCGAGCCCCACTGCCCGGCGATCGTCGGCACCGCGACCTGCACCAGGCCGACCGCCGCTCCGAGCAGGATCGACACGACCAGCAGGCCGAGGAGCCCGCGGCTCGCGAAGAGCCTCGGCATCGGTCGCGGCCGCGCGCGGGCCGAGGGTGCGTCGGCGCCCGAGACAACGAGGACCGCCGCAAGGAGCGCAGTAACCGCGCAGACGACGAGCGCCGTCCAGTCGGCGAGCACGAAGAGCACGCCCGCAAGCGCCGGGCCGGCCACCTGGCCGACGTCGCTGAGCAGCGACGTGAGTGCGTACCCGCGCCGCACGAGCGCGGGCTCGACCGCGTGCGGCCAGAGCGACCGGGCCGAGGCAAAAAGCGGCGGCGCGCCGATCCCGGCGAGGCCCGCGAGCGCGACGAGCGCCCATGTCGGCCCGGAGGCGAGGCCGACGAGGCCGAGGGCGAGCAGCGCCGCCCCGTAGCCCGCGGCCATCGCGGGCAGCCAGGTGCGCATGCCGCGCCGGTCGACGAGCCGGCCCCGGAACGGGGCCGAGACGCCGGCGGTGAGACCGAAAGCCGCGACCGCGAAGCCGCCGTCGGGGTAGGAGCCGGTCGCCCGCTGCACCGTCAGCAGAATCGCGAGCGGCGCCATCCCGAAGGTCAGGCAGGCGGCCGAAAGCGCATAGACGAGGCGCCGCGCCGGCGCCAGCCGCAGCAGGCCGCGGTAGCTCTCGCTGGAGGCGACCAACTACGCCGTCACAGCGGGCGGCAGATCAGCACGTCCTCGAAGTACTCGCCCGCCCGGCGCCCCGTCCGCCGGTTCACGTGACGGGTGATCCGCTCCTCGAGCTCCAGGCCGGCCGCCTCGAGGATGCGCGGGTAGAGGGCCTTCGAGTCGTTGACGACGATCAGCACCCGGCCGCCCGCGGCGAGCTGGCGGCGGGCGTTTTCGAAGACGGCGCTCATCGCCTCGACGTAGCCCTCGACCGCGGCGCTTGTGCGGCCGGCAGCCGCGGCGCCGATCTCCTCCTCGCGCCGGTCGACGAGGCCGAGCAACTCGTACGCGTACCGGTGCTGCTCGTGGTAGTCGATCAATCCGGGATAGGGCGGCGAGGTGAAGACGCCGTCCGGCCGCGCCGGAAGGGCGACGGTGCGCGAATCTGCGTGGAGCACGGTCACCGTGCGCGCGGTCCGCAGCGGCGCGAACTCGCGGATCCGGCGGATCGTGTCGTTCGTGTAGCGAGTGAGGAACTTCGCCGCCTCCTCGGTGGGGCGACAGATGCGCTTGTGCTTGAAGCAGTGGTACGGCCCGGTCGCCGGCCGCTTGGGAAAGTCGAGATCGAAGTGCGTCGTCCGCCGCGCCGACCGGGCGGCGCGCGCCAGGATCACACGCCCGACAGCGGCGTGCGGCTCCGGCAGCCGCTCGACCGCGGTGCGGTACGCGAGCAGCTCTTCGAGCGCCTGCGGCGCGAACCACTCGACGAGCCACGGCGTCGCGTCGGTGCTCGGCGCGGCAGCCCGGCGGGCGTCCTCGAGCGCGCCGCGCAGGCGAAGCTCGAGCTCGCCGAGCGAGTAATGCTCGGTCTTCACCTCGGTCAGGAGGCAGTTGAACGCGGAGATGTCACAGCCGACGGCGTCGGCGCCGAACGCGTTCGCCTCCACGAGCGTCGTCCCGGAGCCGACGAACGGGTCGTAGACGCAGCTCCCGGGCGTGAAGTAGCGGTGGAGGAACACCTCGACGAGCTGCGGGACGAACTTGCCCAGATAGGGATGGAGGCCGTGGACGTGCTTGGTTCGCTCGACCTGCGGCAGCGCGTCCTCGGACCACGACAGCTCGAGGTCGATCTCGGCGTAGAGCGCGTCCTGCGTCCGTCCCGCCATCGGCGGCCAACAGTAGTTCGCGGCGCGGCTGGACTCAGACCCGTCTTCGTGACCACCACCACATCGCGACGAGTACCACGGCCGCCTGGAGCGCGGCGCCCACGCCGAGCAGCGTCGTCGTGTCGCTCCAGAAGAGGTCGGGGAAGAGGCGTCGCAGCGTCTCCTCGTCGTCGAAGCGCCAGCTCGAGCCCTCGAAGAAGATCGTGTGGAAGCCGGTCAGGAACCACACCGGGTTCACGAGCAGCAAGAGGCCGATCGCCGCGCAGAGCCCGAGCGTGAGCAGCGCTCCCGCCCGCAGCGCGCTCCGCGCGAGCGGCCGCGTTCGGCGCACGGCGGCGAGCGCGACCAGCGCGACGAGCGTCACCGCGTGCAGCACGAGCAGGACGCCGAGGATCCGGCGCACGTCCGCCATGTGACGCAGCTCGTGCGCGCCGAACGCAGCGCTGCCGTCGTCCAGGCGCGCGTCGGCAAGCAGATCGATGCCCTCCCGCTGCCACGGAACGATCGAGTGCAGGCCGACGATCGCAAGGCGCGTCCGCTCGGCCCTCGTCATGCCGAACTCGTCGGGCGGGAAGCCCGGCCGGGCGTACTCGGCGCGCACGAACCAGCCGTTCGTGAGGAGGTAGAGGCCGTTGCCGACGAACATGACCGGCACGAGCACGGCGATCACGATGACGGCCGCCCTTTGCACCGCAGCATCATCCCTGCCGCCCGTCCCGCGGGTAGCGAGCAACGCTCGTCAGGGAATCAACGGATGCCGTCCGACGCGACGGCGGCTTCAATGAGGGCGATGAGCCTCGTCGCCAGCGCACGCACGGTTCCCGGGACGCTCCGGCAGGAGATCCTGGTCGACGGCCGCTACCGGCTCGAGACGGACGAGCCGGTCGCGCTCGGCGGCGAAGAGAGCGCGCCGTCGCCGCACGAGCTCCTGCCGGCAGCGCTCGCAGCGTGCGCCGGGACGACGCTCGCGATGTACGCGCGCACGAAGGGCTGGCGACTTGGGGCAGGTCGAGGTAGACGTGGTCTACGACCACAAGACCGTGCCTCGGCGCTGCGAGGTCACGATCCGGGTCGACGGTCCGCTCACGGACGGCCAGCTCGAACGGCTCGAGAAGGTCGCAGCGTCCTGCCCGGTTCAGCGGGCGATCGAAGGCGGGATCGCGTTCACAGACCGGATCGAGCGCGCCGCCCTGCCCGGTCGCCGCCTCAGCGCTTGATCTTGAAGAGCACGGTCGCCTTCGTGCCGGCGGCGTTGAACCTGACGACGTTCAGCTGGTCCGGGTCGTAGTAGACGCTGACAGAGTTCGGCAGCTTCTTCGCACCGCAGGCGATCTGCTTCTTCGTCAGCACCACGCAGTGGAAGTCGTTGGACGCCTGAATGACGGTGTCGCCGACCTTCAGGTTGAGCACCCGCGCCGCGCCGCCCGCCAGCCCGGTCGTGGCCGCAAGCGCGAAGCAAGCGGTCGCGGTGACGAGCACGGTCAAGGTGGTTCTGAGCATTGCTTCCTCCGTTTCCGGTCAGGGAAAGCCCCACTCAAGCACACCAGTGTTAACGGAGCCTCTGAACGTGGCGCGCCCGCCGGCGAGGGTTCTTACGCGCGTCCGAACAGCACGCAGCCGTTGTGGCCGCCGAGGCCCATCGCGTTCGAGAGGGCGACGTCCACCCGCACTTCGCGCGCCACGTTCGGCACGTAGTCGAGGTCGCACGCCGGGTCGGGCTCCGAGTAGTTGATCGTCGGCGGGAGCACGCCGTCGCGGAGGGCGAGGATGCACATGATCGCCTCGATCGCGCCGGCGGCCCCGAACGTGTGGCCCATCATCGACTTCGTCGAGGAGACGGCGAGCCGGTAGGCATGGTCGCCGAAGACGTCCTTGAGCGCCTTCGTCTCGGCGGCGTCGCCGAGCGGGGTGGCGGTGCCGTGCGCGTTGACGTAGCCGACGCGCTCCGGCTCGACGCTCGGCGCGCTCGAGCGCGCGGCGGATCATGGTCGCGACGCCGATCGCCTCGGGCTCGGGCTGGGCCAGGTTGTGGGCGTCGTTCGAGGCGCCGTAGCCGAGCACCTCGGCGTAGATCGTCGCGCCGCGGCGCTCGGCGTAGTCCCAGTCCTCGAGCAGGACCGCGCCCGCGCCCTTCGGACATGACGAAGCCGGCGCGCGTGGCGTCGAACGGCCGCGACGCGCGCGCCGGGTTCTCGTCCTCGGCGACGAGCCCGCGCATCGCCGTGAAGCCGCCGAGGATGATCGGATGGATCGCGGCCTCGGTGCCCCCCGCGATCATCGCGTCGGCGTCGCCGCGCTTGATCAGCTCGGCCGCCTCGCCGATCGCGTGCGAGCCCGTCGCGCAGGCCGAGACGACGGCGTAGTTCGGGCCCTTGATCCCGAGCGAGATCGCGATCTGTCCCGACGCCGTGTCGACGAGCACGTTGGGGAGGAAGCTCGGCGACATGCGGTCGTAGCCGCGCTCGCGCAGGACGTCGTGCTGCTCGCAGATGCCGATGATGCCGCCGATTGCGGAGCCGTAGATGATCCCGACGCGGTCGGGGTCGAAGTCGTCGAGCCCTGCGTCGGCGACGGCTTCGCGCGCCGAGCCGAGCGCCATCAGGACGTAGCGCTCGAGCTTGCGCGCCTCCTTCGGTGTCGCGACGGTCGTCGCGTCGAAGCCCTTGACCTCGCCGGCGATCCGGATCGGGAACTCGCTCGCGTCGAAGGCGGTGATCCAGTCGATCCCGCTCTCGCCGGCGAGCGCGGCGCGCCAGGTCGAGGGGATGTCCACTCCGAGCGGCGTCACTCCGCCGACGCCTGTCACAGCCACCCGTCCCATGCCGCGAGCTTAGCCATACGCTTCGGGCATGCCCGACGAAGCCGCGCCGGATCCGGCCATTCCGTTCCCGCCGATGGAAGCCGAGCTCGTGCGGGAGCTGCCGCAGGGCGAAGGCTGGCAGTACGAGCCGAAGTGGGACGGCTTCCGCGGCGTCCTCGAGAACGTGGCGGAGGAGCTTGCGCTCTGGTCGCGCAACGGCCGGCCGCTGCTGCGCTACTTCCCGGAGCTGCGGCCGCTGGGCGAGCTGCTGCCGCCGCGCTCGGCGCTCGACGGCGAGATCGTGATCGTGCGCGACGGCGCGCTCGACTTCGATGCGATGCAGATGCGCCTCCACCCGGCCGAGTCGCGCATCCGCAAGCTGTCGGCGGAGATCCCGGCCGAGTACGTCGTCTTCGACGTGCTGCTGTGGAACGGCGAGCCGGTGTGGGAGCGGCCGCTCGAGGAGCGGCGCGCAGAGCTCGAGCGGGTGGCGCTCGGCTTCCGGCTCTCGCCGTGCACGCACGATCTCGACGAGGCGCGCGGCTGGCTCGACCGGTTCGAGGCGCTCGGCCTCGACGGCGTCGTCGCGAAGCGGCCCGGAAAGCCGTACCTGCCGGGCTCGCGCGAGGGCATGGTCAAGGTGAAGGAGCACAAGAGCGCCGACTGCGCCGTCGTCGGCATCCGCTGGAAGGGCTCGCAGGAGCAGATCGCGACGCTCCTGCTCGGGCTCTACCGCGAGGACGGCGGTCTCGACTACGTCGGCTCGTGCGCCGTCGCCGCCTCCCGCCGAGCCGAGGTAGCCGCGCGGGTGCTGCCGCTGCTCGAAGAGGCGCCCGAGCAGCGCTTCTCCGAGCCGAACCGCTGGGGATCGGGCGAGCTGGAGGAGGCGGCGGTGCGGCCGGAGCTCGTGGTCGAGGTGCGCTACGACAAGGTGCAGGGCAATCGCTTCCGGCACGGCACGAAGCTCCTCCGCTGGCGCGAGGACAAGAGCCCGCGCGACTGCACCTGGCGCGAGCTGCGCCCGCCGCGCGACCCGGACGCGGTCGGCGTCGAGTCTCTGCTCGGTTAGCCGCGGGCTCGTAGCACGACGACGGCGACGAGGTAGGCAACGCCGGCGATCGCGCCGAGCCACGAGTACGGGGAGCCGTCGTTTCCACGGGCGACCTCGACTCCGAAGGCGACGAGAATCGCGGTGATGACGGCCGTCCCGGCAAGCGCGGTCGCGTGGACGTCGATCTGCTTGAAACGCTCGTCGCGTCCGTCGCCGCGGAGTCCGCGAATCGTCTCGCTGCGGCTCCCGCCGAGCAGGATCAGCGCACCGAAGGCGGCCATGATCCCGAGCGAGACGAGCCCCGATCCGGCATCGCCGCCGATCCACTGCGCGGCGAAGAACGCCAGCCCGAGCGCGACCGAGAAGAGCGGCAGGAACCACTTCGATCTAGTCATCCGAGTCAGCTGCATCGAACATCTCCTCCACTGAGACACCGAAGAAGCGGGCAAGCGCCAGGGCGAGCGGCAGCGACGGCGTGTACTTCCCCGTCTCGATCGAGTTGATCGTCTGCCGCGAGACACCGAGCTCGGCTGCGAGATCGGACTGGATCAGTCCTCGCTCGAGCCGCCGCTCCCTGACGTCGTTCCGCACCTGATGTCAAGGTAGCTTGACATAGAGCTGATGTCAAGTGTCCTTGACATGCCCGTCGCGAGCCGAGTGACGCCTTGGTTGCACCGCGCCTCAGGAAACTCACAGCCGGCTCTCAGCCCGGGCCAATGCCGGCGCTCTAGCCTGCCGGGCATGGACACAGACGAGAACACACCCGACGAAACGACGATGACCCGGCGCGGGTCGCTCGTGCGGCTGGCGGGGCTGGCTGCCACCGCGATCGGCGGCTCCTTGCTCGAGGCGGGCGAGGCGGGGGCCGGGCCGGCGGCGGTTGCGTCCGGGGCGGTCACCTGCGTGCTCACCCCCGAGCTGACCGAAGGGCCTTACTACATCGCGAACGAGAAGGTTCGCCGCAACATCACCGAGGGCCGGCCCGGGACGCCGCTCGCCCTGAAGACGACCGTCGTCAACGCCTCGAGCTGCAAGCCGATCAAGGGCGCCGCCGTCGATGTCTGGCACTGCGACGCCGGCGGAAGCTACTCCGGCTACACGAGCGGCGGCGGTGGCGGTGGCGGCGCGCCCGGTGGGCACCAGAGCCCGACCGACTCCCAGACCTTCATGCGCGGCATCCAGCGCACCGACTCGAACGGCCTCGCCGTCTTCCAGACCGTCTACCCGGGCTGGTACCAGGGCCGCGCCGTGCACATCCACGTCAAGGTGCACCTCGGCGGCTCGGTCGTCCACACGGGGCAGTTCTTCTTCCCCGATGCGACCACGGACCTTGTGTACCGGAGCGCTCCGTACGCCGCCCGCGGCACGCGGGACAAGCGGAACGCCGACGATGCCATCTACGTCAACGGCGGCTCGAAGGGGCTGCTGAAGCTGACGAAGACGGCCTCGGGCTGGGTCGGGGCGATCACGATGGGCGTGCACACCTCGTAGGCAGTCGCCCGCTCAGGGCACGTACTCGGCGCCCTCGAGGTTCCAGGCGCTGCGCATGCTCTCGAGGTTGCCGCGCAGCCGGAGCTGCGCGAAGCCATTCGTGTTCGTGGGACGTACGAGCCAGAAGTGGGCGGTCTTCTCGGTGCCGACGATGACGGTGTTCGGATACCTGGCGAGGACCGCCGCCGGCAGGAAGTAGACGTTCATCGTGGCCACGTCGGTGACGTAGAAGCCGGGCTTGGCGCTTCCGCGAGGCGCGTCGCCGCGGCCGACGACTGCGATCGGGTTGATGCCCTCGGGGAGGTTGACGAGCGTTCGAACCGATCCGTCCGGGCGCATCGCCAGGACGCGGCCCGAGCCGACGCCGCCGGCGTCGTGGTCGATCGCGAGCAGGAGCTGGTTCGAGGCCGAGCCGAACTGCGCCGGCGCCATCTCCAGGTTGTCGGCGCCGCCGGGGCCCGGGAACGAGCCGAGCCGGCGGAGGCCCGCATCCGGGCCGACGGCGTAGACGGTGCCGCCGTCGCCCGCCGGGCCGCCGGTCGTGACGAGCATCGCCCAGTCGTAGCCACCGGCCTTGTCGAATGCGATCACGCCGTCCTGCTTGTCGGTCTCGGGCAGCGTCGCGAAGACGGTCGCGGCGCCGTCGGGCGCGAGCCGGTAGATCACGCCGTGCGGCGCGTGGCAGAAGACGACGTCGCCGGCCGGCCAGCCGTGCGCGCCCGGCGAGGGCCGGCAGCGCACCTCCTCGATCTCGGTGGGGATGGTCGCGAACGGCGTCAGCGGGGAGCCCGTCGGGCCGCTTGTGACGAACTGCCCGACGGTCTCGGTCGCATACAGGAAGCGCTGCCCGGTCCACGTGATGTCGCTGAGCGGCAGCCCCGTCTGCGAGAAGGTGGTGAAGGTGAGGAACGGCGGCGGGACGCGCTTCTTCGGCTTCGGCTTCGGCGTCACGGCCACGGCCTGCGACGCGAGCCCGACGGCCGCCGCGACGAGCACCGCCGCTGCAAGCAGTCGCTGCCGGCTGGAGGTCACGCGAGGATCGTACGCCCGCCCGATCGCACGGGCAACGCGGCGCGCAGGCGTCTACGTCACGACGAGCACCGGACTCGTGGAGCCCGTGGCAAGCTCGATCACACGGAACTGCGCGCCGGGCCCGCCGCGGACGACCCGGGTGAAGTAGCCGGCCGCGGTCGTGCGCGCGGTGCCGCCGACGGCGTGCCAGCTGCCGTTCCGGAGCTGCTCGAGGCGGTAGCGCTGGGCTCCGTGACCGTGACGGACCTGGCCCCACAGCGTCGTCGTCCGTCCGGTTCGCGAGCGGAGCGCCAGCGGGATCCCCAGTGCGGCGTAGGACGGCTTCCTCTGGCCTCGCGCCGTCAGCACGCCGCTCTGCCAGCGCTCGATCTCCGGCTCGTCCTGAATCAGGAACTGGACGAGCATGTCCACCCGCGGGGCGAGGTACGTCCGCAGCGCCGCCTCGCTCACGTAAAGGGCCTGCTTCGCCTTCGAGACGCCGAGGTACGGGTCGGGCGGGTTCGTCTGGAAGCCGAACTCGGTCAGCCAGATGCGCTTGCTCTTTCCGAACGCGAGACCGACGTTGGTGAGAAGACGCTCGAGCGTCGACATCGTGATCGTGTCGCAGTGGTCGCAGCCGCCCGTGAACGGCGTCTCGGCGCGGCTCGAGCGGGTACGGGTTGTGCGCGTAGGCGTCGAGGCGTGCGCCCGCCTCGGCCATGCCCTCGATCCAGGCGACGGGCGAGACGCCGCCGGTGGCCGCACGGGGGGCGGTGACGCCGCCGGCGACAAGCGCATTCGGGTGAACCTTGTGGATCGCGGCATACGCCGGGTTGAGCAGACGCTTGACGTAGACCGCGGGCGTCGTCGGCCGCAGCCACCGCCTCTGGTTCGGCTCGTTCCAGACGAGCCAGCGCCGCACGTACGGGTAACGCTTCGCCGCGTGGCGTGCGAACGAGGCGAAGGTGGCCCCGCTCGTCGGCGCCCAGTTCGTGCCGCGCCGACCGTTCGCCCAGGCGGGCGTCGAGTAGAGGGTCAGGACCGTCTCGATGCGGCGGTCGTGCAGGCCCTCGAGCACGGCGTCGTAGCCGCTCCAGTCGAACGCGCCGCGGCGTTGCTCGACCTCGCTCCAGACGAGGTTCAGGCGCACGACGTCGACGCCCAGCGACTCCAGGCGGTCGAGGCGCTTGTCGAGCGAGCCTGGGCCGAAGCGGATCCACGCGTCGTCCTGGATCCCGTAGCGCACGTACGGCGATCCGGCAGCCCCCGCCGGAAGCGCGAGCACGACGAGCGTTGCCACAAGGATTCCCAACAGGCGCATTTGCTCCAACGTACCGAGGGCCCTGGTTAGCGCCGTGTTAGCGACGTCGCCGCCCCGGCGTCACTCCGCCGGCGGCCCGTCGAGGCCGAGCGCGGCGAAGCGCGAGCGCAGGCTCGGCCGGCGGCGCCACATGCCGCGCATCGGGTCGCCGGCGACTTCGATCCGCTCGCGCATCGTCTCGAGCGTGAACGCCGCCGGGTCGACGCCGGCCACCTCGTCCCAGCGGAGGGGCGCCGAGACGCGCGCGTCCGCGGTCGGCCGCACCGAGTAGGCCGAGGCGATCGTCCGGTCGCGTGCGTTCTGGCCGAAGTCGACGAAGACGCCCTTCCGGTCGGCGACACGCCAGGTGGTCGTCGCGACCGCCTGGTCGCCGATCCGCCGCTCGACCTCCTCGGCGAGCGCCTTCGCGAAGCGGCGCACCTCGGGGAACGGCAGCTCGGGCCGGATCGGCGCGAGCACGTGCAGGCCGGTCGCGCCCGACGTCTTCGGGAACGAGACGAGCCCGAGCTCGTCCATCACGTCGCGCACGACGAGCGCGATCTCGAGCACGTGCGGCCACTGTCCGTCCGCGCTCGGGTCGAGGTCGATCAGCAGATAGTCGGGCCGCTCGATCTCGGGCACGCGCGAATGCCACGTGTGCAACTCGATGCAGCCGAGGTTCGCGACCCAGGCGAGCGCCGCCGCGTTGTCGACCACTGCGAAGACGGTCGAGTGCCCACTCGGGAACGACACCGGCACCTCGTCGACGTACAGCGGGTGGGATGCCGGCACGCGCTTCTGGTGGAAGAAATCGCCCTCGACGCCGTTCGGGAACCGCTTCATGTGGAAGGGCCGCCGCCGCAGGTGAGGAAGGGCGCAGCCGGCGACGTCGAGGTAGTAGCGGACGAGGTCGCCCTTGGCGAGGCCGCGGGCCGGGAAGAAGACCTTGTCCGGGTTCGAGATCGCGACGTCGTAGCGACCGATTCGCATGCGGTAGGCTCGCACGCAATGCGGAAGGCAGCGATCGCACTCGTCCTGCCGTTGGCGTTGCTGGCGCTCGTCGCGGCCGGCTGCGGCGGCGACGACAACGGTTCGACCACGGAGTCGACCACCTCGACCGAGACGTCGACGAGCACCGGATCGACCGCCGCCACCTCGTGCGACAAGGGCAACCTGACGCTCGTAAAGGCCGGAGCTCTCACGGTCGGCACCGACAACCCGGCCTATCCGCCGTGGTTCGGCGGCGGCTCGCCGAAGGGCTCGAAGTGGCAGATCAACGATCCGTCGACGGGCAAGGGCTTCGAGTCCGCGGTCGCCTACGCGGTCGCGAAGGAGCTCGGCTTCGCGCCGGAGCGAGGTCGAGTGGACGTACGTCCCGTTCAACCGCTCGTTCGCGCCCGGGACGAAGCCCTTCGACTTCGACATCAACCAGATCTCGATCACGCCGGCCCGCGCGAAGGTGGTCACGTTCAGCGCTCCCTACTACGACCAGAACCAGGCGATCGTCGTCCTCAAGGGCACGCGACATCGCCAAGGTGACCACGGTCGCCGGACTGCGCGACTACAAGCTCGGCGCCCAGCTCGGCACGACGAGCTACGACTACATCAAGAACTCGATCAAGCCCTCGAGCTCGCCGGCCGTCTTCCCGCAGAACGCCGGCGCGGTCCAGGCGCTGAAGAACGGGCAGATCGACGGGCTCGTGGTCGACCTGCCGACCGCGTTCTACGTCACGGCGGTGCAGGTCCCGAAGGGCACGATCCTCGGACAGTTCCCGGCCGTCCCCGGCGGCGAGCACTTCGGGATGGTGTTCCCGAAGGGGAGCACGCTCGCCTCCTGCGTCGACGACGCCATCGCAACGCTGAAGCAGAACGGGACGCTCCAGCAGATCCAGCAGCAGTGGCTAGCGAAGGCGACCGGCGCCCCGGTCCTCAAGTAGCGCCTGAGGTAGAGGCCCGCAGCTCGAAGGTTCTCGGCGGGTGGCGCTCCCGCGGCAGCGGCCGGCGGAGCGTCGCCGTCGCGCTTCTGAGCACCGTCGTCTTCTTCGGCGTGATCGCGTTCGCGATCACGCGCTCGCCGAACTGGCCGGAGGTCAAGAGCACCTTCTTCAACTGGAACGAGTTCCGCGACGCGATGCCGGCGATCGCGCGGGCGTTTCTGCTGAACGTGAAGATCTTCTGCATCGCGGAGGTCTTCATCCTGATCTTCGCGCTCGTGCTCGCCGTGATCCGCAGCCTTCCGGGCGACGTCTTCTTCCCGCTGCGCGCGCTCGCGATCGTCTACGCCGACTTCTTCCGCGGCGTTCCGACGATCCTCGTGATCGCGGTGCTCGGCTTCGGCGCGCCGGCGCTCCAGCTCCAGGGCGTACCGACCTCGCCCGTCTTCTGGGGGGTCGTCGCGCTCGTCCTCGTCTACACGGCGTACGTGTCCGAGGTCTACCGCGCCGGGATCGAGTCGGTGCACCCCTCCCAGGAGGCGGCCGCGCGTTCGCTCGGCCTCTCGCGCGGCCAGGCGCTCCGCTACGTGATCCTCCCGCAGGCGGTGCGCCGCGTGATCCCGCCGCTCCTGAACGACTTCATCGGCCTCCAGAAGGACACGGCGCTCGTCGGCACGCTCGGTGTGGTCGAGGCGTTCAACCAGGCGCAGATCGACACGAACGCGACCTTCAACTACACGCCGTATCTGGCGGCCGCCGTGCTCTTCGTCGCGATCACGATCCCGCTCGCGCGCTTCACCGACTGGCTGATCCTGCGCGACCGCCGCCGCCGGCAAGCGACCGGGATCGCGTGATGGCGGACGTGCTCGTGGTCGAAGGCGTCCACAAGGCGTTCGGCGCGCTCGAGGTTCTGCGGGGAATCGACCTCTCGGTCGCCGAGCACGAGGTGGTCTGCCTGATCGGCGCGTCCGGCTCCGGCAAGTCGACCCTGCTTCGCTGCGTGAACCTGATCGAGCCGGTCGACGCGGGCCGGATCGAGCTCGACGGCGAGGAGATCACGCGCCCCGGCGTCGACGTGAACGGCGTGCGTCGGCGAATCGGGATCGTCTTCCAGGCCTTCAACCTGTTCCCGCACATGACCGTCCGGCGCAACGTGACGCTCGCGCCGCAGGCGGTGCTCGGCCGCTCGCGCGCCGAGGCCGAGGGCCACGCCGCCGAGTTGCTGGCGCGCTTCGGGCTCGCCGACAAGCAGGACGAGTACCCGGACCGGCTCTCGGGCGGTCAGCAGCAGCGCGCCGCGATCGTGCGTGCGCTGGCGATGGAGCCCGACCTGATGCTGCTCGACGAGGTGACGAGCGCGCTCGACCCGGAGCTCGTCGCCGAGGTGCTCGAGGTGATCCGCGAGCTCGCCGCGGGCGGGATGACGATGCTGATCGCCACGCACGAGATGGGCTTCGCGCGCGAGATCGCCGACCGGGTGTGCTTCCTGGACGACGGCGTCGTCCTCGAGCAGGGCCCGCCCGAGCAGATCTTCTCCGCGCCGCAGGAGCCGAGGACACAGCAGTTCCTCCAGCGGATCGTCGCCGCGGGCCGTCTCGCGCGCTAACGTCTCTTCTGTGCTCGATCCGCTCTCACGCATCAACGACGTCACGCTCGAGCCGCTCGACGACTTCATCGTGATCGAGCCGCTCGAAGAGACCGAGACGGCGACGGGCCTGATCGTCCCGATCAACGAGGCCGCGCAGTGCGCCACCGGCATCGTCGCCGCGGTCGGCCCGGACGTGGGCAACGTCGAGCCGGGCGACAAGGTGCTCTACCCGCAGGGCGCCGGCTACGAGGTCCGTCTCGTCCGCTCGAGCCACCGCGTGCGCGTGCTGAAGCGCGACGAGCTGATCGCCAGAGTTCACGACTGAGCCGAGCACTAGACGGCGCCCGAGGCCGCTTTGTCTCCAGTTCGGGTCAGCAGAGCCGACGCCTGCCGGCCGCAGGAAGAATGGGGCCCACGGGGGAAACATGGTTTCCCCCGTGCTACGGAGAGAGAGGGATTTGAACCCTCGACGCACCTTTCGGCACGTACGCGATTTCCAGTCGCGCTCCTTAGACCGCTCGGACACCTCTCCGAGGCCGCCAGCGTAGCCGCTCGCGATCGAGCATTCGCCACGCTCGACCTCAGCGGGGCGCTTGGCTGAACGCAGACGCCGGGCGTAGCCGCTACGTGCCGCCGACGGCCACCTCGACGCTCTCGAGCATGACCCCGGCCGCGTTCGGCGCCGTCAGGTTGGTGCCGAGCTCGGCGTCGACCTCGGCTCCCTCGGCGAGCGTCCCGCGCGCCGCGTCGTCGAAGTGCTCGCGGAAATGCGCCGGCGTGAAGTGGGAGAGCGCGCCGAGGTGAACGCGGATGCGCACGACCCGGACGCCGCCCTCTGCCTCCGCGACGGTCAGGATCTTCGCCATCAGGTCGTCCATCAGCGCCTTCTCGTGCATCAATCCTCCTGGAGCTCGGCGAGCACGGAGGCGGTCACGCCCGGCAGTGCCGCCTCGACCTCCGGCGTCACCGGGTCGCCCATCTCGAACGCGGCTCCCTCGACTCCCACGACGACGACTCGTTGCGGTGCGCACCCGAGCGCCCGGCCGAGCTCCAGGGTGTCCGCGATCGAGAACGCGTGCGTGGAGGCGAGGCCGAGGTCGCGCGGGAGCGGCCCGTCGCCCGCCTCGATCCGGTGCACCGTGCCGGCGGCGGCGCCCGAGCGCACCGCGTCCACGATCACGACCAGCTCCAGGCCCGCCCACGCGTCGAGCAGGCGTGTCGGCTCGTCGTCGCAGTCGAGCACGGTGGCGCCCGCAGCGCGCAGCGCGTTCGGCGACGAGCGGCCCCACGGCGTCGTCGCCGCGGTAGCGGCTGCCGAGGCAGGCGGCGGCCCTCACAGGCGCTCGACTTCGAGCCGGAGGAAGTGCGTCGCGCAGGAGATGCACGGGTCGTAGTTTCGGATCGTCTGCTCGCAGCGGTGGGAGAGCTCGTCGTCCGGCAGGTGCAGGGACTGCCGCACGACGCCGAGCAGGTCCTCCTCGATCGTCTTCTGGTTCTGGGAGGTCGGCGGCACGATCTTCGCGTCGAGGATCGTGCCCTCGTCGTCGATCTCGTAGCGGTGCCAGCAGATCCCGCGCGGCGCCTCGGTGGCGCCGTGGCCCGTACCCGCGCGCGGGACGGCCTCCACCGCACGGCGGGTCCGGCGGCTCGTACTGCGCGATGATCCTGAGCGCCTCGTCGGCGGCGTACACCGTCTCGACCGCGCGCACGACGATGCTGCGGAACGGGTTGCGGCACACCTCGCCGAGGCCGACCTCGGCCGCGATCTCGCGTGCGAGCGGCGAGAGCTCCGCGTGGTTCAGCGCATAACGCGCCAGCGGCCCGACGAGGTAGTTGCCGACGCCCGCGAGGGTCGAGTGCAGGGCGTTCGAGCGCTCGACGTGCGTCTCGGTGAAGTGCTGCTCGTACTCGGAGACGGCGATGTCGAGCCCGGTGCTGGAGGCGATCCGGCCGCGCTCGATCGCGTACTCGCCCGGCTCGCCGCAGCGCCACGAAGGCGTAGTCCTGCTCGAAGTCGGGGAAGTCGAAGCCGGCCACCCAGCGGGTCAGCTCGAGCGCCGCCTCGCGGGCCCACTCGAGCTCGGGCACGAGCGTTGCGAGCTCCGCCTTCGACGGTGCGCGGTACACGCCGCCGACCCGGAGGTTGATCGGGTGGATCTCGCGCCCGCCGATCACGTGCATCACCTGGTTGCCGGCCTTCTTCAGCCGCAGCGCCGTCTCGACGAGGTCGCGCCGGTCACGAGCCAGCTCGACCGCGCCGTCGTAGCCGAGGAAGTCCGGCGCGTGGAGCATCGCCATGTGCAGGACGTGGCTCTCGATCCACTCGCCGCAGTAGACGAGGCGGCGGAGGAGCCGCGCCTGCTCGGAGAGCTCGATCCCGCAGACGGCCTCCATCGCGTTGCACGAGCTCGCGATGTAGGCGATCGGGCAGATGCCGCAGATGCGCGCCGTGATGTCGGGCGCCTCGGTGAACTGCCGGCCGCGCAGGAGCGCCTCGAAGAAGCGCGGCGGCTCGAAGATCTTGAACTGGACGTCCTCGACCTCGTCGCCGCGCACTCTCACGAACAGGGCGCCCTCGCCCTCGACGCGCGCCAGGTAGTCGGTGCGGATCTCGCGCGTGTGCGGCTGGTCACTCATGCTGCCGCTCCCGGCACCGGCGAAGCCGGCGCCTCCGCTCTCGGAGCCTCCGTCAAGCCTACGGCTCATGCTTCAGGCTCTCCTCCCGGAACTCGGGCGCGTTCGCGTTGAAGGTTCGCAGCGCGCGCAGGATCGCCGCCGTTACTCATGCCGAGCGCGCGGAGCTGCGCCACGAGCGCCGGCATGTTCGGGCTCTCCATCGGGCCGAAGCAGCCGTAGCAGCCGCGGTTGTAGGCCGGGCAGATCGCGCCGCAGCCCGCGTGGGTGACCGGGCCGAGGCACGGCGTCCCGTTCGCGACCATCACGCACGGCGTGCCGCGCGCCTTGCACTCGAAGCACACGCTCGTCGTGGCCAGGCTCGGCGGCCGGCCGTTCAGGAGCGCGAGCACCGTCTCGACGAGCTGCGCCTTCGAGATCGGGCAGCCGCGCAGCTCGAGATCGACCTTCACGTGGTCGGCGATCGGGGTCGAGGTCTCGAGCGTCGAGATGAACTCCGGGCTCGCGTAGACGAGCGGGATCCACTCCTTCACGTCCGCGAAGTTGCGCAGCGCCTGGATGCCGCCCGAGGTGGCGCAGGCGCCGATCGTGACGAGCAGGCCCGACTGCTCGCGGATCTCGTGGATGCGATCGACGTCGTGCGCGGTCGTCACCGAGCCCTCGACGAGCGAGATGTCGTACGGACCCTCGACCTCGGCCTTCGTGGCCTCCGGGAAGTAGGCGATCTCGAGCGCGCCTGCGATCGCGAGCAGCTCGTCCTCGCAGTCGAGCAGCGTCAGCTGGCAGCCGTCGCAGGAGGAGAACTTCCAGACGGCGAGCTTCGGCTTCGGCGCGTACGCTCACAGCTCCCGCACCTCCATCAGCGATTCCATCTCGTCGTAGCGGTACACCGGGCCGTCGCGGCAGATCAGCGTCGGGCCGAGCTGGCAGTGGCCGCAGTGGCCGACGCCGCAGCGCATGTTTCGCTCCATCGAGATGTGGATCCGCTCCTTCGGCGACGCCGCGCTCGAGCAGCGCCGCGACCGTGAACCGGATCATGATCTCCGGCCCGACCACGAGCGCGGTTGTCGCTCCCGGGTCGAAGCCGGCGCCCGGGATCAGGCGTGGTACGACGCCGACGCGGCCGTGCCAGTCGCCGACGGCGCTGTCGACCGTGACGCCGACCTCGAGGTCGAAGCGCCCGCGCCACTGCTCGAGCTCGGGCACGTAGAGCAGATCGCCGGGCGTGCGGGCGCCGACGGCGAGACAGACCGCGCCGTAGTCGTCGCGGTGGGCGAGCGCGTGGTAGACGGCCGGCCGGAGTGGTGCCAGCCCGATTCCGCCCGCGACGACGACCAGATCGCCCCCTGCCGCCTGCTCCAGCGGCCAGGTGGTGCCGAACGGGCCGCGCACGCCGATCACGTCGCCGGGCTCCGCGGCGCACAGTGCCGTGGTGACCGGGCCGACCGCGCGGATCGTGTGCGTGAGCACGCCGCCGTCGTCGCGAGCGCCGCTCGTCGAGATCGGCACCTCGCCGACGCCGAACGCGTAGAGCATGTCGAACTGGCCCGGTGCGGGAACGACCGGCGCGGCCAGCGGCTCGAGCCGGAGCGTCCAGGTGTCGGCCGTCTCCTGCACGCGGTCGACCACCCGGTAGGGCACCGGGGTCATCGCCCCGCCGGGCGGGGTCTCAGTTGCCGGAGCGGTCGCCATAGATGTCCAGGAGGCGCGTCCTCGTGTGCTGGAGCCGGTCGATCATCACCTGGGCGAACCGGCGCATCAGCTCGTAGCCGAACGCGTGGTCGGCGTCGCACTTGCCGCGCAGGCACGCCCCGTCGAAGGCGACGACACCGGTGTCCTCGACCGCGCGCGCGTCGAAGTGCCAGGTGTAGGGCGGGAAGAGCCACGACCAGCCGATCACCTCGCCCGGCTCGAGCGTCTCGATCGTGACGTCGCCGCGCCCGGGGACGTGCGTCGTGAGCGCGACCCGGCCGCGGCGGACGAGGTAGAAGGTGTCGGCCGGGTCGCCCTCCCGGAAGAGCCGGTCGCCCCGCTCGAAGGGGGCGATCTGCCCGCAGCCGGCGATCAGCTCGAGCTGATCCGGCTCGAGGCCCTCGAAGACCGGGCTCTCCGCCACGATCTGGTCAAGCGTTTGCATGATCCACCTCCCCGTCGGTCGCCCGGATCGCGGCGAGCTCCTCGGTCACGTCGATCCCGACCGGGCACCAGGTGATGCAGCGGCCGCAGCCGACGCACCCCGAGGTGCCGAACTGGTCGACCCAGGTGCCGAACTTGTGCGTGAGCCACTGGCGGTAGCGCGCCCTGGACGAGGGCCGGATCGCGCCGCCGTGGATGTACGAGTAGTCGATCGAGAAGCAGGAGTCCCAGCTGCGCCAGCGCTCGGCAGAGCCGTCCGCGAGCACGTTCACGTCTTCGACCGAGGTGCAGAAGCACGTCGGGCAGACGAGCGTGCAGTTGCCGCAGGTGAGGCAGCGTTCGGCCGTCTCGGCGAAGCGCGGGTGGTCGCGGTTCCTGGCGAGCAGGTCGCGCAGGTCGAACGACTCGAGCGTGCGGCCCATGTGCGCGACCGCCTCCCGCGTGACCTCGGCTGACGCGTCCAGATCGTCCGGCGTGACCTCGGTGCCCGCCAGGCCGGCGAGCACCTCGGCGCCGCGCTCGGAGCCGGCCTCGGCGAGAAAGCGGTGCTCACCGTCGAGCAGCTCGGTGAGCACGAGGTCGTAGCCACTCTCGGCGCGTGGCCCCGTCCCCATCGAGGTGCAGAAGCACGTGCCGCCGGGCGTGCCGCAGTTGACCGCGACGAGGAACGCGCCGTCGCGGCGGCCCGCGTAGTCGCGCTCGACGTGGGCGCCTCCGATCAGGACGCGGTCCTGGATCGCAATCGCGTGCAGGTCGCACGACCGCACGCCGAGCAGCGCGAACGGCCGCTCGGGCGGCGGCTCCTCGACGATCTCCGGGGCGCCGCCGTCGCGCTTGCGCGCCTGCCACAGCCGCACCTTCGCCGGCAGCAGGTAGCTCTTCCAGGAGTGCGGGCCGACGGGATAGCCGAAGCGCGCCTCGTCGGCTCGGCGCTCGAGACGGTAGGTGCCCGCCTCCTGCACCTCGGTCCAGCCGGCCGGAAGCTCGTCCGCCGAGGCGATCTCCTCGTAGACGATCGCGCCGTCGCGCCGGGTCGGGCCGACGACGCAGAAGCCGCGGTCGCGCAGCGCCCCGACGAGGGCGTCGCAGACCGTCGAGGCCGATGATCGTGCGGGAGAGGTCTGTCACAGCGGGCTCCGCATGTCGCAACGCCAGCGTGGATCCTCCCACGCCCGTCGGCATCGGTGCACGACCCACGCGCGTTGCGGGAATCCCGCAAGACGATTGCGTGCGGGACCGTTGCACGGAGGGCTCCGGGCGTGCAGCCTTGCGGATGTGACCCGGACCGTTGCCACCGTCGAGCGAGCGCAGCTGCGCGTGCGCGGCGTTGTGCAGGGCGTCGGCTTCAGGCCCTTCGTGCACCACCTCGCCGAGCGGCACGGCCTGACGGGCTTCGTCTTCAACGACGCCGACGGCGTGGTGATCGAGGCAGAGGGCGACGCCGACACGCTGGCGCGGTTCACAGCCGCGGTCGAGGCCGAGGCGCCGCCGCTCGCGCGTGTGACCGCGGTCCTCGCCACGCCGCGCCCGCCGCGTCACGACACGACGTTCGCCATCCTCCCGAGCCCGGGTGCGGTCGCCGCGCGCACGGCGCTGATCCCGCCGGACGTCGCCACCTGCGAGGACTGCCTGCGTGAGCTGCACGACCCGGCCGACCGCCGCTACCGCTACCCGTTCGTCAACTGCACGAACTGCGGGCCGCGCTTCACCATCGTCACGGCCGTTCCCTACGACCGACCGTCGACGACGATGGCCGGCTTCCCGCTCTGCCCTGACTGCCGGCGCGAGTACGAGGATCCGCGCGATCGCCGCTTCCACGCCGAGCCGATCGCCTGCCCGGCCTGCGGGCCGCAGCTCTCGATGCCGCTCGAAGACGCCGTCGCGGTCATCCGGCGCGGAGGCATCCTCGCCGTGAAGGGGCTCGGCGGCTACCACCTCGCCTGCGACGCGACCTCCGAGGTCGCGGTCGCGCGGTTGCGCGCCCGCAAGCTGCGCGACGAGAAGCCGCTCGCGGTGATGACGCCGGAACCGGGAGCGCTTGCCGTGCTCGGTCCCGAGGAGGAGGCGCTGCTCGCGAGCCCCGCGCGGCCGATCGTGCTCTGCCGCCGCCGCGACGGTGCACCCGTCGCCGCCTCGGTTGCGCCGGGGTCGCCCTGGCTCGGCCTCTTCCTGCCGTACACGGCGCTCCACCACTTGCTCTGCGGGGACGCCGGCGTGCCGCTCGTGCTGACGAGCGGCAACCGTTCCGACGAGCCGATCGCGATCGACGACGAGGACGCGCGGCGGCGCCTGGCCGGGATCGCCGACGCATTCCTCGGCCACGACCGGCCGATCCACCGTCGCTGCGAGGACTCGGTCGTCCGCGCGGACTTCCCCTTGCGGCGGTCGCGCGGCTACGCACCGTCGTCGCTGGCGCTGCCGGTTGCCGCGCCGCTGCCGGTCGTCGCGGCGGGAGCGGAGCTGAAGAGCACGTTCTGCGTCGCCCGCGGCGCGGACGCGTTCCTCTCGCCGCATCTCGGCGACCTCGACACCGAGGCGGCCCATGCCGCGTTCCGCACCGACCTCGCGCTCTACCTCGAGATGCTCGGCGTCGAGCCCGCGGCGGTCGCCTGCGACCTGCACCCGGGCTACCTCTCGACCGCGTGGGCGCACGAGCAGGGGCTGCCGCTCGTCGAGGTGCAGCACCATCACGCCCACGCCGCCGCCTGCCTGGCCGAGCACGGCGTCGCCGACGAGGCGCTAGCGGTGGTACTCGACGGAACCGGTCTCGGCGCCGACGGGACGCTCTGGGGCGGCGAGCTGCTGCGCTGCGACCTCGTCTCGTTCGAGCGCGTCGCGCACCTCGAGCCGGTGCCGCTGCCCGGCGGCGAGGCTGCGATCCGCGAGCCGTGGCGGATGTGCGCGTCGTACCTCGAGGCTGCCGGACGGCCGGTGCCGTTCGAGCGCTGGCCGCTCGTGCGCGAGAGCCTGAAGGTGAACGCGCCGCTCTCCTCGGGCGCCGGGCGGCTCTTCGACGCGGTCGCCGCGCTCCTCGGCGTGCGCGAGCGCGCGAGCTACGAGGGTCAGGCCGCGACCCTGCTGGAGCACCTGGCCGGCGACACGCCCGCGGAGGCCTACCGCTGCCCAATCGCGGGCAGCCTGCTCCGCGGCGCCGACCTCGTCGCGGCCGCCCACGACGACCTCGCAGCCGGCCGGCCGCGCGAGCAGATCGCGGCCGCCTTCCACGAGGGTGTGGCCGCGGCGTTCGCCGCCGCGTGCGCCGAGGCGGGCGGGCCGCGGAGGGTCGCGCTCTCCGGCGGCAGCTTCCAGAACCTCCGTCTGCAGAGCTCGCTGCGGCGGCGGCTCGAGGCGGAGGGCTTCCGGGTCCTCTCGCACCGGCTCGTGCCACCGAACGACGGCGGCGTCAGCTACGGGCAGGCGGCCGTCGCGGCTGCGAGGCTCTCGTCATGTGCCTAGGGATCCCCGGACAGATTGTCGAGGTCGTCGACCGCGCCGGCGGGCTCGCGAAGGTCGACATCTCCGGCGTTCGGCGCGAGGTCAGCATCGCGCTCGTCGACGAGCCGGCCGCGCCGATCGAGGTTGGCGACTGGGTGCTGATCCACGTCGGCTTCGCGCTCGCGCGCATCGACGAGGACGACGCGCGCGGGACGCTCACGCTGCTCGAGCGCGGCGCCGAGCTCCAGCGCGAGCTCGAGGAGCTGCGGCAGGGGACGGTGCGGTGACCCCGGAGCGCTGCATCACCTGCTCGGATGAAGCGGTCGAGGTCGTCGTCGTCTCGGTCAGCGGCGCCGAGGCGATCGTGCGGGCCGCCGGCGGCGAGGAGCGCGTTGCGATCGACCTCGTCCCCGAGGCGGCGCCGGGCGACGTGCTTCTGTGCCACGCGGGGCTCGCGCTCGAGCGGCTGGAGGTGGAGGCGTGAAGTACGTCGACGAGTACCGCTCGGCCGGGCTCGCACGCGGGCTCGCGTCGGAGATCGCCTCGCTCGTACGGCCGGGCGAGACGGTGCGGATCATGGAGGTCTGCGGCGGGCACACGCACGCGATCTACCGCCACGGCCTCGAGGACCTGCTCCCGCCCGAGGTGGAGCTCGTGCACGGGCCCGGCTGCCCGGTGTGCGTGATCCCCATGGGTCGCGTCGACGACGCGATCGCGCTCGCCGAGGAAGAAGGCGTCACGCTCGCCACGTTCGGCGACATGCTCCGCGTGCCCGGGGGGCGCGGCTCACTGCTCGAGGCGAAGGCGCGCGGCGCCGACGTGCGGATGGTCTACTCGCCTCTCGATGCGCTCGCGCTCGCCGCGAAGGTGCCGGATCGTCACGTTGTCTTCTTCGCGATCGGCTTCGAGACGACGGCGCCGGCGACCGCGGTGACGCTGCTGCGTGCACGCGCGGAGGGCACGCCGAACCTCTCCGTCTTCTGCAACCACGTCACGATCGAGCCGCCGCTGCGCGCGCTCCTCGCGACGCCGGGTCTGCGTGTCGACGCCTTCATCGGACCCGGCCACGTCTCGACGGTGATCGGCACCGACGCCTACCGCTTCATCGCCGAGGACTACGGCAGGCCGGTGGCCGTCTCGGCCTTCGAGCCCATCGACCTGCTCCAGTCGATCGCGATGCTGCTGCGCCAGCGCGCCGAGGGCCGCTGCGAGGTCGAGAACCAGTACACGCGCGTGGTGCGCCCCGAGGGCAACGCCCGGGCGCTCGCGGCGATCGACGAGACGATGGAGCTGCGCGACGAGTACGAGTGGCGCGGGCTCGGGACCCTGCCGCGCAGCGCGCTGCGCCTGCGGCCGGCGTTCGCGGCCTGGGACGCGGAGGAGCTGTACGCCTTGCCGGGCGCGCGGATCGAGGATCCAAAGGCGTGCCGCTGCGGCGACGTGCTGACGGGTCAGATCAAGCCGTGGGAGTGCGGCGTCTTCGGCACGGCCTGCACGCCGGAGCGGCCGCTCGGCACGTGCATGGTCTCGAGCGAGGGCGCCTGCGCCGCGTTCTATGCCTACGGCCGCCAGCGACGTCCAGCGGAGGAGCCGGTTGGCGCGTAGGCGGGCCGTCCTCCGGGACGAGCTGATCACGCTCGCCCACGGCGCCGGCGGCAAGGCGACCCGCGATCTCGTCGAGGCGTTGTTCCTCGATGAGCTTCGGAACGACGCGCTCGCCGCGCTCGGCGACGCCGCGGTGGTCGCCGGTGCGGGCCGGCTCGCGCTGACGACCGACTCGTACGTCGTTCATCCGCTCGAGTTCCCGGGCGGCGACATCGGCGAGCTGGCGGTGAACGGCACCGTCAACGACCTCGCGATGGCAGGCGCGCGGCCGCTCTGGCTCACGGCCGGGTTCGTGATCGAGGAAGGCTTTCCCGTGGCCGACCTGAGACGGATCGTGGCGTCCATGGGAGCTGCCGCGCGGGCAGCCGGTGTCGCAGTCGTGGCCGGCGACACCAAAGTCGTCGAGCACGGCAAGGCCGACGGGCTCTACGTCACGACCGCCGGAGTCGGCGCCGTTGCCGACGGCGTCGAGCTCGGCGCCGGGATGGTTCGGCCCGGCGACCGCGTGCTCCTCTCCGGCACGGTCGCAGACCACGGGATGGCCGTGATGGTCGCCCGCGGCGACCTCGCGCTGGAGGCGGAGATCGAGAGCGACACGGCGGCGGTCCACGAGCTCTCGGCGGCGCTTCTCGCTCTCGGCGGGCTGCGCTGGATGCGCGACCCGACGCGCGGCGGCCTTGCGACGGCGCTCAACGAGCTCGTTGAGGCCTCGGGCACGGCGGTCGTCCTCGACGAGAGCACGCTGCCGGTGCGCCCAGCAGTGAACGCGGCATGCGAGATCCTCGGCATAGACCCGCTCTACGTGGCCAACGAGGGCAAGCTGATCGCCGTAGTCGCGGCGGAGGTCGCGGACGAGGCGCTCGCGGCCCTTCGGGCGCATCCGCTCGGCAGCGAAGCCGCGATTGTCGGCGAGGTCCGCGTCGAGCCGGCGGGGCTCGTCCTGCTCGACACGACGCTCGGAGGCTCGCGGATCGTCGACATGCTCGTCGGCGACCCGCTGCCGCGCATCTGCTGACCGGCGCCGCGAGGTTCTCTACGCAAATTGCGGGCGCGCCTTCCGCCAGGCCTTGCCCGGGGCCCGCCTCTCCCTTAGGTTCCCGAGTGCATCGAACACGGAGCACCCGAGGTTGAGGGTCTTCCGAGCGGCTGACGCGCAAGCGCTGGTTGGTCGGGGGGCCGGACGAAGGAGCCACCGGTTCGGTGCATTTTCTTTGGTCCAGGCCGCATCGCCCCGCCACGCGCCCGAGCCGGTCCCGGCCGTTATCGTGGCCGACCGGTGAGCGATTACGTCTACAGCATGTTCCGGGTCGACAAGTTCTACGGTCCCGACCGGCAGGTGCTCGCGAACATCTCGCTTTCGTTCCTGCCAGGAGCGAAGATCGGCGTGCTCGGCCCGAACGGCTCGGGCAAGTCGACGCTGCTTCGGATCATGGCCGGTCGGGAGGAGACCTCCAGCGGCACGGCGGCCCCGGCGCCCGGGGCGACCGTGGGTCTGCTCGAGCAGGAGCCGCACCTCGACCCGGCCAAGGACGTGCGTGGCAACGTCGAGGACGGGGTCCGTGAGGTGCGCGACCTGCTCGACCGGTTCGCCGCGATCAACGCGCGCTTCGCCGAGCCCGACGCCGACTTCGACGCCCTGCTTGCCGAGCAGTCCGCCGTGCAAGAGCAGATCGACCGGCGCGACGCATGGTCCCTCGACGCGACGCTCGACCGCGCGATGGACGCGCTGAGGCTGCCCGAGGGCGACCGCGACGTGGAGACGCTCTCGGGCGGCGAGCGCCGGCGCGTGGCCCTCTGCCGACTGCTGCTCTCCTCTCCCGATCTCCTGCTGCTGGACGAGCCGACGAACCATCTCGACGCCGAGTCGGTCGCCTGGCTCGAACGCTTCCTTTCGGACTACAGGGGCACCGTCGTCGCGGTCACGCATGACCGCTACTTCCTCGACAACGTGGCGGGCTGGATCCTCGAGCTCGACCGTGGCCGCGGGCTGCCGTTCCAGGGCAACTACTCGTCCTGGCTCGACCAGAAGCAGGCCCGGCTCGAGGTCGAGGAGAAGCAGGTTTCCGCCCGCCGCCGCACGCTTCAGCGCGAGCTCGAGTGGGTGCGCATGAGCCCCCGTGCGCGCCACGCGAAGTCGAAGGCGCGCCTCGGCGCCTACGACAGGCTGTTCGCCGAGGAGCAGCAGGTAAAGCTCGATCGCGTCGAGATCCACATCCCGTCGGGGCCAAGGCTCGGCGATGTCGTGATCGAGGCCGACGGCGTCGCGAAGGGCTACGGCGACCGGCTCCTGTTCGAGGGGCTGAGCTTCTCGTTGCCGCCCGCGGGCATCGTCGGCGTGGTCGGCCCGAACGGGGCCGGCAAGACGACGCTCTTCCGTCTGATCGCCGGCGAGGAGACGCCCGACACAGGCTCGTTGCGCGTCGGCGAGACCGTGCAGCTCGCTTACGTCGACCAGTCGCGGGCCAGTCTCGATCCCAAGAACACGGTCTGGAAGGAGATCAGCGGCGGCCTGGATACGATCGAGCTCGGCAGGCGCGAGGTGAACTCACGCCAGTACGTGAGCTGGTTCAACTTCAGGAGTGCGGATCAGCAGAAGCGGGTCGGCGACCTCTCAGGCGGCGAGCGCAACCGCGTTCACCTGGCCAAGCTGCTGCGCTCGGGCGGGAACGTCCTACTGCTCGACGAGCCGACGAATGACCTCGACGTGGACACGCTTCGGGCACTCGAGGATGCGCTGCTCGACTTCGCCGGCTGCGCGGTGTTGATCACCCACGACCGCTGGTTCCTCGACCGCGTGGCGACGCACATTCTTGCCTTCGAGGGCGACAGCCAGGTGACCTGGTTCGAGGGCACGTGGGCCGAGTACGCCGAGTGGGTGAAGGAGACGCGTGGCGTGGACGCGCTGGAGCCCCACCGCATCAAGTACAAGCCGCTCGTCCGCGCCTGACCGCTCAAGCGCCTCTCGGGATCCGGTCCACGCCGGGTAGGGCCTCTTGTGACTATTGCGACCCGCCAGGGCGCATCTAGTAGGCTTGGCGCCCTGCGAGAACGACGTCAGCGTCTCCGTAGCTGCTACGTGCCCTGACTGCAATCGCGACATTCGAACTATTGGAGGGACGAATGGCGAGCAAGCTCAAGATCAAGGTGAACGGTCTCGTGCACAACGTGACCGCCAGCCTCGACACACCACTCCTGTACGTCCTGCACAACGAGTTGCATCTGCACGGCCCGCGCTTCGGCTGCGGTCTCGCGCAGTGCGGTGCGTGCTCGGTGCTGCTTGGACGGCAAGGAGATCCGCTCGTGTGTGACGCCTGTTGCCGCTGTGAGCGGGAAGGCGATCACGACGCTCGAGGGTATGCCTGCGATGTGGGCGGCGGCGCGTGGCACGACTGCTGCGACTCCGGCTGCTTTGCATCCGTTGCAGCAGGCGTGGATCGATGTGCAGGTGCCGCACTGCGGTTACTGCCAGAACGGGATGATGATCCAGGCCGCCGACCTGCTGGCGACCACGAAGCGTCCGACCGAGGCGCAGATCCGGACCGCGATGAACGGCCATCTCTGCCGTTGCGGGACGTATCCGCGGATTCTGACGGCGATCCAGAAGGCTGCTGCTGTGATGGCGAAGGGTGGGAAGTAACCATGACCGAAATGCTCAAGAAGGAGTTCTCACGCAAGACGTTCGTCAAGGGCGGCGGCGCGCTCGTCGTCGGCTTCAGCCTCGCGGGCGCCGGGCTCGCCGGCAAGGCGAGCGCCGCGGCTCCCACGTCGGCCGGCTACCTGCCGCCGACGAACCAGGTCGACTCGTTCCTCACGATTCACGCCGACAACACGGTGAGCTTCAAGACGAGCCAGATCGAGATCGGTACCGGCACCACGACCGGCTTGGCGATGCTCGTCGCGGAGGAGCTGAACGTCTCACCGGCACAGGTCCGGCACGGCGGCATGGACTCGTGGGCGGTCGTGAACACCGGCTGCGACCGGCGGCAGCACCGGCATCCAGTCGAGCGCCGGCCCGCAGCTCCGCGCTGCCGCAGCGACTGCGAAGCAGGCGCTGCTCGGGCTCGCCTCTACGAGCCTTGGCGTGCCGGTCGCAAGCCTGTCGGTCACCGACGGCGTCGTCTCGGGTGGCGGTAAGACGGTCACCTACGGCGCAGCTCCTCGGCGACAAGCTGTTCAACAGGACGCTGACCGCTCCGACCATGAACCCGGGCGTGGCCCCGGCGAAGCCGGTGAGCGAGTACAAGGTCATCGGGACGAAGGTGCCCCGGATCGAGATCCCGGACAAGATCACCGGCAAGTACACGTACGTGCACAACGTCAAGATCCCGGGCATGGTCCACGGGCGCGTCGTGCGCCCGCGCGGCCAAGGCCCCTTCGGGACAGGTGCACCGATCGTCTCGGTCGACGAGAGCTCGATCAAGAACATCCCGGGCGCACAGGTTGTGCGGAAGGGCGACTTCCTCGGCGTGATCGCGGATCGGGAGTACGACGCGATCCAGGCCGCTTCGCAGCTGAAGGTGACCTGGAAAGAGAGTGCGCTCCTGCCCGGCTCGGGGAACACCTTCAAGCAGATGCGGGCGCACGACAGCGCCGGGTTCGCAAAGGCGGCGTTCCGCACGAACACGGGCAACGTCGACACCGCGTTCAACTCGGCGGCGCAGAAGGTCTCGCAGACCTACAGCTACCACACCGGCGGGCGTGCCGTGATCGGCCCGTCCTGTGCCGTTGCCGACGTCCGCGGGAACTCCGCGACGATCTACAGCAGCAGCCAGAACCTGCTCGGTGTGGTGACCGCGGTCTCCGGCCTGCTCGGGATCCCTGCCCCGAACGTGCGCTCGTTCTACTTCGAGGGCGCGAGCTCGTATGGCTCGGGCCAGAGCGCGTCAGAGTCGTCCAAGGCGGCGGCGCTCATGTCCCAGCTCTCGGGCAAGCCGGTCCGCCTGCAGCTCATGCGTTGGGACGAGCACGGCTGGGACTACTTCCAGTCGGCGCAGCTGATCGACGTCCGCGCCGGGGTCGACGCGAGCGGCAAGCTGATCGCGTACGACTACACGCTCATGCAGCAGCCGTACTCGACGGGGATCGACGTCACCTCCGAGCTGACCGGGACGCCGTATCCGACGACCATGACCGGCGCCAGGATCGACGACCCGAGCGTCGGGGACATGTACTTCTCCCCGAACAAGCGCCTGACCGGCAAGACGCTCGACGTGTACAAGGGCTACCTCAGAGGAGCGTCGCTGCGGAGCGGAGGCGAAGGGCAGATCTCAGCCTTCGCGACCGAGCAAGTCATCGACGAGCTGGCCTACGCGGCCAAGATGGACCCGCTCGCGTTCCGGCGGCTGAACATCAGCCGACGATCAATGGCTCACCGCGCTGAACGCGGCCGCCACCGGGGCGAACTGGCAGCCTCGTGTCGCCGCCTCGAACCTGTCGAAGGACACGTGTGGTGAAGGGCCGCGGCATCGCACTGGGCAGCCACGGTACCGCCGCCCGCTCGGCGGCCGTGGTCGACATCGAGGTGGACAAGAAGAGCGGCAAGATCACCGTGACGCACATCTACAACGGGATCGATGCCGGCTTGATCATCAACCCGGAGTTGGTCGCGAACCAGATGGACGGCGGTGCGATCTTCGGTTTGAGCCGCGCGCTCAGCGAGACGTTCACGACCAGCAAGACGCGCGTCACGAGCCTGGATTGGGTCACCTACCCGATCCTGCGCTTCAAGGACGCGCCGAAGATCACGAACGTGATCCCGAACCGGCCGGACAAGCTGCCGACCGGTGTGGGCGAGCCGCCGTGCTGCCCGATTCCTGGGGCGGTCGCGAATGCGTTCTTCGACGCCACGGGTGTGCGCATCCGCGAGGCGCCGATGACGCCGGCCCGTGTCCGTGCAACGCTCAAGGCGGCAGGGGTCAGCTAGGGCACACTAAGAACGAACAACGGGAGGGTCCTTCGGGGCCCTCCCGTCCCACGTCGCTCGGGAGGTGAAGCTCCGTGCCAGATCGCGTCCGGCTTGTAACCGTCCTCGTCGGTTTCCTTGCCTTGGCCGGAGCGCTCGGCGTCGACGGCGCCCGCGCCGCCTCGCTGGTTCTGAACCAGAACGCGGACGGGACCCTTTCCGTGATCCTCGCCAACGGGACGCACGTCCGCACGTCCAACCCGCCCGGCGCCGTGATCCCACCGGGCATCTACGAGACGGTCGTCAACAACGACGTGCCGGAGGCCCGGGACGACTACCACATGTTCCATCTGTTCGGTCCCGGCGTGAATCTCGAGACGGACCTCCTTGCCGGGGACGACCGGGCGCAGCCGCACACCGTGACGCTCCTGCCGAACTCGACCTACATCTTCCAGGACGAGCGCGCCCTGCAAGTCACGCGCGTGGTGTTCAGCACGTCGGCGGCGGGCACGGCCGCCGCGGACTCCGGCAGCGGGTCGCCGAGCTCCTCGTCCGGAGGCGCTTCGACCGGGAAGCCCGCCCCGTCGGTCGTCAACACTGATCGCGTCGGGTCTGGGCTCGTCGCGTTCCGCGGCACGCTGACCGGGGGCGTCAACACGTTCGGAAAGCTCAGCCTCAGCTTCAAGGGGAAGAAGGTGTCGACGCTCAAGGCGGGTCGCTACAAGATCGCCGTCCTCGACGAGACGTCGAAGAGCGCGTTCAACCTGCAGCGGCTGAGCAAGCAGCCGGTGACGCTGGCGGGCCGGTTGTTCGTCGGCAAGCGCACGGTCACCCTCACGCTCCAGGCCGGTCAGTGGATCTTCTACTCCTCCCCCGGCAAGAAGAGCTACTTCATCGTCGTCTCCTGAGAGCGGCCCGAGGTCTCTCGGCCCGGTTTCTGAAGGCCGCGGCTGCAGCGGCAAACTGCGCGCTCGGCTTTCGCTAGGCTCGCCGGCGCTGGGATCCCGAGCTTCGAGGGGGCGACTTGAAGTCTGTGCACGCGATCCGGACCGCCGCGGCGGTCGTGAGCATGGCCGTGCTCACGTTCGCTGCCGCGGGCTGTGGGGGCGACAGTGGCGAGGGCGGCGAGGGCGAGCGGACGTCCCAGGCGATAGCCAGTCTCTACGCAATCGACCACCGCGGCGACCCGACCGACCACGCGCTCGCCTTGTACACCGAGGCGTTCCGCCGCATCCAGCAGGGCTGCGAGATCACCGCCGAGGAGCTCGGGAACAGCATCCTCAAGGTGGCCAGCGATGCAAGCAACGGCTCCGGCACGACGATCAGCAACCTCGAGGCGCTGCGTGCGGTCGCCGGCTCCGTCGGCACGACGCCGGTGGACTGCAGCGGCGTGTTCGTCGGCGTCGAGGCGCGCCTGGAGGGTGGCACGCTGGACGGTTAGCGAAGAAGCGTCTGCTAGAAGAAGGGTCTGCTAGGCTCCGGCCCTTCGCGCCGCCGATCTCACGTCATGCCCGCGCACCGGCCGACAGCCCGAAGCATCCTTTTCGTCCTTGCCGCCCTCGGAGCGCTTGTTGCACCCGCGAGCGGCAAACGAATGCCAACGAGCGCCGTGCCCGCCCAGCTCGTCTTCCCGGTGGTCGGCCGTACTTCCTACACAGACGACTTCGGCGACCCTCGTGCCCAGGGCGGACATCCGGGGAATGACATTCTGGCCGAACGACACGCGCCGGTGGTCGCGGTCGAGGCCGGCCGCGTCGTCTTCTGGACGAGTTCTGCCAGTGCGGGCTGCATGCTCTATCTGTACGGGCGCAGCGGCACGACGTACCAGTACATCCACCTGAACAACGACCTGACAGCACGGAACGACAACCGCGGTACCTGCGTCGCCGGGGTGTCGTACGCGCCAGGGCTCGAGCGACGGGCAGAGTGTGCGCGCAGGGCGAGCTCATCGGCTACGTGGGTGACTCCGGGGATGCCGACGGCATACACCCTCATCTCCATTTCGAGCTCCATCCGGGCGGAGCAAAGGCAGTCTCTCCGTACGAGTGGCTTCGGCGCGCGGTACCCCTCGCGTCCCTTGCGACGCAGCTCCAGCCGGGCTCGGCGGCGGAACGGGCGCTTCTGTAGGTAACGACCTGGCGGCGCGGCGAGGAGAGCGAAGACGACTCGTGCCCCTGACGAGCGCGCGCGAGGACGCCGGGCTCGCGCGAAGCTGAGCCCGGCGTCGCGCGCGTCTTAGAGGCGTCGAGCTCTCGCCCCGACTGTGCCGCGCCGCGCCCGCGCCGTGCGGGCGAGCACGTAGCCGACCGCAATGGCGACGGCCGTACCCGGGATGTCGATCGCGAGGAACTCCCAGCCGATCCGGAACTCGCCGCTCACGACAGTCGCAAGCACGCCGATCGCGACCGCGGCCGCCGCGCCGACGGCAAGACGCAGCGACGGCCGGACGAACGGAAGGAGCGAGCCGACGAGCAGGCCGCCCGCTATGGGCAGGATCTCGTGCATTTCAGTCGCTCCCCTCGTCCTGGGTCGCTCCCTCTTCCTCCTCGGTCGTCGTGCCGTGCGCGATTTCGGCCGTTACGCCGGGCGCGGAACCGGCAGGCAAGTCGCCCACACCCGTCTGGGGCGGCGGCGATGTCTGCCAGCCCGCCTGCGCCTGCGCCGCGGACGGTGCGGCTCCTGCATTGATCGCCCCGGACGCGGCAGCCCGCGCTGCGAGATCCGCCGGCGGCGAGGTCACGCCTCCCTGCGCCTGCGAGCCGGCCCCGCCGCCCTGCTGTTGTTGACCGTTCGTCACATTCACGCTCTCCCCCTCGACCTCGATGATGATTCGCATTCGCTACTCCCCTCCTCAGGAAAGGACGGCGTACCTGCCCTCGAACGTAACGGTGCTCGAGGTCAGGTTCTTGACGGTGATCCAGTAGGTGGCGTGCGTCGCGTCCGCGCGCTCGACCGCGACATCCCAGTCGAGCTGCGGAGCGCCCGGCTGCGGCGACGTGGACATCATGTACCAGACGACGTGCCAGTCCACGGGCCAGTTGAAGGTGAACCAGCGGTTGCTGGCGCCCGGCCCGAGCGATCCGGTGAATTGAACGTTCGTCCACATGTGCGTCTCCCTTCCCCGTCAGTAGCGACTGAGGATGCAGTACCGACCCTCGAACGTCACGGGGTCGGGAGTGAGGTTGCTGACGGTGATCCAGTAGGTCACGAACTCGGCGCTCGCACGCTCGACCTGGACGTTCCACTGCACCTGCGGTGCGCCCGGGCGCGGCGTCGTCGGCATCACGGTCCACACCATGTGCCACGTCGCGGGCCAGTTGAACGTAAACCAGCGCTGCGTCGCATTGCCCGCGAGGCTGCCGGTGAACTGCACAGCGCACGCCGGCTGGGTCATCCACCCGTCCACGGCGATCTGCCAGATGCCGCGGTTGCGCGTCCCGGCTCGCAGGACGCGGGCGTGCGGGTGAAACACGAGGTCGCCGACGTACGCGTTCGGGAGTGAGCTCGAGAAGTCGCTCCAGGTGCCGCCGCCGTCGAGGGTCTGGTAGACGCCGCGGTCGGCCGCGACCCAGGCCCGGTTCGCGTTCCAAGGGTCGACCTCGATCGCGTTGATCGGGAGCCCTGGCAGGTTCGACGTCCGGGCAACCCAGGCGCCGCCGCCATTGTCCGAACGGAAGACGCGACCGCCGCCGACGGTGAAGTATGTCGCCCACATGCGGTTCGGGTTGCCCGGGTCGACGAACAGATCGCTGACGACCGCCCCCGCCCGCGGCGTCGTCAGCGCCGTCAGCGCCGTCCACGTCGTGCCGTTCCACTGCGTACCGAAGATCCGTCCGTCGGTCGTGCCGACGAAGACCGCGTTTGCGTTCGGGATGTACATCGCACTCGAACGCGCGGCGCTCGGGAAGGTACGTCGCGTCCATGCCGCTCCGCTGTTGCGCGACACGTAGAGCGCGTCGCCGCCCATCGCGATCGTGTCGCCGTTCGTGGCGCTAGCCTCGAACGGCGGGTAGAAGAGGCTTCCCTCTCCGGCTGGGACGGGCGGCGGAATGTACGACCACGAGCCGAAGGTGCCACCGGTCGTCGACCGCTCCGGGGACATCCCGTAGTAGGTGTGGAAGAGGATCGACGGGTTCGTTCGGTTGACGGCGCAGTCGCCCCCGTCGCCGTCGGCGACGTGGTCGAACGTCGACGAGCCGGTCCAGCGCTCGGTCCCGTTGTCCTGCGTGCCGCCGATCAACCACCGCGACGAGCCGATGTTGTGAGCCAGGTACTCGAACTCCGAGATCACGAGGCCGTTGTTGCAGTGCTGCCAGTTGATCCCGCGGTTCGCGCTCCGGAAGAGGCCTCCGTCGCACCCGGCGTAGACCGTGTCGGGCCGTCCCGGCTCGAAGGCGATCGCGTGCTGGTCGGGATGGATCGAGTCGCCCGTCGCACCCTTGTTCGAGAGGTTGCGCCAGGTCCAGGTCGTGCCGGAGAGATCTCCCCGGTAGAGCTCGATCGCGGCGCAGTAGACCTGCGTGTCAAGGTCGGGCGCCGCAGCGACGTTCCAGTCGTACCACGCCTGCCCCGTGTTCACACCCGGAGGCGGCCCAATCTTGCGCCACACGCCTCCCGACCGCCGCCAGAGGTACGCACTCGCGCCGCGGGCGCCCCAGGCATAGGCGACGTTCGGGTTCGCGCGACAGATCGAGACCGCGAGGCGGTCGAACGTCCCGGGAGTGCCAGGGAGGGTGATCGCCGTCCAACTCGCGCCCCCGTTCTTCGACCGCCACAGGCCGTCGGACGACGCCGCGAGGATCTCCGCCGTCGGCAATCCCGACTGCCCGATCCCGAGTGACCATGTCCGCGCCGTCCTGCTACGCGTCCACGTGCCGCCACCGTCGGTCGAGACGTAGACACCGCCGGTCGTCGCGGCGAGCAGGTGCCGCCCGTTGCCCGGGTCCACGATCAGGTCGTAGAAGCCCTGGCCGACGAAGGGCGTGGTGCACAGCGTCGTCCAGGTCGTCCCGCCATTCGTCGAGCGGAGGATGCCCGCGCCGAGCCACGACCACCAGTTGCCCTCGCCGGTGCCGCAATAGACCGTTGTCGGCGTTCGCGGATCGAACGCGATCGCGCCGACCGCGAGCGTGGCCGCGTAGTCGGTCCGCGGAGCCCAGCTGGCGCCTCGGTCGCGACTCTCCCACACGCCTCCGTTCGCCGCGCCGACGAGAACGTGCGCCGGGCTCGACGGATCGACCGCGATCGTGGCGATCCGCCCAGAGACGTTCACGCGGCTCGAGCCGTACGTCTGGCCGTTAGGGATCGTCCACGGCCCGATCTGCTCCCACTGCGGGCCCGACGCCGTGGGTGGCCCGAGCTGCTCACCGACGGCGAGGTACTCCTGCGCTACCTCCTCGGAGACGAGCGTCTCCGGCGCCGCCGAAGCCTTCGCCTTCGAGCGGCTGCCCGAGGATCCCTTCTTGACCGGCCGCGTCGGCTTCATGTCGGGCGCGGCGGTGAACGTCACTGCACGCTCATGAAACGCGCTCCGAGCGTCGTTGGGAACTGCAGCCTCGACGACGGCTCGCGCCGCGTCGTCGAAGCCATCGCGCTCGAGCAGTTCGAGCAACCGCAAGAGCGGCTTGCCGCCCGGCGAACGCTGCTGTTCCCCCTCCTCGCCGGCCTCCGGCGGCGCCCCGTTGGCCTCGGCGCCCTGCATCTCTTCGATCGCGTCATCGAACGTTCCGCGCATGAAGCCTCCTCTCGGCCGGCGCCGCCGCATGCGCCGCCTGTCCGTCGGTCTGGCCTGTGCTCCGGCGCCGTGGCGCCCCCGATGGCGGTCTCACGACCCGTTGCCCTCAGTCGCCTGTCGCGCCCGCGGGCGGCTCGGTGGGTTCCTCGTCTCCGACCTCGTCCACGTCGTCTGCTCCGACCGTCTTCTCGATCGGGCTCTGCTCCGGCGGCAGTCCCCCGGGGAACCGCTCGCGGACGAACTCGTCGAGCCGTTCCTTCGCGTGATCGCCTTCGGGCTCCGCCACATCGTCGGATGGTGCCGTCATCTCACCTCCTCGATCACGCCGATTCGCGCTGAAGCTACGAAGTCGAACGCGCCTGTGGTCGACCGCGATTGTCTAATGCCTGGCCGCCGCCTGTCAAGACACCGTCACGGCAAGGCGATGTGTACACCTTGCCGACGGCTAGACGTCCGGCGGGCGTGTTCCGACCAGCTCGCGGACGTGGCCGTTCGGGACGAGCACTGCGTCGAAGCCGGCTCGTTCGAGCTGGAGCACGTCATTGCGGCTCGCGACGGCGACCTCGGCGATCGCGAGCTTCCCGGCGGGCACGTCGGGGAGCAGCGCCAGCACCGACTCGACCGGATCGACGTCGTCGTCGGTCTCGCGCGCCGAGAGGAGGAAGATCTCCGGGTCGAGCTGCTCGAGGGCCCGTTCGAGCTCGTCCTCGTCGCGTACGTCGACCACGAGCTCCAGCTCGGTGTGCTCGCGACCGTCCTCGTCGCCTGCACGGATCGTGAGCGCATCCGCGTCGGTGGGCGTCCCGCGACCGCGCCAGAGCAGCGGCAGCGTCGTCGCTTCGCGGATGCCGTCGATCGCGAGGTCGACGGCGAGCCCCTTCGCCCCCTGCTCCTCGGCCGCCCGTGCTGCGGCGGTATCGGCGACGTGGACGATGATCGCGATCCCGTCGCCTTGGGAGATGTGGTGGCTCAGACGTCGCGATGTTGGCACGGGCCGAGCGAAGCGTATCCCTAAACGCCGATCAGCAGTCCGTCGTAGGCGGGCTCCCAACCGTCGGCCGCACCGAGCCGGACGAGCTCGTCGTGCGATAGGCGGTCCATCTCCTCGACGTGCGAGAGAACGACGCGCGCCGGCGCCAGCGCGCGCGCCAGCGCAAGCGCCTGCTGGTAGCGCGGCTTCTTCACCGGCGGCTTGCAGAACTCCTCCGGGATGAGCCGCTCGCCTGTGTAGGGGTGGTGCTCGAAAACGCCGATCGGAAGTACGGCGAGGTCGATCCGGCCGAAGTCGGGCGGCGCCCAGCCGTGCGTCTCGTCCATCGCGATCAGTACGCGCTTGCCCTCCCCCTCGAACAGAAATGCGTGCGCGTTCTCTGCATCGAGCGGGATCGGCGTGACGGCGACGCCGTTCAGGTCGAACGGCTCGTTCTCCGCCAGCTCGTGGATCTCGACCGTCCCCTGGCGCTCCATGAACCTGAACTGCTCGGCGAGGCCGTAGTTCTCCTCGAAGTCACGCCAGACGCGCTCCGGAACGTAGATCGGGGTCGTGATGTAGCGGCGAGGCCACGAGCGGAACTCAAAGTTGCGCGACTCCCAGACGCGCCGGCCCGACGTGTGGTCGGGGTGCCAGTGCGAGTAGATGCCGGCCGCTATTCGCGTCACCCGCGAGCGGTTGAGCTGCTGCTTCGACTCCTCGGGCGTGTCGATCAGGACGTCCGGTCCGTGCACGAAGACACTCGGGCCGGTACGCGCGTACGGCACGCCCCGCTCGCGCGCCTCGACGCAGACGCGGCAAGAGCAGCCGGGCCGCGGGATCGTGACCGCGCCGCCCGAGCCGAGGATCTCGACCTGCACGCAGGAACCCCCGATCTACACGCCGATCGGGTGCCAGACGGTCTTCAGCTCGAGAAACGCCGAGATCTCGTACAGGCTTTGCGAGTCGGGTGAGCCGAGGACCACCCGCTTGACGTTCTCCGCTGCCGCTCGCTCGAGCTCGGCGCGAAGACCGTCTGCGGCGCCAGTCAGGTCGATCGCGTTCACGTCCATGTGCGAGGCGAGCCACGGCGCGAGCTCGGCGCGATGCCCCGTGAGCAGGTTGACGACTCCCCCCGGAAGGTCGCTGGTGGCCAGCACCTCGGCGAGCTCGATCGCGGCGAGTGGGCCCGTCTCGGAGGAGATCGCGACGACGGTGTTGCCGCCCACGAGCGCCGGCGCGAGCCGCGAGACGAGGCCCAAGAGTGGCGGCTCGTCGGGGGCGACGGTGCCGACGACGCCGGTCGGCTCCGGCACGGTGAAATTGAAGTAAGGCCCGGCCACCGGATTTGCAGCGCCGAGCACCTGCGCGAGCTTGTCGGCAAAGCCCGCATACCAGACCCAACGATCGATCGCACGCTCGACCTCCTCGCGGCCGGTAGCGAGTTCGGCCAGCTCCGACGTGCGCGCCTCCATCATCTCGGCGATCCGGTAGAGCACCTGGCCGCGGTTGTACGCGGTCGCTCCCGCCCACTTCGGCTGCGCCGCGCGCGCGGCCACGACAGCGTCGCGCAGGTCCTTGCGCGAGGCGCGTGCCACGTTGCGGCCCTGCGCCTCGTAGGTGCGCCCCGACTCGGAGCGCGGGAATGCGCCGCCGATGAACAGCTTGTAGGTCTTATCGACCGGCAGACGGGCCACGAACGCAGGATATGGCCCCGTGCGGTCGTGAGGCGTGCCGGAGCGCAGACTCGGCAGGCGTTGATGGCCCGACGGAGAGCTCGGAGCCACGGGCAAGGGTGACAGCGACTACCTCGCCGCGATCACGCCCAGTGGTACCCACAGGGTCTAGTGGTAACTGAGCTGCGCCGGGATTCGGCCGACGCGGCGGACGATGATGCGGTGGCCGCGGCGGCAGGTTGTGAAGCCCACATCGGCGTCTCGGCGCAGCGTCCCCGCAACCGCGGCCGCTGAGACCGCAGCCGACCGGTGGCCGGTGCGCCGCGCCAGGCACACCTCACAGGACGCCTCGAAGCTCGTCGCCTCCGGACCCACCCAGACGTGCTGGCGGCCGGTCATCGCGTCATCCGTCCGTTATGTGAGCTGAAGCTGGCGCGGGTCAGGGCGCGCGAGCGTGGGTGGGCGATCGACGCGACGGACGACCAACTCGTGCCCCGCGGCGCAGTGGATGAAGCCCACGTCCGTGTCGGTCGGGAGTCGGCCGCGAACACTCGCCACCCGTACTGCAGCCAGGAACGAACTGCCTTCGCCTCGGGCCAGCTCGAGGCAGAACTCGCAGAGGCACGAAAAGTCGGTCGCGCTCGGCGCGATCCAGACGCCGTTCTCACGGTTCATGGAGTGGCTGCTCATGCCCGCTCCCGTGCCGACAAGACCGGCCCGCCGGTTGGGGGGGCGTGGGGGAACCAGGAGGTCCCCCCACTGGGGAGAGGACTGGGAAGAGCGAAAAGCCGGGCGGGGCTGACGGCGCCGCAGAGAGTGGGCTCGGGACTCATGCGGCCGCCCGGGCGTCGTGCTGGGGAGCGAGGTCGGCGAACTTGGCGAAGCGCTTCAGGAAGGCGAGCTTCTCGCTGCCGATCGGGCCGTTGCGGTGCTTCGCGAGGATCACCTCGGCGAGGCCCTGTTCCTCCGACTGCTCGTTGTAGTACTCGTCGCGATAGAGGAACATGACGAGGTCGGCGTCCTGCTCGATGCTGCCGCTCTCGCGCAGGTCGGACAGGAGCGGGCGTTTGTCGGTTCGGCTTTCGACCGCGCGCGAGAGCTGCGAGAGCGCGACCACCGGCACCTCGAGGTCACCGGCGATCATCTTGAGCGAACGCGAGATCTGCGAGACCTCCTGAACGCGGTGCTCGATCGAGCCGCCGCCCATCAGCTGGAGGTAGTCGACGACGACGAGGCCGAGGTTCGGCTCACGTGCCTTCAGCCGCCGCGCCTTGGCGCGGATCTCGAGCATCGTCGTCATGCGCGTGTCGTCGACGTAGATCGGCGCCTTCGTCAGCGAGTCGCACGCTTTGACCAGGCGCGGCCAGTCGTCATTCGTCAGCCGGCCCGTGCGCAGCCGCTGCAACTCCACGCGCGCCTCGGAGCACATGAACCGCTGCGCCACCTCGAGCTTCGACATCTCGAGCGTGAACACCGCGACCGGGATGCCGTGGTGAAGGCCGAGGTTGGACGCCATGCCGAGCGCGAATGCCGACTTGCCCATGCTGGGGCGTCCGGCGACGATGATCAGGTTGCCGGGCTGGAGGCCCGAGGTCATGTGGTCGATGTCGCGGAACCCCGTCGGGGTGCCCGTCATCTCGCCGCCCGACTCGTACATCTTCGTGATCTGCTCGAAGCTCTGGCGCACGAGCTCGTCGACGCGCTCGAAGCTGCCGCGGATCCGGTGCTGGGCGAGGTCGAAGACCATCTGCTCGGCGCGGTCCACCAGCTCGGGCGTCTCGCCGGGTCGGTCCCACCCGAGCCGCTGGATCTGCTCGCCGACGACCGTGAGGCCACGGAGCGTCGCCATCTCGCGGACGATCTTGGCGTAGTGACCGGCGTTCGACGTGGCCGGAACGAGGGTTGCGATCTCGTGGATCCGTTCCTTGCCACCCACCTCGTCGAGCTCGCCGCGCTCGTCGAGCTTGTCAGCGACGGTGATCGCGTCGACCGGCTGCCCGTGCTGGTAGAGCTCGATCGCGGCGCGGTAGATCTTCGCGTGCGACTCCCGGTAGAAGTCGCCCGCGTCCATGCCAACGTTGCTCGCGGCCTCGATCGCGGATTCCGACAGCATCATCGCGCCCAGCACGGACTCCTCGGCATCGAGATTCTGCGGTGGCAGAGGAGCAGCTACCTGAGGAGCAGTTCCCTGAGGGGCATTGGCCGGAGGAGCCGTGATCTGGGCAGCCTGGACCGTCACGAACACGTAGTCAAGCCAGCTGCCGGAGGCGCCGCAACGGTGTGGATAGGTGAATAGTCATGAGAGGAAGAATACGTTTTGCAGGGATGACAGAACAGATGTTCGCAGATCGGGCGGACGGTACGGTGGACGAAAAAGACGCTCGGAGCGGTAAGTTCGATGCGAAATCCACAGCTCACGGGAGCCATGTGGAAAAGACGTGCAGCGACTTTCCACAGCATGTGGAGAAGCGCACTCGGCGGCGAAATGTCCGAATCGCCAGGAGTGGGCGTCGCGCGCCTAGGGCTCGTCGCTCGCCGCTTGGGCGGTGTCCTGCCCGTTCGTCGCCGACTCGGAGGGCTCCACGAGCGGCGGGCTCGTCGCCGGCCGAAATCAGTGCGGCCGGCGCGGCCTCGAGCGCTGCCTCGGGCGCCGCAGCCGCCTCAGCCGACTCGGGCTCCTCGGGCGGGAGCTCGCCGCCCTCGGGCACGACGATGAGCCGCAACTCTGCGGTCACCTCTGCGAACACCTCCACGGGGACCGTGTATCGGCCGACGCGCTTGATCGCCTCGAGCCCGAGCTTGCGGCGGTCGATGCGGATCTTCTGCTCCTCCCAGAGCCGGTCGGCGATGTTCGTCGCCGTCACCGAGCCGAAGAGCGAGCCGGTCGGTCCGGCGTTCACCTCGAACCGGAGCGCGGTGGCCTCGAGCCGTGTGGCGATCTCCTGTGCCTCCTCGGTGCTCTTCGCCTCGTGCCGGGCCCGAAGCGCGTCGCGTCGCTCGAGCTCGCGGAGCAACCCGGGAGTCGCGACCTCGGCGAGCCCGCGAGGCAGCAGGTAGTTCCGCGCGTACCCACGGGCGACGCTCACAACCTCGCCGCGGAGGCCGACATGGTCGACGTCCTGGCGGAGCACCACCTCCACGGCTAGCGCTCCCCGCGATCGCCGCGATCGCCGCGGTCACCACGGTCGCCACGACCGCCGCTGCGGTCCTCGCGGCCCTCGGCCACGTACGGGAGCAACGCCATCTCGCGCGCCCGCTTGATCGCGACCGCGACCTGACGCTGATGGCGGCGGCAGGCGCCGCTGATCCGTCGCGAGCGGATCTTCCCCTTCTCGGAGATGTAGCGGCGGAGCTCGCCGATGTTCTTGTAGTCGATCTCGTCGACCTTGCTCTTGCAGAAGAAGCAGGACTTGCGCCGACCGCCGGTGAGCGGGGCCGAGCGCTTCCTGCTGCGTCCGTCGGACTTGCTCGACGGCTTGCCTGCGGTCTTTCCTGCCACCTGGTTCCTCCCCGAGAAAGTTCGCTAGAACGGAATGTCGTCGTCGCTGCCGCTGCCGGTGCCGCCGAAGTCCGCGTCGGCGCTCGACGAGGCGCCTGCGCCGGCCGGCACGAACTGGTTGCCTCCGCCGCCCGCTCCGCCAGCGGTGTCATCGCGACCGCCGAGGAACTGCACCGTGTCGGCGATCACCTCGACCGCCTGGCGCTTGGTGCCGTCCTGGGCCTCCCACTCGCGCCACTCGAGACGGCCGTCGATCGCTACCGGGCGGCCCTTGGCGAGGTACTGCGCGCAGTTCTCGCCCTGGTTGCCCCAGACCGTGATGTCGAAGTAGTTCGGCTTCTCCGTCCACTCGCCCGTCGCACCGTCCTTGCGGCGCGTGTTGACGGCAAGGCGGAGGCTGCACACCGCCATGCCGCTCGGGGTGTGGCGAAGCTCGGGGTCGCGCGTCAGGTTGCCGACGAGCACGACTCGATTGATGTTGGCCATGTCCTTCGCTCCTTCCCTGTGTGAAGGCTCAGGCTACTCCGCCGCCGGGTCGGAGTCATCGGCGGGCACGGACACGGCTGCGATCGGCGCGGGCGCCTTGGTCTGGCCGCCCTTCACGCGCTTCACGGCCAGGTGGCGCATCACGCCGTCGGTGATCTTGAGGACGCGCGAGATCTCCGTCAGCGTCGCCGGGGCCACCGTGAAGAGAACCAGGTGGTAGACACCTTCGCCCTTGTGGGCGATCTCGTACGCCAGCTTGCGCCGACCCCACGGCTCGTGGCGGTCCCAGCCGCCGCCGTCCTTTTCGACCAGCTCGCGCATGCGCGCGAGGATCTCGGTGCCGCGCTCCTCCGGAAGCTCGGCGTCCAGCATCAGCAGAATCTCGTACTCGTTCAAGCTCGAATGCTCCTTCACTCCCGAATTGCTGCTTCAGCTTTCTTCCCACGGACTGAGTCGACCCCGCCCCCTGAGCGCCGCTTCGGGTCGACGGCGCGACGGGCGTGGCGAGAAGACGCGCCAGTGTAGCATCGCCCTCCGTGGGCTCCCGGACAGACGAGTGGCGCTGGCTCGCGATCGTCGCGGGCGGCTTCGGGCTCGCCGCCTACATCCGCCGCCGCCGGCGCCGCGCGAGGCAGGTGGAGGTCGAGCCCGCCGACGAGCTGCGCGCGAAGCTGGCCCAGACACGTGTCGATCAGTCACGTGTCGATCAGCCACGTGTGGATGAGTCAGGCGAGAACGTCGAGCCGAACGCCGTTCCCACGGAAGGGCCGGAGGCCGCGCCGGACGAGCTCGACGAACGCCGACGCGACGTGCACGAGCGGGCGCGCAAGGCGATCGACGAGCTCGGCTGACGAAGGTCCACGGTGCGGGTACCTTGCTTCGTATCGACGGGGGTCTGATCGTCCGGCACGCTTTGCGAGTGAGTCTGCGACTCACGGCGCTTCTGGTCGTTGTCGCCGGAACGTTCGGCCTGGAGGCAGCGCACGCCAGCCAGCCGCTGGGCGATCTCAACGTCAGCAACCTGTCGCTCGCCGTGAATACGAAGGGCGAGGCCCTCCTGACCTACACGCGCGAGAACGGCAAGCTCCGGCATGCTGCTCCTCTGGGGTGCGGTCAACGCGCGCACCCCGGATCCCAACGTCCCGCAGGTGCGGTTTCAAACCGACTATGCGGGCGGCTGGGGGAAGTACCGCAACGCGGGCTACTGGAAGACCTTCAAGAACGCCTGCCGCCCGTACGACGGGCCGCCGCTCGTCTACGGTGTCAGCGCCTGCACCGCTCCCGACGGCAGCTACTGGGCCGTGCAGTCGTGGCAACGGTTCCTGCCGATGCGCGGCTTCGCCTCCGTTTCGGCCCCAGCACGGTGCATTCGGCTTCAACGTCTCGCACTGGAGCGGCGCCCGTGGCGGTGCTCACGGTGTCTCAGAACTGGACCTACGACGGCAGCTGGACCGGGCTTTTCGGGCAGCTGACCTACGGCGGCTCGCCGGTCTACGGGTTCAAGACGCCGGCCTCCAACAAGCGCGGCGACGGCTACGCGAGGTACGTGTACATCGACACCCACAACTCGGTCTACGGCCCGGGCTGGAAGCGCGACGGCGCGAAGGTCCTCCACCTCCGGAACGGCGCCTTCTGTTACAGCTTCGTGCCGCAGACGCCTCCGCCCGGGTATCCCGACAGAGAGATGCGCGGAGCGGCTCCCGGCGACCTGGAGCGAGTGACCGTGATGGGCCCGGGCGTGACGCCGGACGTGCAATGGGTGGGTCCCGGCCTCGGGAAGGTCGACCACGTGCAGGACGAGGCCTACAACCTCCTCTTCGATCAACTCGTCGGGAGTGCCGACCAGGTCTGTAAGAACGAGCGCTGAGCATCGATTGACACCTAGTCGCGCTAGGTATACCGTGGCGACGGGATGAAGGCCGAGACGCTGAGAGGCCATCTGGATGCGCTGGTGCTGGCGACGCTTCGTGGTCGGCCGGCGCACGGGTATGCGGTGATCGAGGCGCTCAGGCAGCGGAGCGCCGGAGCGTTCGACCTGGCCGAGGGGACGGTCTATCCCGTCCTCCACCGTCTCGAGGCCGAGGGGCTGCTCACGAGCGCCTGGTCGACGGTCGGCGGCCGGCGGCGGCGCGTTTACCGGCTGACCCGGCGAGGCGAGTCCGCGCTCGGCGAGCGGGAGGCCGAGTGGCGGCGGTTCTCAACTGCGGTCGAGGCGGTGCTTGCATGAGCCGTAGGCTCGACGGAGGCTCACAAAGAGCGGAGGTGCCGGCCTTGCCGGCGCCGGAGCGAGCACCAGTCCGTAGGCTCGACGGAGAGGCCGCACAAAGAGCGGAGGCTGCCGGCCCTTTGCCGGCGCCGGAGCGGGCATGAGGCTCCGACTCCACGGCGGCGGCCGGGGATGACCTATCTCGACGAGCTGTCCCAGGAGCTCGGCCGCGTCGGCATTCGCGGCAGCCTTCGCGCGCGTGTCCTCGCCGAGACCGCCGACCATCTGGCCGAGGGAGACGTCGCACGGTTCGGGGAGCCGCGGCTGATCGCGCAGCGCTTCGCCGACGAGCTCGCGACGGCGCAGGCCCGCCGCGCCGCGTTTCGCGGGTTCGCGGTGCTCGCCGTAGCCGGTGCCGGTTTCGCGACCGCGTGGCTGCTTACGGCGACTGCCGGGGGCTGGCCCGACATCGCCTCGGGAGAGGTCGTTGTGCTCGGCGTGCTGTCCGCGCTCGGCATGCTCGTGTGCCCGCAGGTGGCATTCGCTGCCGGACTGCTCGCGATGCTGCGCGCGCTCCGGCTCCGCCCGAAGGCGTCGGCGCCCGCGGCAGAGGTGGCGCTCTTGCTCGCGAGGACCCGTGCCGCGCTCGCGTTCGGCATCGCCTCGACGTTGTCGCTCGCGCTCTACGCGGTCGAGTTTCGCGAGTCGCTCGCGTCCTGGTACTCGTTCGCGACAGTCACGGGTGCCGGCCTGATGACCGTTCCGCTCGTCGCGGTCGCCGTGACGGCCACGCGCGCCACGAGGCTTCGCTCGGCGGTGCCGGGCGAGGCGGGCGACGTGTTCGACGACCTGCCGGTCGCGCTGCCGCGGCGCCCGTGGGGACTCTGCCTCTGCGTGGCTGCGTTCGTCGGTGTGCTGGCGCTGCTCGCCGGCGGTGGCGACGAGGGACCGCGGAACGCCGTGCTCGAGAGTCTCCTCGTCGTCGTGTGCTTCGCCGCGCTCGGCCGCCGGCTCGGCCTGCGCCGCTAGATGGTTGATTCCACGAGATCACCTGTTCCGGGGCGTGAGCTGGCTCGTTTGGGGCGCGTCGACGGTCTGGTGGCGATGCTGGAGGCATCGGCGCCAGGGCGGCGGCGTGAAGCGGACGGCTTGCGTAGGCCGGCTACGCCGGTCTGCGCGAGCCGGGAGCGGCCCAGACGCGCCAGATCGCGCAGCCGGACACGCAAGCTCGTGGAATCAATCCTCTACGGCACGAAGGCCGAGCGGCGCGTGTAGCGGTCGACGACCGTCTCGACGACCTCCTCGGGGTCGTCGGTCACGTGCAGCAGGGCGAGATCGCCCGGCGAGATCATCCCGTCCGCGAGGAGCTCCGTGCGGATCCAGTCGATCAGTTCGGCCCAGTGGTCCGAGCCGAAGAGGACGACCGGGAAGTGCAGCACCTTTCCCGTCTGGATCAGCGTGAGCGCCTCGTAGAGCTCGTCGAGCGTGCCGAAGCCGCCGGGGAAGATGACGAAGCCCTCCGACGGCTTCACGAAGCAGACCTTGCGCGCGTAGAAGTGCTCGAAGGTGTGGGCGATGTCGAGGTAGGCGTTCGACTCCTGCTCGTGTGGGAGCGCGATGTTGAAGCCGACGGAGAGACCGCCGGCCTCTTTCGCGCCGCGGTTCGCGCCCTCCATCACTCCGGGACCGCCACCCGTGACGACCGCCCAGCCGCGGCCGGCGAAGCCGCGCCCGACCGCCCGCGCCGCCCGGTAGACCGCATGCCCCTCGCCGATGCGGGCCGAGCCGAACACCGACACCGCCGGCCGGTCGATGCGTGCCACCTGCGCGAAGCCGTCGCGGAACTCCTGCGCGATCTTCTCGACCGCGCTCTCCGGGTCGGGCTCGTCCGTGGCGAGGAGCCGGCGGTCGTCCACGATGCTGCTAGAGGCGGTGCTGCGGCAGGTACGCCTCGTACGCGCCGAGCGCCAGGAGGACAGCCGTGCCCAGGAAGAGCACGCCCGAGACGATCGCCTTCGAGCGCCCGCCGCCGTACCAGAGCCAGCGTGTGGAGCGCCAGACCGCGCCGCCGTCGAAGATCCCGAACGGCAGCAGGTTGAACAGGTTGAGGACGAAGCCGAAGTAGGCGAGCGCGATCAGCAGGTCGGAGCCGTTCGCCTGGCCGACGAGGTAGCAGGCGAGCGCGCCGACGCCGCCGAGGATCGGGCCGGCGATCGCGACGCGCGTGGTCTGCCAGGGGTTGCCCCGCGTGTGCTTGACGTAGGCGCCGAGGAACGGGATGAAGACGGGCCACGACGGGTTCAGCCGCTCCCGCGTCGCCTCAAGGAAGTGCCCCATCTCGTGCACGAAGATCAGGAGCACCACCCCGAGGCCGAACTTCCAGCCCCAGATCAGCGCATAGCCGCCGAACGCGACGAACACGAAGCCGAACTTCGCGAACGAGCCGAGCTTGGCGAGGATCCCGACGCCGACCAGAATCGGCGCCCAGAACTTTCGCAGCGAGGCCGCGCCAGTTGGTGCCACGCGGCTGGATCGGGTCATAGTCGCGGGCGGCGTACGGGTCTGGCTCAGGAGCCGCGGCCGATCCACTCCTCGCCGCCCTCGTAGACCTCTTTCTTCCAGAGCGGCACGTCGACCTTGAGGATGTCGATCGCGTCCTTGCAGGCTGCGAGCGCGTCGGCGCGGTGGGCGGCGCTGACCGCGATCACGACCGACGGCTCGCCCAGCTCGACGCGGCCCACGCGGTGGTGGATCGCGATCTCGTGCACCTCGTAGCGCTCCTTCAGATCGCCGGCGAGCTTCGCCATCATCTCCTCGGCCATGCCCTCGTAGCCCTCGTAGTCGAGGTAGGAGACGACACGCCCGCGGGAGTGGCGGCGCGCGGTGCCGGAGAAGGTGGCGATCGCGCCCGCCTCGTCGCTGGCGACCTCGTCGACGACTGCCTCGAGCGAGACCGGCTCCTCGGTGAGGACGAACGCGCCGCCCGAGACGGGCGGGATCAGCGCCACCGTGTCGCCGTCGGCGAGCTCGTGCTCCGGCGGCGCGTACTCCTTGTTGACTGCGTAGAGGAGGCCGTCCGGCTCGAGTCCCAGATCGAGCTGAGCCCACACGTCCGAGACGTGGTCGGCGTCGATCTCGCGCGTCGACCAGCCGGCCTGTTCGCGCAGTCCGGCGAAGAGTCTCACGGTCACGCGCACGGGAAGTAGCCTACCTCCGTGGCAGAGCCTGATCCCTCCGAAACTGGGCTCGATCGGCGCGAGACGGACTCCGGAATCGAGCTCGAGCCGGTGTACACGGCCGCCGACGCGCCGCACGAGCTCGAGCCGCCGGGCGTGCCGCCGTTCACGCGCGGGATCTACCCGGACATGTACCGCGGCCGGCCGTGGACGATCCGCCAGTACGCGGGATTCGCGTCGGCCGAGGAGTCGAACGAGCGCTTCCGCTACCTGCTCGAGCGCGGCCAGACCGGGCTCTCGGTCGCCTTCGACCTGCCGACGCAACTCGGGCTCGACTCCGACGACGCGCGCGCCGAGGGCGAGGTCGGCCGGACGGGCGTCGCGATCGACTCGCTCGCCGACATGGAGCTGTTGCTCGACGGCATCCCACTCGACGAGGTCTCGACCTCGATGACGATCAACGCCCCGGCCGCGCTCCTGCTGCTCCTCTACGAGCTCGTCGCCGAGCAGCAGGGCGTGGCGCCGGAGGCGCTGCGCGGCACTGTCCAGAACGACATCCTCAAGGAGTACGTCGCCCGCGGGAACTACATCTTCCCGCCGCGGCCCTCGATGCGGCTGACGACCGACCTCTTCGCGTACTGCGCCGAGCGGATCCCGCGCTGGAACACGATCTCGATCTCCGGGTACCACATCCGCGAGGCGGGCTCGACGGCGGTGCAGGAGCTCGCGTTCACGATCGCGAACGGGATCGCCTACTGCGACGCGGCCGTCGCGGCCGGCCTCGCGCCTGACGAGTTCGGGGCGCGGCTGTCGTTCTTCTTCAACGCGCACAACGACTTCTTCCAGGAGGTGGCGAAGTTCCGCGCGGCGCGGCGGCTGTGGGCGCGCGTGATGAGCGAGCGGTTCGGCGCCACGAACCCGAAGGCGCTCGCGCTGCGCTTCCACGCGCAGACCGGCGGCTCGACGCTGACCGCCCAGCAGCCGGAGAACAACATCGTCCGGGTCGCGATCCAGGCGCTCTCGGCCGTGTGCGGTGGGGCGCAGTCGCTGCACACGAACTCGTTCGACGAGGCGCTGGCGCTCCCGAGCGAGCGGGCGGCTCAGGTCGCGATCCGCACGCAGCAGATCCTCGCGGCCGAGGCCGGCGCGACGAACACGGCCGACCCGCTCGGCGGCTCGTACTTCATCGAGGCGCTGACCGACGAGCTCGAGGCGCGCGCATCGGAGCTCGTCGAGCGGATCGACGAGCTCGGCGGCGCGGTCGCCGCGGTCGAGGCGGGCTGGGTGCAGGGCGAGATCGAGGCAGCGGCCTACGCCTGGACGCATGCGGTCGAGGCGGGCGAGCGGACGATCGTCGGTGTGAACTCGTTCGCCGACGACGGCGCCGGCGAGCGAATCGAGCTGCTGCGGCTCGACCCGGAGGCCGAGCGGCGCCAGGTCGAGCGAACGCGGCGTGTACGGGCCGAGCGGAGCGCTGCGGTCGCCGAATCCGCCCTTGTAGCGATCGCCCGTGCGGCAGCCGGAACAGAGAACCTGCTGCCATCGATGCGTGCGGCCCTGAGCGCCGGCTGCACCATCGGCGAGATCTGTGGCGTGCTCAGCGCCGAGTTCGGCTCGTTCGATAGGCCACGCGCATGAGATACGCGCTGGCGTCCCGCCGAGGAGGCGAGACGCCAGCGCGTGAGCCAATCGACGAGCCGCGACCTAGTCGTCGTCCTCGCCGTGGTGGTCGTCGCCCTCGCCGTGGTGGTCGTCGTCCTTATGGTTCTTGTCGTCGGGCCCGACCAGCATCATCAGCTGGCCGTCTTCGACCGTGTTCACGCCCGGAGCCGTTGTCGGCGCGTGCGCTTGCACGTCGAAGAGCCAGGTGTCGCTGCCGAACAGCTTCGTCGCGTCGATGATGCCGCTCGTTTCCCAGATGCCAGGGTTGACTGCGACCCGGTCGCGACCGGGCGGATTGAGCTCGACGATCCGGATTGCGGACGAGACATCGACTCCGTGGCGGTCGAGGTCGAAGCGCCAGATCGAGCCGTCGCGATTCTTGGTGGCCATCACCGCGCGGCTCGTCGCCGTGCCGTCTTCCTGAATCATCAGGTAGTCGCCGCTCGCGTCGACGTTGTCCGGGCTGATGGCGATGTCGCCGCCGGCGGCAATGATCTCCTGGGCGTTGTACTCGATCGTCAGCGTCGCCGTGCCCGTCGGGTTCGAGTGGTTCAACTCAAGTGAGTTGAGTCGCCCCAGCGTGTTGTTGGTCCCCTCGCCCGTCGTGACGAAGAGGTAATCGTCGTCATTCTTCGGATTGAAGGTTCCGTCCTCGGGCCGCGCGAAGATCATCGCGTTCACCGCATCGCTTGCCGCTTCGAGCTGGACGTCGGTGAGTGCCCCGGCACCCGGGATTGCGACCCACTCGCCCTGGATCGAGCCGCTCGTGAAGTTCGCGTCGCTGTTCTTTGTCAGATCCTTTGAGCGAAACACGTACAGAGTGCCGCCGACGAGCCCGTTGCGCTCGAGCACTGTCGCGTTCCTGCTCCGACTCTTCTCCCCGACGTACATGTAGAGCTGGCTGTTGCTCTGAGCCGGGTCCTGGCTTGCCGGACCGTCCTCCATGCCCATGATCACCGTCCACTTACCTGTGTCCGGCTTGACGAGTGTGTTCTCCCACGGGAAGCGGCCCAGGCCCGGGAGGCCGTGCGCCTCGTTGTCGAAGATCGCCACGGAGAGGCCGCCCTTGCCGTCGAATGTGCCCGAGCCCGGTACGGGACCAGTGGGCGGGATGATGGCGCTGCTCTCCTCGTTCGCGAAGTAGATGTAGCGGTCGAAGCCGACATCCGGGCCCGCGAGGAATCCAGAGCAGAAGCGGGCGAAGCCGGGCGTCGCATTGTCGTTCGCCGCCGCCGGGCCGACCAGAGTGTCGTTGATGAAGACGGTGTCGTAAGCGCGCTCGGCCGAGAGCACCTTGCCCTTCTTGTCGAGGACCAGCTTCGAGACGAAGGCGCCCTTGTTCAACGGGTCGCCGATCACCGGCTCGGAGAGGGTGGTGGTAGTGCCGAGCTCGTGGTTCATGTAGACGATCCTCGTGCCGTTCGGGCCCTTGTGGGCGCCGAGGCCGTCCGGAATCCCGACCATCTGGTACGACTTGGCCGGGTTGCTTGTCTCGGGGATCGTGTCCCCTGCTGAGAGCAAGCGCTTGGTGTAGTAGTCGCCGTCGATCCCGACGGCGTACGGCTTGATGATCGCGATCCCCCCGACAGCCGTGCCCGCGGCGATGAGCGCGGTGACGGCTGCGATACCGATCAACTTCCTCTGCATTCTCGCTCTCCTTGTTCTCGTGTTTGGCGGTTCGGCCAATCGTGTCCCGCCTGCGATGAGCGGTGGGGGTCGGGGTGGTGAATGCGCGGTCTCCATCCGGTGAAGGGTGCGGGAGACGGTGGTTCGGCAGTGCGCTTCCCTGGAGCTGCGTCGCCAGGTCGCGATCGATTCGTCACCGCAAACGGCGGCTCGCACCGGTTACGTGCAGGCGGGTCGGTTCATGCATTCGCACATGTGTGACGAGCCACCGCGACACGCCAGGTCGCACATCCGGGCACGCGAGAGCTCGCGATTCATCTGGAGGCTTGATGTGTATTGGACGTCCGTCGTGGGGCCGTTCCAGGCCAAGCCAGGGTGGCTCGGCGTCCGCAGCCCAGGTCAGTGGGCCTGGGCAAGGGCGACGAGACGGCATGGCGCCGCGCCTGGGGCGGCACCGCGACCACGGCCGATGCACATCAAGCCTCTAGTACGCTCCGAGCCCTCCCCCGGGGTTTGTGACATGCGCGTCGGCTTCATCTCGGACATACACGGCAACCTGCTCGCGCTCGACGCCGTCCTTGCCGACCTCGAGCGCCAGGAGGTCGACCGCCTCGTCTGCCTCGGCGACATCTGCTTCGGCCCGCAGGCGCACGAGTGCCTGGCGCGTGTGCGCGAGCTCGGCTGCCCGATCGTCCTCGGGAACTGGGACTCCTGGTCGATCGACGGCTTCCCGCCGGCCGACGATCCCGTCGGGATCATGCTCTACGAGATCGGCCGCTTCTGGGCGAGGTTCCTGACCGAGGACGACCAGGCCTTCGTGCGCACATTCGTGCCGACGCTCGAGGTGCCGCTCGAGAACGGGTCGCAGATGCTCTGCTTTCACGGCTCGCCTCATTCGTTCTCCGACTGGATCTTCGCGACCACCTCCGACGACGACGTCGAGGAGATGTTCAAGGGCTTCGACGCACCGGTGCTCGTCGGCGGCCACACGCACCTCCAGATGTTTCGCCGGTTCGGGCCGTCGGTGATCGTCAACCCGGGCAGCGTCGGCCAGCCCTTCAGCCAGTGGTGGCCGCGGGAGATCCGGGTCGCGCACTGGGCCGAGTACGGCGTGATCGACAGCGTCGGAGAACGGGTGGAGGTCGAGCTGCGGCGCATCCCGTACGACGTCGAGGCGTTGCTCCAGTTCCTCCGCGACAGCGAGATGCCGCACTGCAGCTGGTGGATCGACTCCTGGAGCGCCTGCTAGCGGTCAGACCAGCTAGTAGTGGCTGACCGTGATCTCGAGGCCCACAAGGGCCAGGCCGAGGGCGCCGTTCGCAAGCCCCGCGAGCAGAGCGCCGAACCACCGGTCGTAGACACGCCGGCCGAGCAGAAGGCCCCACGCGAAGAGCTGCACGACACCGATCGTGAGTGCGAGCGTCGCCGCGTTGTCGTCGTCGAGCACGCCGATCCAGCCGAGCGCGAGCGCGAGCACCGGCGCGAACCCGGCCTCGACCATCGGCCACTCCTCACGCCCGAGCGCGCGCACGCGCGCAGCCGAGAGCCTGTGTCGTTCGTGGATCCGCTCGCCGGCGACCGCCGCCCAGGTGTGTGCGAGCCAGAAGACCACCATCGTGGCGAGGACATCAACCGTGAGCTCGCCGGCCGTGACGTTCGTCTCCCGGAGAGCGCCGATGATCGCGGTCGCGACGATCGAGCCATAGATGCCGGCGGCGTAGTCGCGCGCCGGTGAGGGCTCGTGAGCGCTCGGGCGTCGGTCATGGAGTCGGCGACCGCACGGGGAGCGAGGCTACGGCTGCTCGATCAAGCGCTCGAACCCGAGGCCGGCCTCGGGTGAGATGAGGATCGCGCCGTCGCCCTGGACGTACGCCTCCTCGCCGTGCTGGGTGACGTCGAGGCCCATGCCCTCGTCCTTTTCGCTGACGCGCAGCGGCGAAACGAGTGCGATCAGCTTGAGCAGGACGAACGTCCCCACGAAGGCGTAGACCGGGGCGGAGAGGGCCGCCTGCACCTGGTCCCAGAGTTGGGCCGGGTTGCCGAAGAGCAGCCCGTCGCTGATCCCGTTCCAGCTCAGTTGTGCGAAGAAGCCGATGAAGAGGATGCCGAAGAAGCCGCTGAGCCCGTGCGCGGCGAGCACGTCGAGCGTCTCGTCGAGCCGCGTCCGAGGCCGCCAGACGATGAACAGGTAGCTCGGGACCGCGCCGATTGCGCCGAGTAGCAGCGCCGACATCGGGCTGATGTACCCGGCTGCGGGCGTGATCAGCACACAGCCGACGATGATCGCCGTCGCGGCGCCGACTGCCGTTGCCTTCCCGCCGCGGACGAAGTCGAGCACGATCCAGACGACGAGCGTCGCGGCCGGCGCGAGCAGCGTGTTCGTGAACGAGAGCACGGCGCCGGAGCCGGCGTTCAGGCCGCTGCCGCCGTTGAAGCCGAACCAGCCGAACCAGAGCAAGCCGGCGCCGACGAGCACGTAGACGCTGTTGTGCGGCAGGAGTGCGAGCCGCCCGTGGTCCTTTCGAGCGCCCACGACGACTGCGGCGGCGAAGGCCGAGAAGCCCGACGCCATCTCGACCGGAACGCCGCCGGCCCAGTCGAGCGTGCCGTGGTCGGCGAGCCAGCCGCCGCCCCAGACCCAGTGCGCCATCGGCGCGTAGACGAGACACGCCCACGCCACCATGAAGACCATGAACGGCACGAACCGCATCCGCTCGACGACGGCGCCGGAGATGAGCGCGGCGGTGATGATGCAGAAGGTCGCCTGGTAGGCGAAGAAGAGCAGGTCGGGGATCGTGAGGCCGCGGGCGGCGTCGAGCCCGACGTCGCGCATGAAGGCGTTGTCGAGGCCGCCGATGAAGCCGTTGCCCTCGCTGAAGGCGAGCGAGTACGCGACGATCGCCCAGGTCACCGTCACTGCGCCGAGGGCGGCGACGCTCATCATGAAGGTGTTGAGCGTGTTCTTCGAGCGCACGAGCCCGGCGTAGAAGAGCCCGAGCGCCGGCGTCATCAGCAGCACGAGCGCCGTGGCCGTGAGCATCCACGCTGTGTCGCCGGTGTCGATCGCGGCGGTCGTCGCTGCCAGCAACATCGCTATGCGACTGGCGTGACGGCCGCCGTGTCGACCTCGCCCGTCCGGATCCGGATCACCTGGTCGACGGGGAGGACGAAGATCTTGCCGTCGCCGACCTCTCCGGTCCGCGCGCCCTCGACGATCGCCTTGACGGTCGCCTCGACGAAGTGGTCGGAGACGCCGATCTCGAAGCGCACCTTCTCGGAGAGCTCCATCTTCACGGTCGTGCCGCGATAGGTCTCGACGCGGTCGATCTCGCCGCCGTGCCCCTGGACTCGCGTCATCGAGAGCCCGCGCACCTCGGCGCGGTAGAGCGCCTCGAGGACGTGATTCGCGCGCTCCGGCCTGACGATCGCGATCACGAGCTTCACGAGGGGCAACTGTAGGAGTGGCGCCGGACGGCCCGGCGTGCCCGAATCCGTGGTTTTCCGAGTCCCCGGTCGGTGGCCTCCCCGATGGCCGGCGCCTTCGGCTCCACGATCCTCGTGCCATGACGGTCGGGAGTCTCGAGTCGTACGCGCCCATCGTCGTCGCGGAGGACGGCGCAAGACCTACGAGACGCGCGAGGTGCGCGTCTCCGCTCTCCAGGGAGTCGCCTTGACCGTCGTCTTCGCCGCCGTTTACGCCGCCGCACTGCTCACCAGCGTCGCTCCGGCCCTGCGCGCGTCGCGCATCCACCGCGTGCAGGCGCTGCGCTACGAGTGACCGAAAGGAGAACCCGCCATGTCCACGATCACCATCGATCACCGCCGGGCCCGGCCGGCCGGCACGGCTGAGAGAGCTCATGCGCAATGGTCGTGGCTCGCGTCGGGCCTCGCACTCGCGTTCGCGGTGCCGTTCGTGTTCACGGACCTGCTGACGATCGACCGCGACCTCTACTACGCCGTGTACGTGACCGCGGTGTTCGGCTTCTTCGCCCTGTGGCTTGCGCGGACGGCCGAGAGCCCGCGGGCAGTGCTCCTCCGGAACTGGCGCTGGGGCGTCGCGCTCGGCCTCGTGTTCGCCGGCGTGATGGCAGCGGTCGCGTTCGGCGAGAGTGCGAGCTCGCACCCGGCGGGTTGGAGCTTCGGCGGTGCGATCCTCTGGCGCGGCGTCGTGTACGGCGCGGCGGACGGCGTGCTGCTGTCCGTGTTCCCGATCCTCGCCGTGTTCGCAGCATTTGCGACGCGGCCACTCGCCGAGCGAAGCCCTCGCGCGGTCGCCGGGATCGGCGCCCTTGCGCTCGCAGCCTCGCTCCTGTTCACGGCCGTGTATCACCTCGGCTACGCGGATTTCCGCGGCGAGAAGGTGCGCAAGCCGCTCGCCGGCGACGTGATCTGGAGCGTGCCCACGCTCGTGACGCTCAGCCCCCTCGGAGCGCCGATCGCGCACGTCGGGCTGCACGTCGCCGCGGTCGTCCACGCCTACGACACCGATACGTTCCTGCCGCCCCATTCCGGCTCGACGAGCGCGGGCGTCGTCGCGGGCTCGGGCGTCGCGGCGTCCGAGACGCGCGCCGTTCCCCTGTTTACGGCGCTCGATCTGGCGGGTGCCAACGACGTCACCGTCCACGTGGGCGGCCCGCGATCGGTGGTCGTCCGCGGCGACGACAACGTGCTCCCGCTCGTGACCACGGAGGTGCGTGACGGCGCGCTCGTGATCGACGCCGAGCGAAGCTTCCAGGCCGTGACCGCGACGGCAGTCGAGATCACGGTGCCGGCGCTCGACGCGGCAACGCTGTCGGGCTCGGGCACGGTGACCGTCACCGGGGCGCGCGGCGAGCACTTCACCGCCCGGCTGGACGGAAGCGGCGTCCTGCGCGTGTCCGGCGCTGTCGACCGGCTCGACGCCGACCTCGGCGGCTCGGGCGACCTGAAGCTCCTGAACCTCGCCGCCCGCGACGCGACCGCGGCCCTCTCGGGCGCCGGCCGGCTCCTGCTTCGCGCGACCGAGACTCTCGATGCGTCGCTGGCCGGTACCGGCGAGATCCTCTACGTCGGCAACCCGGCAACAGTGACGAAGAGCCTCACCGGGACCGGGGTGATCACCCCGCTGTAGCAGAAGTACGGCTAGCCGTATGGCCGCGAGGCACGGGCTCTGCGACGATGACCGTCATGACGCGTACCGTCCTGATCGTCGACGACCACCCGAGCTTCCGCGCGACCGCTCGCGCCCTGCTCCAGGCGGAGGGCTTCGACGTGGTCGGCGAGGCGGTCGACGGGGCCGACGCGCTGGCGAAGGTGCGCGAACTGCGTCCCGAGGTCGTCCTGCTCGACGTGCAACTGCCCGACCTCGACGGGTTCGAGATCGCCTCCCGCCTCTGTCGCCAACGGCCATTCGCCGGCGGTCGTGCTCGTCTCGAGCCGCGACGCGGCCGACTACGGCGAGCTGATCCCCGCCTGCGGCGCGCGCGGCTTCATCCCGAAGGCCGAGCTCTCCGGCGCGACCCTCCGCTCGCTCCTCGCTTGAGCAGGCGCACCTTCGCGCTCGCCGTCCTCGTGGCGGTGGTCGAGGTGGCCGGTGCGCTGGGGCTCATCCTTACGAGCGACCACGAGGAGCAGAAGGCGGCGACCGCGGCGCTGGCGCTCACCGCGGGGATCTCGTTCATTGCCGCCGGGCTGATCGCGCTCTACCGCCGTCCCGAAAACCGCACGGGCTTCTACCTCGCCGCCGTCGGCTACCTGTGGTTTCTCGGCGCGCTCGCCGAGGCGAACGACAACTCCCTCTACACGCTCGGCGTCGTCCTCTCGAACCTCGCGTTCATCCCCTTCGCCGCGCTCGTGCTCGCCTTCCCGACCGGCAGGCTCGCGCCGAGACCCGACCGCCTGCTCGTCCGCATCACCGCCGCCTTCGTGCTGATCGGGCCGCCGCTCCTGATGATGTTCGCGAAGCAGCGGCCGGGATGCGCCGACTGCGGGGACAGCGCGATCGTTGTCGTCGAGTCGCCCACGACGGAGACGATCGTCGACTCGATCGGGACAGCGATCACGGTGGGGATCATCGTGGCGGTCGTCGCCGTCCTCGTCCGCCGCTGGCGGCGTGCGACTCCGGCGCTTCGCCGCGTGCTGATCCCCGTGTACCTGACAGGCGGCGCGGCGCTCGTGATCCTCCTGCTCGGCAACGTGCTGGCGCAGGTCTCGACCGAGGCCTCGGACACGATCGGGTTCGCGTTCCTCCTGCTCTTCGCCGCGGTGCCATTCGCGTTCCTGCTACGGGATCCTGCGCAGCCGACTCGCACGCGCCTCGGTCGGCGAGCTCGTCGTCTCGATCGGGCGGGGGATGCCATTGCGTGACGCGATTGCCGACGCGCTGGGAGACCCCTCGCTCGAGCTCGCGTACCGACTCGAGGAGGGAAAGCGATTCGTCGACCGGGAGGGCCGCGGCTTTGCGCTTCCCGAGCCCGGTTCGGGCCGCGTCGCCTCGATCGTCGAGCGCGACGGCCGGCAGGTCGGTGCGCTCGTGCACGACGAGTCGCTCTCCGACGAGCCCGAGCTCATCGAGAGCGTCTCGGCGGCGGTCGCGCTCGCGCTCGACAACGAGCGGCTCGAGACTGAGCTTCGCGCGCAGTACGACTTCCTCACCACGGTCGTGGACACGGCGCCGAGCCTGCTCGTCAGCATCGACCCCGCCGGAGTGATCCGAAACGTCAACTTGGCGACCGTGGCGGCGAGCGGCTACGCCGACAGAGAGCACGTTCGGGGGCGCTTCTTCTGGGACGTGTTCATCGATCCCGGCGAGCGCGAGGCGATGATCGGTCGCTTCCGCGCCGCCGCGCCCGGGTTCGCACCCGCCGAGTACGAGAACGTCTTCACGAGCGCCAGCGGCGAACGGCGCGTGATCGCCTGGAGGAGCGCGCCGGTCGTCGACGAGTCGGGGCAGGTCGTGCGGATCGTCGCGGGCGGCCTCGACGTGACGCACCTCAAGGAGCAGGAGAACGAGCTGCGAGCGTCACGCATGCGCATCGTCGCGGCCGGCGACGAGGAGCGCCGGCGCCTCGAGCGCAACCTGCACGACGGCGCGCAGCAGCGCCTGGTCGCGCTCTCGCTGGCCCTCAGGCTCGCCCAGGCGAAGGTGGCGAGCGACCCCGCCGGCGCGAGCGAGCTCCTCGCCGGCGCGAGCGACGAGCTGGCGCAGGCGCTGGAGGACCTGCGCGAGCTCGCGCGAGGCATCCACCCGGCGGTGCTCACGGACCGCGGCCTGAGCGCGGCGCTCGAGGGCCTCGCGGCGCGCACGCCGCTCCCTGTCGAACTGACCACGCTGGATGAGCGCCTGCCCGAGGCGATCGAGGCAGCGGCCTACTACGTCGTCGCGGAGGCGATCACGAACGTCGTCAAACACGCCGGGGCGTCCGCGGTGTCCGTGCGGGTCGCCGCGATCGCCGGCGCGGTCGTGATCGAGATCGCAGACGACGGGGTCGGCGCCGCCGACCCGAGCGGCGGCTCCGGCCTGCGCGGCCTGGCCGACCGCCTCGCCGCGCTCGACGGCAAGCTCAGAGTCGAGAGCCCGCCGAGCGGCGGCACCCGTGTGATCGCCGAGATACCGGTTCCGACGAGCGAACGGCAGCCCGCAGCGCTCGTTTCGGACGCCTGACCGCCGTCAATCCTCGTCCTCCTCGGCCGTCCCGAGGAGGATCGCGAGCGGGTAGCGGCGCCGCATGAAGTCGGCGAAGTGGGGCACGGTGAAGTCGACCGTGCCGTGCTTCGCGACGTAGATCAGTCCCTTGCGGATCAGCGCCTGGCGCGCCTTGCCCGAGGAGGCGCGCTGCTTGTAGCCCGCGCGCGCGGTCACTTCACCCGTGCTCTGCTGGCCGTCGCCGAGATCGGCCATCGCCGCCATGTAGCGGCGCTCCTCGTTCGTCGCCTCCTCGACGCGGTTGTCGAAGAACTCCTCGTCGAGGATGTCACGGGCGACCGGGAGCGCCTCGGCGACCGCCGCCGCCGTGATCGGCGAGACGCCCGCCTCCTCCCAGACGACGCGGCCGTACTCCTGGATGAAGTACGGGTAGCCGTCGGCTGCGGCGAGGACGAGCTCGGCCGCGCCGGGCTCGTAGGCTGCGCCCTTGCGCGTCGCCGGGGTCACGAGCGCCGAGCGCGCCGCCGCCTCGGTGAGCCTGCCGAGCGGGAAGTACTCGAACAGGCGCTCGGCGTACGGCTTCGCGGACCGGAGCTGGCTCGGGAGCGGCGGTAGCCCGGCGCCGACGAGCGCGACCGGAAGCTGCTGCTGCGCGAGCTTGTGGAAGGCCATGCAGAGCGCGCCCATCGCCACCGGCTCCAGGTTCTGCATCTCGTCCACGAGGTACACGACGCCCTTGCCGCCGGCGCGCGCCGCCTCGCCCACCTCGACGAGAAGCTCGGTCAGGTCGTCCTCGATGTCGCCGCTGTCGGCGCTGCCGCTTACCGCCGTCGCGTCGATCGCGAGCTGGAAGCCGCCCGGCGCCGTCACGTTGAACGCCTTCAGCACGCCGAGCGCCCGTGCCACGCGGTCCTTGATCGCATGCTTGCGGCTGAGGCCGCGGAGCAGCCGGTGCGTCATGCGGCTGATCGAGGTGCGGAAGTCGGTGGTCGCGCCGATCTCGACCACGCCGGTGCAGTCCCAGCCGCGCTCGACCGCCAGCTTCTCGAACTCGAGCAGCAGGACGGTCTTGCCGACGCCGCGCAGACCCGAGTAGACGAGGCTGCGGCCCTGGTCGCCCGCCTCGAGCCGCACGAGCAGCGTGTCGAAGCGCTCCACGTCGGAGTCGCGACCGGCGAGGAACGGCGGCATCGTCCCGGCGCCGGCGCTGTACGGGTTGGTCGCCCGCGTGAGCTCCATGACCGCCGCAGCCTATCCCGTGCTGTGGGGGGATGTGGCGAATTTCCCACATGACGCCACATCGACCGGTGCCTGCCCGATTCCCCCTGGAATGTGGAGATTTCCCCACATGGCACCACACGGACTCCTCCGTTCTGAGGCTTGATGTGGATTAGACGTCCGTCGTGGGGCCGTTCCAGGTCAAGCCAGGCGGCTCGGCGCCCAGGTGGCCTGGGCAAGGCGACGAGACGGCTGCCGCGCCTGGGGCGGCACCGCGGCCACGGTTAATCCACTTCAAGCCTCTAGACTTGCCCATGCGCGTCGTTCTCGCCGACGACTCGGTTCTGCTCCGCGAGGGGATCGCGCGGCTGCTCGAGGAGGCCGGTTTCGAGGTGGTCGGTCAGGCCGGCACGGCGGAGGAGTTGCTGTTGAAGGTGCGCTCGTACAGTCCGGCCGTCGCGCTCGTCGACATCCGCATGCCACCGACCCACACCGACGAGGGCCTGCGCGCTGCGCGTGAGATCCGCGAGCGCTATCCGGCGACCGGGGTGCTCGTGCTCTCGCAGTACGTCGAGCCCGAGTACGCGCTCGACCTGCTCGCAGGTAGCGCCGAGGGCGTCGGCTACCTGCTCAAAGACCGTGTGTCCGACATCGCCGAGTTCGCCGCGGCGGTGCGACGCGTCGGCGAGGGCGGGTCGGCGCTCGATCCCGCCGTCGTCGCGCTGCTCGTCGGCCGCCGCCGCTCCGACGACCCGCTTTCGAGCCTGACCCCGCGCGAGAAAGAGGTGCTCGAGCTGATGGCGGAGGGCCGCTCGAACCAGGCGATCTGCGAGCGGCTGTTCGTCACGCAGCGCGCGGTCGAGAAGCACGTGACGAGCATCTTCGCCAAGCTCCGCCTGCCGGCCGACGCCGGCGACCATCGCCGCGTGCTCGCCGTCCTCGCCTACCTGCGCCAGTGAACGAGCCTGAGACTCCGCGCGAGACCGGGCAGGCACCGCGGCGCTATCCATAGCCCATGCCCCGCTCTACGATTGCTCCCTGATGTCGGCGGCAGCCGAGCTCCCGGAACTGCTCCTGCTCGAGCGCGAGGTCGAGCTGGCGACGCTCCGCTCGCTCGCAGACGCGGCACGCGGCGGCGACGGCAGCGTGGCTGCGATCGAGGGCACCGCCGGGATCGGCAAGACACGGCTGCTCGCCGAGGCGCGCACCCACGTCGGCGGCGGGCTGCGCGTCCTCACCGCGCGCGCCGGCGAGCACGAGGGCGACTTCGCCTTCGGGGTCGTCCGTCAGCTCTTCGAGTCGCTGCTCGCGACCGCGCCCGCCGAGCAGCGCGCCGAGTTCCTCTCCGGCGCCGCCGCGCTCGCCGATCCGCTCTTCGACGCGACGCACCTGGTGACGCGCGCCGAGCTCGAGGGCGACGCGTCGTTCGCGATGATGCACGGCCTCTACTGGCTCGCCGCCAACCTCGCCTTCGAGCGGCCGACGATGCTCGCGATCGACGACCTCCACTGGGCCGACACGCCAGTCGCTGCGCTGGCTCTGCTACCTCGCGCGGCGGCTCGACGGGCTGCCGCTGCTCGTGGCGGTCACTACGCGGCCGCCCGAGCAGAGCCGCGACCCCGCGCTCCTCAACGAGCTGCTCAGCGACTCCGCCACGACGGCGATCCGGCCCGGGCCGTTGCAGGTGCCGGTCGATCGCCGCCCTCGTCCGCCGGCGCTTCGACGAGGAGGCCGACGAGCAGTTCTGTGCCGCCGTCGAGGCCGCGACCCGCGGCAACCCGCTGCTCGTGCTCGCGCTGCTCGACCCGGTCGCCCGCGAGGGCGTCCGGCCGCAGGCCGATCAGGCACACGTGCTTCTCGAGCTCGGGCCGCGCGTCGTCGGCCGGGCGGTCTCGCTCCGGCTCGCGCGGCTGCCGGCAGAGGCGACGGCGCTGCTCGAGGCAGCGGCCATCCTCGGCGACGGGACGAGCCTCGGCCAGGTCGCCGCCCTGGCCGGGCTCGAGCCCGCGCCGGCCGCGAAGGCGGCGCGCGTCCTCCTGCAATCCGACCTCCTGATCAGGGACGACCCGGTCGAGTTCTTCCATCCCGTCGTACGAACGGCGATCTACGACGGGCTCGACACGCTCGAGCGCAGCGACGGGCACCGGCATGCGGCGGGTGCTCCTCGAGGCGGGCGCGCTCCCCGAGCAGGCGGCGGCGCACCTCCTCGCCACGGTCGCCGGGAACGACCCGTTCGTCGTCGCCACGCTGCGCGATGCGGCGCGGCGGTCGCTCAGCCAGGGCGCCGCCGATGCGGCCGTCGGCTATCTCAAGCGCGCGATCGAGGAAGTGTTCGACAACCCGACGCGGGCCGAGGTGCTCGTCGAGCTCGGTCTCGCGGAGCGGCGTGCTCGAGACCGCCGGGTACCTGGACGAGCTGCCGGTGCCCGTCCACGTGTACTTCTTCCAGTACGCGCGCGGCCGCATGCGCCTCGAGACCGACGCCGTCGAGCGGGGCGTCGAGGACCTGCTCGTGCTCGGCGAGCGCACGCGGGTCGTGGCACCGTTCGACAACCCGCTCGACTATCCGTGGCGGCGCTTCGCCGCACTGGGGCTGCGCGAGCTCGGCCGCCAAGAGGAAGCGCTGCGGCTCGCCGACGAGAACCTCGCCCTCGCCCGGCGCTGGAACGCACCTTCCGGGGTCGGCGCGGCGCTGAGCGCGTGCGCGCTCGTGCGCGGCGGGACCGAGGGCGTGGAGCTGCTGCACGAGGCGGTCGAGGTGCTCAGAGAGGCCAACGCGCGGCTCGAGCAGGCGCGCGCGCTCGTCGAGCTCGGCGCCGCTCTCCGTCGCGGCAACCACCGCAGGGACGCCCGCGAGTACCTCCGCGAAGGCGTCGAGCTCGCGCATCGGGCGGGTGCGCCGTCGCTCGTCGAGCGCGGGAACGAGGAGCTTGCCGATCCCGAGCGCCGGCCGGGCCTCGACGCATGAAGTTGACCTCGTCGGCGGTCTTGTTCCAGAAGTTGCGCAGCGCGCCGGGCTCGATCGTGACGACCTCGCCGAGGTTCGCCTCGAACGAGCGCTTCCCGACCTTCATGGTCAAGGTGCCCGAGACGACCTCGAACCGCTCGGTCTGGCCCGGATGGACATGGGCTGCCGGCAGGTGGCCGCCGGGCCGGAGGAACGTCTCGAACTGCGTGCACTCGCCGCCCGTCTCAGGCGCCTCGTCTTCCGCAAGACGGCGCATGAGACGCGCGCGAGTGCGCAGTTCGAGACGTTCCTCCGACCCGGCGGCCACCTGCCGGCAGCCCATGTCCATCCGGGCCAGACCGAGCGGTTCGAGGTCGTCTCGGGCACCTTGACCATGAAGGTCGGGAAGCGCACGTTCGAGGCGAACCCCGGCGAGGTCGTCACGATCGAGCCCGGCACGCTGCACAACTTCTGGAACAAGACCGCCGACGAGGTCAACTTCATGGTCGAGGTCCTGGCCTGGATCCGCTCGATGGATCGAGACGCTGATCGAGACGATGTACTCGCTCGCCGCCGACGGCAAGACGAACCGCTGGGGCATGCCGAACCCGTTCCGGCTCGCCGCGTCCACAGGTGGGAAGGACACTTAACCGGCCAAGGCGCACTTCGACACGGCTCCGTTATTTCAAGTGTCCTTCCCACCTGTTTGGACGCAGCGCGCCGCGCTCGCCGTCGGCGCCCCGCTCGGTCGCATGCTCGGCTTCCGCCCCGACTACATCCGCAAGCCCGTCCCGGCATCCGTCCCCGCCTTCGCCGGCCGGACCGCGCCGGCCGTCGCCGCGGCCTAGGACACGCCATGAAGCGAGCCTCGTTCATCATCCTGATCGCGATCGTGCTGCTGACGCTTGCGGCGGTGGGCTGGATCCTCGGCCTGTTCCGGAAGCCACGCGCCGGCAAGCGGTCCTCGCGCCGCCGCCGTATGAAGCCCGTCACGCAAGGCGCCCCGCTCCCGATCGCGCTGTAGGGCGGTTCGCTCCTGGCTACATCGCGGCGGCGAGCCGCTCGACGCCGACCTCGATCTCGTCGGGCGAGGCGAAGCTGTAGGCCAGGCGCACGCAACTGGCCGAAGCGCTGAACGCGGTGCCGTCCATGGCCGTGACGCCCTCGGCACGCGCGAGGACCTCACGCATATTCGTTCCCATGGGCAGCTCGAGCCAGACGAAGTAGCCGCCCTCGGGCCTGGTCCACTTCGCGCCGGAGAAGTGCTTCTCGAGCGCCGCGAGCATCGCGTCGCGACGAACGACGAGGAGGTCGTTCATCCGGCGCAGGTTCGGCTCGAAGCTCCCGCGCGCGATGAACTCGTGCACGATCGCCTGGCTGACGAGCGACGGGGTGATGTAGGTCGCGGCGGCCGCCTCGGTCAGTTCGCCGGCGAGCTCCTCCGGCAGGATCATCCAGCCGACGCGGAGGCCCGGGGCGATGATCTCCGAGAAGGACGACATGTAGATCGAGTTCCTGTCCGCGTAGTCGAAGATCGCCGGCAGGGCCTCGCCCTCGAAGCGGATCAGCGCGTACGGATCGTCCTCGACGATCATGATCCCCCTGCTGCCGAGCGCTTGGACGAACTTCCGGCGGCGCTCGATGGGCATCGTCCGGCCGGTCGGGTTCTGGAACGTCGGGATCGTGTACACGAAGGCGGGCTTCGCATTGCCTATCAGCTGGTTCTCGAGGTCCTCGACACTCATGCCCTCCTCGTCCACGACCGCGGCGAGGAGCGACGAGCCCGCATTGAGCAGCACCGTCAGCGCCCGGTCGTACGTGGGGTACTCGACAACCACGTTCTGGCCGCGAGCGAGCCGCTCGGCGAGCAGCGACAATCCCTGGAGCGACCCGTTGGTCAGCACAACGCGGTACGGATGGACGCCGAACCACTCCGCGAGCAGCGCGCGCAACGGCGTGTAGCCCGCGGCCGAGCCGTACGAGAGGAGCGTCTTGCCGTCGCGCTCGATCACGGTGCGGGCGCAGTCGGCGAGCTCGTCCTCGGCCAGGCACTCCGGCGCAGGAGCGCCGAGCGCGAACGAGATCGTCTCCATGCGCTCGAGTCTAGATGGTCGATGCCGCGAGATCGTCTGCTCCGGGGCGTGGGCTGGCCGGTCTGGGGCGCGGCGACGGGCTGGTGGCGATGCTGGAGGTATCAGCGCCAGCGCGGCGGTGTGAGGCGGACGGCGTGCGTACTCGTGGTGACGAGCGAGTACCGCTTCGGCACGATTCGACCCATCTTCCTCTTCACGCCACGGCACTCGAAGGTCATCGGCGCCAAACAACTGACACCGCGCCCCCTAGGGGAGCATGCCGAGCACTTTGTCGGCGAGAGCGTCGCTCTGGGTGCCGACGTAGAACACGAGTCCGTCGTGCTCGTAGAGGTAGAGGACGGTGCCGGCCGGATAGACGACCATCGTCACCGGCTTGCCCGCGAGCGCGGTCCTCGACACCGCCAGGCCGGGTGCGTTCGGCCGCGAGCTGGCGACGATCGCCTTCCGGAGGGCCGCCGCGCTCATGCCGCTCACCTCGAACACGCCCACCTCGAGCTCGAGCTTGCCGATCGGGTCCTGCGCGTTCGCGAAGCGGAGGTCGGACGGCTGCTTGCCGGCCGCGGCGAGGATGCCCGTCATCTGGCGGCTGAACGCATCGCCGCCCGCGAAGACGGCCGCGCCGGTCGTGCTCCCCTTCTGAAGCCGGGCCGCGCCGACCTTGCCCGGCAGCAGCGCCTCGAGGTCGGGCGCCGCGTGGCTCACCTGCCCCGATGGGACGGTCGTCGTCGCGGTGGACGTCGACTCCGCAGCCGTCTTCGAGCCCCCGCCCCCGCAACCGGAGAGCAGGAGCGCCGCGGCGAGGGCCGGCACGGCGGCCCGGGCGACACGACGGCTCATGGTCGGGTGTCGAGCGTGTGAGGGCCCCTGAACGGGGCCCTCACACGGTTGAGCTCCGCAGGATCGACTCAGCAGTGGAGCAGCACCTGGATCCGAGTCGCCGCCGTCACGAGCTGCGCCGACTCGCTCGCCGTCAGGCTCTTGCCGACCGATTGCTGTGCCTTCTTGATGAAGGCGTCGAGCTCCTGGCAGGCCTGCTTGGTCTGGCCGTTCTCGTAGTGCTTCGTGATATTGGCGATCGTGTTGTCGAACTTCGAGTTCTTGCCCTTATTCAGGTTGAAGGAGTCGATCAGGTCGGACAGGTCGGCGAGCTGCTCCGACACGCCCTTCGTCAGGTGGCTGATCGACGCGCTCGTCACCTTGGCGTAATCGGCGTCACCGAGGTAGACCGCTCTCACCTGGTGCGTTCCCGCCGGCAGAGCGGTTGTCACGAGCGACGCGTGGCCCGTCCCGTCGAGGGTGGCCGGCGCGCCGATCGGTGCGTTGTCGACCGTGAACTGGACCTGGCCGGTCGGCTGCCCCGGGAACGGGGCGGTGCCGGTCACGGTCGCGTTCAGCGTCACCGGGTCGGTCTCGTACGAGGTCGCGGTGCTCTGGCCGGCGACGACCGCGGCCTGTGCCAGCCCGAGCGCGAACGCCTGCACCTCGTCGGCCGGCGTCTCGAACGAGACGAGCGCCGAGCCGGTTGCCGCCAGGGCGGCGTACGCCGCAGCGTCGAGCGGGATCGAGACGTGCGTCGTCCCCGCCGTGACCGGGACGGTGACCGACCGGATCACGCGGCCGCTCATGTCGGGCGACCAAGGCGGGATGCCGCCGTCGGTGACCGCGCAGGCACTGAGCCCGTAGTCCGGGATCTGGGTCGGATCCGCCGGGAACGGGCAGGTCGAGAGGTACACCGGGATCGCACCGTGATCACCGGCCCAGAGGAAGAAGCGGGCGGTGCCGGGGCCGGTGGCCGTGATGTCGAACTCGGCTGCGGTCGCTCCGAGCGTTGTGTTCGAGAGCGAGATGCTGTCGCCGGCCGGAGCGGCCTTGCGACCCGAGATCGGCACGCCGTCCTGCGCCGACTGGTAGATCGTCTGCGGCGAGCTCACGCCGTCGAGGTTCGGATGCGAGACGTTCGGCGTCGCCGGCGTCGTCGACCTACCCGGAGGCGGCGTGTAGCCGGCCAGGTAGGCATGGCCCCAGCGGAACGGATCCGCCTGCACGCCGCCGGTGTCGCTCGACCACGCGAGGCGCGTGCTGTTGTCGATGTGACGGAGCGTGGTCGTGCCGGCCGCCGCCGTGTTGTCCTCGTCGTACGGCGTGATGTTGAGCCCCATGTGGCTCGGGTTGATCACGTTCGTCGCCGCGCTGCCGGTGGGCGGCGTGGACGTCGGGCCGACTGCGGCCGGGAGAGCGGCGAGCGGGATCTTGACCTCGAGGTTGTAGCCGCCGGCCGCGCCGTAGCTGTGCGACGGTGCCGGTGTCGTTCGTGCCGACCCACGTGGCCGTCGAGACGACCTGCACGCCGGGCGCGTTCGGGGCCGCGTCGACCGTCGCCGCAAGCGGTCCGGTCGAGTAGCCCTGGTGGTTGTCGGCGTCGCGCTCCCAGCAGGCCGCGTTGACGCCGTTGCCGTTGTAGTTCGACGGGTCGTTCGTGAACGGGAAGATGCCGAGCTTGAACGTCGTCCCGGTGTCGAAGTTGGTCGCCGACGAGTCGCCGCGCGGGTCGATCAGGATCTCGGTCGAGTCGGCGAGCCAGTGCGCGATGCACTCGGCGGGCGTGACCGCGTAGCTCTGGAACTCGTCCTTGACGTGGATGAAGAGGTACAGGTCGTCGGCGGTCCAGGTGACCTTGGCGTAGGTGCTGTTCGGATCGCCCGGCAGCGTCCCGGGCTGCGGTGCCGCAGTCCGGGAAGGCGGCGCAGTTGCCGCCGCCGGACCAGCGCCGGCTGAGGTCGAGCGCGGGCCCGGTGTACTCGCCGGCGCCCTCGGCGCCGTCCATCGTCGGAGCCGACGCCGCGTGCGGGATCGTCGTCACCGGGACGAGCGACATGCGTCAGGTTCTCGCTGGCCGACGCGGCCGGAGCGCTGAACGAGGTCGCGATCCCGATCGTCCTCTGCTGGATCGAGTTGCTCGTCTCGTTGACCGCGGCGCCCGGAAGCGCTCGTGTCCGTGTTCGTGAGCGTGAAGTTGACGGTCGTGTCGCCGTTCGGCGCGAGCGGCCCGTACGGCTTGGACGTGGCGTCGACCGTGAAGCCGGCCGGCAGCGTCAGCGTCACGTTCCCGCTCTGGGGGACGGTCGACCAGTTGTGCACGTCGACCGGCGAGGGAGATCGTCTCGCCGATGCCCATCGACTGGACGGCCGCGGACCGGAGGAGCCGGTTGGCGGCGGGCGCGAGGTTCGTGAGCCAGCTGTCGTACTCGCCCCACTTGCCCCAGCGATGGAAGCGTCCCTCGACCGCCGGGACGATCCGCATCACGTTGTCCGTGTAGCCCGTGGCGGCGCCGCTCGAGAGGAGCGCGGAGATCTTGAAGTTCGAGACCGCGGCCGAGGCGCTCGGCGTGATGTTGAACGTCGCGGTCGACTCGGCCGTGTCCGAGATCGGGCCGATCGGCTGCGGGGGATCGACCGTCCAGCCGGCGGGAACCGTCAGCGCGACCGTGCCGGCCGGCAGGGTGCCCGAGCCGGACTTGACGTGGACGGTCGCCTGGAAGGTCGAGCCGGCGACGTTGTAGAAGCGGTTGAAGGTGATGTACTCGAGCGTGCCGAGCGGCAGGCCGCCCGGGTCCTGGATCGTCGCGCCGTAGAGGATCGCGTCGTCCTTGCCGGCGAGCGGGTTGGCCGTGCCGTCCGGGTTCGTGTTCGGCTGGAACGGCACGGAGGCCCAGGTCTGGCCGAAGCGCGAGCAGCCCGGGTTCGACGGTGGCCTTGCTCATCACGCGGCTCTGGGTCGGGTACGCCGCGGCGCCCTCGGTGGCGACCTGCGCCCAGATCTTGGGCGTGCCGGCCGGCCTGCCCTGGACGTTGCCGGCCGGCCAGAGGAACGGCGAGTCGTAGCCCGTCCAGACGCCCGCGACCGTGTCGAGGTTCGTGCCGGGCGTCGGGATGAAGCCGGTCGTGCAGTCGGCCGCCGTGGTCGTCCCGCCGGTGCCCGCGGTGCTGCCGCCGGAGAAGGCCTTCTTCACCTGCCACGTGCTGAGCGCGTGGGGACCGGTGAGCTGGTCGGGGAAGAAGGACGGATTGGCCGCGGCGTTGATGCCTTCCCAGATCATCCGCCCGGCCCACTGGTGGTTGCCGTGGCCGGCGCCGAGGGTCGGCGTGAAGCCGATGTAGATGTCCGGCTGCGTCATGCGGATGATCCGCGTGATGCGGCCGAGCGTCTCGTCGTGGCCCCAGAAGAACTCGGTCTCGGGCGCGCTCTGGTTGAAGAAGAAGTCGACGCGGTCGAGGTTGAAGATGTCGACGGTGCCCGAGCGGTAGTGCGCGACGCGGTCCTCGTTCTCGCGCCGCAGGCCGAGCGCCTGCCCGATCTCCTGACCGACGGCGTTGCCGCCGCCCTCGCCGCGCGTGATCATGATGATCCCGCAGCGAACGCCGTAGCGCTGCGTGCCAGACACCGCAGGGACCGATGATGCTCGTGTCGTCGTCGGGATGGGCCCACTCGCCCATCACGTTGATCTTCACCGGGTTGTCGATCGAGTTCGCCGTCGGTGGCGCGGCGCCACCCGGCACGGCCATCGTGATCGAAACCGTCGCGGCCGCTGCCAGGACCACACCGGTAAGCAGGACACGAAAACGCTTCATCGATCGCACGTCGGTTCCTCCTCCAGAACGACGGAATGGGGCTACCACACGCATCCGACGTTCGGTCGCACCCATTCGCGTGACATCGAACATCGAAGTGCCGCCGACACTAGGACGGGTCGCACGTCGTGTCAAGCGCCTTTCGGGTGGTCCGAAGCGAGCCGCACGGTGACCCGGGTAAGGCCCCGACGAGCTGCGTCCCGACCCCTCCCGCACTGCGATAGGGTCGCCTTGGGTGTCGCATGTTCGAACAACCGAGGGCCGAACACATTCGCCCCCCGACGACGGACCCGATGCTCGCAGTACAGCGCAGAGAGCTGATTCTCGACGCCGTCCGGAGCGGGGCGACCGCCGAGGTCGTCGAGGTGGTGCACGAATGAAGATCGCCATCCTCGGGGGCGGCGGATTCCGCGTGCCGATGGTCTACGACGCGCTGCTCGTGCGCGCGCAGCGGCTCGGACTCGAGGAGGTCGCGCTCTACGACGTCGAGGAATGGCGGCTCGCGCAGATCAGGCCGGTGCTCGAAGGCCTCGAGCGCGAGCGCGACGAGAAGCTGCCGCTCCGCCCGACCCTCCGGCTCGAGGAGGCGCTCGAGGGCGCCGACTTCGTCTTCTGCGCGATCCGCGTGGGCCAGCTCGAGGGCCGTGTGGTCGACGAGCAGGTGCCGCTCGACGAGGGCGTCGTCGGCCAGGAGACGACGGGCCGGGCGGGATCTGCTTCGCGCTCCGGACAGTGCCGGTGATGCTCGAGCTGGCCCGAGCCGTGGCCGAGCGCGCACCGCAGGCCTGGTTCGTCAACTTCACCAACCCGGCGGGACTCGTGACCGAGGCGATCCAGGACTCGCTCGGTGGGCGGGTCGTCGGGATCTGCGACTCCCCGGCGGGGCTCTGCCGCCGCGTCGCCGCGGCGCTCGACAGGCGCCCGGAGGAGCTCTGGTTCGACTACTTCGGCCTCAACCACCTGGGCTGGCTGCGCGGCGTGCACGACGGCGAGCGCGACCTGCTGCCCGAGTTGCTGGCAGACGACGAGCGGCTCGAGTCGTTCGAGGAAGGGCGCCTGTTCGGCGGCGAGTGGCTGCGCTCCCTCGGGATGATCCCCAACGAGTACCTCTTCTTCCACTACTTCTCCTCCGACACGGTCGGGGCGCTCCGGTCGGGGCTCGAGTCGCGGGGAGCGTTCCTCCTGCACCAGCAAGCGGAGTTCTACGGCGCGAACGGCCGCACTCCCGACGAGGCGCTCGAGGCCTGGCGCGCCACGCGGCGCGAGCGCGAGGAGACCTACTTCGAGGAGGCTCGTGCGGCGCTCGGCATGTCGGCGCCGACGGAGAGCTGGGAGGACGTCGGCGGCTACGAGGGGCAGGCGATCGCGGTCGTCGAGGCGATCGCCTTCAACGAGCGGCGCGTGCTGATCCTCAACACCGCGAACCGGAGCAGCCTGCCGTTCCTCGACGAGCGGGCCGTGGTCGAGGTGCCGTGCGTCGTCGGGAGCGCCGGGATCGTCCCGGTGGCCGTCGGCGACGTGCCCGCGCACGCGCGCGCGCTGATCGAGGCGATCAAGGACGTCGAGCGGACGACGATCGAGGCCGCCCTGACGGGGTCGCGCGAGCTCGCGGTGAAGGCGCTGGCGCTGCACCCGCTCGTCCCGTCGGTGAACACCGCGCGGCGCATCTTCGACGCCTACGCCGGCCGCCAGGCCGAGCTGGCGGGGCTGTTCAGATGAGCCATAGGCTCGACGGAGGCTCTCAAAAGGCGGACGTGCCGGCCTTGCCGGCGCGGGAGCGGGTAGCCGTCGTCTGCGCCGGAGACGTCTTCCTCGACCTCACGTTCGAGGGCCTCGACCAGCTACCCGCACCGGGGCGCGAGCGCATGGCGCAGGAGCTGTACGAGACCCCCGGCGGCGCCGGGATCACGGCCGTCGGCCTCGTCCGACTCGGCCTGAGCGCGGCGATCGTCGCACCGCTCGGCCGCGACCCCGCCGGGCAGAGGCTCCGCGAGATGCTCGAAGCGGAGGGCGTGCTCTGCGCCGGAGGAGAGACCGAGCGAACGGCGGTGACGGTAGTGCTGCCGATTCACGGGGAGCGGGCGATGATCACCTACCAGCCGCCCGCGCCCGTCGAGCGGGAGGCGATCGAGCGACTCGGACCGCGCGCGGTCGTGACGTCCGCTGCCCGGCTCGGGCAGGTACCCGACGGCGTGGCTGCCTACGCGATGGTGGGCGACGTCGAGGCCGACTCCCTCGCGCAGAAGCTGCCGCCCGACCTCGGCCGGGCACGGGCACTGCTCACGAACCGCTCGGAGGCCGCGCGCCTCACCGGCGCGTCCAGTCCCGAGGCGGCCGCGCTCGCTCTCGCGGAGCGCGTCGAGACCGCGGTCGTGAGCTGCGGCGCTTACGGCGCCGTGGCCGCCCAGGACGGGAAGATCTTCGTCGCCTCGGCCCCGACGGTCGAGGCCCGCGACACGACCGGGGCGGGCGACCTGCTCGCCGCGGCGTACGTCTACGGGGACCTCAGCGGGCTGCCGCTCGCTGAGCGGCTCCAGCGGGCGGTCGTGTACGCCGCCCTCTCCGTGCGAACGGCCACCGGGGCCATGAGCGCGGCCACCCTCGAAGAGCTCGAGCGCGCGCTCGCCGAGCCCCACCCGGAGATCGTGCAGACAGCAACGGCAAAGGAGCATGCATGAACCTCGATAGGAGAACCCCCCTCAAGGCCCTCTTCGCCCTCGCGGTGGTCGCGGCCCTGGTGCTGGCTCTCGCCGGCTGCGGCGGAGACGAGGAGAGCTCGACCACGACCGGAGCAGGCGGCGAGATCGTCACCGACGCGTCGCAACTCGGCGACGTCGAGCTCCTGGTCTGGGACCAGGAGGTGCGCGGCGGCCAGAACGAGACGATGAAGGCGCTCAACACGGCGTTCGAGGCCGAGAACCCGAACATCAAGATCAACCGCGTCGCAAAGTCGTTCACCGACCTCCAGGCGACGCTCAAGCTCGCGGCGTCGTCGCCAAACCCGCCCGACGTCGTCGAGGTGAACAACGGCTACTCCGCGATGGGGCCGCTGGTCAAGGCGAACCTGCTCCTTCCCCTGGACCCCTACGCGGACGCCTACGGGTGGAACGACCGTTACTCGTCCGGGATCCTGAAGATGAACAAGTTCTCGGCCGACGCGACGCAGTTCGGCGAGGGCAACCTCTACGGTCTGCCGATGACGGGCGAGGTCGTCGGCGTCTACTACAACAAGGACAAGCTGGCGGCGCTCGGGGTCGACGTGCCCACGACGTTCGAGGAGTTCCAGGACGCAGTCACGAAGGCGAAGGACGCCGGCGAGACTCCGATCCAGTTCGGCAACCTCGACAAGTGGCCGGGCATCCACGAGTACGAGGAGATCATGCTCCAGTACTGGGACAAGACAGCCGCGAGTGACTGGATCTTCGGCGCCGACAACGCGAGCACCAGCTTCAACGCGCCGGAGACCGTCGAGGCCGCGACGGAGCTCCAGACCATGACCAGCGACGGCGCGTTCACCGACGGCTACGCCGGACTCGGCTACGACCCCTCGTGGGCCGAGTTCGGCGCGGGCAAGGGCGTGTTCCTGATCACCGGGAGCTGGCTGACGGCAGACCTGAAGAAGGCGATGGGCGACAACGTCGGCTTCTTCCTGCTACCGCCGAAGGACGGCGAGTCCCTGGCGTCGCTCGGCGGTGAGGGGCTGCCGTGGGGGATCAGCTCGAAGACGGCGAACGCCGACGCGGCGGCCGTCTACCTCGACTTCATCACCAACGCCGAGTCGCAGCAGACCGCTACCGACAACGGCCAGCTTCCGGCAAGCAAGGCGGAGGTGACGGTTCCCTCCGGCCTCGACACCGAGGTCTACGACGAGTGGACGAAGGCGAACGAGGAGGATGCGATCGTCCCGTACCTCGACTGGGCGACGCCCACGATGTACGACGTGTCGACCGCCAAGATTCAGGAGTTGCTGGCGGGGAAGACGGCGCCGCAGGCGTTCGTCGACAGCATCCAGGCGGACTATGAGACGTTCCACACAGGGTCGGGCTGAGCCCTCCGTGACCAAGCCGGTTTCCGCATCTTTCGGGGTGCGGAAGCCGGCTCTTTTTTCGCGGGCGACGTCACGCCTGGAGCCGCCCGGCGAGCCACGGCGGGTCGCCTACCTCTACCTGCTGCCCGCGTTCGCCTTCTACGCGCTGTTCGTGCTCGCCCCGCTCGGGCACACGATCTGGCTCTCGCTGTTCGAATGGGACGGGCTGACACCGAAGACGTGGGTCGGCCTCGCGAACTACGAGGAGATCGTCCGGAACCCCCTCATCCGCAACGCGTTCAAGCACTCGTTCATCCTGATCTTCTTCTACGCCGTGATCCCGGTCTGCCTCGCGCTGCTGCTCGTGGCGGCGCTCTCGCGGGGCCGCGTCCGGGGCCAGACCGGCTTCCGCACGGTGCTCTTCCTGCCCCAGGTGATCCCGATGGTCGTCGTCGCCGTGATCTGGCGGATGATCTACGCCCCGACCGACGGGCCGCTGAACCGTGCGCTCGAGGCGGTCGGCCTCGGCTCGCTCGCGCGGCCGTGGCTGGGCGATTTCTCCCTCGCCCTGCCGGCGGTGGGCCTGATCGGCACCTGGGTGATGTTCGGCCTCGCGCTCGTGCTCTTCATGGCCGGCGTGCAGAAGATCCCGCAGAGCCTCTATGACGCCGCACGGGTCGACGGCGCCGGGCCCCTGCGCGAGTTCTTCGCGGTCACGCTGCCGAACCTTCGCGGCGAGATCGCCGTCGCGCTCACGCTGACGACGATCGCCGCGCTGCGGAACTTCGACCTCATCTACATCACCACCCAGGGCGGCCCCGGCAACAGCACCTCCGTGCCCGCGTTCGAGGTCTACAACCGCGCCTTCCAGACCGGCCGGGTCGGCTCGGCCGCGGCGATCGGCATCACGCTCGCCTGCACGATCTTCCTGATCAGCTTCGCGATCACCCGCATCGCCGACCGGGGCGCCCGATGATCGCGCGCCGAGAGCAGCTCGTGAACTACGCGATCCTCATCACGTTCTCGCTGATCGCGCTCTACCCCGTCGTCGGCATCCTCTCGACGGCGCTCAGCCCTCCCGGCTCGTCGGCCGGGTTCCACCTCTCGACCGACCTCCACTTCTCGAACTTCTCGGAGGCCTGGACGCAGGGGCACTTCTCCCAGTACCTGCGCTCGAGCGCGATCGTCGCCGTCAGCGTGGTCGCCGTCTCGACCGTCCTCTCGATTCTGTCCGGCTACGCGTTCGGGCTGATGCGCTTCCGCGGTGCGACGGCCCTCTTCTACCTCTTCCTGCTCGGGCTGATGGTCCCGATCGAGGCGATGATCGTGCCGCTCTACTTCGACTTCCGCGACCTCGGCCTGACCGACACCTACTGGGCGCTGATCCTGCCGCAGATCGGGCTCTCGGTCGCGTTCGGCACGTTCTGGATGCGCGCGTTCTTCCTCTCGTCGCCGCGCTCCCTCGTCGAGGCCGCGCGCATCGACGGCGCCTCGAGCTGGACGACGCTCTGGCGGGTGCTCGTCCCGTTCGGCCGGCCCGCGATCCTGACGATGATGGTGCTCGTCTTCATGTGGACGTGGAACGAGTTCCTGCTCGCGCTCGTGATGGTCTCCAGCGAGGACCTGCGCACCGCGCCGCTCGGCCTGGCTTTCTTCCAGGGCCAGCACACCTCCGACCTGACGCTGCTCGCCGCAGGCGCGGTGATCGTGGCGACGCCGGTCGTGCTCGTCTACGTGTTCCTCCAGCGGCACTTCATCCGCGGGATGCTGACGGGAGCGGTGAAAGGCTAGTGGCCGCCTGATGGCCACGGTCACGTTCGACAAGGTGACGAAGCGCTTCGGCGAGACGACCGCCGTCTCGGAGCTCGCGCTCGAGGTCGCGGACGGCGAGTTCATGGTGCTCGTCGGCCCCTCCGGTTGCGGCAAGACGACCGCCCTGCGGCTGCTGGCGGGGCTCGAGGCGCTCACCTCGGGGAGCATCCGGATCGGCGACCGGATCGTCGACCAGATGGCGCCGCGCGAGCGCGACATCGCGATGGTGTTCCAGGACTACGCGCTCTACCCGCAGATGAGCGTCCGCCAGAACCTGGCCTTCGGCCTGCGAATCCGCAAGCTCAGCCGGGCGGAGATCGACCGCCGCGTGACCGAGGCCGCCGCGCTGCTCGGGATCGAAGCGCTGCTCGCGCGCAAGCCGCGCGAGCTCTCCGGCGGACAGCGCCAGCGCGTCGCGCTCGGCCGCGCGCTCGTGCGCGACCCCCAGGTGTTCCTGATGGACGAGCCGCTCTCGAACCTCGACGCGAAGCTCCGCGCGAAGACGCGGGCCGACATCCGCGCGCTGCAACGGAGGGTCGGCACGACGACGGTCTACGTCACCCACGACCAGGTCGAGGCGATGACGATGGGCGACCGGATCGCGATCATGCGCGACGGCGTGATCGAGCAGGTCGGTGACCCGGACGCGGTCTACGAGCACCCGGCGAACACGTTCGTGGCGGGGTTCATCGGCAGCCCCGCGATGAACCTCGCCCGGGTCGGCGCCGACCGCCGTAACGGCCACCTCGGACTCGCGCTCGGCGACGTGCGGCTGTCGCTCGAGACGGAGACCGACGTACCCGCCGACGTGATCGTTGGTGTGCGGCCGGAGCACACGCGGCTGTGGGACTCCGAGCCTGGCCTCATCGGGCCGGTCGAGGGCCGCGTGGACTACGTCGAGGCGCTCGGCCGCGAGACGCTGATCGGCGTCACCGGGCCAGCCGACACGCATTTCGTCCTCGAGGCGGACGGGCGCGTTCGCGCCGAGCCCGGCGACGCGCTGCGCTTCGGGCTGCGCAAGGGCTGGCTGTACCTCTTCGACGTCGGCGACGAACGCGCCCTGGGGCGGATCTAGGCATGAGCCGTAAGCTCGACGAAGGATCGCACCGGCGCAGGCTCGACGGAGCCGGCGAGCAAGCGGCGGAGGTGCCGGCATTGCCGGCGCCGGAGCGGGTACAGAGCCGTAGGCTCGACGGAGGCTCACAAGGAGCGCAGGTGCCGGCTTTGCCGGCGCCGGAGCGGGTACAGAGCCGTAGGCTCGACGGAGGCTCACAAAGAGCGCAGGTGCCGGCTTTGCCGGCGCCGGAGCGGGTACAGAGCCGTAGGCTCGACGGAGGCTCACAAAGAGCGCAGGTGCCGGCTTTGCCGGCGCCGGAGCGGGTACAGAGCCGTAGGCTCGACGGAGGCTCACAAAGAGCGCAGGTGCCGGCTTTGCCGGCGCCGGAGCGGGTCCAGTGACCGGCGAGCTCTTCCTGCGCGAGATCCACGAGCAGCCGGCGGCGCTGCGCGCGCTGCTCGCGGCCGAGTCCGAGCTGGCCGAGGTCGGGCGGCTGCTGGCCGAGCGCCCGCGGCTCCTGCGTCTCGTCGCACACGGCTCGTCCGACAACGCCGCCACCTACGCCGTCTACGCCTTCGGCCTCTTGGCCGGGTGGAGCGCGATGCGCGACTCGATGTCGCTCTCGGTCTACTACGGCGCCGAGCTCCCGTTCCGGAACTCGGCCGTGATCGCGCTCTCGCAATCGGGGCGCACGCCCGACGTCATCTCCTACGCCGAGAACGCGCGGCGCCACGGCGCGCTCACGATCGCACTCGTGAACGACGAGCGCTCGCCGCTGGCGGAGGTCTGCGAGGTGGTCGTGCGGCTCCACGCAGGCGAGGAGCGGGGCATCGCGGCGACGAAGAGCTACACGAACGAGCTGGCGGCGCTCGCGCTCCTGGCCGCCCACGGGGCGGGACGCGGCCCCGAGATCGCCGACGCCCTGCGGGTCGTGGCCGACCAGGCCGAGGCGGCGCTTCCGGGCCTCGCGAGCGCCGTGCGCCGGCTCGCCGAGCCGCTCGCCTACGTCGGCCGGATGGTGGTGATCGGCCGCGGCGTCGAGTACGCAACTGCCCGCGAGGTCGCGCTCAAGCTCAAGGAGACCTGCCGCGTCGCGGCCGAGGCGCTGACCGCGACCGACCTTGCGCACGGCCCGGTGGCCGCGCTCGACGAGCTCTTCCCCGTGTGGGCGATCGCCTCCGAGGACGCGATGCTGCCTTCGGTGCAGACCGCCGTCGCGCGGGCGCGCGAGTCGGCGGCCGTGATCGTCGCGAGCGGCAGCGCAGCCGACCGGATCGAGGGCGTTGCCTACGTGCTCAAGACGCCGAGCCCACCGCTGCCGCTGCTCTCGCCGATTCTCTCCGTGCTTCCGGGCCAGCTCTTCGCCTCGGCGCTGGCGCAGGCGAAGGGGCTCGACCCCGACCGGCCCGCCCACCTGAGCAAGGTCACGCTGGCGCCGTGACGGAGCGGCGGATCGCGGTTGTGGGGGCAGGCCAGATCGGGCATATCCATGCCGAGAACCTGCGCTCGCTCGCTCCGCGACTGCGCGTAGTCGCGGTCGCCGACCCGGCGCCCGGCGCTGCGGCGGCGCTCGCTGCCGACCTCGGCTGCGAGGCGGTCGAGGACTGGCGCGAGCTCGTCGACCGGCCGGACGTGGACGCGGTCGCCGTCTGCTCGCCGACGAGCTTCCACGCCGAGCAGGTCGCCGCGTTCGCCGAGGGCGGAAAGCATGTCTTCTGCGAGAAGCCGCTCGCCGGCGACGTCGCCGGCGCCGACCGGGCGTGCGCGGCGGCGGACGCGGCCGGGATCGTGCTCCAGGTCGGCTACAACCGCCGCTTCGACCGCAGCTTCACCGCCGTGCGCGAGGCGGTCGTCGCGGGGCGCGTGGGCCGCCCGCTGATCGTGCGCATCACCTCGCGCGACCCGAAGCCGCCGCCACGCGCCTCCCTCGAGCAGGCCGCCGGCGCGGCCGTCCTCTTCCTCAACACGACCTCGCACGACCTCGACCTGCTCCGCTTCGTCACCGGCGCCGAGATCGTCTCGGTCAGCGCCCACGGCGCGTCACTCGCCTCGGACGACGCGCGAGAGCTCGGCCTCGACGACACGGCCGTCACCACCGTCACCTTCGACACGGGCGCCTTCGGCGTGATCGACAACTGCTGGCTCTCGGCCTACGGCTACGACCAGCGCCTCGAGGTGCACGGGACGGCCGGGATGGCTGAGGCGCGCAACGAGCTGCGCGACACGACGGACTTCGCGGACGCGCAGGGCTTCCACACGCCGCCTCTGCCCCACTTCTTCCTCGACCGCTACGGCCCCGCGTACATGCGCGAGCTGGAGGCGTTCGCCGACGCGCTGGCCGGCGGCCCTGTCCCTGTCACCGGCCGCGACGGCCGCGCCGCGGTGGCGGCGGCGGAGGCGGCGGCCCGCTCGGCTGCGGAACGGCGCATCGTGCGCCTCGACGAGCTCGGGTAAACGTCCGCCGTGACGACGCCACGTCCGAGAAGCGAGGCGGCGAGCTCGTCCCGTCGTGGCTGACGATCACAGCCGGCCGCCGCTTGGCGGCCTCGCGTGCCCGGGCTCGAGCCTCAGCACGGTGCGCCCGTCGCGTTCAACCGCGCGGATCGCTTTCGCGGCAGCCGCTGCGAGGTCGGAGGCTTCGACGAGCACCTCGACCGTCTCGTCGGGCGCGATCAGAAGCCGAAGCGGGTAGGCCCGTTCGGTCGGGCGCGCCCGCGCGAGGATCGGCTGGAGGGCGACGAGAAGCACGTCGAGCACGATGAGCGCGGCGAACACCCGGGCGTAGCCCTCGCTGTCGGGCTCCGCCCAGACGAGCGCGGTGAACATCGCCGCGACCACGGCCGCGAGAGCCGACGACGCCGCGAAGAGCGCTCGAACAACTCGCGAGTCCTGCTCACGCCGCCGCGCCGCCAACGCCGCCACCTGCGTCGTCGCGACGAGCCAGACCGTGACGGTGCCGATCGTCCGCCCGAGGTCGTCGCCCGCCCCGTCCTGCCAGATGCCCACCATGGCGAGCGCCGCACCGGCGAGCGCCAGGGCGATCACAGTCGCGGCTAGCTGTGGTAGCCGCCGCTGGTCGACGAGGATCGCCGCCGGCAGCGCGAGCAGGGCGTAGCCGGCGAGCACGGCCGTCGTTCCCAGGATCCGTCCCTCGGTCCCGCCGAAGTCGCCGAAGAGCAGGATCCCGATCGCGAGCAGGCCCACCGCGGACAAGAGCGCCGCCACGGCGAGCAGCACCAGCCGCCTGCCGCTGATCGCGGGCGCCCGCCCGTTCGGAGCGTGCCCCCTCCGCTTCACGGCCGCGAGCGTCACACCCACCTCCTTCTGGGGCCGCTGTCAGCATCGCCCATCCGTCCCGGAGCGCCATCGGGGAGCGCACCGATGGAGGTCTTCGGTGGACTACCGAGCGCGCCCGTCGGGATCCGGTGAGCGGCGTTACCCGGGCCGGGCTTCGACCTCGAGCTTCGGGAGCCACTCGAGCCAGCGCGGGAGGTACCAGTTCCACGGGCCGAGGAGCTTCATCGCGCTCGGCAGGAGGACCGAGCGCACGATCGTCGCGTCGAGGAGCAGCGCGACCGCGACGCCGAAGCCCATCTGCTGGAACATCACCAGGTCGCCGCGGGCGAAGCCGCTGAAGACCACGATGATGATCAGCGCCGCACCGGTGATGATCCGCGCGGTCGAGGCGACGCCGAACGAGATCGCAGCGGTCGTGTCACCCGTCTGGTCGTAGCGCTCCTTGATCCGGCTGAGCAGGAACACCTGGTAGTCCATCGAGAGGCCGAACAGCACCGAGAAGAGGAACAGCGGCACCCACGCCTCGATCACGTCGGCCTGCTGGACGCCGAGCAGGTCCGCGCCGACCCCGCGCTGGAAGACGAGCACGAGCAACCCGTAGGCGGCCGCCGACCGAGAGCAGGTTGAGGGCGACCGCGGTCGCCGCGATCACGATCGACCGGAAGGCGATCGTGAGCAGCACGAGGGTCAGTCCGAGCACGACCGCGAAGACGAGCGGCGCCGGATCGATGACCGACGCGACGTAGTCGATGAACTCGGACGTGTCGCCCCCGACCAGTACCTGCGCCCCCGTCGCGGCGAAGAGCTCTGGCACTGCCTCGCTGCGAAGCTCGCGGACGGCCTCGACCGCCTCGTCGGCGGCCGAGTCCCCGCGCACGGGCGCCGAGAGCACCGCGACCTCGCCGTCGGGAGAGCTGCGCAGCGAGGCGGCGCCGAAGCGCGGGTCGCCTTCGAGCCGCACCCGCAGGCCCTTGAGCGCTCGCTGCGCTCGAGCCGTCGACGCCCCCTGGGCCACGACCACCTCGACCGGGTCGGTCGTCGCCTGCGGGAACTGCTGCTGGAGCGCGAGAAAGCCCTGCTTCGAGTCGAACCGGTCGGGGAGCGACGAGACGCCCAGCGCGCCGACATGCATCCCCAACACCGGCAGCGCGACGACGAGAAGAAGCGACGCCGACAGTACGAGCGAGAGCGCGGGCCGTCGCAGCACCCGCTCGACGACCGCGCGCCAGAAGCGCCCTTCCGGGTCGGCGCCCTGCATCGCCGAGCGCCCGACGAAGGGGATGCGAAGCGCGTTGATCCGGTCGCCGAGGAGCCCGAGCAGAGCGGGCAGCAGCGTCAGCGCGGCGACCACCGAGACGATGCCGACGACGATCGCGCCGGTCGCGAGGCTGCGCATGATCGAGCTCGGGACGAGCAGCATCCCGAACATGGCGACGACGAACGCGGAGCCGCTGAAGAGCACAGCTCGGCTCGCCGTCGCACCGGACGCGGCGATCGCGTCGAGCTTCTCGAGCCCGCGGCCGCGCTCCTCCCGGTAGCGCGAGATCGTAAACAGCGAGTAGTCGATCCCGAGGGCGAGGCCCATCGCCGTGAGCATGTTCACGATGAAGATCGAGAGCTCGAACTGCTGGGCGAGCACGGACACGAGCCCGAGCCCGACCAGAATCGAGACGATCGCGGTGAACACGGGAACGAGCCCGGCCACGACCGCGCCGAACACGAGCAGCAGGATGATCAGCGCCCCCGGCAGCCCGAACTGGAGCTCGCCCTTCTGGAGGTCCTCCTGCGAGAGCGTGTTGAAGTCGTAGTCGAGCGTCGTGTCGCCGGTCACCGAGACCGCGAACGCGTCGGCCGCGTCGGCCCGCCGGACCGCGTCGAGGAGCTGTCCGACGTCGTTGGAGTCGTCGACGAGAATCGGCAGGATCGTCGCCTTCCGGTCGGCCGAGACGAGCGACCGGTCGTCGCTGTCCAAGTACGAGTGCACGGTCACGACCGCCTGCACTGTCTGCAGTTCACCGGCGAGCTGCCCGACGAAGCGCTGGTACACGGTGTCGTCGACCTCGTGGGCCTCCGAGCGCACGACAACGATGTCGCTCGTTGCCATGCTCGGGTCAAACCCGAACGCCGCGTCGGTCACAGTCTGCGCCTCCTCGGACTGCGGGTTGTTCGTCGGCTTCCCCTCGGTCGTGAGCGCCCCCGGCAGCAGCGTGGCGATGGCGACGAACGCCAGCAGGATCGCGGCGAGCCAGGCTCCGATCGTCCGCCACGGGTGCCTCGCGCTCGCGCTGGCAAGCGCACGGGTCGAGAGTCTCATCGGCTCCGGGTGCTCCGAGGCCGGGACCTGCCGGCGTCGCTCATGCCGCGCGACGATACGTCGCCGCGGGCCGTCTTTCAACGCGTCTGGCTCGTGCGGTCGGCCGCCGGCGAGTATGACGCCGCGATAATCGGCGGCGTGAGCCTGCTGCTTTGCACCGGAAAGTGGGACCGCTTGACGCCGGAGAGTGCGGCCACCGCCCACCGGATCGAGGCCGAGGCGGAGGTCCGGAACCGCCGCTGGCTCTGGGCGCACGGCGTCTGACATGGGCGACGTGGTCGAGGGGCTCACGGGCGTGCTGCTCGTCGGGGGTGCGAGCCGGCGGTTCGGCTCGCCGAAAGCGCTGGCGCGGTTCGGCTCCGAGACGCTCGCAGAACGCGCGTGGCGGCTGCTCGGCGCGGTGGCGACGAGCGAGCTCGCGGTCGGAAAGCGCGGCGGAGGCCGGCGGCCTGCCGTTCCCGCTCGTTGACGACGGGACGGACGTCCGCGCCCCGATCGCCGGCCTCGTCGCCGGCCTGCGCGCCGCCGCAGGCGACCTGATCGTCGCGCTCCCGGTCGACTGCCCTCTGCTCGAGCCAGACGACCTGCGCGCGCTCGCCGCGGCCTGCGCGGACGCGGCCGTGCCTCAGACGGGACCGCTCCCGGGCGCCTATCGCAAGAGCGCCCTGCCCGTGCTCGAGCGGCGGCTCGCATCCGGCCGGCTCGCGATTCGCGACGCGCTCGCAGAGCTCGACGCACCCGTCGTCCACCTCGACCCGGCTCGACTCGCAAACGCGAACACCCCTGAGGAGCTCGCGCTGCTCCTCGCCTCAGTCCTCGACTGAGCCCGGTGGCGTAGTGTCCACGGCATGCAGTACGGCCGCCTCGCATCCGGCAGGCGGCAGACGAAAGGAGCACGAGATGGCAGGAGGACTCGCCCGTCGCAAGGGGGGCATGAACATCGGCGGCGGCCTCGTCGTCGCGGGCATCGTGGTCGGGCTCTTCTGGAGCCTCTGGTTCGGGATCATCATCGCGGTGATCGGACTGGTCGCCTTCGGCGGCTTCGTGAGGGGAAAGTGGTACTAGCAGACCGCTTCGGCGCATGAGCGAGCTCGAGGCCACGGCCCGCGCACTCGTCGCGGCGGGCAAAGGCATCCTCGCCGCCGACGAGAGCGACGGCACGATCGCCAAGCGCTTCGACGCGATCGGCCTCGCCTCGACGGAGGAGCATCGCCGCGCCTATCGCGAGCTCCTCTTCACGGCGCCGGGGACGGCCGACTCGATCAGCGGCGTCATCCTCTTCGACGAGACGATCCGGCAGAGCTCGTCCGGCGGGGAGCCCTTCCCGCAGCTGCTCGAGCGCCTCGGGATCATCCCTGGGATCAAGGTCGACAGGGGAGCGAAGCAGCTCGCGCTCGCTCCCGGCGAGAAGATCACCGAAGGGCTCGACGGGCTGCGCGAGCGCCTGGCGGAGTACCGGGAGCTCGGCGCCCGCTTCGCGAAGTGGCGTGCCGTAATCGCGATCGGCGACGGCATCCCGAGCGAGTACTGCCTCTGGGCGAACGCGCACGCGCTGGCGCGGTACGCGGCGCTCGCGCAGGAGGCCGGCCTCGTCCCGATCGTCGAGCCCGAGGTGCTGATGGACGGTGACCACACGCTCGGGCGCTCGTACGCGGTCACGTCACGGATGCAGCACGCGGTCTTCACGGAGCTCCACGACCAGCGCGTCGCCCTGGAAGGAACGCTGCTGAAGCCGAACATGGTCCTCTCCGGCTACGACTGCCCGGAGCAGGCCTCGGTCGAGGAGGCCGCCCGCGCGACGCTCAGGTGCCTGCGCCACAACGTCCCGGCAGCGGTCCCCGGGATCGTCTTCCTCTCCGGCGGCCAGACCGACGAGGCGGCGACCGAGCACCTGAACGCGCTGAACCTGCTCGGGCCGCAGCCGTGGGAGCTCTCGTTCTCGTTCGGCCGTGCGCTCCAGGCGCCGGTGCTGAAGGCGTGGCGGGGCGAGTCGGCGAACGTCGAGGCGGCGCAGGCAGCGTTTCTCCACCGCGCGAGGCTGAACGGCGCGGCGCGCTCGGGGAGCTACACGCCCGAGCTGGAGACGGCGGCGCCCTGACCGCCGGTCAGTAGTTTGGCGCGCGAGAGTGCGTGCGGGCACGGATGCGCGTTCCCATCCTTCGAGCGATCCTCGGGCGATCCTCGACGGCAAACCGGCGAGAGAGGGAGGTCGAGATGCCTGCTGACACGTTGACCATCACCGACAACCGGACAGGTCGCTCCTACGAGGTGCCGATCGAGGAGGGCGCGATCCGGGCGACGGCCCTGCGCCAGATCAAGGTCGGCGAGGACGACTTCGGCCTGCTGAGCTACGACCCGGCGTTCCTGAACACAGCCTCGACCCGGAGCGCCGTCACGTTCCTCGACGGCGAGCGCGGGATCCTCCGCTACCGGGGCTACCCGATCGAGCAGCTGGCCGAGGAGAGCACCTACCTGGAGACCGCCTACCTGCTCCTGTTCGGCGAGCTGCCGACCGAGGCGGAGTTGAAGGACTGGACCGACACGATCACCCACCACACCTTCCTGCACGAGAACGTCAAGCAGCTGATGGAGGGCTTCCGCTACGACGCGCACCCGATGGGGATGTTCATCAGCGCGGTCGCGGCGCTCTCGACCTTCTATCCCGAGGCGAATCGCGTCCACGACCGCGAGATCCAGCTCCAGGAGATCCACCGGCTGATCGCCAAGGTGCCGACGATCGCCGCGTTCTCGTACCGGCACAACCTGGGGCTCCCGTACGTCTACCCCGAGAACGACCGCGGCTTCGTCTCGAACTTCCTCTCGATGATGTTCCGCATGGCGGAGCCGCACCTACGCAGCCGAGCCCATGCTCGAACGCGCGCTCGAGGTGCTGTTCATCCTCCACGCAGACCACGAGCAGAACTGCTCGGCGAGCGCGATCCGCTCGATCGGCTCGAGCCTCGTCGATCCCTACAGCGCGCTCGCCGGCGCCGCGGCGGCGCTCTACGGGCCGCTGCACGGCGGCGCGAACGAGGCCGTGCTGCGGATGCTCACCGAGATCGGCGACGTCAAGCGCGTGCCCGAGTTCATCGAGGGCGTGAAGGCGGGCCACGGGCGGCTGATGGGCTTCGGCCACCGCGTCTACAAGAACTTCGACCCGCGCGCGACGATCATCAAGCAGATCGCCGACGAGGTCTTCGAGGTGACCGGGCGCAACCCGCTGCTCGACGTCGCGCTCGAGCTGGAGCGGATCGCGCTGGCGGACGACTACTTCATCTCCCGCAAGCTCTACCCCAACGTCGACTTCTACTCCGGGCTGATCTACCAGGCGCTCGGGCTGCCGGTGTCGATGTTCCCGGTCATGTTCGCGATCCCACGCACGGCCGGCTGGCTCGCGCAGTGGGTCGAGCTGCTCGACGACCCGGAGCAGAAGATCGCGCGGCCGCGCCAGCTCTACACCGGCCACGACGAGCGGGCCTACGTGCCGATGGCGGCGCGGTGAGCCGTGACTACCGTGTCCGGCCGGCCTCCGTGGCGGCGGGGACCTCGACCAGCTTGCCGGTCTTGACGTCGTAGACGTAGCCGTAGATCGGGATCCGCCCCGGCACGAGCGGGTGGGCGCGGATCCGGGCAACGTCGTCGACCACGCTGCCCTCCGTGTCCCCGATCGTCATCCAGTCGATGTACTTGGCCTCGTTCGAGCCGCCGCCGCTGCCGACGTCGGTGAACCCGTCCGGCCCGAGCGCCGCGGTCTCGAGACTCTGCCCGCACAGGTCGCTCATGAGGTCGTTCGAGAAGAACTCCATGCCGCAGTCGGTGTGGTGGATCACGAACCACTCGCGGGTGCCGAGCAGCTTGTAGGAGATGACGAGCGAGCGGATCGCGTCGTCGCTGGCGCGGCCGCCGGCGTTGCGGATCACGTGCGCGTCGCCCTCGGTCAGACCCGCGTACTTGGCGGGGTCGAGCCGGGCGTCCATGCAGGTGAGGATCGCGAACCGCCGCGCGGGCGGCAGGGTAAGCGCGCCCTTCTCCCCGAACGACGCGGCGTAGGAATCGTTGGCGGACAGGACTTCGTCGAGAACGGTCATCGGGCCCTCTCTTCGTCGTGGTCGTCAGCGGCAGAACTCCACGCGCAACGTTACTTCAGAAAGGAAAGAAACGGGTGCTGAGCCTGGCGCGAACCGCCGCCTCGAGCAGTGCTATTGATACGCGCCTAGGGCAACAGTCCACAAGCAGGGGAGGCCGGAAGATGCTGAAGGAGTTCAAGGACTTCCTGATGCGAGGGAACATCGTCGATCTCGCGGTGGCCTTCGTGATCGGCGTTGCGTTCGCAGCCGTCATCAACTCGTTCGTCAACGACCTGATCATGCCGGTCATAGCGATGATCATCGGCAAGCCCGATTTCAACGATCTGACGTTCACGATCAACGACGCCGTGTTCCACTACGGCGCCTTCATCACCTCGGTGATCACGTTCGTCTGCATCGCAGCGGCGGTCTTCTTCGTGGTCGTGAAGCCGATGGCGGCGATGGCGGCGCGGCGGGCGAAGGGTGAGCCGGTCGAGCTCTCGGACGAGGAGCGGCGCCACCAGGAGCTGCTCGCGGCACTCCGGGCCCGCTGACGTCCCGCCGACGAAGACTCCGGGTACGGAGCGGCGGGGTCGGCTCAAGAGCCGGCGCCGCTCCGTGCCGCCACGCGGGCACGTGACGAGCGTTCAGTTCAGGGGGAGGTAGTCGCCCACTCGATGGCGCTCGCAGAGATGAGGCTGCTCCGCGTCGCTGATCAGGGCGAGATCGAGCGGTGTGAGGCAGATCGCGCAGGGAACGAAGACGATGCCGGTGCGGGGCCGCGGGGGCGAATCGTTCGCGGGTTCGACGGCGACCAGGCGGGGTTCGCGAGTCAGTTGTGCCATGTCCGACCTCCGGTTCGAGAGTATTGCAGCAAGACCTCTGTTCTCGGCGTGTGAACGTCAGGTCCCAACTGGTCGAAGGTCGAGGTTCGCGGCCGGTCCGACGCGCCGCTTCAAGCTTGGTTAGCTTGGGCGTGTGCGCCGACTCGCCGTGCTCGTCGTCCTGATCCCGGCGCTCGCCGGCGCGACTTGCGCGCGCAGCGGCGCCGCGGAGCGGGCGTCTTGCGCGCAGGCACAGCCGTCCCACGCCTCCTCGGGTGCCGTCATGGCGGCGCTCGAAGCAGGGCAGGACGTCTGGGGGAACCGGCTCCTCGCGGCTCCGGGCGGGCCGACCTACGACGGCGCCCGTCGGTACCTTCCGCCCGCTGCTGCTTGCCGGGCGCGGCCGGCCGTAAACCGCTCACGGCCTCCGGCGTCTACTACCTCCCGTTCGGCGTGCCGGCCGGCGCGCAGGGCGCGACGTCGGTCGCGCTGCACCTCGCCGACGGGAGCGAGATCGTCTCACGCCGCGTCGGCGGGCCCTCCCTCACCGTCTGGGTCGGGGCACGGGGCGGCGAGCGCTACGGCTCGTGCCTCGCGCGCCTGGACGAGCCCCGCCTCGCGGGCGGCTGGCTGCCGATCCTGCAGACGGGCTACGTCGACGCGGGCGGCGTGCACTACCGCCAGGAGTCGTTCGCGGCGCGGACCGGGAAAGCGCCCTCCCTCGTCAGCTTCCTCCGGCTGACGGTCGACGCACGCGGCGCGCGCGCCGGCGCGACCATCCGTCTGGCGTCGTCACGCGGCGCGTCCGTCATCCGCCGTGTCCCGCGCTCGAGCGTCCGCACCGTCTACGCCGCCTGGCTCGTCGGGCGGGCACGACCGGTCGCCGTGGACGAGGAGGCCTACGACGCAGCACGGCAGACCGTCGGCTCCTACTGGGAGCGCCGGCTCGCCGAGGGAATGACCGTCGAGGTGCCCGAGCGGCGCGTCACCGACGCCGCGCGGGCGCTCCTCGTCCAGAACCTGCTGCTGACGTGGCGCTACAGCATCGGCAACCCGTACGAGCAGTTCTCGTTCCCGGAGGGCGTCGACGTCGCGCAGGTGCTGGGCGAGCAGGGGTTCGAGGACGTGGCGCGCGCGATCCTGCGCACGTCGCTGACGCGGCCCGAGGCGCCGTACCCGAACTGGAAGATGGGCGAGAAGCTGCTCGGCTCGGCGACCCACTTCCGCCTCTTCCGCGACCGCGCCTACCTCGACAGGGCGACACCCGTCCTCCGCCGCTACGTCGCGACGCTCGGGCGGCAGATCGACGGAAGCGACCGCGGCCTGCTCGACCGCGAGCGCTACTCCTCCGACATCCACGACGCGGTCTACGGCCTGCACTCGCAGACCGTCGTCTGGGCCGGGCTGCGCGGGATGGCCGCCGCCTGGGAGCAGACGGGCCGGCGCCGCTGGCCGCCACCTGCCGCAGGCTCGCGGGCAAGCTCGAGGCCGGGCTGCGGCAGGCGGTGCGCGCGTCGCAGCGACGGCTGCCCGACGGCTCGCTCTTCGTCCCGGTCCGCCTGCTCGACGACGAGCCGGCCTACGACTCGCTGACCGAGGCGCGCTCGGGCAGCTACTGGAACCTCGTCATGCCCTACGCGCTCGCGTCCGGCTTCTTCGCCCCCGGGAGCACCGAGGCGAAGGGCGTCTGGCGCTACATGCTCCTCCACGGCTCGCGCCTGCTCGGTCTCGTCCGCGCCGGCGCCTACGCGCTCTACGGCCGCGAGGCGCCGTTTCCCGTCGGCGGAACCGACCAGGTGTACGGGATCAACGTCGCGCGCTTCCTCGCCGACTCAGGCGAGGCCGACCAGCTCGTGCTCAGCCTCTACGGCCAGCTCGCGGCGGCGATGACGCCGCAGACGTTCGTCGCCGGCGAGGCCGCAAGCGTCGCCCCGCTTCCCGGCGAGAGCCATCGCGCGATGTACCTGCCGCCGAACGGCGCCGCCAACGCCGCATTCCTGGAGACGCTGCGGCTGCTCCTCGTCCACGAGACCCGCGACGGGCTCCAGCTCGCCTACTCGACGCCGAGGGCGTGGCTCCGGCCGGGAGGCCGGATCGCCGTCGCGAACGCGCCGACGGGCTTCGGCCCGGTCTCGTTCACGATCGAGGCGCACGAGCGGTGGGCCGACGTGACGGTCGAGGTCCCGGCCCGGGCGAAGCCGAGGACGCTGGGCTTGCGGCTCCGGCTCCCGCCAGGACAGCGGATCGCGAGCGTCACGCTCGACGGGCGGCCCTACCACCGCTTCGACGCGGCAACGCGGCACGATCGACCTCTCGGGACGGAGCGGCACGGTGCGGTTGCGGGTTGGCGTCCGTAGGTGACCTCGCGACGTGTAGCGAGAGACGATGTTCGTCCGCGCCCGCCCGTAAGCTGCGACCGTGGCTGACGACTCACGGTGGTACACAACTACGCCTACGACGCTCACGAAGGCTTATCCGAGATCCCGAGGTCGGGGCACCCCAAGCCAACTCCGCTTGGCTTGCGAGCGTCGGACACAGCGGAGGTAATCAGCAGTCAGTCATCAGAGTTCTGAAGAACGTCGGACTGGTAGCCGCTGACGGGTCACCTTCCGACAGCTGGCCAGCTTTAGGGCGGGACAGCAAGCGCTGGCGGAGGGCATCCGCGCTGGCTACGCGGAGCTATCGCGATCTATCCGGACGCGTACCAGAAGGATCGCGAAGCGCTGAGGTCGTTCTTCAGGTCGAACACAGCCTCGCGGAGAAGGCTCGACGCGCTTTGCGACAGACCTTTCAGAACCTCTGCGGTGCCGCGGAGTTCACCGAGCCGCGTCAGGTTCCGAAGCCTTCCACCGGTGCGGCCACAGATCGCGGTGACCGACGTGCTGCCGATCAAGCTCCATCAAGGTCTCCAGTGACGGCCCGGAGCAGCGGCGTCGGCCTGACAGCGAACATCGAGCTGCAGCTTCCGCCCTCGCGACGGCGAGGTATACGACAAGCGTTCGAGGCGATGGCGAAGCATCTGCGGGCCGATCAGTATCGAACGCCGAGGGGCGGACGCTCGACGCCATCCTCGCGCGGTAGCGGCGCTTGAGGTTGAGCTCAGGCAGTTCTGGCTGCTTCGAGGAATCCGCAGCCGGGTCGTTACCTTCAAGCGTCCTATGGAGCGCTTCCGTGTCGCTCGGGTCGGCTGAACGATGTTCCCGCGGAGTCGTGATCGCGTAGCCGCGGGCTGCCAGCAGCACACGTGCGGTCGAGGCTCGCGAACTGCATGTTCACGAGCGTGCACGGCCTCGGCGATCGGCGGGCTCACGTCGAAGGTCTCGTAGCCGCCGTGATCGCCTTCGGGCAGGAACCGCCCGATCCACGTCGCCCGCCTCCACGGCTGAGCCGACGCCTCGGCTGCACCATCGCCGCGGAACCGTTCGCCCAGTGCCGTGACGACTGCTTGACCGCCCCGCCCGCGTCTCGACCGGCTAGTTGTTCGCTCGCGGGCCTGTGCTCTGCGTGCCGGTCTTGCTCAGGTCGGCGTCGAAGAAGTGCTTGCCCCAGCGGCGCACGAAGTTGTAGCGGGACTCGGCGCCGAAGGAGGCGTTGCCGCCCGTGCTCATGCAGTTCGCCAGCGCCGTCGCGAAAGCCGCCGGAATCGTGCGCTGGCACAGCAGCCGCATGTCGGCGAAGAACTTCTCGTCGACCTGGCGGCGCGTCCACTTGCGGAAGTCCTTGACGCCGCCGCGGAGCTTGTCCTTCACGATCGCGCCGCCGTAGCCGGCGTCGTGGAGGTCGCACGCGTCCTTGAAGTTGACCGTGAACTTCCTCGCCAGCGGGTTGAGGTTCGAGTTGCGGTAGACCGACGTGTTGCCGAGGTAGTTCTGCGCGGCGACGACCGAGTCCCAGCCGGCTCCGCCGCAGCCGTTCGAGACCGAGGCGATCGGCACCGGTCGCTCGCGGCCTCGCTCGAGGCCCGGCACACGCGCCGGACACGCACGTGCCCGTCCAGTCACCGGCCCAGTCCGCGTCGCCGTCGTGGCGCCACTTGCCCGTGAAGGACTTGCCGTCGGCGCTCAGCGTGAGGACGTACGGGCCGGCGTCGTTCGGCCCCGCGCGGGTCGGGGCCTCGTCCCAGCGGCCCGTGAGCGTCGATCCGGAGACCGTCCCGGTCAGATGGCCGTCGTCCCAGGCGTAGGTTCCCTGAACCGAGCTCCCGGTCTGGGTCACGGTCATCGAGTTGAAGTTGGTGCTCCACGTCCCGCCCCAGGTGGGCTCGGCAACGCCGCGGGCCGACGAGCCGAGCGGGAAGAGCAGCAGGGAAGTGGCGATCGCCGCCACCGAGACCATCCATCGCGCAAGCCGCATTGACCTCTTCATCGGACATCGCGCGGGATGACACAGCCTCTGAAGGGTGATCTTCGTGGCACAACCGGCTCGGCATCGCGCGGACGCCTAAGCTTGGTCGTCGTGCGCGGCAAGCTCGTGCTCCTGCTCCCCGTCCTCGTCGCGCTCGTCGCCGGCGTTGCGCCGACCGCTGCCGCCGAGTCCGCAACGAACCAGGTGCGAATCTGGAAGAGCGTTCCCTACCGGGCGAAGCCGGGAGTCCGGCAGGTGAAGATCTGGGCAATCCACTACCGCGCCCACGACGGTGAGCGGCGCAGGGCGTACGTCGCCCTGCCGGCGTGGTACGGCCCGAAGGAGCACCCGCGGATCCCGCTCGTGATCTCGCCGCACGGCCGCGGCGTGAGCGCGCGCGCCAACGCGGCGCTGTGGGGCGCCCTCCCCGCCCGCGGCATGTTCGCCGTGATCAGCCCCGAGGGCGCCGGCCGCAGCCTCGCCCGCTACTCGTGGGGCTCGCTCGGCCAGATCCGACGACCTCGCGAAGATGCCGGAGATCGCGCAGCGCACGCTCCCGTGGCTGCAGATCGACTGGCGCAAGATCTACGCGTTCGGAGGCAGCATGGGCGGCCAGGAGACGCTGCTCCTGCTCGCGCAGCACCCGCGGCTGCTCGCCGGCGCGGCCGCGTTCGACTCCGTCGCCGACTTCGCGCGCCAGTACCGCAGCTTCCCGCTCATCCCCTGCGACAAGGCGTGCAGGAAGACGTGGCACGGCCCGGTCGGGAAGAGCCTCCAGTCGCTCGCACGCCGGGAGACCGGCGGCACGCCGAAGTCGCGGCCGCTCGCCTACGCCCTCCGCAGCCCGGTGACCTACGCGCGCTCGATCGCCGCCTCGTGCGTCCCGCTCCAGCTCTGGTGGAGCCTCTCCGACCGGATCGTCGCCAACCAGCATCAGCAGTCGGGCGCGCTCTTCGAGACGATCAAGCGACTGAACCCGAAGGCGCCCGTGCAGGCGTACGTGGGCTACTGGGCTCACTCCCACGAGATGCAGGCGAAGACGCGGCTGCCACTCGCCCTTGCCGCCTTCGGGCTCCTCCTCCAGGACCACCCGCGCAGGCTGATGCACGGGATGATGCGCGTCGTGGCCGAGCCGGAGGACGCCCCGCGCTGCGGGGCCCCGCGATCGAGGGCGCAGCCCGCGTCGAAGGCACAGCCCGTGCCGAAGGCGCACCACCCGGCGCCGAAGGCGTCGCGCTGACGCGAGACTGACTTGCGGCTGCGTCGCCTCGGGGCAGCGGTGATGCGGTTCGAGCTGCCGTTGCTCGCGCTCTGGGCCGGGCTCGCCCTGGGCCTCTCGGCGCTGACCACGCGGGTCGTCGACTGGTTCGTGATGACGGACGAGTTGCTCTACGAGCGGCTCGCGATCAGCGTGGCCCAGCTCGGCTCGCCCCTTCCGCACGTGCACGGCGAGCTGATCCCGAACGTGAACCAGCTCTATCCACTGCTGCTCGCGCCGTTCTTCCGGCACGGCCTCGTGCCCGACTCGCTGCACGACGCCCACGCACTCAACGCGTGGGTGATGAGCTCCGCCTGCGTCCCGGCGTTCCTGCTCGCCCGCCGGGTGACCGGGCGCCGCGCCGTCGCGTACGCGGTCGCGCTGCTGACGGTGTGCGTGCCGTGGATCGTCCTCTCGTCGTTCCTGCTGACCGAAGTGGCCGGCTACCCCGCGTTCCTGTGGGCGGTGCTGGCGCTCCAGCTCGCGACCTCGGCGCCGTCGCGGCGCAACGACGTGCTCGCGCTGCTCGGAGTCGCGCTCGCGATCTTCGCCCGGACGCAGTTCATGGTGCTGCTGGCCGTCGTCCCGCTCGCGCTCCTCGCGTATGAGCTCGGCCTGGCCCACGGCCGCATCCGCGAGGCCGCTCGCCAGACGCTCCGCAAGCACACCGTGCTCGCGGCCGCCTACGTCGTGCTCGCGGCGGCCGCGGTCGTGCTCGCAGCGGTCGGCCACCTGTCGCGCGTCGTCGGCACCTACCGCGGCGCGCTGGAGGGGAACCTGCTCCCGGGCGGGATCGGCCGCTCCTTCGTCGAGCACGTCGCAACCCTTGCGCTCGGGCTCGGGATCCTGCCGTTCGTCGTGGGCGTCGCGTGGCTGCTCGCCAACGTCGTCCGGCCGCCGGCGAAGGAGCTGCACGCGTTCGCCTGCGTCGCCTCGCTCACGATCCTCGCGGTCACGCTCGAGGTGACGGTCTTCGACCTCCGCTTCGGCGAGGGCTCGGCGCGCGACCGCTACCTCTTCTACGTCGCGCCGCTCGTCTTGCTCGGCTTCTTCTGCGCGCTCCTCGACGCCCGCTGGCCGCGCCGGTCGCTGCTCGTCCCCGCAGCGCTCGTCGCCGTCGGCTTCGCGGTCGCGCGGCTGCCGGCCTACGGCTTCCTCCACGTCGACTCGCCGGTCTCGACGCTGAACGACTACCTGTTGAAGAGCATGGGCTCGCTGAACGGCGCGCGCGCGCTTCTCGTGGGCGCGACGATCGTCGGAACCGTGCTGTTCGTGCAGGGGTCGATCCTCCTCCCGCGCAGGTATCTGGCCGCCGCACTGGCCCTGCTCACCCTGGTGGTGCTGCCGCTCGAGACCGGCTACGCGTTCGCCAAGCTCTTCCGGTACAACGGCACGTCGGGCCGCCCGGTGTCGGTCGCGCAGGGCGGCGTCTTCGACTGGGTCGACCGGACGGTCGGGACGAAGCCGGACGTGACGATCGTCCCGTATCCGAACCTGCCGGGCGAGTACTGGTCGAGCGTCGCCTACTGGTGGGATCTCGAGTTCTGGAACCGATCCGCCGCGCGCGCAGCCCACTACCCCGAGCAGTACGAGTGGACGCCGAGCACCTTCCCGAGGCTCTACCTCGACTTCGACCCGAGAACGGGCAAGGCCGGCGCCTCGCCGACCCGATACGTGATCCAGAGCGACAAGGAGTCGCGCTTCCGAATCTCCGGCGACTCCGTCTCGCACAACCGCGACGTCCTGCTGATCGAGGCAGAGCAGCCGTGGCGCACCGACTGGCTCACGTCCGGCCTCTACGACGACGGCTGGACGAAGCCGGGCGTTCCGGCGACGGTGAGGGTGTTCGGGGCGCCGGGACAGAGGCGGGCCGTCGTGCGCTGGCTCTCGCTGGGCGTGCGCGCGCCGCCAGGGATCGAGCGGCGGAGGGTCGAGGTCGCCTCCAACCTCGAGCACTGGCGGGACCGGACCACCTTCGGCAGTACGCTCTTCCGCACGGTGAAGGTGTGCGTGCCGCCCGACGGCTTCGCGAGCGTAGGGATCCGCTCCCCCTCGCGGTCGCGCATCTACGGCGACATGCGCGACGAGAACTCCGTGGCGCAGTACCGCCAGGGAGGCGTGCTCCTCTCTCAGATCGCGCTCGCGGACGAGATCGGCGGTCCGTGCCGTCCGCGAGACTCCCGTTGATGCGCCGGGCGTTGCCGATCCTCGCGCTCTGGTGCGGCCTCGCGGTGTGCCTCTCGGTGCTCACAACCCGCGTCGCCGACTGGTTCGCGCTGCCGAACGAGATGCTCTACGAGCGGCGCGCGATCAGCGTTGCGCAGAGCCTCTCACCGCTGCCGCGCCTGCGCGGCGAGCTGATCTCCACCTTCGACCAGCTCTACCCGGTCCTCGTGGCGCCCGCGTTCCGCTGGGGCCACCTGCCCGACGACCTCTGGACCGCCCACCTGCTCAACGCCTGGATCATGTCGTCCGCGTGCATTCCGGCCTTCCTGCTGGCTCGGCGGGTCACCACGCAGCGGTGGGCGCCGTACCTCGTCGCGCTGCTCTCGGTCGTGATGCCGTGGATCATCCTCTCGTCGTTCCTGCTGACCGAGGTCGCCGCGTATCCGGCCTTCGTCTGGACGTTGCTGGCGATGCAGGTCTCGACCGCGGCTCCGTCGCGGCGTCACGACCTGCTCGCCCTGCTGGCGATCGGCGTCGCGTTCGCCGGGCGCACCCAGCTCGCGATTCTGCTCTTCCTGCTGCCGGTCGCGATCGTTGCGCACGAGCTCGGTCGCACGCGCGGAATCCGGCGCGCTCTCCGGGCGGCCGTCGACAGCCATCGGCTGCTCGCCGGCGTCTACGGCCTGCTCGCGGTGGCAGGGGTGGTGCTCGCCGCGACGGGGCGGCTGCCGAGCGTGCTCGGCGTCTACGGCGCCACGATCGGCGGGACCGGCGCGTCGGTCGGTGAGCGGCTCGTGCCCGCCGGGATCGGTGGCTCGTTCGTCGAGCACGTCGCCACCTTCGCGCTCGGGCTCGGCATCCTCCCGGTCGTCGTCGGCGTCGCATGGCTGCTCGCGAACCTGGTGCGACCCGCCGGGAGCCGCGAGCTGCACGCCTTCGCGTGCATCGGCGCGATCACGGTGGTCGCGATCGCGCTCGAGGTGACGATCTTCGACCTCCGCTTCGGCGTCCGCTTCGTTCACGATCGCTACCTCTTCTACGTCGTGCCAATCGTCGTGCTCGGCTTTCTCTGCGCGGTCGCCGACCGCCGGCCGCCGCGCTGGTCACTCGTCGCGCCGGCCGCGCTCGTCGCCCTCGGCTTCGCCGTCGGGGAGCTGCCGCGCTTCACGTGGGAGCAGTTCGCAACGGTGAACTCGGACGCGCCGATCTCCGCGCTGTACCGGCCGATCGTGCGCATGTCGGGGAGCCTCACCACGGCGCGCGTCGCGCTCGTGGTCGCGACGATCGTCCTGACCGCCCTCTTCGTGCTGGCGACGGTGCTGCTCCGCCGCTCGCAGCTGACGGCCCTCGCCGTCGCGTTCCTGCTCGTCGCGGTCCCATCGCTGACGGCCTACATGTTCGTCCGGGTGCTCGACGTCAACGGCTGGTCGGGCCGGCCGCTGACGGACACGCCACAGCCGTCGTACGACTGGGTCGACCGCATCGTGGGCGAGCACGCCACGGTCGCGATGGCGCCGTACCCGGTCTCCTCCGACTACTTCGTCAACCAGCGCATCTGGCGCGACTACGAGTTCTGGAACAAGTCGGTCGCCCGCGACATCCAGCAGCCGAACAAGACGTTCATCTTCACGGGCGACACCTTCGAGAAGCTCTATCCCCGGTTCAACCCGGTCACCGGAGTCTCGAGCATCTCCCCCGCGCCGTACGTGCTCCAGGCAAACCAGGAGACTCGGTTCCGGATCGCCGGGGAGGTGAAGGTGCTCCAGCCCGACGTGATGCTGATCGACGCGAGCGAGCCGTGGCACCTCGACTGGCTGACCACCGGCCTCTATCCGGACGGCTGGACGAAGCCCCGCACGACCGGGCGCGTGCGCGTGTTCGCCTCCCCGGGGCAGCGCGGCGCCGTCACGCGCTGGGTGACCATCGCCTACCGGGCGCCCGACGGCGTGCCCCAGCGCGCGGTCGGCATCACGTCGAACCTGGAGACCGGGCAGGGGCAGGCGACGGCGAGCACGCTGCGGACCGCCGTGCGCGTCTGCGTCCCGGCGCGCGGCTTCGCCGAGGTGCGAGTACGCGCCGACGGCGCCTCGGAGATCCCGGGCGACCTGCGCGACATCGGCCTCTCGTCGGGGTCTCGGCAAGGCGGCGTGTTCGTGGCCGAGATCGCGCTCGCGGACGAGGTCGGCCCGCCGTGCCGGCCCAAGCCTCCGGGCTAGCAGGCCCGGCTGTCGTCGTCGCGGCCGGTGGTCGGCAGGCGCGACAGGAGCTCGCCGAGCGACTCGAGCTCCTCGTCGGAGTAGCGGCCGGTGAACAGCTCCTCTACTCCGGCGAGATGCGTCTTGGCCGCCTCCGCGAGCTTGCGGGTACCGGCGTCCGTGAGCTTCGCGTAGGTGACGCGAGCATCCGACGGGCACGAGGCCTTCTCGACGAGACCCGCGCGCTCGAGGCCGTCGAGGAGCCGTGTGATCCCGGACGCCGTGAGCAGGACGCTGCTTGCCAGGTCGACGCGGCGCATCACGCCGTCCTCTGCGCGCGAGAGCCGGAACAGAACCTCGTAGTCGCTCAGCGTGAGGTCGTGTCCCTCGAGCAGGTCGGCGTTGAGCCGGCGCTTGATCGCGGCGTGGGTGCGCAGGAAGGCAACCCAGGTGGCGAGATTCGTGCGGGAGGAGACGGCGGCACTCATGTTGTCCGCTCAAGTATAGCCGCCTCGGCGGCGAATCCCCCTGCGGCCTCCGCGCAAGACACAAGCGATGCTTATTTGACGCATGAGGAGCACTCATGTATTTGTTCACCCAACCAGTGGACAATGTGAACAGAGGAGACGCCGCATGCCAGCACTGAAAGTCGCTCTCGCCACGCTCGTTCTCGCCCTCGCAGCCGTCGCCGGCGCCGGTGCGACGAGCAAGGACACCTCGCTCTCGCTCGTCTCGTACTCGACCCCGCGCGAGGCGTACGCCAAGCTGATCCCGCTGTTCCAGAGCACGCCCGACGGGCGGTGGTGTCAACTTCACGCAGTCCTACGGCGCCTCGGGCGACCAGGCGCGCGCCGTGCAGGCCGGCCTGAAGGCAGACATCGTGGCGCTCTCGCTCGCCCCGGACGTCGACGTGCTCGTCAAGGCCGGGCTCGTCGACGCGAACTGGAGCAAGCAGTCCTACAAGGGCATGGTCACCGACTCGGTCGTCGTCTTCGTCGTCCGCGACGGGAACCCGAAGAAGATCAAGTCGCTGGGACGACCTCCTCAGGCCCGGAGTCGAGGTGATCACGCCGAACCCGTTCACCTCCGGCGGCGCGCGGTGGAACGTGATGGCGGCCTACGGCGCGTGGCTGCAAGCTCGGCAAGACGAAGGCGCAGGCGAAGGCGAAGCTGCTGACAGCTGTTCGAGAACGTCGCCGTGCAGGACAAGAGCGCCCGGGACGCGCTCAACACGTTCCTCGCGGGCAAGGGCGACGTCCTGATCACCTACGAGAACGAGGCGATCGCCGCCCAGCTCGCCGGCCAGAAGGCGCCGTACGTGATCCCGCGCTCGACGATCCTGATCGAGAACCCGATCGCCGTGCTCAAGGAAAGCTCGAACAAGGAGAAGGCGAACCAGTTCATCCGCTTCCTGAAGACGCCGGCGGCGCAGCAGGTCTTCGCCGACCGCGGCTACCGCCCCATCGTCAAGAGCGTCTACGAGGCGAACAAGAAGAAGTTCCCGGTCCGGCCGGGCCTCTTCACGATCGACCAGCTCGGCCTCGGCGGCTGGACGAAGGTGCAGAAGGAGTTCTTCGACCCGGACTCGAGCGTGATGGCGACGATCGAGCGAAAGGTGGGTGGCGCCACTGGCTAGCGCTGTCGCCGCGGCCACGAGCCGCAGGCACATGGAGGGGGACAGGGCCGCGACGGCCCTGTCCCTCGGCTTCATCACGACGTACCTCACGATCCTCGTGCTCCTGCCCCTGGCCGCGCTCACATGGGCCTCGACGAAGGGCGGCGCGGAAGGCTTCTGGGACTCGATCACGAGCCCGGAGTCGATCGCCGCGCTGAAGCTCACACTCGGGATGTCCCTCGCGGTTTCGCTGATCAACGCCGTCCTCGGCACGATCACCGCCTGGGTGCTCGTCCGCGACGAGTTCCGGGGCAAGGCGCTGATGAACGCCGTGATCGACCTGCCGTTCGCCCTGCCGACGATCGTGGCGGGCCTCACCCTGCTCGCGCTCTACGGTCCGCGCTCGCCGATCGGCGTCGACGTCGCGTACACGCGCTGGGCGATCCTGCTTGCGCTCATGTTCGTGACGCTGCCGTTCGTGGTGCGCACCGTGCAGCCGATGCTGCAGGAGCTCGATGCCGACATGGAGCAGGCAGCGCGCTCGCTCGGCGCCTCGCGAGCTGGCGACGTTCTGGCGCGTCGTCTTCCCGAACATCCTGCCGGGCATCCTCTCGGGCGTCGCGCTCGCGTTCGCGAAGGCCGTCGGCGAGTTCGGCTCGCTTGTGATCATCACCGGCAACCTGCCGTTCAAGACCGAGGTCTCGTCCGTGTACATCTTCGGCCGCATCGAGAGCGGCGACACGTCGAGCGCGGCGGCCACGGCCGTCGTCCTGCTCCTGATCTCCTTCGGGCTGCTGCTCTCGATCGGCGCGATCCGCCACTTCACGACGAGGCACGACCGTGCCTAGGATCGGCCTCCGGCTCGTAGCCGTCGGCTACCTCCTCATCATCCTTGTGGGCCCACTCGCGATCGTGTTCTGGCGCACGTTCGAGGACGGCTTCGCCCCGGCCTGGGACGCGCTCTCGTCACCCGAGACGATTCACGCCTTCAAGCTGACGCTGATCATCACGGCGATCGCGGTGCCGATGAACACCGTCTTCGGCATCGTCTGCGCGATCGCGATCGTCCGCCGGTCGTTCCGCGGCAAGGGTGTGCTGAACGCGTTCATCGACCTGCCGCTCGCGCTCTCGCCGGTGGTCGTCGGGCTCGCCTACTACCTCCTCTACGGCCGCAACGGCTGGCTCGGCGGCTTCCTCGACGAGCACGGGATCGAGGTGCTGTTCGCGCTCCCGTCGATGGTGCTCGTGACGATCTTCGTCTCGCTCCCCTTCGTCGCCCGCGAGGTCGTACCGATGCTGCGCGAGATCGGCGACGAGCAGGAACAGGCGGCGCGCACGCTCGGCGCGAACGGCTGGCAGACGTTCTGGCGCATCACGTTGCCGTCGATCCGCTGGGCGGTGATCTACGGCGTCATCCTCACGACCGCCCGCTCGCTCGGCGAGTACGGCGCGGTCGCCGTCGTCTCCGGCCGGCTCCAGGGCCAGACAGAGACGGCGACGCTGCGCGTGCAGGAGCGCTACGAGAGCTTCGACCTCGCCGGCGCGTACGCGATCTCGCTCGTGCTGGCCCTGATCGCCGTCCTCGTCCTGCTCGCCATGATCCTCGTCCGTCCCAAGGAGGAAGCCGCCTGATGTCGATCGAAGCCCGCAACGTCACCAAGCGGTTCGGCGAGTTCGTCGCGCTCGACGACGTGTCGCTCGAGGTCGAGGGCGGCTCGCTGACGGCGCTCCTCGGGCCGAGCGGCTCCGGCAAGTCGACGCTGCTCCGGATCATCGCCGGGCTCGAGACGGCGGACGAGGGGGAGATCGTGATCTCCGGCGAGGACGCGACCGCGATCACGCCGCAGAAGCGCGGCGTCGGCTTCGTCTTCCAGCACTACGCGGCCTTCAAGCACATGACCGTCCGGAACAACGTCGCCTTCGGGCTGAAGGTACGCAAGCGGCCGAAGGCGGAGATCCGCGAACGGGTGGACGAGCTGCTCAACCTCGTGCAGCTCCGAAACCTCGGCGACCGCTACCCCGCGCAGCTCTCCGGCGGCCAGCGCCAGCGGATGGCGCTCGCGCGTGCGCTTGCGCCCGAGCCGAAGGTGCTCCTGCTCGACGAGCCGTTCGGCGCGCTCGACGCGCGCGTGCGGGCGGAGCTGCGGGAGTGGCTGCGCAACCTGCACGACCAGATGCACGTGACGACGGTGTTCGTGACGCACGACCAGGAGGAGGCGATGGACGTCGCCGACCGGATCGCGGTCATGAGCAACGGGCGGATCGAGCAGGTCGGCTCGCCGCGCGAGGTGTACGAGCATCCGAGCAACGAGTTCGTGATGGAGTTCGTCGGCGAGGTGAACCGCCTCGGCGACGCATTCGTGCGCCCCCACGACCTCGAGCTGACGCTCGAGCCGAGCGACGCGACGCGCGAGGCGATGGTCGAGCGGATCGTCCACCTCGGCTTCGAGGTGCGCGTCGAGCTCGTGCGCGACGACGGCGAGCGCCTCTCGGTGCAGATCCGGCGCGACGAGGCGGAGCGGCTCGAGCTGGAGCACGGCCAGATCGTCTACGTCGAGCCGACGCGCCAGACGACCTTCGGCTGACGTTCGACAGGGCTCAGTGCGGGAGCCAGGCGTCGGACTCGGCGGTCAGCGCCTCGACCGCGGCCGGCAGCTCACCGCGCGCGACGTGGGCGAGCGTCACCGACTCGAGCACGCCGCGCAGGCTCGCCCGCACCGCGATCCAGACCGCGCGCAGCGGCTCGGCCGAGCCCTCGTAGGCGAGCTCCTCCGAGCGTGTGCCGCGGACGCTCGCGAGCGGGCCGTCGACGGCGCGGATCACCTCGGCGAGGTTGATCTCGTCCGCCGGCCGTGCCAGCCAGTAGCCGCCCTCGGCGCCGCGCTGGCTGCGCACGAGCCCGCCGTTGCGAAGGTCGACCATGATGTTCTCGAGGAACTTGATCGGGATCGCCTGCGCCTGAGCGATCCGGTCGCCCTTGACCGGCCCGTCGCCGGCGGCGGCCAGCTCCACCATCGCGCGGATCGCGTAGTCCGCCTTCGCCGAGATGCGCACCGGCCCATTCTGCCGCCGCCCGGCCCGTCGAGCCCGCTCACCCGCTCGGATAGAGCGACGAGTGCCACGCCTCGCGGTAGACGTCCTTCAGCCGTGCGACCTCGTCGACGTACGCTCGCGTCTCGGGGAACTCGATCTCCTGCCCCGCCTCGAGCCAGCGGTCGACGTTCCCCTGGCCCGCGTTGTAGGCCGCGAGGACGAGCCGCTCGTCGTGGTACTTCGCGAACAGGTTCTGCAGGTACCACGAGCCGTAGCGGATGTTGATCGCCGGGTCGGTGAGGTCGCTGACGCGGAAGGCCGTGCCGCCGGTCCGTAGCGCGATCCCTTCCGCCGTCTCCGGCCGCAGCTGCATCAGCCCAACCGCACCCGAGCTCGAGCGTGCGTCGCTCTCGAACTTCGACTCCTGGTAGATGACCGCCGCGACGAGCGCCGGGTCGAGCCCTTTGTCGCGAGCCTGCTCGCGGACGATCGCGGCGTAGCGCAGCGGATAGCGCACGCGCTCGTACCACGGCGGGCTCGTCTCGACGACGTACAGCGCGGTGCCGGCGGCGACGACGAGGAGCAGGCCGGCCCACACGGCGGCCCGCCTCACGAGCCGAGCTCCTTCATCACCCCCGCCACGAACGCGTCGAGCTCGCCGAGCGAGCCGGCGTTGACGTAGGCGTAGTCGGCGCGCGCCACCTTCTCCTCGTCGGCGAGCATGCGTCGCTCGCGCTCCTCCACCGCCGCCGCCGAGCGCTCGCGCCGCAGCTCGGCCGGCGCTGTGACGACCACGACCTTGTCGAACTGCGCGTCGGAGCCGACCTCGTAGAGAAGCGGCACCTCCGTGACGCAGACATGCGGCGCGTCCGGCAGTTGCGCGAGCTGCTCGCGCCAGCGCAGGTACTCCGCCGAGACCAGCGGGTGCAGCAACTCCTCGAGCCGGGCGAGCGCGCGCGGGTCGTTGAAGACGACCGTCGCGATCGCGCCGCGGTCGAGCCTCCCGTCCGGCGCGACGACGCCCTGCCCGAGCCGCTCCACGACGGCCTGCTTGACCTCGTCGTGGCCCAGCAGCTCGTGGACGATCTCGTCGCTCGAGACCGTCGCGGCGCCGTGCCGCGCGAACGCCCTCAGCGCCTCGCTCTTACCGGCTCCGATACCGCCGGTGATCGCGACGGCGACCGGCCGGGTCACTCCTTGGCGGGAGCTTCCGCCGCAGCGGCCGTGTCGGTTTCCTCGGCCTCGGCTGCGGTCGTCTCTTCGGCTTCGGCTTCGGCGACGGCTGTCTCTTCCGCCTCGAGCTCGACCTCGACCTCTTCGACTTCGGCAGCGACCTCCTCGGCCTCCACGACCTCGGCCACGAGCTCCTCGACCTCGACCTCGGCGGCGACCTCCTCGACCGCTTCCACCTCGGCCTCGGCGACGATCTCCTCGACCGCTTCGATCTCGGCGGCGATCTCCTCGACCGCTTCCACCTCGGCCACGAGCTCGGCGGCCCCGGTCTCGTCGGCCGCGATCGCCTCGGGCTCCACGAGGTCCTCGGCGGCCAAGTCGTCGCCGAAGGTCTGCGAGAGGTCGAGGTGCGGCGTCAGGTGGACGGACTCGCCGCCGTCGGCGCGCGGCTGCACCGGGTCGGTCTCCTCGACGCGCTTGAGCGACAGCGAGAGCCGGCGGCGCTCGCCGTCGATCTCGATGATCTTGACGTTGACCGCCTGGCCCTGCGCGACGACCTCGCGCGGATTCTCGACGTGGTGCTGGGCGAGCTCGGAGATGTGCACGAGCCCCTCGACTCCGGGCAGGATCTCGACGAAGGCGCCGAAGGTGACGACCTTCGTCACGCGGCCCTCGACGACGTCGCCCTCGCCGTAGCTCTCGGTCACCTGCTGCCACGGGTCGTTCTGCGTCTGCTTGAGGCCGAGCGAGATGCGCTGCCGGTCGCGGTCGATGTCGAGCACCTTGACCTGCACCGTCTGCCCGATCTCGAGCACCTCGGACGGGTGGTTCACGTGCGACCAGGAGAGCTCGGAGATGTGGATCAGGCCGTCCATCCCGTCGAGGTCGACGAACGCGCCGAAGTCGACGATGTTCGAGATCTGGCCCTCGACCACGTTGCCGGGCTGGAGGCGGTCGAGGATCTGCTGACGCTGCTCCTTGCGCTCCTCCTCGAGCACGGCGCGGCGCGAGAGCACGACGTTGTTGCGCGAGCGGTTGAGCTCGATCACCTTGCAGCGGAGCTCCTGGCCGAGAAACTCGTCCAGGTCCTGCACGCGGCGGATGTCGACGAGCGAGGCTGGCAGGAACCCGCGCACGCCCAAGTCGAGAATCAGCCCGCCCTTGACGACCTCGATCACGCGGCCGTCGACCGGCTCGCCCGACTCGGCTGCGCGCTCGATGCTCTTCCACGCGAGCTCGAAGCGCGCCCGCTTCTTCGACAGGATCAGGCGACCTTCGGCGTCCTCCTTGGTGAGGACGAGCGCGTCGATCTCGTCGCCGAGCGTGACCTCGTCGGCCGGGTTCACCGAGCGGCGAATCGACAGCTCGGAGGCCCGGATCCCCGCCCTCGACCTTTTACCCATGTTCGCCGACCCCTCGGTCCTTTCCGCCCCGACCGCCGTGGCCTGCCCCGCCTCCGCCCCCTTTGACCCCCGGGAAGGTCGACTCGTAGTCCGGGACGAGCTCGCCGTCGGAACCTTCCACCCACACGCCGGGCTCTTGCTTCATCAGGTCATTGATAGCCAAAACAGCGGCCCAGTATAGCCCCGGCGTGTCGCCGACTTCCGACACCGTCCGGGAAGCGCCACGCCGGTTCTCCTGGACACCGGCGATTACGTCATCGAGCCGGAAAACTCGTGCTCGGCGATGCCGTAACACGCTTTCCGAGTTCGTGCGCGCGGTCTTGAACGTGTACGTGCCCTTTCCATGCCTGCCGACGAAGGCCGCGGTGCCCTTCGTCACCTTCCAGGTGCCGCGGGTGATCGCGGTCGCCTTCTTGGCCGTCACCTCGCCGACGATCGACTGCTTGCCGACGAGGGACAAATAGAGCAGCCCTGCGCTGCCGAAATTGAAGATCAGCGTCGCGTGCTCAGTCGCCGGGCCGGTGGGGTGACCCGCCGCGTCGACGGGCAGATCCCACGTCCAGCCGAGGTTCACGTTGGCGGGCGCCGGATCGCCTCTGAAGGTGCCGCCGCGAACGCAACGGACGCGCAGGAGCTTCGAGTTGACCGACTTCGCGCCGCAGTGCTTCGTCACGTCGAACGACTTGATCTTCGCCGTCCCCTT
>CAWAGR010000016.1:0-32362 GCA_963781435.1 uncultured Actinomycetes bacterium | reverse complement strand
GCGACTGATCCGGAGGCACATTTCGCACGTCGGCCGCCTGCGCCGTCGCCTTCATCAGTAGCGGGCTGGCGACGCCGACGCTGACCAGCAAGGCGCCACCGCCCCTGAGGAAGGCCTTGCGCGAGAACTCCCTTTCGACCGCGGCCGTCACTTCGTTCCCTTCGAGCTTCAACTTGCTCGCCATGCTCCCTCCAATCGAACGAGTGTGTTCGAGCACGCCGCGGAAAGGCGCGAGCCTCCCCCGAACCGCGGCAACTACGTGACGACGATACGACACCCGTCACTCGAACACAAAGGCGCCTTGCAAGGCGTACGACGAAGAGCGCAACAAGCACGGTGCTCGGGGCCAGTGCGAGGGAGCTCACCGGAACCCCTCGGTCGACTCCAGCCGCAGCGGCGGAATCGGGGGTGCTTCCGCAGGCAGGTCGCGGCTTTCCCGAATCGCGGATTGCGGCCGACCCTGACGCGCGCCGCGTCGGGCCGGCAGAAGATGCGGCCATGTCTTACGCGATCGTGTGGCGCGAGAACGAGGGCGAGGCCTTCGCCGGCCGGCTTGCGCTTGCTGCCGACTGCGTCATGCTGTCGGGCGCCACGGCTGGCGCGCGCGAGTCGGAACGCCGGCTGGGCTACGAGGATCTCGCCGACGTGCGCCTCGAGCGCCGTAACCGCCCGCTGCTCGTGCTCCTCGGCCGGGGCGGCAACCGCGTCGAGATCACCTCCCTCGACGGGCCCGGCGCGCTGCACGAGCTGGCCGAGCAGCTTGCCGTCGTGAGCGGGAAAGCCGCATGGTGAATCCGTCGGTCTGCGGATGCCTCGCCGCCGGACACGAGCGATGCTGTGATCGATTTCGAACGGAGTAACCCGGTATGAAGACAGGGAGGTCGGAGTTGTGAAGAGGATTCTCGTCGCCACCGACGGCTCGGCGGGCGGCAGCGCGGCGGTCGATGCCGCATTCGAGCTAGCGCAGGAGACGGGCGCGCTCGTCACGGTCGTCTGCGTTCGGCACGTTCCGGAGTTGCTCGGGAGCCCCTTCTACCAGCGGGCGCTGTCCGAGGAGCTTCGCCAGGGGCGGGCCGTGATCGACGAGGCGACCGCACGCGCGGAGCGCGCGGGGGTGGCGGTCGAGTCGGAGATCCTCAGCGGCCACGCCGCCGAGGAGATCGTGCAGCTCGCGAGGTTCCGTGACGTCGATGTGATCGTGGTCGGCTCTCACGGCCGCGGCAGGGTGGGGACGGCGCTCCTCGGGAGTGTCGCCAACATGATCGTCCACACCGCCGACCGGCCGGTGCTCGTCGTCAAGCAGAAGGCCGAAGAACGGCGTCAGGCCGCCTGACGGGACGCGCGCCGGAGGGTCCGCGCCGCATTTCCGCGTACGCTCGTTCCGATGGAGACGATGTCGAGCCAAGATCGGCTGCGCGCGCTGGTCGAGGCCGGGATGGCGCTCACCTCCGAGCTCTCGCTCGACGCCCTGCTTCGGCGGCTGCTCGAGGCTGCGGCGGAGCTGACCGGAGCGCGCTATGCGGCGCTCGGCGTGATCGACTCCGGCGGGGCGCGGCTCGAGCGCTTCGTCACGCACGGCATCGACGCCGAGCTGCACGCGGCGATCGGGGAGCTGCCGCACGGCCGCGGCATCCTCGGCGTGCTGCTGACCGAGGCGAGCCCGCTTCGCCTGCACGACCTCACCGCCGACCACGCGCTCGGTCGGCTTCCCGCCGAACCACCCGCCATGACGACGTTCCTGGGCGTGCCGATCCTCCTGCGCGGCGCGGCCTACGGCAACCTCTATCTCACCGAGAAGGCGGACGGGCTCGACTTCACCGAGGAGGACGAGGAGTTCGTGACGCTGCTCGCCGCGCAGGCCGCGATCGCGATCGAGAACGTGCGTCTCTTCGAGGCGGCGACGCAGTGGTCGGCGCGCCTCGAGTCGCTGAACGAGGTCGGGAACGCGCTCGCCACCGAGACGGACGTCGACCGGCTGCTCGACCTGATCGCCCGGCGACTGCGCGAGTTGCTCGACGCCCGCTTCGTCACCGTGCTCCTGCCTGCCGGGCCCGGCGAGCTACGGTTCGCAGCCGTTGCGGGCGAGGGCGGCGCCGAGTTCGTCGGGCAGACGATCCGCCGCGCGGAATCGAAGAGCGGCCGCGTGCTCGAGCAGCGCCGCAGCGAGCGCAGCGACTCGGTGCTCGACGACCCCGAGGTCGACCAGGAGGTCACCCGTCGGCTGGCCGTGCGGACAGGGCTTTGGGTGCCGCTGATCGCTCGCGAGCGCGCGATCGGCGTCCTCGCGGCGCACGACAAGGTCGACTCTTCCGACGGGCGCTTCAGCGACGACGACCTCCGGCTCGCCGAGACGTACGCCTCGCGCGCCGCGGTCGCGGTCGACCTCTCCGAGCGGGTGGCCCGCGACGCGCTCCGGCGCGTGGTCGCGGCGCAGGAGCTCGAGCGCCGCCGTCTCGCGCGCGAGCTGCACGACGAGACGGGCCAGTCGCTGACGTCGATCCTGCTCGGTCTACGCTCGCTCGAGGACTCGCTCGGCGACTCGCTCGACTGGGACCAGGCACGCGCGGCCGTCGCCGGCCTGCGCGAGCTCGCCGTCAACACGCTCCAGGACGTGCGCCGGCTGTCCGTCGAGCTGCGCCCGAAGGCGCTCGACGACTTCGGCCTCGTCCCGGCCCTCGAGCGGCTGGCCGAGACGTGGGGCGGCCAGACCGGAATCGAGGTCGACTTCGCCGCGCGCCTGGGCGACGAGCAGCTCTCGAGCGAGATCGCGACCGCGCTCTACCGGATCGTGCAGGAGTCGCTGACGAACATCGTCAAGCACGCCCGCGCCCGCCACGTCAGCGTCCTCCTGACCCGCAAGAATGGGGCGGTGGTGGCAGTGATCGAGGACGACGGCAGGGGCTTCGACCCGACGGCCGCGAGCGACGGCTTCGGCATCCAGGGCATGCGCGAGCGGGTCGAGCTCGTGAACGGCCAGCTGCGGATCGAGTCGGAGCCGGAGTCGGGCACGACCCTGGTCGTCGAGGTCCCGCTCGCATGAGCCGTCCAACCGAAGGTTGGCCCGAAGTGTCGAGCCTCGACGGAGGCTCACTCCGGCGTAGGCTCGACGGAGCCGGTAGACAACCGGCGGAGGTGCCGGCCTTGCCGGCGCCGGAGCGGGCATGACCGTGCGCGTGCTGATCGTGGACGACCATGCCGTCGTGCGCGCCGGGCTGCGCCTGCTGATCGACGCCGAGGACGACCTGGAGACGGTGGGAGAGGCCGGCAGCGTCCGCGAGGCAATCCTCGAGGCGCGCTCGCTCGATCCCGACCTGATTCTGATGGACGTGGTGATGCCCGGCCAGAGCGGCATCCAGGGCGTGCCGGCCCTGCTCCACGAGCATCCGGAGGTAAAGGTGCTCGTGCTCTCGATGCAGGACGATCCGCGCTACGTGCGCGAGGCGTTCGCGGCGGGCGCTCGCGGCTACGTGCTCAAGGAGGCCGCCGACGCCGAGGTCGTCCAGGCGATCCGCGAGGTCGCTCGCGGCGGCCGTTACGTGCACCCCGAGCTGGGCGCGCGCCTCGTCGCCGCCGAGGCCGCCGCCGAGCGCCGCGCCGAGGAGGACCCGCTGTCGGAGCGCGAGCGCGAGGTGCTGCGCCTGCTCGCGCTCGGCTACACGAACCAGGAGATCGCGAAGCAGCTCTTCATCTCGGTGCGAACCGCCGAGACGCACCGTGCGCACGTGATGCAGAAGCTGCGCCTGGGCAGCCGCGCCGAGCTCGTCCGCTACGCGCTCGCGAACGGGCTGCTCGAGGACGACGCGGCCCCCGACTCGTAGCCTTCGCCCTGACCCGGACGCTGGACAGCCCCGGTACGTTGGGCCGGAATGTCACGGCGCCTGACTCACACCGGGGCGGTCGCACTGGCCGCGCTCGCGCTCGCGGCAACGGCGTGCGTAGGCGGCCCCTCGAAGGAGGAGCAGGTGGCCGACCGGCAGGCGCAGGCGCGCTGGCAGGCCGGGATCTCGCGCTGGAGCGCCGACATGCTCGGCGCGCTCAACGGCATCTCGGTGCTCCTGTCCAAGGCGGACACCGTCAACCGGCTCAGGAGCGGCGAGCCCCAGACGACCGGGCGGCTCGTCCGCTTCGAGCGGACGCTCGCCGGCTGCTCCGCTGCGATCACCCGTCTCGGCCCGTCGCCGGACGCCCTCGAGGGCGTCCGGCGGGAGGCGCTACGCGCGTGCCGCAGCCTCGAGAGCGGGGCGCGGCTCGTGCGCGTCGGCGTCGCGACGTGGGGGCTCGGCAGCGGCATCGGCGCGGTCAATCGCGCGGCCGAGGCGCTTGGCGCCGGCCAGCGTGGGATCGCACGCGTGCGAACCGCGCTGAAGCGCGCGCTAGGGTCGGCCCGTGCCTCTTCCTGATCCCTTCCTCGCTGAGGTCGGCGCGCTGCTCGCCGCGGATGCGGTGATCGCCGAGCCCGAGCAGCTGCGCACCTACGAGTGCGACGCGCTGACCGGGCACCGGGCGATGCCGGAGCTCGTCTGCCTGCCGGGCACGGCCGCGGACGTCCAGGCGGTCGTCCGCCTCTGCCACGCCCACCGCGTGCCGTTCGTCGCGCGCGGCGCGGGCACCGGCCTCTCGGGCGGGGCGCTCCCGGTCGCCGACGGGATCGTGATCTCGCTCGCGCGGCTGAACCGCATCCTCGAGGTCGACCTCGAGCGCGCCCGCGTCGTCGTCGAGCCCGGCGTGACGAACCTCGAGATCACGCGCGCCGTCGCCGCCGACGGCTTCTACTACGCCCCCGACCCGTCCAGCCAGCAGGTCTGCACGATCGGCGGGAACGTGGCCGAGAACTCCGGCGGCGCGCACTGCCTCAAGTACGGCTTCACCGTCAACCACGTCCTCGCAGCCGACGTCGTGCTGCCCGACGGCGAGCTGGTCACGCTCTCGCGCGACGACGAGGGGCCCGACCTGCTCGGCGTCTTCGTCGGCTCCGAGGGCACGCTCGGGATCGCCGTCCGCGTGACCGTGAACGTCGTGCGCGTGGCCGAATCGGTGCGCACGCTGCTCGCGGCGTTCGAATCGACCGACGCCGCGGGCGAGGCCGTCTCGCGCGTGATCGCGGGAGGGATCCTGCCGGCCGCGATCGAGATGATGGACGAGCTCACACTCGAGGCGGTCGAGGCGGCGGTCGCGCCCGGCTACCCGGCCGGCGCCGGGGCGGTGCTGATCGTCGAGCTCGACGGGCCCGCCGCGGGAGTGGTCGAGGACTCGGCCGCCGTCGAGCGGATCTGCCGCGAGTGCGGCTCGTTCGAGCTCCGCGCCGCGGAGAGCCCCGAGGAGCGCGCGCTGATCTGGCGCGGCCGCAAGTCGTCGTTCGCGGCGATGGGCCGGATCTCGCCGAGCTACTACGTGCAGGACGGCGTCGTCCCGCGCACGCGGCTGCCCGACGTGCTTCGCCGGATCTACGCGCTCGGCGACGAGTACGGGCTGCGGATCGCGAGCGTCTTTCACGCCGGCGACGGGAACCTGCATCCGCTGGTGCTCTACGACGACACCGTCGAGGGCCAGCCCGAGCTGGCCGAACGGCTCGCGACGGCGATCCTCGACGTGTGCATCGATGCCGGCGGCTCGCTCACCGGGGAGCACGGCGTCGGCGTGGACAAGGCCTGCTCGATGCCGAAGCTCTTCGGCGCGAGCGACCTCGCCGTGATGCAGCGGCTGCGCGACGCCTTCGATCCCGAGGGGCTCGCGAACCCCGGCAAGGTGCTGCCGACGCCGCGCCTGTGCGGCGAGGTGCCGGGGCCCTACCGGATGCATCCGCTCGAGCGGGCAGGGGTTGCCGAGCGTCTCTGAGCCCGCCTCGGTCGCCGAGGCCGCGGCGGTGCTGACCGCCGGCGGCAGCGTCTCGATCGAGCGCGAGGGCGGCGACGTCGTCCTCTCGACGCGGCGCCTCGCCCGCGTGCTCGAGCACGAGCCGGGCGACCTGACCGCGATCGTCGAGGCCGGGATGCGGCTCTCGGCGCTCCAGGCCGCACCTCGCGCCGCACGGGCAGATGCTGGCGCTCGACCCGCCTGGCGACCCGACGATCGGCGCCTGCCTCGCCGGAGATCTGTCCGGCCCGCGCCGCCACCGCTACGGCGCGATGCGCGACCTCGTGATCGGCGTCACCGTCGTGCTCGCCGACGGCACGATCGCGAGCTCGGGCGGCAAGGTGGTCAAGAACGTCGCCGGCTACGACCTCGGCAAGCTCTTCTCCGGCTCGCGCGGGCGCCTCGGGCCTGATCGCGCGCGTCGCGCTGCGACTGCACACGCGGCCGGCCGCCGAGGCGACGGTGGTGGCCGAGACCGACGATCCGCGCGCGCTGTGGGGCGAGCTGCTCCGCTCGCAGCTCGTGCCGAGCGCGGTCGACTTCCTTCCGCCCGGGAGGATCGCGCTGCTCTTCGAGGGGGGCGAGGCGGCGGTCGACGCGTCAGGTTCGGACGTGTCCCGGCGTCAGCACGAGGACCGGTCCGTCTGGGACGAGTCGGCTGGCCGGCAGGTGCGCGCGGGCAGGCCTGCGTCGCCTTCGACTGGCAGGACTGCCTGCTCGCCCGGCCCGGACCCGGGCTCGCCTTGGTCGAGACCGCGCGGAGCCGCGGCCGTGGTCGCCGCTGGCCGAGCGCGTGCGGGCGGCATTCGACCCTGACGGCGTGCTCGTCTGACGGAGCGTCGGCCGGCCGCGGGGCCAGATCTCGGGCAGTTGGTGAAGCTCTCGAGCTACCGAAGGCCCGCCGGAGGGGGCCTCGCGTGTCCTGGACCCAGGGCCGGACCACAACCCCGGACGCGGAAACGGAAGCCGAGCTCGAATCGCGCCGTCAGGACCACGTCGTGGAGTGAACGGCGAAGATCCGATAGGGGCCCGGCTCGTCGTTGTTGAACGTGCCAAGCTCGAGCAAGTCCTTCGCCTGCTCGAAAGAAGCAAGGAGGCAATGGGAGTTGGTCTCCACTTCCTCTGCCAGTCGACTACACGACAACGGCGAACACTCCGGGTTGGTCCCCTGCGCGAAGCTGACGACGTCGTACCCGGCGAGAGCCTTCTGCGGCGGAACGACGACGTTGGTCGGGAACGACGCAGGCTCGAAGTCCCTCCACAACTCCACGATCCTCGTCGAACTCGTGCTCGTAGACCTCGTAGTAGAAGAGGCTCGTCCCGTGCAGGTCGATCGCGTGCTCACGCGCCAGCTGTTCGATGATCTCCGGCGTGTCGAAGAACCAGTAGCCGTTGTGCTTCCAGTAGGGAATGTAGTCGGCAAAGTTCTTCGAGATGCACATGCTCACGGAGTAGATGTCGGCGACGCGTTCGGCAGCGAGCCATTCAGGCCGAGGACTCACTCGCTTGGCCATGTACCCGACCGGAATCATCGTCCTCCCGATGGGCCGCCTTCCTTCGCGACGGCCTTTGCAGAGCGCCAAGTCTGACGCCTTCTCGAGGAAATAGCCAGCGGGCAGAAGCCTTCGCGCTCCGGGTTGCGACGCCTCGCCCTCGGCGTAGCGACGCGTTCAGCCAAACTGCGCGCCCATGGACCCGAAGCTCCTCCGCGACTGCGTCCACTGCGGCTTCTGCCTGCCGAGTTGCCCGAGCTACGTGGTCTTCAACGAGGAGATGGACTCGCCGCGCGGCCGCATCTGGCTGATGCAGGCGACGCTCGACGGCACGGTCTCGCTGAACCGCACCGTCGCCGAGCACTTCGACCGCTGCCTCGGCTGCATGGCCTGCCTGACCTCGTGCCCGTCCGGGGTGAAGTACGACAAGCTGATCGAGCTCGCGCGCGAGCAGGTCGAGGAGCACGTGCCGCGGCCGTTTCGCGAGCGGCTGCTCCGGCGGGCCGTGTTCGCGGTGTTCCCGCATCCGGCGCGCCTGCGCCGTGCGCTCCCCTTCTCGCGCCTGCCGGCGCCGGGGCCGTTCCGGCCGCTGCGCGCCCTCGCGCCGCCGTGGCGAGAGCCGGTCGCGCCGCCGGTCGAGACGCCGGCGGTCGGGGAGCGCGTGGCGCGTGTCGGCCTGCTCACCGGATGCGTGCAGAGCGTCCTCTTCGGCGAGGTGAACCGGGCCTCGGCGCGTGTGCTGGCGGCCTACGGCTACGAGGTGACGGCGCCGTATGCCCGCTGCTGCGGCGCGCTCGCGCTCCATGCCGGCCGGCGCCAGGAGGGCCTCGCGCAGGCGCGGCGCACCGCCGCCGCGTTCAAGGCGGCCGGGGCCGACACGATCGCGACCAACGCCGCCGGCTGCGGCTCGCACCTGAAGGACGCGGGCCTCGACCTGCCGGTCGCCGACATCTCGGAGCTGCTCGCCCAGGGCCGCGCGCCCGAGCGCCACCCGCTGCCGCTGCGCGTCGCCTACCAGGAGGCCTGCCACCTCGGCCACGCCCAGCGCGTCCGCTCCGAGCCGCGAGAGCTGCTCCGCTCGATCCCGGAGCTCGAGCTCGTCGAGCCGGCCGAGCAGGAGCTCTGCTGCGGCAGCGCCGGCATCTACAACCTCGTCCAGCCGGAGGCGGCTCAAACGCTGGGCGACCGCAAGGCGGCCAACGTGCTCGCCGTGGAGCCGGATGTCTACGCGAGCGCGAACCCGGGCTGCCTGCTCCAGGTGACCGCGGCCCTTCGCCGCGCCGGCCGGCCGGTCACGGCCGCGCATCCGGTGGAGCTGCTCGACGCCTCGATCCGCGGCTCGCGCGAACTCCCCGCGCGCGCGTAGCCTCGCCCAAACGGCGATCGAAGCCTTGCGCGGGCTCGAGTGGCCGTGTCCCGGCTCAGGATCGACGGGCCGACACCCAGCGCGTGGCCAGCGCGGCTGCGTCGAGTCGCTCGGCGGCATCGAGTGCCCGCAGTGCCTGTTTCGACGTGTTCCGGCTGAGGGCCCCGCTCAGCACCCACTTGCGGGTGAGGCGGCCGAGGCGCAGCCTGTCGTCGCCCAGCTCGGGAGTGCGCTTCGGGTTGAGGTACAGGTCGATTGCCAGCTTCTTGACGAGTACCGGGTCGGCGGGTGCGCCCGTCGCCTGCTCGAGCCGGTGGGCCACAAGCGAGGCGACCACCTGCAGCTCACGCACGCCTGTGCGGACGGCGACCCCGATCGAGAGGGCGCTCGATGCGACCATCACCCAAGGCACGCGGGTGAATCGTGCGCCGCGAGCCAGTACGCGGACAGCCGGAACGGCGAGCACGACAACGCGCTGGATCTTGTCCGCGCGCGCTTCGATGTCGGCTTCGCCCGCGAGCAGCCGCTTGCCCTCGGCGGCCGAGGTGACGCGCCGGCCGGTGAGCAGGACGCGGTCGATCGCCTGGTCGGCGAGCGCACCGACGGCCTCGGCGAGCGCGTCGCTCGCCTTCCGGGCGTTGTCGCCGCCGCCTCTTCCCGCCGACCTGGCGCGATCGCGCAGGGAGCGTGGGGGCGTGCCCGGCGGACGGTCGGTGCGCGTCATCTGACGGCTAGGCGCCCTGTGGCGTGGGGGTCGCGCCCGTCTCGCCTGAGGTGTCCGGGCGTGCGGGCTCGAGGCGTGCGGGCTCCGGGCCTTCCTGCACACCCTCGCCGCGGATGCGCAGGTCGTAGAAGAGCAGTGCGATGGCGATGCCGGCCGCGGGGAGCACGAACACGTACACGAGCGCGGCGACGAGATTGATCAAGCCCAGCGACGCCGGGGTGACGAACATCATCGCGACGCCGATCGTCGGCCCGAGGAAAGCCACGGTGCCGTTCACGAGCGCGCCGATCGCGAAGACTCGCAACTCGCTGCCGCGCACCAGTTGGCTGCTTCGCTTCAGGCCGGAGGTCCCTCCGCGCTCCTCGATCACGATCGACTGGAGCGTGAGCGTCTTGCGGATGAGGTAGACGACGGCAAACGGGATTCCGATCACCGTGACGACCAGGAGGCCGGTGACGACCGTGATCCGCAGCGTCGCCCAGGCGAGCGGGACGAGCGCCGGGAGGATGCCGCGGTAGGCGTCGAGCGCGTCAGGCTGCTCGCCGTCGTCGATCCGGTCGAGCGCCTCCGCGCACGCCGCATACACGAGGGTTGCGGCGATCAGGGTGCTGAAGGCGCCGAAGAGCACGGCGGCGAACGCGCCGACCACGGGATCGTCGACCGCCACGTCGGTGAGCGCGGACAATCCGGTCACGTCGAACAGGAGGTTCTGCGCGATCGTGGCGAGCGCTCCGAGCGGGATCGTCATCAGCCCGATCCCGATGAAGAGCGCGCGCCGGCTGCGGTACACGCGGAACCCCGACCGGTAGATCTCACCGCCGTCGCGCTGCTGCCGGATCGGACTGGGTAGGGCGGGCGACCAGCTCGTCCGGCGCGAGAGCCAGACGGCGAACATCGCAATCGCCGCGAGGATCCCGAGCACGAGGAACGGGTTGCGCAGAAAGCGGAGGTAGATCGCAGACCCTTTCGCGACGACCGTGCAGAAGAAGCCGGTTGCCGTGGGCGCGACCGAGCTCGAGGCCGGTACCTGCACGTTGTCCGACCGCCATTCCTCGTCGACCCAGGTGATCGGCTTGGTCCACTGGCTCTTGAACGTGGGGCCGGTCGGCCCGCTGTTCGGCCCCGACACCTCCTGGCCCCAGTGCCCGAGGTAGCCGAGCCAGGCGAACGGGTCGTCCGGGCCGGTCGCCTTCGACGGCACCAGAACGACCTGTGTCTGCTCGTAGCGGGTCGGCCCGCGGGTGTCGTCACAGCCGAACCCGGTCTGTGCGCCGTGCCCGAGATAGAGCGACTGGACGAACTGGTTGGAGTGCGAGCCCGCGCCCGGGTACACGACCGGTCGCCCGCCACGCTTCTCGAGCTTCGCGTCGTCCCACGTCGCGCTCTCGGCTCCCTCGTGCTGCGAGTAGCCGACGAGAGCAGGTGCCTGGACGAGCGCCTCCTCCGCCGTGGCAGCGTCGAAGACGAGCTGGATCATCTCCCAGTCGCTCTCGTGCTTGTTGTTCCAGTCGTTGAAGGGGTAGTAGAACCAGTACTGGAGCGCAAGCTTTCCCTGTTCCCCGACGATGTGGGCGTAGGCCGTGGTCGCCTTGCCCGCTGCGATCCGGTTGAACCACTCCTCGTAGCTACAGCCGGCGTCCAGAGGGCTCCCCGGGAAGTCGAGCCAGTACCCACCGTCCTTCCCGTACAGATCGGCGGCGGTCGGCGCGCTCTTCACCACCGCGCCATCCGGCCCGAGCAGCACGACGTCGGGTCGCCCGAGCACCGTCTCCACCGGCACGGGCCGGTAGGGCTCGCCGGTGTTCGCGCACGACTCGTGTTGCTTGAGCCCGACCACGGGGGCGTATTTCTCCGCGAGCTGCTGGTCGGCACCGTCGTCGGCGGCGAGGGCCGCGGCGGGAACGAGCAGCGCCGCGAGGCCGGCGATCGCAAGCGCTGCGCGGACGCTCATTCTCGCGATGCTACGGGCCTGCGCAGCCGTGCGCGCTCGATCGGCATCAGCGCTCGGACACGGGCGACGTCCTGGGCAAGGAGGGGCGGCTTCGGTGGCGGCCGGGACGCTTGCCCCGTACACGTCAACCGCGTAGGTTCGCTCGAGTTGGATCGTCATCGGACCAAACGATGAGAGGGGGGAGCCCTCGGTCCGGGCTCCCGTTCGAGGTCGCCGCCGTCTGGCTGCTCTTCGCCGTCGTGTCGGGCTTCGTGCTCCTCACGTACGCGCGGCTCGGCCCCGGTGAGCTCTACCACGTCTCCCGGAGCGGGCTCGGCGGCGGAGCGAGCCGCGTGCTGGTCCTGCTCAACTTCCCGATCGCGCTCGCTGCGATCGCGGTCCTGATCGTGCTTGCCGAGCGGCAGCGCGGCCGGCTCGCGGCGGTCGGCGTCGCCGGGATCGTGCTCTGCGCCGCCGTGGTTTGGCCCGGCGTGGTCGACCAGGGCGACCTCGACGCGAAGCCGTCCAACGCGATCGCTGCGCTCGGCGTCGCCGTGGCGGTCGTCCTCAGCACGCTCGCGTGGCGATCGGGCGGGATCGAGCGCGCGGGCCGCCGCGCCGGGGACCGGTTGCGTCTCCTCCTCGCCGTGGCGGCGCTCCTGCTCGCCGTGCCCTGGGTGCTGGCAGACCTTGGCCTGTCGCTTGACGGCGTACCGGTGCTCGGCACGATCTACCAGACGGGCGAGCTGCGGGCCCAGCCCGGCGACCCGACGCTCCACCCTGCCGTGCACCACGGCCACCACCACGGGCTGGACGGCGCGCTGCTCGTCCTGACCGCGCTCCTTCTCTCGCGCCTCCTCACGAGCATGCGAACGGCGTGGGTTCGCGGCGTCGCGGGCGCTTACCTCGCGCTGATGTTCTGCTACGGCGCAGGCAACCTCGCCAACGACTTCTGGCTCGAGCAGATCGTCAAGCGCGGCTGGACGGACTGGCGGATCCCCAACGTGACGGAGCCGAAGCTCTCGACCGCCTGGGGTGTGATCCTCATCGGCTCTGCGGCGCTGTGGGCGCTCTTCGCCTGGCGTACGCGCCGCGTGCCGCCGAGCGCCTGAGGCAAAGGGGCGTCTCCTAGCCGGATCTGCCGGGTACGAAGCGGTCGTCCAGCACGGCCAGTCCGCCGATCGCGAGCGCCGCGCCGGCGAGCGCGGGGAGGAGGATGCTGAGGGTCGGGGCCGCGAGCGCGAAGAAGTCCCGGGCGAATGGCACGACCAGCACCAGGGCGTAGCTCGCGAGCAGGATCAGGCAGAGCAGCGAGACCGCCGCGCTCCGCTTCCCGCCGGACGCCTCCAGCGCGAGCAGCAGGTAGAGCCCGACGAGCACGACCACGGTCACGGCCACCGTTCGGGCCGACTCGACCGGCAGGTCGAGCACGTTGAGCGCGAACAGGTAGCTCGAGACGACGCCGAGCCCGGCCGCGGTTCCCGCGGGCAGCGCGAAGCGGGCGAGCTCGCGCAGGAAGCCCTCGGAGGAGTACGGGCCCGAGCTCGGGGCCAGGGCGAGGAAGAAGCCGGGGATGCCGATCGTGAGCGACGCGGCCAGAGTGAGATGCCGCGGCAGCAGCGGATAGGCGGTCGGCGTCAGCCCGATCGAGAGCACGAGGAACGACGCGAACACCGACTTCGTGACGAACAGCTTCGCGACCCGCTGGACGTTGCGGAGGATCTGGCGCCCCTCCTCGACCATCGCGGGCACGGCCGCGAAGTCGCCGCTCACGAGCACGACGTCGGCGACGCTGCGCGCCATCTGCGTGCCGCTTCCCTGCGCAATTGCGAGTCGTGCGGCCTTGAGGGAGGGCACGTCGTTGACGCCGTCGCCCACCATCGCCACGTAGCGCCCGGCGGCGGTCAGCGCCTCCACCACCCGTCGCTTGTCCGCCGGCGAGATGCGTCCCAGCACCGCGTGGTCGAGCGCAATCCGGCGCAGCTCGCCGTCGTCGGCGGGAAGGTTCGAGGCGTCGAAGGCAGGCCCGGCGATGCCGGCGTCGCGGGCGATCGCCGCGGCGGTCTCGGCTCGGTCGCCCGAGAGCACCTTCAGCTCGACGCCCTGGCGGCGAAACCACTCGATCGTGGAGCGCGCCTCGGGGCGGAGCTGCTCGGCGAGCAGGACGAGCCCGTGCGCGCGCGGCCGCTCGGCTTCGAGCTCCTGGCTCGTGCCGAAGGCGAGCACCCGCCGCCCGTCGCGGGCCGCGCGCTCGACCTCGGCTGCGAGCGGGCCGAGCTCGAAGTGCTCGGGCGCGCCGAGGACGTAGCCGACGCCGCCGAGCCGGAGGGCGCCGAAGCGGCGGCGCGAGGAGAACGGCACCTCCTCCGCGGGCTCCTCGGCCCCGGCTGGATAGGCGGCCGCGATCGCCTCGAGCGTGCGGTTGCGCGCCGACGCCGACGCCGCGTAGCGGCCGAGTTGCTCCGGGAGCCCGTCGGGGCCGACGACCCCGGCCACACGCAGCGCCGCTTCGGTCAGCGTCCCCGTCTTGTCGAGGCAGAGCACGTCGACCGAGGCGAGCGACTCGATTCCGTTCAGCTGCTGTGCCAGCGCGCCGCGACGGGCCATGCGGACGGCCGCGACGGCGAAGGTGAGGCTCGTGAGCAGGATCAGACCCTCGGGGATGAGCGTGACGACCGCGGCGACCGCGGTCGGAACCGCTTCGTCGAGCGGCGTTTGCCGGTGCCAGAGCGCGTAGCCGAGGACGATCCCGAGTGGCACCATCACGCCGACGAGCACATAGAGGAGCCGGTTCAGCGCCCGCTCGAGCGGCGAGCGCGGATGGCGAAACGTGCGTGCCTCGCCGGTCACACGCTCGGCGTAGCTCGATGCGCCGACGGCCGTGACGGTGTACGTGCCGGTTCCCTCGACGGCGAAGGAGCCAGAGAGCACCTCGTCGCCGGGAGCGCGCGCGACGAGGAACGACTCGCCGGTGAGGATCGACTCGTCCAGCCGCAGCATGCTCGCCTCCTCGACGACGCCGTCCGCGAGCAGCTGGTCGCCGGGCTCGAGCCGGACGCGGTCGCCGACGGCGATCTCCTCCACCGGCAGCGGGCGCACGGCCCCGTCGCGCACGACGCGGGCGTGCGGCGCGATGAGCAGTGTCAGCCGGTCGAGGGCCCGCTTCGCGCGTACCTCCTGCACGGTGCCGATGCTCGCGTTGGCGACGAGCACCCCGAGGAAGAGCGCGTCCTGCCACTCGCCGAACGCGAGCGTCATCGCGCCCGCGACGGCGAGGATGAGGTTGAAGACCGTGAAGACGTTGGCGCGGACGATGCTCGCGTAGGAGCGGCCCGTCCGGGAGCGTGAGACGGCGGTCACGCGCGCAGTGCGCGGAGCGCATTCGCGATCACGGCGACGTCGATCGCCTCCTGCAGAAGCGCTCCGCCGACCGGGGCGATCAGGCCGGCCGCTGCCAGGATCATTGCCGCGAACGAGAGCCACATCCCGGCGATGACGCTCTGCCGCGCGATGCCGAGCGAGCGGCGGCCGATCGCGATCGCATCGACGATCCGGTCGAGCCGGTCGACGAGCACGATCGCGTCTGCGGCCTCCGTCGACGCGGTCGCAGCCGCGGCGCCCATCGCGATCCCGACGTCAGCCAGCGCGAGCGCCGGCGCGTCGTTGATGCCGTCGCCGACCATCACCACCGGGGCGAGGCCGGGCGTGGCACGAATCGCCTTCACCACGTCGAGTTTTTCCTCCGGGGACCGATCGGCGTAGATCCGGTCGACGCGGAGCAGCGAGCCGACGGACTCGGCGACGGCCGTGTGGTCGCCGGTCAGGAGCGCGACCTGGACGACGCCGCCGGCGTGCAGCCGCTCGACGATGTCGAGCGCGTCCTCGCGAGGCGGGTCGGAGAACTCGGCGGCGCCGACGATCTCCCCGTCGACGCCGATCAGCGCTCGGGCGTGGCCGGGCTCCGTGGGCTGGCCCGCCGGCAAGGAGCCGTCGTAGCCGAGCGTGCGCAGGTACGAGTCGCTGCCGACGGCGACGCGGCGGCTGCCGACCGTTCCCTCGATCCCCCGCCCCGGCTGCTCGACTGCCCCGCGCGGGAAGTCGAGCCGCAGGCCGCGGTCGCGCGCCTCCTGGACGAGCGCGCCGGCGAATGGGTGGACGGAGACCTGGTCGAGCGAGGCGGCGAGACGCAGGCCCTCGGCCTCACCGAGGCCGTCCATCGACGTGATCCGCTCGACGCGCGGTGTGCCGAGGGTGATCGTGCCGGTCTTGTCGAGCACCACCGTGCGCGCTCGACCAAGCCGCTCGATCGCGGCAGCGCCCTTTACCACCACGCCCGCACGCGCCGCACGCGAGACGCCGCAGAGCAGCGCGATCGGCGCGGCCAGGATCAGCGGGCACGGCGTTGCGACGACGAAGACGGCGAGCGCGCGCACGGGATCGCCCGACACGGCCCAGGCCGCGCCGGCAACCACGAGCGTCAGCGGCAGCAGGAACGCGGCGTAGCGGTCGGCCATGCGGACGAACGGCGCCCGCTGCGCCTCGGCGCTCTCGACGAGCCGCACGATCGCCGCGTATGCACTCTCGGCGGCGGGGCGGCTCGCCCGCAGGTGCAGCGTCCCCGCGCAGACGGCGCCGCTCCGTAGCTGCCGGCCGCGGTGGTACAGAACCGGCAGCGACTCGCCGGTCAGCGCCGACTCGTCGAGCACCGCCTCGTCGCTCTCCAGGACGCCGTCCACCGGCAGCACCTCGCCGGCCCGCACGAGCACGAGGTCGCCGGCGACCACGTCGTCCACGGGCACCTCCTCGAGCTCGCCGTCGGTGACCCGGCGCGCGGTGCGCGGCGCCCGCGAGACGAGCAGCGTCAGCTCGCGCCGCGCCCGCGCGCCGGCGCGCTCCTCGAGCGCGTTGCCGCCCGCGAGCATGAGCGCGATCACGGCACCTGCGAGGTACTCGCCGAGCGCGAGCGCGCCGGCCATCGAGATCAGGGCGATCGCGTCGACGCCGACGTCGCCGCGCAGGACCGTGCGGACGACCGACCACGTGAGGGGCACGAGCATCGCCGCGGTCGCCGCGCCCCAGATCAGGTCGGCGGACTCCGTTTCGCCCGAGAGGGACAGGGCGCCGCCGGCCACGATCGCGGCGAGGCACAAGACGGCCAGCGCGGAGGCGCTCCGAAGCTTCACCAGCATGGTTCCGTTGTCGCACGAGGCGCGCGGGAGACCATCGGCGCCGACACCGATCGTGGCTGCGGCAACCTACTTAGGTGCCGAAACGCTTTGTCTCTTGCGATCGTGGGGCTTCCACCGCCTGACAATCCGTCCTCGACGAGCGTCACACTCGGCGGATTGAATCCGTTGCCCGGGACGGCTAGCTTCGAGTGCAGCCAACGAAGGAAGTGAGGATGTCGGAGGACCAGCCCTCGTCGTTGCGTCCGCCAGACGGACGGAAGCAGACGGTATTCGACTGTGTGAGCGAACTCCGGGCTCTCCTGAAGGCGTACGACGAGGCGCTCGGCCTTGTCGGCGAGCTGCCGTTCACGCTCTTCCTCAAGCGGCGTCGGACGCGTCTCGGCAGGCTCGCACGCGTGCCGCGGCCGCGCTGGCTCGTCAAGTTCTTCCTCGTTCAACACATGCGCAGCACCAGCGGCGCGCTGAAGCGGCGCTGCTACGCCGATGGCATCGCGCGTCGCCGCGGGGAGACCTGCGACGCGGATGTGAAGGCGCTCGAGGATTTCGAGCGCAGCCTGCCGTCGGCCCTTTCCTCCAGGACGGCAGCGTTCATCCTCGCTCTCGGCGTGTTGTTCGCGGCGTACCTCTTGGCGGGCTACGTGGCGCCGGACAAACCGATCCTCAGCGGCAGCCCGGCCGACGCGCACCTTGGCGATCACTCGGCCCAGCTCGGCGCACCGGGCGACGACTTCGAGGGCGACAGCACTCTCAAGCAGGAGGTGCGTTTGCCAAAGGGAGGCTCCAAGCTGAGGTTCTCCTACCAGCCGCACTGTAAGGACACGGTCGAATACGACTACTTCCAGATGCAGATCCGCGACCCCGCCGGCACGGTTCTCGAGAAGTTCCCGAAGGTCTGTACCGACAGCGATACCTGGGTGGACGGGAACTACGACACGAGCGAATGGAGCGGCCGGCAGGTGGTGCTGTGGTTCACGGTCCACGACGACGGCGTTATCCACACGTACTTCCTGCTCGACGACGTCATCGTCGAGCCGGTCAACGTCGTCAGCAACCACGGCTTCGAGGAAGAGACGCCCCTCGGTGCGTGGAATCCGGGCGGCGCCAAGAATCCGGTCCTGAGTACCAAGTGCGACGCAGAGGGCGCAACGCTCGGGTGCCTGAGGGACCTCCGTCTCAGAGGTATCGGGGCGAGGCCGCTTGGCATGCTGACGAGGGCGACCCTGACCCTCGATCGCAACGAGGCTATGGACGGGTTCAAGTCGTTCGGATGTGTCCAAGACGAGAAGACGGACGACTGGAAGGACTGCCGCCTTTCGCGCGTCGCCGCGAGCGGCTTGGCCGCTCTCGTCCTCCTGCCTTTCACGATCTGGCTGCTGTTGGTGTTCATCGGGATACCGTCGCTGCGATTGAAACGGCTCATCTTCCTGATGCGCCCGACCTCGGTGGACAGCACGTTGTCGGCGCCTATTCCGGCCACGAGGTATCCGGTCACGAGAACGCTGCGACAGACGTACTCTGCCGAGCCGAAGATCTCGCGAGAGAACGTGTACGCGTTGGAGGACCGCGCGTTCGCGGAGTTCGGCGTCAGACGGCCGCGGGAGCTGTCCCTCGATCTCTTCGCGCAAGCGATGCTGATGATCCCATTGCTGATCGTCGGTTTGTCGGTACTCCCCTTTACGGTTTGGTTGACACGCCAAGTTGTCGGCCTCGTAGACGGCGACTGGGATGCCACGAACATTGTTGCCCTCTTCTTTACCGACCTGACCATGCTGCTCATCACGACGCTGGTGCTGCTCCTCCCTGTCGGCCGGCTCGCGCAACTGCGACGCATCGCACGGCAGCGGGCGGCGAGTCAGGAGGGGCTACACATGGAGCGCGGTGGAGCATGGCCCCGGCGCGGGGCGGCGCAGCTGATCGATCTGCTCTGCATCTGCGCTCTCGCAGCCCTGCTCGTGGTGCTCATCTGGTCCCTGGTCGGCAGGTGGTTTTGGTCCACCTACGGGGTTCTTGCGTGGCTTCCGTTCTCGATGGTGGTCCTGCCCGCGGCAGCGCTCTCCTACCACTCGGCATTCGCCTTCGCTCCGGGCTCGTGGAAAGGCCGGACGCTCGGCAACGTCGCGCTCGGCCTGCACGTCGTCGGCTCCGGTGAGAAGAAGCCGAGTTTCGTACGCACGCTCGTGCGCGACGTGCTGCTCAAGTGGTTCCTGTTCGTCCCCCTGATCCTGCCGGCGGTGCTCAACATCCTCTGGCCGCTCTGGGACTATCGACGCCGCGCCTGGCACGACATCGTCGTCGGCACGGTCATCGTGCGCGTGCAGCGGGAGGCGGAGCCGGCAGTCGAGCAGGCCCCCGCGGAGGGCCTCGTACCTGCCTGAGCCGCCGGCCCGAGGTCGCCTCTACTTCTTAGACTCCGCACGATGCCCGAGTTGCCTCTGTCGGGCGGCTGCCTGTGCGGCGCCGTTCGCTTCGAGATCGACGCGCCGCTCGTCTCTGCGAGCTGGTGTCACTGCACCCGCTGCCAGCGGCGAACCGGCACGCCGGCCTCCGCGCAGGCGCGTGTAGTGCCGGGTTCGCTGCGGCTCGTTCGGGGCGAGGAGCTTCTGCGCGAGTACCGCCCGGACGACGGCTGGGCGAAGGTGTTCTGCGGCGAGTGCGGCTCGAGCCTCTGGAGCAGGAGCCCCGTCGACGCCGGCCTGGCGGCCGTCCGCCTCGGCGTCTTCGACGGCGATCCCGGGATCAGGCCGAGCTACCGCCAGTTCGTCGCCTACGCGGCGCCGTGGGAGCCGATCCCCGAGGACGGGCTGCCGCGGTTCCCGGAGCGGCGCCCGGGCTGACCCACCCCTCGCGCGCTAGATGGTTGATTCCACGAGATCGTCTGTTTCGGCCGCGAGCTGGCTCGTTTGGGGCGCGTCGACGGTCTGTGGCGATGCTGGAGGCATCGGCGCCAGGGCGGCGGCGTGAAGCGGACGGCTTGTGCGGGCCGGCCATGCCGGTCTGCGCGAGCCGGGAGCGCCCGGACGCGCCAGCTCGCGCAGCCGGGCACGCGAGATCGTGGAATCAATCATCTAGGGCAGGATCAGCTGGCTGTCGCCGAACTCGTGCCAGAGGTAGCCGTGCTCGAGCGCCGCGAGGTACGACCGTTCGAGGAGCTCCGCGCCGGCAACGGCCTCCAGCAACTCGAGGTGCGTCGCCCTCGGCTCGTGCCAGCCGGTAATGAGGCCGTCGACCGCGTTCAGCCCTGTGTCCGGGGTGACGACCAGTGACGTCCAGCCTTCTCGTGGCTCGACCGTGCCGTCCGGCGCCGCGACCGTCTCGAGAGTCCGCACCACGGTCGTCCCGACCGCGACGACCCGGCCTCCCCAGCCGCGGACGGCGTTGACGAGCTGCGCGGTGTGCGTCGGCACGCGGTACCACTCGGGATACGGCGTCTCGTCGCGCTCGAGCGAGGAGACGCCCGTGTGGAGGACGAGTGGCGCGACGAGAACTCCCTTCGCGACGAGCCGAGTCATCAGCTCGCGCGTGAACGGGCGGCCCGCACTCGGGGGCTCGACGCTGCCGGGCTCGAGCGCGTAGACGTTTCTGTACGCCTCGAGCGGCCACGACCTCGACACGTAGCCGTAGCGGATGGGGCGGCCGTGCTCGGCGAGGTAACGATCGAGCTGCCTCGGCAGCTGGAGGTCGGTGAGCCAGAGCCGCCGGCCGTGGGCGTAGCGGCTGAGCAGCTTCGCGTGCGCGCCGTTCGGAAGCGTGAGGCGCTCGCCTTCCACGCCGCCCGTGAACGATGCAGCGCCGAGCCGGAGCTCGACCAGCCACCGGCCGTCCGGTGTCGGCGTCGAGAGCCGCAGCTCGAGCGCCGTGCCGTCCGGCCGTGTCGCAGGCAGCGCCGCAGGGATCTGGGCGGACACGTTCACGACGAGCAGGTCACCCGCCGTGAGGAAGCGCGGCAGCTCGTTGAAGCGAGCGTGCACGAGCGTCTCGTCGCCGCGGGTCGCGACCATCAGCCGCACCTCGTCGCGGGCGAGGCCGCGCGCCTCGGGCGGCTCGTGCGCCTCGCACGCCTGCGGCACCTCGAAGTCGAAGTCGACGACCGCGGCCACGGCCCTACGCTCTCCGAAAGGGATGCCGGACGAAGCCGCGCATCGAGCCCCAGCTCCAGCCTCGCGGCGCGCGCAGCGCGGTCACGCCTCGACCGGCGCCATGTCGATCGGCACGAGGTCGCGGGTGCGGTACCGGCCGCTTGGAAGCTCGCCCCGGATCAGCGCGAGCAGCCCCGGGACGGACGCCTCCGGCTCCGCCCGGTCCGAGATGTCCTCACCTGGGAACGCCTCCTGGTGGAGCTGTGTTCGCATGTCGCCGGGGTCGACGGTGTAGACGAGCAGCTCGGGGTGCTCTGCTGCGAGCACGTTCCCGAGCTGCTCGAGCGCCGCCTTCGAGGAGCCGTAACCCCCCCAGCCCGTGTACGGCTCGACGGCGGCATCTGAGGTCACATTGATGATCCGGCCGCCCGGCGGCAACAGCGGCACCGCGAGCTGGATCAGCGCGAGCGGCGCCAAGACGTTCACCGCGTAGACGCGCTCGAGCTCGGCGAGCGGATAGGTCGCGAGCGGCGGCTGCGGGCTCGGCCCGAGCGCGCTCGCGTTGTTCACGAGCAGGTCGAGTCGGCCCGCCGCGGCGACGAGCGCCCGCCGGTGCGCGGCGTCGACGACGTCACCGGGGAGGGCGACGACGTCCGTTCGCCGCGCAAGCTCGGCGCGAGCCCGTTCGAGGGCATCCGGCTCGCGGGCGTCGACGACGAGGCGCCAGCCGTCGGCCGCAAGCTCACGGGCGAGTGCGAGCCCGAGGCCGCGTGAAGCTCCGGTGATGAGCGCGGTCGGCATGGCTTAGACCGTACGGCAGCACCCGGGTCCTGCCGCAATCGGACCTTGGTCGTAGGACCGTGGGGGAGCACCTCCGGTTCTCCCCCACGAGCCCCCTCTCCGACACTTGGCAACTCGTGGTGAGCGAGCACGGGCAAAGCCCGCACTCGCGGCCGCTCGCTGCGCACTTGCAGCGCGGAAAGTCGCCCCAGGCTCTTGCCGTTCCAGCACGTTGCGGACTAACAGTTCATGAGGCCTTCACGCACTGCAAGCAATGCCGCCTGGGTGCGGTCGGTGACGCCTAGCTTCGCGAGGATGTGCCCGACGTGCGCCTTGACGGTCTTCTCGGAGAGGCCGAGCTCGCGCGCGATGCTCTTGTTCGTCAGCCCGCGGCAGAGGCACCCCAGTACCTCGAGCTCACGGGGCGTCAGCGACTGCCGCCCGTGCTGGGATCTCGCAAGGGCGTCGAAAAGCCGTCCGGCGGACTTCGGGTCGATCACCGCCTCGCCCTCGTGCGCCGCCCGGATCGCCCGGACGACCTCGCGCGGCTCGGCCGATTTCAGGATGTAGCCGGCCGCGCCTGCGCGCACGGCGGGCAGCAGCTTGTCGTCCTCTCCGAAGCTCGTCAGGACGATCACGCGGGTCTGCGCACGCTCGGCACGGATGCGCTGCATCGCCTCGACGCCGTCGAGCTTCGGCATCACCAGATCCATGAGGACGACGTCCGGCGTGAGCCGCTGCGCCTGCGCGACGGCCTCCTCGCCGTCGCTCGCCTCGCCGACCACCTCGATCCCCTCCTGGAGGCGCAGAAAGGTGCGCAGCCCTTCCCGGACGACCGCGTGGTCGTCCACGACCAGGACGCGGATCGAGCTAGACAAAGGGTGCCTCGAGCCGCACCGTCGTCCCGGACCCGGCGACCGAGTTGATCACGAGCTGCCCGTCGAGCCGCCGCGCCCTTTCCTCCATCGAGGAGAGGCCGAGCCGGCGGCCGCGCACCTCGGTCGCCTGCGGGTCGAAGCCGGTGCCGTCGTCGCGGACCTCGAGCACGAGTCGGGCGTTGTCGGCCGCGAGGCGCAGGACGATCCGCGTCGCGCCCGAGTGGCGAATGGCGTTCTGGAGCGCCTCCTGCGCGATTCGAAGCAGCTCGCGGTCCCGACTCGCGTCGGCCGGCGGCTCTCCATCGAGCTCGAGCTCCACGTCGGGCACGCCTCCCTGGACACGGCGCAGCACCTCGACGTGCTTCCTCAGGGTGGTCGCGAGCCCGTCTCGCTCGAGCTCGGGCGGGCGCAGCTCGAGGATGAGGTAGCGCAGCTCCTCGAGCGCCTCCTGCGACAGCTGCCGCAAGCGGTCGATCTGAACGCGGGCCGCGTCTTCGTCGACACCGAGCAACGTGTCGGCCGACTCCGCCGCCAGCGCGAGCGCGAACAGCTTCTGGCTGATCACGTCGTGCAGCTCGAGGGCGAGGCGGTTGCGCTCGTCGAGGATCGAGAGCTCGCGGCTTCGTTCGTAGAGACGAGCGTTGGTAACCGCGATCGCCGCATGCGCGGCCAGTAGCTCGATCAGCTCCTGATCGCCGGCCGAAAACTCCGGCGCATCCTCCTTGTCTGTGAGGTAGAACGCACCGATCACCTCTCCGGCCGCGCAGATCGGGACGCCCAGGAAGGAGCGCATGTCGGGGTGCCCCTCGGGCCACCAGCCGCGAAAGCGCGGATCGCGCTGGATGTCCCCCGTCCGATACGAGTCCGGCGCCTCGAGCATCGCGCCGAGCAGACCATGTGTCTCCGGCAGCGGCCCGAGACGTGAGATCAGCTCCTCGCTCATCCCCGCGGTGAGGAACTGAGCGAAGCCGCCGTCTCCATTGGGGATTCCCAGAGCGGCGTATCTCGCGTGCACGAGCCCGCGCGAGACGTCCACGAGCCGCTGGAGAACCTGCTCGACGCCGAGGTTCGAAACCACCGCCAGCACCGCGTCGCTCACCTCGCGCAACGCAGGACTGAATCCCTCGGACATCTCGTTTCAAGCGTACGTGACGCTGGAAACGATGCGAGCCGACTCATAGGATCACCGGCGGAGCCTTCTTGCGAGCCGCAGTCATCTCCGATATCCATGGCAACTGGCATGCGTTCGAGGCCGTCCTCGCCGATACCGAGCAGGAGGGTGTGGACGAGATCTGGTGCCTTGGCGACATCGTCGGCTACGGGCCGCAGCCGAATCGATGCGTGGAGGAGGCTCGCTCGCACTCGGCGGTGTGCCTGCTCGGGAACCACGATCTCGCCGCGCTCGGCCAGGTCGACCTGACCGGTTTCTCGCCCGACGCAGCGGTGAGCGCCCGCTGGACGATCGACGAGCTCGACGCCGACGCCCTCGAGTACCTGAAGACACTCGAGCCGAAGGGTGAGCGCTCCGGCGTCGAGCTCTTCCACGCGAGTCCTCGCGACCCGGTCTGGGAGTACGTCCTCAGCGAATCGGCTGTGCGAACCGCGCTCGAGATGACGACGGCGGGGGTCGTACTCGTCGGTCACAGTCATATTCCGATCGCCCTCCTGCTCTCGAACGGCGACGCACTCGCAGGCGGGCTCGCCAAGGGGGGAAGCGAGATCGAGCTGACCGAGGGTCGCTGGCTGCTCAATCCGGGCTCGGTAGGGCAGCCCCGCGACGGCGACTCCAGGGCCGCGTACCTGCTGCTCGACCTCGAGACCCGGAGCGCCCATTTCCGTCGCGTTCCGTACGACATCGAGTCGACCCAGGCCGAGATCCGCAAGGCCGGGCTGCCCGAGGCCCTGGCCGAGCGGCTCGCCTGCGGCGAGTAGCCGAGCGGCTGAGCCGGGCGTCGGCTGCGGCCGACGTAACATGAACGGCTGTGGCGTCGATCCGTTCGAAGCGGGTGCTGGCGCGCGACCACTGCCTGGCGCCGGACCGGGTGGTCGACGCGCCGATCTACGGCGGGCGTTACGGCCGGATGTTCACCGACCTGCCGCCGTTCTCGGCCGACGAGGGCTTCCTGCACATGATCGGCTCGGCCGGGGGCGCCTGCGACGCGAGCGGCGCCGAGGCCACGGGCGCCGACGACGCGACGGTCGCAGCCGGCTGGCCGTTCTTCGGCCAGTTCATCGCGCACGACATCACAGCCGACCGCTCGCCGCTGCGCTCGCACGCCGAGGAGGGGTTGCTGCGGAACTTCCGGACACCGCGCCTGAACCTCGAATGTCTCTACGGCGGCGGCCCGGTCGGCGGGCCCTACCTGTACCAACGCACGGATCCCGCCAAGCTTCTGCTCGGGGTAGGAGGCAACGACGTGCCGCGGAACCAGGAGGGCCTCGCGCTGATCGGCGACCCCCGCAACGACGTCCACCTCTTCGTCAACCAGCTCCATGTCGCGTTCCTCCGGGCCCACAACCTCGTGGTCGACCGCCTGCGCGAGGACGGCGTCGCCGAGGCCGAGATCTTCGACGAGGCCAGGCTGGCGACGATATGGCACTACCAGTGGATCCTGCTGCACGACTACCTTCCCGGCCTCGTCGGGCAGGAGCTGACGGCGGAGCTGCTGGAGCAGGGTCCGCGCTACTACGCGCTCGAGGGCGAGCCGTACATCCCGTTCGAGTTCGCCGACGCGGCGTTCCGCTACGGCCACAGCCAGATCCGCCATCGCTACCGCATCAACGCGGGCAGCGGCGAGCTCGCGATGTTCCCCGACCTGATGGGCTTCGGCCACGTCCCGCCCGAGCGGGCGATCGAGTGGTCGCTGCTGTTCGACCTTCCCGGCTCGCCGCCCGCGCAACGAGCCAAGCGCATGGACGGTCGCCTGCCCGCGAGCCTGATCAACCTGCCGGCGCAGATCACCGGCGACGTCGACGACGAGGCCTACCACTCCCTCGCCGCGCGCGACTTGCAGCGTGGACAGGCGATCGGCCTGCCGTCGGGAGAGGCGGTCGCGCGCAAGCTCGGCGCCGAGCTTCTCGACCCGGCTGACGTCGGGCTCTCGAGCCACGGCTGGCGCAACGAGACGCCGCTCTGGTTCTACATCCTGCGGGAGGCCGACGTGATCGGGGAGGGAGACCGGCTCGGCCCGGTCGGCGGGCGGATCGTCGGCGAGGTCCTCGTCGGGCTTCTGAACGCCGACCCCGAGTCGTTCCTGGCCTCCGACCCGAGTTGGAGGCCGACTCTGCCGGCCGCGGACGCCGAGCACTACAGTCTCGCCGACCTGCTCGCAATCGGCGGCTCGACTCAAGGAGAGACATGAGCGACTGCACGCATCTGGACTCGATCGATCTCACGGTTACCCCCTCGAGCACCGAGGGCTGCTCCGAGTGTCTGCGCACCGGCGGGTGGTGGGTCCACCTCCGCGAGTGCATGACCTGCGGCGAGGTGGGCTGCTGCGACAACTCGCCCAGCAAGCACGCCACGGCGCACAACCGGGCGACCGGGCACCCGATCATCCGCTCGCTCGAGCCGGGCGAGAACTGGTACTGGTGCTTCGAGGACAAGGTCGGGTTCGAGATCGACAGCGGCGAGCAGGCCTGAACGCCTGAGAAACGGCAGACCGTTGCGACGGGTGCCGTCGGGTCGTAGACTCGCCCGAGGGCGTCGACCGGACACCCTGAGCCTCGATCCGGACTGAGCATCGAATTGAAAGGGGGCCCATTGGCCGCGACAGAGACAACGGCGATGCAGGTCGTCGAGAAGATGTACGAGTGCTTCAACCGCGGCGACCTCGAGACGATCAAGAGCGAGGTCTTCGCGCCGGACCTCAAGTGGACCCTCCCAGGCCGCCATCCGCTCGGCGGCGTGAAGAACGGCGCCGATGAGGTGCTCGCGTTCTTCCACCAACTGAACGAGTCGGGAGTCCAGGTCGACCTGATCAACATCGCGCAGTGGACCGAGGACACGGTCGTCGAAGTCCACCGCGGCCACGGCCAGGTCGGCGACGCGAAGCTGGATGCCGTGAACTGCACCCACTACAAGGTGGTCGACGGCAAGATCGCCGAGGTGCAGGTCTTCATGGGCGACCAGTACGGCGCGGACAACTTCTTCTGGGCGGCGACCAAGCTCAAGCCGATCCCCGATCGCATCGCGGACTAGCCGCGGCGACACCCGAAAACCTGCGATTCGATCGAAAGAAAGGAGTCAGGAATGGCGACACCAGAGGTAGCGACAGGCCCGATGGCGACGGTGGACCGGATGTATCAGTGCTTCGGCGCCGGGGACATGGAGACGCTCAAGAGCGAGGTCTTCGCACCGGACATCGAGTGGGCGCTCCCCGGGCATCATCCGCTCTCGGGCGTCAAGCGCGGGGCCGACGAGGTGCTGGCGTTCTTCGGCGCCCTGATGGCCGTGGGGATCAACGTCGACAACGTCTCGTTCGGGACGATCGGCGACGACCGGGTCGTCGAGACCCACAGTGGGCACGGCACGGTCGAGGGCATGGACTACCTCTTCCCAACCTGCAGCGTGTACACGATTCGCGACGGCAAGATCGCCCACGTCCAGGTCTACACGGCCGACCAGCACGGAGTCGACGACTTCTTCTGGAAGGCGAACGCGCTCAAGCCCCTTCCGGATCGGCTCGCCTAGCGCGCCTGCCGGGTCGGGGGCACGACACAAAGAGGGGAACCCAGGTCCGTCGCGCGCACCCCCTTCGCCGGGGAGCAGTTGCGAGGCGAATCATGACCAGAAAGCGAGCGAAATGCCGATCATCAACGTCAGATTCATCAAGGATGTCGTCGCGACGGAAGAGCAGAAGGCGGAGCTGATCGAGAAGCTCACGGACACGTTCGTCGGCGTGCTCGGTGACGTCGTCAGGCCGTTCACGTATTGCATCATCGACGAGGTTCCCATCGGAATGTGGGGTATCGGCGGCGTTCCGATGCCGGACCTCCCTTACCTCGTCGGGGACGAGTTCGCCGAGGTGCGGGAGAAGTCGAATCAGACGATGCGCGATGCGATCGCGCAGATGGCCGCAGACGCCGACAAGGCCGAGGAGTAGCCGCGTCGATGTCGGCTTCTGAAGAAGCGAAAGAGATCATCCGGCGGTGGAACGAAGAAGGGTGGTCGGGCGGACGCTACGAGCTCGCCCACGAGATCATCTCGCCGAACATGATGGTCCACGGCGCCGGCGGCCAGGCCGTCGGGATGGGGCCGGACGGGCTGATCGACCTGATCAAGACGTGGCGCACGGCCTTCCCGGACGGCCGCATGGAGATCGACGAGCTGATCGTCGAGGGCGACACGGTTGCGATCCGCAACACCTGGTACGGGACGCAGGAGGCGGAGTTCTACGGCATTCCGCCGAGCGGCAAGTCGGTCGCGGTCACCTCGGTCGGCATCGACCGTGTCCAGGGCGGCCTCGTCACCGAGGGCTGGGGCGAGCTCGACATGGTCGGGATGATGCAGCAGCTGGGCGCTCTGCCCATCGTCGGCCCGGGAGCTGTCGCGACGGGCGCCGACCCGACCTGGGGCCCGACCAAGTCGAGCTCGGGCGACGGTTCGGGCTCGCCGGATGCCAACAAGGAGTTGCTGCTCAGGTTCATCGAAGCCCTCGGCAATGCGGACGAGGTTGCCGCGCGCGAGCTCGTCGATGCCGACGCGTTCCTCGATCACAACCCGGGTTGGGGCACAGACACGTTCGACTCGGTGCTCGAGTCCCACGCAGCACTCTGGCGCGCGATGCCCGATCTCATGTTCGACGTCGACGAGCAGAACATGGTCGCCGAGGGCAACCAGGTGGCGGCTCACTCGGTCGTCCGAGGCACACACACGGGCGAGCCGCTCTACGGCGCCGAGCCCTCGGGCAAAGAGGTCGTCTGGACGCACAGCGATTTCGTCCGGATCGCAGGGGACAAGATCGTCGAGCGGTGGACGGCCACCGACATGCTGACGCTGTTCCAGCAGGCCGGCGTGCTCCCGTCGCAGGGCGGCTAGGAACCCATTTCAGAACGAAGCCTTGAGCCGTCGGGACACGCTGTGCACGCGCACTGCTTCGTCCTCAGTCGCCTCGATAGCGCTGCTATCGAGGCTCCCTGCGTCCTTGCATCGCGCGCACCCATCGCGCCCCGACGACGAATCGTCATTCAGAAATGGGTTCTGGGCGCGTGACGCTGACGACCGAGGACAAGCGAAACGTCCTCCGGCGGGTGAGCGGCGAGATCTTCGGCCAGGGCCGGATCGACGTCGTCGACGAACTACTCGCTCCCGACTTCGTCGACCACGACCCGCTGCCCGGGCTTCCGCCCGACCGCGAGGGCGTGAAACAGGTCGTCCAGCTCTTCCGCAGCGCCTTCCCCGACTTCGAGGTGGAGCTGCTGCACACCGTGGTCGAGGGCGACAAGGCCGTCGACCACATCGCCTCGACGGGCACCCACCTCGGAACGTTCATGGGTGTCGAGCCGACCGGAATCCGCATCAGCACCTCGGCGATCGTGCTCAGCCTGCTGAACGCGGAGGGCCAGATCGCCGCACGGTGGCAGCGCTTCGGCGCGGCCCAGCTCCTGCAGCAGCTCGGCGTGATCCCGGGCTGGGAGGAGCCGCCGCCCGTGCCGCCGATCCCGGTCGTCGCCGGCGGTCGTGAGACGTCGGTCGAGGAGAACAAGCGGCTGATGACGAGCCAGCTCGCGATCTGGAACGACGGCGACTACGACCTCGCCGACGAGCTCTTCCATCCGGCGTCGATCACGCCCGATGCACCGCAGCTTCCGGTGGGACCCGAGGGCTGCAAGCAGGTGGCACGCGTCTTCCGCGACGCGTTCCCCGACTTCCACATGACCGTCGAAGACGTGGTGGCCGAGCAGAATCTGGTCGTGTGCCGCTTCCGCCAGACCGGAACGCACCAGGGCGAGCTGTTCGGGATCGCCCCGACGGGGAAGCGCGTCGACTTCGGCGAGATGGCGATCTGCCAGCTCGCCGGCGGGCAGATCGTGTCCACGTGGTTCCAGACCGACATGCTCGCCCTGATGAGCCAGCTCGGCGTCGGCGGCGAGCAACCCGCGCGCCCGTCCCATCCTGACCAAAACGCCGAGAGAGGAGACCATGGCGAAGCCAGAGGACATCACCATCGAAGACAAGGCGAACCAGTGGGACCGGATCGTCACCGCGGACGACTCGACCGAGATCGCGAACAAGGCGATCATCGCGAGGTACGTCTACGCGACGAACATCATGGACCTCGACTCGTTCGACGGCTATGTCGCCGAGGACTACGTCGAGGACGAGCCGATCCCGGGACAGAAGCCCGGTCGCGAGGGCCTGAAGGAGGCGTACAAGATCTTCGCCGGGCCCTTCTCCGACGCGGTCTTCGTCTTCGTCGACCTCTTCGCCGAGGGCGACCTCGTCTTCGGCCGCGGCGAGATCACCGGCACGAACGACGGCGAGTTCTTCGGCATCCCGCCCACGGGCAAGAAGATCTCGTGGACGGGCACGCGCCTCTTCCGGCTGAAGGACAACAAGGTCACGCACGGCTGGTTCAACGCCGACATCGCCGGGATGCTCGTCCAGATGGGCGTCGCCCCGGCGCCTCCCGGCCCGCCGCCGCCCGATCCGCCGCCTGTGATGCCGACCGGCGCGCCCGGCACGCGCGAGCAGTGCAAGGAGATCATGAGCAAGCTGATCGACGAGGTCTGGGCCAAGGGCGACCTCGATCTCGCCGACGAGCTCTTCCATCCCGAGGCGATCTGCCCCAGCGCGCCGACGCTCCCGGTCGGCCCCGAGGGGACGAAGCAGATCGTGCAGATGGTGCGAAGCGCGTTCCCCGACTACTGGGTCAAGATCGACCTGATCGCGGCCGAGGCCGACCGCGTCGGGGCCCGTATCACGCAGGGCGGTACGCACAACGGCGAGTTCTTCGGCATCCCGCCGACCGGCAAGGAAGTCAAGTGGACGGAGATGGCCATCCTCTGGATCGGCGACGGGAAGATTCTGGCCACCTGGTTCGACAGCGACATCGCGGGGCTGATGCAGCAGCTCGGCGTCGGAGGGTGAGCTTGGCGACGGAGCGCGTCAGCTTCGCGAGCGAGGGGCTGAAGCTCGTCGGGGACCTGCGGGTCCCCGACGACAGCCCGCTCGCCGCCGGCGGGACGCTGCCGGCGCTGACGCTGACCGGGCCGCTCAGCGGCGTCAAGGACCAGGTCGTCGGCAACTACGCCGAGCGTCTCACCGACGAGGGGTTCGTCACGCTCGCCTTCGACCACCGCAACTTCGGCGACAGCGAGGGCGAGCCGCGGCAGCACGAGGATTCGGCCGGCAAGCTCGCCGACCTGCGCGACGCGGTCGGCTACCTGGCCTCGCGCCCGGAGGTCGATCCGGACCGGATCGCGGTGGTCGGCGTCTGCCTCGGCGGCGGGTACGCCGTGCGAGCCGCGGCGTTCGACCCGCGCGTGCGTGCGGTGGCGGGAGTGGGCGGCGCCTACAACAGCCCGCACCGCCTGCGCAACATGCTCGGCGCGGATGGCTACCGCGGGATGCTGGCGGGCGCGGTCGAGAACCTCGAGCGCGAGCGGAGCGGTGGCGAGATCGCCTACGTACCGGCCGTGGCCACGGAAGGCCCGGCGCTCATGCCCGGCCAGGAGCCGTTCGACTACTACGGCACCGAGCGCTCGAGGAGCGCCGTCTGGGAGAACCGGATGACGGTCGACTCGCGGTACCAGCTGCTGACCCTCGACTCGCTCTCGGCCGCAGAGCTCCTCGACCGCACCCCGTTCCTGGTCGTGCACGGCACGGTCGACGCGTACTGCACACCCGAGGGCGCTCAGGCGATTTTCGACCGGGCCACCGGCCCGAAGGAGATCGAGTGGATCGAGACCCCGAACCACATCGACATCTACGACCGCCCCGAGCTCGTCGATCCTGCGGTCAAGCGGGTCGCGCAGTTCCTCGCCGAGCAACTCGCGCCGCGCGAAGCCGCTGTGCCCGCGTGAACTCACGGAGCAGCGCTGTACCAGGGCACCGGCACCGTCCCTCCCGGTGCGTCCGAGCGATCAGGAGCGCCGATCCGCGGAGCGTTCGATCGCGTTCTTCGCGAGCTGCTCGTCCTCGTGACCGGGTAGGCCACTGACACCGACGGCGCCGACGCGCACCTCGTCTTCGAAGACGGCCACGCCGCCGAGGAAGAAGGTGAAGAACGGATCGAAGCTCGCGCGCTCGACCGCGTTCTCACGCACCTGCTCGGCGAGCTCGCGTGTCGTGCGCGCGTCCGAGCGCGCAGCCGTGTACGCCTTCCGCTGCGCGTTCAGGCGCGTGTCGGGGGCGGCGCCGTCCATCGTCGCTGCGGCCACGAGCTCCCCGTGGTCGTCGGCGACGAACACCGACACCGGCCCGGGCGCCTCGGAGACGACGTCGTGGACGATCGCGAGCGCGCGCTCGAGCTTCATCTCGCGATTCTCTCGCATCGGGCGGGTGCGGCGGCAGCGTGTGCGCGGGTCGCCTGCCGGCAGGATCGTGGCTCTAAGCTGACGCGACTGTGAGGAACAACCGCTCGATCCCCTCGGCCGTCGTCATCCCCGTCCTCATCTACCCGGACGTGCGGGCAGCTGTCGCCTGGCTCAGCGCTGCGTTTGGATTCGTCGAACGGCTGCGGATCGGCGAAGACCACCGTTCGCAGCTCAGCTTCGGCGACGGCGCAGTGATCGTCGGTGACGTGCGCCACGACCGTCGCCCACCGCGGGCAGGCGAGGTGACGCATTCGGTGACGGTTCGAGTGGACGACGTAAACGCCCATTGCGCGCACGCCAGGGCGCACGGGGCGAAGATTCTCATGGAGCCGACCGACTTCGAGTACGGGGAGCGACAGTACGAGGCTGCGGACCTGGCGGGTCATCAGTGGACGTTCTCGGAGACGCTCGACGACGTTGCCCCAGAATCGTGGGGCGGCGAACTCGTGCTGCCGGAATAGCCGCAGGCGGCACGTCCTCGATCAAACGGCGAGGCGCCAGCTCAGCCGAGGGCGAAGGCGGGTGGAGTGATC
>CAWAGR010000015.1:0-21501 GCA_963781435.1 uncultured Actinomycetes bacterium | reverse complement strand
CCTCACCGCGCCGCTTCCGCACGCGCAGTCGGTCGCGTGCTTCGTGATGCTGGCGGCCGGATCGCGATACGAGGAGCAAGGCAACCGAGGCATCGCCCACTTCGCCGAGCACATGTTCTTCAAGGGCACCGAGCGCCGGCCGAGCTCGCGCGACCTGACGACGCTCGTCGACGGGATCGGCGGTGAGTTCAACGCCTTCACCTCGAAGGAGTACACGGGCTACTACGTCCGCTGCGCGGGCGCCGACCGCGACATCGCGCTCGACGTGCTGCTCGACATGATCCGCCACTCGAAGTTCGACCCCGAGGAGATCGAGCGCGAGAAGGGCGTGATCCTCGAGGAGATGAACATGTACTTCGATACGCCGCGCGACTACATCGGCTCGGTCTACGAGGCGCTGATGTTCGGCGACAATCCGCTCGGCTGGGAGACGCTCGGCACGAAGGAGACGATCCGCGACGCGAACCGCGACACGTTCCTCGACTACGTCAACCGTTGGTACACGCCGGACCGCATGGTGATCGGCGTCAGCGGCATGATCGGCGACGACCTCGTCCCGACGCTCGAGGGGATGCTCGGCGAGATGCCGGCGAACGGCCACGCGACGCTCGAGCGCGGCGCGCTGCACGACGCCGGCGACGGCCCGCACGTGCGCGTGCACCACAAGGACTCCGACCAGGCGCAGATCGTCGTCGGCGTCCCGAGCCTGCCGCTCGAGCATCCCGACCGCTACGCGCTCCAGCTGCTCGCGACCGTGCTCGGCGCGGGCATGTCGTCGCGTCTCTTCCTCGAGGTGCGCGAGCGGCGCGGCCTCGCCTACTCGGTTCACGGCTCGAACCACTCCTACACCGACGCCGGCTCGCTCTACGCGCAGGCGGGAGTCGACCTGGCCCGCATCGACGATGCGATCAAGGTGATCGTGGAGCAGTTCCAGCGCATGGCCGACGAGCCCGTGCCGGCTGAAGAGCTCGAGAAGGCGCGCTCGCTCGCGAAAGGCCGCTTCGTGCTCCACACCGAGAGCCCGCAGGGCCTCGTCATGTTCGGTCTCCGGCGCGAGGTGCTCGAGGGCGAGACGCTCGAGCCCGAGCAGCTGCTCGCCGAGCTCGACAAGGTCACGGTCGAGGACGTCCAGCGCGTCGGGCAAGAGCTGATCGACTCGAAAGCGCTCCACCTCGCGGTGATCGGGCCGTTCGAGGACGACGAGCGCTTCTCGAAGCTGCTGGCGTAACGCCTCAGTCGGCCGGTGGCAACGCCTCGACCTGACGCCTGAGGGCACGCCCGTAAGCCGGCAGCTCGGCGTCGACGAGCTCCACGCCGGCCTCCTCCCAGAACCCCCCGGCGATCGCCGGGACGCCGACGACCCAGGCGGTCGCTTGGGTGAGGACCCGGCGTCGCGCGAGGACTTGCGCCACGCCGTCGTCGTTCTCGCTGCCGCCCAGGAAGAGCACGTCGTTGCTCCAGAGCCGAATGCTGAGCTGGGTGGGGAGGCTGTCGAGGGATTCCGTCCTCCGCGGCGCCAGCGCGAACAGCCGGTCGAGGGCCGGACTCGGAGGTGCAAGCCTCACGATCGTCGTCGGCTGCGGCTCGTACAGCACGCCGATCTCCCAGGTGAGCGCCTCCTCCTCCTCGCCGGCGACGGCGTACTCCTCACCCGCCTCCCGAAATGCGGACTCGAGCGCGTCGCCGCGCTCGGAGGTCGCGATCAGCAGCCGGGGGTCGTACCCCTTGCGGCGCAGGATCGCCGGAAGTGCGGCGAGCACGCCGTGGATCCGCTCCCCGGGGTCGATCCAGGGGAGTACCGGCAGGGCGAACAGGTCGGTGGAGGAGCCGGGCGATCCGATCACGGGGACGAGCCGATTCTCTGCGAGCGCACGCGCGACGATCCGGCAGTGCGGGGCGAGTACCTCCGCGGCGAGCGCCTCCCGGATGGCTTCGACGAGCCGCCCGAGGTCGTAGCCCCACCGAGAGTCGCTCAGCTCGAGCGCCTCGTGCAGGCCGAGGTTCGCGATCGCGGCGGGCAGCTCGTCCTCGTCCGGCATCTCCGCGCGATCGACGAGAACGGGAAAGACGGGGATCTCCCGCTCGAGCGCGCCGGCGATCTCCCGGCGTACGAGATCGTCGGGGTCGTCGAGGCGGCGCCGGTCGCTGTCGTCGGTGATCGACACCCAGCGCGGGCCGATCACCGCGACGAACGCATCGCAGCCGGCGAGCTCGCTCGTGATGCGCTCGTCGAACCGCTTCCCCAGCAGCTGTTTGTCGACGTCGCGATAGACCTCGGCCTCTCCGAACTCCGCGACGAGTCCGTCGTAGAGCCTCCCGGCGTGCCCGGCGCTGTCCCGGCGGCGGTAGCTGATGAAGATGCGCGCCATGGCGCGTTCGGCGCCAGGATAGGACGCAGGCTTGACTGTGTCGAGCCCGGCTGCTCGGCAGTCGGACGAACGGCCGCGCCAGCTGGAGCGCGTCCACGCCGTCTCGATCCGCCGGTGGCTCGGCGTGTGATCGCGGCACTCGAGCGGCTCGTCGCCCCGACCAGCCGCGCGATCTCCGTCAAGCGTCGAGAGGCTCGTTGCCGGCGGTGATGCAGCCGGCCGCTGCATCAACCGCCGCGAGCTCGTCTCAGGCCGTCGGCCGGCTACTCGTCGTCCAGCGTTGCGGCTCCGGCCATCGAGAGCGCGGCGGCTGCGCCGCTTGCGTCGGGGATCCCCCAGAACTCGGCGAGCCTTCCATTCTCGAAGCGGAAGATCTGTGCCTCCGTCCACTCGAACTCACGACCACCGATGTTGGCGTGGAGCGAGGCGATGATCACGCCGTGGTCGTCGTCGGCGTAGATCCGCTCGGGCCGGACGTCGAACGAGTCGGCGCTTCCGGCTGCCATCGCTCCGAACAGCGCGAACACCTCCTCCTTGCCCCTGGCGGCGAACGTCCGCCCCCACGGGCCCTCGCCGGTTCCGTGCCAGGTCACGTCGTCGGTGAACAGCTCGTCGAGGAGCTGCTGGTCCGCTTCGTTGAACGGCGCCCGTCGCCGCACCTCGAACCCCTGCCGCAGTCTTTCGACGTTCGGATGCTCCTCCATCGGTTCCTCCTTGGACGCGTTTTTTCGACTGAGGCCATTGTCCAGCCCGGCATGTGCCAGCGCAACAGGGACGGAGACGGCTACCGGCTCGAGCACGAGCGAGCTCAGGGTCGTTCGTCGAGGAACGTGCGCACGCCGGCGAAGTCGTCGGTCCGGATCGGGGCGATGCGCACCTCGCTCGCGGAGTTCGGCGCCTCGATCATCTGCCCGCGGCCCAGGTACATCGTCACGTGGTGGACGAACGACGTTCCGTAGAAGATCAGGTCGCCCGGCTTCGCATCCTCGAGCGCGACCGGGCGGCCAGCGGTGAACTGCGCGTCGGCGTCTCGCGGGATCGTCATCCCGTGCGCCCGGTAGACCGCCCACGTGAGGCCCGAGCAGTCGTAGCCCCACGCTGACAGGCCGCCCCAGAGGTACGGCAGGCCGAGGAAGAGCTTCGCGCTGCGGACGAGATCGGCTCGCGTGCGCGGGAGCGGCTTCGCGGCGGCTGCGGGTAGCTGCGCCTTGCCTGCGGGTGTCCGCACCGTCAGCGACCGCGCGCCTCGCCGCACGAGCGGGAGCTGCGTCGCGAAGCTGACCTCCGCACCCGTCGAGAGCCGTGCTCCGCGGCGCGGTCACCGTCACCACCGACCCGCGCGGCAGGCCCGGCCGGAGCTGCCAGTTCAGCACCCAGCCCGGGTAGCCCCGTGCGTTGAGCGGCGAAGGCTGGTCGGGGACGGCGATCTTCGTCCACGCGCCTCGGCGGTCGAGGATGACGACCTGCTCGCCGTAGAGCACCTGCGTCGGCATGTGCCCGACGAGGGCGAGCCGCTGCGCGTACGTCACCGCGGGCGTCGGCCAGACGTGCGGGTTGTTCGGGATCGTCGCCGTGCCCGGCACGGCCCACACGTTGGCGACCGCGACGGCAATCGTGGCCATCGCGAGCTCCACTAGTCGTCGTCGCCCTCGTGCGAGCGCGTCCGGAGCTCGTCGACCACCGCCGGGTCGGCCAGCGTGGTCGTGTCGCCCAGCGGGCGATTCTCGGCTACGTCGCGCAGGAGGCGGCGCATGATCTTGCCGCTGCGCGTCTTCGGCAGCTCCGGCGTGAAGACCACGTTTGCGGGCTTCGCGATCGGGCCGATCTTCACCGCGACGTGGTTGCGCAGCTCCTCCATCTTCTCGACAGAGCCCTCGACGCCGGTCTTCAGCGTCACGAACGCGACGATCGCCTGGCCCGTCAGCGCGTCGTTGCGCGCCGCGACCGCCGCCTCGGCCACGTCCTTGTGATCGACGAGCGCGCTCTCGACCTCGATCGTGGAGATGCGGTGGCCCGAGACGTTCATCACGTCGTCCACGCGGCCGAGCAGCCAGAAGTCGCCGTCGGCGTCGATCCGCGCGCCGTCGCCTGCGAAGTAGGTGTTGGGGTACTTCGACCAGTACGTCTCGCGGTAGCGCGCGTCGTCGCCGTAGATCCCGCGCAGCATCGCGGGCCACGGCCGGCGCAGCACGAGGTACCCGCCGCCGCCGGGGCCGACCTCCTCGCCGGCCTCGCTGAAGACGCCGGCGTCCACGCCGGGGAACGGTCGCGCTGCCGAGCCGGGCTTGGTCGTGGTGATCCCCGGCAGCGGCGTGATCAGGATCATCCCGGTCTCGGTCTGCCACCACGTGTCGACGATCGGGCAGCGCTCGCCGCCGATGTGCTCGTGGTACCAGACCCAGGCCTCGGGGTTGATCGGCTCGCCGACCGACCCGAGCAGGCGCAGGCTCGAGAGGTCGTGGCTACTGGCGAACTGAGGTCCCCACTTCATGTGCGCGCGGATCGCGGTCGGCGCGGTGTAGAGGATCGTGACGCCGTAGCGCTCGACGATCTCCCACCAGCGGTCCTTGTCTGGAAAATCGGGCGTGCCCTCGTACATGACCGAGGTGGCGCCGTTGCAGAGCGGGCCGTAGACGATGTAGCTGTGTCCGGTGACCCAGCCGACATCCGCTGCGCACCAGAAGACGTCGCGGTCGCGCTTCAGGTCGAAGATGTAGTGGTGAGTCGTCGCGACGCCGACGAGGTAGCCGCCGGTCGAGTGCACGATCCCCTTCGGCTTCGCGGTCGTGCCGGAGGTGTAGAGCAGGTAGAGCGGGTCCTCGGCGTCCATCGGCTCCGGCGGGCAGTCCGACTCGTCGGTCGCGAGCTCGTGCCACCAGTGATCGCGGCCCTCCGTCATCGGCACCTCGTTGCCGGTGCGGCGCAGGACGAGCACCTTCTCCACGGTCGGTGAGCCTGCGACCGCCTCGTCGGCCGTGCGCTTGAGCGGCACCGTGGTGCCGCGCCGCCACGCCTCGTCCTGGGTGATCAGCACCTGGCAGCCCATGTCGTGCAGGCGGTCCGAGAGCGAGTCGGCCGAGAAGCCGCCGAAGACGACGGTGTGCGGCGCGCCGAGGCGGGCGCAGGCGAGCATCGCGATCGCGGCCTCGGGAACCATGCCGAGGTAGATCCCGACGGCCGTGCCCTTGCGCACGCCGAGCACCTTGAGCGCGTTCGCGCACTTCACGACCTCTTGCTGGAGGTCGGCGTAGGTGATCGCGCGCCTGTCGCCCTCGGGCTCGCCCTCCCAGTGGAAGGCCACCTTGCCGCCGCGCCCCGCCTCGACGTGCCGGTCGACGCAGTTGTAGGCGACGTTCAGCTTGCCGCCGAGGAACCACTTCGCATACGGCGGCTCCCATTCGTAGAGCGTGGTGTGCGGCTCGAACCAGGTGACGCGCTCGTGCGCCTCGCGCTGCCAGAACGCCTCGAAGCCCTCGTCGTGGATCCCGGGCTGGGCGTTCGCCTGCGCTGCGAACTCGGGCGGCGGCGGGTAGCGCCTCTCCTCGAGGAAGAGGTTCTCGATCGCGTGCTCGGGCGTGGCGGTCACGGTGCTCCTTTCGTCGCGCCGTCGCTACGGGGCGAGGTCGTAGGGGAAGCTCGTCAGGTTCTCGGCGCCGTCTTCGGTGACGAGCACGAGATCCTCCAGGCGCAGGCCGCCGTAGCCCGAGCGGTAAAGGCCCGGCTCGACGGCGACGACGTCGCCGGCGACGAGCTCCTCGTTGCCGGACATGCCGAGGAAGGGCTGCTCGTGAACCTCGAGCCCGACGCCGTGGCCGAGCGAGTGGTAGAAGCCGTCCGAGAGCGTCTCGCCGTCTCTCTTCGTGCGCTGGGTCGGGTAGCCGGCAGCCTCGAAGATGTCGCAGGTTCCGTCGAACACCGATCTGGCCGTTGCGCCCGGGCGGATGTCGGCGAGGGCGCGGTCGAGGGCCTGCTTGCAGAGACGGTGCCACTCGGCGACCTCGTCCGGGATGTCGCCGATGACGAACGTCCTCGTCATGTCAGCCGAGCAGGCCGATTCGTCGTCGCGCGGCCAGAGGTCGATCAGGATCGGCTCGCCGGCGCAGAGGACGCCCTCACCGGCGTGGTGGCCGATGGCCGACTGCGGCCCGTGCGAGACGACGAAGTCGTCGCAGCTCGCGCCGTGGTCGATGAACACGCGGCGGATCGCCGCCTTGACGCGCTCGCTCGTCAGCGGCTCGCCGTCGAGCTCGAGGCGCTCGCCGTTCGGTCGCGCCTCGCGGAGCAGCTCGCGCGCCGTGCCCATCGCGGCCTCGGCCGCGGCCTGTGCGCGACGGATGCCGGCGAGCTCGGCTACGGACTTGACGCGGCGGCGGCCGTCGAAGCTCTCGCGGTCGGGCGTCAGCTCCACGCCCGCGGCGCGCAGCCGGTCGGCGAGGATCACCGGGAAGCTCCCCGGGACGATCGCCCGCTCCACCCCGAGGCCGCGCACCGCGCGAACGGCGATCTCGTCGTAGATCTCCCACCACGCCATCCCGCTCCGCCGCAGCTCGTCGAGCCCGAACTCTTCCAGCGGATGCAGCTCGAAGTTCCCCAGCCCGTGCAGCAGCGGGGTCTCCATCGAGCTGATCACGATGTGGCTGGCGCCGTTCGCCTCGATGTACAGGAACGCGTCGCCGACGGCCCGCGGCACCTCGTGGCGCAGCTCCGGCGAGCGGACCGTGTCGGCGAAGATGACGACGTCGGTCAAGGCCGCGCAACTGTATCGCTGCCGGCGGCGTAGGCTCGACGGAGCCGCCCAGGAGCGAGGTGCCGGCTTTGCCGGTGCCGCAGCGGGTATGCGGCGTAGGCTCGACGGAGCCGCCCAGGAGCGAGGTGCCGGCTTTGCCGGTGCGCCCGCGAGCGGGTATGCACTCCGGCTCACCACTGCGGCGCAGTAGCTTTCCGGGATGGCCAAGGTCCTCGAACGCGCGCTGGAGTTGGTCGCCCGCTACGACGAGGAGGTCAGACGCCTGGTGCCGGAGGGCGCCGAGATCGTCGACGTGCATCTGCACCTCGGACGCGACATCGACGGGATGGTCGGCGACTACGACCAGCTCGAAGAGCTGATGGCCGCGCATGGCATCTCCCGCGCGTTCATGTTCTGCCTGGACGAGCCCGACCGGCATCCGGCGTTCAGCGCTGCGAACGACCGGACGCTCGCGTGGGCGGAGCGGTCGGAGGGTCGCCTTATTCCATTTGTCCGCCTCGATCTGAACGAGACGCCGATCGAGGAGGCGGAACGCTGTCTCGATGCAGGCGCCCGCGGCATCAAGCTCCACCCGCGCGCACAGGGCTTCGGTGCGACCGATGAGCGGCTCGGCCCGGTGTTCGCGCTCGCGGCCGAGCGACGCGTGCCGATCCTGATCCACGGCGGCCGCGGGCTGCCTCCGATCGCCGCAGGCCTCGCGGCGCTCGTCGAACGCTACCCCGAGACGCAGCTGATCATCGCGCACGCCGGAATCGCCGACATGGCCCACCTGGCCGCGGCGATGGGGGGGCGCAGAGGTGTCGTCTTCGACACCTCGACCTGGAGCCCGATCGACCTGCTCGATTTCTTCCGCCAGGTCCCGCCCGAGCAGGTCGTGTACGCCTCGGACTATCCGTACGGGCAATACACCTCGTCGCTCTTCATCGCTCTGCGGACGGCCATCCTCGCGGGCTACGACGAGACTCACCTGCGCCTGATGCTCGGCGCGACCGCCGGCCAGCTGGCCGACGGCGAGGAGCTGCCGGAACCGAGCGCGCCACGCGGCGCAGCGACCTACCGCCAGCCGTTGCAGCTCGCGCGCATCCACCAGTACCTCTCGATGGCGACGCCGCTTCTGTGGACCGGCCAGTCGGACACGATGGGCGTGATCGGGCTCGCGATCAACACCTGCGCGGAGCGCGACGGGCACCCAGCCGAGGTCGACCGGATCCGCGACCTGCTCGTGGCGGCGCGCGACCTGTGGCTCGTCTGGGGCGACTTACCGCCCGGGCCGGACCGGGCAACTGCGGGACGGCTGACGTTACGACTGATCCATCTCGCCGACATCGAGGCGGTGACGGCATCTGCCTAACCTGACGGTCAACGGTGGCCGCTACGAACTCGACGCGCCGGTCGGCATCTCTCTCGCCGACGCGCTGCGCGACCGCTTCGGCCTCACCGGGACCAAGGTCGCGTGCAACGAAGGGCACTGCGGCGCATGCACGGTGCTGGTCGACGGCACGCCGACGCTCTCGTGCATCACGCTCGCCCACCGGGTCGTCGGTCGCGAGGTGACGACGATCGAGGGGCTGCGCGACCACGCGATGGTCGACGCGTTCGTCCGCGCCGACGCCGTGCAGTGCGGCTTCTGCACACCCGGCCAGATCGTGAGCGCGGTCGCGCTCGTCGAGTCGACGCCCGCCCCGAGCCCGGAGGAGATCCGGCACCGGATGGCGGGCAACCTGTGCCGCTGCGGCACCTATCCGAAGATCGAGGAGGCTGTCCGCATCGTAGGCTCGACGGAGATGCCAAATAGCGGAGGTGCCGGCTCTGCCGGCGCCGGAGCGGGATACAGCGTCGTAGGCTCGACGGAGACGCCCAAGAGCGGAGGTGCCGGCTCTGCCGGCGCCGGAGCGGGATAGACGTGGCGAGGCTGATCCGCACCGAGAAGGAGGTCGAGGGCCGACGCGAGGAGGTCTGGATCGCCGTCGAGGAGGACTCGCTCGAGCAATGGCCCGCGGGTCCGCTCGCGGTGGTCGGCCGTCCGGCGGCGCGGATCGACGGGCTCGAGCGCGCGCGGGGCGAGGCGACCTTCACCGCCGACCTCCGCCTGCCGGGGACGCTGCACACGGCGGTGCTGCGGTCGCCGCACGCCCATGCGCGCGTCGTGCGGATCGATCTCGCGCCGGCGCTCGAGGCGCCCGGCGTGCGAGCAGCGATCGGCCCCGGCGAGAGCTCCGCGCTCGTCGAGGTGTGCGGCTACGAAGGTGTCGCCGTCGCCGCGGTCTGCGCCGAGACGCGCGCCCAGGCGAACGCGGCGGTTGCGCTGATCGAGGTCGAGTGGGAGTTGCTCGAAGCGGTGCTCGACGCGGACGAGGCCGTCGCGCGCGGCCAGGTGCTCTCTGTGCGCGAGCGTGAGCGCGGCGACCTCGAGCGCGGCCTGGCCGAGGCCGATGCCGTCGTGGAGGCGACCTACCGCACGCAGACCGTGCTCCACAACTCGCTCGAGACGCACGGCAGCGTGTGTCGCTGGGTCGGCGAGACGCTCGAGGTGTACACCTCGACGCAGGACATCTGGGGCGTGCGCCGCGAGGTCGCGGACGTGATGGGGCTCCCGCAAGACCGGGTGCGGGTCGTCTGCGAGTTCATGGGCGGCGGCTTCGGCGCGAAGACGGACGCCGGTGACTACACGCTGATCGCCGCCGCGCTCGCGACGCGCACCGGGCGGCCGGTGCGCTGCACGCTCACGCGTCGCGAGGAGAACGTCTCCTCCGGCAACCGCAATGCGACGATCCAGCGGCTCGTTGCCGGTGCTCGCGCCGACGGCACGCTCACCGCGCTTGGCGGCGAGTACGTGAACGCGATCGGCTGGTTCGGCTGGAACGCGTTCGTCGAGGGCCCGATGCAGATGCTCTACGCCTGCCCGAACGTGAAGACGACCACCCGCGGCGCGAAGGTGAACACCCCGCCGATGCGGCCGTTCCGGGCGCCGGGCTTCGTCGAGGGCACCTTCGGGCTCGAGTGCCTGCTGGACGAGCTCGCAGCGAAGCTCGACCTCGACCCGCTCGAGATCCGTCGCCGCAACCACGCCGACCGCGAGCCCGAGCGCGACCGGCCCTACAGCGGCAAGAACCTGAACGAGTGCTACCGGCGCGCAGAGCCGCACTGGGAGCGACGCCACGAGGTGCGTGCAGGGTCGACCGAGACGGTCAAGCGCGGGGTCGGGATGGCCTCGCAAGTCTGGTACGGCGGCGGCGGGCCGCCGAGCTACGCCTGGATCCGCGTCGGCTCCGACGGCCGCGCCGCCGTCGTCACCGCGCTCCAGGACGTGGGCAGCGGTACGAAGGGGGTCCTCGCGCAGATCGCCGCCGAGGAGCTCGGGATCGCGCTCGAGCAGGTGAGCGTCGTCGCCGGCGACTCGGCCCGGGGCCCATATGCAACCATCTCGGGCGGCTCGTCGACGACGGCGTCGATGGGGCCGGCGACGCGCGCCGCGGCCGCCGACGCGAAGCGGCAGATCCTCGAGCTCGCGTCGCAGCGCTACGGCACCGACGTCTCTGAGCTCGCGCTCTCGGGCGGTCGCGTGGTCGCGGCCGGTGGCGGTAACTGGCCGCTCGCCGAGGTGGTCGGCCTGCTCGGCAACGGGCAGATCCTGGGCACGGGAGCGCGCGGTCCGAACCCGACCGGGATGGAGGTGCTCACGTTCGGCGTCCACGTGGCCGAGGTCTCGGTCGACGTCGAGACCGGAGAGGTCTCCGTCGAGCGGATCGCGGCCGTCCACGACAGCGGCCGGGTGATCAACCCGCTCGGCGCTTCGAGCCAGGTCGAGGGCGGGATCATCCAGGGCATCGGCCACACGCTGTCGGAGGAGCGCCTGCTCGACCCGCCGACGGGAACGATCCTCACGCGCACCCTCGACGCCTACCGGGTGCCGACGATCGCCGACGTGCCGGAGATCGTCTGCGAGTTCGTGGACGTCCCCGACGCGCACCTGACGAACCTGGGTGCGAAGGGGCTCGGCGAGCCGCCGATCGTCCCGGTCGCGGCCGCGATCGCGAACGCGATCCGCGATGCGACCGGCGCGGAGATCCGCTCGCTGCCGATCACGCGCGAGGAGATGCTGCGCGCGCTGGAGGAGGCGCGGGCGCGGGAGGGTGCGCGTGGAGCTCCTGCGGCCGTCTAGCCTCGACGCGCGCGAGCTTGCAGGTGGCCATGTGCCACTTGCGGGAGGGACGGAGCTCGTGCCGCTGATCCGAGACGGTCTGGTCGAGGCGGACGTGCTGGTCGACGTGCTCGAGCTGTTGCCGCGCGGCATCGACGGCTCGCGGAATGGAAGCTCGCGGATCGGCGCCGGTACGACGCTGGCGGAGCTCGAGCGGGCGTCGGGGATTCCGGAGGCACTGCGCGAGGCCGCCGGTCTCGCCGCGTCGCCGCAGCTCCGCGCGATGGGCACGGTGGCCGGAAACCTGCTCCAGGCAACGCGCTGCTGGTACTGGCGATTGAAGCTTCCGTGCCGTCTCCACCGTGTCGCCGACGGCTGGGGCGACCGCTGCCTGGCGGCCGACGGCGAGCATCGCGAGCACGCGATCTTCGCGAACGACTTCTGCGCCTCGGCCCACCCGTCCGACATCGCAGCGGCGCTGCTCGCGCTCGGCGCGACACTCCGGACGAACCGCCGTGAGCTGCCGGTGGGCGACCTCTACCGGGTGCCGACCGAAGCCGACCGGCGGACGACGACGCTCGAGCCTGGCGAGCTGATCCTGGAGCTGGACGTGCCCCCGGTGGAGGCGTCGGTCTATCTGAAGGCGATGGACCGCAAGCGCTTCGCGTTCCCGATCGTCGGTGTAGCGGCTGCTCGGCGTGACAGCCGGACGACCGTGGCGCTCGCGGGTGTGGCGCCGATCCCGTGGCTGCTCGAAGGCTCGGTCGACGGCGCGACTCCGCTGCCGGGCACGGCGTACAAAGTAGAGCTCGCGACTGCGCTCGTCAGGCGGGCAATCGCCGCGATCGCCTGACGGCTAGCATCGCCTCGGTTATGCGCCGAGCCCTCCTCTCGCTCGTCTGCCTCATGTTCGCGCTCGCGTTGGCCGGTTGCGGCGGCGACGGCGGCGACTCGGACACGACGACGCAGGCCGCGGACACGACGACGACCGAGGCGACCACGACCGGCGCGACGACCACGACGGACACCGCCTCTCCCGTCGGTTGCGTCAAAGTCGCGGCGCCGCCGACCGGGCCGCGCACCGGCTCGAAACCGACCGAGAGCCTCGACCCGTCGAAGACCTACGACGTGACGATGAAGACGAATTGCGGGAGCTTCACGATCAGGATCGACGAGGAGCAGTCGCCCAACACCGCCGCCTCCTTCGTCGCGCTCGTCCAGGCCGGGTTCTACGACAAGACGTTCTTCCACCGGATCGTGCCGGGCTTCGTGATCCAGGGCGGCGATCCCACTGCGAGCGGTAGCGGGGGACCCGGCTACTCGACGGTCGACCCACCACCGTCCAACGCGAAGTACCGTCACGGCATCGTGGCGATGGCAAAAACCGCGGAGGAGGCGCCCGGCACGGCGGGGAGCCAGTTCTTCATCGTCACCGCAGTGCCCGACGCAGGTCTGCCGCCCGACTACGCGATCGTCGGCAGAGTGGAGGACGGGCTCGAGGTGGTCGACGCGATCGGCAAGCTCGGCGGCACCGACGAGTTGCCGACGCAGGTGGTCGAGATCGAGAAGGCGACCGTCAGCGAGTCGTAGATGGTCGATGCGGACGACCTCGCGACATCGATCAGCTAACGGCGTGATCGCCGCCGTCGTCCTCGCGGCCGGTGCGGCCACCCGCTATGGCTCGCCCAAGCAGCTCGTCTTTCTGCCCTACGTGCTCGAACGGCTCGCCGACACTTCGGTCGGCGCGGTCGTCGTCGTCGAGGGTGCGTATCCGCTCGAGGCGAGCGAGACGCTGACGCTCGAGGGCGTCCGAATCGTCTCGTGCCCCGACTGGGCGCTCGGCCCCGGCGCGAGTCTCCGCTGCGGCCTCTCGGCTCTCGGCGACGACGTCGAGGCGGCGCTCGTCGTGCTCGCCGACGGGCCGCAACTCGATCCGCGGGCCGTCGAGCGACTGATTGCCCACCGCCACGACGCGGCGGTGGTCGTTGCGAGCTACGACGGCACGCGCGACCACCCGGCAGTGCTGTCACGCGCTGCGTGGGCGAACATTCCGGACGAGGGTGCGCGAGCGCTCGAGGCGACGCTCGTGGCGTGTGACGACCTCGAGCCGCCGGGCGACATGGACTACCCGCACCTCTGGCAACCGCCCGGCGACTGACTCGCCCGGCTGGCCTTTCGTACTCGGGCCGCTACTGGAGCGGCGAGCGCAGGTCGGCGAGCCTTGCCATCAACTCGGGAGGCATCGGCTCGTCGACGGCGACACGGACGAAGCGCCGCAGGTCTTCCTCAAAGCGGTAGCGCTTGTCGCAACCCGGGCAGTCGGAGAGGTGCTCCCACGCCTCCTGCACCTGCTCGTCGGACAGGACGCCGTCGAGGTAAGGCTGCATCATCGTCTCGCAGTCTTCACAACCACAGGCCATTCAGCTCACCACCGTTCTCTCTGCGAGGTTCTTCTTGAGGACGCGCCGGCCACGGTGCAAGCGGGACATGACCGTGCCGATCGGAATGTCGAGAATCTGTGCGGCCTCGGCATAGGAGAACTCGCCGATGTCGACCAGCACGAGGACGTCACGGAAGTCGTGCGGAACCTCGGCGAGCGCGTCCACGACCGAGTTCTGCGAAAGGCGCTCGATCACGCGCTCCTCGTCGGGGTTCTCGTCGCCGAGTGACGACTCGAGCTTGTTGTAGAGGAAGTAGTCGCCTTCCTCGAGCGGCTGCATCTCCGGTGAGCGCTGCTGCCGGCGGCCGCGGTCGATGTTCAGGTTCGTGAGGATCCGGAGCAGCCACGCGCGCAGGTTCGTGCCCGGCTGGTACTGCTGCCAGGAGCGAAATGCGCGTGCGTAGGTGTCCTGCACTAGGTCCTCGGCCTCCTCGCGGGAGCCGACCAGCCGGCGTGCGACGCGGTACACCTGGTCGCTGAGCTCGAGCGCTTCTTCTTCGAACCGGACACGGTCACGGGCCTCCTCCGCGATACGGCGGGTCTCGGCGGCAGTCGGAGCGCTTTCGCTCATCGGCGGCCACCCTAGCAACGGGTCTAACGTGATCGAGCAGGCTGCGATTCCCCACCACGCGGGGCGGGAGTCCCGCTACGCGGAGCCGGGGACCTGCTCGCGGAAGCCGCCGCGGAGCATTTCCGCGAGCAGCGCTTCGCGTGAGGTGCGCTCGTCGTCGTAGGTGACGGTCACCCGCCCCTGGAGATTCGCGTTCGCCGATTCGAGCCCCTCGTGCCCTTCGAGCACCTTCGCGAGCCGCGCCATGCAGCGCTCGCAACGGATGCCCTTGACCTGCACGGTCTCCTGAACGGTCGCCACCGTCTCAGGCTACCGAGCCTCGGCGGCTCAGCGGGCTCGTTCTCACTTCGCGCGGATGCCGTGCACGGGCCGGCCTGCGGCGATCCAGGCGTAGTACGACGCGCTCGGGCCGTAGTCCGACTGGTACCCGACGATGCGCGGGTTGCGTCCGACGTCGCGTGCGCGGCCGGCGTGGCGCAGCAGGTTCGGGTCATCCTTCTCCTGCCAGACCAGGATCAGGTGCGCTGCCGTCATGAAGTCCGCGACGTAGGTGCACCCGGCCGCCGGGCATGGGAACGGATCGGTCTTGACGCACCACCAGCCGCCGCGGTCAGCCGAGTCGTCGTCGTGCCAGAGCTCCTCTTCCTCGACGAGTTGCTCCTCGTAGACCGCGGTCCCCTTCTCCATCGCCGAAAAGGGTACGCGAGGAGTGGCAGAAAGCGGCCGCGAGCCGACGGGTCGCGGCAGCATTGCCCCTCCCCGCCCACTCGCCGAGGCCGCGACTGATTGAATCGGCCGATGCTCGTACCGCCATCGCCCCTCGCCGTCGGTGACCGCTCGTACCGGATCCACCGGCTCTCGGAGCTTCAGCCCGCCTACGACGTCGAGCGGCTGCCCTACACGCTGCGCATCCTGCTCGAGGGCGTCCTGCGCGCGGGCGACGAGGACGCCGTGCGGGCCGTCGCCACCTGGGAGTCTCTGTCCGAGCCCACACACGAGATCGCGTTCGCGCCGTCCCGCATCCTCCTCCAGGACTTCACCGGCGTGCCTGCCGTGGTCGATCTGGCCGCGATGCGGGACGCGATCGCCGAGCTCGGCGGCGACCCGGCGCGTATCAACCCGTCGATTCCGGCCGAGCTCGTGATCGACCACTCGGTGCAGGTGGACGCCTTTGCGAGTCGAGTCGCATTCCGAAGGAACGTCGAGCTCGAGCTCGAGCGCAATCGCGAGCGCTACGCGTTCCTGCGCTGGGGCCAGCGTGCGCTTTCCGACTTCAAGGTCGTTCCGCCGGGCACCGGCATCTGCCACCAGGTGAACCTCGAGTATCTGGCCCGCGTGATCGAGGACCGCGACGGCTTCGCGTTTCCGGACACGGTTGTCGGGACCGACTCGCACACGACGATGGTCAACGGGCTCGGCGTCCTCGGCTGGGGTGTCGGCGGGATCGAGGCGGAGGCGGCGATGCTCGGCGAGCCGCTCTCGATGCTCGTCCCGCAGGTGGTCGGCTTCCGACTGCGCGGGAGATTGCGCGAGGGCACGACCGCCACCGACCTCGTCCTGACGGTGACCGAGCTGCTCCGTGCGACGGGCGTCGTCGGCAAGCTCGTCGAGTACTTCGGCGACGGGCTCGCGGGACTGTCGGTCGCCGACCGGGCGACGCTCGGGAACATGTCGCCGGAGTACGGAGCGACGTGCGGCTTCTTCCCGGTGGACGAGCTGACGCTCGCGTACCTGCGACTCACGGGGCGGCCACCCGAGCGCGTGGCGCTTGTCGAGGCCTATTGCAAGGAGAACATGCTCTGGCACGAGCCGGCCGCGCACCCCGACTACTCGCAGGTCGTCGAGCTCGACCTCGCCGCGGTCGAGCCGTCGCTCGCCGGTCCGAGGCGGCCGCAGGACCGCGTGCCGCTCGGCCGGGCGAAGGAGTCCTTCCGTAAGGCGCTCGGCTCGTTCGGCGTCGTCGACGAGAACGGGGCGCTCGCCGAGACGTTCCCCGCCAGCGATCCGACGACCGAGCAGGCGCCGGCCGGCACGACTCACGACCCGCAGCCTGCGCCCGTGGCGGTCGCGCGTCCCCCCGCGGGCCATCGCGTTCGTGTCTCCCTCGACGGCGAGGAGTTCACGCTTGACCACGGCGCGGTCGTGATCGCGGCGATCACGTCCTGCACGAATACCTCGAACCCGCAGGTGATGATCGGCGCCGGCCTCCTTGCGAAGAAGGCGGTCGAGCTCGGTCTGAGACGCCGGCCGTGGGTGAAGTCGTCGCTCGCGCCAGGCTCGCGGGTCGTCACCGACTACTACGAGCGGGCGGATCTCCAGCGCTACCTCGACGAGCTCGGCTTCAACACGGTCGGCTACGGCTGCACGACCTGTATCGGCAACTCCGGGCCGCTGCCCGAGGAGGTTTCGCGCGCGATCGCCGAGGGCGATCTCGTCGCCTGCGCCGTGCTCTCGGGCAACCGCAACTTTGAAGCGCGTATCCATCCCGAGGTGAAGGCGAACTACCTCGCGTCGCCGCCGCTCGTCGTCGCCTACGCGCTCGCCGGAACGATGGACGTCGACCTCGAGCATGATCCTCTCGGGCGGACCCCGGACGGGAAGGACGTCTACCTGCGCGACGTGTGGCCGAGCTCGGCCGAGATCGAGGCCACGATCGCGTCGTCGGTCGAGGGCGAGATGTTCACGAGCACCTACGCGGACGTCTACACGGGCGACGAGGCGTGGCGGAGTCTGCCCGTGCCCGACGGCGACCTGTTCGAGTGGGAGGAGCACTCGACCTACGTGCGGCGGCCGAGCTACCTCCAGAGCCTGGTGCGCGAGCCCGGCGCGGTCTGCGACCTCGAGGGCGCGCGCTGTCTCGCCGTGCTCGGCGACTCGGTCACGACCGACCACATCTCTCCGGCCGGCTCGATCCGCGCCGACTCTCCGGCCGGGCGGTACCTCGTCGAGCACGGCGTCCAGCCGCGCGACTTCAACTCGTACGGCTCGCGCCGCGGCAACCACGAGGTGATGGTGCGCGGTACGTTCGCGAACGTGCGCCTGCGCAACCTGCTCGTGCCGGGCTCCGAGGGAACGCTGACGGTGCACCTTCCCTCCGGCGATGAGACCACGATCTTCGAGGCGTCGCAGCGCTACCTCGTCGAAGGCACGCCGCTGATCGTGCTCGCAGGCAGGGAATACGGCTCCGGCTCCTCGCGCGACTGGGCTGCGAAGGGGCCGCTGCTGCTCGGCGTCAGGGCCGTGATCGCCGAGAGCTACGAGCGGATCCATCGCTCGAACCTGCTGATGATGGGCATCCTCCCGCTCCAGTTCGAGCCCGGAGAGAGCCGCGAGTCGCTCGGCCTCAGCGGCCGGGAGGAGTTCGCGATCGCCGGCATCGAGAACGGCGAGGCGCGCACGGTGACGGTTCGTGCAGACGGGGGGGAGTTCGGCGCGATCGTGCGGCTCGACACGCCGCGCGAGCGCGAGTTCCTGCGCCACGGCGGCATCCTGCCGTTCGTCGTGCGAAGGCTCGCCCGTTAGATCGTGCGACGGCTGGCGGGCTAGGACTGGCCGCGGTCGGCCTGCGCGCGGCGGGTGGCGTCACGCTGCTCGAGAAGCTCGAGCCGAGCCTTCAACGCGGCCTGAAGGCGCTCGTGCTCGAGGCGCTCCTCAGGACTCGTGAAGATCCTCTTCTTCCTCTTCGCCATCGTCCTCCTCCAGGTACGCGCGGATCGCTGATACGTCCTCGCCGATATCCGCCAGCTTGGCGTTCATTCGGAACAACGATCGAATGATAAGCGTGTCGGTGCCCTCTTCGAAGTCGGGCGTCTCGTCCATGCCCACCATCCTCCGGGCGGCGACGCCGCCGCGCAAGATGGCTCTTGGAGCCATGTTCGCCGCACCGCCGCTAGGCTGACGCGACCACCGGGGTGCCGCGGGAGCGGCTGAGATCACACCCGTCGAACCTGATCCGGGTCATGCCGGCGAAGGGAGCGCTCTTGTTCTGCCAGTCGAGAGAGAGATGGCATCTGACGGCGAAGCCGGGCTTTGCCCGGCGAGAGTCTGATGACGCGAACGCGATGCACATGCCCGAAGGAAGGGGCTCGCGGGGGAATCATGGATTCCTCCGCGCTAGTCGAACCTGATCCGGGTCATGCCGGCGAAGGGAGACCGAACGCTCATCGAGTCGACACAGGTGCGTTCGCCGGCGAAGCCGGTCCTAGCCCGGCGGGAGCCGACGCTGCTGCAACTCGCCCGTGCACTGCGAAAGAGGAGGCGGCTCATCGGGGAACGAGGGGTTCTCTCATGCTGAACTGGGGAATCGAGCCCGTCCCGCAACGTCTGCGCGTTCTCGGCGGGTTCGACACGTTCCTGCTCTGGACGAACCTCGGCATCTCGCTGCTCGTGCTCGTGGCTGCGAGCTACTTCGCGCTCTCGCTGAAGCAGGCCGTGCTCGCGACGATCGTCGGCGGCCTCATCGGCAACGCGATGCTCGCGCTCGCCGGGCTGATCGGGGCCGATGCGCGCGTGCCGTCGATGGTGCTCCAGCGGGCGCCCCTTGGCCGGCGCGGCTCGTACCTCGCCACAGGGCTGAACATGCTCCAGTGCCTCGGCTGGGCGATCTTCGAGCTGATCGTGATCGCGACCGCGGCGGCGGCGCTGTCGGAGCGCGCGTTCGGCTTCGATGCCGTGTGGCTCTGGAAGGTGATCTTCGGCGTGCTCGCGACGGTGCTGGCGCTGCTCGGGCCGATCGGTTTCGTGCGCCGGTTCGTGCGCAAGCTCGGGATCTGGGTCGTGCTCGCGTCCGTCCTCTACCTCGGCTACTGGATCCTCCGCCACGGCGACGTCGCGGCGCTCTGGGGTGAGCCGGGCCAGGGCGGCTCGTTCTGGCTCGCGGTCGACCTCGTGATCGCGCTCTGCGTCTCGTGGATCCCGCTCGTCGCCGACTACACGCGCTTCTCGACGACACGTCGCGCAGCCTTCTGGGGCGTCGGTCTCGGCTACCTGCTGCCGACGCTCTTCCAGTTCGGCTTCGGCTCGATCCTCGTGCTCTCGCACCCGTCGATCGACGGCCCGACCGCCGTCTTGATCACGGTCGCAGCCGGCGGCATCGGCAGCTTCCTCGCGCTGCTCGCCCTGACGGTGGACGAGACCGACGAGGCGTTCGCGAACGTCTACTCGGCGGCCGTCTCGGCACAGAACGTGCTCGTGGAGGTGCCGCAGCGGGCACTGGTCGTCGGGACGGCGGTGATCGCGACCGTCGGCGCCCTGGCCCTCGATCTGACGCAGTACCAGCAGTTCCTGCTGCTCCTGGGGGCGTTCTTCGTGCCGCTCTTCGGGGTGCTGCTCGCCGACTGGCTTCTGAACGGCATGCACTACGAGCCCGACGACATCTTCCGGGGCCCGGCCGTCCGGCCGGGGATGATCGCCTCGTGGCTCGCGGGCTTCGCGGTCTACGAGTGGCTCGCCCAGACCGAGGGGCTCGGCTTCTGGACGGATTTCCTCGCGAAGCTCCATCCGCCGCACGCGCAGATCGGCGCGTCGCTGCCGAGCTTCGCGGTCTCGTTCGCGCTCGCAGCCGCCGTTTCGTTCGCGGCGCGCCGGACGGGCATGCTCGCGCTCTCGCGCCAGGCCTGACCGAGGTCGCTTGACCGCAGACGGCCTGGGCGAGATGCTGCACGGCAGGATTCGCCCGCGACGGGAAATCGAATCGCGGGTCACACTGGCGAAAGGACGGTCGATGGAACAGTTGCAGGCTCTCTCATTGGCACGGAAGCTCGTTCTCGGTGGCGGGGTGTTGCTGCTGATCGACACCTTCTTCAACTGGCAGTCAGTCGAGGCCTTCGGCCAGGACTACGGCCAGAGCGCGTGGCATGGCTTCTGGGGAGTGCTGCTCGGGCTGATGACGATCGCGCTCGTGGCCTGGGTGATCGCCCGTACGTTCGGCGTCGCGATGCCCGAGGGCATTCCCGAGGGGCTCATCTCGCTCGTCCTCGGCATCCTGATCCTCGTCTGCGCTGTGCTGAAGACGCTGACCGACGACTACGTCGCCTGGCCGGCCTATGTGGGGATCGTGCTGGCCGCGGTCGTTGCGTACGGCGCCTGGCGGAACTTCCAGGAGAGCGGCGAGTCGCTGCCGAGCATGCCGAAGAAGACCGCGGCGGCCGGAGCCACGTCGTCCGGAGCCGCCACATCCACGCCCGAGACGCCGCCTGCAGCACCGCCTCCTCCGGCCGAGAGCGAGCCGCCGGCGCCGCCTGCGGGCACCGATCCGGCCTGACACGGCAGCGAGCCTAGCGCGACGCGAGCGCGCGGATCGACTGCCTGAGCGAACGGGTTGCGGCGAGGACCGCGGTCGGCTCGTACCCGCAGTGGGCCATGCAGTTGTCGCAGCGCGGGTCGTTCCCTCGCCCGTACTTCGACCAGTCGGTCGTCTCGATCAGCTCCTTGTAGGTGGCCGTGTAGCCGTCGGCCATCAGGTAGCAGGGCCGCTGCCAGCCGAAGAGCGAGTAGCTGGGGATGCCCCACGGCGTGCACTGGAAGTCGACCTTGCCCTCGAGGAAGTCGAGGAAGAGCGGGGTGTGGTTCAGGCGCCAGCCCTTGCGCCGGCCGCCCGCGAACGACTCGCTGAAGAGCTTGCGCGCCTGCGTGACGCCGGGGAAGTGCTCCTGGTCGGGCGCCTTCTCGTAGGCGTAGGCGGGTGAGAGCATCATCTGGTCGACCTTGAGCTCGTCGTTCAGGAAGTCGAGGACGTCGCGCACCGTCTTCGGCGTGTCGGTCGTCAGGAACGTCGTGTTCGTGTTGACGCGAAAGCCGCGCGCTTGAGCCTCGCGGATCGCGTCGACCGCCTTGTCGAAGGTACCGTCGCGTTCCACAAATTGATCATGGCGTTCGCGCATGCCGTCCAAGTGGACGACCCACGCGAAGTACGGCGACGGCTCGAAGAGGTCGAGCTTCTTGCGCATCAGGATCCCGTTCGTGCAGAGGTAGACGAACTTCCTGCGCCGGATCAGCTCGCGCGCCATCAGGTGCACCTCGGGGTGGACGAGGGGCTCGCCGCCCGCGATCGAGACCATCGGCGCGCCCGATTCCTCGATCGCGGCGAGCGCCTGGGCGACCGGCATCCGCTTCTTGAGGATGTGCTCCGGGTACTGGATCTTCCCGCAGAACGAGCAGGCGAGGTTGCACTGGAAGAGAGGCTCGAGCTCGACGAGCAGCGGGAACTTGTCGTTGCGGCGCAACCGCTGGCGC
>CAWAGR010000014.1:0-30646 GCA_963781435.1 uncultured Actinomycetes bacterium | reverse complement strand
AGCCGTGCCAAGCCGTTCGACGGCATCACCATCCAGTTCGCCAAGGCGCCGTTCGGCACCGATGAAGAGGACGTCATCGCCAAGTTGATCAAGCCGTCGGAGGCCAAGACCGGCGCCAAGGTCGAGCACACGGTCGTCCCGTGGAACGTCGAGGGTGCGACCTACGCGACGAACTACGCCGGGCCGAACCCGTTCGACGTCAGCTACCAGACGAGCACCGACCTGACCGGGCTCGGAACGAAGGGCGTGCTCGAGGTCCTGAACACCAACAAGTGGCTCAACTCGCCCGAGTATGCCGCGACCAAGTCGAAGTTCATCGCCAACACGATCACGAAGAGCACCTACCAGAACAAGCTCTACGGCCTGCCCTGCATCATCGGCGGCACCGTGATCTACTACAACAAGGACCTGCTCGCGAAGGCGAACATCGCCAACATCCCGCGAACCGAGCCCGAGCTCATGGCTGCGGCGGCGAAGGTGCAGAAGCTCGGCGGAGGGGTGGGGGTCACAACGTCCCGCTGTCGAACAAGGACTTCACGTGGTACTTCCTCTACCACGGCATCCACAACCACGGCACCGACATCATCTCGAAGGACCAGTCGAAGGTCACCTTCAACAACGCGAAGGCGGCCGCCGCGCTCCAGTTCTACGTCGATCTGATCACGAACAAGGTTCAGCCCCGGTAGGGCAGTACGACCGCGAGGCAGGCGTGTCGCTGTTCAAGGCCGGCCGGATCGCCTTCCTCCACGACGAGCCGCTCCGCATCACCTCGTTCCGCCAGGAGAAGCTCCCATTCAAGTGGGACTTCGTCAATCCGATGGGCGCCGCAGGGAAGCGAACGATCTTCTCGACCACCGGCCACTGGGTCATGGCCTCGAAGGGCAAGAACAAGGACGCCTCCTGGGACTTCGTCAAGTTCCTGTCCTCGCCGGCGTTCGCCAACGAGTTCGGTGCACACTACGGCTGGGCACCGGTGCGGAGCGACGTCAACACGAGCAAGGGCGACGCCCAGGTCCAGCGCGTCAACCGGTACGTGCTCACCGGCTGGGACGGGCTCCCGACCGGGCCGAAGATGGCACAGCTCACCGACGTCTACGGCCAGGCGATCGAGGCTGCAGCGACCGGAAAGATGTCGGTCAACGCGGCCCTTGCCAAGGCGCAGAAGGACGGAACCGCGATCCTGAAGAGCTGATCGGACGAGACGACGAGCGCGAGCGAAGGAGGATGTCGGCGGAAGCGACAGAGGCAGCCTGGGACGAGCTGAGCCTGAGCCCGGACGAATACCGTCGGGCCGGCGCTCGGTACCGGCTAAGGCGCAGCAGGACCGCCTACCTCTTCATCCTCCCGTACTTCATCCCCTTCCTCGCGTTCCTCGTCGTACCGGTCTTCTGGGCGCTCTGGCTCAGCTTCAACAAGGGCGGCCTCCTGGACGAGGCCCAGTTCGTCGGCCTGCAGAACTGGCGCGAGATCGCCGACGACACCGAGCTGACGGGCGCGATCAAGAACACGGCGATCTACGTCGTCGAGGCGATCTTCCTCGTCTTCGTCCTCGCCCTCTTCCTCGCGCTGCTCCTCAACCGCTACCGGACGGGGAGCAACTTCTTCAAGCTCGCGCTCTACGTGCCGCTGCTCGCGCCCGCGGTTCTCGTCGGCCTCGTGTGGCAGTTCGTCGCGAACTACGACTTCGGCCTCTTCAACCTGATCCTGACGACGCTCGGGTTCGATCGGGTGAACATCTTCGGCAACGGGACGTACGCGCTGCTGCTGATCGTCCTGGCGGAGGTCTGGCGCGGCTTGGGGTTCTGGACGCTCTATTTCCTCGCCAGCCTCCAGAGCGTCCCCGAGGAGCTCCTCGACGCGGCACGCGTCGACGGTGCGAAGGGCTTCCAGCGCTTCCGGCGTGTGACCGTTCCGATCCTGCGGCCGATGCTCCTCTTCGCGGTGGTGATCGCGATCATCGCCAACTTCCAGGTGTTCGACACGGTCTATGTCCTCACCCAGGGCGGGCCGTACCAATCCACGTCGACGATGGTCTGGTTCATCTGGAAGCGGCTGTTCCAGTTCCAGCAGCCCGGTCAGGGGTACGCCGCCGCCGTGCTCCTGCTCGGGATCATCCTCGTCCTGACCGCGATCTCCTTCTGGCTCCTGGGATCGCGTCGGCGACACGAACGGGCGGCAGCACGCTGATGGCCGCTCCCGGAACCACACTCGACGACGTCGGCGGCGCTGCTCACGCGGACTACGCGCAGCGCGGCCCGGCGGAACCGGTCGATCAAGATCACCAAGGGCGTGCTCTCCTACCTGGTGCTGGCCCTGTTCGCGGTGATCGCGATCGGGCCGTTCATCTACCTGCTCTCGCCGTCGCTCCGCCAGAGCTACGAGCTCTTCACCTACCCGCCCGTGTGGATCCCCGACTCGCTCTACTGGGGCAACTTCAGCACCGTCCTGAACGACACGAGCTACTACCGCTGGGGTGTCAACACGCTCGTCTTCGCGACGTCGGTGACGCTGATCACGCTGGTCATCGACACGCTCGCGGGCTACGCCTTTGCGCGGCTTCGCTTCCCGGGAAGGACGGCGATCTTCGCGCTCGTGCTCGCGACGCTCATGATCCCCACGGCCGTCGTGGTCGCGCCGCTCTACATCATGGTCTCGAGCCTCCCCGACTGGACGCACGCGGGCGTCAACACCTATCCGGGGATGATCCTGCCCATGGTCTGCAGCCCGCTCGGCGTGTTCATGATGCGCCAGTTCATGTCGACGCTGCCCGAGGGCCTGGTCGAGGCCGCCCGTCTCGACGGCGCGAGCGAGTTCCAGATCTTCCGGAAGATCGTCCTGCCGCTGATGAAGCCCGCGATCGTGGTGCTCGGGATCTTCACGTTCATGCTGCAGTGGGTGAACTTCCTCTGGCCGCTCGTGATCACGACGACCGACAACATGAGGACGCTCACCGTCGGGGTGGCGTCGCTCCAGGGTCAGTTCGTGACCGACTGGGGCGTGATCTCAGCAGCGTCCGTGATGACGATGCTTCCGATCATCATCGTCTTCCTGATCTTCCAGCGCTGGTTCGTGCAAGCTTCCATGGCAGGCGCGCTCAAGCAGTGATCCCCGGTCTGGGGCCGGCCCGAGAAGGAGTGGCATGGCAGACATCGTGATCAAGCATCTCGTCAAGCGCTTCGGGAAGGTCGAGGCGGTCAGCGACGTCTCGCTGCGGATCGCCGACGGCGAGTTCCTCGTCCTTCTCGGCCCCTCCGGGTGCGGGAAGAGCACGATCCTGCGCGCCGTCGCGGGCCTCGAGGACGCCGACTCGGGCGAGATCGTGATCGGCGGCCGGCTCGTCAACTTCATCGACCCGGTCAAGCGCAACGTGGCGATGGTCTTCCAGAACTACGCGCTGTATCCGCACATGACGGTGTTCAAGAACATCGCCTTCCCGCTCCAGATCGCGAAGCGGCCGAAGAGCGAGATCGACAGCCGCCGTACGCCGTGCCGCGGGGATCCTCGCGCTCGACGAGCTGCTGCACCGCTATCCGGGGCAGCTCTCGGGCGGTCAGCGCCAGCGCGTCGCGCTCGCGCGCGCGATCGTCCGCGAGCCCGACGCGTTCCTGATGGACGAGCCGCTCTCGAACCTCGACGCGCAGCTGCGCATCCAGACGCGTCTCGAGCTGATCCAGCTGCACGCACGGCTCGGGATCACGACGATGTACGTGACGCACGACCAGGTCGAGGCGATGACGATGGGCCACCGGATCGCGGTGATGAGCGAGGGCGTGCTGCAGCAGATCGGGACGCCCCAGGACGTCTACCGCCGTCCGGCGAACGTCTTCGTCGCCACGTTCCTCGGCGCTCCGCCGATGAACCTGATCGACGGGGCGCTCGAGGCGGCGCCGGGGCGCGGCTGGCGCTTCCGCGGCGAAGGTGCGGACGTGCCGCTGTCGACTGAAGTGCTCAGCACGCCGGAGCTCGAGCACGAGATCGAGGCGAGGAGCGAGGTGAAGCTCGGCCTGCGCCCGGAGCACATCCGGATCGGCGCGCCGAGCGAGGAGGGAGGCATCCCGGGGCAGGTGCGCTTCCTCGAGCCGGTCGGCTCGGACCTGTACCTCACGGTCGAAGCGGCAGGGACGACCGTCCAGGTTCGCACCGACCCCGACTCTCCCGCGCAGCCCGACGACAACGTGACCCTGCACTTCGAGGCCTCGCGCGTGCACGTCTTCGGGGCGGATGGCCACAACCTCCGCCGGGACGCGGCGCACGTCGAGTCGGCGGCGGCGCTCCTCCAGACCGCGTCGTAGCGCATGGCCTCGCGGGCGGCAGTCGTCGAGGCCGTCAGCGCCTCCGAGCCCGAGCTGCAGGGGCTGCTCCGCGACCTGATCGGCTTCCGCACCGAGAGCCAGGCGAAGGAGGCGACCCACTTCCCGGAGGAGGCACGGCGCTGCATCGCGTACGTGAGCGACTTCCTCTCGGAGCTCGGGTTCGAGATCGAGGGCTGGGACGTCGGTCCTTCGGTGACGTTCCCCGCGCATCCGCTCATCGTCGCCCGGCTTCCGGGCGCGGGCGGCGGCCGCTCGCTCGCGTTCAACGCCCACGTGGACGTCGTGCCTGTCGGCGACCGGGCGTCCTGGTCGCAGGAGCCCTTCGGCGGCGACGTCGTCGACGGACGTCTCTACGGGCGCGGGGCGACGGACATGAAGGGCGGTCTCGCCGCGGCGATGTGGGCGACGAAGGTGGCGCTCGAGCAGGGTCTCGAGCCGCGCGGCGACGTCGTCTTCCACGTCGTGAGCGACGAGGAGGTCGTCGGGAACGGCACCCGGGAGATCGTGGCGCGCGCCCCGGCCTGCGACGTGACGGTCTCGCTCGAGCCGACCGAGCTAAGGCTGTGTGCCGCGGAAGGCGGGCTCGTTCACTTCCGCATCGAGGTCGAGGGCCAGGAGGCCCATGCCTCGACGCGCCATCTCTCGGTTCACGCCGGCGGCAAGTCGAGCGGGGGCGTGAACGCGATCGAGAAGACGCTCAAGCTGGTCGTCGCGCTTCAGGAACTCGAGCGGCAGTGGGCGAACTCGAAGTCGCATCCGGTCCTGCCGCCCGGCTACGACACCCTCTCGCCGGGAATCATCGTCGGCGGCCCGGGTGGCGGCGCGGACGGCCGGCTCAACCTGTTCTCGAACGCAGGCACGGCGCCGAACTACTGCTCGGTCGAATACAACATGTGGTGGTACCCCGACGAGGCGTACGACGACGTGCGCGCCGAGGTCGAGGAGGTCGTCGACGCGGTCGCGCGCACCGATCCGTGGCTGCGGGAGCACCCGCCGACTCTCACCTGGAAGCTCGGCAACATCTACTTCCCGCCGCTCGACGTGCCGCTCGACCATCCAGCTGTCGAGCACCCTGGCCGGCTGCCTGAGCGAGGTCGGACTCGACCCGACGCCCGAGGGCTTCGGCGCCGCGACCGATCTCGCGTGGTACGGGGAGCGGAAGCTGCCCGGGATCATCTGCGGCCCCGGCCGGCTGGCCCAATGCCACGTGGCCGACGAGTACATCGACACCGAGCAACTGCTTGCTCGCCTCGAAGGTGTACGCGCAGATGCTCGTGGAGTGGTGCGGCGAGTGAGCGCCTCGCCCGACACCTACGCGGCGCCCTCGATCGCGGAGCTCGTCGATCTCGACGGGCGCGTGGCGCTGGTCACCGGAGCGGCGCAGGGATTCGGCTTCGCGTGCGCGCGGCGGCTCGCCGACGCCGGCGCCTCCGTGCTCCTGACCGACCGCCGCGCCGACCGGCTCGAGGCGGCTGCCGCACGGCTCGCCCACCACGGCGAGCGGATCTCGTTCGCCGTGGGCGACGTGTCGGTCGCCGACGAGGTGGATGCGCTCGTCGAAGCGGCGGTGCAGCGATTCGGCCGTCTCGACGTGCTCGTGAACAATGCCGCCGCATACTCGAACGTCCGCATCGAGGAGATGCCCCTCGACACCTTCGCGAATGTCCTCGACGTCAACGTGAACGGAGCCTTCTGGTGCGCACGCCAGGCCGCGCGCAGGATGCTCGAGCAGGGCGACGGCGGGGCGATCGTGAACGTGACCTCGATCGACGCGCTGCATCCCACCTCGAAGGGGATGTCGCACTACACGACGTCGAAGCACGCGCTCTGGGGGCTGACGAAGTGCCTGGCGCTCGAGCTCGGCCCACAGGGAATCCGCACCAACGCCGTCGCGCCCGGCCCCTCGCTGACCGAGGGCGCGATCGAGTACATCCAGGAGGGCGCGCCCGAGGGGATCGACATCGAGAAGCAGTGGGCTGAGGCGGCACTTCGGGTCCCGATGCGGCGCTGGGCCGACCCCGACGAGATCGCCCGCGTCGTCATCTTCCTGGCGTCCGATCTCGCCGCCTACGTCAACGGCGCCCAGATCGTGGTCGACGGCGGCTACCTGCTCGGCTCGTAGTCGCCAATCGCGCCAGACGAAGCGCGCGCGTATCCGAGCCAGATGCGCGGCCGGGTCGCGAGTACGGCCTGATCGGCGCTTACCACCAAGTAAGGTCGAGGGGCTCAACCCCCGACATCGAGAGCTTGCGGCCCCCGGCGGCGAATCAGGCTCGAGTACGTCACTCGGTGTCCCACGAGACTGAGCCGCCGCGCCGCGGCTAGCATCATGATCATGTCCGTCGGCGTGAGCGATCCCCGAGCGACGCTCGGGGAGCTCGAGGCGTCCAGCCGCTTCCTCGTCCAGCAGGTGTTCAAGCCGGTCGCGAACGAGTACCGGATCAGCATCCCGCCTCCGGCCAGCACCGACGAGGGCCGAGCTGTCCTCTTCGTCAAGCAGAAGAAGATGAAGATCAGGGAGGACATCCGCTTCCGCCTCGCTCCCGACGCCGAGGCGCATCTCTTCATGATCAAGTCCAAGTCGGTGTTCGAGTTCCGCGGGCGCCACGAGGTGCTCGACGCGGACGGCGTGGCGATCGGGATGTTGGAGAAGGACTTCGGCAAGTCGTTGCTGCGTAGCCACTGGCGCGTTCGCGACGCGTCGGGCCAGGAACTGCTCGAGGCGCACGAGGCCAGTTGGATCATCGCGCTCCTGCGGCGCTTCGCAGAGCTCGGGCCCGGCTGGTTCGATCTCCTGACCTGGCTGCCGTTCAACTTCGTGCTCAAGCGCTCGGAGAACGAAGTCGGCAGGTACAAGCGCGTGCTCGGGACGTTCCGTGACCGCTACCTGCTCGAGCTCGAGCCGGGTCTCGAGGACGTCGACCGCCGACTCGTCATCGCGTTCACGATCGCGCTCGACGCGCTCCAGGACCGCTAGGGCACCGTCTGGCCGGGTTGCCGCCGAGGACACGGTCGCCGCGTGTCCGATCGCAACTGCGGACGGAGGGCAACTCAGACGGTCGTCTGGCCGCCGTCCACCGCCAGGTCCTGGCCGGTGATGTGGCGCCCGCCGTCGCCCGCGAGGAACACGGCAAGCGCCGCCTGGTCTGCCGGATCGGCCAGCCGGCCGAGCGGGATCCCGAGCCGCCACTCCTCCGCGTTGCCGCGCACGATCGACTCGACGTCTCCGCGCGCCTGCACGTTCACCAGCATCTCCGTGGCCGTCGAACCGGGTGAGATCGTGTTGACGGTGATCGCCGTGCCTCCCGAGCTCTAGCGCCATGCAGCGTGCCGCCTGGATCAGCACCGCCTTCGAAGCGGCGTACGCGGTGTTGTTCGAGCCGGACGATGCTCCCGCCGACGATCGACGCGTAGAGGACGATGCGGCCGGCGATGCCCGCCGCGACGAAGTGACGCGCGCACGCCTGGGCGAGGAAGACCGTTCCACGCGTGTTCACGTCTAGGGTGCGGTCCCACTGCTCCGGCGTCAGCTCGAGGAACGGTGCCGGCGCGAGCGTCCCGGCGGCGCTGACGAGAACGTCGAGCCGACCGTGACGGGCGACGACGTCGGCGACGAGCGCGTCCGCCTTCTCGACCTCGGCGAGATCCGCCGGGTGCGCCGACGCGGCCGCTCCGAGGCGCTCGACCGCCGCGACGAGGTCGCTGTCGGGAAGGTCGACGCACGCGACCCGGGCGCCGGCGGCGACGAACGCCTCGGCACAGGCGAAGCCGATTCCCGCGCTGCGCCCCGGTGACGAGCGCGACGCGACCGTCGAGACGCCACGCCTCGGGACCGGCCGCGCTCACCGGAGGGCGACGATCGCGTCGACCTCGACGGGCATGTCGAACGGCAGGTGCGGCACCCCGACCGACGTGCGCGCGGCGAGGCGGTCCGATGCCGTAGAGGTCGAGCATCGAGATCCGAGAAGCCGTTGATCACCGTCGCGTGCTCGGTGAAGCCATCGACGGCGTTCACGTAGCCGTTGATCTTGAGCCAGCACGCGACGTGATCGAGATCGCCGAGCTCGCGCTCGATCGTTCCGAGCACGTTGAGAGCCGTCAGCTGCGCCGCGGCGCACGGCTTCCTCGACGGTGAGCTCGCGACCGACCTTGCCGAGCTTGCTTCCCCAGCGCTCACCGTGGGTCGGGCCGTGTCCCGCGACGTAGGCGACGTTCTCGAAGCGGACGAGTCGCCGGTAGGTGAGCCGCACGCCGGGCGGGATCACCTGCGCCGGCGGGATCGTCAAGCCGCGCTCGGCCAGTTGCTCGGAGACGCGCCACGGGGCAACGCTACCTGCCCTCGAACGATGGTCTAGCGTTGGCGCGTGGCGCAGGCAACTCGAGACGTCGGCCTTTGCGTTCCCGAGCGACCTCGCCGACGAGGGCGTCGACACGGTGCTCGACAACCTCGCCGACCGCGCCGGGCTCGGCGGGATCACGGTCGCGTTCTCGTACCACGCCGCCCGCGACGTCTTCCCGCACAACCCGCGGCGGAAGGTGCGCCTGCTCGACCGCGGCGAGCTCCACTTCCCGCCCGCCTGCTCGCTCTACGACGGCCTCCGCATCCAGCCGCGTGTGAACCGGAGGCTGCTCGAGCGCGACGTGCTCCGCGACACGTGCGCCGCTGCGTCCGAGCGCGGCATCGCGCGTCGCGCGTGGACGATCTTTCTGCACGCCGACCGCCCGGACTGAGCACCAGGACTGCGTCACCGCAACGCGTTCGGCGACCGCGTACCCGGCCGACCTCTGCCCGGCGCAACCCGGACGTGCGCGCCTACGTGCGCGCGCTCGTCGCCGACGTCTGCCGCCACGACGTCGGCGTCGATCCTCGCCGAGTCGCTGCACTACCACCCGGTGGAGCACGGCCACGAGCACGAGCGGTACCTGATCGAGCTCGGGACGAAGGCCCGCTACCTGCTCGGCCTCTGCTTCTGCGAGCACTGCCTTGCGCGTGCGCCGCGCGGCCGGCGTCGACGGCGCCGCGGTTGCGCCGGCGGTCGCGACGAGCTCGAGCGCGTCGTTCGACGACCGCGACGCAGTGGTTGCGGGCGAGCTCGAGCCATGCTGCGCGATTGGCCGACGAGCTCGCGCGCGTACCTCGACGTGCGCGCCGACACCGTGACCTCGCTCGCCGCCGAGGCGGCCGAGGTCGCGGACGCGGCGGGCAAGCGCTTCGTCTTCATCGACCCGTGCGGCGCCGTCAAGGGCTACTGCGACCGGCCGACCGTCGAGGGCGGGCCCGCTGCCGACGTCGGCGTGGCGATTCGGGATCGACCTTCCCGCGCTCGCCGCGTGCGTGCCCGGAGATCGATGGTGCTCGGCTACGCCGCCGACGTCGAGCGGGTGCGGCTCGACCTCGAGACGTACCGCGCGCACGCTCGGCGGACGCGACGCTCTCCGTCGGCTCTGCGGCCCATCGCCGCCCGACTGCGAGGCGGCCGAGAACCTCGCCGCGAAGCTCGCGCTCGCGCGCGAGCTCGGGCTCGCGTGGGTCGACTTCTACCACTACGGCTTCGTCCGCCTCGAGGCGCTGGACATGATCCGTGCGGCGCTGGAAGCCTGATGCGCTTCGACCTGCTGATCCGCGGCGGCGAGGTCATCGACCCGGGCGGAGGGTTCGAGGGCCCGCTCGACGTCGCCGTCTCGCGCGGCCGGATCGCCGCCGTCGACATGGACATCCCCGAGGAGGCTGCCTTCCGCGTGATCGACGCGACCGGGCAGATCGTCACGCCGGGGCTCGTCGACCTGCACACGCACGTCTTCCACAAGGTGACCTACTGGGGGATCGACCCCGACCCGGTCGCGTCGATGTCCGGGGTGACCACGTGGAACGACGCCGGCTCGGCCGGCGCGCTCACGCTTCCCGGCCTGCGCGAGTTCGTCGTCGACCGCGCGCGCGTTCGGATCACGGCCTTCCTGAACATCTCGAACATCGGGCTCGTCGGCGAGAACCACGAGTGCGCGAACCTCGCCTACCTCGACGTCGACCTCTTCCGGCGCCTCGCCGACGCGAACCGCGACCTCGTCGTCGGCGTCAAGGTGCGGATGGGCACGCCGACCGTGGGCGAGAACGGCCTGGAGCCCCTCCGCCTCGCCCGCCGCGCGGCCGAGGAGTGCGAGCTGCCGCTCATGGTCCACGTCGCCTTCGGCCCGCCGGCGATCGAGGACGTGCTCTCGCTGATGCGCCCCGGCGACATCCTCACGCACTGCTTCACGGGGCTCTCGATGAAGATCGTCGACGACGACGGATCGCTGTACGAGGTCGCGAGACGTGCCTGGGACTCGGGTGTCGTCATGGACATCGGCCACGGCACCGGCTCGTTCTCGTACGAGACCGCGGAGGCGCTGATGGACGTCGGCCGGCTACCGGACGTGATCTCGACCGACCTCCACCAGCTGAGCATCAACGGCCCGGCCTACGACCTGCCGACGTGCATGAGCAAGTTCCTCCAGCTCGGCATGTCGCTCGAGGACGTCGTCCGCGCGACCACGTCGCGTCCGGCGGAGATTCTCGGCCTCGAGCGTGAGATCGGCACGCTGCGACCCGGGTCGCTCGCAGACATCGCGGTCTTCCGCCTGCTGCCGGGCCGGTTCCCGCTCTACGACATCTGGGGCGCGATGCGCGAGGCGGGCGCGCTGCTCGTGAACACGCAGACGATCGTCGGCGGCAGGCTGTTCGAGCCGCTGCCCGCGCAGCCGCCGGCGCCCTGGGCGGCGGAGCCGATCTGGCCGGAGGCGCAGAAACCGTTCACCGAGCGGCAGCAGGCGCTTCGTGACCGAGGGCACACGCCGGCCGCGCTGCGCGCTGCGGCCGAGGCGGAGCTCGACGAAGCCTGATCCGCCCCTACTGGACGAGTCCGCGTGCCGCGACAGGCCAGCGACCGGAGGCGCGCCCGCCCTCGACGACGGTCACGAAGCTCGCGAGGTTGATCGCCGGGCAGACGTGGTTCGGCACGATCGCCAGGCGATCGCCGATGCGGACGGTGGCGTCCGGCGGCACGTTGACGACACCGTGCTCCTCGCTCAGGCGGACGACGTCCCAGTCGTCGTGACCCCACACCCGTCCGAAGGACGCGGGCGGGTCGGGGACCAGCATCCGGTCGGACGTGAGCACCTTCGAGCCGGCGTCGACGACGATTCGGTCAGGCGCCGGGCGGGCGACGACGGTCGTGACGACGAAGGCGGCGAGGTCGGCCGGGCCGGCGGCGCCCTGCGCGATCTGGCTCCGGTCGTTGAACACGTACGTACCCGGTCGTACCTCGGTAACGCCCGGACAGCGGATCGCGAACCGGAACGTCCCGGCCGAGCCGACCGACACCACCGGCGCTGCGATGCCACGGCTTCGGATCTCCTCTGCCGTCTCGACGGCCGCGCTGCAGGCCTCGAGCGTCATCCGCTCCCGCTCCGCGTCGTCGCGAGCCTGGGTGTAGACGTGCCCCTCGTGGGTGAAGACGCCCGCGAGCTCGATCCCCTCGAGCGCCGCGACACGCTCGGCGAGGTCGGCGGCGCCGGGCCCGGGCGGGACGCCGAGGCGATGCATGCCGGTGTCGAGCTCGAGCAGCGCCCGGAACCCGATCCCGCGCTCGCGCGCGGTATGCGAGATCCCGAGCGCGACCTCGTCGGAATCGATGGTCACGGTGATCGTCGCGCGCTCGGCGAGGTCGGCCAGGCGGGCGAGCTTCCGCTCCCCGACGATCGGATAGCCGACGAGGATGTCGTCGATGCCCGCGTCGGCCATCACCTCGGCCTCGCCGAGCTTCGCCACCTGCACCCCGACCGCGCCGGCATCGAGCTGGAGGCGCGCGATCTGCGGCAGCTTGTGCGTCTTCGTGTGCGGCCTCACCGACACTCCCGCTTCACGCGCGAGCGCGGCTGATCCTGGCCACGTTCGCCCGCACCGCGTCGAGGTCGAGCACGATCTCCGGGGTGTCGGAGGCGAGCCCCGTGAGGACGGTCACGCGCTCGAGTTGAGCCGGTTCTGCGGTCAGGGCGTTCACGTCGGAAGGTCGCTCGCTACCTCGTAGTATTCGCGGCCAGTCTGGCACACAGCCAAAGGAGGAACGAGATGGTCGTCGCGGGTGATTCGAAGCTCGAGCAGATCAGGGAGCTCGCCGAGACGCGCGGTATCGAGTTCTTCTTCGCGCAGTTCGTCGACCTGTACGGCCGCCCGAGCGCGAAACTCGTGCCGGCTGCGAGCCTCGATGGCCTCGTCGCGGACGGCGCCGGCTTCGCGGGCTTCGCGGCCGGCGAGATCGGCCAGGTCCCGAGCGATCCGGACATCGCCGCGATCCCCGACCTCTCGAGCCTCACGCTCGTACCGTGGCAGCCGAACCTGGCGCGGTTCGCCTGTGACGTCACGGTCGAGGGCGAGGCCTGGCCGTACTGTCCGCGCACGATCCTCCGCGGCCAACTCGCGCGCGCCAAGGAGCTCGGCTACGAGTTCAAGCTCGGCCTCGAGCTCGAGTACTTCCTCGTCCGCCGCACCGAGGACGGCTCGATCGAGGTCTTCGACAAGTCGGACACGCTCGAGAAGCCCTGCTACGACATGGCCGGTCTGACCCGGCAGTACGAGTTCCTCACGACTCGTCTCGCAAGCTACTGCAACGAGCTCGGCTGGGGCAACTACGCGAACGACCACGAGGACGCGAACGGGCAGTTCGAGCAGAACTTCACGTTCGACGACGCGCTCGTCTCCTGCGACCGGGCGATCTTCTTCCGCTACATGGTCCACACGCTCGCCGAGCAGCGGGGGATGGTGGCGACCTTCATGCCGAAGCCGTTCACGCACCTGACGGGCAACGGCTGCCACTTCCACATGTCGCTCTGGCGCGACGGCGAAAACACGTTCCTGGACGAGGCCGACCCGCGCGGCCTCGGGCTCTCCGACACGGCGTACCACTTCATCGGCGGCCTCAAGGCACACGCGCGTGCCTCGAGCGCGCTCACCGCGCCGACAGTGAACTCGTACAAACGCCTCAAGCCCGGCTCGACCGCGAGCGGGGCCACGTGGGCGCCGGTCTGGATCTCGTACGGCTACAACAACCGGACGCAGATGCTGCGGATCCCGGCGCCCGGCCGGGTAGAGGATCGCACCGTCGACGGCTCCGCGAACCCGTATCTCGCCGCCACCGCCGTGCTCGCGTCGGGGCTCGACGGGATCGAGCGCGGCCTCGACGCGGGCGAGCCGAACGCCGAGAACCTCTACGCGTCGAGCTACGAGGAGCTCACCGCGCGCGGCCTGCGGTCGCTGCCGGCGAACCTGCTCGACGCGATCGGCGAGCTCGAGCGGGACGACGTCCTACGCGAGGCGCTCGGCCGCGGGCGCGACGAGGACTACCTCGACTACTACGCGAAGGTGAAGCGCGACGAGTGGTTCCGCTACCACGAGCAGGTCACCGACTGGGAGCTGCGGGAGTACCTGACCCGGTTCTGACCGGGCGGGAACGGTCATGTGCGGGATCGTCGGCCTCTACTGCAAGTCGCCGGAGCTCGAGCCCAGGCTGGGGGAGTACCTCGCGGCGATGCTCGTGCAGATGTCGGACCGCGGGCCCGACAGCGCCGGGGTCGCCGTCTACCGGGATCCCGCGCCCGACGGCTGCACGAAGCTGACGCTCTACTCGCACGATCCGGCGTTCGACTGGAGCGCGGTCGGCGGCGAGGTGACCGACACGCGTGCCCGCCACGCGGTCGTGCTCGTGGAGGGCGACGCGGACGAAGCCGAGCAGTCGGTGCGGGCGCGCTTTCCCGAGCTGCGCGTGATGAGCGCCGGCCGCGTGATCGAGATCTACAAGGAGGTCGGGCCTCCGCGGGACTTCGCCCGGCAGTTCCGGCTGCACGAGTTCGAGGGCACGCACGGCCTCGGCCACACGCGGATGGCGACGGAGAGCCGCGTCACGACCGAGGGCTCGCATCCGTTCTCGACCGGGCGCGACCTCTGCCTCGTCCACAACGGCTCGCTCTCGAACCACAACCGGCTGCGCGAGCAGCTGCGCCGCGAGGGGCTCGCGTTCCAGACCGAGAACGACACCGAGGTTGCGGCCGCGTACCTGACCTGGCGCCTGCGCGAGGGCGACACGCTCGCAGACCGCGCTGGAGAGCTGCCTCGAGCGCGCTCGACGGCTTCTACACCTTCCTCGTCGGCACGGCCGACGGGTTCGCGGTGCTGCGGGATCCCATCGCCTGCAAGCCGGCCGTGCTGGCCGAGACCGACGACTGGGTCGCGATGGCGTCCGAGTACCGCGCGATCGCCGTGCTGCCCGGCGCGGCGGACGCGCCGATCTGGGAGCCCGAGCCGACGGTCGTCTACGCGTGGGAGAAGGAGCTGGTCCGGTGACGGTGGCGGCGGCCGGGGTGGCCGTCGTCGACCTCGCGTCGACGCCGCTGCGTGAGCTGAACCAGCGCCTGCACGACGTCGCCGGCGACGATCCCGAGCCCCGTCTCTGGCAGATCGTAAATCCGAACGGCGCGCACGCCGTCGCCTGCGGGCTCGACGCGCCGCTCGAAGTCGAGATCCTCGGCCACGTCGGCTACTACTGCGCCGGCATGAACAAGCTCGCGACCGTGCACGTGCGCGGGAACGCGGGCACCGGCCTCGCCGAGAACATGATGTCCGGCACGCGTCGTCGTGGACGGGAACGCGAGCCAGTCGGCGGGCGCGACCGGCCGCGGCGGCCTGCTCGTCGTCCACGGCGACGCGGGGGCGCGCTGCGGCATCTCGATGAAGGGCGTGGACATCGTCGTCCGCGGCTCGATCGGGCACATGAGCGCATTCATGGCGCAGCGTGGCTCGCCTCGTCGTCTGCGGCGACGCCGGCGACGCGCTCGGCGACTCGATCTACGAGACGCACGTCTACGTCCGCGGCGCGGTGGCCTCGCTCGGCGCCGACTGCGTGGAGAAGGAGCTTCGCGAGGAGCACGTCGCGGAGCTTCGCGGGCTGCTCGAGCGCGCCGGGTTCGACGACCTCGATCCCGGCGAGTTCCGGCGCTACGGCTCGGCGCGAACGCTCTACAACTTCAAGGTCGACAACGCGGGCGCGTACTGATGCAGCCGGGCCTGCGCGAGTCGCACCTCTTCGACCGCACCGTGATCGCCGAGATCCAGCGCGCCGCGCGCGAGGGCGTCTACGACATCCGCGGCTTCGGCGCCAAGCGGCGCGTGCCTCACTTCGACGATCTGCTGCTCCTCGGGGCGAGCATTTCCCGCTACCCGCTCGAGGGCTACCGGGAGCGCTGCGGCACGGACGTCGTGCTCGGGACCCGGTACGCCCGAAAGCCGCTCGAGTTGAAGATTCCGGTCACGATCGCCGGAATGAGCTTCGGTGCGCTGTCGGCGCCGGCGAAGGAGGCGCTCGGCCGCGGCGCCACCGAGGTCGGCACCTCGACGACGACGGGCGACGGCGGGATGACCGACGAGGAGCGGGAGCACTCGGCGACGCTCGTCTACCAGCTCCTCCCGTCGCGCTACGGCATGAACCCCGACGACCTGCGCCGCGCCGATGCGATCGAGGTGGTCGTCGGCCAGGGCGCGAAGCCCGGGGGCGGCGGGATGCTGCTCGGCCACAAGATCTCCGACCGCGTCGCCGCGATGCGCGACCTGCCGCAGGGGATCGACCAGCGAAGCGCCTCGCGGCATCCGGACTGGACGGGGCCGGACGACCTCGAGATCAAGCTGCTCGAGCTGCGCGAGATCACCGACTGGGGGAAGCCGATCTTCGTCAAGGTGGGCGCGACCCGCACGTTCTACGACGTCCAGCTCGCCGTGAAGGCGGGCGCGGACGTGATCGTGGTCGACGGGATGCAGGGCGGGACGGCCGCGACGCAGGACGTCTTCATCGAGCACGTCGGCATCCCGACGCTGCCGGCCGTGCGGCTCGCGGTCGACGCGCTGCAGGAGCTCGGCATGCACCGCAAAGTGCAGCTCGTGGTGTCGGGCGGCATTCGCACCGGGGCCGACGTGGCGAAGGCGCTCGCGCTCGGCGCCGACGCCGTCTCGATCGGGACGGCGGCGCTGATCGCCCTCGGCGACAACAGCCCCGAGCTCGACCCCGAGTACCGGCGCCTCGGGAGCGCGGCGGGCTTCTACGACGACTGGCAGGCGGGCCGCGATCCGGCCGGGATCACGACGCAGGAGGACGAGCTGGCCGCACGCCTCGACCCCGTGGTCGGAGGCCGACGGGTCGCGAACTATCTGCGGGTGCTGACGCTCGAGACACAGACGCTTGCCCGCGCCTGCGGCAAGTCCCACGTGCACAACCTCGAGCGTGAGGACCTCGTCGCGCTCACAGTCGAGGCCGCGGCGATGGCGCGCGTGCCGCTCGCGGGCACCGACTGGATCCCCGGCGTCACGGCGGGCGGATGACGTTTCTGCTCGAGTGCCCGAACTGCGGGCCGCGTGACGTCTACGAGTTCAGGTTCCAGGGCGAGGTGACGAAGCGCCCGTCCGGGCGGCCGTCGCAGCGCGAGCTCTCCGCCTATCTGTATTTCCGCGAGAACGTGGCCGGCGTGCAGCGTGAGTGGTGGTATCACCGCGCCGGCTGCGGCGAGTGGTTCCTCGCCGAGCGCGACACGCGCACGAACGAGGTCCTGAGAACGGAGCTGCCCGCTCGCGCGCGCGAGAGCGGCGGATGAGGCTCGACCCGCAGCCGCACGAGCGCATCGACCGCGGCACCCCACTCACGTTCGCCTTCGAGGGCGGGCCCGTCGCCGCCCTCGAAGGCGACACGATCGGCTCGGCGCTCTACGCCGGCGGGCGGCGAGTCTTCTCGCGGAGCTTCAAGTACCACCGCCCGCGCGGCCTGCTCTGCTGCTCGGGCAGCTGCGCCAACTGCATGATGACCGTGGACGGCGTGCCCAACGTGCGCGTCTGCGTCGAGCCGGCGCGGGACGGCGCCGACGTGCGCGCGCAGAACGTGCTCGGCTCGCTCGACCGCGACCTCCTGCGTGTCGTCGATCACGCCGGCGGCCCGTTCACCCCGGTCGGCTTCTACTACCGCACGATGATCCGCCCGCGGCGGGCCTGGCCGGTGTACGAGCGCGTGCTGCGGCGGCTCGCCGGCCTCGGCCGGGTGCCCGCCGCCGCCGAGCCGCGCCGCTACGACACCGAGCACCTTCGCGCCGACGTGCTCGTGATCGGCGGCGGCCGCTCCGGCCGGCAGGCGGCGGCCGACGCTGCTGCCGCCGGGGGCCGCGTGCTCCTCGTCGACGAGCGGGGCGGGTTCGACGCCGAGGGCTACGAGCTGCTCGCGCCCGCCCGTGCGATCGGGATCTACGAGGGCGGACTCGTCCCCGTCGATGCCGGCACCGTCCTCTACCGCGTCCGCGCCGGCCGCATCGTCGTCGCCACCGGCACGCTCGAGCAGCCGCTCGTCTTTCCCGGCAACGACCTCGTCGGCGTGATGCTGCCGGGGGCGGTTCGCCGGCTCGTGGACGACTGGGCGATCAGGCCCGGGGAGCGCGCGGCCGTGATCGCCGCCGACGAAAGCGGCCTTGCGGTCACCGACACGCTCGAGCGGGCGGGCGTGGAGGTCGTCGCCGTCTGCGACCTCCGCTCGGGCAACCCGTCCTCGCTCGCGGCGCGTGGCCGCGGCGGCAGGCTCGAGTCGGTCGCGATCGGGGCCGAGGCTCAGGTCGCCTGCGACCTGCTCGTCGTCTCGGGCGGCCGGCAGCCCGCGTACTCGCTGCTCGCCCAGGCCGGCGCGCGCGTCGAGTACGAGCCTCGGCGCGGCGTCTTCGTCCCGGCGTCGCTCCCCCCGGGGATCGAGGCGGTCGGCTCGGTGACCGGCCAGCAGGGGGAGGCGGCGGTGCCGTCGCCGAGCTACGCCGGGGGCAAAGGCGACCGCTGCTTCGTCTGCCTCTGCGAGGACGTGACCGAGAAGGATGTGAGGCGCGCGGTTGCCGAGGGCTTCGACTCGATCGAGCTCGCGAAGCGCTACACGACCGTGACGATGGGGCCCTGTCAGGGGAAGCTCTGCCATGTTCCGTCGATCAGGCTGCTCGCGCGCGAGACCGGGACGCGCGAGGAGGCGATCGGGACGACGACCGCGCGGCCGCCGTGGGAGCCGGTCGAGCTCGGCCTGCTGGCAGGTCGCCACCACGAGCCGATGAAGCGCTCGCCGCTCCACCACCGTCACGAGCAGGCGGGCGCCACGATGATGTGGACCGGAGCCTGGCGCCGTCCGTTTGCCTACGGCGACGTCGCGGCCGAGGTGCGCGCAGTGCACGAGAGCCTCGGCGTGATCGACGTCTCGACGCTCGGCAAGCTCCTCGTCGAGGGCCCGGACGCCGGGGCGCTGCTCGACCGCCTCTACCCGAACCGCTTCTCCGATCTCGCGGCCGGCCGGATCCGCTACGGCGTCGTCACGACCGACGGCGGCCGGATCATGGACGACGGCACGGTCGCGCGACTCGCGGACGACCTCTTCTACGTGACGACGACCTCGACGGGCTCCGACGCCGTCTCCGAGTGGTTCGAGTGGTGGAACGCCGTCTGGGACTACGACGCGGAGATCGTGAACGTGACCGGCGGCCTTGCCGCGATCAACCTGGCGGGCCCGCACGCACGCGACGCGCTCGCCTCGCTGACCGGCGACGACGTCTCGAGCGAGGCGCTGCGCTACCTCGACGCGCGCGAGCTGAAGGTTGCCGGCGTCCCGTGCCTTGCGCTACGGATCGGTTTCGTCGGCGAGCTCGGCTACGAGCTCCACTGCCCCGCGAGCACGGCCGAGCATCTGTGGGACGCGCTGCTCGAGACCGGCGCCGTGCCGTTCGGGCTCGAGGCGCAGCGGGTGCTCCGGCTCGAGAAGGCGCACGTGATCGTCGGGCAGGACACCGACTCGGAGTCGAACCTGGCCTCGGCCGGCATGCAGTGGATCCTCAAGCTCGACAAGGACGACTTCGTCGGGCGATTCGCGGCCGAGCTCGTGGAGGCGAGCGGCGTCCGGGAGCGCCTCGTCGGCTTCACGCATGCCGTCCGGCACGCTGCCGGCCGAGGGCGCACAGGTCGTCGCCGGCGGCCGCCCGGCCGGGCGCGTGACGAGCGCGCGTGTGAGCGAGCGAGTGGGCGTGACGATCGGCCTGGCGTGGGTCGATCCGGAGGTCGCCCATGAGGGAGCCGAGCTCGCGATCCGCGTCGATGCGGCCGACCAGCGGGCGACGGTGACGCTCGCGGCGTTCTACGACCCCGACGGGGAGAGGCTCCGCTCGTGACCCGCCTTGCCTTCCTCTCGCCCTCGAACGCGGACGCAGGCGTGGCAGTGGTCTCTCCGATCGGGCACGCGCTCGGCGACGGCGTCACCGACGTCTCGCACGTCGGCAAGCTCGAGCTTCGCGGCTCGCTCGACGGCCTCGAGGCCGGGCCAGGCGAGAAACTGCTGCGGCTCGCACCGGAGCGAGGGCTGCTCGTGACCGAGGGCTCACCGGCGGCGGCGATCGAGCGCCTGCGCACCGCCTCCGTGCGCACCTACGACGTCACCGCCGCGCTCGCGGCGTTCGAGTTCGAAGGCGACGACGCTCTTCGCCGGCTGACCGAGCTCGACCCGGCGAGCTTCCCCACGGCCGGTGCGATCGCGCGTGGGACGCGGGCGGTGTTCGAGGATCGAGGCCAGGGGCGGTACCGCGTCTTCGTGGCGCAAGAGCTCGGCCACCACGTCGCCTTGGTCGTGCTCGACACGCTGAGGGGGCTCGGCCGGTGAAAGACCTCTTCCGCGTTCGCCGCATGTGGCGGCGCCAGGGCGATCTTCGGCGCCGCTACGACGTCGTGATCGTCGGCGGAGGCTCGCACGGGCTTGCGACCGCCTACTACCTCGCGCGGAACCACGGGATCCGCGACGTCGCCGTGCTCGAGCAGTCGTACCTCGGCTCCGGCGCGGCGGGCCGGAACACGACCATCATCCGCTCCAACTACCGCACCCCCGAGGGCGCCGCGTTCTACAGGCGCAGCGTCGAGCTCTACGAGGGCCTCGCGGCCGAGCTCGACTTCAACCTGATGTTCTCGCAGCACGGCCATCTCACCCTCGCGCACTCCGACTCTGCCCTGCGTGTGATGTGCGAGCGCGCCGAGGTGAACAAGCTGCTCGGGATCGACTCGGAGGTCGTCGACCCGGACGAGCTCGCGAGGCTCTGCCCGCAGCTCAACCTCGGGCCGCACCAGACGTGGCCGATCATGGGCGCCCTGCACCACGCGCCGGGCGGAATCATCCGTCACGACGCCGTCGTCTGGGGCCTTGCGCGTGGCGCCGACCGGGGCGGCGCCGAGCTTCACCAGGGCACGCGGGTGACCGGAATCGAGACATCCGGCGGCCGCGCCACGGCGGTCCAGACGAACCGCGGGCGAGTCGAGGCCGGAGTCGTGATCAGTGCCGCGGCGGGGTGGTCGACGCTGGTCTGCGGGCTCGCGGGAGTGCGGCTCCCCATCACCTCGCACATCCTCCAGGCGTTCGTCACCGAGCCGGTGAAGCCGTTCCTCGACAAGGTCATCGTCTCCGCCCAGATGCACGTGTACGTGTCGCAGACCGACCGCGGCGAGTTCCTGATCGGCGCCGAGATCGAGCCGTACACGACCTACAGCTCCGCCGGCACGTTCCCCTTCCTCGAGGTCTCGGCGCGGCACACGCTCGAGCTCTTTCCCCAGCTCGAGCGGTTGCGCGTGCTCCGATCGTGGACCGGGCTCTGCGACCTCTCGCCGGACTACAGCCCGATCCTCGGGGAGACGGAGGTCGAGCGGTTCCACGTCTCCGCCGGGTGGGGAACCTATGGCTTCAAGGCCGCGCCGGTCGTGGGCTGGACGCTCGCCGAGCTCGTCGCGACGGGAAAGACGCCGGAGCTGATCGCGCCCTTTGCGCTCGAGCGCTTCCACACGGACACGCTCGTGTCCGAGCTCGCCGCCGCCGCCGTCTCACACTGACTACAGGCGCGAGCCGCCGTTGACTCCGAGGACGTGCCCGGTCATGAACGACGACATGTCGCTGACCAGGTAGATGCAGCTCGCGGCGATCTCCTCGGGGCGGCCAAGCCGGTTGAACAGGGTCCTCGCGCCTGCGGCCGCCTTCTGCTCCGGCGTGGCCGCGCCGAGCGCGACCGTGTCGGTCGGCCCGGGGGAGATGGCGTTGACCCGGACGTTGTACGGGCCGGCCTCTCGCGCGAGCGACTTGGTCATTGCGATCACCGCGCCCTTGGCCGCGGCGTAGTGCGCACCTGGGCTGATGCTTCCGTACTCGCCGGCCGTCGAGGCGAAGTTCACGATCGAGCCGCTGCCGCGCTCGATCATCGCCGGCAGCACCGAGCGGCAGGCGACGAACGCCGTCGTCACGTTCGCTCTGAGCATCTCCTCGAGCTCGGCGACGGAGATCTCGTCGAAGCGGCTTCGGCTCCCAGCGCCCGGCGCACGTGATCAACCCGTCGACCTCTCCGAGCTCGTCCCGCACACGGCGGTGGAAGGCGGCAAACTGCTCCTCGCTCGCGCCGTCGAACGCGGCCGCCGTCACGCGTGTCCCGCCGGCGGCGAGCTCGTCCGCGACGGCGTCCATGCCCTGGCTCGACAGGTCGGTGAGGCCGACGCTCGCTCCGGCCTCGGCGAGCGCATGGGCGACGTGGCGTCCGATCCCCCCGGCGGCACCGGTCAGGATCACGATCTTGCCGGCGAGCAGCGGCTCAGCCACGACTGACTGCGCCGACCGCGAAGGGATCTTCGAGAACCGCTGGCAAATCCGCGTCAGAATAGATGCGCATGCCGCCTGCGAACCCGACCGAGACGCCGCGGCGCGGCGGCGTGCTGCGCGAGGGATACGACTACGACTTCTCACGCTGCGACCCGACCGGCGCGCATGTCGACCCGGCGTGGTGCGCGATCTACGAGACCGTCACGATCTCGGGGCCGGACGGAGAGCTCGGGCCGATGCTCGCCGAGTCGTGGCGGCAGGATCCCGAGCGCGAGAACGTCTGGCGCTTCCGGATCCGCCCTGGTCGTCGCCTTCCAGTCGGGCGCGCCGTGCGACGCGGAGGCGGTCGCCGACGCGCTTCGCCTCCACGGCGACCCGGTCGAAGCGCCGATCAACGCCTTCTTCTGGCGGAACGTCGCCGGCGTCCGGGCCGAGGGCGACGAGGTGCTCGTCGAGCTCCACGAGCCGAGCGCCGGCATGCCGCGGCTGCTTCGCTCCTGGCACTCGGCGATCCACAACCAGGCGGCGCGGCGGGCCGCCGGCGAGGAGTTCGGCCGGACGACGTGCGACGGGACCGGCCCGTTCACCTTCGTCGAGTCCGTCTCGGGCTCCCACCTCGACGTCGCGCGCTGGGACGGCTACCGCGGCCCGCACACCACATGGCAGGCGAACACCGGGCCGGCCTACCTCGACGGCGTTCGCTGGATCCCGATCCTCGACGACCGCGAGCGGGCGGCGGCGCTCGAGCGCGGCGAGATCGACTGCCTCCAGAACGCCTCGCTGCTCGACGTCGACCGCCTCGCCGCGAACCCGGATCTCGAGGTGATCGAGTTCCAGCAGTCGGCGCTCGTCTACCTCGGCCTCGACCACCTAGCGCCCGAGCTCGGCGCCGGTGACGTCCGCGTCCGGCGTGCGATCTCGCACGCGATCGACCGGCAGGCGCTCGTCGACCGCGACCTCGAGGGGCACGGCTGGCCGGCGTCCTCGCCGATTCCGTCGCACTCGCAGTGGTACGCGCCGGAGGTCGAGTCCTCGGTCCGGTTCGACCCGCGCGAGGCGGCGCAGCTCCTCGACGCGGCCGGGCTCGAGGCCGGGCCCGACGGCGTCCGGCTCGCGCTCGAGACGGTGGTCGTGAACGACGCCACCGTCCGCCGGGTCGTCGGAGACGATCCGCGGGATGCTCGCGGACGTCGGCGTCCGCATCGAGCTGAACGTGATCGCGGCCTTCGACGAGTTCTACGGCCGGCTGAACCAGCATCCGCCCGTGTTCATCTCGAAGTGGTTCTGGCCCGAGCCGATCGACGCGATCGTCGGCTTCGTCGCCACGTGGGGCCAGGACGGCGGGCCGAACTTCCAGCGCTCGAGCGACGAGGCCCTCGACCGCGCCTGCCGCGCGTGGGAGGTCGCCCGCGACGACGAGGAGCTCCGCGCGGCGGCGCGCGACATCCAGCTCCGCGCTGCCGAGAGCCTGCCGCTCATCCCGCTCTTCTGCGCCGGCGGCGGTCTGGGCGCACCACCGCCGCGTGCGAGGCTGGCGCCCAAACCGCCACGATCTCTATCCCCTGCTACGGCGACGTCTGGCTCGCCGACGGCAACTGATCCGAAGGAGGAACGCGAATGCCCGAGCTCCCGTCCGCAGCGAAGCAGAAGACGTGGTACGACCCGACCTACTGCGGCGGCATGTCGCCCGAGGAGATCGACGCCTTCCTCGGCAGCTCGGACAGCGACTGGCTCTGCCGCCTCGCCGTGCTCAAGGAGGACGGCTGGCCGTTCGTGACGCCCATGTGGTACCAGTGGCGCGAGGGCGCGTTCTTCGTCGTCGGGCGCAAGCGCTCGGCGTGGGTGCAGGACCTGATCCGCGACCCGCGCTGCTTCGTCTGCATCGACGAGAAGGAGACGCCGCCCGTGGGCGGGCTGCGGAAGGTGCTCGCGCGCTGCAAGGCGACCGTTGTCGAAGGGCCCGTCGTGGCGGAGGGCTCGCAGTGGGAACCGGTCGCCGCCGAGATGGCACTGCGCTACATGGGTGAGTCCGGCCCCGAAGGGCTCAAGCTGTCCTATGGCTGGGAGCGCTACCTCGTCCGCCTCGACCCGGTCGGCGAGATGACCACGTGGCAGGGCGTCGGCTGGGCGAAGCGGTACCTCGATCCGAAGCAGCAGGCGGAGCTCGAGGCACTCATGGCCGACCTGGCGTCTGCGTCGTGAGCCGTAGGCTCGACGGAGGCTCCAGGAGCGGAGGCGCCGCTTTGCCGGCGCCGGGAGCGGGAATGAACGATCCAGCCCTCAGCGAGCTCTGCGAGCGCTACCGCCGGCTCTACCTGTCGGCGGTCTGCGACGCGCTCTTTCACCTCGGCATGGAGGAGAAGGTGCTGCCGAGCGCCCTCCGGCCGCTCTTCCCGGAGTCGCGGATCGTGGGCGAGGCGTTCACCGTCGAGGGGCACGACATCCCGCGCGTTCCCTGGGACGAGGGAATCGTTCGCATGCGGCCGTACCTCGAGGTCTTCGAGCGGCTGACGCCAGACTCCGTGCTCGTCTCGACGACGCCCGGCGGGAAGGTGGGGCACTTCGGCGAGCTGACGGCGAACGCGGCGCGCGCGCACGGCTGCGTCGGCACGATCCTCGACGGGAACCTGCGCGACATCGAAGGCCTGCGCGAGATCGGCTTCCCGGTCTTCTACCGCGACCTCTCGCCGCTGAACGGCATCGGCCGCTGGGAGATGACGTCCTCGCAGCAGTCGATCGCGATCGGCGGTGTGGTCGTGCACCCGGGCGACATCGTCTTCGCGGAGTTCGACGGCATCCTCGTCGTCCCGCGCGCCGACGCGGTCACCGTGCTCGAGCGGGCCGAGGAGATCGTCGGCGGCGAGGGCCGCGTGCGCGACGAGGTGCGCGACGGCAGCTCGCCGTGGTCGAGCTTCGAGCGGCATGGCTACATCTAGTAACGCGGGGGAACCCATGGTTCCCCCACGGACCCCCTCCTTCTTCGTCCTCATGGGCGGCTGGCACTTGCGCTCCGGCGAGAGCGCGGTCTCGCCTCCGCGCGCGGGAGGGCACTGTTTCGGCCGGCGACAGGCTCTCACGACGTCACGCCTTGCCCGATCCAGGCGGAGGCTTGCGCGATGACCGGGTCGAGCATTCGCCTCGAGGGAAGCGCAGGCATCGCAGGGCGCGCGCTCTCGGCGCGCCGCTCGGCGATTCGCGAGGTCTTCGATCGCCGCGAACCGGCTCCCGGACGCGATCCGGCTCGAGATCGGCGAGCCGAGCTTCCGCACCCCGCGGTTCGTCGTGGACGCGGCGTTCGAGGCGGCTGCGGCCGGCCACACCGGCTACACGCCGAACGGCGGCTACGCGAGCCTGCGTACGGCTCTCGCGGAGAAGATCGAGCGCGTCGACGGGTTCGCGGTCGACCCGGACGCGGTCGTCGTCACGCCGGGCGCGATGAACGCGCTCTTCTCGATCTACCTTGCGCTGCTCGAGCCGGGCGACGAGGTCCTGCTGCCGACGCCCGGCTTTCCGAACATGGACGAGATGGTGCGCCTGCTCGGCGGCGAGCCGGTCTTCTACCGGCTCGAGCGCGAACGGGGCTACCTCCCCTCGCGCGAGGAGCTCGAACCGCTCGTCACGCCGAGGACGAAGGCGATCTTCGCCAACACGCCGGGCAACCCGACCGGCGCCGTGTTCCCGGCGGAGACGGTTCGAGGCCTGGCCGAGCTCGCCGCCGAGCGCGGCGTCTGGCTGATCTCGGACGAGGTCTACGACGAGCTGATCCTCGACGACCTGCCGCACGTCTCTGCGGCCGCGCTCGTCCCGGAGGCGCCGGTCGTCTCGGTCTACAGCTTCTCGAAGATCTACGCGATGACGGGCTGGCGCGTCGGCTACTGCGCCGCGCCGCCGCGGCTCGCCGACGTGCTCCGCAAGCTCCAGGAGCCACAGGTCTCGTGCCCGTCGGCGATCTCGCAGCACGCCGCCCAGGCGGCGCTGCGCGGGCCGCGCGACGAGTTCGACGCGATGCGAGCGGCCTACCGGGAGCGGCGCGACCGCGCGGTCGATGCGGCGTCCGCGTGCCACCTCGGCGTGTTCCGCACCCAGGGCACCTTCTACATGCTCGTCGACGTCGCCCCTTCGGGACTGTCGTCTCGGGACTTCACGCTCCGCCTCCTCGACGAGTTCCGCGTCGCGGTGGCGCCGGGCGAGGTGTTCGGTCCCGGCGGAGACGGGCTCGTTCGCATCTCGTTCGCCGTCGAGCCGGACGTGCTGGCCGAGGGCATGTCGAGGATCGCACGCGCGATCGAGACCTACGCTGCATGACGGGCGCGGCGGGCGATGCGCAGCTTGTCGGGTTCCTGCGGTCGCGCAGCAAGGAGCTCGTCGAGTTTGCGCGCGCGCTCGTGGCGACGCCGAGCCCCAATCCGCCCGGCGACGAGCGGGCGGTGGCCGCGCTGGTCGTCGAGAAGCTGCGCGAGCTCGGCGTGGTGCGCGTCGAGACGGCGGCGTCGAGCGAGGAACGGCCGAACGTGCTCGCGCATGCGGGCGGCTCGGGCGGCCGCACCCTGATCCTCTGCGGCCACCTCGACACGAAGCCGCCGGGCGAGCTCGGCGAGTGGTGCCGCGACCCCTACGGGGCGAGCATCGAGGACGGCGAGCTCCACGGCGTGGGCTCCGGCGACATGAAGGGCGCCGTCGCGGCGATGGTCTTCGCGGCCGCCGCACTGGAGGATTGCGGCGTCGACTCCGGAGCCGTGACGCTCGTGCTGACGGCCGACGAGGAGGCCGGCTCACGCTTCGGCAGCCAGTGGCTGGCCGAGACCGGCCGCCTCGCCGGCGACGCAGCGCTGCTCGGCGAGCCGTGCGGCATCGTCCGCGAGTGGGAGGCGATCGACACCGTCTCTCGCGGCGCCGCGCTCTTCAAGGTGCGGGTGCACGGGACCCAGATGCACTCGAGCATCTCCGACCGGCTGCCGTCCGTGAACGCGACCGTCCAGATGGCACGGCTGATCGACCGGATGGATCGCGAGCTGCTCGACCGCCTGCGCCGTCCGGCCGCAGCAGCCGACGCGCCGTCGCCGACGGTGAACGTCGGCGTCATGGCCCGCGCCGGGGTCTTCTACGGCGTCTACCCGGGCGAGGCCGAGTTCGCCTGCGACGTCCGGACGTTGCCCGGGATGAAGCAGGAGTGGGTCGTGGAGGACATCGAGGGGCTCCTGCGCGACGCGGCGGCCGACGACCCCGAGCTCGACGCCGAGCTCGACTTCGAGCTCTGGCATCCCGCGACCGAGATCGACCCGACGCATCGTCTCGTCTCGGCGCTGCGCGAGGCGAGCGCGATCGTGCTCGGTGACGAGTGTCCCCTCGGCGTCTTCCCCGGCGCGACCGACGCGCCCCATTTCGAGCTCACGGCCGGCATCCCGACGGTGGCGGCGTTCGGGCCCGGCTTTCTGCCCCGCGCACACGCACCGAACGAGAGCGCGCCGGTCGCAGGAATCCTGCAGGCCGCGGAGCTCTATGCCCTCGCGGCTCGACGTTACGTCGAGGCGTCCTGATGGTCGTCGACGCGCACGCGCACGTCTTTGCGGCTGTCTCCGACCGCTTCCCTCGCGATGTCCACGAGCTCTTCCCGGCCGAGCTCGAGGCGCCGGCCGAGGAGCTGGTCGGCGAGATGGAGCGGGCGGGCATCGACCGCGCCGTTCTCGTGCCCCTGTCGCACCACGACGAGTACGTGCGTCACAGCCTCGAGCGGTTTCCGGGACGGTTCGCCGCGATCGGCGTGCAGTCGCCCGGGCCGGCCGACATCGAGGAGTACCGGCGCCGGCGCGATTCGACCGGGCTCCAGGGGCTGCGCATGTTCGCGCTCGGAGAAGCGCCCGTCGCCCACGCGGACGACCTCGAAAGCTTCCCGCTGCTGCGAGGACCTCGCACGCTCCGGCGACAAGCTCTGGTTCTACGGCGGACGGGAGCAGATGACCCTCCTCGAGCTCGTGCTCGACGAACTGCCGGAGCTGACGGTCGTGCTGAATCATCTCGGCTTCTGGCCGACGGCGTTCCACGCCGACGAGCACGGGCGGCCGCGCTTCGACGGTCGGTACACCGCGGAGGGGCTCGAGACCGTCCAACGCCTCGCCCGCTTCCCACGAGTGTTCGTCCTCTGCACCGGCATGTATGCCTTCGCCGCAAGCCCGTGTCCGTACGACGATCTCCGCCCGGTCACGTCGGCGCTCCTCGACGCGTACGGCCCCGGCCGTCTACTGCTCGGGTCGGACTTCCCGTGGATCCGCCCGGAGCCGGGCTACGCCGAGACGATCGCAGCGGTCGGCTCCCACTTCTCCGACCTCGACGACGCCGAGCGGGCGCGAATCCTCGGCGAGAACGCCCTGGAGTTGTTCTTCGCATGAGCCTCGACGACCTCTACCGCACGATGTTCACGATCCGCCGCTTCGAGGAGCGGGTCGTCGACCTCGTCAACGCGAACGAGATCGCGGGCGTGACGCACGAGTACGTGGGACAGGAGGCGGTTGCGGTCGGCGTCTGCGCGGCCCTGCGCGACGACGACGTCATCACCTCGACGCACCGGGGGCACGGTCACCTGATCGCGAAGGGCGCGGAGGTGCGGCGGATGACTGCAGAGCTGCTCGGCCGCATCGACGGCCTGAACCGGGGCCGCGGCGGCTCGATGCACGTCGCCGATCTCGGCCTCGGCATCTACGGGGCGAATGGCATCGTCGCTGCCGGCGCACCGTTCGCAGCCGGCGCCGCCTGGTCGTTCTCGGTCGATGCCTCCGAACGCGTGGCGGTCACGTTCTTCGGCGACGGCGGTGTGAATCAGGGCGTGCTCCACGAGACGATGAACCTTGCCGCGCTCTGGAAGCTCCCGCTCCTCTTCGTCTGCGAGAACAACGGTTACGCCGTGACGCTCCCCCAGGAGCGCTCGACCGCCGGCTCGGTGGTCGCGCGGGCGGCGGCCTACGGGATGGCCGCCGAACAGGTGGACGGGATGGACGTCGAGGCGGTGCTCGAGGCGGCCGGGCGGGCGGTCGCGCTCGCGCGCGCGCGGGCGCGGGCCGACGTTCCTCGAATGCCGGACGTACCGCTTCTTCGGGCACCACACGGCCGAGCGAACGATGAAGCTCGCCTACCGCAGCGACGAGGAGATCGAGCGCTGGCGGCAACGCGACCCGATCGCGACGACCGGCGCGAGGCTCGACCCGGCGGTCAAGGAGCGGATCGACGCCGAGGTGGAGGAGTTGCTCGACGGGGCGGTCGCCTTCGCTCGCGAGAGCCCGCATCCGGACCCCGCCGACGCGCTCGACTTCGTCTACGCCAGCGGTCCGCGCCCGCGGCGAGGTGTCGCTGGATGAGCGTCCAACCGGCGGTTGGCTCGTGCAGCATGTCCGCTACCTCCCGGCGCTCGGCCGAGCTCTCCGTGACGAGATGGCGGCCGACCCGAGCGTGTTCGTGATCGGCGAGGACGTCAGGGCCTCGCTCCGCGGCGTCACGAAGGGCCTGCTCGACGAGTTCGGCCCCGACCGAGTGCTCGACATGCCGATCTCCGAGCAGATGTTCACCGGCTTCGCGACCGGGGCTGCGCTCTCCGGCCGCCGCTGCGTCGTCGAGTACCAGATCCCGTCGCTGCTCTACCTCGCGTTCGAGCAGATCGCGAACCAGGCCCAGAAGCTCCGGCTGATGACCGGCGGCCAGGCAACGGTGCCGGTCGTCTACCTGGTGCCCGGCTCCGGGGCGCGACTCGGTCTCGCGGCCCAGCACTCCGACCACCCGTACTCCCTTTTCGCCCACGCCGGCGTGAAGACGGTGCTGCCGGCAACGCCGGCAGACGCATACGGCCTGATGCTCTCGGCGATCCGCGACGACGACCCGGTCCTCTACCTCGCGCCCGCGGCCGTGCTTCCCGTGCGCGGGGAGCTACCGGACGAGCCGCCGCCGGTTCCGCTCGGTAGCGGCCGGATCCACCGCGGCGGCACGGACGTCACGGTCGTCGCGGTCGGGCACCTCGTACACGACGCGCTCGCGGTCGCCGACGAGCTCGACGGCGAGGTGTCCATCGAGGTGTTCGACCCGCGCACGCTGTACCCCTTCGACTGGGAGCTCCTGGCGGCGTCGCTTGCCCGCACCGGACGGCTGGTCGTCTTCGACGACGCCAACCGGACGTGCGGCTTCGCCGGAGAGGTGGTCGCGACCGCGGCGGAGGAGCTGCGGCTCGTCGCCCGGCCGAGGCGGGTCACCCGGGCGGACGCACCGATCGCGTTCGCAGTCGAGCTCGAGCGCGCGGCCCTGCCGTCGCGGGCCCAGCTCGTGGCCGCCGTCCGCGCCGTCGCAGCAGAGGACGCAAGGTGATCGACGTCCATATCCCGAAGGCGGGCATGTCGACCGTCGAGGTGGACGTGATCGCCGTCCGCGTCGCCGCGGGCGACACGGTCGAGGCGGGAACGGTGCTGATCGAGGTCGAGTCGGAGAAGGCGACCTTCGAAGTCGAGGCGGGCCATGCGGGCACGGTGCGCGAGGTTCTCGTCGAGGAGGGCGACGAGGCGAAGGTCGGAGACGTGATCGCGAGAATCGAGCTCTGACCGTCGATCGTCTGGAGATTGCTCACCGCGCGGTTTGTCGAGTCGGACGTTGCGTACGTTGTCGCTC
>CAWAGR010000013.1:0-29975 GCA_963781435.1 uncultured Actinomycetes bacterium | reverse complement strand
ACCGGCACGTGCTCTCGTTCCGCCACGACGACAGCATCGACCAGTTCGACGAGGCATCACAACGGCGCGCTCGCCTTCTCGGCGCGCACGACCATGAGCTTCCCGGGCGCGTTCCCGCCGATCAGCCTGGCATCGTTCGAGACGGCCGTGTCGAAGGAGGCCGGCGACATCTCGCGCGTGCTGCCGAGGTTCTTCCGGATCTATGCGCTCTCCGGCTCTGACCCACATGCGACCTTCTTCATCGACGGCGGCGTGCTCGACAACAAGCCCTTTGGCCACGCGATCGCCGCGATCAAGCGGCGCGCCGCCGAATCCGAGGTCGACCGGCGGCTGCTGTACCTCGAGCCGGATCCCGGCGAGGGCGGCGGCGCCGCGCCCGGCGGAAGCTCGCCGAGCCCGATCGCGACCGTGCTCGCGTCGATCTCGGGCCTGCCGCGTGAGGAGCCCGTCCTCGACGACATCCTCGAGGTCAACCGCCAGAACGAGCGCGTCCGGCGTATCCGCGACATCATCGAGACGTCCTTCGACCCGATCGGCAGCCGGATCGAGCAGATCGTCGGCACCGAGCTCGGTCGGCTCACGCAGGATCAGTCGGCGGCTGAGCTCGCGCAGTGGAGCGCACGCATCAACGAGGACGCGAAGGCGGCCGCCGGGTTCGCGTACGCGACCTACATCCGCAGCAAGGTGAGCGGCGTCGTCGACGGTTTCGCCCAGACGATCTGCCGCCTCTCCGACTTCCCCGACGAGACGAACCAGGCGGCGTTCGTACGCGACGTCGTCCGCTCCTGGGCCGAGACGCGCCTCTACCGCGACGTGAACGGCCGGCAGGCTCCTGTCGACGACCTGGTGACGTTCCTGCAGACGTTCGACCTCGCCTACGGCGCTCGCCGGCTGCGCTTCGTGACCGCTGCCTTCAGCTGGTGGTACGCGGACGTCGGCAAGGAGGGCTACCCGACGCGTGCGCAACTCGACGAGGGCAAGCAGGCGCTGTACGAGGCCCGCGACACGCTGGTGGCCGCAATGGACGGCCGGGATCTGCTCACGGACATGACGGCCGACGTGCTCGCGGCCTTCGCACAGGAGCCGATCGACGCGTGCATCGCCGAGGGACGTGGAGCCGCTGACTACGCGACCGGGAACGCCGACGCGCTCGCCCGGCTCGAGGAGGCGTTCGGCAAGGCCCTTCGCGCGAAGCTGGCCGGCTCCAGTGAGGCGCTGTACAAGCGGATGTTCGCGCTCACACAGGGCTGGGCGCCCGCGCGGCGCGCCGACCTGCTCGTTCGCTATCTCGGCTTCCCGTACTGGGACGTCCTGCTCTACCCGCTCCAGGCCGTCGCAGACACCGGCGAGCGCGACGAGATCGAGGTCGTGCGCATGAGCCCGCGCGACACGAAGCTGCTCCCCCCGCTCGATTCCAACCCGAAGCTCGCCGGCTTCGGGAAGATGCACTTCGGCGCCTTCTTCGACCGCGCGGGCCGGGAGAACGACTACCTCTGGGGCCGCCTCGACGGCGCCGAGCGCCTGATCGGCCTCGTGCTGGGCGCGGGGTTCACCGACGACGAGCGTGCGGCCTGGTGCCGCAAGGCGTTCGCCGCGATCGTCGAGGAGGAAGACGACGCGCTCGCGAACGCGAAGCCGCTCCTCGAGCACGCGCGCAACTTCGCGCGCGCGACTTAGTCGCGGTGGAGTCAGGGAGGGAGGGTGAGAGTTCTGGCTCCCACCCTCCCTCGCCGTCATGGCTGCGACTAGCTGCTAGGGCTGGCCCGGCTGAGTTGGGCCCACCCGGTACGGCCGCATCATCTCGTTGTCCTCGTGCTCGACGATGTGGCAGTGCCACACGTACTGGCCGGCCTCGGAGAACGTCAGGCGCAACCGCGTGACCTCGCCCGGGTAGGCGATCACGGTGTCCTTGTAGCCGTTCTCGGTCGGCTCCGGCGGGCGGGGAGTCTGGATCGGCAGCCCGGTCTTCTTGTCGAGCCGCTGCCGGTTGACGACCTCGAACAGCGTCTCGTGGATGTGCATCGGGTGGGCGTCGACCGTGAAGTTGTAGATCTCCCACGTCTCGGTGTCGCCTTGAGCCGGGTTCTCCGTGACCGCGTCCTCCCACTTCTTCGCCACGAGGCCGGTCGGGAGGCCCAGCCCCGGGTCGAACGTGCCGAGGCGAGCCTCCACCGGGATCGGTGGTGTCGGGGGCGCAGCGACCTGCTCCAGCAGGGCGACCGACCGGGTCGTGGTGCTGGCAGGGATGGCTGGTGCAGAGGGCATGACGAGCTGGGCCGGAGGCGTCGACAGGTCAACGCCGGCGAGCGGCACGGTGACGTTGAATTGCATCACCAGCCCGGTCGTCTGCGGGTCGGAGGGCCGGAAGCCGCCGCCGGCGAACGGTTCGTCGGGGCCCTTGTTGACCATCGTCACGCTCTTGCCGAACTTCACATTCGTGAAGTCGACGATCACGTCCGCCCGCTCGGCCGGCCCCATGAGCAGTTCCTTCACCGGCACGGGGGCCCGCAGGTAGCCGCCCTCGTTGCCGATCTGCCACACCGTGACCTTCGGGTCGTCGAAGGAGAGGAGCAGGAAGCGCGACTGGCAGCCGTTCAGGAGCCGGAACCGGTAGCGCCGCGGCTCGACGTCGAGGAACGGCCAGGTCTTGCCGTTCACGACCATGCAGTTGCCGAAGAACTCGGGGTTCCAGATCGGCGAGACGTCGGTGGTCGGGATGTACGGGCCGACGAAGGCGTCGAAGAACGCCCGGGTGTTCGGGTAGAAGAGCCCGCCGCCGGCGTCGAACGAGCGGTCCTGGACGGCGATCGGGATCTCGTAGTAGGGCGGACCGCCGAAGCCCGGGGCGGGGCCGGGCAGGATCGCCGGACCGCCGCCGGCCACGGTCGGGTTGTCGGCCGGGGCGCTGCTGCGGATGAGGTAGAAGCCCGCCGGCCCCGCGTACACGTTCAGGCGTGTCATGCCGAGCGTGTGGTCGTGGTACCACGCCGTCGACGGGCGCTCGCTGTTCGGGTACTGGAACGTGGCCGTGCCCGCCGACCACGAGAGCGTCGACTTGGTCTTGAAGAAGTCGTACCAGGTGCCCACCGTGGCGTGGCCGGCCGGGATGTTTCCCGAGGCGGGCACGTACCACGCCTCGGCGTAGCCGTCCGACCAGTCCTGGACGTCCGCCATCCCGTGCACGTGGACCACGATCGGCACCGGGCCGGTGTACGGCCCAGGCGTGGTTGCGAACACCGGTCGCGAGTCGCGGCCTGCCGTGCCGCCCGGTGGGTTGGCCCAGTGCAGCGTCGGGTCGACCGGCAGCAGGTGGGACACGAAGTTGCCGGAGCCGTCGACCAGCCCGTTGATCCAGGTGACCGTGGTGGGCGTGCCTCTCGTCGCTTCGATCGTGAACGCCGGGTAGTTGAGCGTGCCGGCGAGATTGTTCGCGGCGCCGTAGCTCCACACCGTCGTCTGCGGGAGCCCGGCCGGCAGGATCTGCTGCGAGAACTGCTTGACCGCGATGCTGTAGACGTTCGCCGTGCCAGTGTTGGGCATCGGCGGCGGGATCACCAGCGGTGTGACGAACTTCGGCACGGCGCCGGGCGCCAGGGTGCCGCCGGGAATCGGCGCAGCCAAGACCTCTTCGACGCCGTAGGAGCCGACCACGTAGAGCGCGAGCGCCCCACCCGCCGTCAGCTTGAGGAACCCGCGGCGCGTGAGGTCGCGGCGTGTATACGCATCCAGACCCGAAACGCTCGCGTCGGGCCGGTGGGTTGACGGAGACATCAGAACCTCCTTCGACCCCTTAGCCCAAGAGCTCAGATGATCGCGACCCTACTCCTCGAACGTCGATGGTTCAAGGCAAGAATTGATCAGTAGAAAACATCGATGGGGTGTTGGAGGAGCAAGACCATGGCGAGCCGGCGCTTGCCAGCCCTCCCGCCCGCCCGCGTCCCGAGGTACCCCTCCGGCCCGAGGCTCGGTTTCCGGCCGGCTGAGAAGTTGATTCCGAGAGCTCGGAAAGAGCAGCGCGAAGGACTCGAGGGCGCGCGAGAGGCGTTGCGGCCCACCGCGGGTGAGACGGCAGGGCGCGGGACACCGGCCCCGCGCCGCCGTGATTCACCCGGCCTGCGACTTCACGTGGGCGATGTAGCCGCGCACGTCCGCCGCCGGCTCCGCGTAGGCCTCGCCGAGGGACGTCTCCATCGCGGCCATGTACTCCTCGGCCCAGGCCGGTAGCTCGTAGTCGATCGCGCGCAGGAACTCGAGCGTCGCGGCCAGGCGGATGTCGGCGATCGAGGGCGAGGCGCCGCCGATGAACGGCTTGCCGTCCAGGAAGAACGCGCGGTACACGTCGAGCGGCTCGGCGATCGCCGCCTCGGCCGCGGCCTGCGCCGCCGCCTTCGCGTCCGCGTCGGCGTCGGAGGAGCCCACCTCGCCCGGGTACTGCGCGAAGCCGAGCGCCGGATAGGTGGCGCGCGCGACCAGCGGATAGAGCGTCCCGATCAGGTAGAACATCGCGCTGTCGACCATCGCCCGCTTGCCCGCATCCGCCGGATAGAGCGCGCCGAGGTCGTGCTTGTTGCAGAGGTACTGCATGATCGCGCAGCTCTCCCAGAGCGATCCCCTGGGCAGGCCCTCCTCCTCGATCATGGGCGTCAGGTGCGCCGGGTCCTTCGCCAGGAACTCCGGCTCGCCCGTCTTTCCCCACACGTCGATCTCCTCGAAGTCGAGGTTCGCGGCCCGCACGAAGATGCGAACCGTCAGATTGTTGACGCTCGGCTTCAGAACGTTGAGCGTGATGGCGGCCATCTGATCCTCCCGGTCTCGGTTGTCAGCGTTTCAGTAGGGGTGCTTTGGCGATCGGTCGTCCGAGAGCGACGCCCGCGATCGCAGGACGAGCGCCTCGATCGCATCGGCGAGGTGCTCCTCGGCGATGTTGTAGTCCCCGCGCGCCACGCGGAGTGAGTGCGCCTCGAGCAGCACGTCGGAGTGGGTGTAGGGAAACGGCGGCTCGAAGCGATAGGACGCGAGCTCGATCGTGAGGCCGAGCGGATCCTCGAAGTAGATCGAGTCCATGAAGCCGCGGTCCTTGACGCCGCTCGTGCTTGATCCCGCGCTCCTCGAGCCGCTCGACCGCCTGGTGGAACACGGCCTGCGAGAGCGAGAACGCGATGTGGTGCACACAACCAGGGTCCGTAGCTGTACGAGTCCCGTCGGGCGTGCGCTCCTCGTTCGTGAAGACCGTGATCAGGCGGCCGTCGCCCGGGTCGAAGTAGAGGTGACTCTCGGCCGCGTTGTCCAGGTTCGGCTGCTCGAACACGAACGGCATGCCGAGCACGCCCTCCCAGAAGTCGATCGACGTCTGCCGGTCGGCGCCGACGAGGGTGATGTGGTGGACGCCCTGGCTCTGGAGCTTCCGCATGCCCTCTTCCTCCTTCTTAGTGCTCGACGAGCTTGGACTTGTATTCGCTCCGCTGAACGCTTCCCCACGGTACGAGCTCGACGCGGGTCTGGACGACGAGGACGCTGCGAAGTCTGTCGCGGATCGCCTCTGCGAGGTCGGCGTCGGCCGTCGTGTGCTGCGCGAGCTCGACGAACACGGGGAGCGGCGGCTCCTGTTTCACCCCCGGCGTCTGCGGCTTGACGCGGATGTGGCCGCTGACCCTGGGGGCGAACGCGCTCACGACCTCGCGTACGGCCGAGGGGAAGACGTTGACGCCGCGCACGATCAGCATGTCGTCGGTTCGCCCGATGCAGCGCACCCGCGGGGCCGTGCGGCCGCAGCTGCACTCGCCCATCCGGACCTGCACGTGATCGCGCGTGCGGAAGCGCAGCAGCGGCGCCGCGCGCTGCTGGAGGTGCGTCAGCACGAGCTCGCCGCTCGCGCCGTCGGCAAGCTCGACGGCCGCGCCGGTCCCGGGATCGATCAGCTCGGCGTGCACGAAGCCGCGCGCGCCGAAGTGCATGCCGTCCTGCTCCTCGCACTCGCCCCAGAGCGAGACGCCGATGTCGCCGATGCCCATCGCCTCGGTGACGCGAGCGCCCCAGCCGGCCTCGAGCTTCGCGCGGAACGCCGGCTCGCCACCGCCGGGCTCGCCCGCTACCAGCACGCGCTCGACGCTCGACGCAGCCAAATCGAAGTTGCGCTCGGCGGCCAACTCGACGAGATAGGCGGCATACGAGGGCGTGAGCACCGCGGCTTCGGGCCCGAGCAGCTCGATCGCCAGCAGCAGCCGCTCGCTGTTCCCGGTTCCGACCGGTACGTGGCAGAGCCCGAGGCGGTCGAAGGCGGCCAGAGCGACACCCGCCACGAACGGCCCGGCGTTGAAGGTCGAGACGATGCGCTGGCCGGCGGTGATGCCGGAGGCGCCGTAGCCGCGCGCCGAGACCGTCACCCAGTTGTCGAGGTCGCTCGCGGTGAGCGGGATGTAGCTGGGGATGCCGGTCGTGCCGCTCGTCGAGTAGATCCGGACGATCTCCGACCGCGTCGCGCACAGGTGCGCGCCGATCGGGTTGCCGGGCGTGGTGGTCGCCTTCAGCTCGCGTTTCTCTGTAAGCGGAAGCTGCGCGATCTGCTCGAGCCCGCCCGCCGCCTCGGCCGAGGCGAAGCCGGCCGCGCCCAGCTTCTCGCGATAGAAGGCCGAGCGGTCGAAGAGGTACCCGAGCTGGCTGCGATAGAGAGCGTCGTCGACTGCGAGCTGCACGGCCCACGGACGAGCCTCGACCTCGGGCGCGAGCATCACTCCGGCCCGCGCTCGTACTCGATCGCCTCCTCGGCCTTCCCCGCCATCAGGAAGCCAACCGGGTTCTGCTGCTCCTCGGCGAGATGAGCGAGCAGGCCGGCCGTGCGCGCGAGCAGCGGAACGGCCTTCACGGACGCAGACGGGAAGTCCAGGTCGAGCATCACCGCCGCGATCGGCATGGAGACGTTCATCGTCAGCGGCTTGCCCCAGGTCTCGGCCACAGCGTCGCGCATGCAACGCGCGAGCAGGACGTGAGGCCCGCTCACCGCGCGCGCATCCGCGAGCTCGAGAATGCGCTCGGCGCGCGGGTCGAGCGGTCGGTGAACCGGATGGCCGAATCCCGGCGCCTTGCCGCCTGAAGCATGGATCGCGCCGGCCATCTTCTTGGCGACCACCGTGGGCGCGCCGCCTGCGGCCACCTCCTCCTGCGCCTCCTCGAGCAACCGCGCGCACTCCCCGGACGTCCCGAGGATGACCGGACCGGCACCGAGAATCCCGGCCGCGACTGCTCCCTGCAGCGACCCGGGGTCGGCAGCGAGCGTCATCCGCGCGGCGATGTTCGTCGGCATCATCCCGTGCTCGGCGATCGCGACGAGGAGCAGGTCGAGGAAGTAGCGCTGGTCGTCGGTCGGCTCGCGACCGGTGAGCAGCAGGTGGAAGTACTCGGTGAAGCTCAACCTGCCCATCAGGTCGCCGCAGAGATCGCGTCCCCGCACCTCGATCCTGTCGGGATAGGCCTGGCAGATGTGGCTGACAGGAGCGCCGGCCTTACCGATCTGCATGCAACGGCCTCCGGCGGCGGCTTCCGCTTGGGAGCCGGGCTGCGACGAGCAGTGAAGTCACGGTGTCCCAGGCTACTCGCGCCGCCTGCTTGTTGACTCGGCCGCAGACCTCTGCGACCATCCCGCGTCGCCGATCGCACAAGCGTGCGGGCGTCCACAACCAACGAAAAGGAGTGGTCATGTCGCAGGGGACGGAAGGCATGTACGGGCGCGCGATGCCGGGCGCGGGCTGGATCGGCTTCGCCGGGATCATGCTGATCCTCGTCGGCTTCTTCAACGTCATCCAGGGGATCTCGGCGATCGCGAACTCGGACTACCTGGTGAACCAGCTGCTGTTTTCGAACATGGACGCCTGGGGCTGGTTCTTCCTGATCTGGGGGGTCATCCAGATCTTTGCCGGCTTTGCGGTCATCGGCGGAGCGGCCTGGGCGGCGATCGTCGGCATCGTGACGGCGTTCTTCAACGCCATCGCGCAGCTGGCGTGGGTGAATGCGAACGCGGTCTGGGCGGTCTGCGCGATCGTCATCGACGTCCTCATCATCTACGGGCTGCTCGTGTACGGAGGGCGCGGCTCAGAGGCTTGACGTGAACCCGGCGGGTTCCGCGAGGCCTGTCAAGAAGGTCGCCGGCGACCCGGCGAGGAAGGAAGAGCTTCCCTCCGCAGAGGAGGCGTTCAGCGGCGAGGCGACGGTGTCCGGCCAGCAGTCGCCCTAGACTGACGCTGTGCGATCTGCCGTTCGACGAGCGCTCGGTAGAGCTAGATCCGTGGCGCAGACGTACGGGCCCCAGGGCGTTGACGGGCCCACGAGCGTGGCTGCGTCACGTCGAGCGCCTGATGCCGGTACGCAACTCCTCCTCACGATGGCGTATCGGGCCGGACCGCCGGACCCCCGGCCACTGAGGGAGCACGGGTTCTCGTGCTTCTCTCAGACCGACGAGGACGGGATCCTGCTCTACCTGTTCGCCGTCCTCGGGACCACGAACCGGCTGTGCGTCGAGATCTGTGCCGGAGACGGGATCGAGTGCAACACGGCGAACCTCATCGTCAACCACGGTTGGCACGGCTTGCTCGTCGATGGCGCTCGCGAGAACATCGAACAAGGGACACAGTTCTATTCGAGCCTTCCGGACACGCGGATCTACCCACCGCAGCTCGCGCACGCGTGGGTGACCCGTGACAGTGTCAACGACCTCGTACGCAGTCACGGCTTCGAGGGCGAAATCGATCTCCTCTCTCTCGACCTCGATGGCGTCGACTACTGGATCTGGGACGCGCTCGAGATCATCAGCCCCCGTGTCGTCGTGACCGAGTACCAGGACATCCTCGGCCCCGATCGCTCGTGGACCGTCCCGTACTCCGACGACTTCGACGCTTCGTCACTACCCGATGTCCTCGGGCGGGGTGCCGACCTTCGCGGGCGCATCGCTGCGGGCTTTCACCATGCTCGCCTCCGGCAAGGGCTACCGGCTCGTCGGCGTGAACAGGTACGGGTACAACGCATTCTTCGTCCGCAACGATCTGGCCAGTGAAACCGTCCCGGCGGTCGATGTCGCCGACTGCTTCTCGCACCCAAAGGTCATCGAAGGGATGGCGGACCGCTTCCCGCTGGTCGCTGATCTTCCCTGGGTCGAGGTCTAGCGTCCTGTCGATCTGACTGCTTCGGCTGATTCGCGGAACGGTGGGACGCCGAAGGTGGGAGCGGGATGGTGCTGCGGCGATGGCGACCTATGATCCACCGCGTGGACGGTGGGAGATGAAGGCGCTCGTCTGGCACGGCGAGCGGAGCGTGGCCTACGAGGACGCTGCCGAGCCGGACCCCGGCGCGGACGAAGTCGTGCTCGACGTCGAGCTCGCGGGGATCTGCGGGTCCGACCTGCACGGCTACCGCGGGCACCCCGGGCCGCGCGTGCCGCCGCTCGTGCTCGGGCACGAGGTGGTCGGCCGCCTCGACGGCGACGCCTACGCCGTGTACCCCCTGATCGGCTGCGGCGAGTGCGCGCGCTGCCTCGCGGGCGAGGACAACCTCTGCGCCTCATGGCGGCTGATCGGGATGCACCGACCCGGGGTCTTCGCAGAGCGTGTTGCCGTGCCGCGCCGCTCGCTCGTGCCGCTGCCCGACGGGATCGACCTCGAACGGGCCGTGCTCGTCGAGCCGCTCGCGTGCTGTGTCGGAGCACTCGCGCCGCACGGTGACGCGCGCTCCGTGGCAGTCCTCGGGTGCGGCCCGCTGGGTCTGCTGACCGCCTACCTCGCGGCCCGCTCGGGCGCTGCCGTCACGGCCGTCGACCCGCTGTCCGAGCGGCGCGGAATCGCCGAGCGGCTAGGCGCCGCGTCGACCGCCGACGAGCTCGAGCCCGGCGATTTCGACCTCGTCGTCGACGCCGCCGGCTTCGAAGCCACTTGGCGCGCGGCTCTCGCAGGCGTCCGGAGCGGCGGCACGATCGTGATGCTCGGGCTCGGCAATGCCGAGGCAACGTTCCCGATGGCGCAGCTCGTGCGCCGCGCGATCATCCTGCGCGGCCAGTTCGGCTACACGCGCGCCGAGTTCGCGCGCGCCCTAGCGATCCTCGCCGAGGGCGACCTCGCGCTCGACTGGCTCTCCACCGCACCGCTCGCCGAAGGCGCCGACGCGTTCGCGAACCTCGTGGACAGACCGGCCGAGTACGCCAAAGTCCTGCTGACGCCGTGACGCGGTTCCTCGTCACGGGCGCCCACGGCTGCATTGGCGCCTGGGTCGTCGCCGAGCTCGTGGCGGACGGGTGGCCGGTCGTCTCCTTCGACCTCTCGCCCGACCCGCGGCGGCTGCGCCTCCTGCTGGACGAGGACGCCGTCGCCGCGATCCCGCACGTCGCCGGCGACATCACCGACCTCGACGCGGTCGAGATTGCGATCCACGGGCACGAGATCACAAACGTGATCCACCTCGCCGCGCTCCAGGTTCCGTTCTGCCGCGCCGACCCACCGCGCGGCGCGCGCGTCAACGTGCTCGGCACCGTGAACGTTTTTGAAGCCGCGAAGGCGCGACCGAACCTTGCGCCGATCGTCTACGCGTCCTCGATAGCCGCCTTCGACGCGAGCGGGACGATGGCCGGCCACCCGAGCACGATCTACGGCGTCTACAAGCGCGCGAACGAGGGTACGGCGGCGGTCTACTTCGCCGAGAACGGCGTCTCGAGCACGGGCCTCCGGCCGCACACGGTCTACGGTGTCGGCCGCGACCAGGGGCTGACCTCCGCGCCGACGACTGCGATGCTCGCCGCCGCCGCGGGCACCGCGTTCACGATCCCGTACGGCGGCGCCGCGCAGCTGCAGCTCGCGCGCGACGTCGCGCGCGCGTTTGTCGGCGTAAGCCTTGCGGGAACCGAGGGCGCGGCTGTCCACAACCTGCCGGGCCGCCGCGTCACGATGGAGGAGATCGTCGCTGCGCTCGGCGTCGACTCGATCGGCTTCGACGACGTGCGGCTCCCGTTTCCAGAGGAGCTCGACAGCGCGTCGTTCACCGCAAGCTTCCCGGAGTTCGCGGAGACGCCGCTCGTCGACGGCATCGGCGCCACGGTCGACCGCTTCCGCGCCCTCCTCGCCGAGGGCCTCGTCCAACCACCAGAGCAAGGAGCACGATGAGCAGCAAGAGATTCCGCGAGGAGTGGCAAACCCGGTTCGGCCGCGGCGAGCCGAAGGTCGTGTGCGTCGGCCTCAACTACTCCGATCACACCGGCGAGTCGAAGATGGAGGCGCCGAAGGCGCCACTCCTGTTCGGCAAGCTTGCGAACACGCTCTGCGGTGACGGCGACCCGATCGTGCTGCCGACGGGCGTCGGGCACGTCGACGGCGAGGCAGAGCTGGCAGTCGTGATCGGCCGCACCGCGAGCAGGGTGTCCGAGGACGACGCGCTCGAGTTCGTCGACGGCTGGACCTGCGCGAACGACGTCAGCGCGCGCGACTACCAATTCGGCGACGGTCAGTGGTTCAGGGGCAAGAGCCTGGACACGTTCTGCCCGGTCGGACCGCGGGTCGTGCCCCGCGACGAGCTGGATCCCGCCGACCTCCGAATCCAACAACGTTTGAATGGCGCAGTGCTCCAGGACTCGCGCACGAGCCTGCTCATCTTCGGCATCCCGATGCTGATCTCGTACATCTCGCAGGCGATCACGCTCGAACCCGGTGACCTCATCCTCACCGGCACACCCGAGGGCGTGGGAGTCTTCCGCGACCCGAAGATCACGCTTGCGCCCGGCGACGTCGTCGAGGTCGAGATCGAGGGGATCGGCGTTCTGCGGAACGACGTCCGCGCCGCGTAGGGCGCATGTCGAGACCGGAACGATGAACGCATTTGCAGATCACGGCGTCGAGCGGCTCCTGCAGGAGTTCGCTGCGCGGCGGCTGTCGCCGGTCGAGGTCGTGGACGCGTGCGCCTCCCGCATCGACGCGGTCGACGGCCTGGTGGGCGGGTTCACGGCGCTCTGCCTGGAGCGAGCGCGCGAGGAGGCGCTCGCGTCCGAGGCGGCGTGGGCTCGGGGCGAGGCTCGGGCGCTCGAGGGGATCCCGTTCGCGGTCAAGGACCTGTTCGACTCCGAGGGGGTGCGAACGGCGTACGGCTCGCCGATGTTCGGCGCGCACGTCCCGTCGCGCGACGCCGAGGCGGTCGGCCGGGCACGCGCTGCCGGGGCGATCCTCGTCGGCAAGACGCAGACGCACGAGTTCGCATGGGGGATCACCTCCGTCAACGAAGCGCTCGGCTCGGCGCACAACCCGTGGGCGCTCGATCGGGTCTCGGGAGGCTCGAGCGGCGGCTCGGCCGTCGTGCTCGCTGCTGGCGAGGTACCGCTCGCGCTCGGCAGCGACACCGGCGGCTCGATCCGCGTCCCGGCGGCGTTCTGCGGTGTCGTCGGGTTGAAGCCGACCTATGGGAGGATCAGCGCCGCACGGGCCTGGCCGCTGGCGCGGTCGCTCGACCATCCGGGTCCCGATGGCGACGACCCCAGCAGACGCCGCGCTTCTGCTCGAGGCGGTCGCCGGCGTCGACGAGGCCGATCCGTCGACGGTCGACGTCCCGCTCGGCGACGTGCGGGCCGAGCTCCGCCGCGGCCTCGGCGGACTGGTCGTGGGAACGTGTGCCGACCTGCAGCTCGTGCCCGCTTGCTCCGGATGTCCGCGAGGTCTACGACCGCACGCTGCGCACGCTCGAAGGGGCCGGCGCTCGCCTGGTCGAGGTCGCGCTGCCGGAGGCCGAGCTCGTCTGCCCGGCGTTCAGGACGATCCAGAGCGCAGAAGCGCTCGACACCCACCGCCAGGCGGGCCTCTTCCCGGCCCGGCGCGATGAGTATGGCGCCGACGTCCTCGGGCGCCTCGACGCCGCAACCGACGTGACGCTGCAGCAGTACCTCCGGGCGAGCGCCGACCGCGAACGGGTACGGGCCGCCTTCGCCCGCCTCTTCCGATCCTGCGACGTGCTCCTGACGCCCGTCAGCGCCGGCTCGCCGCTCCCGATCGGCGAGGAGATGGTCGTGCACCAGGGCGAGGAGCTCACCTTTCGGGAGCTCGTGATGAGCTACACGACCCCGCAGGACCTCGTCGGCCTCCCCGCCTGCGCCGTGCGCGCAGGGTTCGACGCACTCGGAATCCCCGTCGGCATGCAGTTCACGGCCTCTCCGTGGCAGGAGGGGCGCGTGCTCCGCGCTGCCCAGGGCTTGTTCGACGCGACCCCGGATGTGCAGTTGCGGCGTCCCTCGCTCTAGCCTCGTCGAGACGGTGGCGCGCAGCGCTATATGCTATAGCGCGCCAGTTTGTCCCCTTCAGGAACGCCGAGTGGAGCCGACCGCTACCGACACGATTCAGCGCGTCAGCGTCGTCGACAACGTGACCGTCCTGCTTCGGCGGGCGCTCCTCGCCGGCGAGATCAGGCCGGGTGAGCGGATCAACATCGCCGAGCTCGAGAAGAGCTTTGGCGTGAGTCATATTCCGATCCGCGAGGCGGTCCGCCGGCTGGAGACCGAAGGCCTCATCATCGCGCTGCCCCAGCGCGCGGCGGTCGCTGCCGGCGTCGATCTCGACGATCTCGGCGGGCTGTACGACCTGCGCCGAATCGTCGAGTGCGAGGTGATCCGCCGTTCGGTCGACGGGATGAGCACCGAGCAGGTGGAGGCGGTCCGCGCCGCGCTCGAGACGCTCGAGGCCGTCGCTCAGGACCATGATTCGCCGGAGTTCTGGCAGCTCCACCGCGACTTCCACTGGGCGCTGCTCGAACCCGGTGCGAGCGCCTGGATCCGACGCGTGCTCGACCAGGTGTGGCTGGCGTCGCAGCGGTACGTGCGCCTGTTCGTCGCCGAGACCGTGGACGACGCGATGGCCGACCACCGCGAGCTGCTCTCCTGCTGCGAGCAACGGGCCGGCACCCGTGCCGCCGAGCTCCTCCGCCGCCACCTCGACCGGACCGAGCTCGCGGTCCGGGAGGCGTTCACGCCCACCGACGAGCGCCCCGCTGGCTGACCGTGCGAGCCGCGATCGTCTCCGCGTACGAGGCACCGCCCGAGGTCGGTGAGCACTCCGAGCCCGAGCCCTCCGAAGGGCAGGCGGTCGTGGAGCTGCTCGCGGCTGCGCTCAATCCCGCCGATCTTGCGATCGCGTCGGGGCGCTTCCCGGCCGGCAGCCCGCCGCTGCCGTACGTCCCCGGGATCGAAGGCGTGGGGCGGGTCGTGCAGTCCGCCCGCTTCGAGCCCGGGACTCGCGTCTGGGCGTCCGGACGCGGGCTCGGCGTCGCGCGTGACGGCGCCTTCGGCGAGCGCTTCGTCGCCGCCGAGGAGGTTCTGGTCGAGGTTCCGGGGGCGGCAGAGGATCTCGTCGCCGCCGCCCTCGGTCAGGTCGGGCTGGCGGCCTGGATGTCGCTTTCGTGGCTCGCCCGGGTTCGCCCCGGGGAGGTCGTGCTCGTGCTCGGTGCGACCGGTAGCGTCGGGTCGGTCGCCGTTCAGGTCGCGAAGCTCCTCGGCGCGAGCCGCGTCGTCGCGGTCGGGCGCGACCCGGGGCGACTCGAGGCGCTAGGCGCGCTCGGAGCGGACGCGACCGTCGCGCTCGGCGGCGACGATTTCAAGGAGCGGCTGGCCGCGGCGGTCGACGGCGCTCCACCGACGGTCGTGCTCGACCTGCTCTGCGGCCCCGCGCTCGAGGCCGCGGCGGCCGTCGCCGGTCCGGGAGCGCGGATCGCCCACGTCGGGCAGTCGGCAGCGCCCACCGCCACGCTCGTCTCGGGCCACGTGCGCGGAAAGCAGCTGCAGATCCTCGGCTACTCCAACTTCGCGGTTCCGCTCGACGCGCTCGCACAGGGGTACGTCGACGTGATCGGCCACGCGATCGCCGGCCGTCTCCGCCTCGACGCCGAGGCCCTTCCGCTGGATCGCATCGGGGAGGCCTGGGCCAGGCAGGCGGCCGGCCACGACGTCAAGCTCGTACTCGTCCCGTGACGATGCCGGCAGCCGTGATCATGCCCAAGCTCGGCGCGTACACCGAGGACGTCCTGCTCGCGCGGTGGCTCGTCGAAGAGGGCGAGGAAGTCGAGCCGGGCCGTGTCGTCTTCGAGCTCGAGACGGACAAGACGAACGCTGAGGTCGAAGCCGAGAGCGCAGGCTGGCTTCATCGCCTCGTCCCCGCCGGGCAGACGGTTCCCATCGGGACCACGGTGGCGCTGGTTGCGGAGACGCGCGAGGAATACGACGCGCTCGCCGCCGGCGGAGCGGCCGACCGCGCTCCCGAGGACGCGCATCCCTTCCTCGGCTACATCGGCCACGGAGGAGGAGCGGCCGTCGCGCAGACGGCGGGCTCCGTCGCGCCGACGCGGGCGCGACCGGCGCCGGCGCCGAGGCCGGCGCCGACCGGTGCGCCGCTCGTCTCGCCGCGGGCGCGCGCCTTGCTCAGGGAGCTCGGCTTCACGCTGGACGACGCGCGAGAGATCGCCGGCTCCGGGCCGGGCGGCCGTGTCGTCGACACGGATGTCACCGCGTGGGCTGCCGGCCGCGAGCCGGCTGCCGAGCCTGCGCTTCCCGACGCGCTGACGGTCGCACGGACGATCCCGCTGCGCGGGCGCCGCGGGACGATCGCGACCCGCATGGTTTCGAGCCTGCAGACGGCGGCCCAGCTCACGTCCGTGCTCGAGCTCGACGTGAAGCCGCTCGTCGAGCTTCGCACGCGCCTGAACGAGGCGGGAGCCTCACCGCGGGTCGGCGTCACGGCGATCGTCGTGAAGCTCGTCGCGGCAGCGCTCCGCGAGCATCCGGGGCTCAACGCCCGCGTGACCGAGCACCGAGATCGAGGTGCTCGAGGAGATCAACATCGCCGTCGCCGTCGAGACCGACGAAGGCCTCGTGGCGCCGGTCGTGGCCGGCGCCGACCTGCTCTCGCTCGAAGAGATCAACACGCAGATCGCCGAGCTCGCAGGCCGCGCGCGCGATCGCTCGCTGACTCCCGACGATCTGGAAGGCGGCACGTTCACCGTCTCGAACGGCGGCATCCACCCGGTCGACATCACGACGGCCATCCTCAATCCGCCCCAGGTCGGAATCCTCTGGATCGGCCGTATCCGCGATCGCCCCGTCGTGCTCGAGGACGGTTCGGTCGGCGTCCGGCCGATGATGCAGGCGTGCCTGACGTTCGACCATCGCGCGGTCGACGGCGGTCCGGCCGCGGCCTTCCTCGCTACGTTCGAGGGATTCCTTGCCCGCCTGGCGGAGCACCCGTCGTGACTACCGCGACCATCGACGGCGCGACGCTGCTCGGCCTCTACCGGACGATGCTCACGATCCGGCTCTTCGAGCAGCGGGTGTCGCGCGAGTTCCGTACCGGCGAGATTCCGGGCTTCGTGCACATGTACATCGGCGAGGAGGCCGTCGCCGCCGGCGTCTGTGCGAACCTCGACGACGACGACTACGTGACGAGCACCCACCGCGGCCATGGCCACTGCATCGCCAAGGGCTGCGAGCTCCGCGGCCGATGATGGCCGAGATCTACGGTCGCGAGGACGGCCTCTGCAAGGGGCGCGGCGGCTCGATGCACATCGCGGACTTCTCGCGCGGGATGCTCGGCGCGAACGCGATCGTCGGCGGCGGCATCGCCCTCGCGACCGGCGCCGGGCTCGCGTCGAGCGTCCGCGGCAGCGGGCAGGTCGCGGTCGCGTTCTTCGGCGACGGCGCGGCGAACCAGGGCGTCCTCCACGAGAGCCTCAACCTCGCGGCGATCTGGAAGCTGCCCGGTGCTCTACGTCTGCGAGAACAACGGCTTCGCCGAGTCGACCCCGGCCGCCTACGCGACGAGCGTGCCCGACGTCGCGAGCCGCGCTGTCGCCTACGGGATCCCGGGCGTCGTGGCTGACGGCGCGGATGTGCGTGAGGTCTACGTCGGCCGCGCAGACCGCCGTCGCTCGGGCGCGCGCCGGGGAGGGCCCGACGCTGCTCGAGGTCAAGACGTACCGCCACTACGGACACTTCGAAGGCGACCCCGACCGCTACCGCGACGACGACGATCGCCGGCTGACGCGCGAGCAGGACGCCCTCGTACGGCTGCGGGGCGAGTTGATCGCAAGCGGCGACGCGACCGAGGCCGACGCTCGGAGAGCTGCAGGCCGAGCTCGAGGCCGCGATCGCGCGATGCCGTCGAGTTCGCCCGGGCGAGCCCGTTCCCGGATCCCTCCGAGCTCGACGCGCTACGTCTACCCCGAGCAGCTCGCACGGGCGGAGGCGCTCTGATGGCCGTCGCGACGGAGCGGTCGCTGTCGCTCGTCGACGCGGTCGGCGAGGCGATGCGGCAGGCGATGGAAGCGGATGCGAACGTGATCGTGATGGGCGAGGACGTCGTCGGCGGAGCCGGGCGCGGCGGGGACAAGGAGAACACGATGGGCGGCTCGTTCGGCGCCACGAAGAGCCTCTTTCCGCTGTTCGGGCCGGAGCGCGTGCGCGACACGCCGATCTCCGAGGCGGGCTTCGTCGGCGCCGGGGTCGGAGCGGCCGCTGCCGGCCTCCGGCCGGTGGTCGACGCGATGTGGGCCGACTTCACCGGGCTCGCGTTCGACCAGATCTACAACCAGGCCGGGAAGATGTCGTACATGTTCGGCGGCCAGGCCCGGCTGCCGTTGACGATCCGGGTGGCGATGGGTTCGGGGCTCAGCGCCGCGGCGCAGCATTCCGGGACGCTCTACGCGATCTACACGCACCTGCCCGGGATCAAGGTGGTGGTGCCCTCGACGCCCTACGACGCGAAGGGCCTGCTGCTCGAGTCGATCTTCGACGACAGCCCGGTCATGTTCTTCGAGCATCTGAAGCTCTACGTGGCGAAGGGCCCGGTGCCGGAGGAGCCGTACCGGATCCCGCTCGGCGTCGCCGAGGTGCGCCGTGTCGGCAGCGACGTCACAGTGGTCGCTATCGCGGCGATGGTCGACCGCGCGCTGGAGGCGGCGGAGCTGCTCGCGGCTGCGGGGACGAGCGTCGAGGTGATCGATCCGCGCACGCTGTCGCCGCTCGACGTCGACACGATCGTCGCGTCGGTCGAGAAGACGGGCGCGCTCGTCGTCGTCGACGAGAGCCCGCCGCACTGCAGCGTCGCATCGGAGATCGCGGCGGTCGTCACGGAGCAGGCGTTCGACTTCCTCAACGCGCCCGTCCGTCGCGTCACGGCGCCGCACGCGCCGGTGCCGTTCACGCCGTCGCTGGAGGAGGTCTACGCGCCGACGGTGGCGGCGATCGTCGACGCAGTCAACGCCCTCGGCTGAGAACGGAGGAGAGATGGAAGGAACGACGACGACCGGTGGACTGGAGGCGGCAGCCGGGCAGCTGCTCGAGGTCGACGGCGCCGAGCTGTACGTCAGGGTCGAGGGCGACGGGCCGCCGGTCGTGCTCGTGCACGGCCTCGGGCTCTCGGGCGCGCTCTGGAACCGCGTCTGCGACGCGCTCGGCGGTGGGCACACGATCGTCCGCGTCGACCTCCGTGGCGCGGGCCGCTCGCGCGAGCTCGAGCGTACGCGAGCTGTCGCTCGGGCGCTGGGCGGCCGACCTCGCCGCGGTGCTCGAGCGCCTCGAGCTCGAGCGGCCGACGGTCGTCGGGCACTCGCTCGGCGCGGCGGTCGCTCTCAAGCTCGCGCTCGAGCGGCCGGAGCTGCCGGATGCGCTCGTGCTGATCGGCGGCGAGGCCGATCTCTCGAACCTCGCGCCGCGCATGCTCGCCTCGGCGGAGCGGATCGAGAGCATGGGCCTCGCGGCGTGGGTCGAGGAGTTCTGGTCGAAGAACCCGCCGTTCTCGGAGCCCTCGCTCGCTCGTGACGGCGCGATCCTCGACGAGTACCGCAGCCTGCTGCTCGAGAACGACGCGGGCGACTACGTGCGGCAGTGCCGTGCCATTGCGGGCGCCGAGCCGCTCTCCGGCCGCCTCGGCGAGATCGGGCAGCCCGTGCTCGTCGTCGTCGGTGGGCTCGACGATCGGACGCTGCCCGAGCACGGCCGCGAGCTCGCCGCCGCGCTCCCGAACGCACGGCTCGCGGAGCTGCCCGACGTGGGCCACTCGATACCGCTCGAGGCGCCGCAGGCGACGGCGGACGCGGTCGCGGACTTCCAGCGCGAGCGCGACTCGGCCGACGCCGCCGCCCGCGAAGGACGACCCGGCGTCCTCCGCGCCGACCGGACGCCTCGCAACGCGAAGGAGGGGCCGTTCGGGCACCTCGACGTCCGCTGGGTGGTCGGCGCGCACACCGGCGCGTCGCTGATCGCGTTCGGCCAGTCCACGTACCCCTACGGCGCGACGCACGAGAACCACCACCACCCGCACGCCGAGGAGGTGGTGATGGTCGTGAGCGGCCGCGGTACGCAGAAGATCGGCGACCGGAGCCTCGACCTCGGTCCCGGCGACATCTGCTTCATCCCGCGGAGCACCCCGCATCGGATCACCGGCACCTCGGAGGACGAGGATTGCGTGATCCTGTGGGCCTTCGGCGGCGCGGCAAGCATCGAACAGGCGGGCTACGTCCCGCTCCCCGACCACGAGGAGAAGGTGCAGTGAGCGTTCAACCGGAGGTTGACCAATGAACGATGTCCGGACAGATCCACTGACGCCCGAGGAGATCGCGAGCTTCCACGAGCACGGGTACCTGTTCCCGATCCGCGTGCTCGACGACGCGCAGGTCGAGGAGGCCCGCGCTGCACTCGACGACCATCTCGAGGGACGGCGCCAGTCGCAGCAGTACGAGCTGACCGACCCGATCGTCGACTCGAGCCACGGCGAGACGCAGGCGACCGTCGGCTCGGGGGCGGCGACCTCTGTCATCGAGGAGGCGAAGGCCGAGAAGAAGCCGCACTCGGTGCCGTTCCTGTTCAACCTCTGGGAGCGCGACGAGCGCTTCTGGAAGATCGACGCCGACCCGGTCATCGCCGGAATGGCGCGGCAGCTGCTGGGCTCGGAGGGGGTCGTCCTGATGGAAGACGGCGCCGTGATCAAGAAGCCCGTCGTCGGCGGCAAGCTCGCCTGGCACCAGGACTACGCGTACTGGCCCCTCGCGACACCTGCCGCCGTCACGTGCTGGATCGCGCTCGACGACGTGGGGGGCGAGAACGGCGGCATGATGGTGGCCGCCGGCTCGCACTCACTCGGCGAGAAGCTCCCGGTCGAGTTCGGCGACGGCAGCTCCTTCATGCACGACGAGCGCCCCGGCATCGGCGAGGTGCAGCGAGCCCGAGGAAGAAGGGCTCGAGGTCGTCGGCTACGAGCTCAAGGCCGGCGAGTGCGGCTTCCACGACGCCCTGATCTGGCACGCGTCGGGCCCGAACACGAGCCAGAACCCCCGGCGCGGCTTCATCCCGCGCTACGTCGCGACGGGGACGATCTGGCTCGGCGCGGGTCGCTTTCCGTACAACTACACCGACGCCGAGCTCGAGTGCGCCCCGGGAGAGCCGATCCACGGCCCGCACTTCCCGCGCATCGAGACGGCCTTCTGAGGACTCGACTGTCGGCGGCGCGTCACGCGCCCGTGACGCGCCGCCAGTAGTCGGTGTACGTCGTCACCTCGACGCCCTTCTCGAGCGCGTAGCGGAAGAACCCGCGCAGCCAGCCCACGCGGCGCTCGTCCGAGGCAATGGCGACCCAGTCGTGGAAGCACGCGCCGTAGACGAGGTCGCGCTCGGCCACCTCGTCGACGGCGCCCTTCAGCGCTTCGAGCAGAGCCGGCCCCGTGTCGTAGCCGTGCTGGTCGAACCAGACGACGTCGAGCCAGAACTGGAACGGCAGCTCGAGGATGTCGGGGTAGCCCTCCTCGGTGTAGGCGAACGGCTGCACCTCCCAGGGCGTCGGATTCCCGTTCTCCTCGTTCCGGCCCCAGGAGGTGACGTAGCGGAGCCCGGCGGCACGGACGATCTCGAGCAGGTCCGGCCGGTCGCGCAGGCCGCGGTAGTAGCCGAACGGCGTCCGCAGGCCGACGGTCTCGCCTCCGAGGTGGTCGCGGATCAGCCGCGAGGTGACCGTGAGCTCCTCGAGCAGCGCCTCCGGCGGCGAGGCGCGGATCGTGCCGACGAGACCAGGACCGGGTGAGTAGACGATGTCCTTGAACGGGACGTGGCTGAACGTGTGCTGCTGCACGTCGAAGAGGCCGGAGGCCTTGGCCGCGCGCACCGGCTCGAGCGCGTGAAGGAGCGTCCGGCCGCAGACGAAGAGCGTCGCGGGCACGCCGACGTCGGCATGGATCTCGGTCAGGAGCTCGAGCGCCTCCCGGCAAGTGTCCGGGTCGAGCGCCTTGGCGTAGAGCGGGAAGTTCGGGCTTTCGGTGAAGAGCGAGAGCGCCTCGCCGACCGCCGCGGTCTCCGTGTCGTACCCGACGAGGATCGTTGCCATGGTCACGCTCCTTTCTCGACGCTTGCCTACCAGGCAAGCAAGCCGCCGTCGACGGTGTACGAAGCTCCGGTGACGAACGAGGCGTCGTCCGAGACCAGGAAGGCGACGACGGCAGCCACCTCCTCGGGTCGACCCATCCGCCCCATCGGGTGGGCCGCGACGACCTCCCGTTCGGCCTCGACCGGGTCGTCGTGACTCTCGATGTACACACGAACCTGCTCGGTCTCGATGAAGCCAGGCGCGACGCAGTTGACCCGCACCCCCTTCCCGGCGTAGTCGATCGCCATCTGCCGGGTCAGCGCATGCACCGCCCCCTTCGACGCGCAGTAGGCCGCGTCCGTCGCGAACCCGACCGAGGCGGCGACCGAGCCGATGTTCACCACCGAGCCGCCGCCGCCCGCCACCATGTGCGGGATCGCGTAGCGCGAGCACGCGAAGAGACCCCACAGATTCGTATCGAGCACGCGGTCATACTCGTCGCGCTCGGTCTCGGTGATCGACTTCAGGAGACCGATGCCGGCGTTGTTGCAGAGGATGTCGATGCGGCCGTAGCGCTCGACCGTCTCGGCGACGAGTCGCTCGCCGTCGCGTTCGTCGCGCACGTCGGCGGCGACGAACGCAAGCTCGAGTCCGTCCGCCGCTGACCGACCGCGCGAACGCCTCGCCCTCGTCGACGGTTCGCTGCGACCCGACGACTGCGGCGCCTTCCGACGCGAGACGCATGGCGATCGCGCGGCCGATACCACGGCCCGCCCCCGTGACGATCGCGACTCGTCCCTCGAGCCGTCTGGTGGTCGATCCCTCCACTTGTAATCTCGGATGATATGAATAACGAGCATCTGACTTGGGCCAAGCACGCGTCGGAGGTGGACAGGTTGACGGCGGCCACGATTCGCACATGGCGAGGGGTCTATCCGGCGATCTGCACGCCGTTCACCGAGGACGACGGCATCGACCTCGAGGCGCAGCGGCGCGTCGTCCGCTTTGCGCTCGAGTGCGGCTCCCACGGGATCGTCGCGTTCGGCCTCGCCGGCGAGGTGCTGAAGCTCTCCGCGGACGAGCGCAGGCGGCTGACGGATGTGATCGTCGACGAGGTGGGAGGCGCGGTGCCCGTCTTCGTCGGTGTCGGCGCACCGAGCACGCGCGTCGCGATCGAGCTCGCCCGCCATGCCGAGGCGGCAGGCGCGAGCTGCGTCGTCGTGCCTGCTCCACTGAGCGGATCGTTCGACGAGACGGGGCTCGTCGACTACTTCGTCCGGATCGCAGAGGCGGTTACGGTCCCGGTCATGATCCAAGAAGCGCCGGCGTACCTCGGGGTCCGGCTCGGCGCTGCCGTGGTGCAGCGGGTGGGAGCGGGAGCGGAGAACGTCCGGCTGGTGAAGCTCGAGGCCGGACCGGCCGAGATGAGCTCCTGGCTCGACCGTCTCGGCGACGAGTACTCGATCTGGGGCGGGGACGGCGGCATGTACCTGCTCGACTGCGTTCGGAGCGGGGCCGCCGGGATCATCCCCGGCGTCGACCTCGTCGACGTTCTCGTGGGCGTCTACGAGGCGGACGCACGTGGTGAAGGCGCGCTTGCGGATGAGCGCCTGCGCGAGATCCTGCCGATGCTCGTTTTCGAGATGCAGCATTCGATCGACCACTTCAACGCGTGCGCCAAGCACGTCCTCGTTCGGCGCGGAGTGCTCGAGCACGAAGGCCTCCGTCCGCCCGCCGGCTCACTGGGCGGCGTCTCGCGGATGCTGCTCGAGCGGCATCTCGCCGGCCTGCAGCTCGCTACGGGCGGTATCGGTGTCCGCTGACGGCCAGTCGCGGCGCGGCGACGGCCTACGCGAGCCCCAGCGCCTGAGCCAGCAGCTCTCCACGCTCCTCGCCGCCGAGATCGTGTCCGGACGGATCGCGGTCGGCGAGGCGTTCCCGTCATCCGATGAGATCGTGACCGGCTACGGCGTCAGTCGCACCGTGGCGCGCGAGACGGTGCAGGCGCTCGCCATGCTCGGGATGGTGAACGATCCAGCACGGCAAGCGCACCGAGGTTTGTCCTGCCGAGGACTGGGACATCCTGAGCGCCACGATCCAGGAAGCGTTGCGCCGCGAGGGCAAGGCCGAGCCGCTGCTGCGCGACCTCTACGAGTTTCGCCTCCTGATCGAGCCGCAGGCGGCTGCGTGGATGGCCGCGAACGGCGCAGAGAGAGAAGTGGCCGAGCTCGGCGAGCTGGTCGACAGAATGGAGAGCCTCGTCGACGCGGACGCGTCCGTGGCCGAGGTGATGGAAGCCGATCGCAACTTCCACGACCTGGTCGCGCGGGCGAGCGGCAATCGCGTCCTCGCTGCGGTCAGCCGCGACATCCGGGAGGTGATCGGCACGCTGTGGGGCCTCTCCAACCTCGACGCGACCGACATCGAGCACGTCGCCGAGCAGCACCGGCGGATCGCGGACGCGGTGCTGGGGCGCGACCGGCAGGGCGCTGCTGCCGCCATGCGCGACCACCTGCTGTGGGCTGCGCGCGCCGATCTGCACGGGCTTGGCGAACCGGCGGAGCTCCGCTTTCCGACGGCGACGGTCGCGGAGTAAGAGTGGGCCTGGTCGTCGGAATCGACACGGGCGGGACGTTCACCGACATGGTCGTCCTCGACCCCGCCACCGGCGAGGTCGACTCACTGAAGACGTCCTCGACTCCCGCCACGCCAGGGCAGGCAATCGTCAACGCCCTCGACGAGGGCGGCGTCGCAGCGGCCGAGCTCGGCACCTTCACGCACGGGACGACCGTCGGAACGAACGCCCTGATCGAGCGGACCGGGTGCGACGTCGCCTTCGTGACCACGAAGGGGTTCGAGGACACCCCGTTCATCCAGCGGATCAACCGCAAGGTGCTCTACGACCTACGCTGGAGCAAGCCGAAGCCGCTCGTCGCAAGCCGACGGCTGTGCCTCGGACTCGAGGAGCGGCTCGACTCGGAAGGCGCCGTGGTGAAGCCCGTCGACGAGGACGAGGTCCGGGAGCTCGCGCGGAGGATCCGCGATGCCGGCGCCGACGCCGTCGCGCTGAGCCTGCTCTTCTCCTACGTCAACACGGACCACGAGGAACAGGTGAGGGAGATCCTCCGGGAGGAGCTGCCGGGCGTGCCCGTCTCGGTCTCGTCCGAGGTGGCGCCGATCTGGCGCGAGTACGAACGCTCGTCGACGACGATCGCGGACGCTTACCTCCGCCCGCTGCTCGGTCGCTACGTCGCGAGTCTCGACGGCGCGCTCCGGGACGCCGGCATGACGGGCGAGTGGACGATGATGAAGTCGAACGGCGGCGCGATGCTCTCCGGTGCAGCCGCGGAGGCTCCGATCCAGACGGTGATGTCCGGGCCCGCGGGCGGCATGACCGCCACCGAGCACGTCGCTCGCGCGCTCGGAGAGGCCAACGTCCTCACCCTCGACATGGGCGGGACGAGCGCGGACGTGGGCATCCTCGTGGGCGGCGCGCAGCGGCACACGACCGAGTACGAGATCGAGTGGGGCCTGCCCGCCGCAGTGCCGTTGATCGACATCAAGTCGATCGGCGCGGGCGGCGGTTCGATCGCATGGGTCGACGCCGGCGGCTTCCTCCGTGTCGGCCCCCGGAGCGCCGGAGCCGATCCGGGACCGATCTGCTACGGCCGGGGCGGCACCCAGGTGACGGTCACCGACGCGAACCTGCTGCTCGGCCGCCTCAATCCCGAGTACTTCCTCGCCGGACGGATGCGCCTCGACCCGTCGGCGGTGACCGAGGCGATGGAGGTCCTGGGCGAGCCGATCGGCCTCCCCCCGCTCGAGCTCGCGGCGTCCATCGTCGAGATCGCGAACGAGAACATGGCGAGCGCGATCAAGATGGTCTCGCTCGAGCGGGGCCACGATCCCCGCCGCTTCTCGCTCCTCGCCTTCGGCGGCGCCGGGCCGCTGCATGCGGCGGCCGTCGCCCGCGTGCTCGGGATTCCGAAGGTGATCGTGCCCCAGCACCCCGGTGTCTTCTCGGCGCTCGGTCTGCTGCTCGCGGACATCCGCGTCGACAAGGTGTGGACGCAGGCGTTCCGCTCGAACGCCGTGGACGCGCCGCTCGTCAACCGGCAGTTCGGGCGGATCACCGAGCGCGCGCTCGCCGAGCTGCGGCAGGAGGGCTTCTCCGGCGAGCCCGAGATCCGGCGGGCGATCAACATGCGCTACTTCGGGCAGAACTACGAGCACGAGGTCGAGATCGAGAGTGGCGAGCTGGACGAGGCATCGCTCGAGCGGGCGTTCCGCCGTTTCGACGAGCTCCACGCCGAGCGCTACGGCTACGCGATCGAGCGTGAGGTGATCGAGCTCGTCAGCTTCAAGGTGACCGTGATCGGCAAGCGGGCGCCGCTCGACCTCTCAAGCGCCAACGGCACGGCGGGCTTCGCGCGCTCGGAGCGCCCCGTCTACGTTCGCGGTCACGGGTTCGTCGACGCGACGGTCGCGCACCGCTCCTCGCTCGAGCCGGGCGAGGTGATCTCGGGGCCCGCCGTGATCGAGGAGGAGGGCTCGACGCTCTTCGTCGAGCCCGGCATGACGGTCGAGCGCACCACGCTGGGCGCGCTCGTGATCCAGACTCGAGCAGGAGCCGTAGGCTCGACGGAGGCTCCAGAGAGCGGAGGTGCCGGCTTTGCCGGCGCCGGGAGCGGGGACTGAGATGACGACGACGACGACCTTCGATCCCGTCGCCCTGACGATGGTCGACAACTACCTCACGAGCTGCTGCCGCGACATGGGCGTGACGATGATGACCACGGCCTACTCGCCGATCTTCAACGAGTCACTCGACTTCTCGTGCGTCATCTTCGACCCGAGCGGGAACATGCTGGCGCAGGCCGAGTTCTGCCCGTCCCAGATCGGCACCATCAAGTTCACGGTCGAGTGGACGATCGAGGAGCTCGGCCTCGACGCGTTCGACGAGGGGGACGTCGTCCTGCACAACGACCCGTATCGCGGCTCCGGCCACGTGCCCGAGCACATGCTGCTGAAGCCGGTGTTCTGGGAGGGGAAGATCGTCGCGTTCGTCGCGAACGTCGCGCACATGTCCGAGGTCGGGGCGAAGACGCCCGGCGGTCTCTCGGGCGACGCGACCGAGGTCTACCAGGAGGGCCTGCTGCTTCCTCCGGTGAAGATCAAGCGTCGAGGGGAGGACGTCGACGACGTCTGGAAGATCATCCTCTCCAACCACCGCACGCCCCGCGTCACCCTCGGCGACTTCCGGGCCATGATGGGTTCGCTCGACCTCGCCGAGCGTCGGATCCACACCCTGCTCGAGAACTACGGGCTCGACTTCTTCCTCGCGACGTCGGCCGAGCTGATGGCGATCGCCGAGCGGCGGATGCGCGCCGAGATCGAGGCGATCCCCGACGGCACGTACACCTTCTCCGACGCGATCGAGGACGACGGCATCACCGACCGTGCGTACCCGATCGAGCTCCTGCTGACGATCGACGGCGGCGAGGTGATCGCCGACTTCACGGGCTCGGCGGAGCAGGCCGTCGGCCCCGTGAACGCGATCTACGCCGTCACCGCCTCGGCGATCTACAACGCGTTCCTCCACCTCACCGACCCGACGATCCCCCGCAACGAGGGCTGCTACCGGCCGTTCACGATCATCGCGCCGCCCGGCACGATCGTGAACTGCTCGTTCCCGGCGCCCGTCGCGGGCGGGAACACCGAGACGAGCCCGCGCATCACCGACATGGTCTTCGGCGCGCTGCAGGACGCGATCCCGGACCGGGTCGCCGCCTCCTGCGGCGGCACCTCGTCGCCGTTCCTCTTCGGCGGCACCGACCCGCGGACGGACGAGCCGTACGCCCACTTCCACTTCGAGGGCGTCGGCTGGGGCGGGCGCAAGGGCCTCGACGGGAACAACATGGTCGTCACGATCAACGGCAACTGCCGGAACACGCCCGTCGAGGTCTTCGAGACCCGCTACCCGGCGTTCCGGATCGAGTCCTACCGGCTCGTGCCCGGACTCCGGCGGCCCGGGCGAGTTCCGCGGCGGCCTCGGCGGCGAGCGGATCTTCACCGTCACCGTGCCCGAGGTGACCGTGAGCGCGCTCCTCAACCGGATGAAGACGGAGCCGTGGGGCGTGCTCGGCGGCGGCGAAGGAGCTGTCGGCGGCCTCTGGGTGCGTCGCGCGGGCAACGAGGAGTGGAGGACGTTCGTCGAGGAGTTCGGGACGATGTCGCCGTCGAAGTTCTCGGGCGTCACGCTCCGCACCGGCGACCAGGTGAAGATCCTCATGCCCGGCGGCGGCGGCTACGGCGATCCGGCACGGCGCGACCCTGCGCTCGTGCGGCGGGACGTCGAGGAAGGGTTCATCAGCGAGGAGGCAGCACGCACGGTCTACGGCCTCGATGGGCAGGAGGCCTGACGGTGGGGGAGTGGAAGGCAGGTGAGATCTCGTACTTGAAGGCGAACCGCGCCGCCTGCGCCCTCTGCGGGCATCCGATCGCGATCCGCTACTGGGGCGCCGAGGTGAACGGCGTCGAGCAGACGTTCTGCTCTCCCGAGCACGAGCGGCTCTACCACGACTACTGGCTCCCCCGCTACGGGGCCGAAGGAGGTCTCCTGACATGTCCCGCAAGCCCGTCCTCTCGCAGGAAGCGCCGCAGCCCTCCGGCGGCTACTCGCAGGGGATCGTCGCCGGCGGCTTCCTCTACCTCGCCGGCCAGGGCCCGTTCGACGCCGACGGGCACGCGCGTCGGCACGACGGTCGCCGAGCAGGTGCGCCAGGTGCTCGAGAACCTCGACGCGGTCGCCCGCGCCGCCGGCGGCTCGCTCCAGAACGCGGTCAGGTGCGGGATGTACATCAGCGACATGGCGCATTTCGACGAGATGGACGCGGAGTACCGGCGCTTCTTCTCCGACCCGATGCCGGCCAGGACGACTATTCAGTCAGACCTCGTCGGCTTCGATGTCGAGGGCGACGCGGTCGTCTGGCTCGGCGACTGAGGTGAACATCACGTCGCTCGACACGCCGGTCGCGACTGTCGACCTGGACGCGGTCGAGCGCAACATCGCGCGGATGCAGGGCTACTGCGACGAGCACGGGCTCGCCTTCCGGCCGCACATCAAGACGCACAAGCTGCCCGCGATCGCGCACATGCAGCTGCGGGCCGGGGCGGTCGGGATCACCTGCCAGAAGCTCGGCGAGGCCGAGGTGATGGAGGCGGCGGGGCTGCGCGACATCCTGCTGACGTTCCCGCTCGTCGGCGCCGCGAAGGCCGAGCGGCTCGCGGCGCTCGCCGGGGAGGCCGACATCGCAGTCGTCGGCGACTCGGACGTGGTGGCGCGCGGCCTCTCGCCGGCGCTCGCCGCGGCGGGCACCGAGGTGCGGCTTCCTCGTCGAGGTCGACACCGGCTTCTCGCGCACCGGCGTGCAGACGCCCGACGAGGCCGCCGAGCTCGCGGAGCTCGCCGACTCGCTGCCGGGCCTGCGCTTCGACGGCCTGATGACCTACCCGACGCTGCCCGGGCACGGGCCCGAAGCTCCGCGCCGCGATCGACGCGATCCGCGCCCGCGGGCTCGAGGTGCGGACGGTGAGCGCCGGCGGCACGCCGACGTTCTTCCGAACCACGAGCTGCCGGAGGTGACCGAGGTGCGCGCCGGCACCTACGTCTACGGCGACCGCTCCTGCATCGCGAACGGCAGCGTCCCGCTCGAGGACTGCGCGCTGCGGATCCGCGCGACGGTCGTCAGCCGGCCGACGGCCGAGCGCGGCATCCTCGACGCCGGCTCGAAGACGCTGACGAACGACCCGGCCGAGGAGGCGAGCGGCGGCGGCCACGGCCTGATCGTCGAGTACCCGGAGGCGCGCGTCTACGCGCTCTCCGAGGAGCACGGCCACGTCGACCTCTCCGCGTGCGCGGAGCGGCCCGAGATCGGCGAGGTCGTCACCGTGATCCCGAACCACGCCTGCGGCTGCACGAACCTGCACGACGAGGTGGCCGTGCACCGCGGCGGCCGCATCGTCGGCTTCTGGCCGGTCGCCGCCCGCGGCAAGCTGCGCTGACGACCCCAACGACGAAGGAGCCCGCCATGACCCCCGAAGAGCGCCTCGCCGAGCTCGGCCACGAGCTCCCCGCCCCGAACCCGGCCGTCGGCAGCTACGTCGGCGCGGTCACCGTCGGCAACATCGTCTTCGTCTCCGGCCACGGGCCCTACCGCGACGGCGAGTTCGTCTTCAAGGGCAAGCTCGGCCGCGAGGTCGACGTGGCGACCGGCCAGGCGGCCGCGCAGCTGACGATCCTCAACCTGCTCGCGAGCCTGAAGGCCGAGATCGGCGAGCTCGACCGCGTGCGCCGGGTCGTGAAGCTGCTCGTGCTCGTGAACTCCGACCCCGAGTTCGGCGAGCAGCCGCCGGTCGCGAACGGCGCCTCGGACCTGCTGATCGAGGTCTTCGGCCCCGAGCGCGGCCCGCACGCGCGCTCGGCGATCGGCATGGGTGCGCTGCCGTTCGCGATTCCGGTCGAGATCGAGGGCATCTTCGAGATCGGCTAGAAGGCGCTAGCGTTGGCTCATGACGAAGCGGACGGTGCTCACGGCGATCGGTGACGACAGACCTGGTCTCGTGGAGGAGGTC
>CAWAGR010000012.1:0-22827 GCA_963781435.1 uncultured Actinomycetes bacterium | reverse complement strand
CTCGACCTCGGCGCGAACGTCGTCGTATGCCTCGTCGGGGTACCACCACATGTTGTATTCGACCGAGCAGTAGTTCGGCGCTGTGCCCGCGTTGGAGAACAGGTTGAGTCGACCGTCCGCGCCGCCTCCCGGGCCGCCGACGATGATCCCCGGCGAAAGCGTGTCGTAGCCGGGCGGCAGGACCGGATGCGACTTCGAGTTCGCCCACTGCCGCTCGAGCTCCTGGAGCGCGACGACGAGCTTGAGCGTCTTCTCGATCGCGTTCACGCCGCCGCTCGACTTGCCGCCGGCGTGAACCGAGAGATGGCGCGTCGAGGCATGGGCCTCCTGGCCCTCGACCTCGATGCGGAAGTGAACGAGCCCGCCTTCCGCGGCGCACAGCCTTAGCTCGGTCGGCTCGAGCGAGACCGTCACGTCGCAGGCCGGGGCGCGCGCCACGATCTCCCGGGTGCCGTTCCCGACGACCTCCTCGTCGCTCACGACGTGGAAGACGACGTCGCCGCGCGGCTCGAGACCCTGCCCGAGCGCCACCTTCGTCGCCCACATCGCCGCCGCGAGACCTCCCTTCATGTCCGTCGCCCCGCGCCCGTAGAGGCGCCCGCCGACGACGTCGCCGCCGAAGGGCTCCTGCGACCAGGACGCCCGGTCGCCGACAGGCACGACGTCCACGTGGGCGTTGAACGCGAGCGAGCGGCCGTTGCCCCCGCTCGGAAGCCGGGCGACGATCAGCGGGTGCGCAGGAAACGTCACCGAAGGACCGACGTCCCAGCCCTCGATCTCGAACCCGAGCTCCGAAAGGAAGTCGCTCACGTACGCGATGCAGCGCCGTGCCTCCTCCGGGAAGTGGGTCGCCTCCTTCGCCTGGCTCTCGGTGCGGAAGCCGATCAGATCGCGGAGCAGCCCCTGCAACTCGAGCTCGGAGGCGCTGACGGCCTCGACGACTGCCGCCCGCGAGGCCATGCGCTACGACGCTGTCTGGAGGAGCGCAGCCGCCGACTCGACGTGCGCCGCGTCCCGGCGGAGGTTGTGGCCATCCGCCCCGAAGACGTGCACGCGCGAGGCCTCGAAGTGCAGGGTCACGTTGTCGTCGGGCTGCGCGGGAGAGTCGGGGTCGGTGCGAACCTGGACGGTCGTCGCTGCCGCTTCGACCGTGAGGTACAGGTCCGAGCCGACCGGCTCGAGGAAGCGCACCTGACCCGGGATGCCTCCCTCCTCGCTCGGAGCGCCGATCCGGATGTGCTCCGGGCGCAGGCCGAGCTTCACCTCGCTCCTCGCCTCGATCTCGTGCTCGAGCTCCGGCGTGCTGAGCACTTCAGTCGACAGCGGCACGTCCGCACCTTCGCCGCGGAAGCGCCAGCCGCGCCCCGGCGCCGCCTCGAGCGCCCCGTCGATCAGGTTCATCGGCGGGGCGCCGAGGAACGTGGCGACGAAGACGTTCGCCGGACGGCGGTAGACGTCCTGGGGCGTCCCGATCTGCTGCAGCACGCCCTCGCTCATCACCGCGATCCGGTGGCCCATCGTCATCGCCTCGACCTGGTCGTGCGTCACGTACATGGTTGTGATCCCGAGCCGTGCGTGCAGCTGGATCAGCTCGAGACGCGTCTGGATGCGCAGCTGCGCGTCCAGGTTCGAGAGGGGCTCGTCCATCAGGAACGCGTCGGGCTCGCGGACGATCGCGCGCGCGAGCGCGACGCGCTGGCGCTGACCGCCCGAGAGCTGCCCCGGGTAGCGGTGCAGCAGCTCGTCGAGCGCGAGGATTCCCGCGGCACGGCGTACGGCGCTGTCGATCTCGCTCTTCGGCCGCTTCGCGATCTGGAGCGGGAAGGCGATGTTCTTGAACACCGTCATGTGCGGATACAGCGCGTAGTTCTGGAAGACCATCGCCACGTTCCGCTTGACCGGGTCGATGAAGTTGACGAGCCGGCCGCCGATCACGATCTCGCCCGAGTCGGCGTCCTCGAGGCCCGCGACGGCGCGCAGGATCGTGCTCTTGCCGCACCCGGAGGGGCCGAGAAGGACGAGGAACTCGCCGTCGGCGATCCGCAGCGAGACGTCGCTGACCGCCTCGACCTTCCCGAAGCGCTTGACGAGATGCTTGATCACGATGTCTGCCATACCACTCCCTCTCGGGCCGGCCCCAAACCGGGGATCACTGCTTGAGCGCGCCTGCCATGGAAGCTTGCACGAACCAGCGCTGGAAGATCAGGAAGACGATGATGATCGGAAGCATCGTCATCACGGACGCTGCTGAGATCACGCCCCAGTCGGTCACGAACTGACCCTGGAGCGACGCCACCCCGACGGTGAGCGTCCTCATGTTGTCGGTCGTCGTGATCACGAGCGGCCAGAGGAAGTTCACCCACTGCAGCATGAACGTGAAGATCCCGAGCACCACGATCGCGGGCTTCATCAGCGGCAGGACGATCTTCCGGAAGATCTGGAACTCGCTCGCGCCGTCGAGACGCGCAGCCTCGACCAGGCCCTCGGGCAGCGTCGACATGAACTGGCGCATCATGAACACGCCGAGCGGGCTGCAGACCATGGGCAGGATCATCCCCGGATAGGTGTTGACGCCCGCGTGCGTCCAGTCGGGGAGGCTCGAGACCATGATGTAGAGCGGCGCGACCACGACGGCCGTGGGGATCATCAGCGTCGCGAGCACGAGCGCGAAGATCGCCGTCCGTCCCGGGAAGCGCAGCCGCGCGAAGGCGTAGCCCGCGAGCGTGTCGATGACCAGCGTGATCAGCGTCACCGACGTCGCGAAGACGAGCGTGTTGACGCCCCAGCGGTAGTAGCTCGTGTCGTTCAAGACGGTGCTGAAGTTGCCCCAGTAGAGCGAGTCGGGGATCCACACGGGCGGGTAGGTGAAGAGCTCGTAGCTCTGGCGGAGCGACGGCGAGAGCAGGTAGATGAACGGCCCGATCGCGATCACCGCGAACAGGGCCAGCACCAGGTAGGAGAGCACGCCCTTGGTGATCTTGATCGACCGGTTCCGCCGGGCCGCCTGCGCGTAGTCCGCGTGAGCAGCGCCGCCGACGTCGTCGAGTGTGGTTCCGGGAGCGGCCATCAGCGTGCTGCCGCCCGTTCGTGTCGCCGACGCGATCCGAGGAGCCAGAAGGAGATCGCGGTCAGGACGAGGATGATCCCGAGCAGGAGCACGGCGGCGGCGTACCCCTGACCGGGCTGCTGGAACTGGAACAGCCGCTTCCAGATGAACCAGACCATCGTCGACGTGGATTGGTACGGGCCGCCCTGGGTGAGGACATAGACCGTGTCGAACACCTGGAAGTTGGCGATGATCGCGATCACCACCGCGAAGAGGAGCATCGGCCGCAGGATCGGAACGGTCACACGCCGGAAGCGCTGGAAGCCCTTCGCACCGTCGACGCGTGCCGCGTCGAGGAGCTCCTCGGGGACGCTCTGGAGGCTGGCGAGGAAATAGAGCGTCCAGAACCCCAAGCCGCGCCAGACCTCCGCCAGGACGATCAGCAGCAGCGCGTACGTCCCGTTGCCGAAGATGTTCACCCGATCGAACCCGAGCGTCGTCAGGATCAAGTTGAAGAGACCGAAGTCGTAGTTCGCGACGAACTGCCACACGAGGCCGACGAGGACCGCCGGCGCAAGCAGTGGCACGTAGAGCGCGAGCTTGAAGAAGTTGCTCCCCGTGCGGTAGCGGTTCAGGAGCAGTGCGAGGAAGAGGGCGAGGACGAAGACGAGGAAGATCGCCTCGACGACGTAGATCGCCGTGTTCTTGATCGCCCCCGTCAGCTCGGTGTCATCGGCGATCTCGCGCCAGTTCTGCAGGCCGACGAACTGGGCCTCGTCCAAGAGGCCGCCCTTGTTGAAGCTGAGCCAGAGCGCCCAGACGACCGGTGCGACGAGGAACGCGAGGAAGGGGATGAAGTACGGGAGGATGAAGAGGTACGCGGTTCTGCTGCGCCTGAGCCGGTACCGGGAGCCGGCCCGGCGGTACTCGTCCGGGCTCAGGCTCAGCTCGTCCCAGGCTGCCTCTGTCGCTTCCGCCGACATCCTCCTTCGCTCGCGCTCGTCGTCTCTACCGATCAGCTCTTCAGGATCGCAGTTCCGTCCTTCTGCGCCTTGGCAAGGGCCGCGTTGACCGACATCTTCTTGGTCGCTGCGGCCTCGATCGCCTGCCCGTAGACGTCGGTGAGCTGGGCCATCTTCGGGCCGGTCGGGAGCCCGTCCCAGCCCGTGAGGACGTACCGGTTGACGCGCTGAACCTGTGCGTCGCCCTTGCTGGTGTTGACGTCGCTCCGCACCGGAGCCCAGCCGTAGTGCGCGCCGAACTCGTTGGCGAAGGCAGGCGAGGAGAGGAACTTGACGAAGTCCCAGGCGGCGTCCTTGTTCTTGCCCTTCGAGGCCATGACCCAGTGGCCGGTGGTCGAGAAGATCGTCCGCTTCCCTGCGGCGCCCACCGGATTGATGAAGTCCCACTTGAACGGGAGCTTCTCCTGGCGGAACGAGGTGATGCGGAGCGGCTCGTCGTGGAGGAACGCGATCCGGCCGGCTTTGAACAGCGACACGCCTGCCTCGCGGTCGTACTGCCCTACCGGAGGCTGGACCTTGTTCGTGATCAGATCGACGTAGAACTGGAGCGCGGCTGCCGCCTTCGCGTTGTTGAAGGTGACCTTCGACTGGTCCTTCGAGATGATGTCGGTGCCGTGGTTGTGGATGCCGTGGTAGAGGAAGTACCACGTGAAGTCCTTGTTCGACAGCGGGACGTTGTGACCCCACACCCCTCCGCCGAGCTTCTGCACCTTCGCCGCCGCAGCCATGAGCTCGGGCTCGGTCCGCGGAATGTTGGCGATGTTCGCCTTCCCCAGCAGGTCCTTGTTGTAGTAGATGACGGTGCCGCCGATGATGCAGGGCAGACCGTAGAGCTTGTTCTGGTAGGTGCTCTTCGTGATCGTGTTGGCGATGAACTTCGACTTCGTCGCGGCGTAATCGGGCGAGTTCAGCCACTTGTTCGTGTTCAGCACCTCGAGCACGCCCTTCGTTCCGAGCCCGGTCAGGTCGGTGCTCGTCTGGTAGCTGACGTCGAACGGATTCGGCCCGGCGTAGTTCGTCGCGTAGGTCGCACCCTCGACGTTCCACGGGACGACCGTGTGCTCGACCTTGGCGCCGGTCTTGTCCTCCCACGGCTTGATCAACTTGGCGATCACGTCCTCCTCATCGGTGCCGAACGGGGCCTTCGCGAACTGCAGGGTTATCCCATCGAAGGGCTTTGCGCGGCTCTGCAGTTTGATTCTCGGCGCCGCGGCGGCATTTCCAGCCAGGGCACCGGCGACCGGCAACCCGATCGCGACACCTGCGGCCTTCTTGAGGAACTCGCGCCGGCTGTGCGCGGCCGGGTCGGGCTTCGGGTCGGTAGGCAGCGCGTCCCTGCTGCGTTCACCCAAATCATCCACAGCAACCTCCTTCTCCATACGGATTGGCCCGATGCCCGGGCCGGAGCGCATATCCCAGCCTCACTGCTTGCGGGGGAGGCAAGTGGCGCGATTCTAGGCACATATATGCAGAGAATTCAACTTCGCTCCACGTTGCTTATAGGTTATAAACCCGCCCTCTTGACTCGGATACGCGACCTTTCAGACGTCCCGCTGACCGACTTGTTGGGGCTCTCCGCGCGGGTCGCCGTCGTCACCGGTGGAGCGCAGGGAATCGGACGCGCCTGCTGCGCCCGGCTCGCCGAGGCCGGCGCGACGGTAGTCGTCGCCGACATCGACGAGGAGGCGGCCCGGGAGACGGCGTCCGCGATCGGGTCGCGAGCGACCGCGGCCGCAGTCGACGTGCGTAAGGCGGCGTCGGTGCGCGCGCTCGTCGAGCGGGCGCTCGCCGAGCAGGAACGGTTGGATGTCTGGGTGAACGCCGCGGGCATCTACCCGACCTCACCGCTGCTCGAGCTCTCCGAGGAGGATTGGGATCTCGTGCTCGACACCAACCTGCGCGGGACGTTTCTCGGCGCGCAGGAAGCGGCGCGAGCGATGATCGCGGGGGACAGAGGCGGCGTCATCGTCAACGTCTCCTCTACAGCCGCCTACCGCGCCGAGGCACCCGGGGCCGCGCACTACGTTGCGTCGAAGTTCGGCGTGCGCGGACTCACGCAGGCGCTCGCAGTCGAGCTGGGCCCCCACGGCATCCGCGTGCTCGCGGTCGCTCCAACGGTGACGTTGACTCCCGGCCTCGAGGAGCAGGGGGCGGCGCTGCAATCGGCCGGGTTCGCACTCGAGGAACTCGGCCCGCAGCTTCCGCTCGGCCGCGTCGCGGTGCCAGACGACATCGCGCGAGTCGTGCTCTTCTGCGCGTCCGACCTCTCCCTGCTGATGACCGGAAGCACGCTGCTCGTGGACGCAGGCGAGCTGGTCTGACGCGCGGTTAGCTTCCTTCGCGAGCCTGGTAGCGGTCGGCGTCGGCGAACACGTCAATGCCCACGTAGCCGGGAGAGATGACGGCGCTGTGGGCGACCGACTCCGGCACGTAGTACATATCGCCGGGTCCGTAGACGCGCGTCTCGCCTCCGATCGTGAATTCCATCGTGCCCTCGAGCACCACTCCCCACTGAGCTCCGTGCGAGTGCTCGGGAACCTCGACGCCGTCGGGGATCTCGTAGAACATCGCGAGCGCGCGATCGTTGTGCAGCATCCAGCCCCGCAGCGACGCGAGCGGGCTGTCGACCATCGGCAGCGCGCGGATGAACTCGGCGAAGGGCTCGCGATCGGCCATCGTCAGGCCGCGAGCAGTCCGCCGTCGACGACGACCTGGGCCCCGTTCACGTAGGCGCCAAGGTCGGATGCAAGGAACACGGTCGTGCGGGCGACATCGTCGGGATGAGCGAGTCGCCGCAGCGGGATCCGGGCCTCGTAGGCGGCCCATTGCGCGTCGACGTCGATTCCCTCCGGTGCGCCGGCCTGGACGAATTCCACCGCACCCTCCGTCAGCGACGGACCGGGCGCGACGGCGTTCACGCGGATCCCGTCGGGGCCGAGCTCGAGCGCCATCGTCTTCGTCAGCCCCCAGATCGCGTGCTTCGAAGTCCCGTAATGTGAAAGCCCGGAGCCGCTCGGGTGGATGGCGTCGATCGAGGTGATGTTGACGATCGAGCCGCCGTCGCCCTGTTCCCGCATCCGCGCCGCAGCGGCACGAATGCAGAGGAAGGAACCGCCGACGTTCACGCCGATGATGCGGTTGAACTCGTCGGGCGCCATGTGCTCGAGCAGGAAGTTCGAAAAGACGCCGGCGTTGTTCACCAGCACGTCGAGACGGCCAAAGGTCGAGACGGCCTTCTCCATCAGGCGCTCCACGTCTTGCTCCACGGCGATATCGCACTCGACGGCAGCAACGCTCCGACCGGCGGCGGCAAGGCGCTCGCGGGCGGCCTCCAGCCGATCGAGCCGCCGGTCGGCCATCATGATCCCGGCTCCGGCTTCCGCGAGCCGCCTGGCGCACGCGAAGCCGAAGCCCTGCGCCGCGCCCGTGACCACTGCGACCTTGCCGTGCAGGTCTACGAGCGACGCGAAATCCGGGTTACCCGCCTCGTCACCCACGGCCCTACGTTATAAGAGCGCGCATGGCGACACTGCTGATCGGCTACGACACCGAGTCGGCCGCGGTCGGTGAGGGGCTCGCGCGCTTCATCGGACCCGAGGTTCCGCAGTACCGCGCCGCGCTCGACCCGGATACGACACGCCGGGGCGTCGGCCTGCTCGCGCGGCTCCACGAGGAGCTCGACGCGCCCTGCACCTTCTTCGTGTGCGGACGGACGCTTCTGCACGCGCTCGATGCGATCGAGCCGCTCGCCGGCTCGGAGCTGTTCGACATCCAGCAGCACACCTACAGTCACGTCGTCTTCCGCGACGTGCGCTACCAGGCAGAAGGCGCCGAGGCCGAGGCGGTGCTTCCCGAGACGCCGCACGTCGCGCTGCGTGAGGAGCTCCGGATCACGTCCGAGTTGATTCGTAAGTACCTCGGACGCGAGTGCATCGGCTTGCGGACGCCGTTCGGCTACTACCGCGGGCTGCGCGACCGGCCCGACCTGCTCGAGATCGTGCGCGACACCGGGCACAGCTTCGTCACCTCGTGGGGCCGGAACGAACAGAACGGCAACCCGACACCGTGGTCGGTGCAGCCGTTCGCCTACACCGAGGAGGGGTTCCCGGACCTGCTCGAGATCCCGTTCCAGTTCTGGCTCGACGGGATCTGGTTCGACGTCAACGGCTACCGGGAGGGCCGCGCCTTCCGGAAGGCGCTCGAGGGCGCTGTGGACGAGATCGCCGAGCAGGATCTCGTCTTCGCGACCGCATTCCACGAATGGGTCGCGGTCGAGGCCGACGAGGAGGGAACCGGTTGGATCCGCGGCCTGATCGAGCGCGCGCGAGCGCGCGGCGTCGAGGTCATGAGCTACGCGGACTACTGGGCCCGCACGGCCGCAGGCAGCTAAGCGGGAACCGGCGCCGCCGGGCGCATCGCCTCGACGACGACCTCTCCCTCCACGATCACCGGCTGGTCGTCGAGGAAGAGGCTGCAGTTCCGCATCGGGATGTCGAGGTGACAGCTCGAGTGGTTGGGGCCGCCGACGAGATCGTTCGGCCCGGTCGAGAAGAGCACGTTCCCGCAGAAAGCCCGCAGCTCCATCCCGTGGCCGCGGCTGTCGGTGGCGAGCGCCGCCCACTTGGCCCGCTCGTCGAGCCCCCAGCCGATGTGCGAGAGGCCGTAGGCGTCGGGGTCGTCGAAGTCGGCCATGTACGGAGCGGATGAGCTCGGCCTGGTAGCCGTCACCGCGGATCTCCGTGATCCGGCCCGCCTCGATCACGAAGTCGATCGCCTCCTGCACGTACTGCTTGAACGGCAGCAGGATGTCGCCGCGGTCGACGACGACCCGGCCGTCGATGCCGTCGTCCTCGCCGCACGTGAGCACCATCCCGCCCGACGGCCAGTGGTCCCACTGTCCCGGCTGGTCGACGTACCCGTACTGCGCCTTCACCGGATAGCCGATCCGGTAGGTGACGTCCGTGCCTGCGCTGTTCGTGAAGCGGAGGCTCCGCGCGCCGGTGAGCGTCTCGACCGCGGCATCGGTGCGCCGCTTGAGCTCCTCGGTCGGAAACATCCGCGCGAGCAGGTCGACCGGCTCGATGCAGGTGAGGATCCTGGTGCCGGCCTGCTGGATCTCGGTCAGCTCGTCGCTGAAGAGCATGAACAGCGTCTCGACGACCATGTCCGCACCTTTGAGGATGTCGACCGCCGCTTGGTTGCCCGAGAGCGGCGTCTTGCCGACCGTCCAGACCCCGACCTCGCCCGACGTCGCCGACGACGAGTACGGCAGCCGGAGGTTCATCCCCCTCACGCCGAGCCGCTGCGCCGCGGTCAGGAACGCATCCACGTATTCGGCGCGCTCGTCGCCCTGGGAGAGGACGATGAAGCTCTCTCCCTCGCGCAGCTTGCAGAGCCGGAGCATGCGCTCGCACAGGTCGGTGAACATCGACTGGCTGAACGACGACGATCCCATCGGCTCCGCTGTAGCGTATAACGCTCCGATCCGAGGGGGCCTCCGACCGCCGCCTCATGCTGGATGAGCCACCTGACGCCCAGCCAATCAGACCCCGACGTCGACCGGCTCGCAGCGCTGCCGGTCTCGGTGGTGGCGGACGTGCTCGATCGCCTCGGCCGACGCTCGCAGGCGATGGAGCACCCGGTCAGACCGATCGTGGCGGGGCACCTCTCCGTCACCGGCCGGGCATTCACGATCGCCGCGACCGCGAGCGACACCGTGGTCGAGAACCCGTACGAACTCGAACTGGCAGCGGTCGATGCGACTCCCGACGGCGCGGTTGTGGTGCTCGCGACCGATGGCTGCCTGGACGTCGCGATCTGGGGCGAGCTGCTCGCGACGCGGATGCTCGCGCGCGGCGGCGTCGGCGTCGTCACCGACGGCGGTGTCCGCGACCTCGCCGGGATCCGGCGTCTCGGCGTGCCGACGTTCGCGGCCGCGATCACGCCTCGCGACTCGTTCGGCCGCGCGCTCGTCACGGGCCACGGTGAGCCGGTGACCTGTGCGGGCGTCGGGGTCGCATCCGGCGACCTCGTCCGCGGCGACGAGGACGGCGTCGTCGTCATCCCGGCCGCGCTCGCAGCCGACGCGCTCGCGGCGGCCGAGGAGAAGCTCGGGCTCGAGCGGATCGTGGCGGAGGCGCTCGAGCGAGGCGAAACCGCGGCCGAGCTCTACGACCGCTACGGCGTGCTCTGAGCAGCGCCGTGGGCGAGTGGCGGAGGCTGCGCCTCGAGTGGGACAGTCCCGGGTGGGCACGCCCCGGGCAGGTTGCGTGCCACCTCTGCGGCAGACCGCTCTTCGGGCGCGTCTGGAGCTCGGAGGTCGACGGCGCGCCCGCCGACTTCTGCGACCCCGACTGCGAGACGCTCTTCGCCGAGTACTGGCTGCCGCGCCACGGCGGCTCGCTGCGGCGGGAGGGCTGAGCCGTGGCGCTCCACGCCGGCGTCGACACGGGAGGCACGTTCACTGACCTGGTCGTGCTGGACGACGAGACGGGCCAAGTCGTCGTGGGCAAGCGGTCCTCTACGCCGGCCGCTCCAGCTCAGGCGGTCTTCGACTGCTTCGAGGCGGCCGGGATCGAGCCGGCGGCCGTCGCGTCGGTCACGCTCGGCACGACCGTCGGCACGAACGCCCTGCTCGAGCGACGCGGCGCACGTGTGCTGCTGCTCACAACCGCGGGCTTCGAGGACATTCCGGCGATTGGCCGGATCGACAAGGAAGACCCGTACGACCTGCATGCGCCCAAGCCGGAGCCGTTCGTGGCGCGGGCGGACTGCATCGGCGTGCGCGAGCGGATCGCTGCCGATGGGAAGGTCGTGATGCCGCTGACCGAGGCGGAGCTCGAGCGCGTGGCGTCGCTCCTCGCCCCGGTGCTCGCGCGGGCAGAGGCGGAGGTCGCCATCGCGGTGAGCCTCCTTTTTGCGTTCGCCGAACCGGCGCACGAGCGGCGGCTCGCAGCGTTTCTCGAGGAGCGGTTCCCGGGCGTGCCCGTCTCGGTCTCGCACCGTGCCGCCCCGGTCTGGCGCGAGCACGAGCGCACGACGACGACCGTCGTCGACGCCTACCTCACGCCCGTCGCGCGGCGGCTTGCCGGCGAGCTCGAGGCTGGCCTCGTCGCGCGCGGCTTCGTCGGGCCTGTCTCGATCATGAAGTCGAACGGCGGCCGGATGCTCGCGGCGGCGACCGGCGACCAGGCGGTGCAGACCGTGCTCTCGGGCCTCTCTGGCGGGATCGTCGCCGGGCGGCACTTCGGCCTCGCCGCCGGCTCGCGCGACGTCGTCACCTTCGACATGGGCGGCACGAGCGCCGACATCGGCCTCGTGCGCGACGGCGACCTCCAGTACGTCCCAGACTTCGAGCTCGAGTTCGGGCTGCCGATCGCGACGCCGGCGGTCGACCTGGTCACGATCGGCGCCGGCGGTGGCTCGATCGCGTGGGTGGACGACGGCGGCCTCCTGCGGGTTGGGCCGCGAAGCGCCGGCGCCGTCCCGGGGCCGGCCTGCTACGGCCTGGGCGGGGCCGAACCAACCGTCACCGACGCGAACCTCGTACTCGGGCGGATCGACCCGGGCTCGCTCCTCGGCGGCCGGTTGCTGCTCGATCCGGGCCGTGCGCACGAGGCGCTCGCGGAACTGGGCGCGCGTGTGGGGCTGGATGCCGTGGCAGCGGCCGAGGCGGTGATCGAGATCGCGAACGAGGGTATGGCAGGCACGATCCGCCGCGTCGCGGTCGAGCGCGGCGTCGATCCGCGCGACTTCGAGCTCGTCGCCTTCGGCGGCGCCGGCCCGCTCCATGCCGCCGAGATCGCGGCCTCACTCGGGATGGCGGGCGTAATCGTGCCGCCGCACCCGGGGCTCGCGTCCGCGTACGGGACGCTACTCGCCGATCGTCGCGTCGACCGCCGCGCGACGCACTACGCCCGCTCGGACTCGATCGACGCCGCGGCGCTCGCTGAGCGGCTGGAAGCGATGGAAGACGACGCGCGAGCGGCGCTCGCCGCCGAGGGCTTCGGTGACGAGTCGCAGGTCGTGCGGTCACTCAGCATGCGCTACGCCGGCCAGAACCATGAGCTCGAGGTGCCGCTCCGGCCCGGCGCATTCGACGAGCTCGGGTTCGCCAACACGCTCGCTGCGTTCCACGCGCTGCACCACGACGTCTTCGGTTACAGCTTCCCGGAAGGGACGGTCGAGCTGATCCACGCAAACGTGGCCGCGCTCGGCCCGGGAGCCCGCCCGGCGACCGTCACCCTGCGGGAGGGCGAGCTTCCGGCGCCGCGCGCGGTCCGCGACGTCCACTTCGCCGGTAGCGCTCTTCCCACGCCGGTCTACCGGCGCGAGGACCTGCCGGCGGCCACGGTGCTCCAGGGCCCGGCCGTGGTCGAGGAGCTCGACTCGACGACGCTCGTGGTGCCCGACCAGGAGCTGCGCGTGCTCCCCGACGGGATCCTGCGGCTCTCGGGAGCGCAAGAAGCAGCGGCGCGGCGCGAGGTCGATGCCGTCACCGTGAGCGTGGTCGGCGACCAGCTCGTCCAGATCGCGCAGGAGATGGGCACGCACATGATGCGCGCCGCCTACTCCCCCATCTTCAGCGAGTCGCGCGACTTCTCGTGTGCGCTCTTCGACCGCGACGGACGGATGATCGCGCAGGGGCGGTTCAACCCGGCGCATCTCGGTGCGATCGGCGAGACGGTGCGCTGCGTGCTCGAGGAGCTCGGCGCGGAGTCGTTCGAGCCGGGCGACGTCGTCGTCCACAACGACCCGTTCCGCGGCGGCTGCCACATGCCCGAGCACATGCTCATGCGGCCAGTCTTCTACGAGGGCGAGCGCGTCGCCTTCGCCGCGACGATCGGCCACATGGCGGAGATCGGTGCCGTCAACCGTCGGCTCCTTCGCGGCCACGGCGACCGAGGTGTACCAGGAGGGGCTGCGGCTTCCGCCCGTGAAGCTCGTGCGAGCCGGCGAGCCGGTGGACGACGTCTGGAAGATCATCCTCTCGAACCACCGCACGCCGCGGCTCTCGTGGGGCGACCTGCACGCGATGATCGGCTCGCTCGAGCTGGCCGAACGGCGGCTGCACGCGCTCCTCGACCGGCACGGCGCGCCGCTCGCGCTCGCCGTGTGGGACGAGCTGCTCGCCCACGGCGAGCGGCTGATGCGCCGGCGGATCGAGGCGATCCCCGACGGCGAGTACGCGTTCGAGGACGTGATGGAGGGCGACGGCCACACGCGCGACCCGGTGACGATGCGCGTCCGGCTCGTCGTGCGCGGCGACCGCGCGATCGTCGACTACACGGGCTCCGACCCGCAGGCGCGCGGGCCCGTGAACGCGACGTACGGCGTCACCGTGTCGGCGACCTGCAACGCCTTCCTCCAGGTGAGCGGCACCGAGATCCCCCGGAACGCGGGCACGTACGGGTGCATGAAGACGATCGCCCCGCTCGGCTCGGTCGTGAACGTGCGCTTCCCCGGCCCGTCGGTGGGCGGCAACACCGAGACCCAGCCGAAGCTCGTCGGAATGCTGCTCGGCGCGCTCGCCGAGGCGATGCCCGACCGCGTGATGGCGGCCGAGGGCGCCACGGCGTGCAACTTCCTCTTCGGAGGCGTGCACCCGGTGACGGGCGAGCCGTACGCCCACTACCACTTCGAGGCGAGCGGCTGGGGCGGCCGCGCCCGCGGCGACGGGCAGAACGCGCAGAACCACGTCCACGGCAACTGCCGCAACACGCCGATCGAGGTGTTCGAGACGCGTTTCCCGTTCCGCACCCTCGCGTACGGGCTCGTGACGGACTCCGGCGGGCCGGGCCGCCACCGCGGCGGCCTGGCGGTGCGGCGGGACCTCGAGGTGCTGGCGCCGGAGGTGACGGCGAGCGCGATGTTCGACCGGGTCGAGCGCGGCGCCTGGGGCCTCTTCGGCGGGCAGCCGGGCCGTTGCGCAGCACTTCTCGTCCGGCGCGCGGGAGACGACCGCTTCCGCGACTTCTGCGAGGCGTTCGGCACGGTGAGCCCGTCGAAGCTCTCGGGCGTCGTGCTGCGCGAAGGCGACGTGGTGCGGATCGAGAGCGCGGGCGGTGGCGGCTTCGGCAACCCGCTCGAGCGCGATCCCGAACTCGTGCTCGGCGACGTGCGCGCGGGGCTCGTCACTCGGGACGAGGCGGAGCGTGCCTACGGCGTCGCGCTCATTCCGGACAGGAGCACCGCCGACATCGCCCGGACGGCCACGCTCCGCAGCAGCCAGAACTGATCGGCGGCCGCGTCAAAAGGCACAGGCGTGAGCACTCTCGCGCAGGCCACGTCCTTCTCGCATACTACTTGGGCCATCGCTCGCCTCGGCTCGCGCACCAATCCGGCCCGTTCGGTGACGCTCGCAGCGCGTCGTTTCAGGGGAGCGCGGCTCCGGAGCTGATTTCAGCTTCTCGGTATTACTCCGGTTCGCTTCATGGCCGCCCAGGCGACGGATGCTGCCTTGGCGTGGCCCTTGATCGAAAAGTGGTTCCCGTCGTTCGCGATGTACTCCGCCCGGTCCACGATCCGGCCGAAGGCTCCGCCGTCGTAGCGGCAGATAGCGACGCGCTTGCAGGCGAGCTGCGAGCGCTGCTTCGTAGCCGTGAATGACGCTCTCGACGGTAGGCCATCTTGCTCCGGCGCATGACCTCTCCCGAGGCATCGATCGAAGTCGCATGGGCCCGAGCCGCCACTGAACCGTTTGCGCTGCTCCGGCGTGAGCGCGGCAACGTATGTTCCAGGGCTACCGAATTGGCTGACTCACGAAGATGTGTGCCTTGGGCGCTCCCTTTGCCAGCACCTTCAGCACGTTGGTGAGCTTGGCTCGGAACTTCGGGATCGTTCGTTTCGTCCGTACCGTTGCAGCGGATGTCGCCGTCCAAGATCTGGATCACGAAGAGATCTGGGCGCGGGCTCCAACTTCGGTACCGCAATCGTCCGCCTGGTTGTAAAGCTTGCGGACGTCCGCGCCGCCCTGCGCCAGGTTGAAGTTGTGTCCCTCGATCTTCGGGTTCACCGCTAGCAGCCTGAGGTACAGGCTCTTGACAGCCGGATTCGTTCCGGTCGCCCACGAGTTCTCCCGCACTTGGACGCCAGGCTGTTTCGGATCGGAGTCCTCGCCCGTCGCTCCGGAGCTGGCCCAGGTACGCGCGATCGCGTTCGGCATAGCCACCGTGTTCTGCATCCGCGGATGCGGTGACGAGAGCGACCAAGAGAGACCCGAGCATCAACGCGCCAACGGTGACTGCGCGACGGAACTCCATCGTGTCGATCATGAACCCTTGTGCGATCTATTGCAAGGCGCCGACCGGCCCGTGTTCGGACTGTGACAGGACGCAGCCTGACACGAACCGCACCGCTCGACCGGCAAGCACGCACCGTCGACTTGCGCGCTTTAGACAGCCATCGACTCAAGGAGCATTCCCGCGCACTCGCGCAGGCCACTGTTGCGACGCTCGACGCACGGCGTAACGGTCGACGGCGCGACTCGGAACGGGCTCGACCGAGCGCCATGGCTCGATGCGTCGCGACGGCGGTACGCTCGTGAGGCGATGTCGAACGAACGAACTCGCTTGTTCTCCGGCGGCTGTCGACGATGGTTCCCGGTCGGGGCCGAACCCGGCAACAACGCCTTCTTCGGCCGAAACGTCCTCGCGGGGCTGATCGTGGGTATCGATGACTTCATCGAGACTCGTCAGGAGCGATGGGGCCGTCGGTACCGCTCTCTCGGCCCGGCTCGACTCGGCTGCGCCCCCTGGATCGATGACGAGGAGCTTACTGGCCAAGCTCCGCGATTTTGCCGCCGTGGGTGTCGTCATCGCTAAGCAGGCCCGAGGCGCCAGGCCGCGCGCGAAGTTGGAGACGATCGCAGCTCGCCGACGAGACCACGCCTGCACTCCCAGTTCATGCGTTCCCCGACCTCGGTGGGCTTGCGCCGAAGGACAATGGTCAGCCGCTCGTTGTCGGCCCCTACGGGCCGCCGACGGACGAGACCGTTCTGCCGGCTATCCGCACGATCGGCTACCGCAAGTCCGGCCGAGGTGACTCGCCACCCCTCATGCACGCGAAGCTCGCTCCCGGACATCGGTGGTGGCACGATGAGGGCGAATGTCGGGGTCGAGGACGTGGAGGGCTTCGTGCCTCGCCGGCTCGTGGATCTCGTCCGCGAACTTCGCGGAGTCGTCGCGCCGGAGTCTCGAGTTCGGGTATTGGACGGAGGACAAGGCGTTAACGGAGGGTGCCGAGCGGTTTCTCGTCAGGCTGATTGCCGCGTCAGAAGGTCTTGATCCCGAGACAGATGTGGATCGAGCCCGACCTCGTGGCCTATGAGTTCGGACGACGAGCGCCATGTTCGAGGCGTTAGGCGCGAGCTACGTGGGATGACGAGGACGACTCAGAAGGCTAGGCGCGGCGCAGCCGACGCCGCCCACGATCCTCGCGTGAGCCTGCCTACACCTCATCATGGGCTGACGGCGAGGGGCCAGCATCACTCACGTCGCGCCTCAGCGCGTGCCCTGCCGCTGAACGCGCTCCCGACTCAGGGAGCATTCCCGCGCACTCGCGCAGCCGAAGCCTCTCACGCCAGCCTGTCCCTTTGGGCCATCTTGCGACAGCGTCGGCGGCTCGTACACCTCGGGACGACCCCGAGGTAGCTCAACTTGGTAGAGCGCGCAGCTGTCCACTGCGGAGATGCCGGTTCGATTCCGGCCCTCGGTGTCCATGGACAACGAAGGCCCGCCGCGAGGCGGGCCTTCGAGTAGCTCAGAGCTTGAACCAGCTGTCCACTGTTCCGAAACTAGTACCTCGGCCCGCACTTGGCGCAGTGGAGCGGTCAGTCTCGGGTGACTGTCACCTTCGCGCAGCGGAGACGTTCGCTCGCCAGGGAGTGTCGGCAGCCCAACTCGACATGGACACGTCTCCGAACCCCGTCAAGCGCTACCGACCGGCGGAACGCCTAGAGCGGCGCGAGGTGCCAGTCGATGTTGAGCGACTCGCAGATGCGGGCGAGCTCGTCTCGGAGCTTCTGCACCCGCGTGTCACTCGGCACGGCGATTACGAGATCCATCGCGAACACGGGCGCCCCCGTGACAGGCGCGGCTTCGAGCGTCGTGTCCATGCTCTCGATGTTCACGTCGAGGCTGCGGAGCAGGTTCGCCACCTGGTGCACCAGCCCGGCCTGGTCGAGCGCTCGCCCCGTCAGTCGATACGGCAGCCTCGGCGCGCCCACGGCGCCCGCGCGCACGGCCGGAGTCAGGCGGGCATGGATTGCCGTCTGCTCGCTCAGTGCGTCGAGGTCGGTCGTGACCCGGTCGATCGCCTCCTGCGTCCCGGCGATCGACATCACGATCGCGAATTGCCCGTGCATGTTCGCCATCCGGCTGTCCTCGATGCTGCCGCCGCGGGCGAAGACGAACTCGGAGACCTCCTCCACGAGGCCAGGTCTGTCGTCACCGATCGCCGTGAGCACCGTCCGCTTCGTCATGAGCCAACGCTAGCTCCTTCTAGCCGATCTCGAAGATGCCCTCGATCTCGACCGGGATCCCGAAGGGCAGCGCGCCCATGCCGATCGCCGAGCGCGCGTGCGGGCCGCGCTCGGGGCCGAACACCTCGATCAGCAGGTCCGAGGCGCCGTTCGCGACCTTCGGGCTGCTCGCCGAACTCGGGGTCGGAGTTCACGAGCACGAGCAGCTTGACGACACGGCGTACGCGGTCGAGCTCGCCGATCTCCGCCTTCAGGCTCGCGAGCAGGTTGAGGATCGTGAGCTGCGCGGCCGCTTGGCCCGTCGCCACGTCGACGTCGCGGCCGAGCTTGCCCTTGAACACGAACTCGCCGTCGCGGTAGGGCCCGTGGCCGGAGACGAAGACGATGTTGCCGACCGTGACCGCGCCGACGTAGCTGCCGACGGCCGGGTTCGGGGCGGGGAGCTCGTGGCCGAGCTCGGCGAGGCGCTCTTCGGGGGTCATGGCGGCTCCTTCCGTCGGTGGTCAGCGCAGCTTGCCGCGGGCGGCGACCGGCCAGACGCCAACGACGCGGCCGCCGCGGTGGACGGCGACCTCGTCGTGCATGTTCGTGCAGCCGCACGCGTGGTTCGGGATCACGGTCACGACCTCACCCACCTCGGGCGGCTCGGCGCACGCCGAGAAGTCGACGTGGCCGTGCTCCTCCGAGAGCGCATAGACGCGCGCTTCCGGGTACTCGACGATCAGGCCGTGGCCGCCTCCGCTCGCCTCCTCGGCGGGGTCGTTCGTCAGCGTCTTCGAGCCGGCGTCGAGAATGCCGCGGTCGGCCGTCGGCCGGCTGACCACCGTCGCGCGGATCCGCAACGCGCAATCTTCGAGCGGGACGCTGCCGTTCGCGATGCAGGAGCGGTCGCCGTAGACGTAGGTGCCGGCGCGCACCTCGGTCACCTCCGGCAGCTCGTGGTTTCGGAAGAACGTCGGCGTGCCGCCGGCGCTCACCGTCCGTACCTCGAGCCCGCGGGCGCGGATCGCGTCGATCGCGGCGCGGAGCTTCGGTCCCGTCCCGGGGAGCGTCGGATAGGTCATCAGGCCGTCGAAGCGCAGCCCCGGCAGCGAGTCGGCGAGCTCCGCGAGGTCTGCGGCCTCGTCGGGCGTCTGGACCCCGGTGCGAGAGAAGCCGGTGTCGAGCTCGACAAGGAAGCGCACCTCGGTGCCCGCCGCCGCGAGCGCCGGCGAAAGACCGCGCGCCACCACATTCGAGTCGCCGACGACTGCGATGTCAGCCTCCCCGGCGAGCGCCGCGAGCCGCTCGGCCTTGGGGGCACCGACGAGCGGGAACGTCAGCAGGATGTCGCGCAGCCCCGCAGCCTCCATCACCTCGGCTTCGCCGAGCTTCTGGCAGGTGATCCCGACCGCCCCGGCCCGCAGCTGCATGTGCGCGATCGCGGGCAGCTTGTGCGTCTTGATGTGCGGCCGGAAGGCGAGCCCGTGCTCGTCGCAGTAGCCCTGCATCCGTGCGATGTTGCGTTCGACCGCGTCCAGGTCGACAGTCGCGACCGGGGTGTCGAGCGACGTGATGTTCACCTCAGTCGCCGAGCCAGACGACCGCGTCGCCCTCGACATCGAAGCCGACGAGGTCTGACTGAATAGTCGTCCTGGCCGGCATCGGGTCGGAGAAGAAGCGCCGGTACTCCGCGTCCATCTCGTCGAAATGCGCCATATCGCTGATGTACATCCCGCACCTGACCGCGTTCTGGAGCGAGCCGCCGGCGGCGCGGGCGACCGCGTCGAGGTTGTCGAGCACCTGGCGCACCTGCTCGGCGACCGTCGTGCCGACGCGCGTGCCCGTCGGCGTCGAACGGGCCCTGGCCGGCGAGGTAGAGGAAGCCGCCGGCGACGATTCCCTGCGAGTAGCCGCCGGAGGGCTGAGGCGCTTCCTGCGAGAGGACGGGCTTACGTGCCATGTCAGGAAACCTCCTTCGCCGCCCCGTAGCGGGGGAGCCAGTAGTCGTGGTAGAGCCGCTCGTGCTCGGGAGAGCAGAATGTCTGCTCGACGCCGTTCACCTCGGCGCCCCAGTAGCGGATCGCGATCGGATGCCCGCAGAGGGCGCAGGCGGCGCGGTTCGCCTTCAAGTACGAGATCTCACCTGCCTTCCACTCCCCCACCGTCAGGCCTCCTGCCCATCGAGGCCGTAGACCGTGCGTGCTGCCTCCTCGCTGATGAACCCTTCCTCGACGTCCCGCCGCACGAGCGCAGGGTCGCGCCGTGCCGGATCGCCGTAGCCGCCGCCGCCGGGCATGAGGATCTTCACCTGGTCGCCGGTGCGGAGCGTGACACCCGAGAACTTCGAGGGCGACATCGTCCCGAACTCCTCGACGAACGTCCTCCACTCCTCGTTGCCCGCGCGACGCACCCAGAGCCCGCCGACAGCTCCTTCGCCGCCGCCGAGCACTCCCCACGGCTCCGTCTTCATCCGGTTGAGGAGCGCGCTCACGGTCACCTCGGGCACGGTGACGGTGAAGATCCGCTCGCCGCCCAGGCCGCCGCGGAACTCGCCCGGGCCGCCGGAGTCCGGGACGAGCCGGTAGGACTCGATCCGGAACGCCGGGTAGCGGGTCTCGAAGACCTCGACGGGCGTGTTGCGGCAGTTGCCGTTGATCGTGACGACCATGTTGTTCCCGTCGAGGCCCTTGCGCCCGCCCCAGCCGACGCCCTCGAAGTGGAAGTGGGCGTACGGCTCGTCCGTCCGCGGGTCGGTGCCGCCGAAGAGGAACGGCGACGAGGTGCCGCCGCAGGAGGCCGCCACTCGGTCCGGGATCGCGTCCTGCAGCGCGCCGAAGACCATGTCGGTGATGCGCGGGCTCGTCTCGGTGTTCCCGCCCGCGACGGTGCGCGGGAACGAGCAGTTCACGATCGTGCCGGGCGGCGCGATGATCGTGAACGGCCGGTAGCAGCCCTCGTTGCGCGGGATCGTCGGGTCGGTCAGGTGGAGGAACGCGTTGTAGATCGCCGAGGCGGTGACGGCGTAGATCGCGTTCACGGGGCCGACGGCCTGCTCGGCCGAGCCCGTGAAGTCGGCGATCACCTCGCCGCCGTCGATCGTCAGGCGGAGCTCGATCGGGTACGCACGGTCGGTGATGCCGTCGTCCTCGATCGCATCGGAGAAGGTGTACGTGCCGTCGGGGATCGCCTCGATCTCGGCGCGCATCCGCCGCTCGGCGATCGCCATCAGCTCGGCCGACGTCGCCGAGGAAGAAGTCGAGCCCGTAGTTCTCCAGCAGCGTGTGATCCGGCGCTCGGCGAGGTCGAGCGAGCCCATCATGGCGCGGAAGTCGCCGAGGCGTGACGCGGGGCGTGCGGTGGTTGGAGAGAATGATCTTCCAGACGTCGTCGACGTCCTCCCCTCGACGTTTGATCTTCACCGGAGGAAGCAGCAGGCCCTCCTGGTAGACCTCGGTCGCGTCGCCCGAGAGACCGCCGGGCGTCTTCGCCCCGACCTCGGACATGTGCGCGACGTTCGCGACGAACGCGACGATCTTCCCCTCCCAGAACACCGGCTTCAGCAGCATGTGCTCGGGCACGTGGCCGGAGCCGCGATACGGGTCGTTGTGCAGAACAACGTCCCCCTCGTCGAACGCGTCGAGCCCGAGCTCCTCGATCGTCCACTCGACCGTGAACTTGATCGTGCCGATCTGGGACGGGCAGAACTCGGCCTGCGCCAGCATGTTCCCGCTCGGGTCGAAGATGACGCACGAGAAGTCGAGTGACTCGTTGAAGATCGGCGAGTAGGCCGTGGTCATCATCGTCACGCCCATGTCGCGGCAGCAGCTCGTGAGGTAGTTGTCGACCATCGTCAGGGCGACGGGATCGAAGGTCGTCGTCGTCGTCATCTCAGTCCCCGCTCCCGGCGCCGGCAAAGCCGGCACCTCCGCTCTCTGGAGCCTCCGTCGAGCCTACGGCTCATGCGTCGAGTCTGGATCACGAGCGCGCCGAGCGACGTGCGCTCGACCGTCATCCCCGGCTCGACGAAGAGCGTCGAGCCCTCCTCCTCGATCACCGCAGGCCCCGCGATCACCTCGCCGGCCTCGAGCGAGGAGCGATGCGCGACCGACGCGTCGACGAATCCGTGGCCGCGAACGTAGACCGGGCGCTCCGAGCGCGCGAAGCCCGCCGTGCCGTTGGCGCTTGAGAGGTCGAGCCGCGGACGCTTGCCGATCACGGTCACCTTGAAGCTGACCAGCTCGATCACCTCGCGCTCGATCGTAGCCCTGGTCGCGACGGGCGTGGAGCTCGTCGAACCGGCGAAACGCCCGCTCGAGCGATGCCTCGTCCAGCTCGCCGCTCTCGATCTCGACCTCGTGCTCGTAGTTCTGCCCGAAGTAGCGCATGTTGATCGCGCGCCGGATCTCCGGCTCGCCCGAGAAGCCCTCCTGCCGCAGCTCGGCGAGCGCGCGCTCGGTGATGCGCCCAAACTGGCGGTTCACGAGCGGCGCGTCGACGGCGTTCGAGCGGAACGCCTGCGTCCACACCTTGTCGACGCGGATGTCGGCGAGCAGCAGACCGAGCGCCGAGAAGACGCCGGGGTACTGCGGCACGATCACCTTCGGAATGCCGAGTGCGCGGGCGACGGCGGCCGCGTGCAGCGGCCCCGCGCCGCCGAAGGCGAGGAGCGAGAAGCGGCGGGGATCGTGGCCCCGCTCGAGCGAGACCATCTTGATCGCGCTCGCCATGTTCTCGTTCGCGATCTCGACGATGGACGCCGCGAGCTGGAGCAAGCTGCTGAGATCGGCTCGCCCAGGGACCTCCATCGCCTCGGTCACCGCCGACGGGTCGAGGCGCATCCGTCCGGCGAGGAAGTACTCGGGATTGAGGCGGCCGAGCAGCAGGTTCGCGTCGGTGACCGTCACCTGGGTGCCGCCCCGGCCGTAGCAGATCGGTCCCGGATCGGCTCCGGCGCTCCGGGGGCCGACACGGAGGAAGCCGCCGGCGTCGACCCATGCGATCGACCCGCCGCCGGCCCCGATCGACTTGATGTCGATCAACGGCACTGCGGCGGGGCGGGCCCACTCGATCTCGTACTCGGTCGTGTGCCGCTGCGCGCCGCCCACGAGGATGCCCACGTCCGCGCTCGTCCCGCCCATGTCGAGGGTGAGGACGTTGGCCTCTCCGAGCGCGCGAGCGACGTGCTCGGTGGCGGTCATGCCGCCCGCGGGCCCGGACATCACCGTCTCCGATGGAGCCTCCGCGGCTGCACCGGAGAGCATCGCGCCGCCGTTCGACTTCATCATCGTCCACTCGCC
>CAWAGR010000011.1:0-26825 GCA_963781435.1 uncultured Actinomycetes bacterium | reverse complement strand
GGGTTGCGGCGAGGACCGCGGTCGGCTCGTACCCGCAGTGGGCCATGCAGTTGTCGCAGCGCGGGTCGTTGCCGCGCCCGTACTTCGACCAGTCGGTCGTCTCGATCAGCTCCTTGTAGGTGGCCGTGTAGCCGTCGGCCATCAGGTAGCAGGGCCGCTGCCAGCCGAAGAGCGAGTAGCTCGGGATGCCCCACGGCGTGCACTGGAAGTCGACCTTGCCCTCGAGGAAGTCGAGGAAGAGCGGCGTGTGGTTCAGGCGCCAGCGCTTGCGCCGGCCGTCCGCGAACGACTCGCTGAAGAGCTTGCGCGCCTGCGTGACGCCGGGGAAGTGCTCCTGGTCGGGCGCCTTCTCGTAGGCGTAGGCGGGTGAGAGCATCATCTGGTCGACCTTGAGCTCGTCGTTCAGGAAGTCGAGCACGTCGCGCACCGTCTTCGGCGTGTCGGTCGTGAGGAAGGTCGTGTTCGTGTTGACGCGGAAGCCGCGCGCTTGAGCCTCGCGGATCGCGTCGACCGCCTTGTCGAAGGTACCGTCGCGTTCCACAAATTGATCATGGCGTTCGCGCATGCCGTCCAAGTGGACGACCCACGCGAAGTACGGCGACGGCTCGAAGAGGTCGAGCTTCTTGCGCATCAGGATCCCGTTCGTGCAGAGGTAGACGAACTTCTTGCGCCGGATCAGCTCGCGCGCCATCAGGTGCACCTCGGGGTGGACGAGCGGCTCGCCGCCCGCGATGGAGACCATCGGCGCGCCCGATTCCTCGATCGCGGCGAGCGCCTGGGCGACCGGCATCCGCTTCTTGAGGATGTGCTCCGGGTACTGGATCTTCCCGCAGAACGAGCAGGCGAGGTTGCACTGGAAGAGAGGCTCGAGCTCGACGAGCAGCGGGAACTTGTCGTTGCGGCGCAACCGCTGGCGCATGAGGTAGCGGCCGACCGCCAGCTCCTGGCGAAGAGGCACGCTCATGCCCGCTCCGGCGCCGGCAAAGCCGGCACCTCCGCTCTCTGTGAGCCTCCGTCGAGCCTACGGCTCATGCCCGCTCCCGGCGCCGGCAAAGCCGGCACCTCCGCTCTCTGTGAGCCTCCGTCGAGCCTACGGCTCATGCCCGCTCCGATGCCGGCAAGGCCGCCGCCTCCGCCGCTTCTCGACCGGCTCCGTCCAGCCTACGCCGGAGGTCGCCTCCGTCGAGACCTGGGCTCATCTCTCGGCCGGGGCCGACCGCGGCTGCCCACTCGGTGAGCGCTCCGCCGACCTGTCGCAGGCTGACGAGCGCCCGTGCGCCCTCGAGCAGAAGGCGCGGGTCGGTAAGCCGTCGCCCGGCGGCGTCCGCGACGACGCGCACCACCGCGAGTGGGCGACCGCCGGCGCCCTCGGCGAGCCAGGCCGACTCCATGTCGACGGCGAGCGCGCCGCTGTCCGCGAGGGCCTCCCGCTCGGCGGGTCCGAGGAGCCTGTCGGCCGACAGCACCGGGCCGACGTGCACACGCAGCCCGCGTCGCCGCAAGGCGGTCGCGACCAGGGCGCTGCCGGGCACCTCGACCGGCTCCGCCCCGGCGCGCCGAAGCTCGCTCGCGCACACGACGTCACCGGGTCGCAACTCGTGCGCGACACCCGCGCAGACGCCTGCGATCGCGACGGCCCGTGCGTCGATCGCGAGCGCTCGCGCGGCTGCGATGCGCGCCCGCGACCGGCCCATCCCCGACCGCAGCACGCGCGTTCCCGGCGCGACGCGCAACGCTGCCCGTTCGAGGCGAAGCGGCGCGAGCAGGAGCAGCGACGGGGTTCCCGCTCCGGCGCCGGTCGAGCCGGCGCCTGCGCTCTTGGGCGGCTCCGTCGAGCCTACGCCGCTGGGCGGCTCCGTCGGGGCTACGCCGCTCAGCGGTCGTCTCCGAGAATCCGGCCGAGCGCCATCACGGGGAAGACGTCCCGGTACAGGTGGTAGTTCAAGTAGAAGTCGCCCGGGAAGCCGGTGCCGGTGTACTGCGGCTCGTCCCAGCCTCCGCTCGGCTGCTGGGTCTCGACGAGCCAGCGGACGGCGCGCTCCACGGCGGGGCCGCGCTCGCCCGCCGCGTTGAGGGCGAGCAGCGCCCAGGCCGTCTGGGAGGCCGTCGACGCACCGCGGCCACGCCAGGAGGCCTCGCGATACGAGCGGAGGTCCTCGCCGAACCCACCGTCCTCGTTCTGCACGCGGTCGAGCCACCTGACGGCGGCCCGGACGCTCGGGTGGTCGGCGAGCCCGCAGGCGGCGAGCGCGGGCACGGCAGCGCCGGTCCCGTAGAGGTGGTTCGCTCCCCAGCGGCCGAACCAGGAACCGTCGCGCTCTTGCTCGCGCAGCAGGTAGTCGAGGCCGCGGCGGGCGGCCGGCGCGGTCGCGAGGCCGTCGTGGCCGAGGAGCTCCAGCATGTGCGCCGTCACGTCGGCGCTCGGCGGGTCGGTCACCGCCCCGAAGTCGCAGAACGGCAGCCGCAAGGGCAGGCCGCTCGTGTTGTCGACGTCGAAGGCGCCCCAGCCGCCTCCCCTGCTCTGCATGCCGAGGGACCAGGCGAGTCCGCGGTCGGCCGCCTGCTTGCAAGCGACGTGGCCGCCGGCCGCACGGCGGAGGGCGAGGACGACGACGGCCGTGTCGTCCACGTCCGGGTAGTTGTCGTTCTCGAACTCGAACGGGAATCCGCCCGTCGGGATGTCCGGCCGGCGCACTGCCCAGTCGCCGCGGATGCCCACCTCGCGGCCGGCGAGCCAGCGCGCGCCACGCGCGGTCGCCTCGTTGCTCGGCGCGTAGCCCGGCGTCCACCAGCGCGATCAGCGCCAGCGCCGTGTCCCAGACGGGAGACTGGCACGCCTCGATGCGTCGGCCCGCCTCGTCCTCGATCGTGAAGCTGTCCAGGCCGGTGCGGGCGCGGTCGAGCACCGGGTGGTCGACCGCGTAGCCGAGCGCGTGCAGCCCGATCATCGACCACACCCAAGGCGGCTGGATCCCGCCCCACGAGCCGTCGCGCTCCTGCCGCTCGACGATCCAGCGCTCCGCGGTCCGCAACGCGTGCCGCCGCAACGCGCCGTTCGGTCGTTGCTCGTAGCGGTGCAGGCCGCGGTCGAGCAGCTCGAACGCGCGGCCCCAGGCATCGCGCGGCGGGAGCGGGGCGGCGCCCGTCCGCAGCTCCTCCACCCCGAACGGCACGGTTGTCGCCGGGCGCAGCGCCGAGACGATCGAGAGGGCGACGATCGTCTGCCGCGCCCAGCAGCCGAACGAGTAGATGCTGAGCGGCGCGCGCGGCGGGAGCAGGATCAGCTCCGGTGGAATCGCGGGCACGTCGTTCCAGGACCAGAGCGAGAGCAGCGAGAGCCACATGCGGGTGAAGACGCGCGTCCGCTCGACGCCGCCCGCGTCGCGTACGAACGCGGCTGCGCGGCGCATGTGAGCCGCGTCGGCCGGGTCGCCCGCGAGCCGCAGGGCGATGTACGCCTCGACCGTTGTCGAGAGGTCGCCGTCGCCGCCGTAGAAGGTCGCCCACGTCCCGTCGGTGCGCTGCTTCGCGCGAATCCATTTCGCCGTCGCCGCGGTTGCAGCGGCGTCGTCGAGGCCGAGGTAGCGGCGCAGGAAGAGATCCTCCGCGTCGATGGTCACGTTCGTCTCGAGCTCGCCCTTCCACCACCCGTCGGGGTGCTGGAGCGATAACAGGTGCTCGCGTGCTCGGTCGAGCGCCTCGTGCGCGGCGGCAGCCGGAAGTGAGGTGACGGTGACGGTCACCGCTCGCTGCCTCCAGAGCGCACGAGCGCGGGCGCATCCAGCCGTCCGTCCGCGATGTCCGCGAGCGCGGCGCGCGCCGCGGCGAGGCCGCTACGGACGGCGCCCTCCATCGTCGCGGGCCAGCCGGTGTCGGTCCAGGCGCCGGCGAGGTAGAGGCCGGGAGTCGAGGTGCGCGTGCCGGGCCGTAGGCGACGGCTCCCGGGCGCGGCCCGGAAGGTCGCGCGTGGCTCGCGGGTCACGGCGACGTCGAGCACGCGTACGTCGTGGGCGGCCGGGAGGAGCCGCGCGAGCGCGGGCAGGTAGCGCTCCCGCAGCGCCGCGACCGGCTCACCCAGCTCGGCGACGGCGGCCGAGAGCGAGACGGCGACGAGCTGTCCCTCGGCGACGCCCGACGAGGCGGTGCGGTCGAATACCCACTGCACCGGGGAACCGATGGCTGCTGCAAAAGGCTCATCGAGCACGCGGCGGTCGTAGTGGACGTGCAGGTTCACGATCGGGCTCGAGCCGAGCGCTGCGAGCGCCTCCGGGTCGACGGTTCCCGGCGGCACGAGTCGCCCGATCGCCTGGTGCGGCACGGCAACGATGACTGCGTCGGCGTTCTCGGTTCCGTCCTCGAGCTGGAGCTCCCCGGCGCGGACGGCGCGAACCGGCGTCCCGAGCGCGACGTGCGCGCCCGCGCGGTCGAGCGCTGCGGCAGCCGCGTCGCCATGAAGGCGCTGGAGCGGCACCGTCGAGACGCCGATGTCGGCGGCGCCGGCCGAGTCGAGGAGGCCGGTGCGGAAGACCTGCACGGCGGCGCCGAGCGAGGCCTCGTCAGCAGGCAGGTTGAGCGTCGGCAGGGCGATCAGATTCCAGAGCGCCTCGATCGCAGCCGGGCTCTGACCGTGCGCGCGGAGCCAGTCGCCGAACGTCTGCTCGTCGAGAGCCGGGTCGTCCGGGTCGAGCTTCCGCAGAGCCGCCGCGGCGCGGACCGCCGCCAGGCGCTCGCCCAGGCTTAGCGGCGGATAGCGCAGGAGGGACGACGCGAGGTGGAGCGGTGCGGGCAGGCCATTCCGCGTGATGAAGGCGGCGCGCTTGCCCTCGCGCAGGACCGGCACTCGCAGCCGCGGCTGGAGCGGGAGCGCTTCGGCGACTCCGAGCCGCTCGAGGAACGCCAGGTACGCGGTGCAACAGCGAAGCGCGATGTGCTGGCCGTTGTCGATGAAGCGTCCGTCGCGCTCGACCGAGAACGTCGCGCCGCCGAGTCGCGCCCGCCCCTCGTAGAGCGTGACCGCGGCGCCGGCGTCGGCGCACTCGAGCGCGGCCGCGAGCCCGGCGAGTCCGCCGCCCACGACCGCGACCTTCAAGTGATCCCTCCGACGAAGCTGCGTGCAAGCACGAGGCCCTTCTCCCAGCGGCGCAACGACAGCCGGCCGCGGAGCACGACGGCGGGGTCGGCGGCGATCCGCTCGAGGAGGCGGCCGTAGGCGCCCGTCATCGCGAGCACGCAGGCGGCGCTGCGCCGGTCGAGCAGCGGCACGAGGCCGAGTCCGCGGTCGAGCCGGTCGAGCGCGCGCTGCGCCTCGAACGCGATAACCAGCTCGACCGGCCCGGCGATGCTCTTCTTCGGCTCCGTCGAGCCTGCGCCGATCCGTCCGGCCGCGGCCTCGCACCCGAACCGCTCCAGGTCCTCGCGTGGCAGGTAAACACGGCCGTTTCGGACGTCCTCGGCGAGGTCGCGCAGGATGTTGCCGAGCTGCAGCGCGAGGCCGAGGTCGTCGGCGAGCGCCCCGCCCGCCGAGCGGTCGGAGCACTCGAAGACACCGAGCGCGAGCCGCCCGATCGAGCCGGCGACGCAGCGGCAGTAGAGCTCGAGCTCGGCGAAGGTCGCGTAGTCGGTTCCGCGCACGTCCAGCTCGGCGCCGTCGACGAGCTCGTCGAACGCGCCGAGCGGGATCGGGTAGCGCCGCGCGGCGTCCGCAACCGCGAACAGCACCGGGTCGTCGCTCTCGCCGATCCGCTCGAGCTCGTCGCGCATGTGCTCGAGCCGGTCGAGCTTCTCGTCGGCGGGAAGGTCGCCGTCGGCAATGTCGTCGATCCGCCGGGCGAGCGCATAGATCGCGAAGAGCGCGGCCCGTCGCTCGGGCGGCAGCAGACGCATGCCCGCGTAGAAGCTGGAGCCGGACTCCCGCGCGACGCGGCGGCAGTGCTCGTAGGCGGGGAGCGCGGTCGCGGTTGCGGCGGTCATCTCCCCATCCTGTAGGTACGGAGCGTCGCGCGCAGGCGGTGCGTGCCGCTCGCCTTCGGCGGTCCGGCGAGAACGTCGTACCCGGCGGCGACGATCGCGTCGGCGTTCGCTCGCCCGCCGCCCACGTAGCCGGCGACCGCGAACCGGCCGCGGCCGCGCAGTGTGCCCACGAGCGGCGCACCCTGATCGAGCCATGTCCGCGCGCGGCCGACCTCGAAAGCAAGCAGCGCCCGCAGCGGTTCGCCCGTCCGCAGGTCGGAGCCCGCGAGTGGCACCTTGCCACGTGCGTCGAGGTCGGCGGGCGCTACGCCGAAGCGGTCGAGGTCCTCGGCCGGCAGGTAGATCCGGCCGCGGCCGAAGTCTTCGGCCACGTCCTGCCAGTGCTCGACCAGCTGGAGCCCGGTGCAGACGCGGTCCGAGAGCGCGATCCGCTCGGGCGTGGCGGCGCCGAAGACGTGCAGCACGAGCTCGCCGACGGGGTTGGCCGACAGCTCGCAATAGCCGAGCAGGTCATCGAATGTCTCGTAGGTCGCCTGCTCCTGGTCGCGGCGGTTCGCCTGGATCAGGCGCAGAAACGGCTCGCGCGGCAGCTCGAGCGCGTGCACGGTCGGTGCGAGCCTGCGCATGAGCGGGTGCCCCGCCTCCGTGTCTCCGGGCTCGCCGTCGAATACGCGGTCGAGCTCCTCCTCGAGCTGGTCGAGGAGCGCGAGCCTGTCGCCGGCCGCCTCGTCGCCGAGCTGGTCTGCGAGCCGCGCGAAGCCGTAGATCGCGAGCAGGTGGTCGCGCGTCCTGCGCCCGAGCAGGCGGGTGGCGACGGAGAAGTTCTCCTGCGTCGAGAGCGGAAGAACGGCGCCCTCGCCGGGGAGGAGCCCTTCCGCTGCCCGCTCATCGCCGGTCGCCGTGGTCACTCGAGGTCCTGGTTTCCGGAACGGTGCGTCAACGCATCTCCCGCGGACCCCGTCCGCCGCATCATTCGAGCGATTCTTGCCCATCGAGACGGTGGAAGCAAGCGGAGTCTGCCGGGGGCCGCGGCCTGGAGCCGAGTATGGCCGAAGACGCGCCGCTGTTGACGCAGTCGGAAACCTGAGCTACACAGAGGACGTGCGCCGGATGATCCTTGCTCTCGCGGCCGCGGCGCTCGCCCTGGGGCTCGTCGCGTGTGGCGGCGTGGCGCGGACGCTCGATCCGGTCGCCGCCGCTGCGGACAAGAGTGCGGATGCCGGCAGCGTCAGGGTGAGCATCGAGGCGTCGTTTGCCGCGGGCGGTGTCACCGGCGCGATCGAGGCCGAAGGGGTCTTCGACGAGGACGAGGGCGAGCTGACGCTCGACGCGTCGGATCTCCTCAGGGAGCTCAACCTTCCCGGCGGCTCGAGCGGCGAGGTGAAGCTGATCTCCACGAAGGAGGACGGGCATTCGGTCGTCTACGTGAACCTGTCGGCTCTCGGCGGCGTGCTCCCGGTCGGCATGACCTGGATCAAGGCCGACGTCGACAAGGCGGCGAGCCTGGCGGGCAGCGACTTCGGTCAGCTGCTCGGCCTCTCGGGCCAGAGCCCGGCGGAGACGCTCGACCTGCTCCGCGGCGCAGGCGCCGTCGCGAAGGTCGGCTCCGACACGATCGACGGGTCCGAGGTCACGCACTACCGCGCCACCGTCGATCTCGTGCAGGCGCTCGAGCAACGGGGCGTCCCCGCACCGACCGTGCAGGCGCTGATCGCGACCGGCGCCTCCACCGAGCTGCCGATCGACGTCTGGATCGGAGCAGACGACGGCTTCGTGCACCGGATCCGGTTCGCCTACGACGCGACCGTGAACGGCGAGCGTGTCTCGGCGGAGCTGACGATGACGATGAGCGACTGGGGGACCGACGTCTCGATCGACGTGCCGCCGGCCGACCAGGTCTTCGACGTGACCGCGCTCGCCGCCAAGCTCGGCAAAGCCTAGATGGAATCAATCATCTAAGGCGGCTTCGAGCTAACGCGGCCGCTCCTCGGCGAGCCGCGCCGTCGCGCGTGCGTAAGGCTCGAGTCCTTCCATCGCGCGGGCGATCGCCCAGTTGTGGTTCCAGCGGAAGGCCGGGCGCAGGACCGGCGTGAGCGTGCGTAGAAGCGGCTTGTCGGCGAACACGGACCAGTCGAAGCGGACGTGTGTGACGTCGTCGCCGGGCTCGGTCAGCGTCCACACGCCGCGGCCGCGCAGGTCGCCCTCGACCTCGGCGACGAGGCGGTGCGGCGGGTCGAACTCGGTGATCTCCGAGGTCGTGTGCAGGTGATACGGGAGCCGCCCCTTGAAGTGCTGGCGCGAGACCTGGCCGACGGCGGGCGGGCCGTCTGCCTCGACCGAGATGTAGACCGGCCGCCACCAGGCGGGATACGTGCGCCCGTCGGCGAGCGCGTCGAAGACCTGCGCGACCGGCGCGCGGACGTCCCACTCGTCGACGAAGACGTACTCGCCCGTCGCTCCTTCACGTAGGGACGCGACGCCGAGGATCGCGTTCGCGAGCGCGCGCTGGACCGGCAGCGGCGGCTGCGCGGCGCGGCCCTCCCGCTCGAAGTCGCGCACCAAGCGCGCCGCGGCGGTCGGCCGCACCCAGCCGCGGGCCGTGACCTGGCCCTCGCGGTCGAGCTCGGCGAGCCGCTCGAGGAACGTCTCCGTCGCGAGCGCGGGCCGGAGCTCGACCCGCACGTGCCCTTCGCCCGAGCCGGCGGGGAAGTGGCGGTGGGACGCCGCCGGGGGAATCGTCAGCGAGTCGCCGACGCCGAAGACGCGCTTGCTGCCGCCCATCGCCAGTCCCGTCGCACCGGCGAGCACCTCCTGGCGCTCCTCCTGCGAGGGGTGCACGTGTCCCTGAACGACGAACCCCCTGGGGCGGCCGATCACGTCGTATTCGAGCAGCTCGCCGTCTGTCTCCGCGGCGGTCTGCCGGAAGACGATCTTCATGCCCAGGTTGGGGATCTCGAGCACGTCGCCGGCCTTCGCCACAGCGCCTCCTCCCGATGTACCGGCGAGTCTACGAGGCGACCGCCCAGTCGTGAAGTGCGGTATCGCATCCGGGCGCGGCGCGTGCTTGCAAGACTTGGCGTCGTGCAGATGGCCGAACAGTCGCTGATGCTGCCGCTCCTCGCCCGCTTCGCGGTCGCACTGGGCGATCAACGCGCTCGCGCTCTGGATCGCCAACGGCCTCTTCGGGGGCGTGCAGATCGAGGGCTGGGCCGCCTACGTGCTCGGCGCCCTCGTGCTCGGGATCGCGAACGCGATTCTGAAGCCGATCCTGGCGCTCCTCACCCTGCCGCTGATCCTCTTCACGCTCGGCTTCTTCTACTTGCTGATCAACATCGGGATGATCGCGCTGACCGCCTGGATCGTTCCCGACTTCTCGGTCAGCGGTTTCTGGACGTACGTCGGCGTCGTGATCATCGTCTGGCTCGTCAACTGGGCCGCGAACGCCTTCATCGAGCGCACGGCGCGCAGCCTGGGTCGCTGAGCCGTGGACGTCGACTTCCTTCCTTTCCTCGCGATCTCGACCCTGCTGATCCTGATGCCGGGCCCAGACACGGCCGTCGTGACGAAGAACGCCCTGCTCGGCGGTCGGCGGTCGGGCGTCTTCGCGGCGGTCGGCGTGTCGATGGGGCTCACCGTCTGGACGATCGCGGCCGCGCTCGGGATTGCCGCGCTGCTCCAGGCGTCGGCCGTCGCGTTCCTCGTGCTGAAGATCGTGGGCGCGGTCTACCTGATCTGGATCGGCGTGCAGATGCTTCGTGCGCGCGACCTCATGACCGCCGCGACGAACGCCGGCCACGGCGTCGCGCCGCACGCGGGCCACTCGAAGGCGCTCCGGCAGGGGCTCCTGAGTGACCTCGCCAATCCGAAGATCGCCGTCTTCTTCACGAGCTTCCTGCCGCAGTTCGTCCACGGCGACGGCCCGGCCTTCGCGGCGCTGCTGATGCTGGGCGGCGTCTTCGCCATGCTGACGCTGCTCTGGCTCGCCGCCTACGGGATCGCGGTCGGGCACGCGTCGGCGCTGATGCGGCGCCCGCGCGTGCGCAGGACGCTCGACCGCGTCACCGGAGCGGTGCTGATCGCGTTCGGCGTACGGCTCGCGTTCGAGGACCGGTAGAGAGTCCCGGGTGAGCCCGAGGTGAAACGCTCGACAACCACCGGCTGCTCGGCGTGGTCACAGACCAGTTCGAGCTCGCTAGAAGATGACAAGCCCAACGGCGACGAGGAGCCAGACGAAGATCAGCCCAAATGGAATGAGAGCGGGAACGAGCGGCACTTCGTTCGCTCTCGCAGCCTCGAGGATCTGTTCGCGGGTCGCCCCATCCTGGGTCACGTCGATGACGTTGCGGTAGGAGGCCGGGAGGCCATAGCGACGGAGCTCTTCAGCGGCATCGTTGACCCGGCTCCGATAGATCCGGACCAGACGGCGGTCGTGCCGCCCCATCCACCACCACAGTCACGGAAATGCAGATCTCGACGATCGCGATGGGCACCGCCACGCTCGAGACCTTGCCCTGGACGATCAGGACCGCGACGAGTGCTGTCTCGAGCGTCACGAACATCCCGAAGCGCGTCCACATGCGCGTCAGGTGGTTCGTGAAGTACCCGATCTTGAGTTCGTAGTCCTTGACCAGGAACGCCGGAGGCTCCGTTCCGGCCGACGCAGGCGCATCACCTTGACCCGTGAGGGCGGGATCGCGGCGGCGGCCCCACCAGCGCCGAAACCAGCCGCGTTCGGTCGAGGCGGCCATCGAGCGACGCTACAACTGCTGGCGACCGAAGTCCACAGTCACCTCGAGCGCGACGAACCTGGGCTTGTTGGGGGCTCCGCCGGGTGGGGACGAAGGCGAGCAAGAGCATCTGGAGCGCTGGTTCGGCGGCTGATCCTGAGCGATACTGCGCGACGACCAGGCGAGGACGCGCTACGGATGGGAGCGACATGAGCACGAGCACGGACGAAACGCAGGCCGTTCCGGCGCCGCCGGAGGCGCCGCGGGTCGAGCACTTCACCCTCGATGAGCGCGCCGCGCGCGGCAGGGCGGCCCGCGTCGACGTGCGGCGCCGTGTCCACGCCGACTGGGAACCACCGCCGCACCGCCCGGATCCGGTCGACCTGCTCGAGGAGCAGGCGCAGACGCGGGTGCCCGAGCTCGTGCCGATCCGCTACGGGCGCATGCTCGTCTCGCCGTTCACGTTCTTCCGCGGCGGCGCCTACCTGATGGCCTCGGATCTCGCGGGGATGCCGCGCACGGGCGTGCACACCCAGCTTTGCGGTGACGCCCACCTCTCGAACTTCGGCGCGTTTGCCGCCCCTGACCGCCAGCTCGTCTTCAGCGTCAACGACTTCGACGAGACGCTTCCGGGACCGTTCGAGTGGGACGTCAAGCGTCTTGTCGCAAGCTTCGCGGTCGCCGGCCGGGACCGGGCCTTCGACGACCGGACGCGGGAGAAGATCAACCTGGAGGTGACCCGTTCGTACCGCGAGTGGATGCAAAAGTTCGCGGCCACGCGCAACCTCGACCTCTGGTACGCGCGGATCGACATCGAGAAGCTGGCCGAGCAGCTGCGGGCCCAGACGTCGGCGAAGGATCAGCGGGCGTTCGAGCGCAACATCGCCAAGACGCGCGCGAAGGACAGCATGAAGGCGTTCGGCAAGCTCACCACGCTCGTCGACGGCGAGCCGCGCATCGTCGGCGACCCGCCGGTGATCGTGCCGGTCGAGGACCTCGTCGGCGATCAGGCTCATCAACTCAACGACTACCTGCGCGGCGTGATGCGCTCCTACCGGCGCACGCTGGCGGGCGACCGCAGGAAGCTGCTCGAGCGCTTCCGCTACGTCCACGCAGCCCGGAAGGTGGTCGGTGTCGGCAGCGTCGGCACGCGCGCGTTCATCTGCCTGATGATGGGCCGCGACAACGAGGATCCGCTGTTCCTCCAGTTCAAGGAGGCGCAGCCATCGGTGCTCGAGCCGTTCCTCGGCAAGAGCGAGTACGGAAACCACGGCCAGCGCGTCGTGGAAGGGCAGCGACTCACCCAGGCCGCCAGCGACATTCTGCTCGGCTGGATCCGTGACGCCAGGGGTCGACGGGGTCGAGCGCGACTTCTACGTGCGCCAGCTCTGGGATGCGAAGGGGTCGGCCGTGGTCGAGACGATGAGCCCGGAGCGCATGACGCTGTACGCGAAGGTCTGCGGCGGCGAGCTCGCTCGCTGCCACGCCCGCTCAGGCGACCCGGTCGCGATCGCGGCGTATCTCGGCAATTCCGACGCGTTCGACCGGGCCCTCGCCGTGTTCGCCGAGGCGTATGCCGACCAGAACGAGCGCGACTACGCTGCCCTGAAGGCGGCCGTCGCGAGCGGCCGGGTCGCCGCGCAGACCGGCGTCTGACCGCAAGCCGCGGCGCGCGGGCCGACGGAAGGAGGCGAGATGGAGGACAACGACCGTCTCGGGAAGCCGCGCGTGAGGTCGTGGGCCGAGCCGTTCAAGATCAAGATGGTCGAGCCCCTGAAGATGACCACGCGCGCCGAGCGCGAGGTCGCGATCCGCGAGGCCGGCTACAACACCTTCCTGCTCCGCAGCGAGGACGTCTACATCGACCTCCTCACCGACTCGGGCACGAACGCGATGAGCGACCGGCAGTGGGCGGGAATGATGCTCGGCGACGAGGCCTACGCGGGAAGCCGCAACTTCTACCACCTCGAAGCCGCCGTCCAGGAGCTCTACGGCTACCGGCATCTCGTTCCCACGCACCAGGGGCGCGGCGCCGAGCACATCCTGTCGCAGATCCTCATCTCACCGGGCGACGTCGTGCCGGGGAACATGTACTTCACGACGACGCGGCTGCACCAGGAGCTCGCCGGCGGCACGTTCGTCGACGTGATCGTCGACGAGGCCCACGACCCCGCGAACGAGCATCCGTTCAAGGGCAACGTCGACCTCGCGAAGCTCGAGCGGGTGATCGCCGAGTCACGGCGCGGAGCGAAGATCCCGTACGTCTGCATCGCGACGACGGTGAACATGGCGGGCGGGCAGCCGATCAGCCTGGCCAACCTGCGCGCGGTGCGCGCGCTCTGCGACGCCCACGGGATCCGCATCATCCACGACGCCACGCGTGTGGCCGAGAACGCGTTCTTCGTCAAGGAGCGCGAGCCGGGCTGCGGCGAGATGAGCATTCGCCGAGATCGTGCGCGCGATCTGCGACCTCACCGACGGCTGCACGATGAGCGCGAAGAAGGACGCACTGGTGAACATCGGCGGGTTCCTGGCGCTGAACGACGACGACCTCTTCGACAAGGCGCGCAACCTGGTCGTCGTCTACGAGGGCCTGCACACCTACGGCGGCATGGCCGGACGCGACATGGAGGCGGTTGCGATCGGCCTGCACGAGAGCGTCGAGTACGAGCACATGAAGGCGCGCGTCGGCCAGGTCGCCTACCTGGGCCGCAAGCTCCAGGACGCCGGCGTCCCGATCGTGCGTCCCGATCGGCAGCCACGGCGTCTTCATCGACGCCGCGGCCTTCCTGCCGCACCTGGACCAGGACGCCTACCCGGCGCAGGCCCTCGCCGCCGAGATCTACCTCGACAGCGGCGTCCGCACGATGGAGCGCGGCAACGTCTCGAGCGGCCGCGACCCGGCGACCGGGTTGAACCGGCGGCCGCGTCTCGAGCTGGTGCGGCTGACGCTCCCCCGGCGGGTCTACACCCAGGCGCACATGGACGTGACCGCCGAGAGCATCGTCGAGGTCTACGAGGGCAGGGACCGGGTCACGGGCCTCGCGATGGTGTACGAGCCGCCGCAGCTGCGCTTCTTCCAGGCGCGGTTCGAACCGCTCTAGCGGTCACCGCCTCTTCTGGACCACTAGCCTGCCGAGCCGTTGCCGCCGCTCGGGTCCGGGACGATCCGGATGTAGGGCTTCGGCTCCTTCCAGCCCTCGGGCCACAGCTCCTTCGCCTGGTCGTTCGACACCGAGCCGGCGATGATCACGTCGTCGCCGTGCTTCCAGTTGACCGGCGTCGAGACCTTGTGCTTCGCCGTCAGCTGGAGCGAGTCGATCACGCGCAGCACCTCGTCGAAGTTGCGGCCGGTCGTCATCGGGTAGACGAGGATCAGCTTCACCTTCTTGTCGGGGCCGACCACGAACACGTTGCGCACCGTCTGGTTGTCGACTGCGGTGCGGTCGGTCGGGTCTCCGCTGACGTCGGTGCCCAGCATCCCGTAGAGCTTCGAGACCTTGAAGTCCGCGTCGCCGATGATCGGGTAGTTCGGAGCGGCGCCCTGCGTCTCCTCGATGTCCTTCGCCCACCGCTCGTGGTCGGCGGTCGCGTCGACCGAGAGGCCGATGACCTTGACGTTGCGCCTGTCGAACTCGGGCTTGATCTTGGCCATGTAGCCGAGCTCGGTCGTGCAGACGGGCGTGAAGTCCTTCGGGTGCGAGAAGAGGATCGCCCACGAGTCGCCGATCCAGTCGTGGAACTGGATATTGCCCTCGGTCGTACTGGCCTCGAAGTCCGGTGCGGTTTCGCCAATCTGAAGTGTCATGTCTCTGCCTCCTGTCGCCGAGCCGGGTCGGCTCGTCACGCTGGGTCACTTTACTTTGGAAAGTATCGCAGGACGGTAACGGTTTGCGCGCGGGCCGGTCAAGCCCGTGCGGGCTGCCCGGCGTCTTCATCGACGCCGTGGCGGGGAGAGCCGAAGCACCACGGGGTCTGACGCTACTGACCTCTTGAAGGCGCGACTTGCCCCTCACTGGGCCGAGTGTCCGTTCGCTCGCCTGGTGTGGATCCTTCAGGGTCGGCGATACGGACGAGTCGCATTCCCATCACGACGAGCCACAGAAATGGGACGGCGACGAAGAGGCGTTGGGCGATGCCGTTCGAATCGCCGAGGATCTCGGACCCGTACAGAGCGGCGAGCGCGAATGTCAGCGTTCCGGTGGCGAGCGAGAAGCGGCGGAGGCTCGACCAGCGAGCGTCCGTCCGGAACGCGCGAGCGAAGATGAATTGCACGGCGATGAAGAGCACGAACATGACGACGCTGGTGCCGTCGTGCGCCTTGTGATGCCACGAGACGTCGCCGGCCTTGACCCTCGCCGCACACGCCTCGACTTCGCTGCTGCAGTCGTTTCGCATGAGGCCTACCGCGACGAATCCGAGCCCGATGAGCAAGAGGATCGCCGGGCCAACCCGCGCGCTGAGGCCGTCGCGGATCGCTCCGAACAGTCCGAGCGCCAGGGCGCTCATACAGAACCCGAGCGTGAGCAAGCCGGCGATCATGATCCAGGGGTGCTGGGCGTCGAGGGCGGCGAGGGCGCTGATGTCCTCGTGACGCGGGCTGTAGTCGTCCTGCGCCGCCCAGGCAACCAGCCAGGCGAGCGTGAACACGATGGGCCCTGCCACGCCGAGCATGCCGAGCAGCCGGCGCCTGCTGTCGCGCCCGCCTTCCCCTCGCGGGTCCGTGACCGCCGTCATCGCTCGAACGAGTATCTGCCCCCACCGCGACGAGCGCCACCGCGCCGGTGGGCGCCGTACTTCGCGACAAGCGTGCACCGAGGGGTCGCCCGTGCCGAACCAGACTGCCTCCGTCTGAGCCGGAGCGCCTCAGCCTGTGACGATCACGCGGCCGGAGCTGCTGCTGCGAGCCGGCGCTCCACCGCGAGACGCGCCCGCTCGATCGGCGCCGACTGTCGGCTGATCACGAACTGCGCGTTCGCCAGGAGCAGGTAGGCGTCGAGCTCGAAGACGAGCTGCTCGGCGTCCTCCGACGGGTCGATCGCGCCTTCGGCCTGGGCGTCGCGAACGGCTGCCTCGAGCAGCTCGCCCCAGTTTTCCACGACCCGAATTGCGAAGTCACGAACCGGGCCCGGGCGCGTGTCCAGCTCGGCCGCGACGGACGCGAAGAAGCAGCCCCCGGGGAAGACGTCGCCCTCGACGTGTCGCAGGAAGTTCTCCGCGAGCTGCCGGAGCCGCTCGATTCCCGTCGCGGCGGACAAGGCGGGCTCGACCACCTGCTCGGAGAACACGGCGCTCGCCGTCTCGATCGTCGCGAGCTGGAGCTCCTCCTTGGAGCCGAAGTGGGCGAAGAGGCCGCTCTTGCTCATCCCCACGGCGCTCGCGAGGCGGCTGATCGAGAGCCCGTCGATGCCCTCGACCGTGGCGAGCCGCGCGGCCTCCTGCAGGATCGCCTCGCGGCTGCGCTCGCCGTCGCTGCGCCGTCTGCGCTCGCGGCGCTCCGGCTCGTCGCGGATCTGCGTTTCGCTCATCGCCTTGACAAGTTAGCACGATCGGTCGTACACTCTCCAACTTCAGAACGACCGATCGTGCTAACTACAGGAACGAGGTACCCATGGCAACTGCACCAACTCTCGATCTGACAGCCGTGAAGGCCCGCCAGCGGACGACGTGGGCGAGCGGCGACTACGCCGAGATCGCGACCCTGATCGTCCCCATCGCCGAGCGCCTGGCCGACGCGGCCGACCTGCGGGCGGGCTCCGAGTCGTGCTCGACGTCGCCTCCGGCAGCGGCAACATGTCGACTCGCCGCCGCCCGTCTCGGCGCCGTCGTGACCGGCATCGACTACGTGGGCCCGCTGCTCGAGCGCGCGGGTGAGCGCGCCGCGGCCGAGCGGCTCCCGATCGCCTTCCAGCACGGCGACGCCGAGGAGCTCCCGTTCCCGGACGCGTCCTTCGACGCCACCGTGTCGGTCGTCGGCTCGATGTTCGCTCCCGACCACTGGCGCACCGCCGACGGAGCTCGTCCGCGTGACGCGGCCCGGCGGGACGATCGCGCTCGCGAGCTGGACGCCCGAGGGCTTCGTCGGCTCGATGTTCGGGACGATCGCCGCCTACGTGCCCCCGCCGGCCGGCCTCGCCTCGCCGATGCTGTGGGGCGTGGAGAACTACCTGGACGAGCTGTTCGGGCGCGACGTCGCGTGGGTCCACCGCCGCCGCACGTTCACGTTCCGCTTCGCCTCGGCGGAGGACTTCGTCGAGCGCTTTGCGACGCACTACGGTCCGACGCTGAAGGCCCTCGAAGCGGCCGGCTCCCACCGCGACGCGCTCCTGCGCGACCTGCACGAGCTCGCGCTGATGTGGAACCGCCTCGAAGCACGACGGCCCGATCGCCGTGCCCGCCGAGTATCTCGAGTCGGTCGGGGTGACCCGCGTTCTCGGTCACAGTAGGTAGGCGGGCGAACCGGTGGGAAGCCGTCTGGAGCGCCATTCCGCCACGGGGTCCGTGGCGGACACGCCGGAAAGAGCGTCTGGCGGCCAGGAGCTCGAGCGTCGACGATCCACGGTGTGAAGGTGGGCGAGATGCTCGAGCTCTTGAAGAAGGACGGATGGTTCCTGGTGAGAACGACCGGGAGCCATCGGCAGCTTCAACACGGAACGAAGGTGGGCAGCGTGACAGTGCCGGCAGGCCGGCGAAGGACTTGCACCCCAAGACGCAAGCGAGCATCCTTCGCCAGGCGGGACTCAGACGATGACCGACTTCGCCGAACTTGCCGGGCAGTACCTGATCCTGATCGAGGGTGGCCCGCCGTCCAACTACTCGGCCTGGTCACCTGACCTTCCGGGGTGCGTCGCCGTCGGCGACACGCTCGAAGAGGTCGAGCACGAGATGCGCGGCGCGATTGCCTTCCATCTGGAAGGGATCGGCCGAGAACGGTGACCCGTTGCCCGAGCCATCCGGACCGGTGGTCTACGTCGAGCGTGAGTCGCCCGCGGCGGCGTAGCGGCTCGACGAGATCTCATCTCGCTTTGTCGCGTTCTGCCCCTTCCGGCGACCTCGGTAGATAGCCACGAAGCATGTCCGCGCTAACGCTGATGACTGCTCGCTCGGGGGCCGCGACAATCAGGTGCGAAAGGAGGTTCTCGATGGGCACTGCGACCGATTCGTCACAGTGGTGGCTCGACGTGGCGTCGCCGGTCGATGATCCCCAGGTCAGGGTCGCACTGGTTGCTGCTGCCTGTCTCCTCGTCGAGGCGGTCGTCGCCAAGAACGTGATCGACGTGGAGCTGGACTTCATGAGCCTGTTGGCGCCGTTCTGGGTCTTCATCGTCTACCTGGTGAGTGGCCTTCGCGATCGTACGAGTGAGATCGCGTTCATGATCACCCTCGTCGTCGTCACGGCAGCCGTTCTCGTCCTGTACGCGGTCTGAACGTGATCCCGAGCGAAGGCGCCTCGCCTTCGAATCACTCGGCGTGTTCGCCGCCTCAGACACGCAGTACGATGGACGCGATGGCCCGGGCCGGTGATGCCGAGAGGGAACGCGCGGCGGCGCGGCTCCGCGAGCATTTCGTTCGCGGCCGGCTGACGGTCGAGGAGCTCGAGGAGCGCGTCGAGCTGGCGCTCCGGGCGCGTTCGACCGCCGACCTCCGGCGCGCGCTTCGAGGCCTGCCGGAGCTTGCCGGGCGCACGTTCGTGCAGGTCGTCCTCCGCGGCGCGGCGCTCGTCGTGCTCACCGGCGCCTGGCTCGCGTTCAGCTTCGGCCTGCTTGTCGTGCTCGCGCTGACGCTCCTGATCCAGGGAGCTTCGGTGGCCGCGCTGCTCGCGTTCCTGCTCGTCTGGCTCGTGCCGACGCTGCTCCTCTCACGGCTGTGGCACCGGGCCCTGCCGCGCCGCACCTCGAGCGCGTGAGGCGCGGGGCGGTCGTTAGCCTGCGGCTCTCACGACGACAAGGAGGCGAAGGATGACGGCGAAGAGCGACTTCACCGACGAGGAGTGGGAGCTCGTCTCGGAGGGGCCGGTGACGGCCGGGATGATCGTGCTCACCGCCCAGTCCGGCGGCAGCATCCGCGAGACGTTCGCGCTCGCGAAGGCGTACGCGGAGGCGCGCGGGCAGCACGGCGAGAGCGAGCTGCTCGACGTGCTCGTCTCGGAGAAGCCCGACTTCGACCGGCACCGCTACTCGACGCCCGAGCTCCTGCGCGAGCTGGGCGTGCAGCGGATCGGCGAGGCGGCGAAGCTGCTCGAGCAGAAGGCGACCTCGGCCGAGCTCGAGGCCTATCGTCGCTTCGTCCTCGCCGTTGCCGAGCGGGTCGCCGGCGCGCACCGCGAGGACGGCCAGCAGGTCAGCCCGGCCGAGCAGGAGGCGGTGGACGCGATCCGGACGAGCCTCGGCGCCGCGGCCGGCTGAGGCTCCGGCGCGGCGCGCGGCACCGCCGCCGAGACCGCGAGACCGCTCGACTTACGGCTCGACGCCCCGCGAACAGGGCAGTCCGCGACGGCGCACGGCCGGAAGAGCCGGTTGACGCCGCGTCCTGACGCCGTACCCTGAACGGGATGGCAACCGAGGCGAAGGAGTACGAGGTCGTGCTGGCCGCCCAGCCGGAGGGCGGCTTCGTAGTCACCGTCCCCGATCTGCCAGACGTCGTGACCGAAGGAGCAACGCGCGAAGAGGCGCTCGCGATGGCGCAGGACGCGATCGAGGGCTACCTCGAGACGATGCGCGAGCGCGGCTGGTCGGCCCGCACGGGCGAGCGTGCGCGGGTCGTCGTCCGCGCCGCGTGAGCGAGAAGCTGCCGGCGGTCACGCCGAAGCAGCTCATCCGCGTCCTCGAGAAGACGGGATGGCAAGTCGACCGGATCCGCGGGAGCCATCACGTCCTGGTCCACCCGGAGGAGAAGCGTGCGCTCGTGATCGCCGTGCACAACCGCGACCTCCAATCAGGCACGGTGACGGCGATCTTGCGAAATGCCGGCATCAGCCGGACGAGTTTCGTAGCTTGCTCTGAGCTTCGATCGAGCCGCTCGACTCGCCCTCAAGGCGCGGGCTCGATGCGGCGGAAGTACATCCACCAGACCATGTCGAAGAGCTCGACGCGCGTACGCGTCGGCTCGAGCGCCTGCAGCTGCGCCACGTCGATTCGTTCTCCGGACGCGTCAGGTCGGTGGCGATCCAGTCGAGTGCCTCGCGGATGCGCGGCACGGCCTTGATCGTGTCGGCCAGCGAGCGGGAGTCCGGCCAGCGGGGATTCATGTAGGCGCCGAAGATCGCCTGGTTGTCGAGGATCGGGATCAGCGCGGGACGCTTCTTGTGCAGCGTCTTCGTCGCGACCGATGCGCCGAGCCACGGCCAGCTCGCCATCGTCCCGATCACGTTCGCGACGAGTTCCCGTTCGTCCGGCGTCGTCTCCTCGAGCTTCTTGGCCGGAAGCGAGCCGAGATCGAGCGTGGATCCGAACTCGTGAACGCTGATCGCGGCACGTGCGGCAACCCTGGAGTTGATCAGCATCGTGACCGCGAGGTCTTCGACCAGCACGCGGTCGCTGGGCGTGATCGACTCGTAGTCGAGATAGCGCTGGCCCCAGTCCTTCTCCTTCACCCGGTACTCGTCGAGGAGATCGCCCGTGTCGGCGATTCGACGGTCGATCTTCCCGGCGCCGAGGATGAGATCCATGCCTGCTCGCGACCCTAACGCAGCTTGCAGTTTGTGTTGAACTCCGGAGCAGCGAGAATCGGAGATCTGCGGAGGACACGATGACGAATCCGACCACCGACCTGGCTGAGCTCGAGCGCCGCTTGTGGGCGGCGGCCGACGAGCTGCGCGCGAACTCGACGCTGACGGCGGCGCAGTACCGCGACCCCGTGCTCGGGCTGATCTTCCTCGCCTTCGCCGAGCACCGCTACGACGCGATCCGGCCGGAGGTCGAGGCGACGGCGACGGCGCGGCGCACCGTCGGCGCCGACGACTTCCGCGCGAGCGGGCGTCGTGTTCGTGCCCGAGAACGCGAGGCTCTCGTGGCTCGTCGAGCGCCCGGAGTGGGAGGACGTCGGCCGCAACGTCGACGTGGCGATGGACTCGATCGAGGCGACCAACCCCGACCTGAAGGGCGTGCTGCCGCGCGGCTACGCGAAGCTCGAGAAGTCGACGCTCGTCGAGCTGCTCCGCCTCTTCGCGCCGCTGCCGCGCACGCTGTCGGGCGACGCGTTCGGGCTGATCTACGAGTACTTCCTCGCCAAGTTCGCGGCCAGCGAGGGCCGGCTCGGCGGCGAGTTCTTCACGCCGAAGTCGATCGTGCGGCTGATCGTCGAGATCATCGAGCCGTTCCACGGCCGGATCGTCGACCCGGCGTGCGGGTCGGGCGGCATGTTCGTGCAGTGCGCGCACTTCGTCGAGCGCCACCGGCTCGCCGACCGAGGACCTGTCGATCTACGGGCAGGAGAAGACGGAGGAGACCGTCCCGCTCGGCCGATGAACCTCGCGCTCCACGGCCTCTCGGGCGACATCCGCCAGGCGAACAGCTACTACGAGGACTCCGCACGACGCGGTCGGCCGCTTCGACTTCGTGATGGCGAATCCGCCGTTCAACGTGAACGGGATCGACAAGGCGAAGCTCGAGGACGACACCCGCCGCTTCCCGTTCGGCCTGCCGAAGGCCGACAACGGCAACTACATCTGGATCCAGCTCTTCCGCACGGCGCTCGACGACGCCGGGCGCGCCGGCTTCGTGATGGCCAACTCGGCTGCGGACGCCCGCGCGAGCGAGAGCTGGGATCCGCAAGGCGCTGATCGAGGACCGGCTCGGTCGACGTGATGGTCGCGATCGGCCCGAACTTCTTCTACACCGTCACGCTGCCGGTGACGCTGTGGTTCCTCGACCGCGGCAAGCGCGGCACCGACCGCGCCGACCACGGTGCTGTTCATCGACGCCCGCCAGATCTTCCGCCAGATCGACCGCGCGCACCGCGACTTCCTGCCCGAGCAGATCGAGTTCCTCGCCAACATCGTGCGCCTCTACCGCGGCGAGGAGCCCGAGACGGCCGACGGCAGCGCCGAGCTCATGGCCGAGCGCTTCCCCGACGGCGCCTACGCGCGACGTGCCCGGCCTCTGCAAGGTCGCGACCATCGCCGAGATCGAGGCCCAGGGCTGGAGCCTCAACCCCGGCCGCTACGTCGGCGTCGCCGCCGCCGAGGACGACGGCTTCGAGTTCGCACGTGCGGCTCGAGGAACTGAACGAGGAGCTGGAGCGGCTCAACGCGGAGCGCCGCGCTGCTCCAGGAACGGATCGCACAGCGTGGACGCGTGCGCATGCGGCCGGGACCCTCGAGGCGTGACGAGTGGTGCGAGCGTACACAGCTCGGAACGTCGTCGAGCTCGAGGCGCCGGATGTCGACGCATCGACCGTTCCAGCGATCGGCCGAACGTCCGGTGCCGTGTGATCTCGACTCGTCCGGGAGTACCGGTTTCCACGACGGCGAAGGTGTACGCGCGCAGGGGTCGTAGACCGGGCGCACGGCTACGCGACGGCCTGTCTTCGTCATCGCACGGAGCTCTGGGCTCCGAACTGCCGACCTCGTTGTCGTCACTTCGGACAGTCGACCTCGATGCATGTGCGGCCTCCTGAACTCTGACCTCGGACGAAGCGAGGCGCCGCAGCGGCCCTGGCGGCTCGACCCAACGGCACCTCAACATGTCGCTCCCGAGTCGAGGCTTCCTCCCCCCAATGCGTCAGCAAGCGATCGCGGCGATCCTCCGGGGCTACTCGACGACGCTGATCGAGAACAACACGCGGCGGGATCGCGATCCTGGAGGAGATGGCGCAGGTGATCTACCGGGAGTGGTTCGTCGCACTTCCGGTACCCCGGCCACGAGGACGTGCCGCTCGTCGATTCCGACCTCGGCCCGATCCCCGAGGGCTGGGGCAGGGCTATCAACGAAGTTGCGTTCGGTGAACCGCGCGAGGCAGCCTCGCTCGCCGGAAGATCGACCGGGCGCGTTCGTCCACTTCAGCATGCCCCGCGTTGGACGGCTGCCCATGCCGGTGCTCGCGTCGGAGGATCGAACAGTGCAGCCCGAGCACGAAGCTCGGCCGTGGCACGTTCTGTGCTCAACTCAATCCGCGGGTCACCGCGTGTGGATCGCGTCGCTTGGCTGATCACCGGTCGATCTGGCGACCGACTACGGTCCGATACCCACGAGTCACGACTTGACCCTGCCCCTGAGTCTCAACGCGCTCGTTGGGCTAACCTGATCCGGCAACGTCGACGGTCTGTTGGCAGTCGCACCGGCGGCGCCGGCGAGCCAACTTCGAAGATCACGCCATCGGTTGACCCGGCCTGTGGTGACCCACCCCGGGCGACTCGATCGACCGATCCTTTACGCGGCCGCTTCCGTGCGACGTCTCGCCGATCGGCTGCGACTTCTGAAGCGCCGAACCTCCGGACGACTCGCGATCTGCTTCTGCCGCGTCTGATCTCGGGTGAGGTCGATGTGTCGGAGCTCGACATCGACGTCTCGGGGATGCGGCGGCGTGACCCCGGGCGTTCACCGAGGACCAGCTGGTCGAGCAGCCGGCGATCGAGTCTGTTCGCCGAGATGGGGTGGGAGACGGTCAATGCGCGCGACGAGACCTCGGGCCGACGGGACGCTCGGTCGCGACAACCAGGGCGAGGTGGTCCTCGTCGCGCGAGCTGCGGCGCCGCGCTGGAGCGGCTGAACCCGGATGCTTCCCGCAGACGCGATCGAGCAGGCGGTCGCGGAGCTCGCGAGGACCGTTCGGCGATGGATCCGGTCCGGGCGAACCGCGAGGTCTACGACCTCATGCGCGACGGTGTCGGGTCAAGGTGCGCGAGAGGACGGAGCGGAGTCGCCGGAGGTCGTTCGGGTCATCGACTGGGACGACCCGAGCGACAACGACTTCCTTGGTCGTCGCAGCTCTGGGTCGTCGGCGACATGTACAAGCGGCGGCGCCGATCTGGTCGGGTTCGTCAACGGTTGCCGCTGGTGTTCGTCGAGTTGAAGGCGTCGCACAAGAAGCTGGAGCACGCCTACGACGACAACCTGACCGACTACCGGATCACGATCCCCGGATCTTCTGGGCCGAACGGGTTCATCATCCTGTCGAACGGCTCGGAGTCGAAGATCGGCACGGTCTCGTCGGCCTGGGAGCACTTCGCGGAGTGGAAGAAGATCAACGACGAGGGCGAGCACGGGCGTCGTCTCGCTGGAGACGATGCTGCGCGGCACGTGCGAGCCGGCGCGGCTGCTCGACCTGGTCGAGAACTTCATCGCGTTTCCGAACGCCCCGGCGGGCTGGTGAAGCTCCTCGCCAAGAACCACCAGTACCTGGGGTCAACAACGCGATCGCGCGTCTCGGCGCAGATTCGGCCGCGCCGGAGCGGAGCGCGGCCGGCTCGGGGGTGTTCTGGCACACGCAGGGCTCCGGCAAGACGCTCTCGATGCTGTTCTTCTCGCAGAAGGTGCTGCGCAAGCTGCGCGGGCAACTGGACGTTCGTGATCGTCACCGACCGCAAGGACCTCGACGACCAGGTCTACGAGGAGTTCGCCGACGCCGGGGTGCTCGACGGAGGGCACGTCCAGGCGACGAGCGCCGACCACCTGCGCGAGCTGCTGGGCGAGGACCACCGCTACGTGTTCACGCTGATCCACAAGTTCCGCACCGAGCGGGGCGAGACCGATCCGGTGGTCTCGGAGCGTTCCGACATCGTCGTCATCACCGACGAGGCGCACCGCAGCCAGTACGACATGCTGGCGCTGAACATGCGCAACGCGCTGCCGAACGCCGCCGTTCCTCGGCTTCACCGGCACGCCGCTGATCGCCGGGCGAGGAGACGACCCGGGAGGTGTTCGGCGACTACGTCAGTCGGTCTACGACTTCGGCGAGTCGATCCGGACGGCGCCACGGTGCCGCTGTACTACGAGAACCGCATCCCCGAGCTGCAGCTCGCCAACGAGGCCTTCGACGAGGACCTCGACCGCGATCCTGGAAGAGGCCGAGCTCGACGACGAGCCAGGAGGCCAAGCTCGCCCGCCTGTTCGGCCGCAGTACCAGCTGATCACCCGCGAGGATCGGCTGCGAGCGCGTCGCGCGGACCTCGTCGAGCACTTCCTCGGCCGTGGGTTCGCCGGCAAGGCGATGGTGGTCTCGATCGACAAGGCCACCGCGGTTCGGATGTACGACAAGGTCCAGCGCTTCTGGGCCGGCTATCGTCGATCGAGCCCGCAGCGCCGCGTACGCGGGCTCTGCCCGAGCAGTCGGAGCGCGAGCGCTCGAGGCGGAGATCGGCCTACATGGCGCGACCGACATGGCGGTCGTCGTCTCGCAGGCCCAGAACGAGATCTGGAGATGCCGCGCAGAAAGGGCTCGACATCCTCCCGCACCGCAAGCGCATGGTCGACGAGGACCTCGAGGAGCAAGTTCAAGGACCCGGCCGACCCGCTGCGGATCGTGTTCGTCTGCGCGATGTGGACCACCGGCTTCGACGTGCCGTCGTGCTCGACGATCTACCTGGACAAGCCGATGAGGAACCACACGCTGATGCAGACCATCGCCCGGGCCAACCGGGTCTTCCCGGAGAAGAACAACGGCCTGATCGTCGACTACATCGGCGTCTTCCGGGACCTCCAGAAGGCCCTGGCGATCTACGGCACGGCGCCGGGGGCGGCATCGAGCCGGACGACTATGCCCGTTCAGCGACAAGAATGCGCTGAGCTCGATGCGCTGCGCGCGCGCTGGCCGATGCGGTCGATTTCTGCGCCGCGTTGTGCGGGTCGGCATCGAGCAGACTCGCAGTGCGGCCCCCGAGCGAATCGAGTTCATCCCGCCGCGCGACGACGCGGTCGAAGCCATCCTGGTCGACCAGGAGACCGGCAGGCCTTCCTTGCGACACGCCCGCACGGTCAACAAGCTCTTCAAGCCATCTCTGCCGCACCCCTCCGCCGGCGACTTCAGCCGGCGCGAGCGGTCACTCCGCCATCCTCGCCGCCCGCATCCAGTCGCCTCGCGCCTGGTGAGCGGTCGATATCTCCGAGGTCATGGAGCGCGTCGACGACCTGCTGGACCACTCGGTCGGCCGCCGAGGGCTACGTCATCAGCCACGCCGAGCGTCGACGCCCGACCCGATCATCGACCTGAGCCGGGTCGACTTCGACGCACTTGCCGGGAGCGCTTCGACAGGGGCACCAGCGCACCCGAGGCCGATAGGTCCTGAAAGGCGTGCTCAGCAGCCGCATCGCCCAGATGATCCGCACCAACAAGACCCGCCTGAGCTACCAGGAGCGGCTCCAGCAGCTGATCGACGAGTACAACAGCGGCTCGCGCAACGTCGAGGGCTTCATCGCCGGCTGGTCGGCCTGGCCGCAGGACCTCACGCCGAAGAGCAGCGGCGCGTCGCGGAGAGCTCTCCGAGGAGGAGCTCGCCCTCTTCGACTTGCTCACCCGCCCCGGCCCCGATGCTCACGCGACGACGAGACGCGACCAGGTGCAAGCAGGTAGCCGCGCGGAAGCTGCTCGAAGGCTCATCCCGAGCGGCTGGTGCTCGACTGGCGCCGCAAGGCCGAGACAGTGGCGGACGTGCGAGTCACGATCCGCGACGTCCTCGACGAGCTTCCCGACGCGCCGTATCCGAGGCCGGTGTACGACGCGAAGGTGCAGGCGGTGTTCGACCACGTGTATGCGGCTTACGGCGATGAGGGTGGGAGCCCGTACGACGAGGCGGCCGTGGTCGAAGAGCCGCTCCGGCCGGCGCTGCCGGCCGGAGCGGGCGAGGTCACCGAGTCGGTCGTCGCGCAACTGCGCTCCGATGCCGGCTTCGCGTCGATGGTCGCGCGCGAGCTGCTCGGCACGCCGCCCCCATCGCTGCGAACGATCGAGGAGCTGATCGCGAACGACGAGGACGAAGCAGTCGATCATCGACCGCCCGGTGGGACGTGCGCGAAGAACGGCGCAACCCGGCCCTCGAGGACGCGATCGTCAAGACGGTCGCCGCCTTCCTGAACACCGACGGCGGCACATTGCTGATCGGCGTCGGCCCGAATCGATCGCTCGTCGGCCTCCGGCTCGACTACGCGCACGTAAAGCCATCGAACGGCGACGGCTTCGTCAACTGGCTGACCA
>CAWAGR010000010.1:0-46117 GCA_963781435.1 uncultured Actinomycetes bacterium | reverse complement strand
GCACACCCTAGACCTCGCGACCCGGAGCCGCTCGTCTGTCAAGGACATCCTCGAGCCGCGTGCCCTCGCGCGAGCTCGGAGCGAACCGGGCTCAACCGCGGGACAGTGCTGCCGGCTCCAACGACTGGGTCTATGCCTCACGAGCGGGCTGGTCTCGTCCCGCTGTATGCGTAGCGTCCGAGCCGGCCTTCACGGGCAACCAACGCAACCGTCGAGAGGAAGCGCTGAAACTCCTCGTACTTCTCCGCACCCTCCAGCTCGAGAAGATCCGCATCTGCCGCACGACGCGCTGCGTGCCAGCGGTCGGCAAGCTCCTGCTGCGCGTCATGCCGGATGAACATCGCCCTCTCCCCGACGCCGGCTTCCTTTGCCCCCTCCGTGGCGGCTTCAACACCGGCGTCGTGGATGTCGATCCCGACCAACCGGCAGCCCGTCGAACGGACGAGGAAGAGTGCAGGGCCGGCTGAGCCGCTCGCGACCTCGAGCACCAGGCTGTCAGCCCCGATGCCCAACTGGGCGTGGAACCGACGTTGCTCGTCGCCGGTCGTCCAGGAAAACTGGCCGATGTCCTCCCGAATGCCGCAGCCCTGATCGAGGCGTTCACCTCGTCGGCCGACCGCCGGAAGTTCCGGTCGTAGAAGCCGGTGTCACCCGATTCCGTCGTCAAGGTCGCTCCCCGTCGCCGAGGGAGGATTATCTGCGGCCCGGGCCCGGGCTGCCCCACGGGCGGCAAGTCGTGGTCGAGTCTCCCGACCGACGATCCCGCCCAAGGCGGGCCCAGGGCGAGTGAATGGCCCCGCCCATCGTACGGCCGTGTTTCTGCGGATCAAACTCGCCCAACGAAAGCAGCTAGAGCACGTTGTAATAACAACAACAGGATATGGACCCAGCCGGGCTCGAACCGGCGACCTTCTGGCTGCCAGCCAGACGCTCTCCCAGCTGAGCTATGGGCCCCGGTCAACGCGCTCAGTCTAGCGGCGAAGTCGAACTCGCTCGCGCGGCGGACGCCGTCGGCGCTGATTGTTCGAGCCGGCGAGACGCGAAGATGCACGGGCGACTCCTTCCGACGCCGTCGAACGGAATGAAGTAGCAAGCGGTCGAGCTCCGCGCAGTAGACGGCGAAGGCGTCGACTTCGTCGCTCGTGTAGACGCGCTGACGAGACCCGTCGCGCGCTCGGCGTGACGTGTAGCAGCGGACAGACCACGACGTCCGCAGAGAGCGGGCCCACTTGCACTGCACGCGGAGGAGCCTCGTGTCGACCCCGAAGATCAGGTCGTAGCGACCGCCCTCGACCGCGGGTCGATAGACGTCGACTCCGAGCTCGAGGGCGGTCTTCGTGATCGCCGCCTCGGCGATCGCGCCCTTCTGATTCGTCGTCAGCTCCACCCTCGCCACGGTAGTCGCGGGTCGGCTGAGCGGACAGTGGCCGTACCTTCTGGCTGCCAGCCAGACGCTCTCCCAGCTGAGCTATGGGCCCTGGGAGCGGCCCAGTCTAGCGGCGCTCGTCCGCGACGTCAGGCCGTGGCCGCTTCGGGCGTCTCCTGGGGGACGTCGCCCCAGAGGTCGTCGAGGCCGTAGAAGTCGCGCGCCTCCGGCGTGAAGACGTGCAGGACGACGTCGAGGTAGTCGGCGACGATCCAGGTCGCCTCGGCCTCGCCGGCGACCGAGCGCGGGAGCAGGCCTTCGTCCTGCTTCAGCCGCGCGTGCACCTCGTCCCAGATCCCCTTCGTCTGTCGCGGATTGTTGCCGGTGCACACGACGAAGTAGTCGGTGTACGAGCAGACCGGCCGCATGTCGAGGATGACGACGTCTCTCGCGAGCTTGTCCTGCGCGAGCGCCGCGATGCGGCGTGCCTGTTCGATTGAGGTCAAGCCGGCTGAGTGTACCGGCGCTCGCCGCCGTCACGGATGTCGCCATAGAGGCCGTCGCGCTCGATGAGCTCGCGCACCGCGGCCGGAACCGCCTCGCCGGCGTGCTCGCCGCGGGCGAGGCGGGCGCGCAGCTCGCGTGAGGAGACCGCCTGCGGCTCGAGCTCGAAGAAGAGCACGCGCTCCGGCGTCTCGAGGCGCTCGAGAGTCTCCCGGAGGCGCTCGGGCGGGTAGCCCGGCCGCGTCGCCACGCCGAGGCGTGCGAGGCGCAGCACCTCGGCCGGCTCCTTCCAGTCGAGGAAGCCGCAGAACGCGTCCGCGCCGACGAGGAAGACCGGGTCGTCCCACTCCGGATGGTCGCGCAGCAGGTCGACCGTGCGGGGATGCTCGTCGAGCACGACCTCGTCGTCGGGGAAGGCCGCGCGGGCGAGCTCGAGCCGCGTGGCGGCGGGGGTCTCGATCCGCTTGTGACCGGGATCGGCCGCGACGAGGACGATCACGCGCTCGAGCGCCGAGCGCCGCCTTCGCGGCCCGCACGAGCGCGACGTGGCCGTCGTGCGGCGGGTCGAAGGAGCCGCCGAAGAGACCGATCACGGTGCCGCCTCGGTCAAGGGGCGAGCTCGAAGCTCTCGTCGCCGATCTCGACCTCCGCGCCCTTGCGCGCGCCGGCGGCGCGGAGCGCGCGCTCGAGCTCCTCCTCGCCCGGCGGCGTGCCGACGACGCGGAAGCCGCGCTCGGTGCGCAGCAGCCGCCACGGGCGCGCCTTCGGCTCCGGCCGGTAGACGAGGAACTCGGCGAGCTCGTCCTCGACGGGCTCGACGACCGGCGGCGCGAGCGCGAACAGGCGGCGCCGGAAGTCGTCGATCCCCGCGCCGGTCGCGCACGAGACGGCGAACGTGGCGATCACGCGCTCGTCCTCGACCTCGAACGCGGGCGGCTCCGGCAGCAGGTCGAGCTTGTTGAGCACGACGATCTGCGGGCGGACGTCGAGCCCGGCGCCGTAGGCCGCGAGCTCGGCGTCGATCGTCCGCCACTGCTCCTCGACCGGCTTCGAGGCGTCGATCACGTGGATCAGCATGCGCGCGCGCTCGAGGTGGGCGAGGAACTCGTGCCCGAGGCCGACGCCCTCGCTCGCACCCTCGATCAGCCCGGGCACGTCGGCGACCACGAGCTGGCGGCCGTCGGGCGCCTCGACCGTTCCGAGCACCGGCTGGAGTGTCGTGAACGGGTACTCGGCGACCTTCGGGCGGGCGTTCGAGATCCGCGTCAGGAGCGACGACTTGCCCGCGTTCGGCAGGCCCGACGAGCGCCGCGTCCGCGAGCAGCTTCAGGTGCAGCTCGAGGTCGCGCTCGTCGCCGGGCAGGCCGACCTCGGCGAAACGCGGCACCTGCCGCGTCGAGCTGACGAAGCGCGCGTTGCCGCGCCCGCCGCGGCCGGCCTCGCGCGAGCACGACGCGCGCGTTCGCGTGAGCGAGGTCGGCGACGAGGTCCTCGCCGTCGAACACCTGCGTCCCGACCGGGACGCGCACCTCGACGTCCTCGCCGTCGGCGCCGTGCTTGCGCGCGCCGCGGCCGTTGCCGCCCTTCGCCGCCTCGATCCAACGCCGCCGCTGCAGCGCCGAGAGGTCGCGCAGCGCCGGGTCGGCGACCAGCACGACGTCGCCGCCGTCGCCGCCGTCGCCGCCGTCGGGGCCGCCCTTCGGCACGTACTTCTCGCGGCGGAACGACAGCCCGCCGTCGCCGCCGCGGCCCGCCTTGACGTGGATCTGTGCGCGGTCGTTGAACATCGCCCAATAAGTGTGACCGCAAGTGTGACCGCAAGTGCGACCGCAGTGCGACTCCCGGGGCGACGGCCCGGGGAGGCTAGGCCTGCTCGACGACCGAGACGAAGCGGCGCTCGCCGCTCCGGCGGAACTCGGCCTTGCCGTCGCGGATCGCGAAGATCGTGTCGTCGCGGCCGATCTGCGTGCCCGGGCCGGGGCGGAACCTCGTGCCGCGCTGGCGGACGATGATCTGCCCGGTCTTCACGTCCTGGCCGGCGAAGATCTTCACGCCGAGGTACTTCGGGTTCGAGTCGCGGCCGTTCTTCGACGAGCCGAGGCCCTTCTTGTGTGCCATCTAGGCGCCCTCCTCCTGCTGTGCCGCGAGCGCCGACTCGAGCGCCGAGAGGGCGCCCTTGCGCGCCGCGTGACCTTGCTCGTACGCGAGTGCCGCCTCGAGCTCCGCGCGATCCCAGTTCCTCGCGCTCTTGCCGATGGCGGCGACGGTCAGCTCCGCATAGCCCTCCGGCAGCCCGACAGGCGAGGCCTCGACCGCGGGAGCGGCCTCCGCCTCGGGCGCGGCTTCCACCTTCGGCTTCGCCGCTTTCGCGGCGGCGCGCCTGTTTGCCGCCGATCGAGATCTCGATCCGCGAGGTCGCCGCGCGAAAGCCGTTGTGGCGCTTGTAGCCGGTGCGCTTGCGGTACTTGCCGATCCGGATCTTCGGCCCGCGCTCGTGGGCGAGCACCGTCGACGACCACCTTGACGCCGTCGTCGCCGAGCAGCACGTCCGGCTCGAACGTGCCCCCTTCGTCGGTGCGCACGCGGTCGACGACGAGCGTCTCGCCGTCGCGGACGCGATGCTGCTTGCCTCCGACTCTGATGATTGCGTAGTCCATAAGCGTGGAAAACGCGGGCAGGAGGCCCGCGAGCGGCGCAGTGTAGCCGGTACTCCTCCCGGCCGCTACTGGTCCCCGTCCAAGGCGCCCCACTCGCTCATCGGGGTGTACTCCCAGGAGTCGGCGCCATCGCCGTCGGAGCGATCGTCGTCGGCTGCCCTCTGCTCGACGGCCCCGTGCTCGATGGCCCCGTGCTCGATTGCCTCGTGCTCGGTTGTCGGCTCGTCCGCCTCGACGGTCGCGGCCACCGTCGCCGTCGCGGCGGCGGCTTCCGCCGACGCCGGCTTGCGCGTGCGGTTCCGGCCGCCGCGCGTGCCGCGGCGGCGCTTCGGCCCCGCCGCCGACCCGGCGCCGTTCGCGGACGCCTCGCCCTCGTCCTCGAGCTCGCGGTCGGGGACGTGGATCACCGGCGCCGGCAGCTCGTCCGCCGGCGGCTCCTCGGCGAGCTGCTCGTCCGCCGAGAGCTCGGCCGGCGGCTCGGCCTCGGCCTCGGCCGGGCTGCGCCGTTCGAGCCCTCCGCGACCGTGGCCGGCTTGCGGCGGCGGTTACGGCCGCCGCGCGTGCCGCGCCGCGTGCGCTTCTTGGGGGCCGGGGGCGCGCCCTCGGCTCCTGCCTCGACGGTCTCGGTTTCGGCCTCGACCAGCTCGGGGACCTCGACCAAGGCCTCTGCCTCGGACTCGGCCGGCTTCTTCTTCCGCGAGCGGGGCGTGGTCGCCTTGCCCGGGGCTTTCTCGGTCTCCCCGGGTGCCTTCTCGGCAGCCGTCTCCGCCGTCTTCTTCCTCGCGGGCGCCCGCGTGCGGGCAGGCTTTGCGGCCGCCTCGCCCTCGGTGCCGACCGCGTCCTCCAGCGGCTCCTCGGCCGCTTCGATCGCGCCGAGCGGCGGCGACTTCCTCGCCGTCGACGAGGCGCGCGCGTCGGGCGCTCGGCCTCTGCCTCGGCCGTGATCGGAAGGTCGGACTCGTCGCCTGCACCCACCTGCTCGGCGTAGCCGATCCCGTCCATGACCGCGGTGACGCGTACCCGCACCTTCTTGCCGACGAGCTTGGCGGCCCGGCCGACGGCGATGTCGTACCCGTCGACCTTGCCGACACCGGCGTTCGCGTCGTGAAGGCCGACCTCGCCGAGCTTCAACTCGAGCTCCTGCCCGACCTCGACCGGCGCCTCGGGCGCCAGCTTCTCGACCAGCCCCTGCCCGAGCACCCGGAAGTGATCGAGATGCACGTCGTCGAGGCCGACGAGGAAGAACCTTCGCTTGGTCAGCTCCTCGAGCTCGGCGAGGCGCGACCCTCCAGGCCCGACGAGAAGCGAGCCGATCTTCGCGTTCAGCTCGACCTTGAACGCCTTCGCGCGGGAGCCCGGGGTGACGAGCGAGCGCAGCTTCCGCTCGAGCTCGACGGCCGTCGTGCCCTCCGAGACGACGATCCCGTCGCCGGCGCAGGTCGGGCACTTTCGTGTCATCACCTCGCGCGGGCCGTCGGTGACGTTCTGGCGCGTCATCTCCACGAGGCCGAGCGGCGAGATCTCGACCACGTACGTCTTCGTGCGGTCGCGCTCGAGCTCCTGGCGCAGCGCGTCCTCGACCTGTGCGCGGTTCTTCGGGTTCGCCATGTCGATGAAGTCGATGACGATGATCCCGCCGACGTCGCGCAATCGCAGCTGCCGCACGACCTCTTTGACCGCCTCGAGGTTGTTCTTCGTGATCGTGTCCTCGAGCCGAGCGCCTGACGTCTTCGAGCGCGAGCCGACGAAGCGGCCGGTGTTGACGTCGATGACCGTGAACGCCTCGGCGTAGTCGAAGATCAGATAACCGCCCGACGGCAGGTCGACGCGCCGGTTGAGCGTCGAGCGGATCTCCTGCTCGACGCCGGAGGCCTCCATCAGCGGCGCGCGCTCCTTGTAGCGGCTCACACGCTCGACCATGTGCGGCGAGGTCTTCTTCAGGTAGCCGACGATGCGCTTGTAGGTGCGGTCGTGGTCGACGACCAGCCGCTCGAAGTCGCCGGTGAAGAGGTCGCGCGTCACCCGCAGCGGCAGCTCGGCCTCCTGGTAGATGAGCGCCGGCGCCTTGACCGACTTGGCGCGCGTCTCGATCGTCTTCCAGAGCTGCCGCAGGAAGTCGAGGTCGCGCTCGACGTCCTCGGCGGAGGCGCCCTCGGCGGCCGTGCGGACGATCACGCCGCCCTGCTCGGGCGCGATCTCCTTGAGGACCGCCTTCAGGCGGTTGCGCTCGTCGTCGTCGAGCCGGCGCGAGACGCCGAGTCCGTCGCCATGCGGGACGTAGACGACGAAGCGGCCGGGCAGCGAGATCTCGGTCGTGAGGCGGGCGCCCTTCGTCTTCATCGGGTCCTTGACCGCCTGGACGAGGATCGTCTGGCCGCGCTGGATCAGGTCCTGGATCTTCCGCGCGCCGCGGCGGCCCTCGAGCTCGGGGCCGACGATCTCGTCGACGTAGAGGAAGCCGTTCTTCTCGAGTCCGATCTCGACGAACGCAGCCTCCATCCCCGGCAGGACGTTGTCGACGGTGCCGAGGTAGACGTTGCCGGCGATCGACCGGTGATCGGGCCGCTCGAGGTAGACCTCGGCGACGACGTCGTCCTCGAGCATCGCGACGCGCTTCTCGCCGGCGTCGACCGAGACGATCAGCTCGCGCTTCGCCTTCGGCAGCGGCGCGCGGCGCGGTGGCGTGCGCCGCGGTGGGCGGGGGCGCGAGCTCTCGCGCGTGCGCTTGCGCTCGCCCCGCTTGGCCGCGGGGGCAGGAGCGGCCGTCTGGGGCGCTTCCTCGTCCTGGAGGCTTGCGGCAGGCGCCGCCACGCTCTCGCCGGGTTTCTTCTTGCGCCCGGCTCCACCGCGATTCCCGCGGCGGCGCTTCCTCGTGGCGGTGGTGTCGATTGTCCGTCGGCGCCCTGAGCCTCGGGCGACTCGACGGCGGTCAGCGGTTCAGGTTGGACGACTGCCGGAGCGGCTGCCTGCGACGGCGCCTGCTCCGCTTCCGCCTTGCGGCGGCGAAACCAGGGAAGTGGCAAAAGAAATCTCCTTGAATGTGCGCGCGTGCAGCCCTGCCTGAGGCGGGCGCGCGACGCAGATGGACGTACGGTTGGATGTGAAAAGCCTTGGCATGGCCTCCCCGGAGGGTAGCAGGGGCTTCATCCGGCCTCGGCCGCGGGCGCGAGCCTCGCACGGCGGGTCCGGATGGACCGCAGCCGCTGCAGGAGGCGAACCCACGCCCACGGCTCGATCTCGGCGTAGCGGACGGCGGTCTGGCCCCGAATCGCCTCCAGGTACTCGAACCAGGCGTCGGCCTCCTCGATCAGCAGGATCTCGTGCGCCTCGCGGCTGCCGATCGTGCCCATCGGGGAAGAGCCTAGGACCTGCGTCGGACAGAATGAGCCGTAGGCTCACAAAGAGCGGAGGAGCCGGCTTGCCGGCGCCGGAGCGGGAGCTTGGCCGTAGGCTCGACGGAGGCCCACAGGGAGCGGAGGCGCCGGCTTGGCCGGCGCCGACATCCTCAGGAACCGGCGAAGCGACGCTTCGTCGCCTCGCCGATCACCTTCGTGCCGCCGTAGGCGACGATGCCCTGGGCCGCCCAGCCGGCGACCGGGACGAGATTGAGCAGCTGCCGTGCGACGGCCCGGAAGCCGAAGCCTGCGCCGACGACGCCGACCAGCTCGGGCAGGCGCGAGCCGTCGATCCGCTCGCCGTGGGCCAGCGCGATTCGCAGCACGAGACGGGCCTGGTTCAGCGTCAGGATGGGCATGTCGACGCCCGGCACCCAGACGGCGGCCGCGATCACGGCGTTCTGGCGCGAGACGACGCGGATCAGCTCGTCCACGACGGCCTCGCGCAGCACCGGCAGGCGAGACGCGAGACCGGTGCCGTCGTGGCCGAGCCGTCTCGCGAGCGCGCGCGCGATCTCCTCGACCGGGAGCGGCTCGCCGGGCGGAACGGTCACGAGGTCGGTGTCGAGCACGTACGGGAGCCTCGCCCCGTCGGTCACGCCCACGATCGGAACGCGCGCGAGCGACGCCGCCCGCAGCCGCTCGACGTCCGGGTGGCCGATCCACACCAGCACCGCCGCGCCCTTCGGGCTGCCGCCCTCGCGCACCGCCGACGCATCGCCGCTCACGCGCAACTCGCGCGCGAGCAGCGGCACGAGCCCCCGCGCGCCGTCGACGACGATCGGCCGCCGGTCGTCCGCGCCGGCACGCGCCTCGCGAACCATCGAGAGCAGCGACCGCGGCGCGAGGCTCGGCTTCCTGCTCATGCCCGCTGCGGCGCCGGCAAAGCCGGCACCTCCGCTCCCTGCGACAGCCCACGGCTCATAGGCGCCGCCTCCGCCCGCGCACGTGGATCGCCTGGAGGATCCCCAGCGCAGCCAGGTTCGCGATCATCGACGAGCCGCCGACGGACACGAACGGAAGCGGGATCCCGGTGATCGGCGCGACCCCGATCGTCATGCCGACGTTCACGAACACCTGGAACACGAACGCGAAGACGAGCCCGCCCGCAACGATCGCGCTGAAGAGGTCGGAGGCCCCCGCGACGATCTTCAGGCCGCGCCAGACCACGAGCAGGTAGAGCAGGAGCAGGATCGCGGCACCGAAGAAGCCGCGCTGCTCGGCGAGCGAGGCGAACGCGAAGTCGGTCGCGTGCTCGGGCAGGTAGTCGAGCCGTGTCTGCGTCGCACCGGCGATCGCCGCGCCCGCGCACGCCGCCGGCGCCGACGGCCGTGATCGACTGGTTGACGTTGTAGGTCGCGCCGCGCGGATCCGAGTCGGGATGCGTGAAGCCGGTGAGACGAGCCGCCTGGTACGGCTTGAGCACGTTGATCCCGGTCGCGGGCAGCCACCAGAGCACGGCGAGCACGGCGAGCAGCGTCACCGCGCCGATCGCGGCCAGGTGCAGCCAGCGCACGCCGGAGACGAACAGCACGGCCGCGAGGACGGCGGTGTAGACGAGCGCCGTGCCGATGTCGGGCTGGACGAAGACGAGCAGGATCGGCACGGCAGCGAAGGCGATCGCGCGCAGCGGCACGCTCAGCTCGTTCAGCCGCTTCGCGCGATCGGCCAGGAACGCCGCCAGGAAGAGCGTGAACAGCACCTTCCCGAACTCGGAGGGCTGGAAGCGGAAGAAGCCGACGTCGATCCAGCGGCGGGAGCCGCGGGTCGCCGCCCCGGCGACGAGCACGAGCACCATCAGCCCGAACGTGGTGCCGAAGATCAGCCGGCTGAAACGGCGGTAGACGGCCGGATCGATCAGCGTCGTGGCGACGAACACGACGCCGCCGACGGCCACGTAGACCGCCTGCCGGCCGAGGGCGTCGCCCGGGTCGTGGCGCGTGATCCCGTCGATCGCCCAGAGCCCGTACCCGACGAGCGCCACCGTCGCGCCGAGGAGCACCCAGTCGAGCCCGCGCAGCACGGCGAGCACGCCGACCGCCTGCTCGCGCCGCGGCCGGAGTCCGCGGGCTCGTGTGTCGACTGCGTCGTACGCCATCAGCCCATCATCCGGCTAGTCCGAGGGATGCGCGGTCGTCGCGCCCCGTTCGTTGAAGTACTTCTCGAACACCTTCAGCGCCGCGGGTGCGGCTGCGGTGCCGCCGTGGCCGCCGTTCTCGATCACGACACAGACCGCGATCGTGGGATTCTCGGTCGGGCCGTAGCCGCACCACCACGACTGGTCGAGCTTCAGGCTGTACGGATAGCCGGGCAGGCTGATCAGCTTCTCGGCCGTGCCCGTCTTGCCGGCGATCGAGACCGGGAAGGCGCCGAAGACCCCGGACGAGGTGCCGATCGCCGAGTGCGTCGCCTCGTAGAGCCCCGTCTGGACGATCGAGAGCGCCGCCGGGTCGACGCCGCTCGGCGTCGGCGGCTGGGCGGTGAACCGCCGTAGCACCTGCGGCGTCCGCGGGTCGCTCGTCGGCCGCTCGACGTCCTCGACGATGTGCGGCGTCACGAGCTTGCCGCCGTTCGCGATCATCGCGTAGAAGCGCGTCATCTGGATCGGCGTCACTTCGAGATCTCCCTGCCCGATCGCAAGTCTGGATCGAGTAGCCCGGCTTCCAGGTGCGGTCGACGTATCCATTGCACGGCGGCCCGCCGAAATGCTCGCAGCGCCACTCCGGCGTCGGTACGAGGCCGGTCGCCTCCGGCCCGACGTCGATGCCGGTCGGCGCACCGAACCCGAACCGCGACGCCCACTGCTGGAGTGCGTGGCCGCGGCTCGGCGGCAGCTCGTAGAAGTCGAGGCCGACTTGGTAGAAGTAGGTGTCGCACGACTCCGCGAGCGCGATCGGGAGCTCGATCCACTTGTTCGCGTACGGGTCCCAGTTGTGGAACGTCTGCCCGTAGGCCGTGAAGCTCGCCGTGCAGGGGAGCGACGAGTACGGCGTCAGGATGTGCTCCTGCATCGCCGCGAGCGCCGTGACCGGCTTCCAGGTCGAGCCGGGCGGATAGGTGACGCGAGATCGCGCGGTTCAGCCCGGGTGGTTCTTCGTGCGGGCGACTTCGTCGTTCTGGAGCGGCGCCAGCTTGCGCGGGTCGCGGCCCACGTAGACCGACGGCTCGAACGTCGGGTACGAGGCGAGCGCGAGCACCGCGCCGTCGCGCGGGTCGAGCGCGACGACCGCGCCGCCGTCCGCAGCCCAGCCGCCGCTGGTCGTCTGCGCGAGCGCGATCCCGTACGCGCAGCGCCTGCTCGGCCGCCCGCTGGAGGCGGACGTCGATCGTGAGCCGCAGCGTGCTGCCGGGCCGCGGGGTCACGCTCGTCTGTGCCACGCTCGTCGGCCGGCCGCGAGAGTCGACCGTGAGCTGCGGTCGAGCCGTCGCGGCCGCGCAGGTAGGTGTCGTAGGTCGCCTCCACCCCGGCCTGCCCGATCCAGTCTCCGGAACGGTAGCCATCCCGCTTCATCGTCTTCAGCTCCGCAGCGCTGATCTCGCCGACGTGGCCGAGAAAGTGCGCGCCGAGTGACCGGTGCGGGTACTTGCGCAGGTAGCTGGGGGCGAGCCGGACGCCCGGGAACTGGATCTGGTGCTCGGTGACGTAGTCGATCTGGTCGTCGTGGATCCCGCGGCGGATCACCACCGGGGTCAGCGGGTCGTCTGCGCGCTCGCGCAGTCGCGCCTCGAGCTGCTTCACGGGGATGCCGACGACCGTGGCCAGACGGCGCAGCTCGAGCTCCCTCGCCGCCCGGTTCTTCGGCAGGTCGGCCGGCCACACCTCGAGGCTCGTGCCGAGCACGTTGCGCACGAGCATGCGGCCGTTGCGGTCGAGAATCGAGCCACGCGGCGCGTCGTTTCGGCAGCGTGCGCACGCGGTTGTCGCTCGCCTGGGCGAGGTACTTGTCCCCCGACAGCACCTGAAGCGCCCACAGCCGCAGGAAGAGGATCGCGAACACGGCGAACGCGAGGAAGCCGAGGATCGCCACGCGCAAGGCGAGCTGCGGCGTCAGCAGGTACGGCTCCTCGACGCGCGGATCGGAGGGGAGGAAGCCGCGCGGGACCGACGGGCGGCGGCTACGCAAAGAGCCGGACCTCGTGCACGCGGTCTGCCAGCTCACGCGGGGGCAGCAGGCGGCGAACGAGCGCGTAGACCGGCACTGTCAGCAGCAGGTTGAGCAACACGGTCGCCGGAAGCCCGGAGACGACGGTCCCGGCCGGCGCCGAATCCCCGACCACGAAGCGGAGCGCGAGCGCACCGAACGCGTAGAGCACGGTGACCACGGCAACCGAGGTGAACGGCGCGTGGAAGCGGTCGCGCGCGGTCGTCTCGCCGTACCGGCCGATCCAGAAGCCCGCCAGCGTCAAGAGCAACGACGTGAAGCCGAGCGTGCCGAGGTTCGCGGTGTCGATCAGGAGTCCGGCGCCGAAGCCGGCGGTCGCGCCGAAGATGGAACCGCGCAGGAGCGCGATCGAGACCAGCGTGACGAGCACGACGTCAGCCGTCCCGCCGAGCGGCGTATACGCAGACAGCATCGAGACCTGGACGAGCACCGCTGCGAAGAGGAGGCAGAATGCCTTCAGCGAGTCGACCATCACCGCGACGGCCTCGGCTTCTTGGGCACGAGCACGATCACGGACTGGAGCGAGCCGAGGTCGACGAACGGCTCCACCTGGATGTGCTTGAAGATGTCGGTGTCGGTCTGGTTCACGCTTGTCACCTGCCCGATCAGGATGCCGCGCGGGAAGAGCGAGAGCAGCTCGCTGCCGCCGGGCGAGCCGGCGGTGATGATCGTGTCCCCGTTCTCGACCCGCTTGTCCTTGCCGACCCGGTTCAAGACGAGCGAGTCGGCCGTGCTGCCGTGCTCGAGCATGCCGACCGTCGCCCGGTTGCGGGCGTCGGCTGCGCGGACAGCGCTACTCGGGTCGCTGATCAGCATCACGCGGGCGACGTCGGGGTAGACCTTCGTCACCTGCCCGACGAGCGCGCCACCCGTCACCACGACGTCCTCGAGCGCGACGCCCTGGTTCGACCCGGCCGAGATGGTCACGCTCTGGTCGAACGTGGTCGGGTTCGTGAGTACTGTCGCAGCCACGTCCCGGTAGTCCTTCGGGAACGAAGGCGAGTCGCGGTAGGCGAGCTCCTTCTTCAGCCATGCGTTCTCGGCCAGCGCCGCCTGCGCCCTCGTGAGGTCGAGCTGGAGCTCGGCGTTTTCGCGCTTCAGCTTCTCGTTCTCGGACTTGGCGTGCACGAGGCCGCTCGTCCAGCTTGCGGCGTCGCGGAACGGGCGCGCCACACGGTTTGCCGCGATCTCGAACGGCCGCAGCACCGAGGATCCGAAGCTCTGCACCGGGTCCAGAGCACTCGAGCGAAACGAGAGCGTGATCAGGACGAGCGAGAGCAGCACGAGGCACCCCACGACGATCTTTCGCTTGAGAGCGCTCGATCGGGTCGAGGAGTAGCCGGAGGCGGCGGCACGCTGGGCGGACGAGCCCAGCACCGCGAAACGAGCGGTCCGGTTGCGAGGCACGAGCGCCTGCCAAGTGTAGTCGCGCGGGGGAAAACCTGCGGTTTTCCCCCGCGGGCCCCCTTTCCCTTGCTCTCGGTCAGCCTCTGGAGCGAGTGATTCCCCGGGTAGGGCCCGCAACTGCCGCTGCGGCGGAGGTACGGGCAAAGCCCGCACCTCCGTCCTTCGAGTCACTCTTCCGCTCGCCGGCGGTCCGATCAGGCCTCAAACTGCTGCGGCGTAGAGGTCGAGCACCCTGCTCCAGCCACCTTCGCTGCCGTAGCCCGAGCGCGTCGCGCCGGTGGGATCGGCGAAGCGCTCCCACCCGCTGTGGACGAGCTCGACGTGTGTGCCCAAGCCCTCGCGCGTGAAGGTGACCTCGATCTCTGTCGCCGGGTTCGCCGGGTTCACCTGCCACTCGATCACGATCCGCCGCGGCGGGTCGTAGGCGAGCACGCTGCCCCACAAGAGCTCCTCGCCGCCCGTGCGCTCGTAGAAGCGGCCGCCCTCGCGGAGCTCGAGGTGGAGCTCCTGCGGCCGGCCGCCATCCCTGCTCGCGCGAATCGAGTGCGTCTCGAGCGGCCACCACGTCTCGATCTCGCGCGTGAAGACGTCGAACGCGCGCTCCGCCGGAGCGTTCACCGTCACCGACCTCCGGATCGCCAGGTCCATCGTCGTTTCCATCATGCTCCTCTCTCGACCTCGTCCTTGAACGCCTCGAGGGCGCGAACCCAGAAGTCGTCGAAGTAGGCGCGGAGCTCGGCGAGCCCGCGCGGATCGGCCCGGTAGACGTGCCGCGTCCCCTCCCGGCGCTCGCGACACGAGACCGGCCTCCCGCAGCACGCGCAGGTGCTGCGACACGGCGGGGCGGCTTACGGGCAGGCCGGCGGCAAGCTCGCCGACCGCCTTCGGCCCCGTGCGGAGCTGCTCGAAGACAGCCCTGCGCGTCGGATCACCGAGCGCGTCCATCGGTGTGTAAGTTACCACTTACCGTAAGTCTAGACTTACCACTATGCCTGCGTCAAGCCCCGGCGGTCGAGACCGACGCAAAGTGGCAAGTTGTGACTTGATCAGGGGGTGTGCGCGACCTACCGCCCGCGGCCGTTGCGGCGGCCGCGGGCGCGCGCGCGGGCGCTGTTGCGCATCGCCTCGAACTCCTCGAGGCTCCGGCCCGAGCCGACCGCGACGCACGTGAGCGGCGACTCGGCGAGGTGCGTCGGCATGTGGGTTTCCTGGCGCAGGCGCTGGTCGAGGCCCTGGAGGAGCGCGCCGCCGCCGGCGAGCACGATCCCGCGGTCCATGATGTCGGCCGCGAGCTCGGGCGGCGTCTTGTCGAGCGTCGACTTGATTGCGTCGATGATCTGCACCACCGGCTCCTCGAGCGCGTGGCGGACCTCCTCGCTCGAGAGGATCAGCGTCTTCGGCAGGCCGGTCAGCATGTCGCGGCCGCGAACCTCCGCTTGCACCTCTTCCTTGAGCGGGTGCGCCGAGCCCACCTCGAGCTTGATCTCCTCGGCGGTCTGCTGCCCGATCAGCAGCTTGTACTCGCGCTTGATGTGGTTGATGATCGCCTCGTCCATCTCGTCACCGCCGACACGCAGCGACTGCGAGACGACGATCCCGCCGAGCGAGATCACGGCCACCTCGGTGGTGCCGCCACCGATGTCCACGATCATGTTGCCGGTCGGCTCGCCCACCGGCAGGCCCGCCCCGATCGCGGCCGCCATCGGCTCCTCGATCAGGTACGCCTGGCGGGCGCCGGCCGAGAGCGTGGCCTCCTCGACCGCTCGCTTCTCGACACCCGTAACGCCGGAGGGGACGCACACGACGACGCGCGGGTGCGCGAAGCGGTGCTGGTGCACCTTCTGGATGAAATGGCGCAGCATCTGCTCGGTGACGTCGAAGTCGGCGATCACACCGTCCTTGAGTGGCCGGATCGCGCTGATCGTCCCCGGCGTGCGCCCGATCATCCGCTTCGCCTCGAGCCCCACCGCATGCACCTCGCCGGTCGACTGGTCGATCGCCACCACGGACGGCTCGCTGAGCACGATTCCGCGCCCCCTGACGTAGACGAGGGTGTTGGCGGTGCCGAGGTCGACGGCCATGTCCCGGCCGCCGAACCCCGTCAGGTAGTTGAAGATGCCCATCGACGACCGCGGCGCACTCTACCGGTGCCGGCTTCGGCCCCAACTCGCGCCGACCGCCGGACTAGCCGAAGCCGTAGGTCCCCGCGAAGCGCTCGGCGAGCAACCGCACGAGCAGGGCGCCGGGCAGGCCGACGACGTTCAGGTAGTCGCCCTCGATCCGCTCGACAAGGCTCGCGCCGAGGCCCTGGATCGCGTACGCGCCGGCCCGACCCTCCCACTCGCCGCTCGCGAGGTAGTGCTCAAGGTCGCGCGGCGTGAGGCGCCGGAAGGTGACCCGTGTCGTCTCGACGTGAAGCTCTTCCCACTGCGGCGTCCGCAGGCAGAGGCCGGAGACGACCTCGTGGGTGGTTCCCGAGAGCGTCTCGAGCATGCGCTCGGCGTCGGCAGCGCGGCGCGGCTTGCCGATCAGCTCCCCGCGGCAGACGACGATCGTGTCGACGCCGAGCACCGGCCGTCCGCCGCCGCCGACCGAGCGCGCTTTGCCGGACGCGTGCTTCAGCGGGTCGGTCCCCGGCTCCTCGTCGTAGACGGGGGCGACTACGACGAATGGGATGCCGAGCTGGGTGAGGATCGTTGGTCGCTGCGGGGAGGTCGAGGCGAGGACGAGCGGCGGAGCGGGCGAGGCGCTCATCGTTTCAGGGGACCCGTCGCGCCCCGGCAGCCCTGCAGATCAGCCCTCGGATCGATGTAATCGGCGTTCGACTGCGGCCGGTGCTCGCGATTCCCCGCGGTGTCCTCACGCCAGCCCATCGGGGAACCACAACGCGATCTCGCGCTCGGCGGACTCCGGCGAGTCCGACCCGTGGACGAGGTTGTTCGGCATCGCGAGCGCGAACTCGCCGCGCAAAGAGCCGGGATCGGCCTCGGCAGGATTGGTGGCGCCGATCGTCTTGCGCGCCGTGGCGATCGCGCCCTCGCCCTCGAGCACGAACGCGAGCGTCGGCCCGGAGGTGATGAAGTCGACGAGCTCTCCGAAGAACGGCTTCTCGACGTGCTCGGCGTAGTGCGTCGAGCCGAGCTCGCGGGATGCCACGAGCAGCCGCGCGGCGCGGAGCTCGAGCCCGCGGCGCTCGAAGCGGGCGAGGATCTCGCCGGCAAGGTTGCGCGAGACGGCGTCGGGCTTCGCGAGGATGAGGGTGCGCTCGAGGGCCATGCGGCCGCGGAGCTTACTAGTTCACCCTTTTTGCGAGCCGGACGAGCGCGTCTGGCGCGGGTGCCGCGCCGGCGGCCGGAGCGGCACCGTCTTCTCCTCGGCGACGACCGGCGTCTCGCAGTAGGGGCAGACCTGCCACGCCGGCTCGAGCGGCCGGCTGCAGCCCGTGCACGGCTGGCGCAGCCTCGTGGTGCAGACCGGGCAGACGAGGAACTCCGGCTCGACGTGCGCGCTGCAGACCCAGCACGTGAACTCACGCCCTTCGAGCCCGCGCTCGATCATCTTGAGCTCTAGCTCGCGCTCGCGCACGTCTTCGAGGTACTCAGGCGGCCGGAAGAGCATGTAGATGAGCGGGCCCAGAAACGGCGGGATCGCACCGAGGAGCGTGGCGAGCCAGACGAGCTTCCGGTCGGCGATCCGGCGGCGCGCGTCCTTCCTGACCCAGAAGATGGTCGCGATCCAGAAGAGGACGACGAGCAGTACGACGAGCGCTCGAACAACGGTCCACGTCGTCGAGTTGAAGAAGTCGTGGATCCCGCCAAAGACACTTGCAGTCACAACAGCACTCTCCCTAGCACCCAACCCGCCATGAACGCAAGCCCGACGTAGAGGGCGAGCAGGAATGCCGCGAAGACGAAGACACTGAGTCGCTCACGGGCGCGCGTCATCCTACGGTTTCTCTTCGGACGTCGAGAGCTGGGCGAGGAGATAGAGCGAGCCGGTGACGAGGATCGCGCCGTCGGGTCCGGCGAGGTGGCGCGCGCGCTCGAGCGCCTCGGACGGATCGGCGATCGGCTCGACTCGGGCGAAAAGCGACTGCGCCCGCGCTGCGAGCTCGTCGGCTGCAAGCGCGCGCGCGTTCGCGCAGCGGGTGGCGACGAGCGTGTCGCCAACGGTCGAGAGCACGCGCAGCATCGCGTCCACATTCTTGTCCACGAGGATCGACGCCACGATCGTGAAGCGGCGATGCGGAAGACGGGCCACGAGGTAGCCGACGCCGGCGACGTTGTGCGCGCCATCCCAGATCTCCAGCGGATGCTCGTTCCTGTGCTCGAGCCGGCCGGGGATCTGGACCGCCTGCGCCGCGTGCGGGTCGACGCGCTCGCCGAGGTACGCCTCGGCGGCAGCGACAGCGAGGCCGAGGTTCGACCCGGAGAGAGCCTCGACGCGCGCCGCGCCACGTGCACGTGCCTCGGTCTCCCACTCGGGCTCGCCGAGGACGACGACGGCGCCCGGCGTGACTACCGCCAGCTTCTCGGCGGCGATCTCCTCGCGCGTCGAGCCGAGGACGTCGGTGTGGTCGAGTGCGACATTCGTGAGCACGACAACCGGCGCCGCCAGGACATTCGTCGCGTCGTACCGGCCGCCGAGTCCGGCCTCGACGACGGCGACGTCAAGCTTGCGAGCCTCGAACTCGGCAAACGCGGCCGCCGTAAGCACCTCGAACTGAGTCGCGCCGGCCGCGTATGGTCGGACGCGACCAAGCGCCGCCTCAAGGTCGACGGGGACGCCGTCCACCTGGATGCGCTCCGGCCACCCGCGCACGTGGGGGGAGACGTAAGCGCCGGTACGGAGCCCAGCCGAACGAAGGAGCGCGGCACACATGAGAGTCGTCGTCGTCTTTCCGTTCGTGCCGACGACGTGGACGGTGCCGAAGGCGCGCTGCGGCTCCCCGAGCGCAGCGAGCAGCACCCGCATGTGGTCGAGCCCGAAGACCGCCGGCCACGGCGAGAGCGACTCGAGCCAGCGGAGGTGTTCGGTGCCAGGCACGGTCACAGAACTGTGACGACCGAGCCGCCGAGCGCCTCCAGCTCGCGACGGTAGCGCTCGAGCTTCTCGCGCTCGGCCTCGACCACGTCGGGCGGCGCGCCCTGGACGAAGTGCTCGTTCGCGAGCATCCCCTCCGACCGGGTGATCTCCTTGCGAAGGCGCTCGCGCTCGGCCGCGATGTCGCCGTTCGCCTTCGTGCGCTCCGGCTTGACGACCGCGTCGAAGATCCGCTTGTCGTCACCCTCGAGCAGGGGAAGAACGCCCGAGCGCCGGAAGATCAACGCGGCCTCCTGGACGCGGTCGAGGTTGCGCCGGCCTCCGGAAAGGCGTCGGCGGCCTCAGGCCACGAGGTGACGATCAACCGCTCCTCTCGTTCCGGGAGATGCGACCAGATCTCCTCGGTCACGTGCGGCAGGAACGGATGGAGCAGCACCAGCAGGTGCTCGAGCGCGGCGAATGCGCCGTCGCGCATCGGCGTCGCCGTCGTAGAGGCGCGGCTTGATTGCCTCCGGCATACCAGTCGCAGAAGTCGTCGAAGATGACGCGATAGAGCGTCGTCGCCGGCGTGGAGGAAGTCGAAGTCGCCGAGGAAGCCCTCGATCTGCTCGCGCGTCCTGCGATGCGATCGACGATCCACGCTCCTCGATCGGGCCTGCCGCGCCCGCTCGGGTCGACGCCTTCCCTCAGGAGGATCAGCCGCGCACGTTCCAGAGCTTGTTCGTCAGCTTGCCGCCCTTCTCGATCGCGCCCCACGAGAAGCGGACGTCCTGTGTCGAGGAGATCTTCGAGCAGTCCGTAGCGGTCGCGTCGGTGCCGTGCTTGTCGACCGATGTCGAGCGGGTCGATTCCCGTGCCGAGCGACTTCGACATCCGCCGGCCGTCCACGCGAGCACGGTCGAGTGGATGATCACGTCGGGAACGGCGACCTCGCCGAGCAGGTAGAGCCCGGAGAAGATCATCCGGTTCTCCCAGAGGCGGATGATCTCGCGCGCAGTGCGTTGATGTCGCCCGGGTAGTAGCGGCGCAGCTCAGCGCGTCTCGTCCGGCCAGCCGAGCGTCGCGAACGGCCAGAGCGCCGAGGAGAACCACGTGTCGAGCACATCGGTCTCGCGGACGAGCGCGGCGGCGCCGCACTCCGCACACGTCTCGGGCGGCGGCCTCGCGCCGTTCGTGGCCGTCGGGACACGTCCAGATCGGGATCTGGTGGCCCCACCAGAGCTGGCGCGAGACGCACCAGTCGGGCGCGTTCTCCAGCGACTCGATCGCGAAGCGGTGCTGGCTCTCGGGTGGAAGAGGACCCGGCCGACCGCTGAGCGCCTCGAGCGCCGGCGCGTCGAGCTCGTCCATCTGCACCACCACTGGGCGAGACGAGCGGCTCGATGCGCGTTCGCAGCGCTCGCAGGTGCCGACCGAGTGCGGTACAGGCTCCGGCTTCTCGAGCTGCTCGTGTTCCTTCACCACTCAACGATGCGCGCGCGGCCTCCGTCTGGTCGAGCCCCTCGAAGCCCTCGGCGGTCATACGGCCGTCGGGCCCGATCACGCTCAGCGTCGGCAGGTCGTGGTCGCGGCCGATCTCGAAGTCGGTCGGGTCGTGGCCCGGCGTGATCTTGCAGCGCGCCGGTGCCGAACTCGCGCTCGACCCGCTCGTCGGCGATCACCGGCACGCGGCGCTCGACGACGGGCACGACCACCTCCGCCCGATCGAGTTGGCGTAGCGCTGGTCGTCCGGATGCACCGCGACCGCGACGTCGGCGAGGATCGTGGCCGGTCGGACGGTCGCGATCGTGATCTAGCCCGTCTCCGTCGGCGAACGGATAGCGCGATCGTCGACAGCGTGTCGTCCCGGCCTCGACGTGCGTCGACCTCGAGGTCGGAGATCGCGTCCGGTGATACGGGCACCAGTTGATAATCCGGTTCGCACGGTAGATCCAACCCTTCTCGCAGAGACGGACGAAGAAGCGCATCACCGCGTCGACGTAGCCGTCGTCCATCGTGAAGCGCTCGCGGCGAGTAGTCGAGCGAGGCAACCGAGCCGCCGGAACTGGTCCATGATCCGCCGCCCGTCTCGTCGAGCCACTCCCAAGTGCGCTTCGAGACGCCTCGCGCCCGATCTCCTGGCGGGACGTGCCCTCCGCTAGCAGCTGCTTCTCGACCGACGTTCTGCGTCGAGATGCCCGCGTGGTCGTAGCCCGGCTGCCAGAGCGTGTCGAAGCCCGCATCCGGTGCCAGCAGATCAGGCAGTCCTGCATCGAGCCGTTGAGAGCGTGGCCCATGTGGAGCTCCCCGGTGACGTTCGGCGGCGGCACGCAGATGACGTACGTCTCGTCGCGACGCGCACCCGCGTCAGCCCTGTACAGACCCTCTTCCTCCCAGGTCTGCTGCCAGCGCTCCTCGACGCCGCGCGGGTCGTAGCGCGGCTCCATCGGCTTAGGCTCAATCGGTTTGGACTCCGTCATCGGAGCGCCAGCCTAGCGACGTCCAGCCGGGAGACGACCTGGCTATCAGGAAGCCGTCTTGCGGCTACGCCGACTCTTCGGCCAGCTCGTCGGCGTCGAGCAGATCGCCGCCGGCACTTGTGACGAGCGTCGGCTTGAGGTTCTTTTCGATCGTCTCCTTGGTGATCACGCACTTGGAGACATCCTTGCGCGACGGCAACTCGAACATCACGTCGAGGAGCGCGTTCTCGATGATCGAGCGCAGCCCGCGGGCGCCGGTTTCGCGCTTGAGCGCCTTGTCGGCGATCGACCAGAGCGCGTCCTCGGTGAACACGAGGTCGATGTGGTCGTAGGCGAAGAAGCGCTGGTACTGCTTGACGAGCGCGTTCTTCGGCTCCATCAGGATCTGGACGAGATCCTCCCGCTTCAGCTGGTGCACGGCCGAGACGACCGGCAGCCGGCCGATGAACTCCGGGATCAGCCCGAAGCTCAGGAGGTCCTCCGGCATCACTTCGGAGAGCAGCTCCGCGCTCTCCGCGTCGCGCTTCGACGAGATCTGGCGGCCGAAGCCGATCGCGTTCTTGCCGACGCGCTTGGCGATGATCTTGTCGAGCCCCGCGAACGCGCCGCCGCAGATGAAGAGCACGTTCGTCGTGTCGATCGAGAGAAACTCCTGGTGCGGGTGCTTCCTACCGCCCTGCGGCGGTACCGAGGCGACCGTGCCCTCGAGGATCTTCAGCAGCGCCTGCTGAACGCCCTCGCCGGAGACGTCGCGCGTGATCGACGGGTGGTCCGCCTTCCGCGCGATCTTGTCGACCTCGTCGATGTAGATGATCCCCGTCTCCGCCTTCTTGATGTCGAAGTCGGCGGCCTGGATCAGCTTCAGCAGGATGTTCTCCACATCCTCGCCGACGTAGCCGGCCTCGGTGAGCGCCGTCGCATCGGCGATCGCGAACGGCACGTTGAGGATCCGGGCCAGCGTCTGGGCGAGGTGCGTCTTGCCGCAGCCGGTCGGCCCGAGCAGCAGGATGTTCGACTTCTGCAACTCGACTGCGCCGTCCTCGTTGCCCATCTGAACGCGTTTGTAGTGGTTGTAGACGGCCACCGAGAGCGTGCGCTTCGTCTCCTCCTGCGACACGACATAGTCGTTCAGCGCAGCGCAGATCTCCTGCGGCCGCGGCAGGTTGTCGAGGTCGAGCGTCGACGGAGTGGTGAGCTCCTCGTCGATGATCTCGTTGCAGAGATCGATGCACTCGTCGCAGATGTAGACGCCCGGGCCTGCGATCAGTTTCTTGACCTGGCGTTGCGACTTCCCGCAGAAGCTGCAGAGCAGCTGCTCGTTGCCCTCGTTTGCGCGCGCCATGTCTCCCTCCTTTTACTCTGCCGGACCCGATCTGACTAGGCCGCGGCCTCCGCGCGCGTCACCTCTCGGTGCGTGATCACGGTGTCGATGATGCCGTACTCCTTGGCCTCCTCGGGGCTCAGGAAGAAGTCTCTCTCCATGTCATGGGACACCTCTTCCACGCTCTTGCCGGTGTGCTGCGAGTAGATCTCCTCCAGCCGCCGCTTGAGGCCGATCACCTCGCGGGCCTGGATCTCGATGTCGGTGCCCTGGCCCTGGAAGCCGCCGGACACCTGGTGGATCAGGATCCGCGAATTCGGCAGCGCCATCCGCTTTCCTTTCGCGCCGGCTGCGAGCAGGAGCGAGCCCATGCTCATCGCGATGCCGACACAGATCGTCTGTACGTCCGGCTTGATGAACTGCATCGTGTCGTAGATCGCGAGCCCTGAGTACACCGAGCCGCCCGGCGAGTTGATGTAGAGGTAGATGTCCTTGTCCGGGTCGTCCGACTCGAGATGGAGAAGCTGCGCGATCACCAGGTTCGCAACCCAGTCGTCAACCGGCGTGCCGAGAAACACGATGCGCTCGGAGAGCAGGCGCGAGTAGATGTCGAAGGCGCGCTCGCCACGCGAGGTCTGCTCAACCACCATCGGGATGTTCGGGCTCATGAGTGCTCCTTCCAGAAGTGTTTCCGAGCTAGATGGTTGATCGGCAATCCCCGATCAATCATCGAGGAGCGCGCGAAGCGCGCTCCCGGGTTGGTGGCCGTCCAGGGTCGACCTGCCTCGGTTGCGTGTTCTTGGTGAGCCGACGCCCGGCCGTCGATCGGGCGTAGAGACGAATGATTCGGTTTATCGATCATTCGTCTAGCTGCCGGGAGTCCACAACGTTTTCTCGGCCTCGGCTACCGGCTTGTCCTTCTCCGGCGTCCAGATCGCCTCGCGCGCCTCGGCGAGCTCCTTCGGGATCGGCTTCACCTCGGCCGCGATGCGGTCGACTGCCTTCTTCATCCGCATGTCCTGGCGAACACGGTCCGCGCCGCCCGTCTCGATGAACTCCTCGATGTCGGAGTCCGACTCGCCCTGCTCGCGGAGTTGCTCGCGGATGTCGTCGTCGGACACTTCGATGTCGAGCTTGTCGACGACCGCCTCGAGCAGGATCTCCCGCGCGACCGACTGCCGCGCCTCCTCGCGCAGCCGCTGCTCGAGCATCTGCGGAGTGACGCCGGTTGCCTGTAGGTACGCGCCGACGTCGATCCCGCGCGACTCGAAGTTGCGAACGAAGGCGTTCAGCAGCTCGCGCGTCCGTACCTCGACCACGAGCCCCGCCGGGTCGGCCTTCGACGCCTTCACCAGCTCGTCGACGGCCTCCTGGCGGAACTCCGCCTCGACTTCCTCCTCGAGCTGCTCGCGGATCCCGCTGTCGATGTCGCCGCGCAGGTCGTCGAGTGAGTCGAACTCGGAGGAGGCCCGCGCGAGGTCGTCGTCGAGCGGGGGCAGGACCTTCTCGTGGAGCTCTTTCAGCGTGACGGCAGCGCCACGGGTCGAGCCGTCGCCGACCTCCCACGTGACCTCGTCGGTGTCGCCGACGAGCAGCCCCCGAATGGCGCCCTCGATCTCGTCCACAAGCCGCTCGCTGCCGAGCTCGAGAACGTAGTCGCGGTGCGCGCTCTCGTCGGAGACGATGTCGACGACGGCGACGTCGCCCTCCTGCGCCGGACGGCCCTCGACCGGGGAGAGCTCGGCGACCATGCGCTGGAGCGCCTCGAGCTGCGTCGAGATCATCTCGTCGGACACCTCGACCTCGCGCTTCGGCACCTCGAGCTTCGTCCAGTCGGCCGGGTCGGGCCTCGCCTGGACGGCGAACTCGGCCGTGAAGCTCCAGCTCTCCGAGTCGGTCGTGGGCAGGTCGTACTGGTACTCGGGCTGCTCGGCCGGCCGTGCGCGCGTTCGCTGGGCTGCGGTCCAGAACCAGCTGCCGATGTGAGACTCGACCGCCTCCGAATAGACCCGTTGCTTGCCGACCTTCGAGACGAGTACCGGCGTTGGAACCTTGCCGGGCCGGAAGCCGGGGATCTTGACGCGCTCGGCGAGATCGTGGGTCGCGTGGGTGACCGCATGATGAACGTCGTCGGCCGGAACCTCGACCGTCAGGCGTGCGCGGTCTCCGTCGAGCTGCTCGAGCTGCGTCTCCATAGACGAGCCATTGAATCAGAGTGCGCCCGGGTCAGGCGCGCCAGTCCCGCGCTCGCGATAGCGTGCGGGCGTGGATCTCGACACCGCGATCCGGACGCGCCGCACCCACAAGGTGTTCGCGCCAGAGCCGGTGCCGCGCGAGGTGGTGGAGGAGCTGCTCGAGCTCGCGCGCTGGGTGCCGAACCATTTCCTCACCGAGCCGTGGCGCTTCCGCGTGCTCGGCCCGGAGACCTTCGAGCGCCTCGTCGAAGGCGGCGCGCCAAACGAGCGCGTCAAGCTGGGCAGGGCGCCGACGCTCGTCGTCGCGAGCGCCAGGCTCACCGGCGACGACCATCAGAACCACGAGGATGTGCTCGCAACAGCTTGCGCGGTGTACGTCGTCCTCCTGGCCGCCCGCGCGAGAGGCCTGGCCTCGTACTGGCGCACGCCGAGGCTCCTGGAGACCCCAGAAGGCCGCGCCGCCGTCGGCCTCGCCGACGACGAGCAGTTCGTCGCCCTGATCCATCTCGGCTACCCGACGAACGAACCGGCTGCGAAGCCACGGAAGGCGCTCGCCGAGTACGCCGAGTTCTTGCCCTGAACGACTGCAGGCGAACAGCTTCGGCGATTTCCGGGCGGTCGGCTCCACCAGTTTCCTTGACGGTCGCCGCCGCGCCCGACATGCGCGGGCGCGGCTCGAAGCGGCTGAAGAGGCGCCGTTGGCCCGAACGAATCGTCATGTCTGAGGCGAAGCCGAGGACGGATTCGCTCGGGCAGTGCGGGCGAGAGGACTCGAACCTCCAAGAGCCGAAGCCCACCGGGACCTAAACCCGGCGCGTCTGCCAGTTCCGCCACACCCGCGGGAGCACACAGACTACGTTCCGGCGGACTCCTCTTCGTCTTCGGGCGCCGCCTCGCCGTCGACCTCGGGCACCTCCTCGGTCGCCCATTCGATCCCCATGTCCTCCGCGAGCCCCGGGGGGAGGTCGTCGAAGTCGATCTCCTGCAGCTGCGGCATCCCCGGCGCCGGGGTGTCGGACGAGATCACGTAGCCGCCGAACGGTAGGACGATCTCGGTGTAGGTGCTCTCGACCCGAGCGCTCGGGAAGAACGAGAGCAGGCGGAGCGCAACGTCGCCGTAGGCATAGACGTCGTGCTGGACGCCCTTGGGGACGAAGGCGAACCCGCCGGCCTCGAGCTTTTCCTGGCGGCCGCTGACGAACACCTCGCCCTCTCCGTCCGCGACGTAGATCACCTCTTCGGCGTCGTCGGCGTGAAGGCCGCTGTGCTGTCCCGGCTCGAACGCGTAGTAGGCCACGGTGCTGGCCTCCGTGCCCTGCGCGGCCGAGACCGGGTACGCCGTGATGAAGCGCATCGAGGGGTCGTAGTCGTTCCAGACTTCGAACGCCGTCGGTGCTCCGGCATCGCTTGCCAACTGTGCTCCTCTCGTCGTCGGGAGGCCAAGCCTAGAGAACTCGGATTCGACAGCAATGGTGGTGCGTGCTACGAAGTCGAGGTGAGAGCCGTTTCCGCTTGTTTGCTCGTCGTCGCGGTGGCCGTGGTTGCCGTGACAGCGTCGCTGCTCGTCGCGGACCCGGCGGCGGCGAAGAACCTGCCGTCGACGATCTACGTCGACAAGAGCAGCGGCTACAGGATCACCATCCCGTCGAAGTGGCAGGTGATTCCGCCCTCGCTCGCCGCCGTCAAGACGAAGATCGCGCAGCTGAAGAAGCAGAAGAAGACGGACCTCGCCTCGGTGTACTCCTCGTACATCGGCACTGCAAGCGCCCGCGAAGATCTCCGGAACTTCCGGTTCCGTGCCTTCATGTGGCCTGCGCTGCCGAGCCCGGTGCCGACGGACGTCTCGCTGAGGATCCAGCCGGTCGCGAAGACGTACAAGGTTGCGGACCTGCCGGCGATCGGCGCCTCGTTCGCGAAGAACATGGCGTCCCCCGGCGCGAAGATCAGCAAGCCGCAGCTGCTGAAGCTCCCTGCGGGCAACGCGATCCTGATCACCGGGACGGTGCCCCTGCCGAAGGCCTTCCAGGGAGCGAAGACGGGCTTCACCTTGATCCTGATGCTGCGCCCGGGGCGCCTCTACATGCTCTCGTTCCGGATCGACTCCCGTGCGGCGGCCGACGCGAAGATCTTCACGTCGATCGCAAGCCTCTTCCGCTTCGTCTAGCGCCGGGCCTGAGAAAGCCCCCGGCAACGACCCAGGGAGCACGCTCCCCGGGGCCGGTTAGGCTGGCGCCGTGACCTGGATCGACACCGAGCTCGTGCTCGTGGCGCTCGCGGCGATGCTCTCGCCGACGACGCTGACCTTCTCCGTGCTCGCGCTCGTCCTCGCGGAGCGACCGCTGCGCACCGGGTTCTGGTTCTTCCTCGGCGCCTTCACGGCGACGCTCGCCGTCGGCGTCGCCGCGGCGTTCGTGCTCGGCGATATCGCCGCCTCCCCCACGTCCAGCCCGAAGACCTGGGTCGCGATCCTCGACGTCGTGATCGCGATCCTCCTGCTCGCCTGGGTCGTCCGGGTGTTGCGCCGGCCGCCGAAGCCCGAGCAGACGAAGGCGGCGATCGAGAAGATGAGCAAGGTCGCCTCGTCGCCCGTGATCGCCGTCGTCGGCGCAGGCGCCCTGCTCGCGAATCCGGGCGGCTTCATCCCGATCGCGCTGAAGACGATCTCGGAGACGAACCCGACCGCCCAGGGCTACGCCATCCAGTGGCTCTTCTTCACGATCGTGGCGCTGCTCCCGCTCGCGGTCGCCCTCGTCCTGCTGCTCGTCGCCTCGGAGTGGACGAAGCGCGTGCTCGGCGCCGCCAGAAACTGGCTCGAGCGGAACGCCCGGACTGTCGCGGCCGTGATCGTCGTGCTTCTGGCGCTGGCGCTGCTCCGAAACGGCATCGCCGGGCTCACCGCCTAGACGACTGCTCCAGGGAAGATGACGGATGCGTGCACCTGCACGCGCACTGAGCAGACGCAGGACGATTCGCCGTCCGCGTCTACGATCTTCACGTGCACCGCCGCTCCTTCGCGTGGGTCGTCGCCATCGTCCTCGCCCTGGCCGGGACACAGGTCGCGCACACGCTCGCGTACGACCTCGCGGCAGCCGGCCCCGAGCAGCGGGCACATCTGCTCGAGGAAGCGGGTCACGGCTATCTCTCGTACCTCCCGCTCGGTCTCGCGTTCGCGACGGCGATCCTGGCGCTGGCGCTCGTCTCCGAGGTGCGCCTGGTCGTTGCCGGCGCGACCACTCGCCCGCCGTCCTTCTGGTCCTTCGCAGCGCTGGCCCCGCTCCTGTTCGCCTGCCAGGAGCACTTCGAGCGACTCGTCCACGACGGCGCGTTCCCGTGGACCGTCGTCTCCGCGCCGACGTTCGCGATCGGCATCGCGTTGCAGCTTCCGTTCGCCCTCGTCGCGTATGTGCTCGCGCGTCTGCTTCTGCGCGCGGCGCGATCGCTGGGCCGTCTCCTCGCGGCTCCGCCCCGGGCGCTTGCGGCCGGGTCCGGCAGGCGGTGGCCCGCCGTCACGGCAGTGCTCCTGCGGCCGTCCGCGCTCTCGCTCGGGTACGGCACGCGCGGCCCGCCTTTCTCCCTCGCTGCTTGATCTTCGTGCGGGCGGCCGCGCGCCGCCTGCCTTGACGAGTAGACGCCCGCGCCACCGCGGGCGCTCATCACGAGAAAAGGAGCGTTCTTCCATGTCCCGGACACGATCGAGCAGGGTCGTCCTCCTCCTCGCGCTGGCGATCTCGCTCGCCGGCTGTGGCGGCTCGAACGACACAGACGCGACCGAGTCGGCCACCACGACGCCCACGGCGGAGGTGCCAACGACCACGACGAAAACGACGGCGACCGCCGCGACGACGACTGCCGCAACAACGACCGCCGCGGCGACGACCGTACAAGCGCGACAGGTGACGGCGATCCCGATCAAGGTCGTCGACGGGAAGCCGCAGGGAGGGATCGCGCGCCCGTCGGTGGAGCACAACGCACGGGTCGTGCTGATCGTGAAGTCGGACACGGCGGACGAGGTGCACCTGCACGGCTACGACCTCTCGGTCGACGTCGCCGCCGGCGGCACCGCTCGGCTCGCGTTCACGGCCACGATCCGCGGACGCTTCGAGGTCGAGCTCGAGCAGAGCGGCGTCCAGATCGCCGAGCTCACGGTGACGTGAGACTGCTCGCGCACGGAATCGGCACGGTCAAGGACCTGCCGGTTCCGACGTGGCTGTTCTACTGGGGCGGCGCCGCCGTCCTCGTGGTCTCGTTCGTCGCGCTGGGGGCGCTCTGGCGCGAACCCCTGCTGGCACGCCACTCGAGAGGACGCCCGACCGCCGGGTGGCTCAGCCGCTTCGTTCTCTCCACACCGCTGCGGGTGGCGGTGCAGACGGTCTCGGTGCTGCTCTTCGCCCTCGTCTTCGCGACGGCGCTCGACGGCGACCGCGATCCGTTCAGGAACCTCGCTCCGACCTGGATCTACGTCGTCTTCTGGCTCGGAGTGCCGCTCCTGTCGGTGCTCTTCGGCAACGTCTGGCGGGTGCTGAGTCCGTGGCGGGCGATCGCAGACGGCTACGTCTGGCTACGCGAGCGGACCGGCGGCCGGCCGGCGACGGTCGAGGTCTATCCGGAGCGACTCGGGCGCTGGCCGGCCGCGGTCGCGCTGTTCGCCTTCGTCGCGCTCGAGCTGGCCTACAAGGACCCTTCGTCGCCGTTCACGCTGGGGTTCGCGACCATGGTCTACACCGTGATCACGCTGTTCGGGTACGCGACGTTCGGTCGCGCGACCTGGCAGGAGCGCGGCGAGGGATTTGCAGTCGCGTTCGCCTACTTCGCCCGCATGGCGCCGCTCACGGTGGTCGAGGGACGGCTTCGCTTCCGCTGGCCGTTCACGGGTCTCGCCGGCGCCGAGACGGTTCCCGGCTCGCTGGCGGTGATCGCGGTCATGCTCGGCTCGGTCGGCTTCGACGGCATCAGCCGCACGAGCTGGTGGCAGAACCTGCTCGCCGACGTCAAGGACCCGTTCATCCCCGACGCGCAAGGCACCGGCGACCTGGTCGCGATGCTCGTCAGCCTCGCCGGGCTGCTCGCGTTCTGCGTGTTCGTCGCAGCGGCCTACCGGGCGACCTGCGCGCTGATGCGGTCGTCGGTGGGGATCGAGCGCTCGCTGGTCTCGGACTTCCTGCTCAGCCTCGTCCCGATCGCCCTCGTGTATGCGGTCGCGCACTACTTCTCGCTGTTCGTCACCCAGGGCCAGTACGTGATCCCGCTCCTGTCCGACCCGTTCGGGCGGGGCTGGGACCTTTTCGGCTTCGCCGACTACCGGCCGAATCTGGCGCCGTTCGTGCCCGAGACGATCTGGTACGTCCAGGCCGGAGCGCTCGTCGCCGGCCACGTCGCCGGCCTCACAGTCGCCCACGACCGGGCCGTGACGGTCTTCCGCGACCGCGAGGACGCGCTGCGCTCGCAGTACGCGATGCTGGCGCTGATGGTGCTCTACACCGTCGGCGGGTTGTGGATCCTCTCGCGGAGCTGATTCGTTCGGGTGATGGCCCCGGGTGGAGTCGAACCACCGCGCGCAGCTTCGAAGGCTGCCGCTCTGTCCACTGAGCTACGGGGCCTCGCGGCGTCAGCGTAGCGACGCTGTCTCGCCCGCGCGGCGGGCGGGCGGCTCGTTCAAGAAGGGTGGCGGACGGGACTCGAACCCGCGACCACCGGGACCACAACCCGGGGCTCTACCAACTGAGCTACCGCCACCACGGCGCGCCACATCGTAGCCGCGGCCCGCGCGGACTCAGCCTGGATCCACCGTTCGCGTGACCGCGGGGCGTTCCGGGCCGTCAGGACGTGCGCGGTAGGACGACCGCCCGCGCGATCGGTGGATCCAGGCTCAGGGGCTACGCTGGCGCGATGGCGCGGTGGACTCGCGCAGCAGCCGGCGGACGGCGCCGACCCTCGCCTGATGACCGGGGCTACGACGCGCTGCTCGTCGTCTCCTTCGGCGGGCCCGAGGGAATGGACGACGTGATGCCCTTCCTCGAGAACGTGACGCGCGGGCGCAACGTCCCGCGCGAGCGGCTCGAGGAGGTGGCGCACCACTACGAGCTCTTCGGCGGGCGTGAGCCCGATCAACCGGCAGAACCGCGACCTGATCGCCGCGCTCGAGGACGAGCTGCGTGCGCACGGGATCGAGCTGCCGATCTTCTTCGGGAACCGCAACTGGCACCCGTTCCTCGAGGACACGGTGCGCGAGCTGCGGGATGCCGGAGCCCGCCGCGCGCTCGCCTTCTTCACCTCGGCGTTCAGCTCCTATTCCGGCTGCCGCCAGTACCGCGAGGACGTCTACCTCGCGCAGGCCGCGGTCGGGCCCGGCGCGCCCGGAGGTGCTCAAGCTGCGCGACCTTCTTCAACCATCCGGGGTTCATCGCGGCGAACGCTGCGCGGGTCGGCGACGCGCTCGCGCAGGTGCCCGACGCGCGCCGGGCGGCGGCCCCGATCGTCTTCACCGCACACAGCATCCCGAGCGCGATGGCCGAGCGCTGCCGGTATGCCGAGCAGCTCGCCGAGACCGCCCGGCTCGTGGCCGAGGCCGTCGGCGTGGCCGACTACTCGGTCGCCTACCAGAGCCGGAGCGGCCCGCCCCACGTGCCGTGGCTCGAGCCCGACGTGTGCGACCACCTCCGCGAGCTCCGCCAGCGCGGCGTGACGGACGTGGTCGTCTCGCCGGTCGGCTTCGTCTCGGACCACCTGGAGGTGCTCTACGACCTGGACGTCGAGGCCGTCGAGCTCGGCAAGGAGATCGGCGTGAACGTCGTGCGCGCCGGGACGGCCGGAACCCACCCGGCGTTCGTCTCGATGATCCGCGAGCTGATCCAGGAGCGCCTCGACGGGTCGACCGAGAAGCGCGTCGCCGGACGCTTCGGCCCGAACCCGGACGTCTGCCCAACGAACTGCTGCCTCCCCGGCACCGGTAAGCCCGAGCCCGTGGGACGCCCGTCCCGCAGCCTGAATTGCCCTGAATGTGCGAAGCGAGCGGACGCGAATGCCGGCTTGGCCGGCGTTCGCCCACCCACAGCTGTCAGGTGTCGGAGGAGGCGTCATACCGCGAGAGCAGCGGAGGTTGTTCCCCAGTGTTGATGCGCCCGGGAGGATTCGAACCTCCGACCCGCGGCTTAGAAGGCCGCTGCTCTTCCACTGAGCTACGGGCGCGCCCGCGCAGCGTAGCTCCCGGACGGGCTAGCGACGAACGCCGAAGTCGGTCGTGATCACGGTGACGGCGCCGCCGCCGAAGGCGCCGACCGAGGTGTTGGCGTGGATCGCGGCGATCCCGATCTCGCGCCAGGCGGGCGCGAGGATGTTCTCCCGATGACCGGGACTCGCCATCCAGAGCTCGACCGCCCTCTTCGCCTGAACGTCGGGTGACGACCAGAGCAGGTTCTCGCCGACCGACCAGCGGCCGGAGCGCCCCGGGGCGTAGAACCGCTGGAGCCGCTCCGAGAAGGGCCCCCCGCCGAACGACTCGTGCGCGAAGTAGCCCTTGGCGAGCATCTCCGAGGTGTGCTGACGGGCAGCGGCCGCGAGTTGCGGGCTCAGGCTGAGCGGGCGGAGCCCGTTCGCGGCCCGCACACCGTTCAACTCAGCGAGAACGCCTCCTTCCAGCACTGCCATTCCGTTCCGCGAGTCGACAGCGGAGCGGACGGTGCCAGGCGCAAGGGCGCCCACCAGCAACGTGATCAGGCAGGCGAGGAAGGCTGTGCGGCGTCCCATGGCAGTGGTTTCGGTCGTTCGGCGCCTTTTCTTGGCCTCCGAACGAGGCATCTTGTGGGGCGTCAGATCCTACCGTTCGATCGGCACCGGCCATGGCGGGAAGGTCACGGCGGCAGCGCGACGCTCTCCTGAACGCGGCTTCGCCGCACCGCGAGGATGTCCCGGACGACGACCTGAATCGAGCCTGCGACAGGGATCGCGGCGAGCGCGCCGAGGATGCCGGCAAGCTCGGCGCCGATCAGGATCGCGATCAGGACCGCAAGCGGCGAGAGCTGCACGGTCCGCCCGTAGATCAGCGGCTGCAGGATGTGGTTCTCGGCCTGCTGGTAGACGATCACGAACGCGAGGAGCACGATTCCGGCCGGCACGGAGTGCAGGAACGAGACGGTGACGACGATGATCCCGGCGAGCGTGGCGCCGGCAAGCGGGATCAGGTCGAGCACGGCGACGAGCAGCCCGAGTGCGACCGCGTACGGAACGCCCATCGCCAGCAGCACGATCGTGACCGTGACGCCGGCGATCAGGCTGATCAGCAGGTTGCCGGTCACGTAGCCGCCGATCGTCTGGTGGATCTCCTTCCCCAGGCGTCTCCAGCGCGGCTGCGAGCGCTCGGGGAGGAGGCCGTAGAAGCGCTCGACCCACGTACCGCCTTCGAGCAGGAGGAAGAAGGTGAGGAAGACGATCGTCACCGTCGCCACGACCAGCGTCAGCACACCCTTCGTCACCGCAACCGCCGTGTCGGAGAGGCCGAGGAGCCGGGAGGCGCCGCCCTCGTTCACCTGCTCGCGCACCTTCTCCACGATGTGGTACCTGGTCTCGAGGAACCCGAGCCGCCCCCTGCCGTGCGTCAGGTCCTCGACGTACCCCGGCGACGCATCGACGAGGCCGTTCACCTCGTCGACGAGCTTCGGCACGAACGAGGCGCCGATGCCGACGATCACGAGCGCCACGGCCACATAGGCCAGCCCGATCGCAGCCGCGCGCCGCGTGCCCGTGCGCCTCTGGATCGCGGACACGAGCGGGTCAAGCGCGAGCGCGAAGAAGATCGCGATCAGGATCCAGGTGAGCACGTGTCTCGAGATCCAGATCACCTCGAGGACGACCGCCACCGCGAGGATCACGAGCAGAATCCGTAACACGGTCCGCGTCCGAATCTCGACCACCCGATCGCTCACGCCGAAAGAATCGTGGGAACGTCGGACGTCGCCCTACTCGGTTCAAGACCGAGGTGCGGGCTCCGCCCGTGCCTCCCCCAGAGCAAGCGGCAACAAGCGGCTCGTTTCAGAACCACCGTCCACCGCCGCCGGCCGCAGCAACGAAGAAGGGGCCCGCGGGGGAAACCTGGTTTCCCCCGCGTTCAAGCGGGTGGCGGGAATCGAACCCGCATAATCAGCTTGGAAGGCTGGAGCTCTACCATTGAGCTACACCCGCGCGCGCCCTCTAGGGTAGCCGCCTCGAGCGCAGGGTTCTTGCCGTCTTGCCTTTCGCGCGATTAGCCGGACCGAGCGAGCCAGCGGCGAGTGCGGGCTCCGCCCGTGCTCGCCCACAACGGCGAAAAGATGTCGGAAGGGGGGCCCACGGGGGGAAACCGAAGGTGTCCCCCCGTGCTCTGTCCCCCCGTGCTACTTGAGGCAGCCGACGACGAGCGCGAGGTCGCTTTCCTGCGGGTGCTCGTGCCAGAGCGTGACCGTGTTCTCGTAGCGCCGGAGCACGTCGGCGAGGCCGGCCTTCACGTTCGGGAGGGCGAAGTGGTCGTAGGCGAGCTGGATCTGCTCGGCGTCGTTCTCGGTCTCGCCGAAGACGATCTTGACGGTGTTGTCGCCGAGCCTCGCGACGAAGGCGCCGCCGGTCGCCGTCGAGGCGACGAAATCGAGCTTGCCGCCGATCTGGACGCCTCTGGCCAGGAGACACGCGCGCGTGTCCGCAAGGGAGTAGGACTTCGAGCTGCCACAGCCGGTTACGACGAACCCGAGCAGCACCATCGACAGCAGAGCTACGCGGCGCACAGGGACGTGAGTGTAGTCCGAAGCCGGGCAAGGCAACGTGTTTGAGGGCACCCCGTCGCGGTCGAAGTAGATTGTCCGCCAAGATGCCCGCGGCCGACGTCAGATTGAGGGAGTACGCCCGGCTCGCGGTTCACGTCGGGGTCAACGTCCAGCCAGGCCAGCTCCTTGCGATCAACGCGCTCGTCGAGCACGAGCCGCTCGTCCGAGCGGTCGCACGCGAGGCGTACGCCGCAGGGGCGAGCTTCGTAGACGTGCTCTACACCGACCAGCACGTCCGCCACGCGCACGTCGAGCACGCCGCCGAGGACGCCCTCGCCTTCTCGCCGCCCTGGCTCGTGAAGCGGCTGGACGACCTCGGCGCCGAAGGTGCCGCGCTTCTCGCCATCACCGGGAACCCCGAGCCCGAGATCTTCGCCGACCTCGACGGCGGCCGCGTCGCCCGCTCGCGGATGCGGGAGGTGGCCGAGGCCAGCCTGCGGCTGAACGACGGCCTCTGCAACTGGTCGATCGTCGCGTTTCCGAACGAGGGCTGGGCGCAGGCCGTCTTCGGCGAGCCGGACGTCGAGCGGCTCTGGAAAGCGGTCGCGACTGCGGTACGCCTGGACGAACCCGATCCGGTCGCCGCGTGGCACGAGCACATCGCGAACCTCCGACGGCGCGCAGCGACACTCAACGAGCACGCCTTCGACGCGCTCCGCTACCGCGGACCCGGAACAGACCTGACGGTCGGGCTCCTCCCCGACGCCGTCTGGGGGACCGCAGTCGAGGAGTCCCGCGGCGGCATCGAGCACGTCGCGAACATGCCGACCGAGGAGGTCTACACGGTGCCGGATGCCCGTCGCGTCGAGGGCACCGTGCGCGCGACGTATCCGCTCCAGATCCAGGGCACGATCGTGCGCGGCCTCGCGGTGCGCTTCGAGGGCGGTCGCGCGGTCGAGGTTCGCGCGAGCGAGGGAGAGGAGCTGATGCGGGCACACGCGGCGATCGACGACGGCGCGGCGCGACTCGGCGAGGTCGCGCTCGTGGATGCGAACTCCCGCGTCGGTAGGACCGGGCTCACCTTCTACGAGACGCTCTTCGACGAGAACGCGGCCTCGCACATCGCGCTCGGAATGGCGATCTTGAAGGCGATCAAGGGCGCGCGAGCGCTCTCGACCGACGAGCGCCACGACCGCGGCGTCAACCACTCCTCGATCCACACCGACTTCATGATCGGCTCCCGCGAGCTCGCGATCAGCGGCGTCACGAAGGACGGCGACGAGGTGCCGATCCTGCGCGGGGGCGACTGGGTTCTCTAACGCGGGGGGAAACCTCCGGTTTCCCCCCGCGGGCCCCCCTTCCGACATCTTTCAGCCGTAGCGGGCGAGCACGGGCAGAGCCCGCACTCGCCGCGAACTCGGAGTCGTCCGGCGGTTCGCGCGAACTGCGATAGCCACGCGCCGCATGTTCTTTGCGCGGCCTGCTGACGAGCGGCGAGTCGCCGCGAGTGCGGGCTTTGCCCGTGCTCGTACACACCCAGTCGCCACGTGTCGGAGAGGGGGCCCACGGGGGAGAACCGGAGGTTCTCCCCCGTGTCCAAATCGGGACGGCGAGATTCGAACTCGCGGCCTCCGCGTCCCAAACGCGGCGCTCTAACCAGGCTGAGCTACGTCCCGTCGCGCGTCAGTGTAGGCCGTAGCCTCCAGCGCGTGAGCGAGGCGCCACTACCCGTCAGGCCGGCCGCCCACCGGCGTCCGCGGGTCGGGTACGCGATGGCCGCCGCCGCCGCGACCCTCTGGGCGGTCAACGGGACGATCTCGAAGGTGATCCTCGCGTCCGGCGTCTCCTCGCTGCGTCTCTCGCAGGTGCGGACGACCGGCGCGCTCGTCGGCCTGGTGCTGGTGCTCTTGGTAACGGCGCCCTCGCGGCTACGTGTGCGCGCACGAGAGCTGCCGTTCCTCGCCGTCTTCGGGATCTGCGGGCTCGCGTTCGTGCAGTGGTTCTACTTCCTCTCGATCCACCGCCTGGAGGTCGGGATCGCGCTGCTGATCGAGTACCTGGCGCCGCTTCTTGTCGCGCTCTGGGCGCGCTACGTCTTCCACGAGCCCGTCCGCCGGCGAATCTGGTACGCGCTCGCGCTCGCCCTGTTCGGGCTCGGGCTGATCCTCAACGTCGGCGAGGGCGGGCCCGTCTCGACCGCAGGAATCGCCTTCTCGCTCGCCGCCGCCGTCACTTACGCGACCTACCTGCTGCTCGCCGAGCACGCGATCGGCGACCGCGACGCCGTCTCGCTGCTCGCGTGGGGCTTCGGATTCGCGGCGATCTTCTGGTCGATCGTGGCTCCCTGGTGGAGCTTCCCCGCCGGCCGCGTGGCCGAGAGCGTCTCGCTGCTCGGGCACCTGGACGGGCATCACCTGCCGGTGTGGGCACTGATGGCGTGGATGATCGTGCTCGGAACGATCCTGCCGTTCTTTCTGCTCGTGAGTGCGCTCAAGCACCTGCCGGCGACACGCGTGGCGATCGTCGCGATGCTGGAGCCTGTCGTCGCGACCGTGGTCGCGTGGGCGTGGCTCGGCGAGTCGCTGAGCGCCTTGCAGCTGACGGGCGCGCTGGTCGTGCTCGCGGCGATCGTGCTCGCGCAGACCGCTCGGTAGAGCGGAGCCTCATTTTCCGCGTTCGAAAGATGGGCCCGTCGGCCTATTGGCACCGAGGCGGCAGAAGCGTTAGCGTTAGCCGCTCTGGGCGATCTGAACTGCGGCGCGTGCCCAGCGCGAAGCCGCAGAGAACCATCGAGAGAGCCCGTCGCGCCGACCCCCCGAGCGGCGGGCTTTCTCGCTTCCTCGCGTTCACCGGTCGCTCGCTGCCCGCCGATAGACTTGCCGCGTGGTGCGCAAGGTGCTTCTCGCTTCGCCGCGCGGCTACTGCGCCGGTGTCGAGCGGGCGGTCGAGACGGTCGATCGGGCACTCGAGCTCTACGGCCCGCCCGTGTACGTGCGCAAGCAGATCGTGCACAACCTGCACGTCGTGCGCGAGCTCGAGGCCCGCGGCGCGATCTTCGTCGAGGACGAGGAGGAGGTTCCGGTCGGGCAGACAGTCGTCTTCTCGGCCCACGGCGTCGCGCCGGCGGTGCACGTGAACGCCGAGGCGCGCAGCCTGCGCACGATCGACGCCACCTGCCCGCTCGTGACCAAGGTGCACACCCAGGCGCGGCGCTACGCGGCGCAGGGCTACACGGTCATCCTGATCGGTCATGCCGGCCACGAAGAAGTCGTCGGGACGATGGGCGAGGCGCCGGGCTCGATCGTCCTCGTCGAGACGCCTGAGCAGGTCGAGAGCCTCGCGTTCCCGGACGGGGCGAGACTCGCCTACGTGACGCAGACGACGCTGTCGGTGGACGAGACCGGCGAGATGATCGCGGCGCTGCGAGCGCGCTTCCCGACGATCCACGCACCCAAGAAGGAAGACATCTGTTACGCGACCTCCAACCGGCAGTGGGCCGTGAAGGAGATGCTCGGCGAGATCGGCCTTCTGCTTGTCGTCGGCTCGCGCAACTCGTCGAACTCGAACCGTCTGGTCGAGGTGGCGCGCGCGGGCGGCGTCCCGTCGCACCTGATCGACGACTGGACGGAGATCGACGAGCGCTGGCTCGACGGCGTCGAGATCGTCGGTATCACCTCGGGCGCCTCGGCGCCGGAAACGCTCGTGGAGGGCGTGCTCGAGTGGTTCCGCAACCGCGGCATCACGGACCTCGAGCCGTACCGCCTGATGGACGAGGACGTCGAGTTCCGCCTCCCCGTCGAGCTCCGCCGCGAGCTCGCGCTGGCAGCCGCACAGAGTCTCGACTCCTGAGCAGCAAGTGGTGCGTCGGGCCGAGGAGCCGACGCGAGTCGGGGCGCTAGCCTTGCCCGCGTGAAGGTCCAGTCGAGCGAGGTCGAGGGGCGGAAGGTCTACTCCGTGCGCGCCTTCAACCAGGGCGTCGCGAGCTGGTTGCAGCGGCTGCCGACGCTCTGGGTCGAGGGCGAGGTGACCGAGCTGCGGCGGCAGGAGCGGTGGGCGTCCGTGTTCTTCACGCTGAAGGATCCGGAGGACGGCGCGTGCCTGGCAGTGCAGATGCCGCGCGGGCAGTTCGACGGGCTGCGCCTCGAGCTCGCCGACGGGGAACGGGTGCACGTCTACGGGCGGCCCGAGCTGTACGAGCAGCGCGGCGACTTCCACCTGCGCGCGCTCACGATCGAGCGCTACGGGCTCGGCGCACACCTCGCGGCGCTCGAACGGCTGAAGCAGAAGCTCGCCGGCGAGGGGCTGTTCGCGGCCGAGCGGAAACGCGCGCTGCCGCGGATCCCGCGCCTCGTCGGGCTCGTCACCGGCAACGACGCTGCGGCCAAGCGAGATGTTCTCACCGCGATCGCGGCCCGCTTCCCGCCGGCGCACGTGCTCGTCGCCGAGAGGTACGTACAGGGCGCCCGCGCCGCGTCGGAGCTCGTGACCGCGATCGGTGAGCTTTGCGCACGCGGCGCGGACGTGATCGTGCTCGCCCGTGGCGGCGGTAGCTTCGAGGACCTGCTCCCGTTCTCCGACGAGCGACTGGTACGCGCGGTCGCGGGGTGCCCGGTGCCGATCGTCTCGGCGGTCGGCCACGAGCAGGACACGCCCCTCGTCGACCTCGCCGCGGACGTGCGCGCCTCGACGCCGTCGGTCGCCGGCCGCCTCGTCGTCCCGGACCTGGCCGAGTTGCAGGCGTGGCTCGAGCGCTCGCACGTCAGGCTCGAGCGCGGCGCACGGCAGGTGTGCGAACGCCGGGCCGCGCGCCTCGAGGCGACGCACGACAGGCTCCGCCGGGCGCCGCTGCTCGCGCTCGAGCGCCGGCGCGCGCGGCTCGACACCACGCACGGCCGCCTGCTCGCCCTCTCGCCGCGGGCCACCCTGGAGCGTGGCTACGCCATCGTGCGCGCCGGGGAGCAGCTCGTTCGCGAGCCGCCCTTGCCCGGGACGGAGCTCGCCGTCGAGGTCGCCGGTGGCACCTTCGGGGCACGCACCGAATGACCACGGAGCCCTTCGGCTGCGGCCGAGCGGACCGCTGCCGACTCGAGGTTTCGCGTGACGGAGGTGCGGGCTTCGCCCGTGCCTCCGCCGCGACGACGGTGGCCCTCCCGGTCGACGTCTAGCATCAGCGGGCCAGTGGCCGACCGTGAGCAGAAGAAGGGGGCCCACGGGGGAAACATGGTTTCCCCCGTGTCATTTGAGCAGCAGCAGGCCGAGCTCGAGGGGATCGTCGAGAGGCTCGAGCGCGGTGACGTCGATCTCGGCGAGCTGACGAAGCTCTGGGAGCGCGGCGAGGAGCTCTACCGCCGTTTGTCCGAGCAGCTTGCCGGCGCACAAGGCAAGATCGAGGAGCTCGCCCGACGTCTGGGCGACGAGGCCCCGGCTGATGGAGAATGAGGGACAGATGAGCGAACAGGACATGAACGAACAGGAGGTCGAGAGCGCTGAAGAGGCCACCGAGGAAGTGGCGCCGCCGCCCGATCTGAGCGTCGTCTTCGGCGAGCTCGAGGACGACCGCAAGGCGCTCGTCCAGGAGCAGCTCGACGTCGCCGGCAAGTGTCTCACCGACCTGGCCGCGACGCTCGGCGAGCGCTCGGGCCGCACCTGGAAGACGAGCGGGGTCGGCGTCGAGGTCTACGAATCGGGCCAGGCGATGGTCAACGGCGCCGTCGAGGACCCCGCTGAGGGGATCACCTTCAGCGTCGAGCTACGCCCGAGCAATTTCTTCGACGACGAGCGCCCGTGGCGGCCCGGCGAGGCGCCGAGGCCGATGGCCACCGACGCATGGGACGTCGAGGGGGAGGCGCTCGTGCTCAAGGTAACCCGCGTGTCCGGCCGCAAGTACACGATCCAGGAGAGCGCGGCCGAGCTCGAGGAGCAGCGCTACGACACGCCCGAGGCTGCAACCGCCGCGCTCGTTCAGTTCGCCTCCGACCTCGCCGAGCTCGCGCTCTCGCGCGACCCGGTCGCGGCCTCGTGGCAGTCGGACATCGACGAGATCGGCGCTCCGCCTCCCGACCCGGAAGACGTACACAGCTACGAATAAGGCGACTGAGCGGCGAGCTCCTCGCCGAGGGCGGCGAGGTCGGCCCGCGCGCGGCTCTGGTCGCCGCTCAGGGCCCGTGCGTCCAGGCCTGGCTGCCGGACGACGCGCCCCCCGAAGAGCACGCAGGGCACGCCGAGGTGCCGGCAGCGCCGCAGCACGGCGCCCGGCGCCTTGCCCTCGAGCGTCGCCTCGTCCACCGTGCCCTCGCCGGTGACCGCGAACGCCGCGCCGCTCGCGCGCTCGTCGAACTCGATCAGGTCGAGGACGAGCTCCGCGCCCTCCAGCAGCTCCCCTCCGAGCGCCGCGAAGGCGGCGCCGAGCCCGCCGCCGGCGCCCGCGCCTGACAGATCGCGGTAGGGGCCGAGCTCGTCCAGCGCCCCGAGACGCCGCTCGAGCTCGGCGACCGCGTCCGGGCCGGCCCCTTTCTGCGGCCCGAACACGTGCGCGGCGCCGCGCGGGCCGAGCAGCGGGTTGCGCACGTCACAGGCCACACGCAGCGGCACGCCGTCCGGCCAGCGCGGCAGAGCGCGGCGCAGGCCGGCGCCGCCGTCCACCGTCGCGGTCCCGCCGATGCCCACGAGCACTGCAGCGGGCTCGGCGGCGAGCACCGCGAGCAGGAGCTCGCCGAGACCCGCGCTCGATGCTCGCAGCGGGTCGCGCTCCTCGAGCGCGAGCAGGCCGAGCCCCACCGCCTCCGCCGACTCGACGACCGCGGTGCCGTCCGGCAGGAGCAGCCAGCTCGCCGTCACAGGGCGGCCCAGCGGATCGAGAGCCGCCGCCGTCCGCCACTCCCCGCCGAGCACGCGCGAGAGAACCTCCGCAGTTCCCTCGCCGCCGTCTGCGACCGGCAGCTCGTCGGCCTCCCACCCCGAGACGCGCCGCACTCCCGCGGCAAGCGAGGCCGCCGCCTCGACCGGCGAGAGGACGCCTTTGAGGCTAGCCGGGCAGGCGAGCGCGCGCAGGTTCCGGCTCCAGGGCCGCCTCGGCGGCCTCCTCGAGCGACGTCGCGTCGCCGCTCGCGTCGGGCATCCGCTTCAGCGACGCGTACGAGAGGCCCTCGCGCGCGAGGAAGACGAGGCCGATCCCGACGCCGACGGACGCCTCGATCGCCTGGAGGCCGATGCCGAATGCAAACCCGCGCGCATACGGGACGCCGTACTGCACGAGCGGGAGCGCGACCGCCGCCTGGACGAGGCCGATGTTCCCCGGCCAGAGCGGGAAGATCGTCGCCACGTTCATCAGCACGAGCACGAGGCCGGCGGCCGCGAGCGGCAGGTCGATGTCGAACGCGCGCATCGTGGCCCACACCGCGGCGAGCTGGAAGATCCAGCCGAGATACTGGAACATCGCTGCGGTGGCGGCGGGGATCGGCTCGCGCATTACCCTGAGCCCCAGGCGCGCCCGCTCGAGCAGCACCCGCACCGTCCCGAGCTCGTCGAGAGGGTCCTTGTGATGGCGTCGCGCGCTCACGACCGCGAACGTGAACAGGCCGAAGCCGATCACGAGCGCGATCGCGAGGCTCGTGACCGCCCAGTGCGGCAGCTTCGCCGCAAACAGGACCCAGACGACGAGCGTCAGCGCCGGGAAGAGGTCAAAGAGGCGGTGCGCGAAGACCGAGCCGATCAGCGTCGCCCACGTGCCCTCCCGCTGGGGCATCCGTCGCGCGAGGACGGCGACGCGGGCGAGCTCGCCCGCGCGCGCGGGCAGCACGACGTTCGCGAACAGGCCCACGCAGAACGCCGAGAACACGGTCGCAAAGCGCGGGTGCGGGGGCGGCACCGCCTGCTTGATCACCGTGTGCCACGAGGCCGCGCGCACGACGATCGAGAGCAGGTTCAGCCCGATCGCCGCGACCACCCACTTCCAGCTCACCGCGGTGAACACGTCGCGCACGATGTTCCAGTCCGGCCCGCGCCACCACATCAGCGAAACGGCGACTGCGAGGAGCACGACCGGCACGAGCAGCTGCCAGCGGGCGCCACGGCTCATGCCGGCTCGTTGAGAGCCTCCGTCGAGCCTACGGCTCATGCGGCCGCTCCGCTCGTAGAGCTCCTCGAGCCGCCGCGCCACGTCGCTCCATCCGTAGCGCTCCTCGGCGAGCGCCCGCGCTGCGCGCCCCATTGCGACGCGCCGCTCCTCGTCTGCCAGCAGCGCGGTGACGGCGTCGGTGAGCGCTGCCTCGTCGCCGGGCGGGACGAGCACGGCGACGTCGGAGGTCGAGACGTCGGCGAAGCCCGGGATGTCGGAGGCCACGACCGGCGTCGCGGTCGCGAACGCCTCCACGAGCACGAGCCCGAAGCTCTCACCGCCGAGCGCCGGTGAGACAAACGCCTTCGCGGTCGCGAGCTCGGCGCTCCGCACCGCGTTCGTGACGATGCCGAGCACGTCGACCCCTTCGTCGTCGAAGCGCATCCGCGTGTGCAGCAGCCGGTACTGGAGCGGGTCGGTGCCGATCAGCCGCAGCCGCGCACCGGTCCGCTGCCGGATCTCCGGCCACGCACGCAGCAGCACGGGCAGGCCCTTGCGCGCGTCGTGGCGGCCGATGAAGACGATCCGATGCTCGCGGTCGGACGGGTCGGCGTGCTCCGGGATGACGACGCCGTTCGGGACGATCTCGAACGGCCCGCCGAGCCAGCGCTCGGCCGACTCCGCGGCCATCCTCGAGACGGCAATCCGGCAGTCGATCCGCTCCATCAGGAAGCCCCACCCCGGCCGCCCAAGACGCATCCATGCGAGGTCGCCGGCCGCATGCCAGGTGGCGACGATCGGGCAGCGCGCGAGCGCGAGGGTGGCGGTGCAGATCGCTGGCGTCATCGGCTCGTGCAGATGAAGGAGGTCGAAGCGCTCATCGCGCAGCACTTCGCGCAGGCGGCCGACGCAGCGCGGCGAGAGAACGATGTTCGGCAGCGACCCGTTCGCCGGCACGACCACCGAGCGACCGACCGGGATCACGTCCGCCGGCAGGTCGCCGTGCCGGCCGCTGCGCGGATGGAGCAGCCGCGTCAGACGGCCCGGCGGGTCGTGCCCCATCACGAGCTTCACCTCGTGGCCGCGCGCCCGCAGCGCGTCGGCCTGGTTCTCCGCGTGCTCGACGACGCCGCCCCAGTACGACCACGAGAACGGAACGACGATCCCCACCTTCACGCCCCTGGCCTCCTTCGGCTTCCGTCGCTGCCGGCACGCTGCTCTCCGGGCCCGTGCACGGCACTGTGCCCTCCGGCAGCGCACCGGCAGCGACGGCCCAGGAGCGTGAACGAGTTCATGCGTACGCAGCCGCGAGAGCTGGCGCAAGCCGCTCGATTCCCTGCTCGAGCGTCTCGTCGGTGACGGCGAGCGAGAGGCGTGCCCAGCCCGCCCCGCTCGGTCCGAAGCCCTCGCCGGGCGCGACCGCGACGCGGTTCTCGACGAGCAGCCGCTCCGGCGTGAGCCCGTCCGGAAGCCGAAGCCAGACGTAGAACGTGCCCTCGCAGATCGGCGGCTCGGGCAGCGCTGCCGCGAGGCGGTCGCGCCGCCGCTCGTAGCCCGCGCGCCGTTCCTCGACCGAGTCCTGAGGGCCGGTGAGCGCCGCGATCGCCGCCTCCTGGAGCGCGCGGAAGATGCCCACGCGCGAGTGATCGCCCAGGACGTTCACGCGCTCGACGATCTCCGCGTTGCCGAGCACGAAGCCGATCCGCCACCCGGCCATGCCGAACGACTTCGACATCGTCCACATCTCGACGCCGACGTCCTTCGCGCCCGGTGTGGCGAGAAAGCTCTCCGGGGCGCGTCCGTCGAAGACGAGGTCGGCGTAGGCGGCGTCGTGGATGATCGCGGCGCCGGTTCGCTCCGCGTAGGCGACCGCAGCCTCGAACGCGCCTGGCGGCGCGGCCACGGCGCAAGGGTTCGAGGGGTAGTTGAGGAAGGCGGCGGCCGCGACGGGCGCCGCGTCGAAGTCGGGCGCCCAGCCGGCGGCGCGGTCAAGCGGCAGCAGCGTGCGCTTGGCGCCGGCGAGCGCGACGCCGGAGGGGTAGTCCGGGTAGCCGGGATCGGGCAGCAGGAACCGGTCGCCGCGCTGGGCGAGCGCCAGCGCCAGCTCGACCACGGCGGTCTTCGTGCCGGGCACGATGGCGACCTCGCGCTCCGGGTCGAGGTCGACGCCGTAGAGGTCGCGGTAGCGACGGGCGATCGCCTCGCGGAGGGCCGGCAGCCCGCGGAAGGGCGCGTAGCCGTGGACGTCGGGCTGAGCCGCAGCCTGCCTCAGCGCCTCGACGACGTGAGGCGGCGGCCCGACCTCGGGGTTGCCGCGGCCGAGGTCGAGCACGGGCGGCCCACCGTCGGCCGCCGCAGCCGCGACGCGACGGAGCAGAGCAGCGAAGTACTGCTTCGGCAGCCGCTCGAGCCGGTCCGGGCGCGGACGCACGGGCCGATCGTACGCGGCGCCGCGGCGGCCTAGACTGGGGAGGTGCCGCCTTCTCGCGCGGAGCCTTCCAGCCGGCCGTCGCCCTCGCATTGGAACGCGGTCTACCGCCGCGACGACCTCTCGACGCTCTCCTGGCACCAGCGCGAGCCGGCGGTCTCGCTCGAGCTGATCGACTCGCTCGGGATCGGGCCCGCGGAGGCGATCATCGACGTTGGCGGCGGCGTGTCGCCGCTCGCGGGCCGGCTGCTCGACCGCGGCTTCGTGGACGTGACCGTGCTCGACCTCGCCGAGGCGGCACTCGTGGCCGCGCGCGAGCGCCTGGGCGAGACGGCCGGGAGGGTCGTTTGGGTGCAGGACGACATTCGCTCCTGGCGTCCAGGCCGCCGCTTCGACCTCTGGCACGACCGCGCGCTGTTCCACTTCTTCGTCGAGGAGGACGATCGGCGGCGCTACCTGGACTCGCTCCGGCGAGCGCTCGCGCCGGGCGGCGCGGTCGTGATCGCAACCTTCGCCCCCGACGGTCCGGCCACCTGCTCCGGCCTGCCCGTCGCACGCTACGACGCGGACGCGCTTGCTTCCGTCCTCGGGACGGAGTTCGAGTTCGTCCATGAGCGACGCGAGGAGCACGTGACGCCGGGCGGTGGAGTCCAGGCGTTCACCTGGGCCGTGTTCCGCGCGGGACCGTGAGGTTGGACACGGCGGGGCGGGTGGCGGATCATCCATTCGTGACGTCGGGCCCACGCCTCACCCTCGAGGAGCTGCTCGAGAGCGCGCGGAGCAGGATCGAACGCCTGAGCGCTTACGAGGCGTTCGCGGCCGCGGCGGACGGCGCGCTGATCGTCGACATCCGCTCCGACGCCGACCGTGAGCATGCCGGAGTCGTCCCGGAGTCCGTGCACATCCCGCGCACGGTGCTCGAGTGGAGGCTCGCGCCGGAGAGCCGCTGGCGGAACCCGCATGTCGGCGGCCTCGACCGGCAGATCGTCTTCATCTGCGACCACGGTTTCTCGTCGAGTCTCGCGGCCGCGACGCTCGTCGACCTGGGCCTCGGCCGCGTCGGCGATGTCGTCGGCGGCTTCAAGCCTGAGCGGGCTACCGATCGCGAAGCCGGCCCGGCGGCGCGTTCCGCCCGCACTCGCAGGGATGGAGCCTCCCGAACCGTCTCTCCCGTGACCCTGAAGAACACACTCCGAAGGCGGCCTCGCCGAGCTGCACACCCACCTCGGCGGCTCGGTGGCCTCGGACATCATGTGGAGCCTCGCGCACGAGCAGGGGATCGCGCTGCCGACACGCGACTTCTGGGAGTTCGACCGGCTCGTCACCGTCTCCGACCCGCGCGGGGTGCCGGATCTCGACGCGCTCGACCGAATCTACCACCTGACCGAGCTGATC
>CAWAGR010000009.1:0-77072 GCA_963781435.1 uncultured Actinomycetes bacterium | reverse complement strand
CGGCTGCGCAGGCCCGTAGCATCGCGAGAATGAGCGTCCGCGCAGCGCTTGCGATCGCCGGCCTCGCGGCGCTGCTCGTTCCCGCCGCGGCTCTCGCCGCCAACGACGGTGCCGACCAGCAGCTCGCCCGAGAAGTACGCCCCCGTCGTCGCGCTGAAGCAACACGAGGCGTGCGCGAACACGGTGAGCCGTACCGGCCCGTGCCGGTGGAGACGTGTGCTCGGCCGATCCGACGTCAAGCTGGTCGAGTCGGACGGGCGGGTGGTGAAGACCGCGCCGACCGCCGCCGACCTGTACGGGAAGGACGGTGGGTACGCTCGACTTCCCGGGGAGCCCTCTGGAGACGCCGGCTGCAGCTACGAGGAGTGGTTCAACCGGATCGCAGCGGGCAAGGCGACCACGGCGTACGCCCACATCGTCGGGGAACAGGGGAAGCTCGCGCTCCAGTACTGGTTCTACTACCCCTTCAACGACTGGAACAACAAGCACGAGAGCGACTGGGAGATGATCCAGCTCGTCTTCGACGCTCCGACAGCGTAGGAGGCGCTTGCGCAACGGCCTGCGAGGTCGGCTACTCGCAGCACGAGGGAGCCGAGAGCGCGACCTGGGACGACGAGAAGCTCCGAGAAGCGCGGCGGGCACCCGATCGTGTACCCGGGCCGCGGGCTCGCACGCGAACTACTTCGTCCAGTCGCTCTACCTGGGACACAGCGCGCAGACGGGTTCGGCTGCGACGACACCCGCGAGCCGACCGAGCTACGAGCAGACGCAAATCGTTCTGGTGCCGTCCGCCGCAGCCGGCCCCGACGACCCGTTCGCCTGGCTCGGCTACCTCGGCCACTGGGGCCAGGAGGTGTCGGGGCCGAACAGCGGGCCGACCGGCCCGCACGTCCAAGGACCAGTGGACCAAGCCGATCACCTGGGTTGACGAGGAATGGCGGTCCGACAACGTGCAGGTCCCGGCCGCAAGCTCGGTCGCGCCCACGGCAACCGGCTTCTTCTGCTCGGCCGTCGCGAGGGGGTCTGAGATCTACCTCCGCTTCCTGCGAAACCCGTTCTCTTTCGCACCGGGATCCTCGCCGCACGGGCGTTCGCCGTCTGGCTCTCGCGCCGGACCAGCTGGTCGCCCGCCCTACCCAGTCCGATCCGGCAGCAGCGCGACGCCGGCCAGATCTATCGGTCCGGGTTCCGCGTGTATCGCGGCCGGCGCGCGCTCTTCATCGGGATCGGGCTGATGACGATCCCGCTCGGAGCGCTCGCGACGATCGCGCAGAACCTCCTGTTCGGCGTGACCGGATTGTCCGCGCTCACCGACGTGGCGGTCGAGGATCCCGTGGTCGGCGCGTTCGCCGCCGTGCTCTTCGGCGCCTTCAGCACCCTGATCGCCGCAACCCTCGTGTATGCGGCGTGCGCGGAGGCGCTCGACCGGATCGACGACGGCGAGCAGCCTGACGCGCTCGACGCCTACCGCGGCATCCTCCCGGCGCTCGTCCCGCTCGCCTGGGCGACGCTGCGGATCACGGTCGTCACCGGCCTCCTGGTCGTCACGGTGATCGGAATCCCGTTTGCCGTCGTCTACCTCATCCGCAAGACGCTCACGCTCCAGTCGATCGTGATCGAGGAGCGCGGAGGGACGTCCGGCCTGAAGCGCAGCAGCCAACTGGTGCGTGGCAGCGAGTTGCGAGTCTTCGCGATCGGCGCGCTCATCAATGGCACCGTGGCTCTCATCGGGCCGATGATCGGCGTCGTGATGATGTTCGTCACCCCTGCGTCCCTGGGCTTGATCAATCTCGTCTCCGCGCTCGTGTACGTGTTCGTGCTACCCGCGGCCGGCATCGCCATCGCACTGCTCTTCTACGACCTGCGCATCCGCAGGGAGGGTGTGCTGGAAAGCCCGGAGCCCGCACGCCTCGAGCCCGACGCCCGGACACCCCGGGCGAGACGGGCGCGACCCCGACGCCGCAGGGCGCCTAGCCGTCAAGTGACGAGTACCGATCGTCCGCCGGGCACGCCCCCACCCTCCGTGCGCGATCGCGCCAGGTCGGCGAGACGAGGCGGCGGCGACAACGCCCGGAAGGCGGGCGACGCGCTCGCCGAGGCCGTCGGAGCGCTCGCCGACCAGGCGATCGACCGCATCCTGCTCACCGGCCGGCGCGTCACCTCGGCCGCCGAGGGCAAGCGGCTCCTCGCGGGCGAAGCCGACATCGAAGCGCGCACGGACAAGATCCAGCGCGTTGTCGTGCTCGCCGTTCCGGCTGTCCGCGTACTGGCTCGCGGCGCACGATTCACCCGCGTGCCTTGGGTGATGGTCGCATCGAGCGCCGTCTCGATCGGGGTCGCCGTCCGCACGGGCGTGCACGAGCTGCAGGTGGTCGCCTCGCTTGTGGCCCACCGGCTCGAGCAGGCGACGGGCGCACCCGCCGACCCGGCACTCGTCAAGAAGCTGGCAATCGACCTGTACCTCAACCCGAAGCGCACTCCCGAGCTGGGCGACGACAGGTTGCGGCTCGGCCGCCTCACTCGCAAGTGGGTGCTGAGCGGGGCCCTCAGCCGCAACACGTCGAAACAGGCACTGCGGGCACTCGCTGCCGCCGAGCGACTCGACGCAGCCGCGCTGGCCACGCGCTGGGTGTCGGCCCGTCGATCCTGAGCTGAGTCCGCGCAAGACTCGATCGCCGTTTGGGCGAGGCTACGCGCGCGCGGGCAGTTCGCGCGAGCCGCGGATCGAGGCGTCGAGCAGCTCGACCGGATGCGCGGCCGTGACCGGCCGGCCGGCGCGGCGAAGCGCCGCCGTCACCTGCAGCAGGCAGCCCGGGTTCGCGCTCGCGTAGACATCCGGCTCGACCGCGAGCACGTTGGCCGCCTTGCGGTCGCCGAGCGTTCGAGCCGCCTCGGGCTGGACGAGGTTGTAGATGCCGGCGCTGCCGCAGCAGAGCTCCTGCTCGGCCGGCTCGACGAGCTCGAGTCCCGGGATCGAGCGGAGCAGCTCGCGCGGCTCGGAGCGGACGCGCTGGGCGTGGCCGAGGTGGCAGGCCTCCTGGTAGGCGACGCGCAGCGGCAGTGGGTGGCGCTCGGGCGCGCGGCCCTGGGCGAGCAGCTCCGAGATGTCGGAGACCGGAAGGTCGAGGCCCGCGTCCTTCAGGTGCGAGCCGCAGCCGGCGGCGTTCGTCACGATCGTCTCGGCCCCGGCGGCCTTGAACGCTGCGGCGGTGCGCCGCGCCTGCGCGAGGCCCTCCTGGCGCCGACCGGCATGGAGCGCGAGCGCGCCGCAGCAGCGGGCATACGGAGCCGTCACCTCGTAGCCGTAGGCCGCCAGCACACGCGCCGAGGCCCGGTTCACCTCGCCGAAGAGGACGCTCTGCACGCACCCGGTGAGCAGGCCGACGCGCGCCACGCGCTCCCCGACCGCCGGCGTCTCGACCGGCGGCGAGACCGGCTCTCGCCACGGCGGCGCGAGCGCGCGCAGCGGCCGGAACGGCCCCGGCGCCGGCAGGCGCGAGAAGCGGAGCGCACGGCGCAGGCGCGCCGGATGCGGGAACACCGCGAACACGGCCCGCCGGAGCAGTCGCTCGCGAAACGGCCGAGGCACGTGCTCCTCGACCTGCTCGCGTGCGAGCTCGATCAGCTTGTCGTACTTCACCCCGGACGGGCACGAGGTCAGGCAGGCCATGCAGCCGAGGCAGCGGTCGAAGTGCTCGGCAACGGTGCGGTTGAGCTCGACCGTCCCGTCGAGCGTCGCCTGCATCAACCAGATGCGGCCGCGCGGCGAGTCCATCTCCTCGTTGAAGACGACGTAGCTCGGGCAACTCGGCAGGCAGAAGCCGCAGTGGACGCACTCGCGGATCAGCTCCCGGTCCATCAGGCCAGCACTCCCTCGGGGTCGAACGCCGCCCGCACCCGCTCGGCGAGCGGCGACCAAGCGCGGTCTCCCGGCTCGGCCACGAACGCTGTTCCCGTGCCAGGCCGCGCCAGCAGGCACTCCTGCCAGTCGAACCCGGCCCGGCCCGCCGCGGCCTGCTGCAGTGCCGCCGACTGCGCCCACACCGAGCCGTCGGCACGCTCACCGGGACAGGCCTCGACCTGCGCGGCGACCGCGGCCTCGCTGCCCTCGAACAGCACCGCGAGCCGATTTGGCGGCAGGAAGTCGACCGCGCTCGGCGCGAGCTGCGAGCCGCCGCAGCTCGCTCCAGAGCGCGCGCGGATCGTCCGTCTCGGCGACGACCGTCGCCTCGGCGGCCGGCCGCGTGTGCAGCCGCAGCGCGACGCGCGCGATCAGGCCCAGGCGCCCGCGCGAGCCGGAAAACAGCTTGCCGAGGTCGTAGCCGGCGACGTTCTTGACCACCTTGCCGCCCGAGCTCGCGATCGTGCCGTCGGCGAGAACGACGGTGACGCCGATCACGAGGTCGCGCATCGCGCCGTAGCGGTGGCGGCGCGGGCCGGACAGATCTCCGGCGAGGCACGCGCCGATTGTCGGGTCGCCCGGCGGGTCGAGCGCCAGCATCTGCGTCGTGCGGGGCGAGGTGGGCCTGGAGCGCCGAGAGCCGGATCCCGGCCTCGACGATCGCGGTCAGGTCGCCCGGCTCGTGCTCGAGCACGCGGGCGAGGCGCCGCGTCGAGAGGACGACGTCGCCGCCCTCGCGCTCGATCGAGACGCTGCCGCCGGCGGTCAGCACCGCCGCGGCCTCGGCGATCGAGGCGGGCTCAGAGACGCTCGGCAACCCCTGCCCGCTCGAGCGGGTGCATCCGGTAGGGGCCCCGGCACCTCGCCGCAAAGGCGCGGCGTCGGCAGCACCTTGCCGGGGTTCGCGAGCCCCTCGGGATCGAAGGCGTCGCGCAGCCGCTGCATCACGGCGAGGTCGCTCGCGCCGAAGAGCTTCGGCATCGAGCAGGCCTTGTCCACGCCGACGCCGTGCTCCCCGGTGAGCGAGCCGCCGGCATCGATGCACACGTCGAGGATCGCCGTCGCGAGCCGTTCGGCCAGCTCGGGCTGGCCCTCGACGGTGTCGTCGTAGAGCACCAGCGGATGCAGGTTCCCGTCGCCGGCGTGAAAGACGCTCGCGATCCGCAGCCCGTACTCGTCGCCGAGCGCGTAGATCCGGCGAAGCACTTCGGGCAGCCGGGTGCGCGGGACGACGCCGTCCTGCACGTAGTAGCTCGGCGAGATCCGGCCCATCGCCGCGAACGACGACTTGCGGCCGCGCCAGATCAGCGCGCGCTCCTCGGGGCTCTCCGCGGCGCGGAGCTCGAACGAGCCGCACTCGCGGCAGATCCGCTCGACGGCGGCCGAGTCCTCGACCACTCCCGCGGCGGGCCCGTCGAGCTCGACGATCAGCACCGCCCCGGCGCCGGCCGGGTAGCCGGGCGCGACCGCCGCCTCGACCGCCTCGAGTGTGAGCTCGTCCATCATCTCGATCGCCGCCGGCAGGATCCCTCCCGCGATCACGCGCGAGACGGCCTCGCCCGCAGCGTCGGTCGATTCGAACGCCGCGAGCAGCGTGCGCACCGATTCGGCCACGCGCACGACGTTCACGGTCACGCGGACGGCGATCCCGAGCGTGCCCTCGGAGCCGACGAAGACGCCGAGCAGGTCGGGCCCCTCGTCGTCGCGCGTGAGCGTGACCACCTCGCCGTCGGGCAGCACGACGTCGGCTGCGAGGACGTGGTTGACGGTGAAGCCGTACTTGAGGCAGTGCGCGCCGCCGGAGTTCTCGGCCACGTTCCCGCCGATCGTGCAGACCTGCTGGCTGGACGGGTCGGGCGCGTAGTAGAAGCCGTCGGCGGCGACGGCGCGCGTGATCTCGAGGTTCGTCACCCCGGGCTCGACGACGACGCGGGCGTGCTCGAGATCGACCTCGAGGATGCGGTTCAGCCGCGCGAGCGAGATCACGATCCCGTCCGCGACCGGCAGTGCCCCGCCCGAGAGGCCGGTGCCCGCGCCGCGCGCGACGAACGGCACGCGGTGGGCGTGGCAGAGTCGAACGACCGCCTGCACGTCCGCGGCCGTGCCCGGCAGGCAGACGAGCTCCGGCATCGCCCGGTGCCCGGTCAGCGCGTCGCACTCGTAGGTGCGCAGCTGCTCCGGCTCGGCGATCACCGCATCCGCGGCGAGCAGCGTGCCGACCTCAGCGAGGAAGGGATCAGGAAGAGGCACGGGCCGACCCTAGCGCGCGCTTCAGCGCGGTTCGCACGCGTGCGATCCCACGCTGGCCGGCGCCAAGCGCCTCGGCCGCGCGATTGACCGCGCCGATGCCGCTGCCGAGCCCCCACGTCGCGACGCCGACGCGCACGAGCCGCGCCCCGCTCTCGAGGCTGCGGCACGCGCGTAGCGCCTCCCGCCGGACGCCCTCGAGGGCGTCCGGCGACGGGCCGAGACGGGTGATCGCAGCGGAGCAGCCGGCGAGCGTCCGCTCGAAGCGGACGAGCCGCCCGGTCGTCTGGGGCTCGCCGCTCCTGAGCCGGTTGACGGTGTCCGCCTTGGACAGGAGCACCGAGATGCCGTTGAGCGCGCCAAGCATGTCGGCGCTCCAGCGCGAGATCCCGGCCTGCCAGCGCGCCTGCGCCTGCCGGTCGGCCACCTGCTCCTCCTTCGAGGGGCCGCCTACGCACGCCGTTGCCGCGAGCGCGAGCGCGGCCAGTGCGACCGCCCCGGTGTGAGTCAGGCGCCGTGACATTCCGGCCCAACGTACCGGGGCTGTCCAGCGTCCGGGTCAGGGCGAAAGCTACGAGTCGGGGGCCGCGTCGTCCTCGAGCAGGCCATTCGCTAGCGCGTAGCGGACGAGCTCGGCGCGGCTGCCCAGGCGCAGCTTCTGCATCACGTGCGCACGGTGCGTCTCGGCGGTTCGCACCGAGATGAAGAGCTGCTTCGCGATCTCCTGGTTCGTGTAGCCGAGCGCGAGCAGGCGCAGGACCTCGCGCTCGCGCTCCGACAGCGGGTCCTCCTCGGCGCGGCGCTCGGCGGCGGCCTCGGCGGCGACGAGGCGCGCGCCCAGCTCGGGGTGCACGTAACGGCCGCCGCGGGCGACCTCGCGGATCGCCTGGACGACCTCGGCGTCGGCGGCCTCCTTGAGCACGTAGCCGCGAGCGCCCGCCGCGAACGCCTCGCGCACGTAGCGCGGATCGTCCTGCATCGAGAGCACGAGCACCTTTACCTCCGGATGCTCGTGGAGCAGGGCCGGCACGCCCTGGATGCCGCTCTGGCCGGGCATCACCACGTCCATCAGAATCAGATCGGGATCGAGCGAGCGCGCCTCGAGGATTGCCTCGCGGACGCTGCCGGCCTCTCCCACCGTCTCCAGGTCGTCCTCGGCGTCGATCAGCAGGCGCAGCCCGGCGCGCACGACGGCATGGTCGTCCACGATCAGCACGCGCACGGTCATGCCCGCTCCGGCACCGGCAAAGCCGGCACCTCCGCCGCTTGTCTACCGGCTCCGTCGAGCCTACGCCGGAGTGAGCCTCCGTCGAGGCTCGACACTTCGGGCCAACCTTCGGTTGGACGGCTCATGCGAGCGGGACCTCGACGACCAGGGTCGTGCCCGACTCCGGCTCCGACTCGATCCGCAGATGGCCGTTCACGAGCTCGACCCGCTCGCGCATGCCCTGGATGCCGAAGCCGTCGCTCGCGGCCGTCGGGTCGAAGCCCCTGCCGTCGTCCTCGATCACTGCCACCACCGCCCCATTCTTGCGGGTCAGGAGGACGCTGACGTGGCGGGCGCGGGCGTGCTTGACGATGTTCGTCAGCGACTCCTGCACGATCCGGTAGAGCGCGGTCGCGATCTCGCTCGAGAGCTGCTCGTCGCCCAGGCGCGCGGCGAAGTCGACCTCGATTCCGGTCTGGCCGCCCCACGTCTCGGCCAGCCGCTCGAGGGCCGGGACGAGGCCGAAGTCGTCGAGCGCCTTCGGGCGCAGCTCGACGGACAGCCGGCGCACGTCCTGGAGCGTGTTGACGGCGAGCTCGCGCAGGCCGGCGACGGCCGCGCGTGCCTGGTCCCAGTCGAGCGAGTCGCCGAGCGAGTCCTCGAGCGAGCGTAGACCGAGCAGGATCGACGTCAGCGACTGGCCCGTCTCGTCGTGCAGCTCCCGCGCGAGACGGCGGCGCTCGAGCTCCTGCGCCGCGACCACGCGCCGGAGCGCGTCCCGGGCCACCCGCTCGGAGAGGTCGACCGCGACCGCGGCGCGCGAGGCGTACGTCTCGGCGAGCCGGAGGTCGTCGTCACTGAAGCGCCCGTCGGAAGAGTCGACCTTGTCGTGCGCCGCGAGGACGCCGATCGCGCGCTCGCGAGCGATCAGCGGCACCCAAAGCCCTGTCCGCACGGCCAGCCGACGGGTGACCTCCTGGTCGACCTCGGGGTCGTCGAGCACCGAGTCGCTGCGCTCGCTGCGGCGTTGCTCGAGCACGCGGCCGCTCTTCGATACCGCGCGGCGGATCGTCTGCCCGACGAACTCGGCGCCGCCCTCGCCCGCAACGGCTGCGAACCGTAGCTCGCCGGGCCCGGCAGGAAGGAGCACGGTGACGAAGCGGGCGTCGAGCAACTCGCGCAGTCGCCGGGCGATCAGGTCGAGCAGCCGGTCGACGTCCGTCTCGGTGGCGAGCGCGTTCCCGACCTCGTTCAGCGACTCGAGGCGCGCCGACCACTGCGTCGCCGCCTCGAAGAGGCGCACGTTCTCGATCGCGATCGCGGCCTGCGCGGCGAGCAGCGTCACGAACTCCTCGTCCTCCTCGGTGAAGTCGAGCCCGTCCGCCTTCTCGGTGAGATAGAGGTTGCCGTAGGCCGCGCCGCGCAGGAGGATCGGCACGCCCAGGAACGTCGTCATGGACGGGTGGTTGGGCGGGAAGCCGATGGCGCGCGGATCGGCGGTGAGGTCGTGCAGGCGAAGCGGGCTCGCCTCGGTCAGCAGCACGCCGAGGATGCCGCGGCCGTGCGGCAGCTCCCCGATCGCCGCGTGCAGCTCGGCGTCGATGCCGTGCGTGACGAAGCGCTCGAGCCGCGTCCCGCCGGAGTCGATCACGCCGAGCGCCGCATAGCGCGCTCCGGTCAGCTCCGCCGCAGCCTCGAGCAGCCGCCGAAGCAGGGCGTCGAGCGAGAGCTCGGAGGTGAGCGCCATCCCGGCCTCGACCAGCGCGCGCAGCCGATCGTGGCTCGACATCGTCTCCATCGGAACGAGCGTACGCGGAAATGCGGCGCGGAGCCCTCCGGCGCGCGTCCGCTTCAGGCGGCCTGACGCCGTTCTTCGGCCTTCTGCTTGACGACGAGCACCGGCCGGTCGGCGGTGTGGACGATCATGTTGGCGACACTCCCGAGGAGCGCCGTCCCCACCCTGCCGCGGCCGTGAGAGCCGACCACGATCACATCGACGTCACGGAACCTCGCGAGCTGCACGATCTCCTCGGCGGCGTGGCCGCTGAGGATCTCCGACTCGACCTCCACGCCCGCGCGCTCCGCGCGTGCGGTCGCCTCGTCGATCACGGCCCGCCCCTGGCGAAGCTCCTCGGAGAGCGCCCGCTGGTAGAAGGGGCTCCCGAGCAACTCCGAAACGTGCCGAACGCAGACGACCGTGACGAGCGCGCCCGTCTCCTGCGCTAGCTCGAATGCGGCATCGACCGCCGCGCTGCCGCCCGCCGAGCCGTCGGTGGCGACGAGAATCCTCTTCACAACTCCGACCTCCCTGTCTTCATACCGGGTTACTCCGTTCGAAATCGATCACAGCATCGCTCGTGTCCGGCGGCGAGACATCCGCAGACCGACGGATTCACCATGCGGCTTTCCCGCTCACGACGGCAAGCTGCTCGGCCAGCTCGTGCAGCGCGCCGGCCCCGTCGAGGGAGGTGATCTCGACGCGGTTGCCGCCCGGGCCGAGGAGCACGAGCAGCGGGCGGTCACGGCGCTCGAGGCGCACGTCGGCGAGATCCTCGTAGCCCAGCCGGCGTTCCGACTCGCGCGCGCCAGCCGTGGCGCCCGACAGCACGACGCAGTCGGCAGCAAGCGCAAGCCGGCCGGCGAAGGCCTCGCCCTCGTTCTCGCGCCACACGATCGCGTAAGACATGGCCGCATCTTCTGCCGGCCCGACGCGGCGCGCGTCAGGGTCGGCCGCAATCCGCGATTCGGGAAAGCCGCGACCTGCCTGCGGAAGCACCCCGATTCCGCCGCTGCGGCTGGAGTCGACCGAGGGGTTCCGGTGAGCTCCCTCGCACTGGCCCCGAGCACCGTGCTTGTTGCGCTCTTCGTCGTACGCCTTGCAAGGCGCCTTTGTGTTCGAGTGACGGGTGTCGTATCGTCGTCACGTAGTTGCCGCGGTTCGGGGGAGGCTCGCGCCTTTCCGCGGCGTGCTCGAACACACTCGTTCGATTGGAGGGAAGCATGGCGAGCAAGTTGAAGCTCGAAGGGAACGAGATGACGGCCGCGGTCGAAAGGGAGTTCTCGCGCAAGGCCTTCCTCAAGGGCGGTGGCGCCTTGCTGGTCAGCGTCGGCGTCGCCAGCCCGCTACTGATGAAGGCGACGGCGCAGGCGGCCAATGTGCCAAATGTGCCTCCGGATCAGTCGCAGCTCGACACGTGGCTTGCGATCAACGGCGACAACACCGTCACGTTGTTTGCGCCGAAGCTCGAGATGGGGCAGGGCACGTGGACCGGCTTCAGGCAGATCACCGCCGAGGAGCTGGATGTGGCGGTCGAGAAGATCCTGATCCCGGCCTGGGACTCCGGTTCTGCCCATCCGTTCCCCGACCTCGGCGCGACGGTCGGAAGCAACGGGACGGCGAACGGCGGGCCGCTTGTCCGTAGGGCGGCTGCAGAGGCGCGGCGGACGCTGCTCGGCCTGGCGTCGGCTCGCCTGGGTGTGTCGGTTGCCAGCCTGAGCGTGACCGACGGCGTCGTACAGGGCGGCGGCAAGTCGATCACGTACGGCGAGCTCGTAGGCGGCAAGCTCTTCAACGTCACGATCGACACGTCTGCCGCAGGCGCGGCGCCGCTCAAGCCGGTGAGCTCGTACAAGGTGGTCGGCACACGGGTGCCGCGCTTCGACATCCCCGACAAGGTGACCGGCAAGCACGTCTACATCCAGGATGTCAGGGTGCCCGGGATGCTCCACGGCCGGCCGGTGCGGCCGCGGGGCCAGGCAAACGTCTTCGGATCCTCACCCGAAGGCGGCCCGGCCAGCTTCACGCTGCTCAGCGTCGACGAGAGCTCGGTGAAGAACATCGCCGGCGTGAGAGTCGTGCGCGAGAAGAACTACGTCGGTGTCGTGGCGACGACCGAGTACGCCGCGATCCAGGCAGCTGCGCAGCTGAAGGTCAAATGGTCGGAGACGGACACCCTCCCCGGCCACGCCAACATGGCAGGGTTCATCCGTAGCAGCAAGACGACCGACGGGGTCGTCCTGAACTACGGCAACGTCGACGCCGTCAGGAGCTCGGCCGCCAAGGTCGTGGCGGCGACCTACCAGTTCCCGGTCCAGATCCACGGTCCGCTCGGCCCGGTCTGCGCGATCGCAGACGTGCGCGGGAACACGGCCACGGTATTCATGCAAGGCCAGGACACATGGGGCTACCGCCCCGGCATCGCGCTGGCGGCCGGTGGAATCCCGGTGAACAACGTCCGTGTCGTCCACTACGAGGGTGCGAGCACGTTCAACCGCGAGCCGAACAACCATCCCGCCGTCGATGCCGTGATCATGTCGCGGCTCGTCGGCGCCCCGGTTCGCGTCCAGCACATGCGGCACGACTCGATGGGCTGGGAGGCCTACGGCCAGCACAACCTCGCCGACCTGCGCGCGGGAGTGGACGCAAACGGAAAGATCCTCTTCCTGGAGCACGTTTCCTGGCTGGCGCCCAACACGACGAACGTCTCCGACGGGACCAACGTGCCGGCGAACCAGCAGCTCGGGAACCCGGTGCCTCCCGACGCCACGTCGGGCGGTGGGTCGACGAGAGGACAGCCGTTCTCGTACGGAGGCACGACCGCCAACGCATCGGGCGGTGGCGCCCGAATCGAGACCTACCAGTGCGGCGACCAGTACTTCCCCAACATCCCCAACCGCCGTGTCACCGGCAAGACGCTGACGAACCTCTTCCGGACCTCGCCGCTGCGTGCGCCTGCCTGCATCCAGGCCAACTGGGCGGGCGAGTCGATCATCGACGAGCTGGCCTACGCGGCAGGTGAGGATCCGGTCGCATTCCGGCGCAAGCACATCACCAGCGACTCGTGGATGGCGGTCCTGGACGCGGTCGCCAAGGCGTCGAACTGGCAGCCGAGTCGGGCGGCCGCCGAGCTGTCGAACGAACGGGTCGTCCGCGGCCGCGGCGTCTCGATCGGGGGCGAGACTCACACGAACAGCGACGAATACGCCGGCGTCGTCGCCGAGATCACGGTCGACCGCAAGACCGGCAAGATCACCGTCACACATCTCTACGGCGCCCAGGACGACGGCCTCATCGTCAACCCGGCTTCCGTCGAGAACCAGATCTCGGGAATGCTGATCCAGGGAGTGAGCCGGACGCTGATCGAGGAGATGACCTTCACGACGAAGCGGGTGACCGGTCTCGACTGGGTCGCCTACCCGACGCTGCGCTTCAAGGACACTCCGAAGGTGACGACGATGGTGATCACGCGCCCGAGCGAGGTCGTTCAGGCCAATCTCTCACCGGCCGGCGTCGCCGGCCCGCGTTACCGCGGTGCGGGCGAGCCAACCGTCGCAGCCGTGCCGGCTGCGATCGGCAACGCGTTGTTCGACGCAACCGGCGTGCGCATGCGGCAGATCCCGCTCACGCCCGCGAAGGTGCGGAACGCACTTGCCGCGGCCAACCGTCTCTATAGCGGCTAGACGAACGAGCGGATTGCAGCAAGGTCGGGCCTGGCCCAACAGGCTCGATCTTGCTGCCGAGAACGGCGCTGTCGAACCCTCAGTCCGCCGCTGACGCGAGGTCGTGGAATCTAGGCAGGCCGCTTCTCGGCCACGGCCTCGAGGCGCTGGCGGATCTCCGTCACGTCGGCGCCGAGGTCGTCCACGCGCGGGAGCGCGGCGAGCGACTCGAGCCCGAAGACACGCTCGAAGAGCGGCGTCGTGCGGTAGCGCACGGCCCCGAACTCCTGCTCACGGCCCGACTCGGCCAGCAGCCCTCGCTCCACGAGGCCTGCGACCACCCCGTCGATGTTGACACCGCGGATGCGCGCGATCTCCGGGCGCGAGCACGGCCCGAGATAGGCGACGATCGAGAGCACCTCGAGCGCCGCCTGCGAGAGCCCTCGCTCGACCGGCCGCTCGAAGAGGCGCGCGCACGCCTCGGCCGCCTCGCGTGACGCGCGAAAAGCCCATCCGCCGGCGACGTGCTCGAGCACGATCCCGCTGCGACCCTCCCGGAAACGGTCGCCGAGCAGCTCCAGCGCCTCCTCGACCCGCCCGCGCTCGTCGTCGGTCGCGACGGCGAGGTCCTCTTCCGACAGCGGCTGCGACGCCACGACGAGCAGCGCCTCGACTGTGCGGGCGAGATCTTCGACGGCCAAACTCATTGGGCTCGACGGGATCAGGCGGAGCGAACGTTCCATGAAAGACTCCTTTCGCTCTCGGGACGAAGAATCCTGATCGGGGCGAACGGCGCGGGTTGCGCGAGCGAGAGCTCGCCCTGCTTGGCGAGCTCGAGCAGCGCAAGGAACGCGACTGCGACCTCGACTCGCGAGAGCCCGGTCACCTCCTGGTCGAAGTCCACCCGCGCCCGCCGCCGCAGCAGCGACCGCCAGCGCTCCACGAACTGCGCGACCGGCGGGAAGCGCAGCTCCAGATGGGCCGTCGACGGCGACGGTGGCTCGACCGCGAGCAGCCGCAACACCTCGGCGAGCCGTGCCGGCTCCTGCGACGCGAAACGAGGCTCTGGTCGGGCGGGCGCGAGTGGCGCCGGGCCGAGCCGGAAGAAACGGTCGCGTCCGGCGTCGAGCCGCTCCGCGAGCCACGCGGCACCTTCCTTCGCGCGCCGGTATTCAGCGAGCCGGCGCGCCAGCTCCTCCGCCGCCGCCTCGGGCTCGAGCTCCGAGAGCTCCGCCTCCTCGTCAGGGAAGAGGGCCCGCGCCTTCAGCTCGAGCAGCGCCGAGATCAGGACGAGGAACTCGCCGCACGCATCCAGGTCGAGCTCGTCCCGCTCGGCAAGCCGCTCCACGAACGCGAGCACGATCTCTGCGAGGTCGACCTCGCACAGGGGCAGCTCGTCGCGGAGCACGAGCGACAGCAAGAGGTCGAACGGCCCCTCGAACGCGTCGAGGTCGAGCTCCAGCTCGCCGACGAGGGTGGCCGCCACAGTGCCGCAGGCTAACCGCGGCCTCGGACGCGGCTCTTCGGGATGGCCATCTTCGGGCCGCGCGGCGCCGGTGGACGTCTGCGCCTACCCACACGCCGCTCCGTCCCCTCGCCTCCTCCCCCGAGCACCTGCCACCAGACGAAGAACGCCGTCGAGCACACGAAGAGGACGATCGAGACCCACGCGTTCAGCCGCAGCGGGCCGAGCTCGTGCGACGGGTCGACACGGAGCAGCTCCTCGAAGATGCGCCCGAAGCAGTAGTAGGAGACGTAGAGCGAGAACAAGGCCGGCGGCCGGATCAGGAAGCGCCGCCCGACGTAGATCAGCAGCACGACGCCGCCCAGGTCCCAGAGCAGCTCGTAGAGGAACGTCGGGTGGAACGTGCCGTTGCCCAGGTACTGCGCCGTGCGGTGCGTGGCGTCGATCTCGAGCCCCCAGGGGAGATCGGTCGGCTTGCCGTAGAGCTCCTGGTTCCACCAGTTGCCGATCCGGCCGATCCCCTGCGCGAGCAGCAGGCCCGGTGCAACCGCATCCATCATCAGCGTCCCCGAGGCGCCCGACCGCCGGACGACCCACACGCCGACGAGCGTTCCGAGCAGGATGCCGCCCCAGACGCCGAGACCGCCCTCCCAGATCTCGAAGGCGCCTTTCCACTTCGGCGACGGAACCTGGCTCCAGGAGGTGAGAACGTGGTAGGCGCGCGCACCGACGACGCCGGCGGCTACGCCCCAGACCGCTGCGCGCATCACGAGCTCGGGGTCGCCGCCGACCTTCTTCCAGCGAACGGCGGTGAGCCAGGTGCAGGCCAGGATCGCGACGAGCAGCGTCAGCCCGTACATGTGGATCGTCAGCGGCCCGAGGTCGAAGGTGCCGGTGTCGGGCGAGGGGATCGAGGCGATCAGGGCCGGCACGTCAACACGATTCTGCCCCGCGGCGGCCGCCCCTGCCCGCGGCAGGGGCGGCCGGGCGGAGCCCGCGAGAGAGTTAGAGCAGGATCCGCAGCGCGAGCTCGGGCGGGCAGCCGCGCTCGATCAGGTGGGTCGCCCGGTGGAGGTCGACGTCGGTCCGGATCGCGAGCAGCGCCGCCGTCGTCGAGTCGTACCCCGCGCGCTCGAGCGCTTCGGCCCGCCAGCGCTCGACCTTGTCGCCCTCGGTCTCGGTGATGTGGACTTCGGTAGCGCTCATCTGGGCATCCTCCTCAGTGTCCATGTACCCGGTTAAACGCCCGCGGAGGCCGTTCGATACGGCATGAACAAAAGGATTTACCGACTTCTAAGCCGGCTGTAAGGCTTGCTCGTCCGAGAGCCCTTAGGCGAGCGCCGACTCGCCGAGGAGCGCCCGCACCTCGGCGTAGAAATCGGCCGCCGGCTCGACGCGAAACCTCGGCCCGAGTGCGTAGACGACCTTCCCCTGCGACGTGACGCAGTCGACCAGTACCGGGCTCTCGCCGGGAAAGTCGCGGATCAGCGCCGCGAGGTCGCTGATCACCCCGGCGGGCGTCCTCGTCGCGTCTATCCGCAGGCGCACCTCGCGCTTGGCGGCGACCGACTCGAACGCGGCCACCTCGGAGACGACGAGCTTCGTCTCGCCTTCCTTGTGGTCGACGCGTCCCTTCACGATCAGGATGCGGTCGGGGACGCAGAGCTCGACTGCCGCGGCGTAGGTCGAGTTGAAGACGACGCAGTCGACGCCTCCGGTCACGTCGTCGAGGCGCAGGAAGACCATCGGCTCGCCGCGTTTCGTGGTCATCTGCTTTACCTCGCCGACGATCCCACCGACGACGACCGACTCGCCGTCTCGGCGCCGCTCGAGCTCCGCGATCGTGGCGTCGGTCTTCGCGCGCAGCTCGGTGCGCAGCGACGAGAGCGGGTGCTCGGAGACGTAGAGGCCGAGCGTCTCCTTCTCCATCCGCAGCAGGTCGGGCTTCTCGAACTCCTGCGGCGAGATCGGCGGATGGTGCTTCTCGCCCACCGAGTCGGCGGTGCCGAAGCCGTCGTCGAAGATCGACGCCTGGCCCGCCAGGCGGTCGGCCTGCTGCTTCTGCCCGTAGGCGAGCGCCTGCTCGAGCACGAGCAGCATCCCCTGCCGGGACCCCGGAAGCGCGCCGCACTTGACGAGCGACTCGAGGGCGCGCTTGTTCACGACCGACGGGTCGACACGCTCGGTGAAGTCCCAGAGCGACTCGAACGGGCCGCCCTCCTCGCGCGCACGGATGATCGTGCGGCAGGCGAGCTCGCCGACGCCCTTCACCGCATTGAGGCCGAAGCGGATCTTGCCGCCGACGACGGCGAAGTCGATCTGCGACTCGTTCACGTCGGGCGGAAGCACCTCGATCCCGAGCTCGTGGCAAGCGTTGACGTAGAAGGGCACGCGGTCCTTCGTGTTCATCACCGAGCTGATCAGCGCCGCCATGTACTCGCACGGATGGTTGGCCCGCAGCCAGGCGGTGCGGTAGGAGATCAGCGCGTAGCAGGCTGCGTGCGCCTTGTTGAAGGAGTAGTCCTGGGCCTTCTCCATGTCGTCCCAGAGCTGGCGGGCGACCCCGTCGGCCGTGTCGTTCGCCACGGCGCCCTCGATGAACTTGTCCTTCAGCGACGCCATCAGCGAGTGGATCTTCTTGCCGATCGCCTTGCGCAGATCGTCCGCCTCGGCCGGAGAGAAGCCTCCGATCTGCTTGGCGATCTCCATGCTCTGCTCCTGGTAGATGCTGATCGCGAACGTCGTGCCGGTGATCGCCTTCAGCCGCGGGTCGGCGAAGGTGACCGGCTCCTTGCCGTGCTTGCGGTTCGCGTAGGTGGGGATGTACGACATCGGGCCCGGGCGGTAGAGCGCCACGAGCGCGACGAGGTCTTCGAACTCGGTCGGCTTCACCAGCCGTAGCGCCTCGCGCATGCCGGACGACTCGAACTGGAAGACACCGGTCGCCTCGCCGCGCGCGAGCATCTTGTAGGTCTTCTTGTCGTCCATCGGGATCTGAGTGATGTCGAGCCCACCGCCGACGAGCTCGACCGCCTTGTCGATCACGTCGAGGTTCCGCAGGCCGAGGAAGTCGACCTTGAGCAGGCCGAGGTCGCTGACGTCGCCCATCGCGAACTGGGTCACGACCTCCTGATCGGGGCCTTTCTGCTGGAGCGGCACGAGGTTCATCAAGGGCTCGGGCCCGATCACGACGCCGGCCGCGTGGATCGAATCGGCGCGCGTCAGCCCCTCGAGCGGCCGCGCGAGGTCGAGGATCTCCTTCGCGACCGGGTTCGAGTCGAGCTCGCGGCGCAGCTCGGCGCCTGGTTTGAGGCACTCCTCGAGCGTCTGGCCCGGGCCTTCCGGGATCAGCTTCGCGATCTTGTCGACGACGCCATAGGGGATCTCGAGCACGCGGCCGGCGTCGCGGACGGCGGCACGGGCGGCCATGGTCGAGAAGGTGATGATCTGGGCGACGCGGTCGCGGCCGTATTTCTCCGTCACGTAGTTGATGACGCGCTCCCTGCCGGCGACGGCGAAGTCGATGTCCATGTCGGGCATCTCCTTGCGGCCGGGATTGAGGAAGCGCTCGAAGAGGAGGTCGTGACGGATCGGGTCGAGGTCGGTGATCTCGAGGCAGTACGCGACGAGGCTGCCCGCCGCCGAGCCGCGGCCGGGGCCGACGCTGATCCCGTGCTGCTTGGCGAAGTGGATGAAGTCCCAGACGATCAGGAAGTAGTCGGTGAAGCCCATCTCCTTGATCGTCTTGAGCTCGAACTGGAGACGTTCGGTGAGCTCGGGAGTGGTTGCGCCGTATCGTTTTTGCAGGCCTTTCTCGCACAGCTCGACGACGAAGTCGAACGCCTCGCGTCCGTCCGGGACGGGGAACTGCGGCAGCAGGATCCGCCCCAGCTCGATCTCGACGTTGCAGCGCTCGGCGACTTCGAGCGTGCGGCGAAGCGCGTCCTCGTGGCCGGGAAAATCGGCAGCCATCTCGGCCGGCGTCTTGAAGAAGAAATGGTCTGTGTCGAACTTCCAGTGATCCGGGTTCTTCAGCGAGTCGCCCGACTGGATGCAGAGCAGCGCCTCGTGAGCGCGCGCGTCCTCATGGCGGAGGTAGTGGACGTCGCCGGTAGCGACGGTCGGCAGGCCCGTCTTCGTCGCGAGCGCGGCGAGCTCGGGCAGGATCCGCCCCTGCACCTCGAGGTGCGCGTTCTGGAGCTCGACGTAGACGTTGTCGCGCCCGAACACCTGCCGTAGTCGATCGAGTTCGGCCTCTGCGTCTCCCGGGCGGTTCTCCTCGAGGGCCTTGCAGACGCGCCCCGAGAGGCAGCCCGAGAGCGCGATCACCCCGGCGGAGTGCCGCTCGAGCAGCTCCCAGTCGACGCGCGGCTTGTAGTAGTACCCCTCGAGGTAGCCGAGGCTCGAGAGCTTGATCAGGTTGGAGTAGCCGGCGTTGTCGGCCGCGAGCAGGGTGAGGTGCGCGTACCCCTTGGCCTGGACCCGACGGTCGTCGGCGACGTAGACCTCGCACCCGATCACCGGCTTCACACCGGTGCCGCGCGCCGCCTTGAAGAGCTGCACGGCGCCTGCCATCGACCCGTGGTCGGTGAGCGAGACCGCCGGCATCTCGAGCGCCGCGGCCCGGGAGACGAGGTCGGGAATCCGACAGGCCCCATCGAGGATCGAGTACTCGGAGTGAACGTGAAGGTGGACGAACGGTGCTGCTTTGTCGACTCCTGAGGCCATCGAGGAGCGACAGTGTGGCAGAGCGATCGGAGGTCTCTACGGGCCGTCGGGACGCGCTGGTCGCAGATTCCGGGAAATCGCGCGTGCTCCTCGATACGTCGCTCGAACGGCGATGCGGCGTCTAGACTCGGCCGCTGGATGCCGTACGACTCGCCGATCGCCGACGCGCTGCGCGAGGATGCGCTCGAGCGGTTCCTGCGCTACGTCCGCATCGACACGCAGTCGGCCCGCGAGTCTGCGACCTACCCGAGCACGGCGAAGCAGCTCGATCTCTCTCGGCTGCTCGCCGACGAGCTGCGCGCGCTCGGACTCGACGACGTCGAGCTGACAGGTCACGGGTACGTCTTCGCCACGCTGCCCGGCGTCGACGGGCCGACCGTCGGGCTCGTCGCGCACGTCGACACGAGTCCCGACGCGCCCGGGGGCGGCGTCAAGCCGCACGTCTGGGAGGGTTACGACGGCGGCTCGATCGTATTGCCGGGCGACCCCGCGGAGGTGCTCTCGCCGACGACGAGCTCGCTTCTTGCCGACCGCGTCGGCCACGACATCGTCACCTCCGACGGCACGAGCCTGCTCGGCGCCGACGACAAGGCAGGCGTGGCCGAGATCATGGCCGCCGTCGCCTGGCTCGCTGTGCATCCCGAGGTTCCTCGCGCCCGCGCGCGAATCGCGTTCACGGTCGACGAGGAGGTCGGGCGCGGCACCGACCACTTCGACATCCCTCGGTTCGGAGCCGACTTCGCCTACACCCTCGACGGGTCGGTCGTCGGCGAGGTCGAGAACGAGACCTGGTCGGCGGTCGAGCTGAAGGTGACGTTCCACGGCGTCGGCGTGCACCCGGGAACCGCAAAGGGGAAGCTCGTCAACCCGATCAAGGCGGCCGCGCGGTTCGTGGCGAGCCTGCCACGCGAGTCGCTCTCGCCCGAGACGACGGAGGGGCGTGAGGGATTCGTGCACCCGAGCGAGATCGCGGGCGGCGCCGAGGGAGTCACGGTCACGCTGATCCTCCGTGACTTCGACTGGGACACGTTGGCAGGTCACGAGTCGCTCGTGAGGCGACTCGCGGACGAGGCCGTCGCCGGCGAGCCGCGTGCGAGCGTGAGCTTCGAGCGCTGGGAGCAGTACCGCAACATGCGCGAGGCCCTCGACGAGCACCCGCACGTCGTCGAGGCCGCGCTCGAGGCGACCCGGCGCGTCGGGCTCGAGCCTCGCCTCGAGTCGATCCGCGGCGGCACCGACGGCTCGCGACTGACCGAGATGGGCCTGCCGACGCCGAACGTCTTTACCGGCGGCAACGAGTACCACTCGGTGCGCGAGTGGATCAGCGTGCAGGACATGGCCATCTCGGCCGCGACGGTCGTCGAGTTGCTGAAGCTCTGGGCCGAGCCGGACTGGCAGCGCCGGGCGTCGAGCTAGCGACCCGCCCGAGACGCGGCGGTCGGAGCCCTCGCAGCGAGGACTCCCGACCCGCGCGTCCACCGTCGGCAGCTACATGTCAAGCGTCTCGTAGACCTCGATGCCTCCGTTGCCGCCGTCCAGAATCGGACAGCCCCCGGCCTTGCCGAGCGCGTCGTCGAGGCTGTCGGCGTTCAGGATCGAGTAGCCGGTGAGGCCCGACGTCGAGCCGCCGCCCACCGCCGACGAGGCGCCGAACGGATTGCCCGCGTCGACCACCGAATCGCCGAGGCCCCCGAACCAGGCCATCCACGCGTCCATCACGCGCTTCTGCTCTTCCTCGGTCTGCGGAATGCTGCCGCCCTTGTAGACCAGCACGAACTTCCCCATCGTCAGCTCCCTTCGTCGTCGGATACGTGAATCTCTACGCCGCGCCTGCGAGCCAAGGATCGGGGCCGGGATCGCCGCCCGCGGCTGCGACGCCGAGCCGCTCGAGGTAGTGATCCCAGCCGACCGCGTGGGACTCGGCAGCGTCACTGCTCGGCAGGTCGCGGTGCGTGAACCGCAGCCTCGTGCCCCCGTCCTCGGGGACGAGCTCGATCTCGACCGTCGAGGAACCCGGCGGCACCGGATTCGGCCCTTCCTCGTCCGGCTCCCAGCCCCAGGTGTAGACGAGCCGGCGCGGCCGGTCGAGCTCGACGAACTCGCCGCTCGCCGTGTGCCCGGGGATGATCTCGATGCGATAGCCGCCACCCGGCCGTGCGTCGAATGCCGTCGCCGGCTCGCCTTTCCAGCGTGCCACCTTCTCCGGGTCGACGAGGAACTCCCACACCGTCTCCGGGGATGCGGCGATCCGGAGCTCGCGCTCGACGAGGATCTGCTCAGTTGTCGTTTCCATCGTTCGTGCTCTCCTCTCGTTCAGCCTCGCGTTTGAGCGCCTCGAGCCGCGCGTCCCAGAACTCCTCGAGGAACGCCCGCAGATCGGCGAGGCCCTCGGGGCGTGCGCGGTACAGGCGCCTGGTGCCGTTGCGTCGCTCGTCCACGAGCCCGGCCTCCTTCAGGAGCGTCAGATCCTGTGAGACCGCCGGTCGCGTCACGTCGAAGTGCGACGCGATCTCGCCGGCCGAGAGCTCTCCGTCCCGGACGAGCCGCAGGATCTGGCGGCGGCGGGGCGCGGCGATTGCCTTGAGTGCGGTCTCCATTTGCCATATGTAAGCAAGTTCTTACGTTAGATGCAACTTAAACACAAACGGGGGACGTCGAAGCTCTGGCTTGCCACTAGTGTCTGCTCGCCACCCACCCCGTACACCTCAAGGAGCGACCGACATGCCCCGTACCCCGCTGCTCGCACACCTCGTCCAGCTCGCCTCCGCATCGCGCCGGGCGGGCGACCTCGGCACCGACACGGCAGAGGTGCTCGGCCGCCGCGCCGAGGCACTCGCGAGCGACGAGGGACTGACCCGCCGCGACCTGCTGAAGAAGGCAGTGCTCGCAGGCGCCGGAGCGACCGTCGTCGGCCGGATGGTGCTCGACCCGGAGCGCGCGTTCGGCGCGCACGGGCACGCACAGCCGCGGATTGCGGTGGTCGGCGCCGGGATCTCGGGCCTGACAGCGGCGATGACCCTCAAGGACGCCGGCTTCGAGCGGGTGACCGTCTACGAGTCCAACGACCGCGTTGGCGGCCGCACCTACACACGTAAGAACGACGGTTTCTGGGAGCCCGGTCAGTGGAGCGAATGGGGCGGCGAGCTGATCGACACGAACCACGCGCTCGTGTTCGCGCTTTGCAAGCGGTTCGGTTTCGACGTGATCGACATCGAGCGGGTCACGGCGTCGAACTCGAGCGACATCCTCCACTTCGACGGCGACTACTACCTCTGGGACGACATGGTCGACGACTGGACAGCATGGCGGAGTCGACGCCGCGGTGAGGCGTGACATCCACGCCCTGCCCGCCGTACCCATGGGCGTTCAACGATCCGCGCTGGAGCGCCGAGGGCCGCGCGCTCGACGCCATGACGCTCTACGACTGGATCGAGACGCGCATCCCGGGCGGTCATTCGTCACGGCTCGGCCAGTTCATCGACGTGGCCTACGCGATCGAGTACGGCGAGGACACCCAGCGCCAGGGAGCGAGCGACCTGCTCGGCCTGCTCGGCTTCCCACCGAAGGGCGCCTGGTGGGTCTACGGCGCCTCGGACGAGCGCTGGCGTGTCGACGGCGGAAACCAGCAGCTCTCACTCGCGCAGGCCGACTACCTCGGCGCGTCGAACATCCGCTTCGGCTGGCGCATGACGGCGCTCGCGCGCAACACCAATGGCACCGTCACCGCGACGTTCGACGTCGGCGGCCAGACGAGCACCGTCACCGCCGACGAGATCGTGCTCGCGCTCCCGCTCGGCGTGATGAAGCGGATCAGGGCAGCCGGCGGGTTCAACCAGGCATTCGGAAACGACGCGCGCAAGCTCGGCTCGATCGACGCACTCGGCTTCGGCGCGAACAACAAGCTCCATCTCCAGATCGCCGACCGCTTCTGGGCGGCGCCGGGGCCGTGGGGCAACTCGAACGGGGAGTCGTACGCCGACACCGGTTACCAGGAGGCCTGGCATGCCACGGCGCGGGCAGCCGGGCACGACCGGGATCCTCGTCGACTACACGGGCGGGGACACCTCCCGGGCGCTCAACCCGTCGAAGGCGTGGAGCGACACGAACGACTCGAGCCCGAACGCGCGCCGGTACGTCAGGGACGCCGCGCGCGCGTTCCTCTCCCAGATCGAGCCGGTCTTCCCCGGCATGACCGATCGGTGGACGGGCAAGGCGACGCTCGCGGCCTGGCACGTGAACCCGCATTCCTACGGCGCCTACGCCTACTGGACGCCGGGTTACCTGCACAACTACTCGACCTACGAGGCCGTCCCGATCGGGCCGATCCACTTCGCGGGCGAGCACACATCGTCGAGCTTCCAGGGCTACATCGAGGGCGGGGCCGAGGAAGGCCAGCGCGCCGCGAACGAGATCGTCGAGGCGTACCGGTAGCGGCAGGCCGGCGCGTCAGCTCATCGGCACTTGCCGGAGGAGGCTCGGCTCGATCCGGTCGAGGATCTCGCTCAGGCTCTCGCCGGTCGCGGTGATGCCGTGGTTGCGCAGGCCGATCACCGCGTGCGCCGGGTCGGGCTCCGCGGCGAGGAGGGCGGCGACGGCTCCGGCCAGCTCGGCTGTGCCGCACGGGTAGTTGATGTCGGTCGCGGCGATCCCCTCCATCCAGGCGTGCACGTGGAGGATCGCGTCCACGTCGGGGTGCTCCCGGTAGATGATCCAGTGCTCGATCGCGTCGACCGAGACGCGGCGCGGCTGCACGTTCGGCGCCACCGAGAGGATCATGCGGGCGTTGTCGGGGTCGTAGCCCGAGACGAGCAGGATGTCCCGGTTGGGCTCGTCGAGCTGCGACTTGTCGACGCCGCTCGCGCTCATCCAGAAGCGCTCGCCGTCCTTGCGCGCCGAGAGGTTGCCGTACGAGAGACCGCCGATGCCGTAGAGGCGCGCGACGTGCCGCAGGTCGCGCTCGTCGAGGAGCTCCTCGATCGGGAACGGCGCCGGCAGCAGGCCGAGCGCGTCGAGGCGCCGGCCGGCCTCGCCGATCTCGCGTGTGATCTCGTCGCCCGCCCACAGCTCTTGCTCGAGGTCGGTGCGGAACTCGTTCTCGATCACGAGGCGGGAGCTCGCGAGCGGCAGCAGTCGCTCGGCGACCGCCTGCGCGAACGCAGGCCCGCCGCCGTTCTCCTCGACCGTGTAGTGGCCGCGCTCCATCGTCGTGAAGGAGACGCCGCTCGACGGCACGTAGCAGAGCACCACGTTCGCGAGCGCCCGCACGAGCAGCGGGTACGACTGACGCAGGCCGTCCTCGGGCTCCTCGTCCTCTGCGTAGAGCGCGGCGACGAACGTCCCGCGCGACTTGCGCCGGAACGGCTTCGGCCGCTCGGCGTCGATCAGGTTGAGCACGAGGTCCGCGTCGAGGGGGTCGTCGGTCTGGACGATCCCGCTCGACTCGAGCGCTTCGCCGAGCTCGAGCGCGAAGGTGCGGAGAGGCCCTTCGACCTCGCCGATGACGGCGTAGCCTCCCGCGAGCGTGTTCGACCGGGCCTGCGCGCCTGCGGCGCCGGGTGCGCTACTCAACGGGCTCGTCGTCTCCTTGGCGACGCGTGCCGAGCCACACGCCGACGCCGACCGCGCTCGCCGCGAGGAACCCGATCACGCGGCGCTTCGAGCGCTTCTTCTTCGGCTCCGGCTCCTCCTCGGGCGCTCCCCTGCGCCACCGGCGCGAGCTTGCCGCGCCTCCTCATCGGCAGCCTCGGCGTCGGCCTTCGCGTTCCGCTTCAGCACCTGCTTGAGGACGGTCCACGTCGCCCAGCCGATCACGGCGTTGCGGCGATTCATGATGCTCATGCCGCGAGCGTACAAGAGAGCCCACCCCAGGCGAGCGATCCCGAATCGGAGCACCTCAGGCCTGGCGGCCGCCCGCGGCTTGCGGTTCTGGATGTGGATCGCGCGGCCGAGGGCTGCGAGGCCCGCCTCCTTGATCGCCTCGGCGAGAGTCGGGTGCGGCGCCATCCCGTCGGCCACCGTCTCGACGGTCGCTTCGGCGTCGATCGCGACCACGCCCACCTCGATCAGGTCGGTCACGTGCGGGCCGACCATCACGAGGCCGAGCAGCTCGCCGTAGCGCGTCTCGTGGATCGACTTGACCCAGCCGGTCGTCTGGTCCTGCATCACCGCGCGCGCGTTCGCGGCCCACGGAAAGCGGCCGACCGCGACGTCGTCGCCGTACTGCTCGCGCGCCTCCGCCTCCGTGAGGCCGACCGCCGCGATCTCGGGGTCGGTGTAGATCGGGCGCGGGACGCCGCGGTTGTCGACGACAGCCTCGTGGCCGCAGGCGTTCTCGGCCGCGACCTCGCCCTCGCGGAACGCTGTGTGCGCGAGCTGCCAGTAGCCGGCGCAGTCGCCGACCGCGTAGACGTGCGGGACGCTCGTCCGGCGGTGCTCGTCGGTCGCGATCCCGCTGCGCCGGTCGAACGCGACGCCGGCCGCCTCGAGGCCGATCCCCTCCACGAGCGGCGCGCGGCCCACCGCGACGAGCATCAGGTCGGCCTCGACGCTCTCGCCCTCACCGAAGTGGACGGTGAGCGTGGCGCCCTGTTGCTCGACCTTCGTGCACTGCTTGCCCAGCTCGAGCGCGATCCCTTTCTTGCCGAACTGCTTCGCGAGCTCCTTCGAGGCGTCGTCGTCCTCCTGCGGGATCAGGCGGTCGAGCATCTCGACGATCGTCACCTCGCTGCCGAACGACTTGAAGATCGAGGCGAACTCGCATCCGATGATGCCGCCGCCCAGGACGACCAGGCGCCTGGGGACTTCCGTTTGCGCCAGCAGTCCGGTCGAGTCCACGCAGAGGGCGGAGTCGAGGCCGTCGATCGGCGGTCGCATCGGGAACGAGCCGGTGGCGACGATCGCCGAGCGGAAGGTGACATCCTCGCCGGCGGCCCTCCAACCCCTGACGGCAAGCGTGTTCGCATCCTTGAAAGCGCCGGTGCCCTTGACCCACTCCACACCATTCGCTTTGAACAGCATCGCGACGCCGCCGGTCATCTGCGCCACGACCGCGTCCTTCCATTCGTTCGCCTTGCCGAAGTCGAGCTCCGGCTCGGACACGTTGACGCCGAGCTTGCCGAACGAGTCGCGCGCCTGATGCAGGAAGTGCGCGGTCTGCACCCACGCCTTCGTCGGGACGCACCCGACCCGCAGGCAGGTGCCCCCGAGCTCGGGCTCCTTCTCGATGCAGACGACCTTTGCGCCCAGCTGAGCCGCGCGCAGGGCGGCCGTGTACCCGCCCGGCCCGCCGCCCAGGATCGCGACGTCACAGTCCATGTCTCTCCCCGCTCACCGGATCGATGCTAACTGCGCCGGGCCGCCCTCGGGGCAGGCGACACTCCGCGACCGGCTGTGACCGGTGAGTCGCAGTAGCCTTCACCGAAGCATGAAGCTCGAGGGCATCCACCACGTCACCTGCATCACCGGCGACGCGCCGCGGAACGTCGAGTTCTACGCGGGAACGCTCGGGCTGCGGCTCGTGAAGAAGACCGTCAACCAGGACGACCCGACCGTCTACCACCTCTTCTACGCGGACGAGCGCGGGAGCTCGGGCTCCGACATCACCTTCTTCGAGTACCCGGGCGCCGCGCCAGGACGCGCCGGCGACGGGATGGTGCACCGCATCGTCTTCCGGGTCGCCTCCGAGGAGGCGCTCGACTTCTGGGCCGAGCGGACGGGCGGCGAGCGGCGGTTCGGCTCGGTGCTGCTCCGCGACCCGGAGGGGCTTGCGCTCGAGCTCGTGGTCGACGACTCCGCCGACGAGCCGCTGATCGCGAAGCACCCCGAGATTCCCGAGGAGCACGCGCTGCGCGGGTTCGCCGGCGTGCGCGCGTTCGCGGCCGACGTGGGGCAGAGCGCCTACCTCCTCTTCCAGCTCGGCTTCAAGCCCGGCTGGGAGGCGCGCGGCGCCAAGCGCGGTGGCTTCTACGTCTACGACGACCCGCCGGCCGAGCGCGGCCTCTCGGGCGGCGGCACGGTGCACCATGTCGCGTGGGCCTCGCTCGCCGAGGAGCACGAGGCCTGGCGCGAGAAGGTGATCTCGGCGGGCGGGCAGCCGACGCCGGTGATCGACCGCTTCTACTTCCGCTCGATCTACTTCCGCGAGCCGAGCGGCGTGCTGTTCGAGATCGCGACGCTCGGCGGAGACGGCTTCGCCGCCGACGAGCCGCTCGAGTCGCTCGGCGAGCGGCTGTCGCTGCCGCCGAAGTTCGAGCCCATGCGCGACCAGCTGGTGCGGCGCCTGACGCCGCTGCCGAACCCACGCGCGGAACAGGTGTGAAGGTCAACGAGCGCCCGGCCTCGGGGTCGGCCGACGGCGCGCTCGTGCTCTTCCACGGCCGCGGCGCCGACGAGTACGACCTGCTGCCGCTGCTGGACGCGCTCGACCCCGAGCGGCGGCTGGACGGCTTCTGCCCGCGCGCCCCGCTGACGCTGCCGCCCGGCGGCGCGCACTGGTACGTCGTGCCGCGCGTCGGCTCCCCCGATCGGGAGTCGTTCGCGCAGGGCTACGCCGCCGCGGCCGGCTTCGTCGACTCGCTGCCGCACGAGCGGGTCGTCGTCGGCGGCTTCTCGCAGGGCGCCGTGATGGCGTTCGCAGTGGGCCTAGGCCGCGGCCGCCCGCGCCCGGCGGCGATCGTCGCGTTCTCGGGCTTCATCCCCGAGGTCGAGGGCTGGGAGCTCGACACCGACGCGCCGTTTCCGCCGATCGCGCTCGCCCACGGCACCTACGACCCGATCATCCCGGTCGAGTTCGCCCACCGCGCAAGGGCGCAGCTCGAGGCGGCGGGCGCCGAGGTGCTCTACCGCGAGTCGCCGCTCGCAGCACCAGATCGACCCGCAGGTGATCGCCGAGCTGCAGCCCTGGCTTCTCGCACAGACCGGGCTGTCGTAGCTGCCCGTCGGCTAAGGGGGTGTTCTTGACGCCTTCTTGGCGATGTAGCTGACACCGAACTTCGTCGTTGGCGACCTTCGACTGGGTGATGGCCTTGGCGGCGATCGCCGAAGCACCGGGAATGCCGAGCAAGCAGCACGTACTGGTCGGAGAGCTCGCGCTGATCCAGACCGTCACCACGTTGGTGAATCTGGATTGTGATGACGGCAAGGAGCACACTTGTAGGTCCAGAGTACGGCGCCCGCCCTGGAGGTCGATCAGCGCTTGTGGTAGCCGGTGACGAGCGTGGCGAGAAACTCCATGTGCTCGACGCGGGTCGCCTCGGTTCGCTCAGACACACTCGCATCTGCGGTCGCCCCACGGGTTGACCGATGGCGGACGCCGCCAATAGAGTCGACTCGCGGCCTCGTGGCCGCAGTCGATCAAGGTCGGTGCGATGACGGACTCGGTGCTGCAGGGAGAAGGCATCTACTTCACGAGCGGGGACACTCCGCCCGGTTTCTTCACGCTCGTGCTGCTTCGTGCGATGCCGGGGCACGATGCAGAGAGCGTGCGCGATCTCCTCGCCAGCCTGTGGGTGCTCTACACCGAGCTGAGAGCCGGCGCGGTTCGCGTTCGCGAAGCCGGAGAGATCACCGTGCCTTCCGGCAACCTGGCTGTCGTGTTGGGATTCAGCCGCGACGCGTTCGAACTGGACGGCGCGTTCGACCCGCCTGCGGCGCTTAGCGAGTTCCGGTTTACGGCGCCGACACCGGACGAAGCGATCGCGAGGGAGGGCGAGAACCGGTGCGGCATCCGTTACGCCGGCGAGGATGATCTGGTACCCAGCCTCTCGCGGGCACATTTCGCCGTCCAGTTCACAGCGGAGACGCCACTTGCCGTCGAGCGGGCGGTGGTGGAGACGTGGAAGCTGCTCGACGGCGAAGGAACGAACGCGGCCGGAAGGAGCATGGCGGCACTCGAGATCGCGGGAGTGTTCACCGGGTCGAAACGCGACGATGGGCGCAGCTGGATCGACTTCCACGACGGTCTTTCCAACCTGAGCCGCGAAGAGCGCGAGGAGGTCATCGCGATCAAGGAGAACGACGCCGAGCCCTGGACGGTGCAGGGCACCTACCTCGCCTTCATCCGCCTCCGAATCCACCTCGACGCGTGGCACACTTTCGACAGGGCCGCACAGGAGAGGCTCGTCGGGCGTGATAAGCGCGACGGCTGCCCCCTGAGCTTCGAGAACGGCGAGGCGATCAAGCGCGACGGCTGCGACGGCACGTGGATCGCCCCGACGGGGAAGACGCTCCGCGCCGAGATTCGAGACGCGGGAGCTTCAACCGAAAGGGTCTCAGGAAAATCACACATCCACCGCGCGCGCAATCAACGGGACGTGGAGACAAAGCTCGAGAGCAGCGGCCGCATCTATCGGCAGGGCTACCCGTACTTCGAGGCGCATCCGCAAGAACCGCGTTTCCGAGTGGGGCTGAACTTCGTCTCGTTTCAAAACACGCCGGCGCGCCTCATCCTCCCCCTCAGGACCCCGAGTTGGTTTGGGGACGCCAATTTTGGCGGCTCCGATATGTCTCGTGGGGCTGGGACGAACGGCTACGACCCACCGGCGACGCTGCTGACGGCCTACGCCGCCGGCATGTTCTTCGTCCCGCCCAACGCCCCCGGTGAGCGGTACCCGGGCGCTCGGGTGCTCGGCGAACCGGCGACGGTCGGCAACCCGGACGCCGTCTCTTACGACCCGACGGTTGTAGGAGGCGGCGGGTAATCGGGAAACGTCGCCCTGCCGTTCGCCGTCGAGCGGTTTCGCGCTCTACTCCTCTTTCGCGGGCTCAGTTCTCGACTTTCGTGGGCTCAGTTATCTCTGGACATCGATCTCTGTCGTAGCCCATGGCTCGAGGGTGTCGTTTGGTCGCCGCACCATGCTGAACCCGGTCGCCCTCCCGCGCTTGAGTGCGCGTACGCCTGGAACCTTCTGCACTTCCACGCTCCATCTATAGACGCCCGGGGTTGCGGGGTCGGACTCGTGGCTCATCGGCGGACCGAGGCCGCACGCGAAGTTGGTTATTTTTCCGGCCGCGTCTTGCTGGATGAGCACGACGGCGACCATCTTGAACTCGCTCTCGGGGCTCTTGGTGGTCCCCGCCGCTTCGTTGGAGCTTGCAGACTGAATCTTGTTGAGCACTTGCCACGACACCGGTCATCACCGCTTTCTGAGATGGGGGAAATCTCGGGGCCCGATGGTTTCACACGGGTGCGCGCGCGTCTAGGCGCGCGCGGGCAGTGTGTGCCCCGACGGTGTTTCCCTTGCCCTCGTAGAGGCGAAGCGCGTCGGCGACGATCGTCGCTGTCTCGGCGCTCTGGCCGCCTGCTTCCAGGACTGACGCCAGATCGAGCAGCGCGTCGGCGTGGAAGTTGACGAACTCCGTTCGCTCGGCGAGCGCCACGGCCTCTCGGGCGAGGTTCTCGGCGTCGGCGAGACGGCCGCGCGCGGCGAGCAGCCTGGCCCGGACACCTCGCCAGAGGATCTGCGTCACGAGATCGTTCGGCTCGGCGAGTCGCTCGCTCTCCTCGCTGAACCGCTCGGCTTCCGCCTCCCGCTCCTGCGCGAGGAGCGCGCGCGAGAGGAGCGCCGCCGTCGTCGAGCGGAGCGCCGTCACTCCCTTCGCCTCGAGTACGTCGTATTCGGTGCGAAGCCGCGACTCCGCGCCCTCGTAGTTCCCTGCGAGCATCTCGACCGCCGCCTCGGTGTGCGAGAGCGCACGGGTTAAGTCGAGCCCGAGGTCCTCGAAGACGGCGTTGCTCTCGACGAAGAGCGAGCGTGCGAGCTCGAACCGTCCCGCGAAGCCGTGCAAGCCGGCGAGATGGCGGAGGACCTCGCCGCTTCGACGCCGGGTTTCCCTACGGCCTCGCGCTGAATCTCCTCGCACCTGCGCGATCCCGGCGTCGACCGGCATCGCGCCGAGCCAGGTCGCGGAGGCGAGCCACGTCAGGATGATCTGCGTGCTCGTGATCGTCGCCGCTCCGGCGCGCGTGCATCTCGCCGCCCGCTCCCAGGCCTCCGCTGCGGCCGACACCCGGCCGCACGGTCCAGTCCGCGCGATGCCTGGAGCTGCCAGGCACGGCTGAGGCCGCGTTCGTCGCCGATCGCGCGCGAAGATCGGGACCACCTCCTTCACGACCGAGGGCAGCTCGGTCGACCGCCCCGGCCGCCACGCGGTGGACGCTCGAGCAGCTGGAGCTCCACGAGCACGCGTGCCTCGGCGCCCGCGTCGCCGGCCGGACTTCGCTGCGGCGCTCGCGCTCGCGAGGACCTGTTCGGCGTCCGAGAGCTCGCCCGCTTCCACGAGCGCGGCGGCGAGGTCGACCAGGAGCCGTGCGCGCTGCGCCTCGGGAACGGGAGGCAGCGAGGCTGCGCGCGTGTAGCAGAGCACGTGCGGCGCCGAGATCGCCGCGAGCCGAGCGCGACGCTCCCGGCGCGCTTCGCAGCCGTTCCGACGCCTGTCAGGGCCAGCGCGTCGGCTCCCTGCCGGTAGTGCCGACCTCGACCCGGTAGCGATAGGCCTCCTCGAGGTGGTACCCGACGAGCGCGTCGAATCCCTCGCCACGCCCCTCGAGCCACTCGGCGTACCGCTCGTGGAGCGCCTGAGCGGGTCTACCTTCGGGATCGCGTCATATGTCGCGTCCCGGAGCAGCAGGTGGCGAAAGCGGAACCCATCCTCGCGCTCGAACGCAGGCCGGTCCGGCCGCACGAACTCCTTGCGGACGAGCGCGGTCAGCTGCGCCGTGAGCCGCGGCTCGTCCGGTGTTAGCGCCTGGACGGCGCCGAGGTGGAAGACCTCGCCCTCGACGGCTGCGGCCTCGAGCACCGTTCGCTCGTCGGCGTCGAGCTGGTCGAGGCGCGCCGCGAGCACCGCCTGGATCGTCGGCGGCAGCGCCATCTGCTCGTCGCTCGCGTCCTGCAGCATCGCCGCGAGCTCCTGGACGAAGAGCGGGTTGCCGGCGGCGGCCGCGACGATCCGCTGCGACACCGCGGGCGCCGGCTCACGGTCGCCGAGCCGGGCGTGGATCAGCTGCTCTGCCTCCTGTGGGCGTGAGCGGCTCGAGCCGCAGGATCGACCCCGCCAGCCCGGGCGCTTGTCCGCGTCGAGCAGCTCCGGGCGGGCCATGCAGACGAGCAGGATCGGCGCACCGGACGAGACGAAGGCAACGTGCTCGATCAGGTCGAGCAGCGCCTGCTCGCCCCACTGGATGTCGTCGAAGACGAGCACGAGCGGCTGCTCTCGCGGGCGACCGCCTCGACGAACTTCCGGAACGCCCACGCGAGCTCGTCGGTCGACGCCGCACCCTGATCGTCCAGCAATGCTCGCAGCGGCGGCGGCGAGACGCTCGCGTCGACGTCGCGAGCAGCCTCGGCGGAAGCTGCGTCAGCGCCTCGACCACGGGCCAGTACGTGATTCCGGCGCCGTACGAGAGGCAGCGTCCCTGCGCGACTGCGGCGTCGACTCGCAGCAGGAGCTCGCGCACGAGGCGCGACTTCCCGACGCCCGCCGGCGCCGACCACGGTCACCAGCTCGCAGCGCTGCTCGGCGCGGACGCGCTCCCACGCCTCGCTCGAGCGTCGCGTAGCTCCCGCTCCCGTCCCACGAACAGCGAGTCGAAGAGGCGGACGGGTCGACTCGGCGCGAGACCGAGAGCGAGTCGCCAGGTCGGACCGGCTCACGCTTGCCCTTGAGGACGAGCGGCTCGAGCGCCTCGGCCGTCGCCAGCGTCGCCGGCCCGCTTCATCGTTCCCTCCCCGACCAGGATCTCGCCTGCCTGCGCCGCCTGCTCGAGCCGCGCCGCCGTGGTGACGCGCGCCCGGTCACAAGACGTTCGGCGGTTCCGACGACGACCTCGCCGCTCTCGATCGCCGATTCGCCCTTCGATCCCGAGCTCCGCGATCGCGTCCCGCATCTCGACCGCCGCCCGAAGCGCGCGGAGCGCGTCGTCCTCGTGCACCGCCGGCACGCCGAACACGGCCATCACCGCGTCCCCGATGAACTTCTCGACGACGCCACCGTGGCGCTTCGGCGGCCGCCTTCATTCGCTCGAAGTACGCGGCAAGCAGTGCGCGCAACGCCTCCGGGTCGAGTGACTCCCCGAGCTCCGTGGAGCCCATGACGTCCGCGAAGAGCACCGTCACGACCTTTCGCTGCGCGCGCGCGCTCAATGCGACGCGCGGCGGCTTCGCCGTATCGTGGCTCGTCGCTTCGGTCCTATGCGACCGGACGGACAGGACCGGAGCCGGCTGCAACCCGGCGGTCGCGGTCAGATCCAGGGACGGGTCATGGACCAGGATCGCCTTCTCGAGGCGCTGCAGCGCCTGGCCCGGGTCGAGGCCGAGCTCCTCGACGAGCGTTGCGCGGGCGTCCTGGTAGGCGGCGAGCGCGTCGGCCTGCCGGCCGGCGCGGTAGAGCGCCAGGATCAGCAGCCCGCGCAGGTTCTCGCGCAGCGGATGCTCACGGACGAGCGCCTCCAGCTCCGGCACGACCTCGGCGTCGCGGCCGAGCGCCAGGTCGGCCTCCAGGCGCTGCTCCAGCGCGACCAGACGCAGCTCCTCCAGACGGCCGATCTCGTTGCGCGGCAAACGACTCGTACTGGAAATCCGCGAGCGGCGGGCCACGCCAGAGCGCGAGCGCCTCTCGCAGCACGCGCCCCGCATCCTCAGCGGCCCCATCGGCCAGCAGCCGCCGGCCCTGCTCGAGCAGACCCTCGAACCGCTGAACGTCAAGCGCGCCCGCCTCGACCCGGAGCACGTACCCGGCCGGCCGCGTCTCCAAGACGGCCTCGCCGAGCACCTTGCGCAGATGCGAGACATACCCCTGCACCGCCTTGACCGAGGTCGCCGGCGGCTCCTCGCCCCACAACTCCTCCACGAGCCTCGCCGTCGGCACGAGCTCATTCGGCCGCAGCAGCAGCACCGCCAGCAACGCCCGCTGCTTCGCACCACCAAGCGGAAGCTCACGCCCATCCACCCACACCGCAAGCGAGCCGAGAATCCCGAATTCCACAGCGCGAACGTAACACTCGACACGACCAGCCTCCAAGCGCGTTACCGAGCCGTTGCCGCGCGTCGGGCCTGCCGTTACCAGCGCGGAAGTTTCCTCTCCTCAGCGATCGCATTAAGGCGATCGAGTCGAGCAAAGGAGATTCAAATGAAGACTTGGTCATCCATCCTCGCAGCTGGCGCGATCCTTGCCTCTTGCCGCTCCGGTGGGCAACGCCGCCACCACCGTCACGGCGGGCCCCGCGGGCAGCATCGTCGGCTCGGGCATCGTTTTCCACGGGACGGTTCCGTCGGAGCCCTTCGTGTCGCGCGATCCCCTGCGTGGCCAGCATCAGTTCCTCGCGCAAGTCCACCGGCCCCGCTCCGTCGCCACGGCAGAGCTTCAGGCCCAGATCGATCGCGCCCGCGAGCACACCTTGAGCCGCAGTCGGTGGCCGCTGTTCCCGATCAACCCATACGCAGCCTGGTTCTCGAGCGTCGCGTCTTCCTGAGCTAGCCCGCACTCTGTTCGACTGCGGCGAGTTGGCAGCGGCTTACTCGGCGGAACGAACTTGCGCCCAGAGGCCGCTGCCGTGGCGAACTGCTGAACATCGAGCGCGTCCGATTCGAAGCGGAGCACGTACCCACCCGGCCGCGTCTCCAACACCGCCTCGCCGAGGACCTTCCGCAGATGTCGAGCTGACCGTGCACCGCCTTGACGAAGTCGCCGGCGGCTGCTCACCCCACAGCGCATCCACGACAGCCTCACCGCGGCACGAGCGTCATTCGGCCGACACGACCAGCCTCCAAGCGCGTTTACCAAGCCGTTGCCGCGCGTCGGGCCTGCCGTTACCAGCGGGAAGTTTCCTCTCCTCAGCGATCGCAATAAAGCGATCGATACGAGAAGGAGATTCCAATGAAGATTTCGAGAGAGCTCGCACACCGCAACCAGGACGGTCTCCAGGTCACCCTCCTCTGGGACGCCCGGTCGAACGAAGTCTCGATCGAACTGGTCGACGAGCGCCAGGAGACCGCATTCGCGTTTTCAGTCGACGCAAAGTCCGCGCTGGACGCCTTCTATCACCCCTACGTCTACGCCCCCGTCCTCGGCGCCGACCTCCAAGACGATCCCGCGTACAGACTCCCTATCCCACCGGGGCAATCACCGAAGTTGTTCGGCCCGTCGGTGTTCTGGTAGGGCGGGAGCAACTTTGGGCCCGCGCATCACATCGAGTGTCGCATCCACACGTTGGGCTCCCAGTAGCCGCCCCGGTCTTCCTCGCGGTCGATCGTCACCGAGGCGAGCCCTCCTGGAAACCAGTACTCGCCGCTCTCGGGGAACGCCATCTCCGTCCACTCCTCCCATTCCGCAACCGTGCCGGTGATCCGAAGCGAGTGGGGCTCAGCCTTCAAGACCGTCGCGCCGAGCCGCTCGTGGACACGCATCCACGGGTCGAAGAGGAACCCATCGGCGCGCCGCCAACCGGCATAGCGCTCGACCGGGACGAGCGGGTAGCGCACCTTCCAGCTCGGACGGACGGGAGCGATCAGCGCCGCGAGCCCATGCCGGCGCGCAAGCTCGGACATCTCCCCCACGGCGACCGCGCTCAAGCCGCGCCCCTGAAGAGGGCGCGGGACCATGATCAACAGCGCGCAGAGCACATTCGCCTCGCCCTCGTCGAAGCCGCGGGCGATCGCGCCGTCGATCCCAGCCGGCAGGTCGTCGATGCTTCCGTCCCAGCGAATCGGGATCGAGTGCGCGCGAGCGAGGATCTCGTCGCCCTCGCCCACGAGGTGGAACTGGAACTCGGGCCGCTCCTCGGTTAGACGGCCCCAGTAGCGGTTGAGCACGTCGCCGTGGTTGTTGTACTCAGGCAGACCATCGCGTGTCAGCTCCCAGGCGGGCTCGCTCAGGTCGGGTCGCTCCGCGACCGTCAGGGTCTGCATCTCGGGTTCCGATCCTCAACCGTTGGAGGTCTAGAGAGGCGTCTGCTCGGCGACGGTTGCGAGCGCGTACGCGGCGGCGTCGGACTCGCTCATCGCTCGGCCGGCCGCCCAGGCCGCCGCGATCTCGGGCTCGTCGGCTCGATCGACGACGGGCGCCATGGCTTCCGCGAAGGCCGCCCGTTCGTACGGCTACATCTCCTCACCGATCTGCTCCTCGATCGTCTCGGCTGCACCGAGCATGCGGGCCGCCGACTCGAGGTCTCCTCTGACCGCCGTCGCGGCGGCGAGGCCTCGTAGCGACAACGCGACGTTGACGCGCAAGCCGTGCCTGAGGGCGCTCTCGAGGCTCTCGACGAAGAGCGGGACCGAGTCGTCGTAGCGGCGCTCGTGGAGCGCCAGGATGCCGAGGTCGACCAGGACGTTGTCCGACGTCTGCGTCGGAGCCGAGCTCTCGAGCTCGCGCGAGGCTCTCTTCGAGCAAGCGCGCGCGCGCGCGCGTAGTCGCCGCGTTGCAGCGCGCAGATTCGCCTGGTCGTGGGCCACGACTTGCAAGCCCCTCGGCTCGCCCAGCTCGCGGAACATCGCCGCGGCCTGCTCGTACAGCGCGTCCGCCTCGTCGAGGTCGCCACGCAACTCGGCGATCACCCCCAGCTCGCGAAGCGACCAGGCCTCGCCGTGTCGCGTCTTCGGCCTCGCGGTATGCGGCGAGCGCCTGCTGCGACGAGCTCCCAGGCGCGCTCGCAGATCCTGCTGCCGCCAGGCGAACAGTCGCCGCGCATTGCCAGGCTCGCGCCTGCAGCGAAGGCGGCAGGTCCGGCGGCCAGCCGCACCGCCTCGTCGGACCAGCGTGCACCCTCGCGGAGATGGCCGCGATCGCATCCAGAACGACGCGAGGCCATCCACGAGCCGGACGAACGACTCCCGGTCGTCGCGTGCGACGAAGCTCTGTCAGGGCGGCGCGGAAGTTGTCGTGGTCGCGCTCGAGCAAGAGCAAGTCGACGTCGCCCGTCGCGCCAGTCGGCGCTCGATCTGCTCGGCGACCGCGAGCGAAGTGCTGCGCGTGCCGGCGCCTGATCTCGTCCGCCTCGCCGCTCGCTTCGAGGCGCTCGAGGGCGTAGGCGCGGATCGTCTCCAGCATCGTGAAGCGCGGCTCGCCGTCGGGCTGTTCCTCCTGGCGGAGCATGTTGTTGTCGACGAGCGTCGACGAGGCCGGTCGAGGAGGCCGTCGCCGCCGCAGACGGCCTCGGCGGCGGGGAGCGTGCAGCCGCCGTGCGAAGACGGCGAGGCGCGCGAAGAGCGTCTGCTCGTCGGGGCCGAGCAGGTGGTAGCTCCAGTCGATCGTCGCGCGGAGCGTCTGCTGGCGCGCGGGCAGGTCGCGTGGGCCGCCGGTGAGGAGGTCGAGGCTCTGCTCGAGCCGGGCGAGCAGCGCCTGCGGCGAGAGCAGCTTCGCGCGGGCGGCGGCGAGCTCGATCGCGAGCGGGAGGCCGTCGAGGCGGACGCAGATCTCGGCGACCGCGGGCGCGTTCGCGTTCGTCACGGCGAAGTCGGCCTTGACGGCGCGGGCGCGTTCGACGAAGAGCGCGACCGCCTCGTACTGCGAGAGCGACGCGATCGCGGGCAGGTGCGCGGGGTCGGGCAGGTCGAGCGGCGGCACCGGGTACTCGTGCTCGCCCGAGAGGTGGAGCGGGGATGCGGCTGGTGACGAGGAGCTTCAGCTGCGGCGCGGCCGCGAGCAGGTCGCGCGAGCGCGGGCGCCGCCTCGACGAGGTGCTCGAAGTTGTCGAGGACGAGCAGGAGCCGCTTCTCGGCGAGGAAGTGCTCGAGGCTCTCGGCGAGCGGAACGGCGCCGCGTCTCCCTGAGCCCGAGCGTCTGCGCGATCGTCGGGCAGGACGAGCTGCGGGATCGGCGATCGGCGCCAGCGCGACGAAGAACACGCCCTGCGGGAAGTCCTCGACGAGCTCGGCGGCGGCCTGCAGCGCGAGCCGGGTCTTGCCGGTGCCGCCGGGCCCGGTGAGCGTCAGCAGACGCACGTCCTCGCGCCGCAGCTGCTCGGCGACCGCGGCCAGCTCGCGCTCGCGCCCGATCAGCGGTGTGGGCTGGACGGGCAGGTTCGTCGGCCGGTTCTCGAGCGTGCGCAGCGCCGGGAACTCGTTCGGCAGCCCCTCGATCACGAGCTGCGAGAGCCGCTGCGGCCGCGTCAGGTCCTTGAGCCGGTGCTCGCCGAGATCGCGCAGCGCGATCCCGTCGGGCAGCTCGTCCTCGACCAGCTCGCGCGTCGACTGCGAGATCAGCACCTGCCCGCCGTGGCCGGCCGAGCAGATCCGCGCGGCGCGCGGCACGTCGAGGCCGACGTAGCCCGGTCGGCCCGACCGACGGCTCCCCGGTGTGGATCCCGATCCGGACCGGCAGCTGCGTCGCGGCCAGCTCGCGCTGAGCCCGCGCGGCCGCCTGCGATCGCGCCGGTCGCGGTCGGGAAGGCGACGAAGAACGCGTCGCCCTGCGTGTCGACCTCACGGCCGCCCGCGTCCGCGAACGCGGCGCGCAGCAGGCGACGGTGCTCGTCGAGCAGCGCCGCGTACTCGGCGCTCCCGAGCCGGGCGAGCAGCTCCGTCGAGCCCTCGACGTCCGTGAACAGGAAGGTGACGGTGCCGGTCGGCAGATCCTCCAGCGAGCGCGCGGTCGCGACAGGTCGAGCGACGGGTCCTGCACGAGGATCGCCTTCTCGAGCTGCTGCAGCGCCTGGCCCGGGTCGAGGCCGAGCTCGTCGACGAGCGTGGTGCGGGCGTCCTGGTAGGCGGCGAGCGCGTCGGCCTGCCGGCCGGCGCGGTAGAGCGCCAGGATCAGCAGCTCGCGCAGGCCGCTCGCGCAGCGGATGCTCCCGGACGAGCGCCTCCAGCTCCGGCACGACCTCGGCGTGCGCGGCCGAGCGCCAGATCGGCCTCCAGACGCTGCTCGAGCGCGACCAGCCGCAGCTCCTCGAGACGGCCGATCTCGTTGCGGGCAAACGACTCGTACTGGAAGTCCGCCAGCGCCGGGCCGCGCCAGAGCGCAAGCGCCTCGCGCAGCACGCGGCCCGCCTCCTCGGCGGCGCCGTCCGCCAGCAGCGTCCGGCCCTGCTCGAGCAGACCCTCGAACCGCTCCAGGTCGAGTGCGCCCGCCTCGACGCGAAGCACGTACCCGGCCGGCCGCGTCTCGAGCACGGCCTCGCCGAGCACCTTGCGCAGCTGCGAGACGTAGCCCTGCACCGCCTTGACCGCACGTCGCCGGCGGCTGCTCGCCCCACAACTCCTCCACGAGCCTCGCCGTCGGCACGACCTCGTTCGGCCGCAAGAGCAGAACCGCGAGCAGCGCACGCTGCTTGGCACCACCAAGCGGAAGCTCGCGGCCGTCCACCCAGACCGCGAGCGAACCGAGAATCCCGAACTCCATGAGCCGAACGTAACACTCGACACGACCAGACTCCAGGTGTCTCGCCCCAGCGAGAGCCCGAATCCCGACACTGATCTCTGCGCCGGCCTTTGTGCGCCGGCGAGCCCGGGCGCAGCTCAAGTCGCCTCCTCTCCGCAACCTGAGCCCACCAGCCTGCATGCCTTTACCGAGCGTCTGCTGCGCGTCGGACCCGCCGTTACCACCGAGGCGTTTCCTCTCCCCTGCGATCGCAATCAGGCGATCGACACGAAAAAGGAGATTCCAATGAACGTACGGAGATTCATGATCACAGCCACCGTGACCCTCGCGCTCGTCGCCCCGGCAGCGGCGAACGCTCAGGTCCTCGGGAGCTCCGGCAGCAGCCGCATGGTCGCGGCGAAGTCGGGCGGCACGCAGGTGCGGCTCACCAGTAAGCAGGCAGCGAAGTTGAAGGCGCTCGCCGCCAAGAACAGGGCGCTCGTCGCGAAGAACAAGGCGCTCGCTGCCAAGAACAAGGCGCTCGCCGCCACCAATCGGGCACTCAGCGACAGGCTCACGCCGTACTCGCCGCCGGCGTCCGGGGCCGAGCGTCCCGCCCGAGTCAACGGAAGTGACCGACTGCCGCGACTACGTGATCTGCACCGACGAGCTCGCCTGCATCATCTGGGGTTCCAACTGCCCGCCCGTTCCTCCGGTGGACAGCCCGGCGATCAACGAGTCCTCGGCCGCGGCACCCGCTGCCGAGACGCTCGCCGACAACTCCGAGACGAGCTCCCAGAACACCAGCCTCTCCGTCCGAGCTCGCCGTCGTCGTCTCCACGTCGACGCCCGGCGCCTCGTACGACGAGAGCGCGGATTGCTGACGGCTCGCCCACAGGCCCCGGCCGGCGCTGGCTCCTCCACCGGCGCCGACCGGGGGCGATACGACTCTTCGACACTGGCGGGCAGGAGCGAACTCGATTCCCGCTCCTGCCCGCCACACGCGCGAACGCCGACGACCGCGAAGCTGGGCCGGAGGCGAGGTCCCGATTCTCGGGTCGCGCCGGAGCTCTTCCGGCCGACGCGGAACCGGTCAAGCTCGTACCGCTCAGATCATCCGGAGGGCACGAGTGCGCGGCGCATCGTCAGCGTGTGCTCGCTCTCGCCGACCGTCTCGAAGCCCTCACGCTCGAAGATGTGCACCTCGGGGTGGCTTCGCTCCACCGACGCCGAGAGCGCCGGATAGCCGTCGGCCTGCGCGCGCTCGACCAGGGCATGGAGGAGCTCCTGCCCGATGCCCTCGCCGCGCCTGCCGGGGACGACTGCGATCGTGAGCTCCGGCGTCTGCTCGTCGATGTACCCGAACCCCGGCGCGGAGGCGCGGAAGAGGCGGTACCAGCCCGCGCCCAGGCGGTGGCCCTCGTCGATCGCGATCAGCGCCGTGTCGCCCTTGCGGCCCCAACCGTCGATGTAGCGCGCAAGCGGGATGTCCGTCTCGAGCTTCGTCACGTGCCAGTTGTAGGCGTGGGTCAGCATCGAGCGCATGAAGGGCACGTCGAGATGCCCGCCGTTTCGGATCAGCGCCGTCACCGGGCTGCGCTCACAGCGCGAGCGCGGGATCTTCGAGCAGCGTCTTCACCGTCTGGAGGAACTCGGCCGCAGGCGCTCCATCGACGGCGCGATGGTCGACGGTGAGCGTGACCGTCATCATCGGGCGAACGACGACCCTGCTGTCACGGACGACCGCCCTGTCCTCGGTCGTGGCGACGGCGAGGATCGCGGCCTGCGGCGGGTTGAGGACGGCGACGAACTGCTCGACGGCGAACATGCCGAGGTTCGAGATCGTGAACGTGCCCTCTTCGAGGTCGGCCTGCTGGAGTTTGTGGTCGCGCGCGCGGCCGACGACGTCGGTGCGGGCCTGCGTGATCTCGGCGAGCGAGAGCCGTTCGGCCGAGCGGATCACCGGCACTACGAGCCCCTGCGGCGCCGCGACGGCGATGCCGACGTTCGCCGTGGGGAAGCGCAAGCAGCGCCTCGTCCGTGAACTGCACGTTGACGTCGGGGTGACGGGCGAGCGCCTGTGCGCTGACCTTCACCAGCAGGTCGGTGACGGTCACGCGCACGTCGGGGTCGAGCTCGCGGACGCGCTGGACGAGGGCGTTCGCGCGCGCCATCTCGACGGAAACAGTCAGTTCGAAGACCGGCACCGTCCACGCCGCGGTCAGGCGGCGCGCGATCGTCTTGCGGACGCTTGTCAGCGGCACCGACTCGACCTCGCCGGTCGGGACGGGCGCGGCCATCGGCGTGGCAGCCGTCGCCTGTGCGCCCTCGACGTCCTCGGCGACGATCCGGCCGTCCGGGCCCGTGCCGCGCAGACTCGCAAGGTCGACTCCGCGCTCGCGAGCCATCCGTCGCGCGAGTGGGGAAGCCTTGATCCTGCCGCCGTTCGCGACTGCGGTCGCAGCCGCAGGCGCCTCGGTGGGAGCAGCCGCGGCCGGCGCCGGCGGCGCTTCTTGAGCGGCCGCAGACGGCGTGGACGGAACCGCGATCGTCACCTGCTCGCCGGCCTCGCCGATCACCGCGACCGTCTGGCCGACCGGAACCTCGCCGGAGGCGACCGCAATCCTGAGCAGCACGCCGGAGGCTTCGGCCTCGACCTCCTGGGTCACCTTGTCGGTGTCGAGCTCGTAGAGCGGCTCGCCCTTCTGGACGCTGTCGCCCTCTGCCTTCAGCCACTTGATGATCGTCCCGGCCTCCATTCCCTGGCCCAGGCGCGGCAGCTTGACCTCGCTCGCCACGCTCATCGCCTCCCGACGGTGCGCCTGATCGCCGCGAGCACGTCCTCGGGCTGCGGGATCACGAACTGTTCCATCGCCGGCGCAAACGCGAGCGGCGCGAACTTGGCGCCGACGCGCTCGATCGGTGCGTCGAGCCAGTCGAAGGCCTGCTCCTGGAGGACGGCCGCCACCTCGGCGCCGAAACCCATCCGGGTCACCGCCTCGTGCGCGACGACCGCGCGGTTCGTCTTCTTCACCGACGCGACGAGCCCGTCCTCGTCGAGCGGCTGAAGGGTGCGCGGGTCGACGACCTCGACCGAGATGCCTTCCTCCTCGGCCTGCTGGGCGGCGGTGAGCGAGCGGTGCACGAGCGGCCCGGTCGCGATCACGGTCACGTCCTCGCCCTCGCGCACGACGCGCGCCTTGCCGAGCGGGATCGGCTCGAGCTTCTCGGGCACGTTCTCCTTGACCGGGTAGAGCAGCCGATGCTCGAAGAAGATCACGGGGTTGTCGTCGTAGATCGACGACCACAGCAGGCCGCGCACGTCGGAGGGCGAGGAGGCGAAGACGACCTTCAGGCCCGGGATGTGCACGAGCCACGCCTCGAGTTGCTGCGCGTGCTGGGCGCCCGGCGACCACCCGGCGCCCCCCTGGGTGCGGATCGTCAGCGGCACCTTCACCTGGCCGCCCGACATGTAGCGGTGCTTCGCCGCCTGGTTGACGATCTGCTCGAGCGAGAGCGTGAGGAAGTCCTCGTACATGATCTCGACCACCGGGCGCATGCCCTGCATCGCGGCCCCGATACCGGCGCCGACGATCGCCATCTCGGAGATCGGCGTGTTGCGGACACGCTCGGCGCCGAACTCCTCGAGCAGCCCCTGCGTGACGCCCATCGAGCCGCCCATCTCGGCGATGTCCTCGCCCATCAGGAACACGTCTTCGTCGGCCCGCATCGCCTCCGCAAGCGTTCCGCGGACGGCCTCGCGATACGAGAGCTCAGGCATCCCGGGCCTCAGGCGTACACATTCTTGAGTGCGTCTTCGGGCTGCGGGTCGGTGCCGTTCTTCGCGAACTCGACCGCGCCCTCGACGATCTCGTGCACCTCGGCCTCGAGCGCGTCCCACTCCTCCTGCGGGACGCCGAGCTTCTCGCGCAGCCGCACGATCGGGTCGCGCTCGAGCGCCTCGTCGCGATCCTCCTTCGTGCGGTAGACCTGCGGGTCGCCGATGTAGTGCCCGTGCATGCGGTAGGTCTCGACGTCGAGGAAGACGGGGCCCTGGCCGGAGCGGACGTGATCGAGCGCCTCGCGCGCCTTCTCGTGCACCTCCTCGACGTCCTGCCCGTCGACCTTGATCGCGGGCATGTCGTAGGCGAGCGCGCGCTTGGACATGTCGTCCCAGACCGGCGAGTGCTGCCAGCCCGGCGTCGACTCGGCCCACTCGTTGTTCTCGCAGACAAACAGCGTCTTCGTCTTCCAGAGCTGGGCGAGGTTGAGCGACTCGTGGAAGGTGCCGGTGTTGGTCGCCCCGTCTCCGAAGAATGCGACGGCCACCCGCGGCTCGTCCCGCATCTTGAAGGCCAGGCCGGCGCCGACGACCGCCGGCAGCCCGCCGCCGACGACCGCGTTCGCGCCGAGGTTGCCGCGCTCGAAGTCGTAGAGGTGCATCGAGCCGCCGTAGCCGTGCGAGCAGCCCTCGAGCTTGCCGTAGAGCTCGGCCATGACCGCGTTCGGATGCGTGCCGCGCGCGAGCACATGACCGTGCGCGCGGTGGGTCGAGGCGAAGACGTCGCCGTCCTCCATCGCGTCGCAGACACCCACTTCAGCTGCCTCTTGACCGATGGCAACGTGCAGGAAGCCGGGGAGCTCGCCGGCGCGAAAACGCTCCTCGACCTTCTCCTCGAAGCGCCGGATCAGGAGCATCTCGCGCAGTAGGTCCCGCAGCCGCTCCTCGGACAGCGCCCGCCTCTTCTCTACCTTCGCCACTGAGCGCTGAGTGTACGTTTTGCCAGGTGAGACTGGTCCGGCAATGGCAGCAGCTCGTGGACGGATTGCCTGCCGGGTGGAGCGAGGCGCACGTGCAGCTCCGGCTCGGGAACCCGTCGCAGTTCGACCGTGCCGCGGCCCTGCTCGGCCCGCTCCAGGCGCATCGCGCCCCGGATGGAACGCTTGCGTTCCGCGTCGCCATCGACGGCAGCGGGCCGACGCTTGCCCTGGCCGGCCGCGCGATCGAGCTGGCCGACCGCGAGCGGATCGCCGGCACGCTCGAGCTCGTGTCAACCGGCCTGACAGCCGTGGCCGCCACGCCCGAACGGGCGCCGGAACAGAGCCTTCCCGAGTCGTGGGACGCCGTACTCGGGACGCTGCCGGCGGACTGGAGCGACCTCCTCGGCGAGGTCGAGCTCAGCTCCTCCGACTACCTCGAGCGGGCGGCGCTCCACCTCTCGCCGATCAACCCGCGCCGCGACGGCGACCGGTTCGCGCTCCGCTTCAGGTGTGCGCGCCTGGCTGGTTACGGCGCCTCGCCGGGGATGGTCCGGCGCTCCCTCGAGCGGTGCCACGCGGAGGGCATCGCCGGCCGCGTGCACGTGCTGCGGGCGCTCTCGGACACCCGACCCGTGCAGACGCAGGGTCCGGTCTGGCAGATCGCAGGCCGCACGGTCTAGGCGGATGGCTGGATTGCGCCGCCCGAGCCAGTCGAAACCCGCGGAGCCCGGGAGCGGGAACCTCGGCGCGGCGCGGCTCGACGTCGGCGCGACCGCGAAGGCGAGGCGGCTCTCGAGTTGACGGGCGCCAGGTCGAGACGCTCGACGACGCGGCGCCGTAGCGCTGTTTCTCCCCGCCCGGGGCGGTAAGGTTGCGTCGTGGAGCAACCATCCGGCAACGGTGACGCAGCGGCGCCGCGGCATCACGTCGCCGCGAGCGCGCGGGAAGTTGCCGAGCGCGCGAGCGCGCTCACGCGGCTCGAACTTGAGCTCGCCCAGCTCGAGCTCAAGCGCAAGGCCAGCGAGCTCGCCGTCGGCTCGGCTCTCGCGGCCGGCGCTGCCGTCCTCGCTGCCTACGCCGTCGCATTCCTGCTGGCCGCGGCCGCGGCGGGCATCGCCACCACGCTCCCGTGGTGGGCGGCGCTCCTGATCGTGGCGGGCGGCCTCTTGCTCGCCGTCGCGGTATGCCTGCTCGTGGCGCGGGGGCAGTTCAAGAAGGCGACGCCTCCCGTCCCTCAGGAGGCGATCCGGCAGGCCCAGCTGACACGGGAGGCGATCAGCCGCTGATGGCGTCCCCGCGCACCCCCGAGACCGTGACGAGCGAGATCGAGCGCGAGCGCGAGCAGCTCGTGCAAGCCGTCTCGACTTTCCGCACCGACCTCCGCGCGGCGACGAACATCCGCACGATCCTCCACACGAAGTGGCCGCAGATCGCGGGCGCAGCCGTCGTCGTGAGCGGGGCGCTTGCAACCGGGCTCGTGCTCCGCGGGCGCCGCGATCGCGAGCCTGCCGTGCTGGCACGCATCGGTCGGCTCGCGATCATCCAGAAGGACGACTGACTACGCGCGTAGCTCGGCGCCGAACCGCTCGGCGAGCGCGGCGACGATCCTGTCTCGCAGGCTCGTCGCGTGCTCCTCGGAGAGCGTTCCCTCGGACGACTGGAAGGCGACCGAGAAGGCGACCGACTTGCGGCCCTCGCCGACCTGCTCGCCGCGGTAGACGTCGAAGACGCGGATCTCGCGCAGCTCCGGGCCGGCCGCGGCTCGCGCCGCCGCGACGAGGTCGCCGGCGGCGACCTCCTCCGGCACGGCGACCGCGATGTCCTGGCGGACGGCCGGGTAGCTGATCACGTCCTCGTAGGTGACCGGCTCACGTGAGCCGTGGAACAGATGCTCCAGGTCGAGCTCGAACGCGCCCCAGGTCCCTTCGAGCAGGCGCGGGTGCAGTTCCCCGACGAGGCCCGCAGGCGTGCGTGCGGTCTTGCCCGGGTGAAGGAGCGGGTGTTCGGCGCGCTCGAACGCCGTCTCGGCCTTGAGCGACGCGTACACCGTCTCGACGACGCCCTTCACGAACAGGAAGCCGCCTTCCGTTATCCCCGCGACGCGGAGCCGCTCGTTCGGCAGCTCCCCGTCTCCCGGGAGGTAGACGCGCGCGATCTCGAACAACGCGATCGAGCGCGCGCCCGCGTCGACGTTCCGGCTTGCCGCGTCCACGAGGCTCGGCAGGAGCGTCGTCCGCAGTGCGGTCAGCTCGACCGAGATCGGCTCGGGCAGCTTCCACGTCGTCTCGTCGTCCAAGCGCAGGCTCGGCGTGTACGTCTCGGCGAAGCCCAGGCCGACGAGGGCGTCCTCGAGCCGGCGGCGGAGCTGCTGCTCGCGCGTCAGCCGGCCGAACATCTCGCGCCTGGCGGGCAGCGTGTTCGGCACGTCCTCGAGCCGGAAGCGGGCGATCTCCTCGATCACGTCCACCTCGCGCGTGACGTCGCGCGCGCGCCAGGTCGGGACGACGACGTTCTCGTCGCGACGCTCGAAGCCGAGCTTGCCGAGCAGGTGGTACTGCCGTTCGGGCGGCGTCTCGACACCGATCAGCGAATCGGCGCGCTCGGGGCGGAAGCTCACGACCTCGCTCGCGGGCAGGCCCGCGTGCACGTCGACGTGCGCGTTCCAGTGCCCGCCCGCGAGGCGCAGGAGGAGCAACGTCGCGAGCTCGGCGGCCGGCCCAGCGAGATGCGGGTCGACGCCCTTCTCCCAGCGGTTCGAGCCCTCGGTGCGAAGGCGATGGCGCTCGGAGGAGCGGTAGATGCCGTGGGGCTCGAAGTTCGCCGCCTCGAGCAGGACGGTCGTCGTCTGCTCGCCGATCTCGGTCTCCTCGCCGCCCATGATTCCGGCGAGCGCGATCGCACGCTCGCCGTCGGCGATCACCAGGTCGTCCGGCACGAGCTCGCGGTCGACGCCGTCGAGGGTGCGAAGCCGCTCGCCCGGCGCGGCACGGCGAACGCGGATCTCGCCACCCGCGAGCGTCGCGAAGTCGAACGCGTGGAGAGGATTTCCCAATGCCAGCATGGCGTAGTTCGTCACGTCGACCACGTTTGAGATCGGTCGCATCCCGGCCGCACCGAGCTGTGCGCGCAGCCACATCGGGGAGGGCGCGATCGTCACGTCCTTGAAGAACCGGCCGATGTAGCGCGGGCAGCGCTCGAAGTCCTGGATCGTGATCTCGATCGGGCCGCGGGGAGGCGGTTCCGCGAGGCCTGGAGGCGGCGTCAGCTCGAGGTCGTAGAGCGTGGCGATCTCGCGCGCGAGGCCGTAGATCGACTGGAGGTCAGGCCGGTTGCCGGTCGACTCGACGAGCAGCACCTGGTCGACGAGCGGCAGGACGTCAGTCAGCGGCGTGCCCGGCTCCGATTCGTCCAGCAGCATGATCCCGCTGTGCTCGGTTCCGAGGCCGACCTCGTCCTCGGCCAGGATCATCCCGTCGGAGACCTCGCCGCGCACCTCACGCCGCTCGAGCCGCAGCCCGTTCGGGAGCTCTGCGCCGGCCAGTGCGACGGCCACCGTTGCGCCGACGCCGAAGTTCCAGGCGCCGCAGACGATCGACCGCGGCTCGGCCTCGCCGACGTCCACCTTCGTGAGCTGGAGCCGGTCGGCGTTCGGATGCTTGACCGCCTCGAGCACGCGCCCGACGCGGAAGAGGCCGACGTTGCCGCCGGCATCGTCGACCCCGCGCCGCTCGATCCCCTCGATCTCTGCCGTCGAGATGGAAAGGCGTGTCGCGAGCTCCTCGAGCGGCATCTCGATCTCGACGTACTCGCGCAGCCAGGAGACGGGGACGCGCACGGCTAGAACTGCCTCAACACGCGAAGGTCGCCCTCCCAGAGGGCGCGGATGTCGGGGATGTCGTGGCGGAGCTGCGCGGTGCGCTCGAGGCCGCAGCCGAAGGCGAAGCCGCCCCATTCCTCGGGATCGAGGCCGACGTTCTCGAAGACCTGCGGGTCGACCATGCCGGCACCGCCCATCTCGATCCAGCCGGAGTGCTTGCAGGTGCGGCAGCCCGCGCCGCCGCAGATCCCGCATGAGACGTCCGGCTCGATCGACGGCTCCGTGAACGGGAAGTAATGCGTCCGGAAGCGCACGCGGCGCTCCGGGCCGTAGAGCGAGCGCATCACGTGCAGCAGCGTTCCCTTCAGGTCTGCCAGCGTCAGGCCCTTGTCGACAGCGAGCCCCTCGAACTGGTGGAAGATCGGGTAGCGCGTCGCGGTGATCGCGTCGCGGCGGTAGACGCGGCCGATGGAGACCATGTAGATCGGCGGCGGCTTCTCCTCGAGGATGTGGATCTGCGACGGGCTCGTCTCGGTGCGAAGGACATGCGTCTCGTCGAAGAAGAACGTGTCGCGCGGCGAGCGCGCCGAGTGGGTCGGCAGGAACCCGAGCTTGTCGAAGTTGTATTCGACGGTCTCGACCTCGCGGTCGTCGCGCACCTCGTAGCCGAGGCCGAGGAACGCGTCCTCGACCGCACGGCGGACCTGCGTGATCGGGTGCAGATGGCCGAGCGGCAGCTCCTCGCCGGGAAGGGTGACGTCGATCACCTCCTCGCGCAGGCGCCGGTCGAGCTCCTCGTCGGCAAGCGCCCGCTCGCGCGCGTCGACGGCCTCCTCGAGCCGCGCGCGGATGCCGTTCAGCAGCATTCCGGTCTCGCGGTCGCGTACGCCGCGGAGCTCGAGCGCAAGCATGCTCTTGCGACCGAGCCGAAGCGCACGCGGACCTCCTCGAGCGCCTCGAGCGTCACCGCATCCGCGAACGCCTGCTCTGCCTGAGCGGGTACGCCTCCCAATCGACTACACGATTCATCTCACCTCCGTAGCTCGCATGCCGTTGCCGATGGGTCAGGCCCCGGCTCTGAAGCGCGGAGCGTCAGGCGGCGCGTCGCCGTCACCCCGGACCCGAACCGGGGCCGGGTAAACAGGAACGACCTCGCGAGCGCCTTCATTACGGGCAGCATACCGCCGTGTCCCTGTACGACAAGATCGCCCACCTCTACGATCCGTGGTCTCGCGGCGTCGTCGAGGACATCGAGTTCTACGTCGAGGAGGCGCGACGCTCGGGCGGGCCCGTGGTCGAGCTGGCGGTCGGCACGGGACGGATCGCGGTGCCGACTGCGGCGGCGGGGATTCCCGTGATCGGCGTCGACTCGTCGGAGGGGATGCTCGCGGTGGCGCGCGAGGCGGCCGCAGCCGCAGGAGTCGAGGTCGACCTGCGCTTCGGCGACTTGCGCGACCCGCCCGTCGAAGGGCGCTACCCGCTCGTCGTGATCGCGTTCCGTTCGCTCTTGCACATGCAAACGGATGCGGACCGGCGCGCCGCGCTGCGGGCGGTGCGCAATCTGCTCGAGCCGGGCGGCCGCTTCGTCTTCGATGTCTTCGCGCCGGCACCCGACGACATCGCCGAGACGCACGGCCGCTGGCTCGAGCGGGAGGAGGGCATCTTCGAGCGCGCCGAGTGGGACGAAGCGCAGCGCACACTCGTCCTGAACGTGCGCGGCCTCGGCGCGGAGGCGGCGCTGAGCCTCGCCTGGCTCTCAGTCGGCGAGTGGCGCCTGCTGCTCGCCGAGGAGGGTTTCGTCGTCGAAGCCCTCTACGGCTGGTTCGACCGCACTCCGTGGCTGGACCACGAAGACTCGATCTGGGTCTGCCGCAGGGCCGTGGACCGATGACCGAAGCGCGTCCGGTGGCGCTTCTCGCGCTGCGTCCAGATCGCCCGCGTCCACGCGGCGAGCTAGACTCGCCGCTTCGAGAGCCTCCTATTGCGCGGACCGATTCGTTGAAGCAGAACCGAGCGCTGGGGTGACGAGATAGACCCCGTGCTCTTTTCGTTGGCGGTCGTCGCGACGTTCGTCACGCTCGGCTTTCTCATCCTCTTCGGACGGGAGGAGTTGCGCGCACGCCAGACGCGGGCTCCAGCGGGCGGCGAGCGGGAGGGGAACTCGCGTCCCCGCGACCCCCGCGAGGCGATCTCGCTCGTCGGCAACGCGCTCGCTGCAACGCACGACACGAGCGGGCTACTGCCCGTGATCCTCGACATCACGGTTGAGGCGACCGGCGCGGCCGGGGGGCGCGTGCTCGAGAACGACCGCGAACTCGCGCGGGTCGGCGAAGCGGCCGGAGAGCAGCCGCTCGAGCTCGACCTCGGCGAGTCGGCCGGCGGCGAGATCCGACTCGTCATCGACCCGCCCGTGGGTGGGCTCTCTCCGGACGCGACCGCGCTCGCCGAGTGGCTCGCCTCCCAGGCCGCGATCGCGCTGGAGAACGCCCGCCTGCACCACGTCGTCCGCCGGCAAGCGCTCACCGATGAGCTCACGGGGCTCGTCAACCGTCGCCGCTTCATCGAGGTGCTCGACGCTGAGATCACGCGCGCAGGCCGTCTCGACGCCACCCTGTCCCTCCTCCTCGCCGACCTCGACGACTTCAAGCGGATCAACGACCGCTTCGGACACGCGGCCGGCGACCACGCGCTGCGGACGTTCGCAGACCTCCTTCGCGGCCAGATGCGCGGGATCGACACCGCTGCCCGCCTGGGCGGCGAAGAGTTCGGGGTCCTTCTTCCGGGAACCGATCTCGAGGGCGCGTTCGTGGTGGGTGAGCGGATTCGTCGGAACGTCGCCGAGCGTGCGGTTCTCCAGGACGACGCCGGGCGCGCGGGGCTCACCGCGAGCATCGGCGTCGTCGAGTACCGCTCAGGCTCGCGCGACGAGTTGCTCCGAAGAGCTGACACTGCCCTGTACCGCGCAAAGGAAGAGGGAAAGAACCGCGTCGTCGCAGACGAGCCACGCTGACCGCGGCCGCGCCGTTCGCGCTCTGCGCCGTTTTTGGAATACTTCCGAGGTGCTCCGCTCAGGGCCTCTCGTTCGTGTGCTTCCTCTCGTTGCCTCCGCCGCCACGGCGGGTTACTTCTGGAGTACCGCGCTTGCGGGGAACTCGGCCCAGGAGCTTCTCCTCGGCCGTCAGGTCGTCGCCCGTTCCGAGCCGCCGCCCGTTCAGCCCGCGGCACCGCAGCCGGCGCAGGCCGTCAACCAGGCCGAGGGAGGCCCGCAAACGCAGCCCACGGGTCGGGCGCGCGACGACATCACCGGCGACGCTGGAACCTGTACCGGCAGCGTTGGCCGACGCACTTCGGTACACGGGAGCGCTGGGCTCGATACGGCCGTCTGTGCGCGATCCGTTCGCAGGTCTCGTCGTCACGCTCACGCCGACCCGGCTCGCCGAGGCACCGACAGCCTTGCCTCCCCCCTCACGCCTGGCAACTCCGTGCCGGTCTCACCGACGACTCCTCGCCTTGGGGTTGCTTCCCCGGACCAGCGGGAGCGCCGGGCTCGGCGTAACTTCGGCCGAGGCGAGCTCACAGCCCGCGACCGACGAGTCTGCCGCGCCGGTGGTAGAGCCGTCTCCAGAGCCGCTCACCCCGCAGGCGGCCGCCCCGAAGGCCCAGCCTCGAAGGCCCAGTCTCAGAAGGCCCAATCTGCAACGGGCCAGTCTCCGAAGGCCGAGGCGTCGAACGTCAAGCCTGCGACTCGGCCTTCTCCTGCGCCGTCGCCCGCGACTTCCGGCGACACCGGCTCCGTCGCCCCAGCCGTCACCCTCGACCCCGTCGGCCCCGACTCCACCCGCCACATCCGCGGCTCCAGCCAGCGAGCCCGAGTCTCCGCCCGCGACCCCTGCCCCGCAGACTGTGCCTGCAACCCCAGCGCCCCCGACCCCCGCCGCCACCAAGTTCACCCTTGTGGTGACGAATCCGCCGATCACGCCCACCGATCCTATAACTGCCCCGGGACCGCCGCGACTCGACTGAGGCGCGACGGCGAGCGGAATCACGATCACAGGGCGCGACGGGACAGCGCCGACGCTCGCCTGAGCGCGGGCCGGTCGGCCACCAGGCCTTCCTAGTGGTCTAGCTGTTCTGACGGCGCCACTCGTAGAGCGCGATCGCGCCTGCCACGCCGGCGTTTAGCGACTCCGCGCCGCCGATCGGGATCCACGCCTCGGCGTCGCGCTCGAGTTGATCCGGCAGCCCCTCGCGCTCCGCGCCGACCAGGAATGTCACCTCGCCGCGCAGGTCGACCTGTCCGAGCGGCGGTCCCTCGTGCGCGATCAGCGCCACCCGCCTTCCCGTGAGCGAGTCGAACGGGAGCAGCGGCACGCGCCAGATCGACCCGGCGGATGCGCGCAGTGCCTTCGGCCCGGTTGGGTCGGCGCAGCCTTCGGAGAGCGCGACCGCCGCCCCGAAGGCGTCCGCAGTGCGGATCAGCGTGCCAACGTTTCCGGGATCGGCGACGCGCCAGAGCGCCAGCGTGACGGGCCGCACCTCGGCGCCGGGCAGGTCGTCGCGCCGGTACACACCGATCACCCGCGGCGGGTGGGCGGCGGTCGAGACTTCCGCAAGCAGCCGCGGCTCGACGTTCCCGTCCGCAACGAGCAGCTCGACCGGGTCGGTCGTCGCCGCCTCGACGAGGTCCTCTCCCTCGCAGACGAAGAGCCCGAGCTTGTCGCGCCAGCGCCGCTCGTGCAGCTTGCGGACGAGCTTGAGCTTCTCGTTGTCGCGGGAGGTGATCACGCCCGCGCCGCCGGCGTTACGCAGCCAGCGCCGACTTGGCCTGCTCGGCGAGCTTGCCGAACTCCGCCGGGTCGTGGACCGCGAGGTCGGCGAGCACCTTGCGGTCGAGCTCGACGTTCGCCGCCTTCAGACCGGCGATGAACTGGTTGTACGAGAGCCCGTGCGAGCGCGCGCCGGCGTTGATGCGGACGATCCAGAGCCGCCGGAAGGCGCGCTTCTTGTTCTTGCGGTCGCGATAGGCGTAGACGAGCGAGTGCTCGACCTGCTCCTTCGCATAGGTGTAGTTCGTGCTCTTGAGGCCCCAGTAGCCCTTCGCCTGCTCGAGGACCTTGCGCCGCTTCTTGCGCGCGTGGACGGACCGCTTGACGCGAGGCATCGGTTACGCCCTTCCCAGGAGCTTCTTGACGGTCTTCTTGTTGGCGTCCGCGACCGGCTGGTCCTTATTGAACGCCCGCTTCAGCTTCGGCGACTTGTGCCCGAGGAGGTGACTCTGCCCCGCCTTCCGGCGCAGCAGCTTCCCCGTTCCCGTCACCTTGAACTTCTTCTTCGCTCCTGAGCTTGTCTTCTGCTTCGGCATCTCGTTTGACTCCCGCGTTCTTGGTCGGCGCCAGCACCATGGTCATGTTGCGACCCTCGAGCAGCGGCTGGGTCTCGATCGTCCCCAGCTCCTTCACGTCCTCGGCGAGCCGCATCAGCAGGTCACGTCCCCGATCCGGATGCTCGCGCTCGCGGCCCCGGAACATGATCGTGACTTTCACCTTCGCCCGCTGGTTCAAGAAGCGGATGACGTGGCCCATCTTGGTTTCGTAGTCGTGCTGGCCGATTTTTGGTCTGAGCTTGATCTCCTTGACGTGGATCTGGACCTGGTTCTTCCGCGCCTGCTTCGCCTTCTGCTCTTGTTCGTAGCGGTACTTCCCGTAGTCCATCACCTTCGCGACGGGCGGATCGGCCTGCGCCGCCACCTCGACGAGGTCCAGTCCCTTTCCGTAGGCATACGTGCGCGCCTCGTCCGTCTGCTTGATCCCGAGCTGCTGACCTTCCTCGCCGATCAAGCGGACCCGCGGGACGCGAATCGCGTCGTTGATTCGGGCCTGCGGCTCGGGGCGACGCGGGGGCTCCCATGAGCCTCGCCGTGGCCTCAAATTCTCTTCACCAAGCTCTCGTCGTCCTCCTTTGGAAATGGAAAAGTCGCTGACATGCAGCGGCGAAGACGAGTCTCAACCTGCTCGGTTGAACCTCCGAGACCAGTGCCTTCAACGGTGTTCGAACCCTCGAAGACGCTGCTGGGGAGGTGAGAGACCTCTACGCCCCTGCTTGCCAGGGCGTCAGCGTAGCAAGGGACGCCCGAAACTCCGAAAGCGACTTGGTCGACTGGCCGCCGCCGTGCTCCCGGATCGCCAGCGCTTCGTCGGATTCCTTGTCGCCGTAGACGACGACGAAGGGGATCTTCTCGAGCTCCGCGTTCCGGATCTTCTTGCCGACCGTCTCGTCCGACTCGTCGACCTCGACGCGATACGGGGTGAGGCGCTGTGCAAGCGAGCCAGCAGCCTCGCGGTGAGCTTCGCCCACCGGGACGACGCGCACCTGCACGGGCGCGAGCCAGAACGGGAACGCGCCGCCGAAGTGCTCGGTCAGGATCCCGATGAAGCGCTCGAGCGACCCGAGCAGCGCTCGGTGGATGACGTAGGGCGTGTGCTCTGCGTTGTCGGCGCCCATGTAGCTGAGCCCGAACCGCTGCGGCATCTGGGCGTCGAGCTGGATCGTCCCCATCTGCCACGAGCGGCCGAGCACGTCGGTCATGTGCAGGTCGACCTTCGGCCCGTAGAAGGCGCCGTCGCCCTCGTTCACGACGTACTCGATCTCTCGCCGCTCGAGCGCCGAGCGGAGCGCGCCCTCGGTGAAGTCCCACTCCTCCTCGGTGCCGACCTTCTTCTCCGGACGCGTCGAGAGCTCGAAGCGCGCCTCCATGCCGAAGAGGTCGTAGAGAAAGGCGGCATAGTCGAGGCAGCCGAAGATCTCGTCCTCGATCTGGTCGGCGGAGCAGAAGATGTGCGCGTCGTCCTGCGTGATGTGCTTGACACGCAGCAGCCCATGCAGGGTGCCGGTCTTCTCGTCGCGGTGGAGCGTCGACGACTCGGCGAAGCGGAACGGGAGGTCGCGGTACGAGCGCAGGGCCGAGCCGAACAGGAGCATGTGGCCGGGACAGTTCATCGGCTTCATCGCGAAGCGGCGGTCGTGCTCCTCGTGACTCTGGACCCAGAAGATGTTCTCCTCGTAGTTCTGCAGGTGTCCGGAGGTCTCGTAGGTGCCCTGGTCGTAGAGCAGCGGCGTCTTCACCTCGACGTAGCCGCGCCTGGAGTTCTCCCGCCTGCGCAGGTCCTCGAGCGTGTTCCAGATCACCATCCCCTTCGGATGCCAGAACGGCGAGCCGGGCGAGGCCTCGGCGAGGTGGAAGAGATCGAGCTCGCGCCCCAGGCGCCGGTGGTCGCGCTTGCGCGCCTCCTCGAGCCGCGCCAGGTGCGCGTCGAGATCGTCCTGCGAGTAGAAGGCGGTCCCGTAGATGCGCGTCAGCTGCGTGTTGCGCTCGTCGCCGCGCCAGTAGGCGCCCGCGAGGCCGGTCAGCTTGATGGCCTTGATCGGCTTCGAGTTCTGTAAGTGCGGCCCGCGGCAGAGGTCGGTGAAGCCGTCCACGCCGTCATGCGACTGCGTGTAGAGGGTGATCTGCCCTTCTGCCGTGTCGACGAGCTCCACCTTGTAGGGCTCGCCCTCGGCGTCGAAGCGCTGCCGCGCCTCCTCGGCGCCGATCTCCTCGCGGGTCCACTCGCGACCCTCGGCGAGCTCGCGCGCGACCTCCTCCTCGATCCGGGCCAGGTCGTCCTCGCCGATCGGCTCGGGGAACTCGAAGTCGTAGTAGAAGCCCTGCTCGATCGGCGGGCCGATCGCGATCTTCACGCCCGGGTAGAGCCGGCGGACGGCCTCGGCGAGCAGGTGCGCCGTCGAATGGCGGAGGACCCAGAGCGCGTCCGGATCGGCCTTGTCCCGCACGGTCAGAATCTGGATCGACTCCCCTTCTGCGAGCGGCAGGCGCAGGTCCTGGACGACGCCGTTCGAGCGGACGAGCACCGCCTGCTCCGCGAGCTTCGGCCCGATCGCTCGCGCCGCGTCGAGCCCGGTGGCGCCGTCGGGCAACTCGAGTTTGCTTCGATCGGGGAGAACGACCTTCACGCCGCAAGGATACGTGCCGTTCCGCGGCGTCCCGGCGGTCGCCAAGTCGACATGCCTTGACAGATAGCGATATATCGACGTACTATCGCGACATGCACAAGAGAGATCACATCTACTTCTTCGCTGGTGGGCCGGGCGGCCCCGGCTTTCCCGGAGGGCCCGGGCCTGGCGACATGCCGTTCACGATCCCGCTCCACGGTGGCCCGGGCGGTCCCGGTGGCTTCGGCCCCCGCTGGCGTCGGGGCCGGCGGATTCGGCGCGGCGACGTGCGGGCGGCGATCCTGCTGCTCGTCGAGGAAGCGCCCCGCAACGGCTACCAGATCATGCAGGAGCTCGAATCCCGGAGCGGCGGCGTCTGGCGTCCGAGCCCCGGCTCGGTCTATCCGGCGCTCCAATTGCTCGCGGACGAGGGCCTGATCCGCAGCGAGACCCGCGAGGGTTCCACCGATGGGGGCAACGTCTTCGAGCTGACCGACGCCGGACGCAGCCACGTCGAGGAGCACCGCGAGCGGTTCGGCTCGCCGTGGGAGCAGGCCGGCGCGGGTGTGCCCGAGGGCATGCGCGAGCTCGGCGGACTGCTCGGCCAGGTGGCCGTGGCGGTCCGGCAGGTGATGCACGCCGGCACCGAAGCGCAGGTCGCAGCCGCCTCGCAACTCCTCGCCGAGACGCGGCGCTCGCTCTACCGCGTGCTCGCCGACGACGAGACCCCGCCCAAGGCTTAACGAGACGCCGCCCCGAGACTCCGCGCAACTGACGCCGGAGCCTCGAACGTCCATACTCCGTCCCCATGCGAGCCGACCCCGGGAGGCGGCGCAGGGGATGGCTCGAACGGTTGCCGCCAGCACTCCGGCGCCGCGACTACGCGTTGCTCTGGGTCGCGCTGCTCTCGCAGGGGCTCGGCGTGCAGATGGCGGCGGTCGCCGTCGGCTGGCAGGTCTACGAGATCCGCAACTCGCCGTTCGACCTCGGCCTGATCGGGCTCGCCGAGTTCGCGCCGCTGCTGCTGCTGGCGCTCCCGGCCGGGCACCTCGCCGACCGCTTCTCGCGACGGCTCCTCTTCGCCGGCGCGACGGCGCTGACGATCCTCGTCGCGCTGGGGCTCCTCGTCGTCTCGCTGAACGGCGCGACCAAGCTCTGGCCGTTCCTCGTGCTCGCGGTCGTGGCCGGCGCGGCCGCCGCGCTCGCGACGCCGCCCGGTCGCGCGCTCCCGGCGACGGTCGTCCCGTTCGGCCTGATCGCGAACGCGATGGCGCTGCGCTCGATCGCGTTCCAGGCCGCGATGATCGCCGGGCCCGCGATCGGCGGGTTGCTCTTCCTGGTCTCGGCCGAGCTCGTCTACGGCGTCGCGGCCGGGCTGCTCGCGATCGGGTTCGTGTGCATCCTCGTGATGCACGAGCCCGCACGGGAGCCGAACCACGAGTCGCCGAGCTGGGAGACCGTGCTTGCCGGCATCCGCTTCATCCGGCGCACGCCCGTCGTGTTCGGCGCGATCACGCTCGACCTCTTCGCCGTGCTCCTCGGTGGCTCGATCGCCCTCGCGCCGGTCTTCGCGCGCACGATCCTCGACACGGGCCCGGTCGGCCTCGGCCTGCTCCGCAGCGCGCCGGCGGTGGGCGCGCTCGCGGCCGGGCTGATGCTCGCCCACCGGCCTCTGCGCACGAGCGCCGGCAAGACGCTGCTCGTGGTCGTCGCCATCTTCGGCGCGAGCATGGTCGTCTTCGGGCTCTCGCGCTCGCTGCCGCTGTCGCTCGCGGCGCTCGCGGTGAGCGGCTTCGTCGACATGGTGAGCATGAACATCCGCTCGACGACCGTCGCGATGGTCACGCCGGACGAGCTGCGCGGCCGGGTGCTCGCGGTCGAGATGGTGTTCATCAGCGCCTCGAACGAGCTGGGCGCGTTCGAGTCGGGCGCCGCGGCGGCTCTGATCGGCACCGTGCCTGCGGTCGTCGTCGGCGGGCTGGCCACGATCGCCCTCGCCGCCGGCTGGTCGCGGGTCTTCCCGGACCTCGCCCGCGTCGGACGGCTCGAGGACCTACGCCCGGCTCCGTCGTAGCTGTTACCTTCGAGCGACCAATGGCGATCGTCCGCATCCCGCCCATCCTCCGCCCCGAAGCGGGCGGAAACCGCCAGCTCGAGGTGGCCGGGCAGACCGTGCGCGAGGTGCTCGAGGGCCTCGTCGCGACCTATCCCCCGCTGCGCGACCGCATCTTCGAGGGCGACGAGCTGCCGCAGTTCCTCAACGTCTTCATCGACGGCTCCGACGTCCGCCTGTTCGACGGCCTCGAGACGCAGGTCGGCGCAGACGCGACGCTGATCTTGCTGCCCGCCGTCGCCGGCGGTGGGCGGGACGGCCTCGAGGCCGTCCCGCCCACGCGACTCGGCTAGGCGCCTCCGACCGCCGCCGGCGGCGGCGAGTGCGTGTGCGAGTCACCGGCGGCTCGCTGCGCCACGGCCGCGCCGACCAGATGGCCGTGCGTCTCGGTGCCGTAGCCACCGGGAACCGGGATGTAGAACTCGGGGTAGCCCCACATGCCGTGCTCGGACACGTCCAGGCCCGCCTCTTCCACCTCGGGCTCGGCGCGGATGCCGGCCGTGACCTTGAAGAGGTACAGGATGGCGAACGACACCGTGAAGGTGAAGGCGCCGACGGCCGCGAGGCCGAGAGCCTGAACACCGAGCTGGTGCAGCCCGCCACCGTAGAAGAGCCCGCCCTGGCCGGTCGCAAGCTTGGTGGCCAGCTCCGGCACCGTCAGGAAGCCCAGCGCGAGCGTGCCCCACATGCCGGACATGCCGTGGGCGGCGATCGCCCCGACGGGGTCGTCGATCCCGATCCGGTCGACTGCGAGCACGCCCAGCACGACGATCACGCCGGCGACGAACCCGATCAGGATCGCCGCCCACGGCGCCACGAACGCACACGCCGCGGTGATCGCCACGAGCGCCGCGATCGCGCCGTTCAGCATCATCGAGAGGTCGGGCTTCTTGATCACGAGCCACGAGGTCACGACGGCGCCGAGGACGCCGGCCGCGGCCGCGAGGTTCGTGTTCAGCGCAACGTACGAGAAGAAGCCGACGCCGCCGAAGTCGACGCTCAGCGTCGAACCGGGGTTGAAGCCGAACCAGCCGAACCAGAGGATGATCACGCCGAGCGTCGTGAACGCCATGTTGTGCCCGGGGATCGCGTTCGACTTCCCGTCTTTTCCGTACTTTCCGATGCGGGGCCCGAGGAGCAGAGCGCCGGCGAGACCAGCGAGCGCTCCCTGATAGTGGACGACGGTCGAGCCGGCGAAGTCCTGCATGCCCCTCGCGAACAGCCAGCCGTCCGGGCTCCAGATCCAGTGCGACACGAGCGAGTAGATGAGCGTGAAGAGGGCCCCGAACGCGAAGTAGACCCACAGCTTCGTCCGCTCGGCCATCGCGCCCCAGACGATCGCGAGCGAGACGCCGCAGAACACGACCTCGAACATGTACCCGGCCGCGCCCGGGATCGCAGCGAACCACGAGAACGGCGACTGGCCGACTGCGAGCAGCTCGTCGATCGTGGGGAAGAAGCCCGAGCCGCCCCAGAGCTCGTTGCCGCCGTCGCCGAAAGCGAGCCCGAAGCCGACGCAGTAGTAGACGATGGATGCGATTGCGAAGATCAACACGTTCTTCGCCGCGATGTGGCCCACGTTCTTCATCCGCGTCAGACCGGCCTCGAGGAACGCGAAGCCCGCCTGCATGAACATCACGAGCACCGCCGCAATGACCACCCAGACCGTGCTCACCGCAATGCCGAGCTCTGCGTTAGACACGCGACTCCACCTCCTCCAGCTTCAGGCCCGTCCGGTTGTGGACGACGTTCGTGACGGGTTCCTGCCATACGATCCCGTCGCCCGACTCGTGCCCGCTTCGGGCCGAATCGGAGACCGCGGCCTGAACCGCGTCGGCGATCTCGTCCCGGACGAGAAAGGTCAGGACGGCCTTGGGCAGGAACCGCGACTCGAACACCCGACCGCGGTACTCGTGTGTGATGCCGCGCTGCCGGCCGTGGCCGACCGCCTCGACGACGGTCACGCCCACGTGGCCGGTCGCCTCCTCGACAGCATCGATCACGGTCTCGATCCGCTCGCGGATCACCACCGCCTCAACCTTCACCATGCGCTCCTCCTTGCGTTTGACCACGAAAAAAGAGGCCCCAGGTGCCAGCGAACTTCACTGACTCCTGAGGCCTCGATGCCTCGCCGCGCACCTACGCCGGCGCACGAACTTCGGCGATGGTACACGAAACGCCGGCGTGACGTTCTTGGAGGCGACCGCGCGCCTGGCCCACCCGTCCGGATCTGCGGCTGTTCGCCTCGACGAGGTAGGCGTCGTCCACACCTTCCCGCAGCCGCTCCAGCACCTCGGGCGAGGCGGGCGTGTCGATCGAGAGCGCCATCAGCGCCTTGCCGGCCTCCCTGTTGCGCGAGACGGTCATGTTCGCGATGTTGACGCCGGCCTCGCCGAGGAGCGTGCCGACCCGGCCGATCACGCCCGGGACGTCGTCGTAGCGCAGGAAGATCATCCTCGGCGCCAGCTCGATCTCGAGCTCGAAGCCGAGCGCGGAGACGAGCCACTGACGGTTCTCGCGGCCGATCGTCGTGCCCGCGACGCGCGTCTCGCCGGCGGCGACCGCGATCAGGTTCGTGAAGTCGCGGGACGCGCGGCGCCGCTCCTCGACCACTTCGATCCCGCGCTCGGCGGCGATCAGCGGCGCGTTCACGTAGTTCACCGGCTGGTCGACGCGGCCGCGGAACGCGCCGTTCAGCGCCGCAACCGTCAGCAACCGCGTGTCGTACTCCGCGAGCTCGCCGTAGTACTCCAGGGTGATCTGGCGCGGCTCGCCGCGGGCGAGCTCGAGCGCGAGCCGGCCGAGGCTCGCCGCGAGCGGCACGAACGCGCCGAGCACCTCGAGATCCTCGGCGCCGACCGACGGGATGTTGACGGCGTTCGTGACGAGACCGCCCTCGAGCGCGGCCACCACCTGCTCGGCCACGATCACCCCGGCCCGGTCCTGCGCCTCGTCGGTCGAGGCGGCGAGGTGCGGCGTGACAATGACGTTCGGCGTCTGGAGCAGCGGCCCCGAGTACGGCTCGGTCGAGAAGACGTCGATCGCGGCGCCCGCCACCTTGCCCGACTCCAGCGCCTCGAGCAGAGCCGCCTCGTCGACGAGCTCGCCGCGCGCAGCGTTCACGATGCGCACGCCGTCCTTCATCCGCGCGATCGCGGCCGTGTCGATCGCGGCACGCGTGTCGTCGTTCAGCGGCAGGTGGAGTGTGATGAAGTCCGCCCGCTCGAGCACGCCCTCGAAGGTGTCGCTCTCGACCCCGAGCTCGCGGAAGCGCTCGGCCGCGACGAACGGGTCGTAGGCGACGACGCGCATCTGGAGGCCGACGGCGCGGCGCGCGACCTGCTGCCCGATCCGCCCGAAGCCGAGCACACCGAGCGTCTTCTCCGCAAGCTCGACGCCTCCCCAGCGGGAGCGCTCCCAGCGGCCCTCCTTCAGCGCCGCGTGCGCCTGCGGGATGTTGCGCGCGAGCGCGCAGACGAGACCGACCGTGTGCTCGGCCGCCGAGACGACGTTCGACTCGGGCGCGTTCGCGACGACGATGCCGCGCCGGGTGGCCGCGTCGACGTCCACGTTGTCGACCCCAACGCCGGCCCGGCCGATCACCTTCAGGTTGTCGGCCCGCGCGATCAGGTCGGCCGTCAGCTTTGTCGCCGACCGGATCACGATCGCGTCGTACCGGTCGATGATCTCCGCGAGGTCGCTCTCGTCCGTCCACGTCCACGTCGAAGCGCGAGCGCAGAAGGTCGACGCCGGCCTCGGCGATCTCCTCGCGGACGAGGACTCTCGGGCGCGCGCTGATCCCGCTCCGGCGCCGGCCAAGCCGGCGCCTGCGCTCTTGGACGGCTCCGTCGAGCCTACGCCGCTTCCGCTCCGGCGCCGGCCAAGCCGGCGCCTGCGCTCTTGGACGGCTCCGTCGAGCCTACGCCGTTCATGGACGCAACGGTACGTGCCCGGCGGAGGCGGTGGAGCAGGAGGCGATCTTATGCCAATGATGCAAAAAGTGAAGTGGCAAGATCGGCATGACCGCTCAAAACTTTACTTTTTGTACCGCACGGGCTACATTCCCCCGATGCCTGTCCCGCGGCCCGATCGCCGAGCGCCATGAGCGCCGTCTCGAAGAGAGAGAAGCCTCCGGTCGACTGGGAGCTCGTGCTCAAGCGCAACCCCGTCGAGCGGCTGAAGCGCGAGAAGGCGCCGCTCGGCATCCGCGACGAGCTGCCGGCCCTGATCGCCGCCGGCTACGAGGCGGTCGCCGAGGAGGACGTCGTCCGCCTCCAGTGGTGGGGCCTCTACCACGACAAGCCGAAGATCGGCACGTTCATGCTGCGCGTCAAGGTGCCGGCGGGGAAGCTCTCGCCGAAGGAGCTGCGCGCGATCGGCGAGACGTCGAACCTCTTCGGCCGCGGCGACGGCGAGCTCTCGACGCGGCAGAACATCCAGCTCCACTGGCTCGAGCTCGCGAAGCTGCCGGACGTCTTCGCGCACCTCGAGGCGGCGGGCACGACCACCGCCGGCGGCTGCGGCGACACCGTCCGCAACATCACCGGCTGCCCCGTGCAGGGCCTCGCGGGCGACGAGCTCTTCGACTGCAACCCGATCGTCGACGCCGCCGCCGACCTGTTCTACGGCAACCCCGACTGGGCGAACCTGCCGCGCAAGCACAAGTACTCGATCGCCGCCTGCGCCGACCGCTGCAACGCGCCCGAGATCAACTGCATCTCGCTGATCGGGACAGTCAGCGAGGGCCGCGAGGGCTTCGCCGTGCTCGTGGGCGGCGGGCTCTCCTCCGTGCCCCGGATCGCACGCGACATGGGCGTGTTCATCCCGAAGGAGGATGCGAACGAGATCCTGGGCGCGATCACTTCTGTCTGGTCGGAAGACCTCCGCTACCGCGTCTCGCGCGTGAAGGCGCGGCTCAAGTTCATGGTCGACGACATCGGGGCTGAAGGGCATTCGCGAACGGGTGGAGAGCCGACTGGGCCGCAAGCTCGAGGACTACGCGCTGCCGCCGATCGGCGTCGAGCCGTCGCACCACCTCGGCGTGCACCCGCAGAAGCAGGAGGGCCTCTCCTACATCGGCGTCCCGGTGCACCTCGGCCTCGTCTCGGGCGACCAGATGATCGCGATCGCCGACCTGGCCGACCGTTACGGCGGCGACGTCCGGCTGACGCGCCAGCAGAACTTCATCGTCACCGGCGTGCCGAACGAGTCGGTCGACGAGGCCGTCGCCGAGCTCGAGCGCATGGGCTTCCCGCTCGACTTGAACCCGGTGCGCGGCAACTCGATCGCCTGCACCGGCGAGCCGCACTGCAACTTCTCGGTCGCCGAGACGAAGACGCGCCTGGACCGGCTGATCGACGGGCTCGAGGAGCGCTTCGGACTGGAGATCGCCGACCTGCGGCTGCACCTCGACGGCTGCCCGCACGCCTGCGCCCAGCACTGGGTCGGCGACCTGGGCTTCCAGGGCACGACCTCGCGCGACGAGGGCGGCGTGCGGCGGCAGGCCTACGACATCTTCGTCCGCGGCAGCCTGGGCCCGGAGCCCGAGATCGGCAAGTCGCTCTTCCGGCGCGTGCCGACCGACGAGCTCGACGCGGCGGTCCAGGGCCTGATCGCGGGCTGGATCGAGCTGCGCGAGCCCGGCGAGACGTTCACCGCGTTCTCGCGGCGCCTGAGCGACGACGAGCTTGGCGAGCTGGCCGGCCGCGAGCCGGCGAAGGGGACGGCAAAAGGAGGAGGTGGAGGCGGCATGACGCAGCGTGGAGTTGCTCGACGAGCTCGAGGCGGGCGAGCTCTCGATCCAGTTCGAAGGCGAGGAGCCGGAGACGGTGCTCGAATGGGCGATCGCGGAGTTCATGCCGAACCTGGCGATCTCCACCTCGTTCCAGATCGACAGCGTGGTGCTGATCGACATGGCGTACGAGATCGATCCCACCGTGCCGGTCTTCAGCGTCGACACGGGGCGCCTGCCCGACGAGACGTTCGAGCTCGCCGACCGCCTGCGCGCCCGCTACCCGGGCCTCCAGCTCGAGCTCGTCGAGCCCAACCCGTCCGAGATCGAGAGCATGGTCGGCAAGCACGGCGTGGATCTGTTCAAGACGAGTGTCGACCTGCGCCTCCTCTGCTGCAACCTCCGCAAGGTGCGCCCGCTGACCAAGCACCTGCACTCGCTCGACGCGTGGGTCACCGGCCTCCGCCGCGACCAGTGGGCGAGCCGGACGAACATCCGCAAGGTCGAGATCGACCACGACCACGGCGCGATCGTGAAGCTGAACCCGCTCGCCGAGTGGGACGAGGCGGACGTCTGGGACTACGTGCGCGAGCGCGACGTGCCCTACCACTCGCTCTACGACCGCGGCTTCACCTCGATCGGCTGCGCCCCGTGCACCCGCGCGATCGCGCCCGGCGAGGCCAGCCGCGCCGGCCGCTGGTGGTGGGAGACGAACGCGCCCAAGGAGTGCGGAATCCACTGCTCGATCGAGAGCGGCGGCCTCGAGCACGAGCTGCACGCGATACTCGGGGAGTCGCATGACTGACGCGGTACGAGTCCGCGTCAGCGGCGAGGCGGCCGAGGTCGCCAGCGCCGAGGCTCAGGCTGTGCTCGCGATGGTGCACGACGAGGAGCGGCGCGGCCGGCTTGCCGACGTCGTCGCCGCGATCGCCGACGGCGAGGTCGCCGGCCCCGACGCCGACGCGCTCGCGGAGCTGCTCGAGCTCGGACTCCAGACGGGCCGCGTCCGCGCCGTCTACGGGCCCGAGGGCGAGCAGGCGGCGCTCGGCCTCTTCCGCCGCCTCCCGCTCGGCCGCGAGCTGACCGAGTCGACCCGCGAGCTGAACGAGGCGCTGCACGCGCTCGAAGGCCGGACGGATCGAGCGCATCGCGGTCACCGCTGTGGGACCCGGTGAGTATGGGGTAACAATTTCGACCGACGATTACGAGATCGTGCTCCGGCTCGGACGGGCCGGCGCCCGGCTCGCGACCATCGGAGCGTGACATGACCTACATCATCGGAGAAGCCTGCATCGACGTGAAGGACATCTCGTGCCAGAGCGTCTGCCCCGTCGACTGCATCCACGAGACCGACCGGATGCTCGTGATCGACGCCGAGGAGTGCATCGACTGCGGCGCCTGCGAGCCCGAGTGCCCGGTCGAGGCGATCCTGCCCGAGGACGCGATCCCGCCCGACTGGGAGCCGTTCGTGAAGATCAACTACGCCTTCAACAAGGGCATCCCCGAGGTCGAGAGGCTCGTCGAGGAGTACGCCGACGAGCACGAGCTCGATCCGGAGAATCCGCGGGGAACCGCTTGAGCCAGCAGTACTACATGGCCTGCCTCGACGTGGCAGGCCGGCGCTGCCTCGTCGTCGGCGGCGGCTCGGTCGGGCTCGAGAAGGCCGCCGGGCTCGTCGCGTGCGGCGCCGCGGTGACCGTCGTCTCGCCGGAGCTGCACGAGGACCTTCGCGAGCTCGACGTCGAGTGGCGCGCACGCGCGCTACGAGACGCGGCGACCTCGACGGCATGTTCCTCGTGATCGCGGCGACGTCGGATCGCGCGGTAAACGAGGCCGTGCACCGCGACGCCGAGGCGCGCGCGATGCTCTGCAACGTCGCCGACGTGCCCGACCTCTGCAACTTCATCCTGCCGGCGGTGCACCGCGAGGGCCCGATCGCCATCGCCGTCTCGACGGGCGGCGCCTCGCCGGCGCTCGCCAAGCGGCTGCGCGCGTCAGATTGCGGAGCTCCTGACGCCCGCAGCACGCCGAGCTCGCCGAGGAGCTGCGCGCGCTGCGGCCCGAGGTGAAGGAGCGGTTCGCGACCTACGAGGAGCGGCGCGACTACTTCGAGGAGCTCGTGACGGAGCGTCTTTCGTGAGGGGCGCCTCTCGTGACGGTGTTCCTCGTGGGGGCGGGACCGGGCGACCCGGGGCTGATCACGGCCCGCGGCCTCGACCTCGTGCGCTCGTGCGAGGCGCTCGTCTACGACGTGCTGGTCGCGCCGGAGCTGGTCGAGGAGGCGCCCGAGGACGCGCTGCTGATCCCGCGCGAGAAGATCCGCCAGCCCGAGCTGAACGAGCTGCTGGTCGACCTGGGCCGCCAGGGCCTGGACGTGGTGCGCCTGAAAGGCGGCGACCCGTTCGTCTTCGGCCGCGGCGGCGAGGAAGCGCTCGCGCTGGCGGCGGCCGATGTCCCGTTCGAGGTCGTCCCGGGCGTGTCGGCGCTCTCGGCAGTGCCGGCGAGCGCGGGCATCCCGATCACGCACCGCGGCGTCTCGGCGCAGGTGACGCTCGTGTCGGGCCACTCGGCGAAGGGCGACGAGCTGGACTTCGACCACCTCGCAAGCGACGCCGGGCACGCTCGTCGTCTTCATGGGCGTCGCGCACCTGGAGCGGATCGCGGCGGGCCTCGTGGCAGCGGGCAAGGATCCAGCGACGCCGGCCGCAGTCGTCGCGCGCGGCACGCACGCGGACGGCGAGTCGGTGACCGGCGAGCTGCACGAGATCGCGGAGCTGGCGGCCGACCTGGCCTCGCCGGCGCTGCTCGTCGTCGGCGACGTCGTCGCGGTGGGCGCCGAGCTCGCCGCACAGGTCGCCGCACGCGCCGTGCCTGTTCAGTAGCACACGTCGATCGCTCAGGCGGCGAGGTTCACCGAGAGGCGAAGCGCTCGAACCGCACGGCGAGCTGCTCTCTATCGGGTCGCCAGGATTGACGCGTGGGCAAGACGATCGGTTCACGGTGGAACGTCTTCAAGAGTTCGAGCATCGGCCCGTCGTCGTCCTCAAGCAGGTTCCGTGAGACGTGAACCTCGTAGTCAGGCGAGATGCCGACGAGGTTCTGGTCGAACGCCCGGTGGTGGATAGAGCAAAGGCTCAGACCGTTGCTGACGAGCGGCTCGCCTCCCAGCTCCGCGTCGCCGACGATGTGCGCGGCGTCGAGCAGCCGGAGCTCTTTAAGGCGGCAGATCGCACACGAATCGAGGTAGGCCGTAAGAACCCGACCACGAAAGCGGGCCTGGTGCAGGCGGACGCGTGTCTCGCGAACAGCGTAACCGCGCTCGATCTTGTCATCGAATGGGACCGGCTCCTGCTCGTCCAAGGGGCCGATCATCCGGCCGGGTGTGATGATCACGCTGCGGAGTGCAGGATTGTCCTGCGCGATGAAGCAGGGGTAGATCGGCCTGTACCGGCCAGGCCGCGTCGCGACGAAGTAGACGAGCGGCACCTGGAGCGTGAACGCGGCTCGTAGCGCTTTGTTGTCCGGCTGGTCGACCGCACCGGAGCGGTACGCGTAACGGAAGCCTTGGACAACCTCTTCGTCGTCATACGGCGACTTCGCCGAAGTGTTGACTGAAAGCGCCGCAGGCCCGCGTTGGGCAGCAGCCCGGAAGATCCCCTTCTGTGGCGACAAGAAGGGGACGCGTTGCCCTCGAAATGCGAACCCCTCGTCCAGTCCGCCCCGGTACGGGACGTCCTCTCCGAACATCGCACAAAGAACGTCCAGCCGCGCGTGGCAGGAACTGCGAACGTCGTCATCGCGCTGCACCTGGCGATCCTATTCCGATCCGGGTCGCAATCGGGACCGTGTCCAAGCACTTTGCGTAGACGACCCGGATCGACGCCCTAGACTCCGGGCGGTGAGACCCGGACGTACCCGACCACGCCGCGCGCACGTTCGATGAGCGCCCGAACCGCCCTCGTCACCGGTGCCAACCGCGGTCTCGGGTTCGAGACCGCCCGGCAGCTCGGCCGGCTCGGGTACCGCGTCGTGGCGAGCGGGCGCGACGCTGCGAAAGCGGAGCGCGCGGCCGAGGCGCTGCGCGGCGAGGGCCTCGACGTGATCGCCTACGAGCTCGACGTTGCGAGCGACGCGAGCTGCGCGCGTGTGGGCGAGCTCGGCCCTGTCGACGTGCTGGTGAATAACGCGGCGATCATCGCCGAGAGCCGCGAGCCCGGCCGGAGTGCGCTCACCGTCCCGGCCGACCGGCTGCGCGAGGGGTTCGAGACGAACACGCTCGGCGCCTACCGCGTCACCCAGGCGCTCGCGCCCGGCATGCGCGACCGCGGCTACGGCCGGATCGTCAATGTCTCCTCGGGAATGGGCCAGCTCTACGACATGGGAGGCGGAAACCCCGCCTACCGGGTCTCGAAGACGGCCTTGAACGCGCTGACCAGGATCTTCGCGCAGGAGCTCGCAGGGCAGCGGCGTGCTCGTGAACTCGGTCTGTCCCGGCTGGGTCAGAACCGACATGGGCGGCCCCGGCGCGCGGCTCAGCCCCGAGGAGGGCGTCGAGACGATCGTCTGGGCGGCGACGCTCCCCGACGACGGCCCGACCGGCGGCTTCTTCCGCTACAAGCAGCCGATCCCCTGGTGAGCCGCAAAGCGGGGCGCTCCGTCCGGTGACCAGCGCCGGACGTGACTCCTCCTGGGCGTGCTGCGCTACGCGGCCGGGATATCGACGCGCGTGGTCCCCACAGCGGTCGGTTCAGGAATGGGATCACCGGCTTGGCGCAAGCCCTCGAGGTGGAAGGAGATCGACTCCCTTATGAGCCGCTCTACTTCGTCGCGCGTGTCACCTACGACGCCGACGCCCGGCAAGTCGGGGCAGTAGGCGCCCCAGGAATCGCCTTCCTGCTCGATGACGACCAGGTATTGGCTCATTCGCTCGACCTCCTCAATCCCGCTTGGCGAATGATATTCGCTGCCGTGCCCTTCGGCACGTCCGTGTTCGGCCTCCCGGCCACAGTTACCTTGCCAGGCTTCGTCGGATGCTCGTACTGGCGATGGCTGCCGCGTTGTGCGACGAGTCGCCAACCGTCGTCCTCGATCAACCGGATGATCTCGCGGAACTTCAGACCCGCATCGTGCTGCGCGGCCGGCCCTTTGTTTGCGACGGAAGTTGAACTGTTCGTTCACAGCTGCCGCGGGCTTCGTCGAGCTCCGCGCGTAAGAGCTACGCGACGGCGCGCGTGTCGAACCGAGCCGCTGTCGCAGCTTCGTAGGCTGCGATCGCCGCTTCGCGTTTCATCGTCCGCGCGACGTCGTCGAGGCCGTGGAGAAGCGTCTCGCGGGCGTACTCGTCGAGCTCGAACGGGATGCGAAGGCCGTCCGGGTGCGAGATCTCGAGCGCCTCGAGGTCGACCGTGAGCTCGTTGCGCGCCGCGAGCGCAGCCTTGATCTGCTCGAGCGCCTCCTCCGGCAGCTCGAGCGGCGCCAGCCCGGACTTGACCGCGTTCGAGCGGAAGATGTCGCTGTAGCTCGGCGCGAGGATCACGCGGAAGCCGTAGTCCTCGAGCGCCCACGCCGCGTGCTCGCGCGACGAGCCGCAGCCGAAGTTGCGCCCGGTGACGAGGATCTGCGCGCCCTCGTACTCGGGCCGGCGCAGCTCGAAGTCGGGGTCCTTCATCCAGTCGGAGAAGAGGAACTCGCCGAACCCAGAGCGCTCGATCCGCTTCAGGAACTGCTTCGAGACGATCTGATCGGTGTCCACGTCGGCGCGGTCGAGCACCGCCGCGCGGCCGGTCACCTGGCGCAGCTCTCTCATCCCAGCTCCCGCACGTCGGTGAAGCGGCCGGTGATCGCCGCAGCCGCGGCCATCGCCGGCGACACGAGATGCGTGCGGCCGCCGCTGCCCTGTCGGCCCTCGAAGTTGCGGTTCGAGGTCGAGGCGCAGCGCTCGCCCGACGCAAGGATGTCGGGGTTCATGGCGAGGCACATCGAGCAGCCCGCCTGCCGCCACTCGAAGCCGGCGCTCGTAAAGACGCGGTCGAGGCCCTCCTCCTCCGCCTGGCGCTTCACCTTCGCCGAGCCCGGGACGACCATCGCCCGGACCGTGCTCGCGACGCGCCGGCCGCTGACCACGGCGGCCGCCGCGCGCAGGTCCTCGATGCGGGCGTTCGTGCACGAGCCGATGAAGACGCGATCGACGCTGATCTCTCGGATCGGCGTGCCCGGCTCGAGATCCATGTAGGCGAGCGCCCGCTCGACCGCCTCGCGCTCGACCGGGTCGTCGAATGCGGCCGGGTCGGGAACGCGGCCGTCGACCGGCGCGACCATGCCCGGGTTCGTGCCCCAGGTGACCTGAGGGGTCAGCGCGGAGACGTCGATCTCGACGACGCGGTCGAAGCTCGCGCCGGGGTCGGTCCGCAGCTCGCGCCACGCGTCGAGCGCGCGTTCCCAGGCGGCGCCGCTCGGCGCGGCCGGGCGGCCCTCGAGGTAGGCGAAGGTCGTGTCGTCCGGCGCGACCATGCCCGACCGCGCGCCGGCCTCGATCGACATGTTGCAGATCGTCATCCGGCCCTCCATCGAGAGCGCCTCGATCGCCGGCCCCGCGTACTCGATCGCGTGGCCGACCCCGCCGGAGACGCCGATCCTCCCGATCGCGCCGAGCACCAGGTCCTTCGCGGTGACGCCGAACGGCAGCTCACCCTCGAAGCGCACGAGCATCGTCTTCGGCCGCGACTGGGGCAGCGTCTGCGTCGCGAGCACGTGCTCGACCTCGGACGTGCCGATCCCGAACGCGAGCGCGCCGAACGCGCCGTGCGTGGAGGTGTGGCGAGTCGCCGCAGACGATCGTCATCCCCGGCTGCGTCAGCCCGAGCTCCGGCCCCATCACGTGCACGATCCCCTCGCGTCCCGATGCCGGTCGCGTTCAGCGGCACGCCGAACTCGGCGCAGTTCGCGGCGAGCGCGTCGAGCTGCGCCTTCGCGAGCGGGTCCGTGATCGGGCCCGGCTCGGTCGGCACGTTGTGATCCATCGTCGCGATCGTCAGGTCGGGGCGCCGCACGCGCCGGCCCGCGAGCCGCAACGCCTCGAAGGCCTGCGGGCTCGTCACCTCGTGCACGAGATGGAGGTCGACGTAGAGCAGCGCCGGCTCGTCCGGGCGCTCGTCGACGACGTGCGCCTCCCAGATCCGCTCGAACAGCGTCTTCGCGCCGCGCTCAGATCTCGCTGCTCCCGGTCGCCGGGTAGCTGCCGAAGATCCGCACCTCGCGCGTCCACTCGCGCATCTCGACGAGCGCCGTCTGCAGCTCGTCGTCGAGCGGATGGCCGTCGAGCACCATGTCGAAGCGGTAGCGGAACGTCGACTGCGGGATCGGGCGCGAGACGAGCTGCACGAGGTTCAGGCCGTGGCGGTGGAACGGCCCGAGCGCATGGTAGAGCGAGCCCGGCTGATGGTCGGTGACGAACGAGAGCGCGCGCGCCAGCGCGCGCTCGCGGTCGACGCGCGTGTACGGCGCGATCCCGACGAAGCGCGTGAAGGCCGCGTGGTCGCCGACGTCCGGCGCGATCACGTGCAGGCCGAAGCGTGCGCGCGGCCTCGGCGCTCGCGATCGCGGCCTCGGTCGGGTCGTCCGACTCGGCCACCTCGCGCGCGGCGTCGGCGGTGGTGGCGGTCGGGATGCAGCGCACGCCGAGGCGGTGGACGAGGTCGCGGCACTGGTCGAACGCGACCGGGTTCGTGCGCAGCGTCCGCACCTCGGAGACCTGGATCGGCGCCCGCGCGGCACGCAGTGGACGATCGGCAGCGTCACCTCGGACACGATCGAGAGCGGCGCCTCGTAGAGCAGGTCGTGCGTCTCGGCGACCGGGCCGTGGAGCGAGTTCTCGATCGGCAGCACGCCGAGCGCGACCTCGGCCGCGACGGCGGCCTCGACGACGGCGATGAAGCTCGCGTACGGCTCGGTCGTCGCGCCGTCGGGCGCGAGCACCGCCGACGCGGCCGCGCTGTGGCTGCCGGCCGGGCCGGGATAGCCGACGACGCAGGGGCCATGCTCCACCGCGGGCCCCCTGCTCGTGTTTCGGGTGGGCGACTTGCTGTGCCGATGCGGACTGTTCGCGGTGCCTGCGCGGACTCTGGCGGAGGCACGGCATAGCGCGCCCTCCGCGCAAGACCGGCGTCCGGCGACCGCCGCGTCGAGGGCGGCCAGCACGGCGTCGCCGAACTCGCCGTCGTCGCCGTGCCGCCGACGTCCGGCGTCGGCGTCGAGCTGAGCGCGCGGTCGACCGCGGCCTCGACGCGACGCGCGAGCTCCGGCTCGCCGAGGCCGTGCTCGAGCGCCAGCGCGAGCGAGCGCAGCATCGCGGTCGGGTTCGCGCGCGCCGGTGCCGGCGATGTCGGGCGCCGAGCCGTGCACCGGCTCGAAGATGCCCGGGCCGCCGTCGCCGAGGCTCGCCGACGCGGCGAGACCGAGCCCGCCGGTGACCGCGGCGGCGACGTCGGAGAGGATGTCGCCGAAGGTGTTCTCCATCACGAGCACGTCGAAGCGCTCGGGGTCGGTGACGAGCTGCATCGCGACCGAGTCGACGAGCCCGTGGCGGAGCTCGACGTCCGGGTAGTCGGCCGCGACCTCGGTGACGACGCGCCGCCACATGCGCGACGTCTCGAGCACGTTCGCCTTGTCGACCGAGAGCAGTCGCCCGCTGCGCGACGCGCGCGAGCTCGAAGGCGCGGCGCGCGATCCGCTCGACCTGGCTCGGGTGGTACTCGCACGTGTCGAAGACGGTGCCGTCGTCGCGGATGCCGCGCGCGCCGTAGTAGAGGCCGCCGACGAGCTCGCGCACGATCAGCAGGTCGATCCCGTCGCGCGAGCGCCGGCCGGAGGTTCGCGTAGACGTCGAGCTCGCTTGCGCAGCCCGATCAGGCCCGCCTCGGGCCGCACGGCGCCGCCGTCCCACTTCGGCCCGCCGACGGCGCCGAGCAGCACCGCGTCGGCCGCGCGGCACGCGCGCGAGCGTCTCCGCCGGCAGCGGATCGCCGACCGCGTCGATCGCGGCGCCGCCGAAGGCGTGCTCCTCGACCTCGACCTCGAGCGGCAGCGCCCCGAGCACGCGCACGGCCTGCGCCATCACCTCGGGCCCGATCCCGTCGCCGGGCAGGCAGACGATCGGCTAGTCGCCATGGAGCTCCCGCCGGGTCAGGTCGAGCACATGCCGTAGAAGTCGGCGAGCCCGCCTCCGAGAGCGGCCCGTCGTTCTCGCCGGAGAGCTGCGCGAGCATCGCCTCCTCGCGGCCGGGATCGCGGAGCGGAATCCCGTTCGCGAGCTTGTGGTCGTGCAGCCGCCGCACGATCTCGAGCCGCCGGTTGACGGCGGCGACGAGCTCGCGGTCGATCGCGGTGATCTCCTCGCGCAGCTCGGTCGACGACGTCGTCGGTCACGCCGTCACTCCGAGCTCGTCGAGCAGCGCGTCGACGTCGGCGTCGATCTCGACGATCCGGCCGCTCGCCTCGGACGAGCTGCGGCGTCTTCAGACCCGTGCCGGTGACGAGCACGACGACGCGGTCCTGCTCGCCGAGCTCGCCGCGGCGCGACGGCCTCGCGGAGCGCGCCGACCGCGACGCCGGTCGCGCCCTCGCCGAAGATGCCGCCCGTCTCGGCGAGCAGCGAGATGTTCGCGCCGATCTCGTCCTCGGGCACCGCGTAGATGGCGCCGCCGGACGCGCGCGCCGTCGCGATCGTCGAGGTCGCCGTCGGCCGGGTTGCCGATCGCGATCGACGAGGCGACCGTCGCCGGCCGCACCGGCGTGACGCGCCGGTCCTCGGCGAACGCGGACGCGACCGGCGCGCAGCCCTCGGCCTGACCGCCGTACAGCCGCGGCTCCCCGCCGCCGATCAGCCCGAGCCGCCTGAACTGCTGGAACCCGTGCCAGACCTTGGTGAACATCGCGCCGGAGCCGATCGGCATGACGACGGCGTCGGGGGTCTCCCAGCCGAGCTGCTCGCACGATCTCGAACGCGAGCGTCTTCGAGCCCTCGGCGTAGTACGAGCGCAGGTTGACGTTGACGATCCCCCACTCCACCTCGCCCGCGAACTCGCTGACGAGACGCGAGCAGTCGTCGTAGCTCCCGCGAACGCCGTAGACCGTGGCGCCGTACACCGTGGTCGCCGCCAGCTTCTCGGGCTCGAGCCCGGCCGGGCAGAAGATGACCGCCGTGCATGCCGGTGGCGGCTGCGCGGGCGGCAACGGCGTTCGCGAGGTTCCCGGTCGAGGTGGCCGAGAGCGTCTCGAGGCCGAACTCGCGTGCCTTCGCAGCCGCGATCGCGACGACGCGGTCCTTGAACGAGTGCGTCGGGTTCGCGAGGTCGAGCTTGAGCAGCACCTCGCCCACGCCGAGCGCCTGCGCGAGCCGCGGCGCCGGCACGAGCGGCGTCAACCCCGGCCCGCTCGCCGCGTCCTCGGGCGGCGTGCACGGCAGCAGCGCGCTGTAGCGCCAGAGCGAGTGCGGCCCCGCCTCGATCCGCTCGCGCGTCGCGAGCGCGGCGATCTCGTCCCAGTCGTAGACCGGCTCCAGCGGCCCGAAGCAGCGGACGCAGATACCGTTCGCGACCGCCGGATACTCGCTCTCGCAGACGCGACAGCGGAGGACGTCAACCGGCATGGCCCCTCCTAGACTGGGTACACATTGGAATTCCGGCGAATCCACGATCTTCCCCCTTACGTCTTCGCGACGGTCGACCAGCTGAAGCGCGAGCTGCGGCGCGACGGGCGCGACGTGATCGACCTCGGCTTCGGCAACCCCGACATCCCCTCGCCCCAGATTGCGGTCGAAAAGCTCTGCGAGGCGGCCGCGAAGCCGACGAACCATCGCTACTCGGCGAGCCGCGGGCTGCCGAACCTGCGCGAGGCGGTCTGCGAGCGCTACGTGCAGGTGTTCGGCGTGCAGCTCGACCCCGACGAGCACGTCGTCAGCACGATCGGCGCCAAGGAGGGCCTCGCGCACCTGATGTGGGTGCTGCTCGAGCCCGGCGACAGCGCCGTCGTGCCGAGCCCGAGCTACCCGATCCACCTGGTCGCGCCGCGCCTCGCCGGCGCCACCGTCGTGCACGCGCGGATCGAGGACGGCGACGTGCTCTCCGGCATCGAGGAGGCGCTCGAGGTCGCGGAGCCCTCGCCGCGCGTCGTGATCGCGTCGTTCCCGCACAACCCGACGACCGCGATCGCGACGCCCGAGCTGATGCAGCGGCTCGTCGACCTGGCGCGCGAGCACGAGTTCATCCTCGTCCACGACTTCGCCTACGCGGACATCGCCTTCGACGGCCACGTGCCGCCGTCCGTGCTCGCAGGCCGAGGGCGCGCTCGACTGCGCGGTCGAGCTCTACTCCCTGACGAAGTCCTTCTCGATGGCCGGCTGGCGGATGGGCTTCACGCTCGGCCGGCCCGACGTCGTCGCGGCGCTCGCGAAGCTCAAGTCCTACCTCGACTACGGCACCTTCCAGCCGATCCAGATCGCGTCGATCGTGGCGCTGCGCGAGGCGCCCGACTACCCGGCCGAGGTGTGCGAGATCTACCGCGGCCGCCGCGACGCGCTCTGCTCCGGGCCTCGACCGCGCCGGCTGGCACATCGAGCCCGCCGAAGGGGACGATGTTCGTCTGGGCGCCGATCCCCGAGCAATACGCAGAGCTCGGCTCGCTCGAGTTCGCGCTGAAGCTCGCGCGCGACGCCGACGTCGCCGTGAGCCCGGGCATCGGCTTCGGCCCGGGCGGCGACGGCCACGTCCGCTTCGCCCTCGTCGAGAACGAGCAGCGGATCACGCAGGCCACGCGCTCGATCCGCAAGCTCCTGCAGGGCTAGCGCGCTCACGACGTGACCGCCCCCTCGGAGGCGGAGCCGACGTGACGCGCGTACTTGGCGAAGACGCCTTGCGTGTAGCGCGGCTCGGGCGCCGTCCAGTCGGCCAGGCGGCGCGCGAGCTCGTCGTCCGGGACGTCGAGGTCGAGCCGGCGGCGCTCGACGTCGAGCACGATCGTGTCGCCGTCGCGGACGGCGGCGATCGGGCCGCCGCGCGCAGCCTCCGGCGCGATGTGGCCGACCATCAGCCCGTGCGTCGCGCCCGAGAAGCGGCCGTCGGTGATCAGCGCGACCTCGTCGCCGAGTCCCTCGCCGACGAGCGCCGCGGTGACGTGGAGCATCTCGCGCATCCCGGGGCCGCCGGCCGGGCCCTCGTAGCGGATCACGACCACGTCGCCGGGCTCGATCGTGCGCGCCTTGACCGCGGCGAAGCACTCCTCCTCGGAGTCGAAGACGCGCGCCGGGCCGCGGTGGAAGAGGCGCTCGTGGCCGGCGAGCTTGACGACGCGCCGTCGGGCGCGAGCGAGCCGCGCAGGATCGCGAGCCCGCCGGTCGGCTTCAGCGGCGTCTCCCACGAGACGACGACGTCCTGGCCGGCCCGCTCCTCCACCTGCGCGCGACCTCGCCGAGCGTGCGGCCGTCGACGCCGCGCGCGCCCTCGTGGACGCTCCCGGCGCCGACGAGCTCGCGGGCGACGAGGCCGACGCCGCCGGCCTCGTACAGGTCGGTCGCGACGTAGCGGCCGCCCGGCTTCAGGTCGGCGACGATCGGCGTGCGCGCGGCGACCCGAGTCGAAATCCTCGAGCTCGAGCGGGACGCCCGCCTCGCGGGCGATCGCGAGCAGGTGCAGGACGCCGTTCGTGGAGCCGCCGGTGCCGGCGACCGCGGCGATCGCGTTCTCGAACGCGTCGCGCGTCAGGATCTGGCGACGGGCGCGTGTCCGCCGTTGACGAGCTTCATCGCCATCCGCCCGGCCTCGCGCGCCGCCGCGGCCTTGTCGGGGTGCGTCGCGGGGATGCCCGAGAGCCCGCGCGGGGAGATGCCGAGGAAGTCGATCACGAGTCGCCATCGTGTTCGCGGTGAACTGGCCGCCGCACGCGCCGGCGCCGGGACAGGCGCAGTCCTCGAGCGCGTGCACCTCGCTCGTCGGTCATCTTCCCGGCCGCGCGCGAGCCGACCGCCTCGAACACGTCCTGGATCGTCACGTCGCGGCCGTCGTAAGCGCCCGGGCGCGATCGAGCCGTTGTAGAAGACGAGGCCCGGGATGTCGAGTCGCACGAGCGCCATCACCGCGGCGGGAATGGTCTTGTCGCAGCCGACGAGGCAGACGAGACCGTCGAACAGGTGGCCCTCGGCGACGAGCTCGATCGAGTCGGCGATCACCTCGCGCGAGATCAGCGAGGCGCGCATGCCGGTCGTCCCCATCGAGACGCCGTCGGAGACGGAGATCGTGTTGAACTCGATCGGCGTCCCGCCGGGGCCCGGATGCCATCTCCTTCACGTGCACGGCGAGTCGCGCTGGTTCAGGTTGCAAGGCATCGTCTCG
>CAWAGR010000008.1:0-169888 GCA_963781435.1 uncultured Actinomycetes bacterium | reverse complement strand
CGCGCGAAGTTGCGCGCGTGCTCGAGGAGCGGCTTCGCGTTCGCGAGCGCGTCGTCTTCCTCCTCGACGATCGCGGCGAACGCCTTGCGGCACCAGGCCGCGCGCTCGTCGTCGGTGAACCCCGTGCCGAGCACGAGGCCGATCAGGCGCTCGGCGCCGTCGAGGCGGCCCCAGAGGTAGTCGTTCTCGCGGCCCGCGCGGTCGAAGAAGGCGCCGAAGTGCATCTTCCCGAAGCCGGCGAGCTTCGGGTTGGAATCGAGCGGGGGGAGCAGCTTCGTGTCGCGCGGGCTCATGCGCACGACCTCGATCTCGTCGCGCTCGCCGGCGTCTGCGACGGCCTGGAGCGGGTAGAGCAGGACGTCCCAGTACGGGAAGCCGAGATAGCGAACGAGCAGGTCGGCGCGCCGCGCGGGCGCCCAGCCCTGTGTGAGCGCGAACATCCGCTTGTACAGCGCCTCACTGGAGCCGGCCAGCTTCGCGCGAAGCGCCTTGCCGAACGCCTCCTCGAGCCGGGCGAGCGCGTCGGCGTTCCCGGTCGCGTAGTCAGCGGCTCCACGTCCCTCGGCGATGCACGCGTCGATCGGCTCCTGTGCGAAGGCCGCGAGCACGTCGGCCGTCATGTCCGTGAGCAGATCCCGGCCGTCCATTGCGGCCACCAGCGTGTCGCGCGCCTCGTACAGCGCCTGCTTGCCCTCGTCGAGTTGCGCACGCGTCGGGTAGCCCTCCTTGCCGACGTCCGCGTACCACCAGCTGAAGGCAGCGGTCACGAAGCGCAGCCGGCGAGCGCCGTAGGCGAGGTCGAACGTCTGCAGGAACGTCACCAGGTCGTCGACAGGAGCCTGCCGGCCGTTCACGTCGCGGTAGAGGCGCGTCTCGGCCCAGGAGCGGACGACGTCGCGTACGAACGCCGCCTGGTTCGTCTCGTCGGGGAAGTCGGAGAGGCGGCAGATCGTCTGGGCGAAACCGTCGACGACGCCGCTCACCTTGCTGCGGATGTAGGTCGCGTACGCGAACCCGGCGGCCGCCTTCGCGTCCTCGTTGATGCGTGCGCTCCACTGCGCGAGCTCGGCCGGCGACTGCTCCTGCGTGAGCCGACCGAGCTCGGTGCCGACGATCTGCTCGATCCGGCTGCCGATCGGGTCGAAGGACGTCTCGATGATGTCGCGGATCCGCCGGACGCGCTCGTTCTGGCGGTTGACCTCGAGGATGTCGTCGAGGACGGGCTCCTCACGCGGCAGGCCCGAGATCGACGCGAGCACGGTCGCGATCGGGCTCGGCGAGCTTCCGCCGGGCGCGGCGCCGCCGCCCTCGCCGGGATCCGGCTCGAGGTACAGCAGCCGCCGGTCGACCTCGGATTCGGCGGCGCGCCGCTTGATCGCGGCGATCGCGTGGCCAAAGGGCTTGTTGTCGAGCACGCCGCCGTCGATGAAGAAGGTCGCATGTGGGTCAGAGCCGGAGAGCGCATAGATCCGGAAGAGCCTCGGCAGCACGCGCGAGATGTCGCCGGCCTCCTTCGACACGGCCGTCTCGAACGATGCCAGGCTGATCGGCGGGAACGCGCCCGGGAAGCTCATCGTCGTGCGCGCCGAGAAGGCGAGCGCGCCGTTGTGAGCCTCGTCGAACTGGTCGATGCTGTCGTCGTGGCGGAACGAGAGCACGTGCCGGTGCGCACGCTCGCCGATCAGCTTCGGGTCGGCGATCGCCACGTCTCTGCGGTAGCCATAGAAGTCGGTCACCGTGACGAAGAGCTCGAGCGGGTGGGACGGCGGCATCAGCGTCTCGAGCTCGGCCGGCTTTGACCCGGCCTTGTCCATGTCGCGGAGCGCGCCGTACATCCACTGCGCGATCGCGTCCCCCTTGAGCACCGGCTTCTTGACGGCGCCTGCGAGCAGCAGCGGCACCTTCAGAAACGTCGGCAGCCAGTCGGGCCCGCGCAGCAGGACCTTGATGTCGCCGCGCTCGAGCCAGAGGTCGCGCAGCGAGTCCTGCGATCGATTGTGCGCGATCGCCTTCGAGAGGTAGACGCCGTTGATCCCGCCGGCCGAGGTGCCGGCGACGACGTCGACGACGACGCGCGTTCGGACGCCGGCAGGATCACGTCGGGCGATCTCCGCCAGCAGCTCGCCGTAGACCCGCTCGCTCGCCGTCGTCGCGTCGGCGCCGCGGTCGGCGAGCGCCGAGGCCTTGACGAGGCGCTGGAGCTCCTTCGTCGTCCCGTGCATGTAGATCGCAAGCGAGGCACCGCCGTAGAGCACGACGGCGAGCCGAAGCTCGCGGACGTCGCCGCCCTGGGGTGCGTCGGAAGTTGGAGTCTCCTGGCCCGACATGAGCTCATACTCCTTCCAGGTGCGTGCTGGGAGGCGACAGCTTCTCGCGTAGAGGCCGATGTTTCAAGCAGCAACAGCCACCGAGGAGCACGCAGTACAGGCTGTCGCCGGAGCAGGCTCACCTTCTTGAACAGTGTGATGATGACGCCAGGCGGAGCTACCCCGGAAGAACCTTCTTCCCGTGACACACCGGGCAGATCATCGTCTTCCCCGGATGCTCCGGATCATTGACAAACCCCCGCTGTTTACACCAGGTACACGGGATCTTCTTCCCGGGCGCCTTCATGAGGGTCGTCCCGATGATCCGGTCGTCCATCCTGGGGTTGTTGGCGTTGGCATCTGCCTCCTCTCAGCCCACGTCGGTCCGGTCGCGCGGCGCGATGAATCCGCAGATCGCTTCAGACGGTCGCGCGCGCGCGTTCGAACAGGTTTGGAACGGCGGCGATCGCGAACGGGTGCTCGTAGAGCTCACGCGCCTTGCGGCCGTCGGTGACGAGCAGGCGGGCCTGCACCGTCCCGGCCTCGTCGGTCACGGTGACGAGATGCCGGCCGCCCGTCGAGCTGCCAGCGAACCTCGCCGCCGTTGCCCTGGATCCTCCGTGAGTCGATCTCGACGGTCACTGCAGGTGTCCCGCTTGACGGCGCTTTCCGACCGTCTGTAGGCGAGCGCCGGCACCGCAGTTCCAGCGCTCGCCTACAGACCGTCGACCCCCCTGGCGCACCGCCACCCCGGGGCCGCCGCTCGATCCGGGGTGGCTGGTGAACGCCATAGCCCGAGTATTTGTCGGCCTTCGCCGCTTCATCCATCCCTCGAACTGGGTTAACGACCGTTGTTGACGGTGCCGGCACACCCCGCCGATCACGCGGTTTCGGCCGTCAGGCGAACACGATCACGCTGCGGATGCCGTCTTGGGCCTCCATCAGCTCGAACCCCTCGTTCACCTGGTCGAGGGTCAGCCGGTGCGAGAGAAGCGCCTCGACGTCGATCTCGCCGGCGAGCCAGCGGTCAACGAGCTGCGGCACCTGTGTCCGTCCCTTGACGCCGCCGAATGACGTGCCGGTGACCCTGCGCCCGGTGATCAGGAGGCGCGGCAGCACCTCGAGGAGCTCGCCCTTGCCCGCCACGCCGCACATCGTCGCGAGGCCCCACGCCTCGCGGGCCGCTTCGACCGCTTGCTGCATGACCTTCACGTTGCCGGTCGCCTCGAAGGTGTAGTCGGCGCCGAAGCCGCCCGTCTCGACTCGGATCCACTCGACGGCGTCCTCGCCGGCAAGGCGGGTGTCGGTCGCTCCGTGGTGGCGTGCCTGTGCGAGCCGTTCCTCCGAGAGGTCGAACGCGATGATCCGCTCGGCCCCGGCCAGGCGCGCGCCGATCACGGCGCCGAGCCCGACCAGGCCGCAGCCGAAGACCGCCACCGTGGCGCCCGGCTCGACCGCGGCCGTGTACAGGGCGGCGCCGAGGCCTGTGGAGAGTCCGCAGGCAAACGGCGCACACCCCTCGGGAGGCGCGTCCGGGCTCACCTTGGCGAGCGCGATCTCGGGCAGCACCGCGTACTCGGCGAAGGTCGAGGTGCCCATGAAGTGGCGCAACGGCTGCCCGTCGCGGAAGAGGCGAGTCGTGCCGTCGGGGAGGTAGCCGGCGTTCTGCTGCTCGCGAATCGCCACGCAGCGGTTCGTCCTCGAGCTCCGGCAGTGCACGCACTTGCCGCATTCGGGCGCGAACAGCGTGATCACGCGATCGCCCGGCTTCACCAGCGTCACCCCGTCGCCGACCCGCTCCACGACACCGGCGCCCTCGTGCCCGAGCACGCACGGCGCGTACCCGGTCGGATCCGCGCCCGAAGCGGTGTACAGGTCCGTGTGGCAGACGCCGCACGCAGCCAGCCGGACGAGCGCCTCGCCCGCCTTCGGCTCGGCGAGGTCGACCTCCTGCACGACCAGGGGCTCGCCGAACTGCTCCAGCACCGCGGCACGAATCCTCATCCTCCGTCCATCTTCCCGCACTCGCTGGCCTGGATCCAGCGGGTTCGGCGACGAGCTCAGCTTCCGGAACGTGCACGGCGAAGCACGTCCTCGTAGAGCTCGACGAGTCGTCTTGCGACCGCTATCCCCGAGGTCTCCTCGGCGCGCTCGCGCCACGCCGGAGACCGCTCGACTGCAAGCGCCGCGACGATGGCCGCGCCGAGCAACTCGGGATCGCGGTCGACGAGTGCGCAGCCGGCAAGTCCTCCAAGGATGGAAGGGACGCCGCCGACCGGGACGGACACCACCGGCGTCATGCACGCCAAAGCCTCGCGCACGGCCACCGGCAAACCCTCGGTGTCGGATGTCATCACCGCGACGTCGACCGCGTTCATGAGATTGACGACCTCGTCACGGGTCAACCCTTCGAGGCTGAGCGTACGAAGGTCGGGAACGCTCATCCGCGCACACGAGACTGCGGCGTCGAAGAGATCAGGCCGCTTGTTGGGGTCGTCTCGAGCACCGAGAAGAAGTGCGTATGAGGCGTCCTCGTCCAGCGAGAGCGCGCGACGCGCGACGCGTCGGTCGACCGGGCGGAAGCGAACGGTGTTCACCCCGGCCGGGATCACGACGGCATCGGGAGCCCTCAGATGGCCGACGCCTTCTGGGGTGACGACCACCGGAGCGCAGAAGCGCGCGACGAAGCGCGAGACCACGGCATGCCAGCGGATCAGGCCCGTGTAGTCGCCGCCGTGGAACGTCGTGACCACGGGACAACGCCTCTGGGCGACCGCGATCACGCCCGTCAGTCCGTAGTGGGCGTGGATGAGATCGAAGGACTCCGCGCGCAGCGCCTTCCGGAACCTCCACGCGGCCCGAACGTAGTTCATTCGACTGTCTGTCGCGTCGAAATCGAGAACGGTGACCCCGACACCGAGCTGCCTCAGATCGTCGACCTGCTCTTCGACGAACGTTCCCCACCAGGGCTTCTCCGCCGTTGGGTACATGTTCGTGATCACAAGGATCTCCATGATCGATCAGCGTACGGCAGGCGACCCGTCGTGCTCGGCGACCGGAGAGATTACGGGCACTGCGCCGACCGTCCCGGGAGATCCTGCCTCGACGATCGCATTCACGGAGACGTGGCGGTCCAGAATCGACGACGACCCCAATCGACCGAACAGATACGTTTCCCGAGCCCGTCCCGCGACCCTCGTCGCCATGAGCCCCGACTTAACTCTCGATCCCAATTTCGTGATCGTCTCCGAGGCGTTTGTCGCGCTCGTTTTCGTTGTCGGCTCTTTCCTCTTGTGGCGTTTTCGGCGCCAGGTCCTGTCTTGGATTCGCGAGTTCTTCTCACAGGAAGGTTCGGCCTTCAATCTTGCCGTCTTCAGGATCATCTTCTACTCGACAACGATTCCGCTGATCATCCTGACCACGCTGTCAGAAGGCGCCGTTGAGCGCTACGCGGCGCTACCGAAGGAACTCCTCGATCCGCCAACCGGCGCCGGACTCTTTGCGCGCCACGTGCCGATCTCGACCACGCTCGTTCAATGGTCCTACGTGATCTTGCTCATCTCGGCGGCACTTGCGGCAATCGGCTTCTTGACTCGACTCGCCAGTATCACCTTCCTCGTTTCTGGCGCCTATTTCCTCACGATCCCGCAACTCTACGGAAAGGTCTCGCACTATCACATCATTCTCTGGGTGGCTGCAGTTCTCGCGGTGAGCCGCACCGCGGACGTGTGGTCGGTGGACTCGCTGCTCAGAGCCCGTCGCGACGCACGCGGCGGTCGAGCGCTCTTGCCAAGCCCCAGTCGCGCTTACTCACGTCCGCTCCGCATGACCTGGCTCTTTCTCGCGCTCACCTATCTCGGACCAGGTTTCTGGAAATACCGGGACACCGGATTCGAGTGCGCAAGACCAACAAACATGCGAGCCATTCTCTACAACAAATGGTACGAGCTTGGCGGTTGGCAACCTGTGCTTCCCGTTGACAAGAGTGACTTTCTCCTCACAGCTGGAGCACTTCTCACGATGTTCTTCGAGCTCGGCTTCGTGGTCTTGATTTGGCATCGCTATTCGACGAATTCTGGCGGCATGTCTGGGGATCTTCTTCCATCAGATGACCTACCTCACCATGAAGATCGGCTTCTGGCCTCAGCAGGTTCTGTACCTGTCGTTCGTGAATTGGTACAGAATCTCGAATGCTCTCTTTAAGCGTCGGCAGGGCCCCCTGCTCCTGTGCTACGACGGAAACTGTGGCGTGTGCCGAACGATCGTCACGATTCTTGCGAGAAGCGCGCTGCCGGGCGGAATCGAGTTCGTAACTGCTCAAGACGCAGTCAAGTCCGGCAGGTCGATCGGGAACGCCAGCCTTACCGACATGCTGGTGGAGATGCATCTCTTCACCGCGGCCGGCACGTTTCAAGGCTTCGACGCCTACCGGCGACTCGCATGGCGGGTGCCCATCCTGTGGCCGTTGCTCGTGCTGGCCTACCTTCCACCCGTGGCCAGGATCGGTCGTCGCGTCTACGGATCCGTCTCGTCGCACCGCGTCTGCCCGATCACTCCGAACGGGGAGACGCCTGCCGGCCGGTTCCGCGCGAGAGCGTGGAGAGACAAGGCTTGGGTACTCGGCCCGACGGCGATCGGCGCGACCATCCTCGTGCTGGGGCTTGCGGTGATTCCGAGCGGTGTGCAGCGCGGCTGGCCGATTGCGGTGTACCCCGCGTTTTCGGCGCTCAACGCTCAGAGGCACGCAGAGCTCGCGATCGAGGAAACGCGCTCCGACGGGACCCGCACGAGCATCTCTCTAAAGCCGTGCTTCTCGTGGATGACATCGGACCGTTACGCGGGCATCGTGAGGTCCGTTGTCTCACGTGCGCGCAGCGGCGAACCGGAAGCGCTACGAAGCCTCCTCGACGCGGCCTCTCGCACGTGCCCGCGGCCCGAGGCCGGCGGTGCGGTCGCTCTGAGCTTCTACGCGGTGACCGTTGCCACCACGCCCTCCATCGCGGGCCGCGTCCTTTCCAAGCAACTGTTGCTGCGGGAGCCACTCGGCTAGCACGGACGAGCCCGACGGCTCCCGAGGTGAATCCGGGCCTCAGGCGCTGGGCCGCCGGCGGCGGTGATCGGAACACGGCGACATCGCTGAACTCCCGCGCGAACGGCGCCAGCTGCAGTGGGCGCTCTTAGGAGGTGTCCAGAATCTGTCGAAGCATCGCAGCGTAGTTCTCGGCCATGAGCCCCGCCGAGTAGCGCTCTCGGTACCGCCGCCTTCCGGCTTCGCCCATCGCCGCAGCGACCTCGGGGCTGTTCGCGAGCTCACAGAGCGCTCGAACCAGGTCATCCCCCTGATCGACCGCCGTCAGGACGCCGGTCTCTCCGGCGAGCACGACGTCTGACACACCCCCGACGTCAGTCGCGATCACGGGTTTCCCCAAGGCCATCGCCTCGAGCACCACCATCGGGAGTGCCTCGGCGCTGCTCGTCAGGCACACGACGTCGCTCGCCGCCATCAGATCCGCCACGTCCGCTCGATCGCCGAGCACGGCCACTGCGTCGGACACCGAGGCTCGGGCGCGGACGAGGTCGAACTCGGGACCGCCACCCGCAAGCAGACCACGTATGCGCGGGTCGCGCTTGTTCGCAGCGACAACCGCGTCGACAAAAGCGCCTGCGCGCTTCTCCGGGCGCAGCCTCGCCGCCAGAAGGGCTACGAAATCGGTCTCTCGCAACCCGAGATCGGAGCGGACATCCAGCGCTGCTCTCGTGGCGACCGGCTCGGGGACGCCGTTCTCGATCACCTGTATTCGATGCCTTCGGAAACCCGTGCGAGATCAGATCGGGGATCTGAGCCGCGCTCACCGCGACGACCCGGTCGATGCGTCGGGCGACGAGCCTCGTGAGGAGCTTGCGATGAGGCGTAAGCCTCAGCCCCGGCCGTTCGTGGTGAACGGTCACATGGGGGACCCCGGCCTTCCGGGCGACGAGATGTCCCACGACCTGCGCGTCGAGCCCTTGGCTGACGACGATGTCGGGCCACGTCCCACCTCGTTCACGGCGCGACGCATGCCCGCCACGTCGAACCGCGAGCGCACCTCGAGAAAACGTGTCCAGATCCCCTGATCGGCAACTCCTTCGAAGAAGCGGCCTCGCTCGCGGATTGCGACGACCGCCGGCTCGACGCCATGCTCCCGGAGCAACGGCGCGAGCAGCGACAGCTGGCGCTCGGCCCCGCCCACCCCGAGCGACGCGCAAACGAAGAGAACGCGCGGATTCTTCGCCGGGGATGCGCTCACCGGACGCGCCGGGACGCGTCTCACGCCGAGACGCCGCTGGAAGCGACTTCGCGCCGCAGCAACCCGAGGAAAAGCCAAGCGAGGACAGGAACAAAGGAAAAGAAGCGATAGTCGAGGGTCACCGCGTTGACCTCGATGACGACGATGCTCGCGAGGCCGGCCACGTAGAACCACCGGCTCGGCGACGGTATCCGAGCTCGGCGCCAGGCCCGCCACAGCACGGGTCCGAAGGGGAGGAGGAAGAGCATCAAGCCGACCCCGCCGTAGTCGACGAGGATCGTGAGGAACGTGTTGTGGCTCGTGTAGTGCAGGGCCTCCGAAACCGGTACGGAGCTCGAATAGACCGGCACGTTGTACTTGACCCGATCAAACGAGTTGTAACCCCAGCCGAAGATCGGCCTCTCCTCGGCAAGACGAATCGAGACCTGCTGCAACACGATTCGTATCTGCACGTTTTGCGGCTGATCGAGGCGATTTTGGTAGACGGATGAGGTCTTGATCTGCGGCCAGAACAGCGTGAGCATGAGCACGGCGAGCACGATCGCACCGACCCCGATCAGACGCGTCCGCGAGCTGAGGAGCACGCACGCTGCGCTCGCGATCAAGGTCGCGAGCATGGGACCGCGAGTCTTCGTCGCATAGAGGGCGGGTAAGCGTGACGACCACCATGAGGACGGCGAGCCGGCGCAGCTCAGGTGGGCCATTCCAGCAGAGAACGGCGAGCGCGACGACGAATCCCACCCCGATGAAGGCACCGGTGAGCGCGGGATTCGCGAGCGTTCCAACCGCGCGCCAGTCGCCGGCATGGTGCCAGCTGGCGTCGTGCCAGAGATTCCAGCTGGTCGCGCCCTCGACGATCACCATCACCGCCTGAAGCACCGAACCAGCAAGCACGACCCAGCAGACTCGCGTCACCGACAGCGCCCGGCCCGGCCAGAAAGCGGTGACGTAATAGACGATCGCTCCCAACGCGACGGTCTGGTAGAAGTCCCTCAACGTGCCGACCGCACCCGTCTTCAGCGCGCTGCTGGACGTGACCACGAGCGACGCGAAGACGAACCCGACGAAGAGCGCCGGTACGAAGTCGAACCACTCTCGCCGCGGCCGCGATCCTCGAGCCAGCAGAACCTTCAGGGCGACGATCAGCGGAGGCGCCGTATAGAGCGCCAGTGCGAGCAGATGACCAACTCGCGTCTTCCCGGCGGACTCCTGCAAGAGCGGCGCCAGAAACAGCCACCCGAGCAGGAGGTGTTCCGCCCCGATGCTCAGCATGATCGCCGCACCCGCCAGCAAGAGAACAACGGCAAGCGGCTTCGGTACCTGATCGTTCATGCCGGCGATGGAGTGAGCAGCCAGCACGCTGAGAATGAGAACTGCAGCGAGCGCCGGGACTTGTTGGCGCCACCTCGAGTGACCCCGCGTGTGCAGCAGCCGCTCGCCGGCCCGCCTCAGGGTGTGCATGGTCGCGGCAGCCATCTCTGCTCTCAGATTAGGGGCGATCGGCCGCGTTTTCCACGTCTGCGGCCGGCATCGGTTACGTTCGCCCACTCTCGCGCAAGACCTGCAGGTACACCTCGCGCACACGCGCGGCGACGTCGACGCTCCGAAACCGCTCGTTGGCAGCGGTTCGTGCCGCCGCTCCGAATTCCGCTCGTTGGTCGTCGTCCAGCAGCAGTTGCGACGTCCGTGCGGCCAGCGTCGAGACATCACCGACGTCGGCCAGGAACCCGGTTCGGCCCTCCTCGACGAGGTAGTGAACGCCACCGGTGCGGGTCGCGACGACCGGCACGCCTACCGCCATCGCCTCGCCGATCACCATCGGGCTGTTCTCTTCCCCCGAAGCGAGCACGAGGAGCCACGCGCGTCGATATTCGCCGAGTAGCTCGTCGGGCGACAAGGATCCGAGGAACTCCACGTCCTCGGCGATTCCAAGCTCACGGACGCGGGCATGCACAGCCGTGTTGTACTCGGTGTCGGAAGCGGGGCCCGCGATCCTCAGCTTGGTTCCCGGCACCGTGCGCCGTACGAGCTCGAACACCTCGAGCAGGTCGAGCACCCGCTTACGGGGTGAGATCACGCCCGCGTACAGCAGCCGACCCGGCTCAGGGGATGCGTCCGCTGCGAAGAATCGATCGGGGATCCCATTCCCGACATCGACGATCTTCCCTCGAATCTCGTCCCCGAAATACTCCTCCGGATACCGAGATGGCGGCACGAGGTACCGCGCATTTCGGACGCAGTACTTCTCGATCGCGACTCGCGCAATCGACGTCCGGATCTTGTCCAGGGGATGTGAGAGGTGTTTGAGCTCCTCGCGGACGATCCCGTGAACCGAAACGACGACGGGGACCCCGGTTGCGACCTTGAGGGTGACGTAGCCGTAGCTGATCGCGTCCTGGGCGTGAACGAGGTCCGGTTCGAGAGTGTCGAGCGCGCGCTTGAGAAGACGGCGGTCGTTTCGGTACAGCGTCAAGTTGTTGAAACGCGCGCGGCCGGGAAGGTAAAAGGCAGGCGCTGGACCACTGTCGTCGCGCCTCACCTCCCGCGCACCTCGTGCGAATGTGACGACATAGGGCTCGACGTCGTCGAACGAGCTCAGGCCCTCGACGAGGTTGAAGAACGACGTCTCGACGCCGCCGCCGAAGTGGGAGGTATCGAGTGGGTACGGCCCGACGAGCGCGACGCGCATCAGGTCGCCTCCGGACCATTCGGACTGCGAACGAGCCCATTCGGCTTGCGCCAGATCGTGTCGACGATCGCTCGTGAAGTACTCGCGGAGCGGCAGGATCCGGCTCATCACATCGATGACCTTCATTGCGCGATGGTCAATCACGTCCATCTGCTCGTGGACGCGTTCCAGTCGGCTCGACGACGGGCGATAGTCCTTGACGCAGATTCGGTGGAACAGCCAGCGCATCACGAAGATGCCTGCACACCGGCCGCGGTCGATGCCGGACCGCGCCGGCGGCGTAGCAGGTCAATGACTTCGGCAAGCAACGACGGCATGACGAGGCGCAGGAGTACCAGATAGGCGGCGAGGAACACTCCCGACTCGATGAGGAGCCTTGCGGCCATCGGCACGTCCCCGGCCAGGAGTAGCTCCCTGACCCCGAACGCGGCTGCTGCCGCGCCGATCGCGAGCGGCAGCATGCCGGCGCCGGCGACAAGCGTCTTCCAGAAGTCGAATGAGACGGCGCGCGTCGTGATTTTCGTGTCGAGAAGCACCAGCAGCCACCTCGCCGCAGCATAGAACCCGGCCACACCGACGATTCCGTACCGAACGCCGATGACGAACGCGCCGATCGTGATCGCCGAGGCGAGCATGTTCAAACGGAGGAGCGTTCCTGCTTTACCGCGAGCCATCAGGATGCCCGAGCTGAGCGTCGTCAATGAGCCGGCAACCCCTGCCACACACAGGAGTTGGAGCGGAACGATCACCGCCTGCCACTGCGGGCCAAACGCGACGGGGACGAGGTCCGGGGCCACGACCAGGCAAGCCAGGAAGGCCGGCGCGAGCAGCGCGACCGAGATCCGCTTGCTCCTGAGCCATGCCTTCTCGAGCCGCTCCGGATCGTCCTGCATCCGCGCGTACGCGGGTGAGAGAACGTGGGAGATCGGCGTCGCGATCCTGTCCATGGGCATGTACATGACGTTGTATGCGAGCGAGTAAGCCCCAAGCGCGGACGGCCCGAGCTGTCGCCCCACGAGGAAGTTGTCGGCATTCAGGTTGCCCCACGAGAGGATCCGGGCGCCGAACACCTTGGTGCCGAAGCTACCGAGATGACGGAGACTGTCGCGCGAGAAGGTCGCGTGGGGACGCCACGGTGAGAGGAACCAGACCAGGATCGCCGATGCTGCGACAACCGTGAGCCAGTTCGCAATGATCGCCCAGGGCCCGAACCCTGCTATCGCCACGACGAGTGCGGCGACCGCGCCGAGCAGCGTGGCGGATATCTGTCGTATCTCGAGGCTGCGGTACGCCAGATCCCGGGCGAGCAACGCCGTCTGGGTTACTGCGAAGCCGCTGACGACGAAGCCCAGCGAGAGCGCGATGAACAGATCCTGAACCTGGGGCTCGCCGAACAGGTCGGCGACAACACCCGATAGCGCGATCCCGACGATCGTGGCGATCGCTCCGACCGAAACCGTTGCCCAGAAGGCCGTGGATCGATCGGCCTCGGTGATCCGGGGTCGCTGGATGAGAGCCATGCCAAGCATCGGGTCGGTGAGCATCGTCGCGAACGAGGCACAGACGATCGCCATCCCAGCCACCCCGTAGTCGAAGGGCGTTAGAAGCCGCGTGAGCACGAGCGTGACGACAATGCGCGAACCTTCCGACACGACCTGCGTCAGGACCTTCCACTTGATCCCCGTGACAACAGCGCCCCCGATGTCCAGCGATTTCTGCTCGGAATCGGTCGCCTGCTCGTCCGTCGGCGGTGAAGAGTTCGGTTCCTGCGCCATCGCCGCCGTGGCCTAGCGAGACGCCCGAAGACGTGGGATGGCAGCTCCGAACACTTCAGGCTGCCGGTTGGCGAAGTGCTTGCTCGAGACCGGCACGGACCGGCGCGGAAAGTTCCTCCTCATACGCGGAGGTGATGGGTGGCCTCCAACTCCGATCGACAAGAGTCGACACCTAGGTCGTGGGGCGAACTGTCCGGATGGGCTGCCGACCGACACCACCCGAAGAGTCATGATGTGGTCATGAAGGCAGCGGCCCCGATCACGATCGGCATGCCCGTCTATAACGGCGAGCCGTTCCTCGGAGCCGCCATCGACTCGATCCTCGGTCAGACGTTCGGCGACTTCGTCCTCGTCGTCTCCGACAACGGATCGAGCGATGCAACCGGGGAGATCGTGCGCTCCTACGCCGAGCGCGACGAGCGCGTGCGGTATCTCCATAGCCCGGAGAACCGGGGTGCGGCCTGGAACTACAACCGCGTCTTCGAGGAGTGCGAGAGCCCGTTCTTCAAGTGGGCGGCGAGTGACGACATGCTCGCCCCGACCTGTGTCGAGCGCTGTTTCGAGATGCTGAGCAACGCTCCCCCCACGGTCGTGCTCGTCTTCCCGCTGACGCGCCTGATCGGAGCGGACGGCATCGGCGTGCGCGACCTCGACGACCGGATGAACGTGCGCGAGAGCACACCTCATGCCCGCCTGGGTCACGTCGTGATGAACGTCGTCTGGGGCAACCTCGTCTTCGCTCTGATGGTGTCCGACGCACTGCGCCGGACACGCGGACACGGCAGCTACCCGTCCTCCGACTGGGTGCTCCTCGCCGAGCTCGCCATGCTCGGCGAGTTCTGGCGCGTGCCCGAACCGCTGTTTCTCCGCCGCGTCCACGAGGGCATGTCTCGACGCGCCAACACGACGACCCGCGAGGTGGCGCAGTGGTTCGATCCGTCGAACGAGGGGAAGGAGGGCGAGCTCCGCCGCCTGTTCGTCGAGCACTTCGAGGCGATACGGCACGCGCCACTCTCGCGCACCGAGCGGTCGCTTTGCTACGCGACTTTCGTCGCAACCTGGACTCGCCGGCACGTCGACGTCCGCTCGCGCCTAAGCAGGCTCGTGGATCGCGGCGGTTGAGGACACGGCCCTCTCGGCCGAGGCGAACAGGTCGGGAAACGCCTTGACGAGCTCGGGCGGGGGGGCCGTGAGCCACTCGTCGGGACGGGGAAAGATGGCGTTCTTGACCCGGGCAAGGGGCGGCCGCACCCCCGTCCGCCAGAGGACGTAGAGCCTGGAGCTGCGCTCCAGCTGCGAGAGCTCGTCCTGAACCGCGGCCATACGCTCGCGCGCGACCTGACGGGCGCGCGGCGCCACCGCCAGGTCGGTGACGACGCGGTCGTAGACACGCAGGAGACTCGTGCAGACGACGGCGCGATTCGACGAGATCGACCCGGGACGGTCGCGCCTGTAGACGGCGAGCAGCCCACCAGGGCTGACCGCCTTGTAGCCGTGCGCCACGATTCGAAGCCACATCTCATAGTCGATCGCAGCCTGAAGCGATTCGTCGAACGTCCCGAGTTGCTCGAACACGGCGCGCCGAACGGTCACCGAGTTGTAGATGAAGTTCCGGTCGAGGAGCTCGAGCAGCAGCGCCTCGGCTGTCGAAGGCGGCTCGAGCGGCGGCCGCTGGCCCTCCATCGCCGTCGCCTTGCCGATCTGGCCCGTCACCGGGTTGAGCGTCCACGCGTTCGTGTAGGAGAACCCGACGTCCTCGACGGCATGATCGAGCGACGCCGCCATCGCCTCGAGGTAGGTCGGCAGCCACATGTCGTCGCTGTCGATCAAGCTCACGTACCGACCGCGTGCATCACTCAGAGCGGTATTGCGCGCCGCGGCAGCACCCTTGTTCTCCTGACGGAGGAGGCGGATACGCTCGTCGTCCTGCATCGCTTCGACGACCTCGGCGGTGTTATCGGTCGAGCCGTCATCGACGACGACGAGCTCGAAGTCGCGGCGAGTCTGCGCGAGGACAGAGCGAACGGCGATCCCGATCGTGGACGCCGTATTGAAAGCGGGCATGACGACGGTGAAGGTCGGTGTGTCCATCTCTCCGCCGAGAGTATCGACGCGACGACACGATCTGTTAACACCCGCGCGCTCGCATAGGCTCTTCGCGATCTTGGTGCGTCCGAACCCCTCGGCCCGGGAGCCTTGCACCTTCGGCGCGGTGGGAGACATCGTCCTCTGGGGGCCGGTGGCGACCGAGATGCAGCGGCGTGGCACCGGCTGGCTTCTGAGGGAGGTGTTACCCGTCCTGCGGCGCGCGGACGTGCTGTTCGGCAACCTCGAGTGCGCGATCGTCCCCCCGGGCTTTCCCGACGAGCAGCTCGACCCGAGGGGCATGGTGGGCAAGTTCGACGGGACCCCGGCTTTGAAAGACGCCGGCTTCGAGTTCCTGAGTCTCGCCAACAACCACATCCTCGACGGGGGAACGATCGGCCTGCTCCACACCCCCAAGGTTCTCGAGGATCGAGGGATCCTCTCAGGCGGAGTGGGCACCACCCAGGACGAAGCCCGAAAGCTTCAGGTGCTCGACAAGGCCGGCCTTCGGTGGGGCTTTCTCGCCTACGCGGAGGACTCCAATTACTCGCTCTCGACGGTAGGCCCCTGCTACGCGTACTACGAGGCCACGGCCGTACTGGAGGACATCGCCAGCGCGCGAGACGAAGTCGACGTGCTCGTCGTCTCGGTCCACGCCGACCTCGAGTTCACGGAGACTCCGTCACCCCGGCGGCGCGAAGCGTTTCGCCAGTTCGCGCAGGCCGGAGCGACGTTCGTGCTGGGGCACCACCCACATGTGCCACAGGGGGTCGAGCGAGTCGGCAGCAGCCTGGTCGCGTACTCCCTGGGGAACTTCGTCTTTCACGCGCACACCTCGAGCTATCTGAGCGCCCACCTTCCGAACACGGCCCGGTCGTTCGTGCTCCTTGCCGAGGTCTCGCGAGAGGGCGTGCAGTCGTTCAGCCGCGTGCCGGTTCAGATAGCGCCGGCACCAGGTCAGCGCCCGGTGCCGGCCACGGGCCTCCAGGCCGAGGCCACCAGCCGGTACCTGGATGAGCTCGACCGCATGGTGATGGACGACGCGCTCGTACGAGAGAACTGGCGCGATGCGGCCATCCAAAGGATGCTCGTCAGCTTGCGCTACGCAGCGTCCCTCGACGACCCGGAGGCCGTGCTACACACGCTGGCCGGACTGCTCCTCGTCGCCGAGAATCGGGCATGGGTCGATGAAGTCGGAGAGGCATTGGCGGAGGTCTGGGACCGCCAGCGCCGCCACGTCGATCCCCACCACAGGCCGAGCTTCGAGCCCGACCGCTCGAAAAAGCCGGCCCGGCAGCCGGCACTTGTCGAGGCCAAAGCGAAGCTCCGGCGCCTGATCGGGCGATAGCAGGCAGCGATACGGCAGACCGAGCCGCGGACCGCGGGACGCCGCATGGCGGTGGTCGTCGGCTACCGTCCGAAGCGAAGCGCTCCGAGTGATCGTCTGGAACAGGCTCGCGCCGATGCATACACCCGAAAAGATCGCGGCCGGCTCTCCAAGACGAATCGCCGTGCTGTGTCATGCGGGCGATCGGCACTCACCACCGTCGAGCTACATCGTCGATCACCTTGCCCGGTGCTGGCGGGAAGATGGGCACGAAGTCATCTTTCTGTTCGGCACGCGGCGATTCGTGCCCGCGGACATCATCCTCGTCCACGTCAACCTGTCGGTCGTCCCTGAGGACTACCTCGAGTTCGCTTCGAGATATCCGATTGCGCTCAACGGTCGCGTCCGGGACATCCGCAAGTCCACCACGAGCCCGAACCTCGTTCGTCGCGGAGATCCGTGGGACGGACCCGTGATCGTGAAGTCGGATCTCAACTACGCCGGCGCCCCGGAGAGGATGCTTCAGCAGAGCTGGCTCTACCGCCGCTGGCGGCCGTGGCGGGGACTGACCAGAATCGCCGGCGAGCTGACGGGGAGAGAGGCGACGTTCTCCGACTGGCGCGACTACCCGATCTTCGACCGCCTCGCCGACGTTCCCGAGCAGTGGTTCGACAACCGCAACGCCGTCGTCGAGCGCTTCCGCCCGGAGATCGAGAACGGTCTCTACCACCTCCGTATCTACCAGTTCCTGGGCGATCGGTGGACATGCTCGCGTTTGGCGTCACCCCACCCCGTCCTCAAAGCCGAGACGAGTGTGAGCGTCGAGAGGGTCGACACTCATCCCGAGGTTCTGGCGTGGCGCGAGAAGCTGGGCATGGACTACGGGAAGCTGGACTACGTGGTCAACGAGGGTACCGTCGTTCTGCTCGACGCGAACAAGACCACCGGCGCCTCGAATCATCTGGATGAGAGCGAGCTCCAGTCGATGCGCCGGCACCAGGCTGAAGGGCTCTACAGCTACTTCACCTGACAGGCGTGCCGGGAATCACGCCGCCATCGGTTGGGCGTAGGTGACTTGCGAGATCACCGAAGGGAGCGCGTCCGGGCAGCTCACAGGGGTGCAGCCGTAGCTGTCGAGATTCCGGCTGGTGAGCAGGACCGGATGGAGCTTGCCCTTCGGGGTGCGGGTGATCGCAAGCTCTCCGCACTGCGTGCGGGAGTCGCCTCCGGGGAAAGCTCTGAAACCGAGCGTCGTCCTCGTTGCCCGCTGAGTCATGCGAACGCCTCGGACGACACGAGTCAGCAGATGCTCTGTGACGGTGGCCGCCCGCCGATACCTGTCGATTCTGTCGGCGGCCTCTGCTGTTGAACAGTGCCGTCCGATGAATCTCTCGACGTTCTCGACTTCGCCTGCCGAGGGGGGCGAAGCGCGCCGCTCTGCTTCGAGCCCAGCAAGAACCCGATCGTACTCGGCGAGCTCGAACTCCTCGGACTCGACGACAATCCCCACCCTGTCCTCGAGCCCCACCTCTCGAATCAGCGCGCGGAACGCCGCGCAGTATCCAGCCGTACGCTCGACGGGGATGTCGTTCGTTCTCAGGGCACAGAGGTTGTCGACGACAAGCCGGAAACGGGCTCCGGGCGCGTAGGTCCTGACCACACGATCGGAGAACGAGGCGATCTGGGACAGGACAAGCAACTCCGAGAGGCCGACGCCGAAGCTCAGGTCGCGTTCTCCCGGGCGAGTGCTCGCGTGGTAGCCGGGACCGATGTCGTACCAGAACGAAACCGGCTCACCACGACGGACGCTCTCCTCGAGCAGGGTTACTGTCCGCGGACGGTAGGGTGCCGCCTCACTCCGGCTCAGGTGGCTGAACTGTCGACTTGTCAGAACCAAGAAGATCTCTTCCGCCGGCGAATCGCCAGTGTTCACCGGCGGTTCCGACGCCGCGGCGACCCCGAACCGCGACATCACGGCGGCGAGGTAGCTGTTGACCTCCTCCTCGACGGTGGTACGGGTCGTCCCCAAGAGTCCTCCGGCCTTGAGCAAGATGCCTTTCCCCCCAAAACACTTGGAGCGACGTACGTAGCCGCCCCCTGACTGCTCATGGTAGGCGGGCTCAGACCGGTCAGCCACAGCCTGTTGGTCCAGGTTTCGTCCACACCTTTGTCCTGGAAACCGACTGGATGTGGCTCAGCCACGACGAGTCCGTGATTCTCCGTCCGCACGTTTCGTTGCTCTCGGGCCCAGTCGTTCGACACCTTCGCGCCAAGGAGCTTCTCCGGATCGGTGAAGCTCCTCGAGACGCTGCCGGTCCTTGATCGTGTCCATCGGACCGAAGAACCCATCGTGAGAGTACGCGGCCAGCTCGCCGCGCGCGATCAGACGGGAGAATGTCTCCTCGACCAGCTCGTCACCGGGCTCGATCCAGTCGAGGATCTCACGCCGGAACACAAAGAAGCCGCCGTTGATGCGAACGTGCGAGCCGCTCATGTCCTCGACGGCTACGACCGTGCCGGCCTCGTCCGTCACCACGAGGTGCGCATTGAACTGCGGACGGACCGAGAGGAACATCGCGATCTTCTGTCTCTCGTGGAAGGCGCGAATCACGTCGGGCAGTGTCGCGTCCGTCAGCCCGTCGCCGTAGGTTGCAAGAAACGCCTCATCGTCGGTCAGGTACGGCTCGACGGCCTTCAGCCGCTCGCCGATCGTTGCGTTCAAACCGGTATCGACGAAGGTGATCCGCCACTCGTCGACATCGCCGGGAATCACGTCGAGCTTCGTACCCGACCCATCTCGCTCGAGGACGAAGTCATTGAAGAGGGCGCCGTCGTGTGCCAGAAAGTACTCCTTGATGGTCTGGCCCTTGTACCCCAGGCAGAGAATGAACTCGTTGTGACCCCAGTCGGAGTAGTAGCGCATGATGTGCCACAGGATCGGCTTCCCGCCGATGTGGATCATCGGCTTCGGAATGCGCTGGGTCTCTTCCCCCATCCGCACGCCGAGGCCGCCGCAGAAGATGACGACCTTCACTGGATCGATCCAATGCTCATTGGTCTCGCGGCGAAGCCGAGACGCGTCGCGTGCCGACCGGTCGTAGTGTCGAAGTGGCGGAGTTGAGGCACATCGCGATCACAGTCCGACCCCCGCATAGTGGGCGAAGTCGCCCTTGTCGAGCATGCGGCGACCGTCGATGAACACGGGCTGCGGGTCACGCCCGCCGATCATCCCGGGAACCTCGCGATACTCCGCCCAGCGCGTGACGAGCACGATGGCATCCACCTCTCGCAGCGCATCCTCGAGATCGTTCGAGATCGCGATCTGGTCCGGTTGCGAAGCGAGCACGGGCGGGAGCTCTGTGACGACCGGGTCGTGAACGATCACGCGGGCTCCTTCACCGGCCAATCGTCTCGACGATCGGAATCGCGGGCGACTCGCGGACGTCGTCGGTATCGGGCTTGAATGCCATGCCGAGAACAGCGACTCGCGCGCCATGTAGCTCGGGCACATGCCGCCGCACAATCGCGAGGACCTCGTCCGGCCGGCCGTCGTTCGTGCGGATCACGGCCTCCATGATCGGCAGCGGCTGTCTGAGCCGCGCACCGTGTGCAATCAGAGCGCGCACGTCCTTCGGCAGACAGCTGCCCCCGAAACCACATCCCGCCTCCAAGAACGACGCGATCGGCGCCTGGACCGCAACCCCGTCGCCGCCGATGGGCATCAGGTACCGGGAGAGATGGACTCCGTGCATGACGTCGACGACGTCGGTATCCCCGAGCGCCGCGCAGAGATTCGAGATCTCATTGGCGAAGGAGATCCCAGTTGCGAGGAGGGCGTTCGACGCATACTTGATCATCTCCGCCGTGGTCGTGTTCGTTCGGAGGCGAGGAATGTCTGCCGGGAAGTCACCGTACAGCTCCTGCAGAGCATCACAAGCGCGCTCGTCGATCCCACCGAGAACGATCCGGTCGGGAAGCATGAAGTCGGCGACGGCCTGACCCTCGGTCAGGAACTCCGGGTTCATCCCGACTCCGAAGTCAACACCCGAACGACGTCCCGATGCCTCCTCGAGCAGCGGCAGGACGACGTCACGTGTCGTCGTCGGCACGACGGTGCTCTTGACGACCACCACGTGATAGTCGCGCTTCCCACGAAGAGCCTCACCAACCTCCCGCGTCGCCGCACGTACGGCACCGAGATCGATCTCGAGACCGTCGAACGGTGTTCCGACCGCGATCATCGTGAGATCGGAGTCGAGGACGGCCGCGGCGAGGTCCGTCGTCGCGGAGAAGCGACCGCCAAGGTTGCGCTGCAGGAGCCCTTCGAGATCGGCTTCCACGATCGGCGAAACGCCACGAAGGATCGCCTCGACCTTGCCGCGATCGACGTCGACGCAGACGACGTTCGTCCCTCGTTCGGCGAGACAGACCCCGGTGACGAGTCCGACGTACCCCGTTCCGATGATCGAGACCTTCACACGAACACCGCAGTCCTTCGGGTCGACTTCACGCCTCGGCGGCCTCGTGGTTGCCCGCATACCACACGAGCGAGCGCAGCAGGCCGTCTTCGAGCCCCACTTCCGGCCGGAAACCGACCTCCTCGCGAGCCTTTTCGATCACGGGGCAGCGGCGCATGGGATTGTCGACGAGGTACTCCTTCTCGGCACTCGTCTCATGGACCACGCTGCCTGCGTAGCCGAATAGTTGCCTCCCGAGCGCGGCAACGCGTTCTGCGAGCTCCGTCATCGAGATCTCCGGTCCGTCGGCGCCGATGTTGTAGGACTCCCCCGCGCCGCCCCGCACGAGCACCTTGTAGTAGCCCGACCACGGCGTCGGCGGCGTAGCAGAACGTTCGCTTCGCGGAGCCGTCGGAGAGGAGAACGATGTCGCGTCCCGCCAGAACGTTCGAGGCGAGGTCCGGGATGACTCGCCGATCCGTGATCTTGAGACCCGGGCCGTAGTTGTTGAAAGGCCGCGCAACCGTGACCGGCAGGCCGTATTGCTGCGCGAAGTTCACGCACAACGTCTCGCCGTATCGTTTCGACTCGTCGTAGCAGGCGCGAGGTCCGGTGCAGGACACGTTCCCGCGGTAGGTCTCGGGCGTCGGGATGTTCTCGGGCGTCGGGTCGCCGTAGATCTCGCTGCTGGAGAAGAACAGGAACCCTTCCACCGGGAATCGGCCATCGCGCTGGCGACTCGCGTAGTCCAGGAGGGCGCGAAGTCCGCCCACGTTGGCGTCCATGGTTTCGATCGGGTGTTGTCGGTAGTACGTCGGCGACGCGATTCCGGCCGCGTGCACGATGTACTCGAAGTTGCCGATGTCGTCCGGCAGCGCCTCCCGCATGTCGTGAACGACAACGGTCAATCCGTCGGCCGGCTGGAGCGAAGAGAGCCAACCCGGCACGCCCCGAGCGTAATTGTCGTACACGGTCACGTCGATCCATCTGTCGGCCGACACGCTTCGGTTGTGGAAGACCGCCGCCTGGACCAGGTAGTAGCCCAGGAATCCGGCCCCGCCCGTGATCAGGAGGCGCTTCCCCGAAAGCCGGTCGAGCTCCTCCGCTGCCCGGTCGACGATGAAGGCGAGGTCTTCTTCGACGACTGCTGCCGCATTCGCCGGAGCTGCGGTGCTCTCGCTCATGCCAGCACGAGCTTCCTGCAATGGAACGCTTCTGCGTACCCGCTGGGGGACTTGCATTCGATGCCGCGGAGTCGAAGCATCGCCATGAAGGTCTCGGGTGAGAACCAGTGCTTGTCGGTCTGGCTTTCGAAGGCCGCGCAGATCGCGTCGGTCTTGCGCCGGCACTGATCCTCGTCGAGATGCACGTATGCGTTCGGGCGACCGAGATCGCCGTCGTACTTCGGGATCTCGTACTCGAGCACGAGGTGATCGCGGTAGGTGTTGTGCGCGAGCTGTGAGAGCAGACGGTGATCCTGATGAAGATCGTCCGCGTAATGCGTGAAGACGATGTCGGGGGACCACCGGGCGCCGAGAGCGTCGAAGTACTCCTTGATCTCGGTGGCCACGAACGGGAAGTACCTGCCGCGGAAATCCTCGATCTGCACGTTCACCTCCGCAGCGCCGCTGAGGAAAGCCTCCGCACCGATTCGCGCCTCGGCAGCACGGGTCGGGTCCGAGCTGAACACGACCCAGGTCACGCTCACGTTGGCGCGACTCTCGACGAGCTTCAAGATCGTCCCGCCGCAGCCGATCTCGATGTCGTCGCAGTGGGCGCCCAGACAGAGGATGCGCAGGTCACGCGTCTGAAAGACATCGGAGGCGAGCTTCAGCACACCCGACCCCCGAGTGCAACGTGTGAGCGCGACTGCCTCGCCTGAAGCCGCGCCGGCACAGGCCTCTCCGAGCGACACGCGGTCATGGCTTCGGCGACGTGCGCCCTGAGGGCGCTCCCACGCCGAGCAACTCGGTCAGCCAGTCCTCGCCTCGGAATCGTTCGTACTGCTCGGCGCGCAGGCGATCGCCGAGTCGACCCGGCGGCAACTCCACGTCGTGATAGGTGATGACCTCATCCTGGGCGATGTCGCGGCGCAGGACGCACCCCTCGACGAGCCCTTCCGGAAGCAAACGGCGCTCGCTCATCTCGTCGGCACCGACCGCTTCGCCGTACGTCATGTACTCGCCGTAGTCGTCGAGAGTCTCACCGGCACGGAGATCGCGCTTGGCGACCGCGCAGACCTCCACCAAAGGCCCGCCCAGCGGCTTCGAGGACGAATCCCGATAGAGCGCGACGCGGGCGATCGAGTTCGGAACGTCGAAGTGCACGAGGTGGTACGGAACGAAGAAGGAGTAGAGCGGCCCTTCGCCGAGCTTGTAGAAGTTCAGGTAGTGCTGCTGCTTGGGGTCCGCGTGCTCTGCGAGCACGTACACCTTCGTCAGCGGGGTTCCGACGACGTAGTCGACGATCCCGCCGAGACGACGCACCTCCTCGATGTCGTAGATCTGACCGATCTTCATCACATCGTCCCGATACTCGAGTCCACGCGACATCCCACGCTTCTGCACGGTGAATCCGGTCGCGTTGGCGACGATGGCCTGCTCGAACGAGATCTTCGAGCCATCGGCGAACGAGGTCACCATCCTCGGGTTCTGCCCCCACTTCTCGGCGAACCCCTGTTGCGTCGTCGGGTTGCGATACGGATCCTGAAGGCCCTTGACGTTCCCGATCACACGGGGCTCGAGTCCGAGGCTCTTCACCCAGCGATAGAGACCGAGCTGGACGCCCGGCTCATCGCCGTCGCATGCGGACAGGATCGCACCACCCTTGTCTGCGTAGGTGTGCAGGATCGGCCCGAGGGTCGCCTCGACCTCCGCGTTCAGCAAGACGACGTCCTTGCCGTGTGAGAATGCCTCGAGCAGGACCTGGGCTCCGAAATCGACGGCTCCGGTGATCTCGCACACGATGTCGACGTTGTCGCTTCGGCACAGCACCAGCGCGTCGTCGGTCACCGCGGCTCGCCCCGAGCGAACGACGTCGTCGAACTGCTTCTCGGAATCGACGATCACCGGCTCGACGCCGGCATAGCGGAACACCTCGGCGGCGCGCTCCGGATGCCGGTTCGAGATCGCCACGACGCGCATCCCCGGGACGGTGTTGACGATGTGGTTCGTCAGGCCTTCCCCCATGAATCCTGCGCCGACGATCCCGACTCGAATGGGATTGCCCTCCGCCTCGCGAGCCTTCAGCGCTGTGTCGACGATCATCATGCGACGACCATCCGCCGGCGCAGGTCGGGCTCGGCAGTGGCGAGAGGCTCCCAACGGCCGTCTCTCTCGGAGATGGCCGTCACCGGGAGCGGCCAGCTGAGGGCGAGCCTCGGGTCGTCCGCGGCGAGACCACCCTCGGACTCCGGCGTGTAGAACTCGCCGACGAAGTAGCTCGTCTCGGTGTCGTCGACGAGTGTCTGGTAGCCATGCGCGAACCGCTCCGGGACGTAGAGCGACCGGCCGTTCTCGGCGTCGAGCCGAACAGCAACGTTCCGGAGGTAGGTCGGGCTCTCGGGACGAAGGTCGACGATGATGTCGACGATCGCTCCCCGGGCGCATCGGACAACCTTGGTCTCGGCGGCCGGCGGGTACTGGAAGTGCATTCCCCGGAGCGTTCCGGCCGAACGGTTGTATGCGATGTTCGCCTGTGCGATCTCCGGCTTCAGTCCGTGCGCCGCAAACTCGTTCCGGCAAAACGAGCGCGCGAACGAGCCCCGCTCGTCCTCGCGTCGCTCGAGGTCGATGACAAAGGCGCCGGGTAGCTCGGTCTCGGTGAAGATCATGCGGCGATCGGATGCTACGGGTCTACACCGACACTTTGCCCGAACAAACCGCGGGAAGGCCCTAGACCATCAGCTGGACGTGGTCTGCGGCGCAGTCGCCGATCGAGAGCAGCCCGTCGAGCAGGCCGCACTCGACCACCAGACCGCGCCACGGATGCAACCGGGCTCCACGGCCTGGACGAGAAAGAGTCGCGCTCACCAAGCGGCGACTCGTCGCCGAAGGCCGCGAGCTCGGTCTCCGTGAAGATCATGCCGCCATCGGAGCGGCGGCAGGCGCCCGCGGGCGAAGTTCATGGTCGGTGCGGCGGTTGGGAGGAAGCACGGGCAGACGAGCAGGCGCGACGACGCGCGTTGCCGCTCCTACAGCCCTGAGCCACCCCGTCCGCAGAACCCGCATGAGGCTCATGTTACGGGTCTACGCCGGCGCTTCCCCGGTGCAAACCGGGGGGAGACGCTAGACCATCAGCCAGCGATCAGGGATCACGGCCTCATGAACCTGGAGCTCTCTGCTGCCGAACTCTGGTCTGGACATGGACGCGATTGCACGTCGCTCTCACCTTGCGGTTACGCAGTCTCGTGAATCGCGGCGGTTGGCGATACCGCCCTCCCGGCCGAAGCGAACAGGTCGGGGAACGCCTTGACGAGCTCGGGCGGGGGGACGGCGAGCCACTCGTCGGGACGGGGAAAGACGGCGTTCTTGAGCCGGGCGAGGGGCGGCCGCACACCCGTCTGCCAGAGGTCGTGGAGCTTGGAGCTGCGCTCTAACTGCGAGAGCTCGTCCTGAGCCGCGGCCATGCGTTCGCGAGCTACCTGACGGGCGAGCGGCGCCACCGGCAGCTCGATGACGACGCGCTCGTAGACGCGCAGGCGACTTGCCCAGACGACGGCGTGATTCGACGAGATCGACCCGGGACGGTCGCGCCGGTAGACGGCAAGCAGCTCACCGGGGCTGGCTGCCTTGTAGCCGTGCGCGACGATCCGAAGCCACATTTCGTAGTCGATCGCAGCCCGGAGCGATTCGTCGAACGCCCCGAGTTGCTCGAACACCGCGCGCCGAACGGTCACCGAGTTGTAGATGAAGTTCCGGTCGAGGAGCTCGAGCAGCAGCGCCTCGGCGGTCGGAGGCGGCTCGAGCGGCGGCCGCTGGCCCTCCATCGCCGTCGCCTTGCCGATCTGACCGGTCACCGGGTTTAGCGTCCACGCGTTCGTGTACGAGAAGCCGACGTTGTCGTCGGCATGATCGAGGGACGACGCCATGGCCTCGAGGTAGGTCGGTAGCCAGAGGTCGTCGCTGTCGATGAAGCTCACGTACCGTCCGCGCGCGCCACGGAGAGCGGCATTGCGCGCCGCAGCGGCCCCTCTGTTTTCCTGACGGAGCAGACGAATCCGCTCGTCGCCCAGCATCGCCTCGACCACGCCGGCCGTGTCGTCGGTCGAGCCATCGTCCACGACGAGGAGCTCGAAGTCGGGGAGAGTCTGCGCGAGGACCGAGCGGACGGCGATCCCGATCGTGGACGCCGTGTTGAAAGCAGGCATCACGACGGTGAAGGTCGGCGTTTCCATCTCTCCGCCGTCCTCTCGTACGCGGAGGACTCCAACTACTCGCTCTCGACGGCGGGCCCTTGTTACGCGTACTACGAGCCCGACGTCGTGCTCGAGGACATCGCCGGAGCGAGGCCCGAAGTCGACGTGCTCGTCGTCTCGATCCACGCTGACCTGGAGTTCATGGCGACTCCGTCACCCCGGCGACGCGAGGCGTTCCGCCAGTTCGCCCGGGCTGGAGCGACACTCGTGCTGGGGCACCACCCGCACGTGCCGCAAGGAGTCGAGCAAGTCGGTGACAGCCTGGTCGCATACTCCCTGGGGAACTTCGTCTTTCATGCGCACACCTCGAGCTATCTGAGCGCACACCTTCCGAACACAGCCCGCTCGTTCGTGCTCCTTGCCGAGGTCTCTCGCAGCGGTGTGCAGTCATTCACCCGCGTGCCGGTTCAGATAGTGCCGGCGCCCGGCCGACGCCTCGTGCCGGCGACGGGCGTAGAGGCGGAGGCTATGAGCCGGTATCTGGAGGAACTCGACCGCATGGTGATGGACGACGGCTGCGTGAAGGGCAACTGGCGAGCTGCGTCCATCGACAAGCTGATGACCAGCCTGCGATACGCAGCGTCGCTCGACGACCAGCAGGCCGTATTGAACACGCTGACCAGAATGTTCCTCGTCGCCGAGAATCGAGCGTGGGTCGATGAAGTAGGCGTGGCGTTGACAGAGACCTGGGAACGGCAGCGCGAGCATGTCGATCCACACCACCGACCGAGCTTCGAGCCAAGTCGCCTGGAACGGCCCGCCCGGCGGCCGGCTCTCGTCGAGGCCGCACAAGCCTGCGCTCCGTCTGACGCGCTAGGCAGGCGACGAGCGCGGCAAATCGTGCCGGGAACGCCGCCGGTGGCCCGTCGGCTACCGTCCGACGCGTAACTCTCCGGGTGACCGCCGGACGAGTCTCGCTCCCCATGCAGACATCCCAACCGATCGTGGCCGGCTCTCCGAGGCGAATCGCTGTTCTGTTCCACGAGGGGGATCGACACGTCTCTCCGCCGAGTTACATCGTCGATCACCTCGCCCGGTGCTGGCGGGAGGACGGACACGAGGTCATCTTTCTGTTCGGGACGCGGCGATACGCGCCTGCGGACGTCATCCTCGTGCACGTCAACCTGTCGGTTGTCCCTGACAACTACCTCGAGTTCGCCTCGAAGTACCCGATCGTGCTCAACGGTCGCATTCGGGATATTCGAAAGTCGACCACGAGCCGGAACCTGATTCATCGCGGAGATCTGTGGGACGGCCCTGTGATCGTGAAGTCGGATCTCAACTACGCCGGCGGGCCTGAGAGAAGGCTCCAGCAGAGCTGGCTCTACCGCCGCTTCCGACCGTGGCGAGGCGTGACCCGGATCGCCGGCCATTTCACCGGGAAGGAAGCCCCGTTCTCCGACTGGCGCGACTACGAGATCTTCGAGCGCCCAGCGGACGTTCCCGACCGATGGTTTCGCAACCGCCACGCCGTCGTCGAGCGGTTCCTGCCGGAGATCGAGGACGGCCTCTATCACCTTCGGATGTACCAGTTCCTCGGGGATCGATGGACGTGCTCACGGCTCGCGTCGCCGCACCCCATCTTCAAGGCCGAAACGAGTGTGAGCGTGGAACGAGTCGAGCCCCACCCCGCGGTCCTGGCGTGGCGTGAGGAGCTGGGAATGGACTACGGGAAGCTGGACTACGTGCTCAACGGGACACGGTCGTGCTACTTGATGTGAACAAGACCATCGGCGCGTCGAATCACCTGAGCGAGGACGAACTGAACTCGATGCGCCGGCACCAGGCCGATGGGCTCTACAGCTACTTCACTTGACGCCGACTTCACTGACGCCGATGCAGGCGATCATCCGGTCACCTTTTCGGCATAGGTGACTTTGAGATCATCGACGGGAACTCGTCGGGGCATCGGACAGGTGTGACGTGGTAGCTGGCGAGGTTCCGGCTGGTCAGCAGGACAGCATGAGCTTCCTTGGCGGTACGGCTGACTGCAACCTCGCCGCACTGGGTGCGAGAATCGCCCCCGGGAAACGCTCGAAACCCGAGCGTCGCACTGGTTGCCCTCTGGGTCATGCGAACGCCTCGGACGACACGGGCGAGCAGCTGCTCCGTCACGATGGCCGCCCTTCGATACCGTCGATTCGATCTGCGGCCTCTTCAGCAGAACAGTGCCGGCCGAGGAATCTCTCGACGTTCTCGACTTCGTCTCCCGAGGGAGGCGCCGCAGCGGCTGAGGTTCGAGCTCAGCCAGAATCCGATCGTACTCGCCGAGATCGAATTCCTCGGACTCGACGACCAGTCCGACCCTGTCCTCGAGCCCCAACTCCCGAATCAGCCTGCGGAACCCGGCGGAGTAGGCAGCCGTTCGCTCGACCGGGATGTCGTTCGTTCTGAGGGCGCACAGGTTGTCGACGACGAGCCAGAAACGGGCTCCAGGCGCGTAGATCTGGCTCTCGATCGCAGAACGAAGTGTCTGGAGCAGGCAACACCCCCCCCCCGGCCACCTTCTCTCCGTCCAACTCCGAGCAGGCACTCTCCAAAACTCTGCGCAGGTCCATACACTTCGTGCGTAGAGCCTGCTGCTCGGTCAGCCTCTTCCGCCCTTGCCTGCTCCTCTCAGTACACACATCTACCACAGCACTTTCGTACTTCTGCTCTACGTCGGATTCCGCACACCTGCCGTGTACGTCAGACTAGAGCCCGCCTCCTGCGGTGTACTCCCACCGCGACACGCCACATCGTGCCGTCAGCTTTGCGCGCAGAGTCTGCCTTCGCCCCCTACCGCTTCCCAAGTAAGTCAAGCGGCGCTCTACTCTGTCTAGCTTCCCAGGCAAGCATTCCTACGCCGCAAAAACACCTCTCACTACTGCGCATCCGCACCGACTCTCATTACACCGTCATCGCAACCCTACAACACGCTCACCCGCACCACATCCCATCCATCGCATCGGATCCAACCGCCCACGTGATCGTGATCCTCCCTGAACCTCGCAATCTCTCCAGCTCCCTACACCAGTGGCGCAACTCTATCCCACTTCCTCTTTCCTTGTTACTCAAATCCCTTAGCGGAGCAACGACCGAGCCCAAGCAACCATGGCTACCGGTGACGAGAGTACGCATGAGCAGTCCGCCGAACACAGTAGTCGACTGCGAAGGCGGCGGGCAGGCCAACCACGATCTCGAGCCAGATCGGCGGGTGGCAACCCGAGCACGCGGGCAAAGTCGCCGATCGAGAGCAGCCCGACGAGCTTGCCGTGATCGACCACGCGACCGCGCTGCAGCCGCGCTTCGACCGCCAACCGTGTCCCTGACTCGAGAATCGGCGGCTCGGCGGCGACGGCCGGGGCCCGCGAACCGGCGCGTGCCGCCCGTTTTCGGCCGCGCGAATCCGCCTTCGCCTCACTTGTGACGCGACCATTCGCACGCAGGCTCTGGAGTCTCGCCGCTCGCCGTGGTAAGAATCGCTTTGCGCATACACGCGTGGGCTCGGTCTCGGAGACCGAGACGGGTGTCGAACCAGAGGAGGACGATGCGTAGGATCAAACTTGGTCGTACTGGGATCGGGATCGCGGTCTTCGCCTGCGCGATAGCGCTTGCTGCGCCGGCCGCGCTCGCTATCCGTACGACTACCAGCACGCCGAGAACCCTGGCCCTGGGGAACATCGCGAAAGGCCAGATTCTCTTCAACGAGCAGTTCTGCGCCACATGCCACACTCTCAAGGCGGCAGGGCCTGACGCCTACGGCCAGCTTGGAGTGAACCTCAACGAGGTGAAGGGCGGAGTTCAGTTCGAGACAGCCAAGGCGGTCGTGCTCAACGGCCTCCCGGCGGCGCTGCCGCTCTATCCAACGCAGATGGTCGGTTACAAGAACGTCCTGAACGCGACCCAGGTCGATGATGTCGCCACGTTCGTCTCCAGGTACTCGGGGACGTTTGTGACGTGCGACCTCGCCCCGAACGCACGGCGACCACGACCGGGTAAGAGTGAGCTGGACAGTTCATTGCAACGACGAGAAGCCTCGCACCTGTGGGGCTTCTCGTCGTTCTGCACCGCGATGGCTCGTTCGTGCCAGACTGGACCCGATGAGGAAACAGCTGACAGCCATCGCGCTCGTCCTGCTCCTCGCGGCCGTGGTGGCCGGCGAGGTGCAGAGCGCGAGCAAGCTCGTCGTCACGGTGCGGATCGACCAGGGAGTGACGATCAGGCACCCGAACCCTCCGCCGGGCGACGCCGGGGACAGGTTCTCCGTCGACCTCACGCTCTTCACGATCAAGCCTGACTTCGACGCGGCCGCGAACAAGCGTGTCGGAAACATGAACTTCTCGTACATCCTTCACGGCTCGTGCAGCGACGTCGGCACCGACTGCAAGGGCACCGTCGACATCACGACCGTGACGAAACTGCCCGGTGGGACGATCACCGCGGTGAACATCGGCGGGCCGATCCGCCAGCCATTCATCGTCACGATCACGCAGCGGCACCGGTCGGTACGCCGGCGCTCGGGGGAACATCGTGATTGCCCCCGACGGCGCGAAGAAGACCATCTACACCATCAAGCTGCCCTAGCCCGGCGCGCGGCCGGCGCCACCAACCCAGTAGCGGTCTAGTCGTCGACCTCGAAGGTCGCGGTGACGTTCGCCTGAACCTCGACGGTTCCGGGCTCGACGGGCGTCGCGGACGAATAGGCCTTGCTGCTCGCCTCGAGCGCAATCGGCACGTTCTCGCTCCCTTCTGAGGCGGAGCGCATCTCGCCGACCGTCTCCCCGTTCGCGGACGCGATCGCCCGGGCGTGAGCTCGCGCATCGACGGCCGCGGCCTTCAGCGCCTTCTCGTAGACGAGCTTCTCGTTCGAGACGGTCAGCGACGGACCGCTGATCTCGTTCGCGCCGGCGCCCGCTGCGGCGGCGATGACCGCCCCGGCCGCGTCGAGATCGCGAATCCGGGCCGTGACGGTGTTCCTGGCCGTGTAGCCGACAACGCGGGCGCCCGTCGGACCGAAGTTCGGCGACAGAGAGACCTGGGAGGTTTGGATGTCCGCGGCCGCGAGCCCTCGTGCCTTCAGCGCGGCGAGCACGCGATTCATCCGCGCGGCGCTCGCCGCTCGTGCCGCGCGCGCCGTCTTCGCCGTCGCCGACACGCCGAGGCTCACCTCGGCAACGTCCGGAACCGCCTTGACGACACCTGTCCCCGTGACGGTGATCGTCCGCCGGTTCTCACCCGAGGTGCCGTCGGAACGGGCGAGCCCGACGATCAGCGCGAGCCCGACGAGCAGCACCACAACCGCGATGGTCGCGACCAGCACAAGCAGTCTCCGATTCACGTGACCTCCTCTCGGGTTCTCTCTCGCCTTCTACGTCGCCATGGAGACGAGCGTCACACCGGCACGAGCTTACGCCGCACTCGTGTGACATCGATCATTTCGGACGCACCTGACCTGCGATCCAGGTCGAGACTGACGTCGGTCTGCGGGCGAAGCGCGAACCCGATTGACCAAACCAGTGTCTCGCGGTACCTTGGCCGGCGGGGTTCGGCACGCAATTTCCTTCGCGATGAGAGGACGGCAGATGCGCACACTGACCGTGACCGCAGCGATAGCAGGGAGCCTGGTCATCGCGGCCTCGGCGCTCGCCGTGCTCCCGACCCAGCGGTCGAAATTCTACGGCGTGACGTCGGAGCATGCGATCAACGGCTACAAGCCAGCCGTCACGTTCACCGCCCCGGCGGGCGGGCTGTCGCTGCGTAACTTCGTGTTCGAGACGCTCGGCTGCTTCGGCTCCGGCAGGTTCCCGGTCGGCGTCGACCCGTTCGCCGAGTCACCCTGGCGCGTGGCGAAGATCCCGGTCGCCAATACCGGCGTCTACTCGGCGAAGGTCAACGCGACCTCGACGGCCCTCGATGCCGGGAAGCTGACCGCAACGATCAGCGGCTCGTTCAGGAGCGCGACGGTGGTCACCGGGAAGATCACGTTCTCGCAGGCGCAGAGCGGCGCGACGTGCGGCCCGCAGACGGTGAGGTTCATGGCCACCACCGACCGCCCCAAGTCGCTCGGCCCCCCCTGACCCGTTCCGGCACATGCCTGCTGCCCGGCCTGCCGCGGACTGGGCTTCTGCGCGCAGCGGGCGGTAGCGTTCGGCGCATGAGTCCCCGACTCGTCGGAGACGACCAGAGAGCGGAGGTGCAGGCTTTGCCGGCGCCGGAGCGGGTATGAGCGTCATCGTGCAGAAGTACGGCGGCACCTCGGTCGCCGGACCCGACGAGATCAAACGCGTTGCGCTCCGCGTTGTCGAGACGGCAGCCGCGGGCAACAAGGTCTGCGTGGTCGTTTCGGCGATGGGCGACACGACGGACCGGCTGATCGACCTGGCGCGTCAGGTCTCGGCCGATCCACACCCGCGCGAACAGGACATGCTGCTCACAGCGGGCGAGCGGATCTCGGTCGCGCTCGTCTCGATGGCGATCAACGACCTCGGCCGCGACGCCGTGTCGTTCACCGGGTCGCAGGCGGGCATCGTGACCGATACGCGCCACGGCAAGGCGCGCATCGTCGAGATGCGGCGCGGCCGCGTGCACGAGGCGCTCGAGGCTGGCCAGGTCGCGATCGTCGCCGGCTTCCAGGGCGTCTCCACCGACCGCGACGTGACGACGCTCGGCCGCGGCGGCTCCGATACCACGGCCGTCGCGCTCGCAGCCGCGCTCGACGCAGACGTGTGCGAGATCTATACCGACGTCGAGGGCGTCTTCACCGCCGACCCGCGGATCGTCCCTCGCGTTCGCAAGCTCGACGCGATCTCGTACGAGGAGATGCTCGAGCTGTCCGCCTCCGGAGCACGCGTGCTGATGCTGCGCTCCGTCGAGTACGCTCGCAACCACGGGGTCAAGCTCCACGTCCGCTCCTCCTTCACCACCGAAGAGGGCACGTGGGTCGTCAAGGAGGAAGACGTGCTCGAACAGGCAATCGTGTCCGGCGTCGCACACGACACCGGGGAGGCCAAGGTGACCATCCTCGGCGTTCCCGACCAGCCGGGCGTAGCGGGGCGCGTGTTCAGGCCGCTCGCGGACGCCGGAATCAATATCGACATGATCGTCCAGAACGTCTCTGCGGCGGGGCACACGGACATCTCCTTCACGCTGCCCACCGCCGACGTCGAGCGCGCGGAGCCGATCCTGCAAGAGCTCGCCGACTCGCGTCGAGGCCGCCGGCTTCAGCGTCGATCCCGAGATCGCGAAGGTCTCGGTGGTCGGCGCGGGGATGAGGAGCCACCCGGGCGTCGCCGCCGACATCTTCGAGACGCTCGCCGATGCCGGCATCAACATCGAGATCATCTCGACCTCGTCGATCCGCGTCTCGTGCGTGGTCCGGGCGAGCGAGGCCGAGCACGCCGTCAACGTGATCCACGAGCGGCTGCGTCTGGCGGACGGCGTGCTCTTCGACGTCGCGGAATCGCCGCCGTCAGCCTGACGTGCGGCCTACGCGGGCCGGTGGCAGACGGCCTCGACGTTGTTGCCGTCGGGGTCGAGTACGAACGCTGCGTAGTAGGTCGGGTGGTAGTGCTCGCGCAGGCCGGGCGGGCCGGTGTCTGTGCCGCCGGCGGCGAGCGCTGCCTCGTGGAAGCGGTGCACGGTCTCGCGATCGGGTGCAGTGAACGCGACGTGCGTGCCGGTGCCGTACGGCTCGCGCTGCATGATCCAGAAGACTGGCTTCTGCTCGGGTCCGAACCCGGCGCCGCCCCACTCGTCGAACGCCATCACGACCCCGTACCCGAGCGGTGCCAACGCGCGCTCGTAGAACGCGCGGCTCGTCCTGTAGTCCCGGACGTTGAGGCCGACATGGTCGAGCACGGGCGAATCGTAACGGGCAGCCGCGCTCGTCTCTATCTCACGCGGCGGCGGCGAATTCGGCGTGGTCGACCGTCAAGTGCAGAATCGGTCCGGCGAAGCAGCGGCTCGCGCGCTCGACGAGGCCTTCTGCGAGCCAGTTCGAGCGGCCCGGCGGGTGAGTGGCGACGATCACCAGGTTCGGGTCGAAGAACGCCAGAGCATCCCGCAGCGCTTGGAGCGGGTCGGCGTCGCCGATCCACCCGGTCGCGTTCACGCCGGCGAGCTCCAGGCGCTCGACGCACCGCTGGAGCCGCTCCTTCGCGAGCCGCCTGGCCTCGTCCTCGTCGGACAGCCAGTGCCGGAGGCGCGAGTTGAGGGCAGGCGCGACCGCCAGAACCTCTGCGTTGGGATCGCGCGCCGCGGTGGCGATCAGCTCGACCAGGGCGCTGGTATCGGCGGTCTCGTTGGCGATCACGAGGATCCTCTCGGGGGTCGCAGGATCGGTGTGCATCGGAGGCTCCCTTCGGCGGCGTCGGGCCGCGTGGTTGGTTTCCTCCAGCCTGCGTCTTGCTCCTGTGGGCCGGCTGAGAGCGACCTGCGGGGTTACGTAGAGCGCTCTCAGGCGAGCGGCAGCTCGACGCGGAAGAGCGCGCCGCCACCCGGCGCAGCCTCCGCGGAGACCGTGCCCGCGTGGGCCTCGGCGATCGCGGCCACGATCGAGAGGCCGAGCCCCACGCCGCCGCTCTCGCGCGACCGCGAGGAGTCGGCGCGGTAGAAGCGGTGGAAGACGCGCCCGAGCTCCTCCGGCGGCAGACCGGGGCCTTCATCTCTGACCTCGAGCACCGCGAAGCCGTTCGTCGACGAGACGCGGACGTGCGCCGGCGTCCCGGGCGGGGTGTGCGAACGGACGTTGCCGAGCAGGTTGTCGAGCACGCGGCGCAGGCTCGCGCGGTCGCCGCGTACGACCGCCGTCTCGGCCTGCAGCTCGAGCGGACGGGACGGGTCGAGCGCCCGCGCCGTCTCCACCGCCTCCGCGGCGAGCTCGCCGAGCTCGACGGGCGCCCGCTCGAGCGGCTGGCCCTCGTCGAGGCGGGCGAGCAGCAGCAGGTCCTCGACCAGCTCCTTCATGCGGTCGCTCTCCCGGCTGATGCCGGTCATCGCGCGGGCGAGATCGTCGGGTCGCTTGTCGGCGCCGCGGTGGAAGAGCTCGGCGTAGGCGCTGACGGCGGCGAGCGGCGTGCGCAGCTCGTGCGAGGCGTCGGCGACGAAGCGGCGCAGGCGCCGGTCGGAGGCCTCGATCCGGTCGAGCATCGTGTTGAGGGCGAGCCCGAGCCGCCCGACCTCGGTGCGCGGCTCGGCGCGCTCGACGCGATGGGTGAGATCGCCGGCCGTGATCAGGTCGGCCGTGCCACCGATCGCCGCCAGCGGCCGGAGCCCGAGGCGGACGATCCAGAGACCGAGCAGAAAGATGGCGACGAGCACGCCGAGCGTCACGAAGAGCTCGATCCACAGCAGCCGGTGAAGCGTCCCCACCGTGTCGCTCAGCGACGTGGCGATGATCATCGTCACGCTCGTGCCGGGCTCGATCGACGCGCGGACGCGGTAGCGATCGCCGCCGCTCGTCGCCGGCACGGTGAAGTAGACGACGCGGTCGCCGCCCACCGACGCGGAGTCGGGCACCTCGATCTCGTCGGGCAGCCTCGGCGGCGCCGGCGCCTCCGTGCCGGGGAAATGCGGCGCCTCCGAGGTGCTGAGGATCGCACCGCTGCTCGAGCGGACCTGGACGTAGACCCCCGGCCCGGGGCCCGGCCCGCCGGGGCCGAACGAGCCTTCGAAGTCGCCGCGCGAGACGAGCCGGCCGGCACCGCGGTGGTCGTCGTCGAGCGTCCGGTCGACGCGCGTGAGCATGAACGAGCGCAGTGCCGCGTAGGTCGCCACGTCGGCCACCACCAACCCGATCGCCGCCACCACGAGCACCCCGAGCACGAGCCGCGCCCGGAGTGAGAGCGCGCTCATGAGCCGTTCGGCCGGAGCCGGGAAACAGCGCGGAGGCTCATACCGGCGTAGGCTCGACGGAGCCGGACAAGCAGCGGCGGAGGTGCCGGCTCTGCCGGCTCTGCCGGCTCCGGAGCGCAATCATCCGTGCGCGGCTTCGAGCATGTAGCCGGCCTGGCGCACTGTCTTGATCAGCGGCGGCCCAAGCGTGTCGAGCTTCTTCCTCAGATAGCTCACGTACGTCTCCACCACGTTCGCGTTGCCGCCGAAGTCGTAGTGCCAGACGTTCTGGAGGATCTGGCCCTTGGTAAGTACGCGGCGCGGGTTGAGCATGAAGAACCGGAGCAGCGCGAACTCGGTCGCGGTGAGGGCGACCGGCGTCTTGCCGCGGAAGACCTCGTGCCGGCTCTCGTCGAGCACGAGGTCGCCGACGCGAAGCACGTCGCCGGGCAGATCGCTGCCCGAGCGGCGGAGGATCGCCTGAATGCGCGCGACGATCTCGGCGAGGCTGAAGGGCTTGGTGACGTAGTCGTCGCCGCCTGCGCGGAGCGCCTCGACCTTGTTCTCGGTCGAGTCCTTCGCGGTCAGGAAGAGAATCGCCGTCTTGTAGCCCTGTGAGCGAAGCCGCTTGCCGACCTCGATCCCGTCGAGGTCGGGCAGCATCCAGTCGAGGACGATCAGGTCGGGCTCGCTGCGCGCAACGGCGCCCAGCGCGTCGCGGCCGTTCGAGGCCTCGTCCACGTCGTAACCCTCGTACCGAAGCGCCGTGGCAACAGCGTCGACAATCGAAGGCTCGTCGTCGACGACGAGGATCCGGCGTCCTGCGCCGGGGGCGGTGGCGGCTGGGCTTCGGCTCACGGGTCTCATCGTGTCACCGCTTCCTGTGAGCTGCCTGTGAGAAAGCGGTGCACGCGCTGACAGGGGCGGTGGTCGTCTCACACCGCTTTCCCAGGGACGCCACAGGCCGCCTTGAGACGCCGACGCAACCTTGGTTTCGCACCCACCAGACGAAGGAGAGTGAACGGAATGGACAAGCAAGAGAGGTCGCTACCACAGCTGGCGGCGATCGGCGCGGTGGTCTTCGGGCTCGCGGCCGGCAGCTACGGCATCGCGAGCGCCGCGAGCGGCACCGGCTCGACGACCACCACCGCGACGACGCCCTCGGCGACCACGCCCGCACCGGGAACATCGGGCGGCCAGGGCCACTGGAACGGCGGGCGGGGCGGCCAGCGGAGCGACGAGACGCTGCTCACCGGCGACACGGCGAGCAAGGTGACCGCGGCCGCCGAGGCCAGGGTCTCCGGCGGCACGATCGTGCGCGTAGAGACCGACGCCGACGGCAACGCGCTCTACGAAGCGCACATGACGAAGGCAGACGGCACGCCCGTCACGGTCTACGTCGACGCGCAGTTCGAGGTGGTCAGCGTCGAGAGCCGCTGAGGCGAACCAGAAGCCGCGAGGCAGGGCTCGCCGCGAAGCTCGCGACCAGCCCTGCCTCGCGTCCCATGTTCTTACGTGACCACCGGCTCGGTCTCCGTCTCGGGCTCACGGGTGCCCTCGCCGCCGAGCGCGACGCTCGCGGTGGCGGTGAAGAGGTGGTAGAGGATGAGCAGCTGGATCAGCGCCAGCGATTCCGAGCGGTGCAGGTCGGTGCCGATCGTGAACTCGCCTAGCCGCTCGGTGCGCAGGTGGCTCGCGAAGTGCAGCCGCTCCCAGATCGTCTCCTCGATCTTCTCTGCGAGTGCCGGGTCGAAGCGCCCCGGGATGAACATGTGCACCTCGCCGTCCCGCTCGGTGAGCTTGATGCCCTGGTCGAGCCCGCCGTCCAGCACCGCGCTCAGGTCGGGGTGGCGGAGCGACGAGCGCAGGACGAGCTCTGCATCGAGATGCTCCTGGTCCTCGCCCTCCTTCGGCAGGAACGAGACCACGATGTCGGCGTGCTGCTGCTGGGGCCGGATGAAGGCCTCCGAGTCGGGCTCGCGCCGGTCGAGCTCGGCGAGCACCTGGTCGGTCGTGTAGCCGCGGCGCGAGCAGTCGCGTTGCACCTTCCACTTGCGGCGGAGATCCTCGGGCGGCGCGAGGTAGACGCGCACGTCGAAGAGGCGGCGCAGATCCTCGGTGTAGTAGCCGAGCAGGCCGTCGATCACGGCGAACTGCTTGGGCTCGATCCGCACCGGCGGCCCGAATGTGCCGTCGTCGTGCCGGTAGACGGGCTTCAGGAACGGCTCGCCCGCGCGCATGTGCGCGAGGTGCTGAGCCATGATGTCCATGTAGTTGCAGTCAGGGTGCAGCGGCGTGATGTTCCGCTCCGCGCGCTGTCTGCGGTCGTAGCAGTGGTAGTCGTCGACGCAGACGTGCGTGACGTTGTCCTCGCCGAGCACGCGCACGAGGCCGCGCGTGAGGGTCGTCTTGCCTGCCGCCGAGTCGCCGACGACGCCGAGGATGATCGGCCGTGCCATATGCGCCTCCTGCCTTAGTGCGCGCCCAGTGGGTGTTGCTGGGCCGGTTCGTCGTCTTCGGGCTCGCGGTCCTCCGCAAAGACGCTGCTCTTCAGGATGTCGTCCGGGGTGATCGTCATCAGGTCGTCGCGCGTCAGGATGCCCCTGCCGTCTGCGAAGAGCCTGTTCGCCTGGCGCAGGCGGGCGCGGTCGATCGAGTTGCGGACGCTGCGGCCGTGGGCGAAGCGCGGGCGCTTGACCCGCCGCTCAAGGTATGCGCGGAACGCCTCCTCGGCGCCCTCGCCGAACCTGTAGCTCTGCTGGTCCATCATCAGATGCGCGATCGCCATCAGCTCGTCAACGTCGTAGTCCGGGAAGTCGATGTGGTGGGCGACACGGGAGCTGAGTCCAGGGTTGGAGCGGAAGAAGTCGTCCATCCGGTCCTTGTAGCCCGCGAAGACCACCACGAGCTTGTCGCGCTCGGCCTCCATCACCTGGAGCAGGATCTCGATCGCCTCCTGGCCGTAGTCGCGCTCGTTCTCGGGCCGGTAGAGGTAGTACGCCTCGTCGATGAAGAGCACGCCGCCGTACGCGCGGCGCAGCACTTCCTTCGTCTTCGGCGCGGTGTGGCCGACGTACTGGCCGACCAGGTCGTCCCGCGTGCAAGCCACCACGCGCGGATCGGCGATGTAGCCCAGGCGATGCAGGATCTGGGCCATCTTCATCGCGACCGTCGTCTTGCCCGTGCCCGGGTTGCCCGTGAACGACATGTGCAGCGACGGGCGGTCGGAGCCGAGCCCCACTTCGTTCCGCAGGCGGTCGACGAGCAGCAGTGCGGCGATCTCGCGGATGCGCGTCTTCACCGGGGCCAGCGCGATCAGCTCACGGTCGAGCTGCTCGAGCACCTCGACGACGTTTGTCGCCTCGAGCGCGGCCCCGAGGTCGGCCTCGTCCGGGATCGGCCGTTCGCCCTCCGGCTCTGCGAGCGCAGTCGACGGCGGCTCCTCAACGGGAGCCGCCGTCGGGTTGCGCACCATTCCGAAGGGCGTTCCGCTCACGCGCCGTTCGTGGCCGGATCGGCGCCGCGCATCGGCTGGTTGCCGACCTCGACGGTGCCGGTCGCCTCGCGCTTGTGCACCATGCGGTACCGGATCACGCGGTCGCGATCCTCGTAGCGCTCGAGCTCGAAGCCGTGCTCGACCGACGGCCGGTTGACGATGAAGCTCAGCGCGCTCGTCTGCCGGCCGTACGTCGCGTCGTAGGCGATCACCTTGATGTAGGCCTCCGGGAAGGCCTCGCGGCAGGCGCGCACCTCGCGCATGACGGTCTCGATGCCGTCCGCCGGAAGGTCGAAGTGGGGCAGGCCCCACATCTCCCAGTAGGCGTTCCGCGGGTGCGGGTCGTCGGTGTACTCGATCGAGAGCGACCAGCCGTTTCGCGACCGCGTAGCGCATCTGCGCCTCGATCTGCTCGTCGGTGAAGTCGGGCAGGAACGAGAACGTGCCCTGTGTGATTCTCATCTCTTCCAGCCTCCCTAGTACCCGACGGACGGGGTCGTGACGTAGTCCGGCACGTCCGTGGACTCGAAGTTGAACGTGATGTCCTTCCAGATCTGGAGCGCCGCGTTCAGCTCGGGGCAGCCCTTGGCGGCCTTCTCGAGGATGTCCGGGCCCTCCTGGAAGTAGTCCTTGCCTTCGTTGCGAGCCTGGATCATCGCCTCGACCGCGACGCGGTTCGCGGTCGCGCCGGCCCGGATCCCCATTGGATGGCCGATCGTGCCGCCGCCGAACTGGAGGATCACGTCCTCGCCGAGGTAGTGCAGGAGCTGGTGCATCTGGCCGGCGTGGATACCGCCCGAGGCGACCGGCATCACGCCGGGCATCGAGGCCCAGTGCTGGTCGAAGTAGATCCCGAGCTCGGGGTTCTCCGGGATGAAGTTGTCCCGCAGCGTGTCGTAGAAGCCCTTGGTCGCGTGCGGGTCGCCCTCGAGCTTGCCGACGACGGTGCCGGCGTGGACGTGGTCGACGCCCATCAGGCGACACCCACTTCGAGATCACGCGGAAGCTGACGCCGTGCGTCTTCTGACGCGTGTAGGTGCCGTGGCCCGCGCGGTGGAGGTGGAGGATGAGGCCGTTCGCGCGGCACCACTTGGCCATCGACTGGATGGCGGTGTAGCCGATCGTCAGGTCGATCATGCAGATGACGCTGCCGATCTCCTTGGCGAACTCGGCCCGCTCGTACATCTCCTCCATCGTCCCGGCCGTCACGTTCATGTAGTGGCCCTTGACCTCGCCACTGCCGCACTGTGCTTCTGAACACCCTCCATCGCGTACAGGTAGCGGTCGCGCCAGCGCATGAACGGCTGGGAGTTGATGTTCTCGTCGTCTTTGGTGAAGTCGAGGCCGCCGACGAGCGCCTCGTAGACGACCCGGCCGTAGTTCTTGGCCGAGAGGCCGAGCTTCGGCTTGACGGTCGCGCCGAGGATCGGGCGGCCGAACTTGTCCAGGTACTCGCGCTCCATCACGATCCCGTGCGCCGGGCCCTGGAACGTCTTCACGTAGTGGGTCGGAATGCGCATGTCCTCGAGGCGCAGGGCCTTGAGGGCCTTGAAGCCGAAGACGTTGCCGATGATCGACGAGGTCAGGTTCGCGATCGAGCCTTCCTCGAACAGGTCGATGTCGTAGGCGATCCTGGCGATGAACTGGTCGGTGCCGGGGACCGCTTCGACCGAGTACGCCTTGGCCTGGTAGTGCTTGTGGTCGGTCAGGCGGTCGGTCCAGACGACCGTCCAGGTCGCCGTCGAGGACTCGCCTGCCACTGCGGCGGCGGCCTCGATCGCGTCGATGCCGGGCTGCGGCGTGATGCGGAAGGCACACAGGATGTCGGTGTCCTTCGGGACGTAATCGGCGTCGTAGTACCCCATTTCAGCGTACGGGGTGACGCCTGCCGACCAGCGGTCCTTCTTCTCGAGGCTGCTGCCGGCCGGTACAGGTGACGGACTCATGGAATTCTCTCTCCCGTTCGTTCGATGGGCACTGCGAGGGTAGGCCACTGACTAATAGAAAGCAAATAAAACTTTATGTGTTTTCTATCGAGTGCAGCGAATGTTTCCGGTCGTGCCTCCCGGACGACTGAAGCGGCGGTTGAACGCTCGTTCGAAACGACTGCCACTACCCTCGGCCGAGCCTACCAGGGTCGGCGCGGCGCGAAGCCGCGCCGGGCGTCGATCTGCTTGAATCGTCCCGTGGCCGCGCTGTACCGCAAGTACCGTCCCCAGACGTTCGGCGAGGTCGTCGGGCAGGAAGCGGTCGTACGGACGCTCACGAACGCGATCAACACCGACAAGGTGCGCCAGGCCTACCTCTTTGCGGGCCCCCGCGGTACGGGCAAGACCTCGCTTGCGCGCATCCTCGCGAAGGCCGTCAACTGTGCCCAGGGTCCGACGCCGGAGCCGGACTTGACCTGCAACGCCTGCGTCGGGATCTCGAACGGCAGCTCGCTCGACGTGATCGAGATGGACGCGGCCTCGCAGCGGGGCATCGACGACATCCGCGAGATCGCGGGACCGCGTCGTGCTCCAGCCGGTCGAGGGGCGGTCGAAGGTCTACATCCTCGACGAGGCGCATCAGCTCACCGACGCCGCCTGGAACGCGCTCCTGAAGCTGATCGAGGAGCCGCCGCCGCACCTGCTGTTCGTCTTCTGCACGACCGAGCTCCAGAAGGTGCTGCCGACGGTGCGCTCGCGCTGCCAGACGTTCGTCTTCCAGCGGCCGCGCCTGCCCGACCTCGTGCGCCTCCTGCGCCGGGTGGCCGACGGCGAGGGCATGGACGTGCCCGACACCGCGCTGGCGCTCGTCGCGCGCTCGGCGCGAGGCTCGTTTCGCGACGCCGTCTCGACGCTCGACCAACTCGCGGCGGCGACCGGCGGCACGATCACCGTCCAGGACGTGCTCCAACTGCTCGGGGCGATCGAGGAGGAGGTGCTGTTCAGGCTCTGCGACCTCGTCGTGGACGGCGACACCGCCGGCGCGCTCACCTTTCTCGAGGAGCTCTCCGAGCAAGGACAGGATCTCTCGCGGTTGGTGCTGGACCTCCTGGAGCACCTGCGGCACCTGATGCTCGTCCAGCACACCGGCGAGGTGCCGGAGACGCTGCCCGTGACCGAGGAGACGCGCGAGCGGCTGCGCGAGCAGGCGAACCAGCTCGGCGCCCCGACCGTGATCCGCCTGATCGACCTGCTGCACGTTGCCGTCGACGACATGAGGCAAGGCGGTGACCCGCGCCTGCCGCTCGAGCTCGGCCTCGTGAAGGTGACGCGGCCGAGCTCGGACCTCTCGCGGGAGGCGCTCGCGTTCCGGCTCGACCGCCTCGAGCACGGCCATGTGCCGCATGTGCCTGCTCCGGGGCAGGCGGCGTCTGCGCGGGACGAGCCGCCCGCGGAGCAGCCCGAGCCGCCGGCCGATCTGGAGCCGCCTTCGCTCGAGCTCGAGCAGCTCCAGGAGGCGTGGCGGCGAACGGTCCTGCCGGCTGTCGAGGAGCGATCGATCCCGGCTGGAGCCATGCTCGCCGAAGCGCACCCGACGGCGCTCGCGGGCGACACGCTCACGCTCGAGTTCCCGCCCGCCGCCAAGTTCCACCTCAGCCGGGCGGAGGAGCCGAAGAACGTCGAGCTGCTGGTCGACGCGCTCTACGAGGTCACGGGCCGCAGGCTCGCCCTGGCGTTCGCGCTCGGCGAAGAGCGGGAACAGGCGGCAGACGAGAGCGAGCATCCGGCAACCGAGGAGGAGATCGTGGAGCTGATGAAGAGAACTTTCGACGCGAAGGAACTCACGTGAGCCGTAGGCTCGCCGGAGGCGAGCTCCGGCGTAGACTCGGCGGAGCCGGCAGACAAGCGGCGGAGGTGCCGGCTTTGCCGGCGCCGGAGCGGGCATGAGCACGGACTTCGACAAGCTCGCCGAGCAGGCAATGAAGATGCAGCAGGAGCTCCAGCGCATGCAAGAGGAAGCGGCCAAGGAGACCGTCACGGCGAGCGCGGGCGGCGGTGCCGTGAAGGTGACGGCGACCGCCGGCGGCGAGATCCTGAAGATCGAGATCGACGCGAAGGCGATCGACCCCGACGACCCGGAGCTGCTGGGCGACGTCGTCACCGCCGCGGTGAACCAGGCGCTGCGAGAAGGCCGCACGCTGCTCGAGTCGAAGGTGAGCGGGCTCCTGCCGGGCGGCCTCGACGAGCTGGGGCTCGGGCACCTCCCCGGCATGTGAGCCTGGGCGAACCGCCTGTCCGAGTCGGGTTACGACACGCCTGAGGATGCCGCACGCGGCGGCATTCCCTCGCGTTTCGCACGTCCTCTCGGACCAGGACACGTCCCGAAGCGACAGTCCGGCCGATAGCGGCGGGCACAATGGCGCGGTGTTCAGCCCCTCCGTCGAGAATCTCGTCGCGCAGCTGACGCGCCTGCCCGGGATCGGCCAGCGCACGGCGCAGCGGCTTGCGTTCCACATCCTCCAGCGACCGGCCGACGAGGCGGGTGCCCTCGCGGCCGCGATCACCGAGGTCAAGGAGCGTGTCCGCTTCTGCCGCGAGTGCGGGAACCTGACCGAGGAGGAGACCTGCGCAATCTGCCTCGACGCGCGCCGCGACCACACCACGATCTGCGTGGTCGAGCAGCCCGTCGACGTCGTCTCGCTCGAGCGCACGCACGAGTACCGCGGCCTCTACCACGTGCTCGGCGGCGCGCTCAGCCCGCTCGACGGCGTCGAGCCGGGCGACCTGCGGATCGACGAACTGCTCCAGCGCGTGGACGTGAACGGCGTGCAGGAGGTCGTGCTCGCGACGAACCCGACGATGACCGGCGAGGCGACCGCCGCCTTCCTCGCCGACCGGCTCCGAGACCGGGTCCGGGTCACCCGCCTCGCAAGCGGCCTCCCGGTCGGCGGCGACCTCGAGTACGCCGACGAGGTGACCCTCGGCCGCGCTCTGTCGGGCCGGCGGGAGATGTAACCGGCACACTGTCGAGCCGTGTCCGCCACCGACTTCGAAGCCGTCCCCGCCGTCCAGCGCGCCCCCCGCTCACCGGGGCTCGTGGTGATGAAGTTCGGCGGCACCTCGGTCGGCGACACCGAGAAGCTGAAGCGTGTCGCGCGTCGCTGCGTGGCTGCGAAGGAAGCCGGCAACCACGTCGTCGCCGTGGTCTCCGCGATGGGCGCCACGACCGACGACCTCCTGCGGCTCGCGCACGAGATCTCCGACCAGCCGGCCCCGCGTGAGGTCGACATGCTCGTCTCGGTCGGCGAGCGCATCTCCTGCGCGCTCGTCGCGATGGCGATCATCGACCTCGGCCACACCGCCACCTCGCTCACCGGCTCGCAGGCCGGGATCGTCACCGACGCCACGCACACCAAGGCCAAGATCGTCGAGGTACGCGCCCACCGCATCCACGACGCGCTCGAGCGCGGCGAGATCGTGCTCGTCGCCGGCTTCCAGGGCGTCTCGGAGCACTCCCAGGACGTGACGACGCTCGGCCGCGGGGGCTCCGACACGACCGCGGTCGCGCTCGCCGCCGCCCTCGGCGCCGATTCCTGCGAGATCTACACCGACGTCGCCGGGGTCTTCACCGCCGACCCGCGGCTCGTGCCCACCGCGCGCAAGCTCGACGAGGTCTCGCACGAGGAGATGCTCGAGATGGCCGCCTCGGGAGCCGGCGTGATGGCCACCCGCTCCCTCGAGGTCGCGCGCAGCCATGATGTGAGCCTGCACGTCCGCTCGTCGTTCGACGACGCGGTCGGCACGCTGATACAGAACGAGGGGATCCGCGAGGAGGACGAACAGATGCTCGAGAAGGCGCTCATCTCTGCGGTCGTGCACCAGCGCGAGGAGACCGTGTACCGCGTGGACGGCGTCGCGCCGGCGACGCTCTTCGGCGCGCTCGCCGACGCGGCGGTGAACGTCGACACGATCGTGCAGACCGGGCCCGAGATCGTCTTCTCGGCCTCCGTCGAGGACAGGCTCGACGCGAGCCGCGCGCTCGACTCCCTCGGCGTCGCGTGGAGCGCGCGCGACGACCTCGGCAAGGTCTCGGTGATCGGCGCCGGCATGAAGAGCCATCCCGGCATCGCCGCCAAGACCTTCGCCACGCTCGAGCGCGAGGGAATCGCGCCGGTCGTCGTCTCCACCTCGCCCGTCAAGATCGCCTGCCACGTCGAGACCGGCCAGGTCGACCAGGCCGTCCAGGCCCTGCACGATGCTTTCGGTCTTGGGGCGTTCGACCTTGGCTGAGCCGACCCGCATCGGCGTCGTCGGCGGCACCGGCGCCGTCGGCACGGTCACGCTCGGCCTCCTCCGCGAGCACGGCTTCGAGAACGTCCGCGTCTTCGCGTCGGCGCGATCGGCCGGCAGACAACTCGGTGGCGGGCACACGGTTGAAGAGGCGACCCCCGAGGCGCTCTCGCGCGGCGACGTCGACATCTTCCTCTTCTCCGTCGGCACCGGCGCCTCGCGCGAACTGGTGCCCCACGCCGTGCGCGGCGGCGCGACCTGTGTCGACAAGTCGTCGGCCTATCGACTGGAGCCGGGGGTTCCGCTCGTCGTGCCCGAGGTGAACGCCGCGCGCGCCCTCGACAACGCGGGCATCGTCGCGAACCCGAACTGCTGCACGATCCCGCTCACCTGCGTTCTCAAGCCGATCCACGACGAAGCAGGCCTCGTGCGCGTGCACGTCGCCACGTACCAGTCGGTCTCGGGCGCCGGCGCGCAGGCGATGGAGCGCCTCCGCGGCGAGACGCCGGACGAGCACGACCTGCGGATGGACTGGGAGTTCGACGGCGAGGAGTTCGACGAGGAGTCGAAGTTGCGCGACGAGGCGCGGAAGATCATGGAGCTGCCCGACCTGCCGATCCAGGCCACCTGCGTGCGCGTCCCGGTGATGGTGGGCCACGCCGAGGCCGTGTGGATCGAGACCGAGCAGCCGCTCTCGGCAGAGCGGGCACGCGAATTGCTCGCCGCGGCGCCGTCGGTGCGCGTCGAGGACTTCCCCTCGCCGGGCAGGGCAGCGGGCATCGACGAGGTGCTCGTCGGCCGCATCCGCCGCGACCCGACGGTCGAGCAGGGCCTCGCCCTGTTCCTCGCGAGCGACAACCTGCGCAAGGGGGCCGCGCTGAACGCGATCCAGATCGCGGAGCTTCTGCTCGCCGGTGCGCGGGCCGCCGCGGCCTGACCGGCGGCGCGCACGAACGCTGCTACGTTGAGCCTGTGAGAGACGTCGGGCGACGGCGGCTCACCGGCTGTGCGGCATTGCTTGCGCTCCTGTCGCTCGGCGTGAGCGCCGCGGGATCGAACGCCTCGCCCGCCAGCCGGGAGCAGACGGCGCGGCCTCCCACCGGCGTCCCCCACCTCGGCGAGGCGAAGCTCGACTCGCGACTCGTGAGAATCGTCCGGTCAAACGACGCAGGCGGCACATCCGTCGCCCTTGCGACGGCCCGGGCTCAGAGCCTCGACGTGGGCCAGGGCAAGGTGCGGGTCATCGTCGAGCCGAAGCCGGACAGGCTCTCGGACTCGACGTCCGCCGTGAGCGCAGCCGGCGGCGAGATCGTCGGACAGGGTGACGGCCTGATCGAGGCGCTCGTGCCGCCGGACTCGCTGGAGCAGCTCGCGAGGAGCGGCGCGGTCACCCGCGTGCGTCCGCCGGCGAGGCCGATTGCGCAAGCTATGGGCGACGGCGTCGCGCCGACCAACGCTGACATCTGGCAGGCGGCCGGATACGACGGAACGGGCGTGAAGATCGCGGTCGTCGACCTCGGCTTCTACGGGTACGCCGCGCTGCTCGGATCGGCGCTCCCCGCGTCCGTGACCGCAATCGACCACTGCGGTGGGCACCTCACGTCGTCCCCCGCGGCAGGAGGAACAGCGCACGGAACCGCGGTCGCCGAGGTCGTGCATCAGATGGCGCCCGGAGCTCAGCTGTACCTGATCTGCATCGACACCGAGCTCGGGCTCTGGCAGGCGGAGCAGGACGCGATCGCCGCCGGCGTGAAGGTCGTCAACCACTCGGTCGCCTGGTTCAACACGAGCCGCGGCGACGGCTCCGGCGGGCCGGGAACGCCCGACGCGATCGTCGCCGACGCTCGCGCGAACGGGATCCTCTGGGTCAACGCCGCCGGCAACTACGCCCGGACCCACTGGTCCGGAACGTTCACGCCCGATCCGAACGACTCCGACGTGCACGACTTCGTAGCCGGTGACCCAACCGACACCTTTCGTCTCCAGTCAGGCGAGGGGGCATGCGTCTTCCTGAAGTGGGACGACTGGCCGGTCACGTCCCAGGACTTCGACGTCGAGCTCCACCGCGAGAGCAACAGCGCGCTCGTCGCGTTCTCGGGGAACGACCAGGCCTCCGGGCCGTCACCGCCGACGGAAGAGCTCTGCTACACGAACCCCGGAGGCGCGGCCGACTTCGGAATCAAGATCCTCCGCTTCAGCGCGGTGGGCTCGCCGCGCTTCGACCTCTTCGTCGTCGGAGGCTCCGATCCGCAGTACTCGACGGCCGCCGGGAGCATCATCGAGCCTGCCTCCTCACCCGCCGCGCTCGCGGCCGGCGCGGACTGCTGGCAGTCGAGCGTGCTCGAAGGCTTCAGCTCCCGCGGCCCGACGATCGACGGCAGGTCGAAGCCCGAGCTGTTGGCCCCCGACGGCGTGTCGACCGTGACCAATGGCAGCGCGAGCTCGAACGTCCAGAGCTGTGGGAGATCGGGGTTCCTCGGGACGTCCGCCGCGTCACCTCACGTCGCGGGTGCGGCTGCCCTCGTGTTGCAGAAGAGCCCGGCGCTCACGCCCAGCGCAATCTCGACGGTTCTCGAGGACGCCTCGCGGAAAGCGGTGACGCCCCCGATCGGTGTCGATCAGGCCGCTCCTCTCGTGCTGCCCGCGCTCGCCCCCGGCGCACCGACGGCGGTTTCGGCAACCGCCGCGGACGCGCAGGCGACGGTCAGCTTCACAGCTCCCGCGTCGAACGGTGGCGCAGCGATCACCTCCTACACGGCGACTGCGTCTCCCGGCGGAAAGACCCAGACCGGCCCGGGCAGCCCGATCACCGTGACAGGGCTGACCAACGGCACGAGCTACACCTTCACGGTCGTGGCCACGAACGCCGCGGGCACGGGCCCAGCCTCGGCGCCGTCGAACGCCGTCGCGCCGGCGGCGGCGGGCGGAGGCGGCGGAGGCGGCGGGGGTGGTGGCGGAGGTGGCGGCGGCGGTGGGTCGCCGAACCTCAACGTCGCGATCGGGAGCGTCTCGCCCGTCGGCGGCGTCGGCACCGGCTTCACGCTCGTGGTCACGATCGGGAACAAGTCGATTCAGAGCTCCGAGTCCTCCACCGTGTCGGTGACGCTCTCCGGCCTTGCTCTGGTCTCGGCGGTGGTCGAGCGTGGCCCGGGCTGCTCGACGGCCGGCTCGACGGTGGTCTGCCCGCTCGACTTCTTCCCCGGCCTGTTCACGGCCCGGGTCATCCTCAGCGTGTCGGTGACCTCGCTGCCGGCCTTCGCACAGGCGTCTGTGACGTCCAGCCCCGCCGACTCGGACACCTCCGACGACACCGCGACCTCGTCGTTCACCGCCGCCGTGCCCACGCTCTCGGCGCCGACCCCGATCCCGACTACCGGCTCGTCAGGCTCCGGCTCGAAGACGACGACCACGACTCCGACGCGCGTCACCGTCTCCACCCGCGGCAAGACCATCACCGGCAACAACAAGGCCAACACCCTCACCGGCACCTCCCGCAACGACACGATCCGCGGCGGCGGCGGCAACGACACGATCCGCGGCGGCGCCGGTGCCGACAAGCTGTTCGGCGGCGGCGGCAACGACACCATCCGCAGCCGCGACGGCAGCCGCGACACCGTCGATTGCGGCACCGGCCGCGACACGGTCTACGCCGACAAGAAGGACACCGTCGCCCGCAGCTGCGAGACGGTTCACCGGAGCTGAGCCTGGATCCACCGAGATGCGTGACCGCGGGGCGTCCGGCTGGGCCGTCAGGACGGGTCGCGGCGGGGACGGGCGGGCCGAGGCCCGGCCGTCGCCGCCGTGGCCCGCAGCGCACCGACCGGGTGTAGGCCCCGACAGGGGCCGGAGCCCGGACGGGGAGCGGCCTGGCGAGTCCAGACGGGCGCGCCGCCCGCGCAGATCGGTGGATCCAGGCTGAGCTCGCCAGACTCCCGGGTGCTCGCACACGCCGGGGGTGACGTCGCCTACGCCTGCGCGGCCGGGCCGAGCTGCGACGTCGCCTCCGACAGCCCCTCGGCCACCGTGCTCACCCGCTCGCGCAGGTCACGCACCTGGTCGGCGAGATCGTCCTGCACGCCCGCGTCCTCGGCGACGGTCATGCGCACGATCTCGCCGCGGATCACTCCGAGTGAGGCGGCGAGATGCTCGAGCTCGGCGCAGCAGCGCTTGAACTGGTCGTCGAGCTCGGCCTCGATCTTCACCTGCGCCTCGAGGGCCTCGACCGCCATCTGCTGCGCCTCGGCCGCGGGGCCGTCGCCGCCTTGCTGCCTCGCCGCCTCGAGCCGCTCGCGGGCGGCCACGACTTGTGGATCGGAGAGGTACCAGTAGATCAACGCGCCCTTGCGAGCGACCTTCTCCAGCTCGTCCACCAGCACTCCGATCTCCGATGCAACCTCGGCGTACGGGAGCTCTGCGTAGGCGATCGCGTCCTCGATCTTGCCCTCCTCCGAGATCGCGGCTCGGAGCGGCACGGCGATCTGCGGCGGCAGACCGGCGGTCGAGAGATTGCGCGGAGGCGGCAGCTCGGCCGCGCGGGCCTTGGAGAGCACCCGCTTCGCCTCGCCCTCGTCGAAGAGCGTGAGGCCGACGAGCATCGCGTAGAGGACGATCGCGAGCGGCACGAGCACGACGAGCCACCCGAGCAGGAAGCCCGTGACCAGCACCCCGGCGGGGACGGCCACATTGAGAGGCTTCGTGAGTGCGTTCACGACCACCGCACGCTCGCGGCCCCTGCGTCTCTCGAGGCTGGAACCCATGCGGGCGCCTAGAAGAAGCTCGAGATCTGGAGGTACACCTTCTCGATCTGCGTCGGGTCGCCGACGAACGCCTTGCCGCCGGATGCGACCGCGATCTTCTCGAGCAGGTGCTGGTCGGCCTCGTCACCGTAGGCGATCGTGAAGATCCGGATCTGGCGGCCCTCGCTCTCGGTGCGGGCATTCAACCGGGCGAGCAGCTGGCTCAGATTCAGCTTCGACGAGGTGTCCTGGCCGTCGCTCAGCACCACGACGGCGTTGATCCGGCTGTCGTCGGCGAGCGCCTCGACGTTCTTCACGCCCCGCGCGGTCGCGTCGTAGAGCGCCGTCGAGCCGTCGGCGATCAGGTGGTCGACGGTCGAGCGCAGCTGCGGCGCGTTCGTCCCGAACGGCGCGATCTTGACGCCCTCGTGCAGCTCGTCGTTGAAGTAGAGGAGCCCGACGCGGTCGCGCGGCGAGAGCTGGCGCAGGAAGGCCTGCAAGCCTTTGATCGCCTGCCTGATCCTGTCGCCCTCCTGCATCGACCCCGACACGTCGACGACGAGCTCGACGTTCGCGGGCTTGCGGTCGTCGTGCCAGAAGCGCTTGACCAGAGCGAGCACGCGCGGCGTGGGCAGCTCGAGCGCGAGCGCCGGCTGCGCCGGGAGAACGCCGTGCGCCTGGTCGATCGGCGAGACCGGCTTCAGCGTCCGGTCGCCCGGGCGGAAGCCGTACTTGGCCGCGAGCGTGGGGTCGATCTGCGTCACGAGCCAGGCCCCGAACGCGTCCGAGGCCCGCTTCTGCGCGGGCGTCACCCACGGCGCGTTCAGCGTGATGTACGGGTCGTCGGAGAAGAAGGTGCCGTCGGAGGGGTACTCGGCGAGCAGCCGCTCCGCACCTTTCGGGCGGGTCCGGTTGTAGTCGAGCAGCGTCACCTCCTCCATCGCCACGGCCGAGGCGTACGCCGGGCCGTGCAGCTTCAGCTGGTCGGCGAAGAAGAGCGTCGTGTCGCCGTAATGGACGACCGACTGCTGGATCTGCTTCACCGCCTCCCGCACGTCCGGGCGCGAGACGTCGGCCGGGGTCAGGTTCTGGTGCTTGCCCGTGACCGCGTAGTACTGGGCGACGACGGCGGAGAGCCCGGACGTCGAGAAGTCCGGATTCGTGTGCCCGAGCCGGAACTGCCCGTAGGTCGGCAGGCCGTAGCGCTCCCAGCCCGTGCTCGAGGTGGCCATCTTCAGGATCTCCGCCCACGAGGTCTGCTTGCGCGGCCAGCCGAGCGCCTTCGCCTCGGACTCCCACATCGCGATCACGAGCGGCGTGCGCACGAGCGACGGATTGCTGTCGGCGACGTAGCTCTTGTCGGCCTGGAAGTTGAGCAACCGGCCCCAGAGACTCGACGACGGCGACCAGGCCGTCGGCCGGAAGACGCCCGCCGCGATCTTCGACTCCGACTCGCCCGACGACCAGTTCTGCCCCTCGACGAACACCTGCCTGTCGCCGACCTTGTGGTGCTCGCCGTTGTACTTGGCGATCAGCGCGGTCAGCATCTCGTCCTTCTCGGGCGAGTAGGCGAGCACGACCTTGACGGCGCCCGCTGGAGCGGTTGTCGTGGTCGTCGCGGGCTCGGTCGTCGCGGTCTTCCCCGGCGAGGCGCCTGTTCGTCATTGCCGCCGCCGCGTAAGGAGACGACCGCGGCGACGATCACGGCAGCGACTGCGGCCGCGATCACGATGCTGCGGGCGTTCCTCATCGGCTCCTATTGTGTCCGGTTCTACGGCCACCGGCTTGAGGGCCTCCGGCGAGCCGCGATACTCCAGGGGATGTCAGGCGGGAGGCGGCAGTGTCATTGCGTGTCGTGTCGGCGCGTCGCCTGAGGCTCCGGCGTACGACGATCCGTGCGCTTAGCAAGACGCATCTGGTCGCCCATCGGCTGACTCGCGGCCGTTTTCCCGGCCGCGTGGCCGGGATGCCGGTGCTCCTGCTCACGACAACGGGCCGCCGGTCGGGCAAGGCTCGCACGACACCGCTCACGTTCCTCCCAGACGGAGCGAACCTCGTGGTCGTCGCGTCCAACGGCGGAGCCGACCGGCCGCCCGACTGGTCGCTCAACCTCCAGCAGAACCCGTGCGCCGTCGTTCAGATCGGCGCCGCCACGCTGACGGTGAACGCCAGAACCGCGTCGGCCGCCGAGCGGGAGCGTCTCTGGGCGCAGATCACGGCCGTGTACTCCGGCTACGCCAGATATCAGGCGAAGACGACGCGGCAGATACCGGTGGTGATCCTCACGCCCGGCAAAACCGGAGCGCCACGAGCCCGCTAAGGTGGGCCTCTGACTCGGCTACACGAAGACGGCGAATCTCGATCCGGTCATCCGCGGGCAGCGCGGACCTCTTCCATTTCGCACACGACCTTCTGCCGATCGGAGCGACGGAGCGGGTGTCAACCGGATTGCGGGTAGAGACGGTGGTGCCGGTCGTGCTCGCGGCAGTCGCAATGGTGCTCGCAACGTCCGCCGCCGCCGGCCCGAAGGCGGCACCGGCAAGGACGATCGCGGGCCATTGCAGCGCAAGCGGCGACGTCTGCTTCGGCATCGTCGCGCGCCGAGGCGTCGTCTCCCTGGAGCTCTCGACGGCGGCGCACTACTTCGACCGATACCGCCTCTGCGTCCGCCCACCCGGAGTCGGGGCCACGAGCTCGCCGCGGTGCGGCTCCTTCCCCATCGTTCGCCGCAGCTCGGGTTGGGGTTCGTCGGTGAACTACATGCGTCAATACCCGGGTCGGTCGCCGGGCGTCTACCGCGTGACGTGGAAGCTGGGAACCAGGCCGCTCGGGCCGACGCTTCGTTTTCGTCTCCCGCTGACCGGCTGAACAGCCCGAGACGAACCGGTCAGGGCGGAGTCGGACAACAGTCAGGTCTTGCCGTGAGCGCGCGGTCACTCAGCAAGACCTGACTGTTCCCGGCAGTCACGACCTCAAGCGGCCGGTTGCGAGTAGAGCAGCGAACCAGGCGTCGTGAGCGACTCCCCGGTCTCCAGCAGCGTCTTCAGACCGGAGAGGATCATCGGCCAGCCGCCGTACAGCTCGTTGTTCGCGCCTTCGCGAAGCTCGTCGTGCGTGACGGTCAGCCGGCATGAATCGCCGATCGGCTCGATCTCCCAGGTGACCCTCGAGGCCCCTTCGGCCTCGACGTCCTCGCTCCACAGGGCGGTGAAGCTCTGGACGAGCCGACGCGGCGGATCGACCTCGAGATTCTCGCCCTCGCAGAACACCCCGGGCGCCGACGCGTGGACGGCTTCATAGCGAGAGCCCGGCGTCCAGTCCGAGATGATGCGCAGGCCGAACGAGTACGTCTGACGTAGCTCGGGCTCGGTGATCGCCTCCCAGAGGCGCTCCGGGGTCGTCTTGATGTAGATCTCGAACACCCTCTCCATCGTTTCCTCCAGTCGGTTCTTGAGCCCGCTGAGCGTGGTGACCCAGGGCTCGGCGTATTTGCTCACCCAGCGATCGTGGACAAGCCGGATCGGAACCGGGTTCAGGAAGTGCAGCTTCTCGCGACCGCGACGCTTTGTGGTCACGAGGCCTGCGCCTTCGAGCACTCGAAGGTGCTTCATCACGCCGATGCGCGTCATCGGCAACCGCTGCTCGAGCGCGCTGAGCGTCTGCCCGTCCTGCGTGTATAGCTCGTCGAGCAGGCTCCGGCGCGTGGGGTCAGCGAGAGCTCGGAACACCGTGTCCATGAGGACGATAATAGGTAACCATCTGGTTACCTGTCAAGGCAGCTGCGCAGCGCGCGGCGGCGCCGACCTCTTGCCGCCACGCGACCAAGCGTGACATTGAGTTCGGGGACATTCAGTTCGGGAATGTCCCCGAGACGACGGCCCGCGCTGCTAGTCCGTCATGCGGAACGCGACCTGGTACTTCGTGACCGACGTGCGCTTGCCGGGAGTGTCGCTCGCCGGCATCGCGTTGAGCGCTTCGTCGCCGCGCCGGTAGTCGTCCTCGGTCTCGAAGAAGAGAATCACAAGCGACTTCTGGGCTTCCGGATCGTGAAGGACGACGAACTCCTTGGCCGGCACGTCCTCCGGCCGCTCGCTGCCCTCCATCTCGCGTTGCATCTCGGCCATCCGATCGCTGTTGACGCCATCGAAGGACACGACTCGTGCGAATGGCATTACGGCCTCCTTGTCGAGAGTTCGACTGACTCTAAACCCTCGAGGAATCGCCGCGACGTTCCGTGCACCGAAAGAGGAGGCCAGCGCTCGTCTGCTGAGAGCGGCGTCGGCACTCCGGCGCTACGGCCGCGGTGCGGGCACGGGCTCCGGGAGGAACGCTTCCTTGAGCGCTCGCAGCACCTTCGCGCGCCGCCCTTCGAGCACCGGCACCAGGCCGCCGAGCTCGAGCCTCGCGAGGCCGACGCGGCCCGACGAGCGGACGATGTGGAAGCCGAAGTCCTCGAGGAAGTCCGCCGGGAAGACCGTCTTGTGCACGCGGAAGCGCTCGTACGCGGACTCGCCCTCCACGTAGCGGTACGCGAACGCCTCGATCGCGGCGGCGCCTCGGTCGCGGCCCTCGCCGATCGCCGCGAGGAAGAGCGACTGGAGAACCCACGGGCTCGAGTCGCCCGTCAGGTAGGCGCACGTGACGAGCATCGCGTCGTCGGACGGCGGCCCTGCCGGCAGCTCGTACGCCCGCGGGAAGAGGGGCGCCGGGCCGTACTGCATCGAGCCCAGAACGCGGCCGTCGCCGTCGTAATAGACCGTCCCGAAGGGGCCGAAGTCGAGCTCGACGCGTTCCATCCAACGCTCCTTGTCGAGCTCTCGCCGGCTGCGCGTCTGCCACCAGACACAGCCCTGGCACACCGACGGCGCCGTCTCCAGCGTGAGCTTCGTCAGCCCCGCGAACCTAGGTGGGGGCACCGATCTCCTCGACGACCACGGCGACGGTCGTGGGCCTGACCTCCGTCATACGCTCGAGGTAGTCGGCGACGTCCCGCTGGACGCTCGCGCCGACCTCCGGGATCGAGACGCCCCAGTCGAGCGCCAGGTGGAGCACGATCTCGCCGCCGTCCACCCGCACGCCCTTGCGCACGCCCTCGACCACTCGAGCGACGCCGGCGACTTCGCAGGCGGCATCCCGCGCGTAGCGCCCGATCACCTCCGGCGAGACGACGCTCGAGCCCTCCATCGCGCTCTGGTTACGCCTCGAGCTTCTCGACCAGCGGCTTCACGGAAACCACGTGCCGCTTGAACTTCAGCTCGGACTCGGCCAGGCCGGCGGCGACGCCGATCAGCTGCGAGAGGTGGAGGATCGGCAGGTCGAAGCGCCGGCCGGAGGCGGTCTTCAGCTTCGACTGCCACGCGTCGAGCGAGAGGTGGCAGAGCGGGCAGGGCGTCACCATCGCGTCGGCACCTGCCTCGACCGCCTGCTGGATCGGCTGGATCAGCTCGCCGAGGGCTGTATCCTCGCGCGCCTGGATGATCGGGAAGCCGCAGCACTTGAGCTTGGCCGGGTAGTCGACCACCTCACCGCCGCAGGCCTCGATGATCCGCTCGAGCGAGGACGGGCTGTCGGGGTCCTCGAAGCCGAGGATCCGCGACGGCCGCAGGATCTGACAGCCGTAGAACGGCGCGATCCGGAGGCCCTTCAGGCCCTTGTGTGCCGCGCCCTTGAGCCGCTCGAAGCCGTCGCCCTCGGCGAGCTCCCAGAGCAGATGGCGCACGTCCACGTCCTCCTCGTAGGCGGGGACGCCGACCGAGACGAGGTTCTCGTTCACGCGCGCCCGCAGCTCGGCGTCGCCGACGAGCTGCCAGTTCGCCTGGCGCAGGTTGAGCGTGCAGACGTTGCAGACCGTGAGCAGCGTGTCGCAGCCGGTCGCGGCGGCGTAGGAGAGGATGCGCGCGTTCAGGTGCAGGTAGTAGTCGGGCTCCGCCTCGTGGATGTCCCCGGCGCCGCAGCAGGTCACCGACTCGAGCTCCTCGAGCTCCAGGCCGACCTTCGGTGCGAGCGCACGGGTCGCCGAGTCGAGCTCCTTGGCCGAGAGCGAGGCGAGGCAGCCCTTGTAGTAGGCGACGCGCCTGAGACCCTCGGCGACCGGCGCGCTCACGGGGCGACCTCCTCGCCGGCGAGGGGCTTCGGGCGCGGGAACGAGCCCTCGCCGTACGGGTCGCGCTCGCCCTCATGGTGGCCGTGCGCCAGCTTTGCGAGCGCCTTCTCGCCCTGCACGATGCCGGCGTAGCCGCTGCGACCCTGCTCCTGCACCAGGTCGTACAGCCGCCGCGCCTCGCGGACGTTCTTCGCCACGTGCGGCGGGAACGGCGTGGGCACCTTGCCGACGCGCGCGAGCTTGAGCGCGAACCGCGTCTGCTTGATCGACTCGACGATGCCCTGCGTCTTCGGCACGAGCTCCGTCTCGCGCAGCCAGCCGGTCGTGCGCGCCGAGGTGACGAACCACTTCGCGTGCTTCGCGCCCATGTCGCGGTCGATCCCCTCCTTGACCGACTCGGCGCCGAGCTTGGCGATCGCGTCGCGCGGGTCGACGCCCTTCGGGCAGCGCTCGTTGCAGAAGTAGCAGCGAGTGCACTGCCAGACGCCGTTCTTGCCGTTCACCTGCTCGAGCCGCTCGAGCTTCGTGCCGTCGCGCGGATCGCCGACGAAGCGCATCGCCTTGGCGAGCGCCTGCGGCCCCAGGAAGTCGGGGTCGGACTCCATCGCGTTGCACTCCGAGACGCAGGCGCCGCAGTTGATGCAGAGCGACTCCTTGTGGATCACGCGCAGGCGCTCCTGCGAGATGCGGTGCTCGCGGCCGCCCGGCGGCTCGCTGTAGCCCGGGCGCAGAAACGGGTCGACCGCCCGGAACTTGGCCCAGAACGGCTCCATGTCGACGACGAGGTCCTTGACGACCGGCAGGTTCCCCATCGCCGAGACGACCGGCACATGGCCGGCCTGCGCCATGTCGAACATGCGCACCTTGCAGGCGAGCACCGCAGCGCCGTCCAGCCGCATCGCGCACGAGCCGCAGATCATCATCCGGCAGCTCTTGCGATACGCGAGCGTCCCGTCGTGGCGGTCTTTGATGATGTCCAGCACGTCGAGCAGCGTCACCCACTCGGGCGCGTCCACCTCGTACTCGCGCAACGCGCGCTCGCCCGAGGCCGGGTCGACCCGCCAGATCTTCACTGCCAGGTGCATCAGCCTCCGCTTCCCACCGGGTCCGACACGTCGACCACGAGATTCGCCTTGGGCGGCTCGACGTCGGCCGTCGCGCCGAAGTCGGTGAGCTTCATCGTCAGCATGACTCTGGCCCGCGGCGCCATCGAAGGATCGATCTTCGTCGTGTAGTCGAACCGCGTCTGGCGGACACGGCCGTCCTCGTCCACCCAAACGTCGATCGGCTTGTAGGCCGCGGTCGTCAGCTTCTGGAACTTGTCGGCCGCGGGGATCTTCTTCGTGTCGATGGCCGCACGATAGTGGGTTGTCTCGACCCCGTCGATCGTCTCCGTCCCGATCGTCTTCACCGGGGTTGCGGTGCGCTGGAGCTGCTTGAGCACGTCGGCGGGCGTCTGGCCCATCAGAGCCTTGAAGTTGAAGCCGAGGTTCTTGCCGGCCTTGTTGACGTCGACCTTGATCCACTGCTTGCCGCTCGGAAGCGCGCCCGCGAACAGCACCGGCGACTTCATCCAGAGCACGCCCTTGACGAAGATCTCGTCAATCGACGGCGCACCGGCGCCCGGCACGCTGACGACGACGTGCTGCCATCCCTCGTCGGTTGCGTGGTTGTAGCCGCCGTCGCCACGAAGCCCAAGCGTCTGGGTGGGCAGGAACACCTTGCCCGTCATCGAGGTCGTCTCGCTCCCCGCCTGGGCGGTGGCGTCGGCCGCATCGACGAGCGGGTTGCCCGAGCTCGAGGTCGACTTGCCACCGCCGCACGCGGCCAGTACGAGTACGAGCGCGAGCGGCGCGAGCAGCAGGAGCGTGCGCTGCATCAATACGTCCTTTCCGCCGGTTGCCATTTGGTGATCGTGACCGGCTTCCAGTCGAGCGCCGGCCTACCGTCAACCCATGAGACGACGGTGTGCCGGAGGAAGTTTTCGTCGTCTCTGTCCGGGTAGTCGTGTGGCCGCGCGTGGGCGCCGCGGCTCTCCTTCCGCTCGATCCCGCCGCGCAGCATGCATGCGGCGAGCTCGAGGCAGCCGCCGAGCTCGAGCGCCTGCGTCAGATCGCTGTTCCACACGTCGCCCTTGTCCTCGACGACGACGTTCTCGTAGCGCTCGAGGAGCCCGTCGATGATCCCGATCTGCTCCTGCATCTGGTCTTCGCGACGGAACACGCCGAAGTTCTGGAGCATCGACGAGCCGAGCTCGTCGCGGATCTTCCAGGCGCGCTCGCCGTCACGCCGCCCGAGCAGGGTGGCGAGCTCGGACTCTGCGTCTCTACGGGCCGACGCCGGGACGGCTGCCGAGCCGCCGCGGAGGAGCGCCGCCTCGGCAGCCGCCCGTCCCGCACGACGTCCGAAGGTGATCGTCTCCATCAGAGAGTTGCCGCCGAGCCGGTTCGAGCCGTGCACCGAGACGCAGGCCGTCTCGCCCGCGGCGTAGAGACCGGGCAGCTCGGTCAGCCCGTCGACGTCGGTCGCGACGCCACCCATGTGGTAGTGGGCGCCGGGCCGAACCGGGACGGGGTCGTAGATCGGATCGACCCCCGCGTAGGTGATCGCGAGCTCCCGCGACCCGGGCAGACGGTCGATGATCCTGGCGGCGCCAAGGTGGCGCATGTCGAGCATCACGCTGCCGTTGACCCCGCGCCCCGCGTCGATCTCGGTCTGCTCCGACCGTGAGACGACGTCCCGTGAGGCGAGCTCGAGCGCATCCGGAGCGTAGCGCTGCATGAACCGCTCGCCATCGGAGTTGAGCAGATAGGCGCCCTCGCCCCGGCAGCCCTCGGTGATCAGGATCCCGGTCGGGTACAGCGTCGTCGGGTGAAACTGCATGAACTCCATGTCCTTGAGCGCAAGCCCGAGCCGGAGCGCCATCGCCGCCCCGTCGCCCGTGCAGGCGTAGGCGTTCGTGGTAATCCGGTAGATGCGGCCGATCCCGCCGGTCGCGAGGATCACCGACTTGCCCGACAGTGCCTTCAGGCCGCCTCGCAGGAGATCCCAGGCCACAACGCCCTGGCACCGTCCTCCGTCCTCGACGAGCTTCCAGGCGAAGTACTCCTCGTACACCTTGATTCCGCGCTTGACGAGCTGCTCGTAGAGCACCTGGATCAGGACGTGCCCCGTGATGTCCGCCGCGAAGACGGTACGGGGCGACCCGGCGGCGCCGAACGGCCGCTGCGCGAGCTTCCCGTCGCCGGCGCGCGTGAACATCGCTCCCCAGTGCTCGAGCTGGTAGATGTCGCCCGGCGCCTCGCGGGTGAAGATCTCGACCGCGTCCTGGTCGGCGAGGAAGTCCGACCCCTTGACCGTGTCGAAGGCGTGCGCCTCGGGCGAGTCCTCCTTCGTGTTGCCGAGCGCGGCGTTGATGCCGCCCTCCGCCGAGCCGGAGTGGCTGCGGGTCGGATGCAGCTTCGAGACCACGCCGACGTCTGCGCCCGCATCGTGCGCCTCGATCGCCGCCCGCATCCCGGCACAACCGGCGCCGATCACGAGTACGTCGTGGGACGCATCCATCGGCTTTCGACGCTACCTGAAAGGCCCGGCCGGGCGTCGCTGCCACGGTGTCGGCCGCGAGCGCACGGCGCGCGCTGCCGCCGTGCCGCCGTGATGCTGCCCCCGGGGAGCTCGCGAACGGCGCCGAGCCGTGTCGCGAGCGCCGTTAGAGTTGGCGGCATGTGCCGGAACATTCGCTCTCTCTACAACTTCGAGCCGCCGACAACCGCGGAGGAGATCCAAGCTGCTGCGCTCCAGTACGTCCGCAAGGTGAGCGGCATGAACGCGCCCTCGCGTGCGAACAAGGAGGCATTCGACGGTGCAGTCGAGGAGATCGCCGAGGCGACGGCCCGCCTGCTCGCGGAGCTCGTGACCTCGGCTCCCCCGCGCGACCGCGAGCTCGAGGCCGCCAGGCGCCGGGCCCGCGCAGTCGAGCGCTTCGGCCGCGTCTGACCTGCCGTCGCCGCGCAAGAAAGTCGTCCGCCGTGTCGATTTCGCGGAACCTCGTTCGACGCGTAGGTAGAGCCGGGGCTTCGCCCGTCGCCGACTCGAGAGAAGGAGACACGAGATGCGCTTCATGCTGATCGTCAGGGCCACGGAGGACACCGAGGCAGGCGTCATGCCGAGCGAAGACCTCTTCACGAGATGACGAAGTACAACGAGGAGCTGTCCGCTCCGGCGCGATGCTCGCCGGTGACGGGCTCCATCCGAGCTCGAAGGGCGCACGGGTGCGCTTCTCGAGCGGCAAGCCGCCGGCCGTGATCGACGGGCCGTTCGCCGAGACGAAGGAGCTGATCGCCGGCTTCTGGCTGATCCAGGCGAAGTCGAAGGAGGAGGCCGTCGAGTGGGTCAAGCGTGCCCCGATGCTGGACGGCGACGTGATCGAGATCCGCCAGGTGTTCGACGCGGACGACTTCGGCGACGCGTTGCCCGCCGAGGTCCGGGAGGCCGAGGAGCGGATGGTCGCGCAGATGGCCGAGAACGCGAAGCGGTAGCGGTGGCACACCCAGTCCTCCTGCCGTGACGGTCGCCGCCACGCACCGCGCGATCGAGGCGGTCTGGCGGATCGAGTCGGCGAGGCTGATCGCCGGCCTCGCGCGACTCGCACGCGACGTCGGCGTCGCAGAGGAGCTCGCGCAGGATGCCCTCGTCGTAGCGCTCGAGCGGTGGCCGGAGACCGGCGTCCCCGACAATCCGGGTGCCTGGCTCATGGCCGCCGCGAAGCATCGCGCGATCGACCTCCATCGGCGGCGCGAGACACTCGAGCGCAAGGTCTCGGAGCTCGGCCGCGAGCTCGAGCAGCGACAGGAGACGGCCTTCGACGAGATCGACGCGGCACTGGACGACGACATTGGCGACGATCTGCTGAGCCTGATCTTCACGACCTGCCATCCCGTGCTCTCGCGGGAAGCGCGTGCCGCGCTCACGCTGCGCGTGCTCGGCGGTCTGACGACCGACGAGATCGCTCGGGCGTTCCTCGTGCCCGAGCCGACGGTGGCGCAGCGGATCGTCCGCGCCAAGCGGACGCTCACGGCAGCTCACGTTCCGTTCGAGGTGCCGCGCGGGGCCGAGCTTGTCGATCGCCTCGCGTCTGTGCTCGAGGTCGTCTATCTCATCTTCAACGAGGGCTACTCGGCGACCGCCGGCGACGACTGGCTGCGACCCGAGCTGTGCGAAGACGCGCTGCGGCTCGGCCGCGTCCTGGCAGAGCTCGCTCCGCGGGAGGCGGAGGTCCACGGGCTCGTTGCGCTGATGGAGACTCCAGGCCTCGCGCCTGCGCGCGCGGGTCGGGCCGTCCGGCGAGCCCGTCCTGCTCCTCGAACAGGACCGCGGCCGATGGGACCAGCTCCTCATCCGCCGCGGTCTTGCGGCGCTCGAGCGTGCCGAGGCGCTAGGGGGCGCACTCGGCCCGTACGCGCTCCAGGCTGCGATCGCCGCCTGCCACGCGCGTGCCACGACATCGGCCGAGACGGACTGGGAGCACATCGCAGCGCTCTACGACGCGCTCGCCGAGATCGCGCCCTCACCGATCGTGGAGCTGAACCGCGCGGTCGCGCTCGCGATGGCGCTCGGCCCTGAAGCGGGTCTCGAGCTCGTCGACGCGCTGGCCTCGGAGCCGGCGCTCGAGGGCTACCACCTGCTGCCGAGCGTGCGGGGCGACCTGCTCGCGAAGCTCGGCCGCTTCGACGAGGCCCGCGCAGAGCTCGAGCGTGCGGCCTCGCTGACGCGGAACGTCCGCGAACGCGAGCTGCTCCTTGCACGCGCTGTGTCGTGCCGGGCGCGCAGCGGCTGAAGCGTGACCGACACCCGCGACAGTCTGGACTTCGCACAACCGGCAAGAATCGCGACGGTGAGGGCGGACGTGCTGAGCCGGCGGGCGCTGAATCGGGCGACACTCGAGCGCCAGCTGCTGCTTCGCCGCCACGCCATGCCGGCCATCGACGCCGTCGAGCACCTGGTCGGGCTGCAGGCCCAGCTGCCGCTGAACCCGTACACGGGGTTGTGGTCGCGGCTCGAGCGGTTTCGGCCCGAGGAGCTCGCCGAGCTGCTCGTGGAGAGGCGTGCGGTCCGCATCGTGCTCATGCGCGGGACGATCCACCTCGTCAGCCGCGACGACTGCCTACAGCTGCGCCCCCTGATGCAGCCGGTGCTCGACGCGGAGCTCGCCCGTCACCGGGACTTTGCCCCCGCGCTCGCTCAGGTCGATCTCAACCCGGTTCTGGCTTTCGCCCGCGAGCTGCTCATGCAGCCGCGCACAGGGCCGGAGCTGCGCTCGGCGCTCGGGGAGCGGTTCCCCGGCCACGACGCGGCTGCACTGGCCTATGCGTGCCGCTGCCTGCTCGCCTGCGTCCAGGTGCCGCCGCGCGGTGTCTGGGGACACACCTCGCAAGTCACCACGACCACCGTCGAATCCTGGCTGGGCCGCTCCCTCGCGGCCGAGCCCTCGATTGACGACGTAGTCCTTCGCTACCTGGCGGCCTTCGGGCCGGCGACCGTGGCCGATGTCGCCGCCTGGTCGCGCCTGACGGGCTTTCGCGAGGTCGTCGACCGGGTCCAGCCGCAGCTGCGCGCGTTCAGAGACGAGCGCGGTCGCGAGCTCGTCGATCTTCTCGATGCGCCGCGGCCCGATCCGGACACGCCGGCGCCGCCACGCTTCCTGCCGGAGTACGACAACGCGCTGCTCTCGCACGCAGACCGAAGCCGCTTCATCTCCGAGGCGACGCGGGGCCGGCTGTCCCGCGCGGGCGGGCCGGGCCACGGGGCGGTGCTCTACGACGGCTTCGGGTGCGCCCTCTGGCGGCTCGACCGCGACCTCGACACCGGGAGCGCCACGCTCGCGATCCACCACGCCGGGCGACTGACCAAACGGGCGACCGCGGCCCTTGCCGCCGAGGGCCGGCGGCTCCTGCGCTTCCTCGCCGTCGACGCAAGCGGCCACGAGATCCGCTTCGCCGCCGTCGACTGACGTCGCGACTCGGTCAGAGCCGCGGTCCCGCCTTCGACGACCTCGGGCTCGACGTCTTCGAACTTCTTGAAGTTCTCGCGGAACATCTGCGCGAGCTCGCGCGCCTTCGCGTCGTAGGCGTCCGGGTCGCGCCAGGTCGAGCGCGGGTCGAGCAGCGCGCGCTCGACGCCCGGAACCGAGACCGGCACCTCGAATCCGAACACCTCGTCGGTTCGATGCTCGACGCCCTCGAGCCGGCCCGAGAGCGCCGCGTGCAGGAGCGCGCGCGTGGCCTGGATCGGCATCCGGTGGCCCTCGCCGGGCGGGCCGCCGCTCCAGCCCGTGTTGACGAGCCACACGCGTGGCTTGTGGCGGGCGAGCTTCTCGCCGAGCATCTTCGAGTAGACCGCCGGTCGCTGGGGCAGGAACGGCGCTCCGAAGCAGGCCGAGAACGTCGGCTCCGGCTCCGTGACACCGATCTCGGTGCCGGCCAGCTTTGCGGTGAAGCCGGCAAGGAACCAGTACCGCGCCTGATCGTGGGTGAGCCGGGCGATCGGCGGCAGGATCGCGAACGCATCGGCGGTGAGGAAGACGACGTTCGACGGGTGCCCCGCCTGCTTCGTGCGCAGCGCGTTGGAGATCCGCTCCAGCTTGTACGCGGCACGCGTGTTCTCGGTCTTCGAGTCGTCGTCGAGGTCGAGCCGGCCGCGCTCGTCGACGATCACGTTCTCGAGAATCGTCCCGAAGGTGCGCGTCGTCTGGAAGATCTCGGGCTCCGCCTCGGCCGAGAGGCGGATCACCTTCGCGTAGCAGCCCCCCTCGACGTTGAAGATGCCCGCAGTCGCCCCAGCCGTGCTCGTCGTCGCCGATCAACTGCCGCTGCGGGTCGGCCGAGAGCGTCGTCTTGCCCGTGCCCGAAAGACCGAAGAAGATCGCGACGTCGCCCTCGTCGCCGACATTCGCCGAGCAGTGCATCGGGAGCACTCCCTCGAGCGGCAGCCGGTCGTTCATCAGCGTGAAGATCGACTTCTTGATCTCACCCGCGTAGAAGGTGCCGCCGATCAGCACCTCGAGTCGCGACGGGTGCAGCACGATGAACGCGCCGGTGCGCGTCCCGTCCTCGACCGGGTCGGCCTCCAGGCCGGGGGCGTGCAGGACGACCGCCTGTGGCTCGAAGTTCTTCAGCTCCTCGTCCGCGGGTGTGATGAACATCGTCCGCGCGAACAGCGCGTGGTACGGGCGGTCGGTGACGACGCGGATCGAGATTCGGTGCTCGGGGTCGGCGCCGGCGAAGGCGTCGACGACGTACAGGTTGCCCTCGGCGCCGAGGTGTGCGGCCACCTTGGCCCGGAGCGCGTCGTAGCGGTCCTCCTCGAGCACCTGGTTCACCTTGCCCCACCAGATGCGGTCCTCCGAGCCGCTCTCGCGCGCGACGAACTTGTCCCCGGGCGAGCGGCCGGTGTGCCGGCCGGTGTCGACGACGAGCGGCCCGCCGTGGGCGAGCACGCCTTCGTCGCGGCGCAGTGCGTGGGTGTAAAGGACGGGCGTCGTCGGGTTCCACCAGACCGTGCCCTGAGGCTCGAGACCGTCGGCGACAGCGCCCTGATATGTCTCTTTCGCCATGCGCCCAATCGTACGGAGGCGGCGCACACCTTGCGGCAGGAAGGAAGCGGGGCCGGGCTTTGCCCGGTCCCGCCAACCCAGGCTTCGCGGTAGGAGCGCTCTGTCCCGGCAAGGAATCGAGCACCGGCAAAGCCGGTGCGAAATTCTGTGCCGCTAGAACTCGTTTCAGAATGACGCTTCGCCGACGGGGTGCGATGGGTGGTGCGAGCGCAAGGCCGCGGGGAGCCGCAATAGCAGCGCTATTGGGCTCCCGCGGCCGCCGCGATCGTGCCGCCCAGCCCCGCCGGCTCAAGGCTTCATTTTGAAACGAGTTCTAAATCTGCCAGTCGCCGTTGCGAAGGACGGGCACCCGCTCGCCCTCGTGCGTCACGCCGGTGACCTCGAGCTCCGGCGAGCCGATCATGAAGTCGATGTGGATCTCGCTCTGGTTGATCCGGGCGAGGTCCTCGTCGGCCACCGCGAACGGGAAGCCGAAGCCGAGCGCGAGGTGGCTGACGGCGTTCTCGTCGAGCAGCGTCTCGTAGAAGATCGTGCCGAGCGGGCCGATGCGGCCCTGGCGATCGACGAGCGCGAGCTCGCCGAGCCGGGTCGCGCCCGCGTCGATCCCGGTGCGCGCCCGGAGCGCCGCGCCGTTCTCGTCGGCCTCGACGTCGACCGCGCGACCACCCTCGAACCGCATCCGCAGGCCACGCACGATCGTGCCGTCCTTCAGCACGAGCGGTTTCGTCGAGGTCACGTGTCCTTCGGTGCGCGCCGGATCCGGGGTGGTGAAGACCTCCTCCGTGGGCAGGTTCGGGAGGTGCCGCAGGCCGGCGCGCGTCGTGAAATCGCCTGCGTGCCAGACGCTCGTCGGAAGCAGCCCGACCGTCAGGTCGGTTCCCGGTCCGCGCAACTCGACGGCGTCGAACCCGTGCTCGGTGAGGGCTGCGGCCGACCGCGTCAGCGTGGCAACGCGCTCCTCCCAGGCGTCCTTCGGGTCGGGCTCGTCGAGCCGCAGGATGTGCGTGAGCTCGTCCCACATCCGCTCGTAGGCGGCGGCCTCGTCGAGGTCCGGATACACGAGCTTGGCCCACGCCGGGTGCGGGCACGGCACGATCGTCCAGTTGGTTGAGCGCTCGCCGATGATCCGCGAGGTCTCTTTGAGCCCCGGCATCTGGTCACGCCCGAGCAGCGCGGGATCGAGGCCGCTGAACACGTCCGGCGCCACCACCCCGGCAAGCGCGATCCGCGCGTCTCCGCGCTCGGCCAACTGCTCGACCCGGCTTCCGAACCAGGGTGGAACGAACCCGAGCGTCTCCGGATCGGCGTGCTCGATGCGCATCCGCTTGACGTAGGGGTCGAAGTACGTGACGTCGACGAAGAGCGCACCGCTGCGGTATGCGGCCTCGGCGACCGCCCGCGCGAGCGGCTCCTGACCGGTCGTCGCCCCGACCGCGACCACCTGACCCGGTTGGACGTTGGCGCCGTGAACGGCTAGCTCGGCAAGGGCCTGGAAGCGGTTCACGGCAGGCGATCGTATAGAGGCCGCGAACTCGGTGCGAATGACGCTTGCACAGGCGATCGACCGTTTTCTCGCCTCTCCCGGGATCTCCGCGGCGACGCAACGCGCGTATCGAACCGACCTCCGCGACTTCGCCGAGTGGTACGGCGAGGAGGCACAACTCGGGCGGGTCGACGTGCGCACGCTCTCGGAGTACACCGCCGACCTCGGTCGAGCGCGTCGCGGCGGCAAGCTCGCGCCGGCGACCATCTCGCGGAGACTCTCGGCGGTGCGCTCACTGCTGCGCTTCTCGCTCGGGCGCGCTCACGTGCCGGAGATCCCGCTCGCGCCGCGCCGGTCGCAGCGCCTGCCGGACGCGCCAAAAGCGGAGGAGGTCGACGCGCTCCTTGCCGCACTCGACCCGAGCGTGTGCATGGGTACACATGCACATTCGACCGCGCTCGCCCTGCGCAATCGCGCCATGGTCGAGCTCGTCTACTCGGCCGGGCTGAGAAGCGCGGAGGCTGTGGGCCTCGACCTCACAGACGTCGACTTCGAGCAGGAGCTCGTCCTCGTGCGCCACGGCAAGGGCGCCAAGGAGCGAGTCGTCCCGCTCGGCGAGGAGGCCGCCTACTGGCTCGCGCGCTACCTGAGCGAGTCGCGGCCCGAGCTTGCGCGCAGGGCCGAGAACGCCGTGTTCCTCTCGGTCCGCGGCCGCCGGCTCGACACCTCGACGCTCCGCCGCCTGACTGCGCACCCGCACCGGCTCCGCCACGCGTTCGCCACCCACTTGCTGGAGGGCGGCGCCGACCTGCGCGTGATCCAGGAGCTCCTCGGCCACTCGTCCCTGTCCACGACACAGATCTACAGCCACGTCGACGCGAAACGCCTCCGCCGTGTCTACGACCGCGCGCACCCCAGAAGCTGACCGCGAGGTCGAGGCGTTCCTCGCGCTGCTCGCGGCCCGCCGGTCGCCACGAACAGTCGACGCCTACCGGCGAGACCTGGCCCAGCTGCGAGCGTTCCTCGGGACTCCGGTCGCGGATGCGCGCCTCGACGACCTCGAGCGCTACACGGCGCAGCTCCGCGCCCACGGTCTCTCGGCCGCGACGCTCGCGCGGCGCACCGCGTCGGCGCGCAGCTTCTTCCGCCACCTCCAGTTGATCGGAGCGCGCACCGACAACCCCGCCGCCGAGCTGCAGCTGCCTCGCCGGACGCCGAAGCTGCCGAGAGCCCTCTCCGCGGGAGAGGCGGAGCGGCTGATCTCGGCGGCGAGCGGCGTCGCGCCGCGCACGTTGCGCGACCGCGCCCTGGTCGAGCTGCTCTACGGCGCCGGCCTGCGCGTCTCCGAGGCGATGGGCCTTGAGAAGGGCGGCGTCGATCTCGACGACCGGCTCGTGCGCGTCGTCGGCAAGGGCGGGAAAGAGCGCATCGTGCCGCTTGGCCGGGAGGCCGCCGAGGCGCTCCGCCGCTACCTCGCCCGCGGTCGCCCGCACCTCGACCGGCGCCACCGCCCGGAGCTGTTCCTGAACGCGAAGGGCGGCGCGCTCACCCGAGCCGGAGCGTTCCTGATCCTCCGCCGGCTTGCGGCAGCGGCGGGCCTCGACCCGCAACGCGTCCATCCGCACCTGCTGCGGCACTCGTTCGCGACGCACCTGCTCGAGGGCGGCGCCGACCTCCGCAGCGTCCAGGAGATGCTCGGCCACGCCGACCTCGGCACGACCGAGCTCTACACGCACGTCACCGACAAGCGGCGCCGCGAGTCGTACTTCCAGGCCCATCCGCACGCACGCCGGCGCGCGCCGGAAAAGAAGTCGGAGCCGCGCGAGAGCGCGGCGCCAATCTCGACGCGGGAAGAACGCGACGAGCCAGCCTGAACCTTGCCGCGCGGACCGCGCCGACGGCGGCGTCACCGCTCGTTCCCCCGCCCTGGGTGGGGTCGCTCCCTCCGCCCTCGAAGGGCGACGCTAGCCGTGACTTCCGCGCGTGTCTGTCACGCCTTGGTGCCGATTTCGCGACTCTTCGTCCACAGCCGGCCGGGCAGAGCACGCCATGGAAGTGCCGACCGCCGTCAGCACGTGTCCTACTTTGACGGGCCGGCCTTCTTGCGCAGGTACTGCGCGACCTTGGTCGCCGCCTCGCGCAGCTCACGGTCCTGCTCGTCGTCGTCACCGAGCGCGGCGAGGATGCCAATCGTGTCGCGCTGCGGCGAGCCGTTGCGGAGGGACATGATCGCGAGCCGGCGCACCGCCTGGTTGCCGTCCCGCGTCGCGAGCTCGTGCAGCAGCGGCCGAACGCCGTTGACGTCGCCCGGATGGTCGCGCGAGAGCCGCTCGAGTGAGAGGAGGGCAGAGCCGCGACAGGCCGGGCTCTCGTCCTCGAGCCCCCGCCGCAGAAGCTCGAGCTTCTGGCGAAAGCGAAACTGGCCGATCGCGCGGTAGGCCACCGCGCGCTCGCGGTAGTCGGCAGAGCGGGCGGAGGCTTCCAGCTCCTCGCCCCACTTGGTACGCAGATCGGCGAGGTCGCGCTCCGCACCCTGCTCAGCTAGCGCATCCGCCTGCGCCGCCGCGTCTGCGAGCTCGCTCACGTCTCCGGGGCGCCGGCGGAGGACGACTCTGCCGACCGGGAGCCGCTACCGGCCGGAGGCGTGAGCATCAAGGCGTCTCGGCGAGGGAACGGGACGGCGGGCCGATGTACCGCGCCGACGGGCGGATCAGGCGGCCCGTGCGTCTCTGCTCGATGATGTGCGCCGACCAGCCCGCGACGCGCGCGCAGCCGAACATCGGCGGATACATCGCCGGTGGGACATCTGCGATCTCGAGCACGACCGCTGCCCAGAACTCGACGTTCGTCTCGAGCACGCGGTCGGGGGACTTCTCGCGCAGTGCGGCGCGCGCTGCCTCTTCCAGTGCCTCGGCGACCTCGACTCGCCGCGAGCCGAGCCGCTGTGCTGTTCGGCGCAGGACACGTGCGCGAGGGTCCTCAGCACGGTAGACCCGGTGGCCGAAGCCCATGATCCGCTTGCCGCTCGCGATCATGTCCTGGACGTACGCATCGGCGTCTCCGCGCGCCTCGACCTCGTCGAGCATCCTCAGAACCCGCGTGGGCGCGCCGCCGTGGAGCGGGCCCGAAAGCGCCCCCACGGCCGACGACATCGCTGCGGCACAGTCGGCGCCCGTCGAGGCGACGATGCGCGCCGCGAAGGTCGATGAGTTGAGTCCGTGCTCGGCCGCCGACACCCAGTACGTATCGACCGCATCCACGTGCCGAGGATCGGCCTCGCCGCGCCAGCGGATCAGGAACTGTGCGGCCACGTTCTCGCCCTGGTCAACCTCACTTTCGGGTACCGCCGGCTGGTCGCCACGTGCTGCCTGCGCGACGATCGAGAGCGTCGCCGCCGACAGCCGCGCCAGATCGTCGCGCGCCTGCTCGGGCTCGATGTCGACGAGCTGCTTCAGGCCCCACTTCGGCCCGAGCGTCGCAAGCGCGGCCTGGAGGTCGGCCATCACCGACCCGCTGGGATCCTGCAGCTCGATCCGCTCCGCCTTCGGCATCCCCGGCTCGAAGCTCCCGTCGACGAGCAAACCCCATACCTTCTCGAAGGGGTAGTGACCGACAAGCTCCTCGATGTCGATGCCCCGGTACCGAAGCGCCGAGCCTTCCTTGTCGGGCTCCGCGATCTCCGTCTCGAAGGCGATCACGCCTTCGAGACCTGGGCGGAAGTCGTTCACGGCGCGCACGCTAGCGCATCCCTCCGCGCGGCTCCATCGCGGAATGACCGCAGGTGCAGGCAGGACGGCGCGGATTCGTCCGTAGAATCGCTGGCTCGTGACACACGTCGTGACACTCATCCCAGGCGACGGCACCGGCCCGGAGCTCACCGAGGCGACTCGTCGCGTGCTCGAGGCGACCGGCGTCGACTTCGAATGGGACGTCCAGCCCGCCGGTGCCGACGTGATGCACGAGCACGGCGGCGACCCGCTGCCCGAGTCGACGCTCGACTCGATCCGCCGCAACGGCGTCGCGCTCAAAGGTCCGATCACGACGCCGATCGGCGAAGGTTTCCGCTCCGTCAACGTCGCGCTGCGAAAGAGGCTCGACCTCTACGCGCAGGTGCGCCCGTGCAAGACCTACCCGGGCGTGCGCACGCGCTACCAGGACATCGACCTCGTGATCGTGCGCGAGAACACCGAGGACCTCTACGTCGGAATCGAGTACGAGCAGGGCACGCCGGACACCGCCGAGCTCATCGAGTGGCTGAACGCCCACGGCGGCCGCCTCCCGCACGAGGACGCCGGGATCACGATCAAGCCGATCTCGATCACCGGCACTCGGCGAGTCTTCGAGTTCGCGTTCGACTACGCCCGCCGGATGGGCCGCCGCAAGATCACGGCCGTCCACAAGGCAAACATCATGAAGTTCACCGACGGCCTGTGGCTCCGAACCGCACATGCCGTGGCCGCGGAGAATCCCGACATCGAGTTCGACGACCGGATCGTGGACAACATGTGCATGCAGCTCGTCCAGCGGCCCGAGGAGTACGACGTGCTCGTGCTGCCGAACCTCTACGGGGACATTCTCTCCGACCTCGCAGCCGGCCTGATCGGCGGCCTCGGCGTCGCGCCCGGCGCGAACTTCGGCGAGAGCGTCGCCGTCTTCGAGCCGACGCACGGCTCGGCGCCCAAGTACGCCGGGCAGAACAGGGTGAACCCGATCGCGCACCTCCTCTCGGGGATGCTGATGCTCCGCTACCTTGACGAGACCGACGCCGCCGCCCGTTTGGAGGCGGCGATCGCCGAGCTGATCCTCGAGGGGAAGAGCGTCACCTACGACATGAAGCCGACGCGCGACGACCCGAGCGCCGTCGGCACCAGCGAGGTCGCCGACGCGCTGATCGCCAAGCTCGAGCGTGTCGCACACGCGTGAGCGGTCGCCCCAAGATCACTGTCGTAGGCGCAGGGAACGTCGGCGCGACGTGCGCGCAGGTGCTCGCGACCCGCGACTACGCGGACATCGTCCTCGTCGACGTCAAGGAGGGCCTGCCCCAGGGCAAGGCACTCGACATCGACGAGATGGGCCGACTGCTCGGCTACGAGCCGAACGTCACCGGCACGAACGGCTATGAGGAGACGGCCGGGTCGAGCGTCGTCGTGATCACTGCCGGCGTGCCGCGCGGCCCGGGCATGAGTCGCGACGACCTCGTGACGACGAACGAGAAGATCGTCGCGGACGTCACAGCGAAGGCGATTGCCGCGTCCCCCGAAGCGATCCTGATCGTCGTCTCGAACCCGCTCGACGCGATGTGCCATGTGGCGAAGAGCGTCTCGGGCCGGCCGCGGGAGCGCGTGCTCGGAATGGCGGGCATCCTCGACGCCTCGCGCTTCGCGACCTTTATCGCCTGGGAGACGGGCTCGTCGGTGAAGGACGTAACCGCGCTCGTGCTCGGCGGCCACGGCGACCAGATGGTGCCCGTGGTCAGCGCCGCGACCGTGGGCGGCGTGCCGTTGCGCCTGCTCGTCTCGGACGAGCGCATCCGCGAGCTCGTCGAGCGCACCGCCAAGGGCGGCGGCGAGCTCGTCGGGCTGCTCGGCACCTCAGCGTGGTACGCGCCCGGGGCCGCGGCGGCTCAGATGGTGGACGCAATCATGCTGGACGAGAAGCGCGTGCTCCCGTGCACGGCCTTCCTCCAGGGCGAGTACGGGATCGACGACCTCTACATGGGCGTGCCCGTCAAGCTGGGCCGGGCAGGCATGGAGACGATCGTCGAGCTCGACCTCGCGGAGGACGAGCGCGAGGCACTCCGGCGGTCCGCCGCTGCGGTGCGCGAGCTCGTCGGCGTCCTGACGGCGTAGGCTCATTCTGTGAGGTTTCTCACCCCGGCCCGCCTTCTGACGGCAGGGCTCGTTCTCCTCATCGGCGTATTCGCGCTCTGGCTGCTCCCGTCGAGGCAGTACATCTTCCTTCCCGACCGCGCGCATGCCGTGGCGCCGCTCGTCGAGGTCGACGGAGGACACGACCCGACCGACGGCGGCGGCATCTACTTCGTCGACGTCATCGTCCGCAAGGCGACGCTGCTCGAGCGATTGCTCGGCGGCCTGCACGAAGGCGCCGACCTCCTCGACCCGGGACAGGTCGTCCCACCGGGCACGAGCGAGCGAGACCAGCGACGGGTCGACATGGCTTCGATGAGACGCTCGCAGCGGATCGCGGCTGCGGTCGCGCTCCGGGCCCTCGGGCGGAAGGTGCAGTGCGGTTCCGAGCGGAGCGCTCATTTCGGGCGTCCAGCGCGGGCTTCCGGCGGCCGGCAAGCTGGCGCCGGCAGACGTGATCGTCGCGGTCGACGGCAAACCAGTCACCTCGCCGGACGACGTCTCGCAGGCGATGCGCCGAAGGAGCGTCGGCTCCACGGTTCGCTTCACGCTCCGCCGCAGCGGGGCGAAGAAGGTCGTCGCGCTCGAGACGGTGGCGGCCTCGCCCGGGTCGCACCATCCCATCGTCGGCATCCTCCTCGAGCAGGCGACCGACATTCGCCTGCCGCTCCGCGTCTCGATCGACGCGAGCGGCGTGGGTGGGCCGTCGGCCGGACTCGCGTTCGCCCTCGACGTGCTGGAGGAGCTCGGCCGCAACGTCGACGGCGGCCACAGGATCGCAGCGACGGGCGAGCTCTTCCTGAACGGCTCGGTCGGGCCGATCGGCGGGATCAAGCAAAAAACGATCGGCGCGCGCCGTGCGGGTGTGGATGCTTTTCTCGTCCCGGCGGGGGACAACGCCCGCGAGGCGCGCAAGTACGCCAACGGGCTGCGCATCATCCCTGTGAACAGTTTTCAACAGGCGTTGCGGGCACTGGCAACTCTGCCGGATTCCCGGTAGCAAAGCCCGGATTCCGGTCGCGAGAATAGAGCCGGAAACTCCGCGTTTTCTTTGCAGGCAAGCCATTGACCGGCGCCGTCACAGTCGTAGGATCGGCCTCTCTCTTGCGGCGTAGTCAACCAGCCTTTCCAGCAGTGGAGTAACGAACGATGAGCCACCAGGCACCCACCTGCCAGGACTGCTACTTCCGCCAAAACGGCCTCTGCGCGCTCGTGGTCGAGCGGCCGTGTCCCACGTTCCGGGCAGCGGGACGAACGCTCCAGCCGCCACCCCAGCCGCGACTCGTGCCGCGGCCGCTGCCGCGTACCGCTACCGCTACCGGTGGCGGTGACCGCGACCGCCGGCGCAATTGCGTAAGCGCTACAGCGCGGCCGCGATGCGCTCGACGCCGACCTCGATCTCCTCGGGGGAGACGAAGCTGAACGCGAGCCGGGCGGTGTTCGGCATCCCGCCGAAGTCCACGCCCGGGACGAACGTGACGCCCTCGACCTTCTCGAGCACCTGCTTGGCGATCGTGCCGCCCGGGAACTCGAGCCAGACGAAGTAACCGCCCTCGGGCCGCGTCCACGTGCAGCCCGACAGGTGCTTCTCGAGCGCGGCGAGCATCGCGTCGCGACGCGCGCGCAGCAGCCCGTTCACCCGCTCGAGGTTCGACTGGAAGTGACCGCGGCGGATGAACTCGAACGCGACAGCCTGGTTCAGCAGCACCGGCGTGATGTAGGTCGAGGCCGCGGCCTCGGTGATCTCCCCCGCGAGCTCCTCGGGCAGGATGTACCAGCCCACGCGCAGGCCCGGCGAGATCGTCTTCGAGAACGACGAGCTGTAGATGAATGTCTTGCCGGAGAGATCGAACAGCGCCGGCGGCGCCTCGCCCTCGTACCGGATCAGGCCATACGGGTCGTCCTCGACGATCTGGAGGTTGTTGAATTGCGCCATCTCGACGATCTTCTGCCGCCGCTCGACCGACATCGTGCGCCCGCTCGGGTTCTGGAACGTCGGGATCGTGTAGAGGAACGCCGGATCCTCGGCTGTCCGCAGCGCGTCCTCGAGCCCTTGCGGGACGATCCCCTCGTCGTCGAGGGAGACGGTGGCGAGCGAGGCGCCGCTGTCGAGCAGGATCTTGATCGCGCGGTCGTAGGTCGGCTCCTCGATCAGGACGCGCCGGCCGCGTGAGAGGTGCTTCGCGAGCAGCACGAAACCCTGGAGCGCGCCGTTCGTGATCACGACGCGGTACGGATGGACGCCGAACCACTGTGCGATGTATTCGCGCAGCGGTGTGTACCCCGCCGCGGAGCCGTAGGAGAGGATCGTCTTGCCGTCCTGCTCGAGGACGGCGCGAGCGCAGTCGGCGAGCTCCTCCACGGGCAGGCACTCGGGTGCCGGAACACCGCGGGCGAACGAGATCGTCTTCGTCGGGGCCGTCTGGAGCGGCTCCGGTGTCGTCTCCTCCGGCTCCGGGGTCGTCGTCTCTTCCATGGCTCCTGAGTCTAGTGACCGCCGCGCACCTGCTCGGCGACGAGCTGCGCGACCTCCGTCGGGGTCGTTCCGACCGCGATCCCGGCCGCCTCGAGCGCCTCCTTCTTCGCCTGCGCCGTGCCCGACGAGCCCGAGATGATCGCGCCCGCGTGGCCCATCGTCTTTCCCGGCGGCGCCGAGAAGCCGGCGATGTAGGCGAAGACCGGCTTCGACATCCGCTCGGCGACGTAACCGCGCGGCCTTTTCCTCCTCGTCGCCGCCGATCTCGCCGACGAGCACGACCGTCTCGGTCTCGGCGTCCGCCTCGAAGCGCTCGAGCACGTCGACGAAGGTCGAGCCGACGACGGGGTCGCCGCCGATGCCGACGATGGACGAGTTGCCGAGCCCCAGCTGTGCCAGCTCGTAGCCGATCTGGTAGGTCAGCGTCCCCGAGCGCGAGACCAGCCCGACGGCACCTTCGCGGAAGACCTCGGCCGGGATGATCCCCGCGTTCGCCTTTCCGGGCGAGAGCACGCCGGGGCAGTTCGGGCCGATCATCGTCACACCGCGAACCCGCAGGTAGGCGGACAGGTGGAGCATGTCGTGCGCCGGGATGTGCTCGGTGATGCAGACCGCCGTCGCGATGCCGGCGTCGGCTGCCTCGTAGACGGCGTCGGCGGCGAAGCGGGCGGGCACGAAGACGAGCGTCGTGTTCGCGCCGGTCGCGGCGACGGCAGCGTCGACCGTGTCGAAGACGGGGATCCCGTCCACGTCGGAACCGCCCTTCCCGGGCGTGACGCCGGCGACGACGTTCGTCCCGTAGTCGCGGTTGCGCAGGCCGAAGAAGCGACCCTCGCTACCGGTCAGGCCCTGCACGACGAGCCGCGTGTCCCTGTCGACGAGAATCGCCACTAGCGCGGCCGCCCTCGAAGCGCGATGCGATCCAGGACGATGTCGGCTCCGACGATCCGATCGGCAAGGAGCTCGCGCACACGCTTTGCGTCCTCGCCGGTACAGGCGGTGCGCTCGAGCCACGGCTCGAGCTCGATCGGGAAGTCGAAGCGCCGCACCTCCTCGACAACGAGGCCCGCGGCAGCGAAGAAGTCGTGCCATTCCGCCTCGTTGTAGTTGCGGACGTGCGACGGGTCGCGCAGCTTCTCCGCCTCCTCGACGGCCTCGCCGAGATAGAGGTTGTCGACGACGACCACGCGGTCGCGCGCGACGCGCGCCAGCTCGTCGACCGCGGCGCGGACGTCGGCGAAGTGGTGCGCCGCGACCCGAGTCACGGCCAGGTCGAAACTGTCGTCGGCGAACGGGAGGTGCTCTGCGAAGCAGATGACGTCGGGCGCCATCCCGGGCGACGGATCACAGCTCACGACCTGCAGGCCGGCCTCACGCAGCCGCCGTGCCACATGACCGCCGCCGGTCGCGACGTCGATCGCAGTCCGCGCGCCGCCGGCCCACTCGACGAGGAGGTCGAGGTCGGCGCCCTCGCTGTGCGCCTTGCTCTCGCGATAGAGCTGCGCCCGCTCGTCCCAGATCTCGCTCATTCAGCAAGCTTCACGGCGCGGCGGGCGGCGTCGAGCATCGTCGGCTCGACGTGGAGGTCGGGCGCGCCCGACTCGGCCAGGATGCGGCGGCCCTCCTGGGCGTTCGTGCCGTCGAGGCGGACGACGAGCGGCACCTCGATCCGCACCCGCTCGAGGGCGGCGAGGATCCCTCGCGCAACCTCGTCGCAGCGCGTGATCCCACCGAAGATGTTGAACAGGATCGCGCGCACCTGCTCGTCGCGCGTGATCACCTCGAGCGCGTCGACGACGCCCTCGGCCGAGCCGCCGCCGCCGAGGTCGCAGAAGTTCGCGGGCCGGCCGCCGGCGACCACGACCACGTCGACCGTCGCCATCGAGAGCCCCGCCCCGTTGCCGAGGATCCCGACCGAGCCGTCGAGCTTGACGTAGGTGACACCCTTCTCGCGCGCGAATGCCTCGAGCGGGTCGGCCGCGCTCGTGTCGCGCAGCGCCTCGAGCTCGGGCTGGCGGAAGAGCGCCGACTCGTCGATCGTCACCTTCGCGTCGAGCGCCAGCACCTCGCCTGCGCCCGTCACGATCAGCGGGTTGATCTCGCAGAGCATCGCGTCGGTCTCGGCGAAGCAGCGATAGAGCCGCTCGACGATGGCGGCGATCTGCCGCTGCTCGTCGGGGTCGGCGATCCCGGCGCCGTAGACGAGCCGCCGGCCGTGCTGGGGCCGGTAGCCCTCGAGCGGGTCGACGTGGACGCGAACGAGCGCCTCGGGCGTCTCCGCCGCGACCTGCTCGATGTCGACGCCCCCGCGCGTCGTGAACATGAGCAGCGGCTTTCTCGCGCTGCGGTCGAATGTAACCGAGAGGTAGTACTCCTTCGCGATCTCGGCGGCGCGCTCGATCCAGAGGCGGCGCACGACGTGCCCGCGGATCTCGAGCCCGAGGATCGCGCTCGCTCTTCCCGCGGCCTCGTCGGGGTCGTCCGCGAGCTGGATGCCGCCCGCCTTGCCGCGCCCGCCGGTGAGCACCTGTGCCTTCACGACCACGCGCCCGCCGAGCTCCTCCGCGGCGACGCGAGCCTCCTCCGGAGTCGTCGCATCCGCCCCTCGGAGACCGGAATGCCGAAGCGACGGAACACCTCTTTGCCCTGGTGCTCGTACAGATCCACGGCGCCGACTGTAGTCGGCGGCCGCGGTGGTCCATCCCGCAGCGATCGCCGTGCCCTGGCGTCGTGACGGCGACGTCCGCGACTGGGATGCCCGGCGCCACCGGCGCCGCTCGAGCTGGTCGTCCTCGCCACCGGCACCGTCCCGTGCGGGGCTCGGGGGCCGGAGTTGCCGCGCGCGTACGCTGTCGACCGGGGACGCGGCCGACCCCTGCTCGCTTGTGAAGCGCCGCCTCGACATCGCGCTCGCCTCGCGGCGCGCGTGCTCGACGAGCCGGCCACGCTGAGCCAGGGTCGTGCTCTGGGACGAGGTCCGGCGCGAAGCAGGAGACGCTGACGATCCTGCTCACGACGCACTACCTCGAGGAGGCCGACGAGCTGGCCGACCGGCTCGCGATCGTCTCGCACGGGAAGGTCGTCGTCGAGGGCACGCCGGAGCGCCTGAAGGCCGGCCTGCGCGGCGAGCCGTCCACGTCGAGCTCGCCAACGGCCAGGTCGAGGACGCGCGCCGCGTGCTCGAGGCATTGGACGCGCCGGTCGAGCAGGCGCTCGGGAGCCGGACGCTCGTCGCGCGCGTGCAGGACGGCGGCCGCGCCCTGCCCGGGATCCTCTCCGCGCTCGGGGACGCCGGCATCGGCGTCGCGGCCGTCTCGGTCAGCCGCCCGTCGCTCGACGACGTCTACCTCCACTACACCGGCCGCGAGTTCCAGGCCGAGGACCGGGGACTGTGAGGGTCGTCTCGCACACGTGGTTCATGATCGTCCGCCAGTCGCGCAACCTGATGCGCGAGCCGATCTGGATCCTGCTGCTCCTGATCCAGCCGATGGTGTGGCTGCTCCTCTACGGCCAGCTCTTCAAGAACGTGACGCGCCTCGGCGTCAGTTCCAGCCGGCGATGGTCTTCTTCCGGTAGTTGTCGATGATTCGCTTGCCGAAGAGCTTCATCATCACGCCCGCGGTGATGCCCCTTCGCGCCGTAGACGCCGCGGTCGTAGTCGAGCCACACGTGGCTGCCGGTGCCGCTCGGGGAGACCGTGAGCGTGTGCCGTGACCGGTTCAACCCGGTCGACTGGGGCGTGAGGGCCGCGCGCGCGGTCGTGCTGCCGGGCACCGACTGGGGCGTCGTGGGCCTGCACCTCCTGCTGTTCCTCGGGCTCTCGGCGCTCGCCGCCGCGTCGGCGACGCGCGCGTTCCGCACCTACCAGCGCAGTCTCTAAGCGCCGCCTCGACACGCAGATCGTCTGGCCGAACGCGACGGCTCGCCGGCCGCGACCGAGAGCCCCATGATCGTGCCGGCGCGGTGGGCGACGAGCTCGTTCTCCATCTTCATCGCCTCGACGATGCAGATCACGGCGCCTCGCTCGACCTCGTCGCCCTCGGCGACACGCACCTCGAGCACGGTGCCCTGCATCGGGCTCACGACTGCGTCGGCCGCGCCGCCGCGGCGCGACGTCGCGACTCGCTCCTCGCGGCGGCGGGCGAGCTCGCGGTAGAGCGGCTCGGGCCGCAGCATCGCCACCTCGACGCGGCGCCCGTCGATCTCGACCGCCGTGGCGAGCTGCGACAACGGGCCGTCCGGCGCGGCCGCCGCCGCTCGGCGGCGTGACGAGAGCTGCTCCGCGAGCTGCGCCAGCTCCTCCGACTCGACGAGGGCGTGACACGTCTCGCCGCGGATGAAGCAGTCGTGGGAGAGCAGCGCCCGGTGGAACCCGATCAGCGTCTTGACGCCGCCGAGTTCGAACTCCTCGAGCGCGCGGAGCATGCGACGGCGCGCGCGCTCGCGGTCTGAGTCGTGGACGATCAGCTTCGCGAGCAGCGGGTCGTAGAGCTCGCTCACCTCCGAGCCCGCCGTCACGCCGGAATCGACGCGAACCCCCGGGCCCGCAGGTTCGCGGTAGCTCGTGATCCGCCCCGGCGACGGACGGAAGCCGTTGGACGGATCCTCCGCGTTGATGCGGCACTCGATCGCATGGCCGCGCAGGACGACGTCCTCCTGTCGCACCGACAGTGGCTCACCGGCTGCAACCCGAATCTGCTCGCGGACGAGATCGACGCCCGTCACCAGCTCCGTCACCGTGTGCTCGACCTGGATGCGCGTGTTCATCTCGAGGAAGAAGTACGCGCCGTCCCCCGAGTAGATGTCTCCTGCGAGGAGCCCCTCGATCGTCCCGGCCGAGCGGTAGTTTGCGGCGCGCGCCGCGTCGACTGCGATCTGCCCGATCCGCTCCCGGAGCTCGGGCGAGACCGCCGGCGAGGGCGTCTCCTCGACGAGCTTCTGGTGGCGGCGTTGGATCGTGCAGTCGCGCTCGCCGAGGTGGATGACGTTGCCGTGGCCGTCCGCGAGGATCTGCACCTCGACGTGGCGTGGGTTCTCGAGGTAGCGCTCGACGTAGACGGCGGGGTCGGCAAAGTACGACCGGCCCTCGCGCTGCGCGGCCTCGAATGCAGGCACGGCATCGGCTGGCGAGGAGACGATTCGCATCCCCTTTCCGCCCCCACCGGCCGCAGCCTTCACGACAAGCGGATACCCGAGCTGCTCGCCGAGCGCGACGATCTCGTCCGCCGAGCCGACGGGGTCGGTCGACCCGGGGACGATCGGCACGCCGACGGCCTGCATCCGGGCGCGCGCCGTCGTCTTGTGGCCCATCAGCTCGATCGCCTCCGGCGGCGGGCCGATCCAGACAAGGCCCGCCGACTCGACCGCCCGCGCAAACTCGGCGTTCTCGGCGAGGAACCCGTAGCCGGGGTGGATCGCCCCCGCTCCCGAGCGCTCGGCGGCGGCGAGGAGCTTCGCCACGTCGAGGTAGCTCTCGGCCGCCGTTCGGCCGTCGAGCGCGTACGCCTCGTCGGCGCGGGCGACGTGGAGCGCCGAGCGGTCGGCGTCGGAGTAGACGGCGACCGAGCTCAGATCGAGCTCGCGCAGTGCCCGGAAGACGCGGATTGCGATCTCACCACGGTTCGCGACGAGGACCTTCGAGAACACACGACGTATTCTCCCCGGACGATGACGTTCGCCGACCAGCTCACGGTCGCCCGCGTGGCTCTGGCGCCGGTCGTCGTCCTGCTCTTCACGGTCGACTTCAGCGGACACTACTACTGGGGAACCGCCGTCTTCTGTATCGCGATGTCGACCGACTGGTTCGACGGCCGGGTCGCCCGGCGCTCCGGCAACACCTCCTCGTTCGGCTCGCTGCTCGACCCGGTCGCGGACAAGGTGCTCGTGCTCGCCACTCTCGTCGTGCTCATCGACGCCGGCGTCTTCCCGGCCTGGATGGTGGCGGCGATCGTCGGCCGCGAGTTGCTCGTCAGCGGCCTGCGACTCGCGGCGCTCGAGCGGGGCGTCGTGATCCCGGCCCGCGACCTCGGCAAGCTCAAGACGTGGTCGCAGGCGGTCGCGGCGGTGGGAGGCGGCCTCGCGGCGGCCGGCGCCTGGTCCGACGCCGTGTCGTGGTGGCTCCTCTTTGTCGCGGTCGTCCTGACGTGGGTCTCCGGCCTCGACTACGCGCGCTCGGCGCCGAGCATCCTCCGCGGCCGGGCCGTCGCCTCACCCTGAGCTCGCGGTTTGCTGCGGCGCCGGCGCGCGAGGTTTGACGGGCAGGGCCCACCCATGCATACTGGATACGTGCGCTTTGTTGCTATCGCTTCGCTCGTCGTCCTCGGACTCGTTCCCGCGAGTGCGATGGCCGGCCAGACACCGAAGCGCGCTTCCCTGACCGGCACGATCAGCGTTCTCAAGCTGAAGAAGATCACGGTCCACGGCAACCACAATCTGACCTGCCGGATCGTGACGGTCTCGCCGCGGGCGCGCGGCTTCGTCCTCGGGAGCAGGGCCAAGATCACGTGCGTGAGAGGCGTGCTATCGGCGATCACGAGGCCGGTGCCGGCGTCGTCACCCCCCGTGGTGGATACGGGAACGATCTCGTCGTCCGGCAAGGTCAATGCCGACTCGGTCTCGGGGGTCGCCACGATCAGCGCGCTCGGCAGCGGCTCGATCACGTTCGGCGCCGGCATCAAGTGTTCGGTCGGCTCCGGGTCGCCCAGCCTCACCGGCTTCCGGGTCGGTAGCCACGTGAACTACGAGTGCTCGGGCGGCAGCCTCCGCTCCATCAGCGACGCGTCCTGATCAGCGCTAGAGCGGGATGTTGCCGTGCTTGCGCGGCGGCCGCGGCTCGCGCTTCGTGATCGCCGTGCGCAGCGCGTCGATCAGCACGGGCCGCGTCCTGCGCGGCTCGATCACGTCGTCGAGAAAGCCGCGCTCCGCCGCCACGTACGGGTTCGCGAAGCGCTCGCGGTAGTCGGCGATCAGCTCGGCGCGGCGCGCGTCGGGGTCGGCGGCCTCGGCCAGCTCGCGGCGAAAGACGATGTTAACGGCGCCCTCCGGCCCCATCACCGCCACCTCGGCCGTGGGCCAGGCGACGTTGAAGTCGGCGCGGATGTGCTTCGAGCTCATCACGTCGTAGGCGCCGCCGTAGGCCTTGCGCGTGATCACCGCCAGCTTCGGCACGGTCGCCTCGCAGTAGGCGTAGAGCAGCTTCGCGCCGTGGCGGATGACGCCGCCCCACTCCTGCGCCGTCCCCGGCAGGAAGCCCGGCACGTCGACGAACGTGACGAGCGGGATGTTGAACGCGTCGCAGGTGCGGACGAAGCGCGCCGCCTTCGAAGCCGCGTCGATGTCGAGCACGCCCGCGAGCGAGTGCGGCTGGTTGCCGACGATGCCCACGCTCCAGCCGCCGAGCCGGGCGAAGCCGCAGACGATGTTCTCGGCGAAGCGCGGCTGGAGCTCGAGGAAGTGGCCGTCGTCGACGACCAGCTCGACGACGCGCCGCATGTCGTACGGCTTCGTCGCCTCGTCCGGGACGAGCTCGTCGAGCTCGGGCGCCTCACGGTCGACCGGGTCGGCCGGATCGTCGTACGGCGTCGGCTGCCGGTTCGACTGCGGCAGGAAGCTCAGCAGGTAGCGCGCCTCCTCGAGCACCGTCTCGTCGTCCACCGCGGTCAGGTGCGCGACGCCGGACTTGGTCGCGTGGGCGTCAGCGCCGCCGAGCTCTTCATGGGTCACCTCCTCGCCGGTGACCGTTCGCACCACGTCGGGGCCGGTGATGAACATGTACGACGAGCCCTCCACCATCAGCACGAAGTCCGTCATCGCGGGCGAGTAGACGGCGCCGCCTGCGCAAGGACCCATCACGAGCGAGAGCTGCGGCACGACGCCCGAGAGCTGGACGTTCCGCCAGAAGATCTCGGCGTAGCCCGCGAGCGAGACGACGCCTTCCTGGATGCGCGCGCCGCCGGAGTCGTTGATGCCGATCACGGGGCAGCCGTACTTGCCGGCCAGGTCGAGCACCTTGCAGATCTTCTCCGCGACGACCTCGGAGAGCGAGCCGCCGAAGACCGTGGAGTCCTGGCTATAGACCATCACCCGCCGGCCGAGCACTGCTCCATACCCCGTGACAACTGCGTCGCCTGCCGGACGGCGCTCGTCCATCCCGAACTGCGACTCCCGGTGGCGCACGAAGCGGTCGAGCTCGACGAACGTTCCCGGATCGCACAGCCGCTCGACCCGCTCGCGCGCGAGCAGCTTTCCGGCCTCGCGCCGACGCGCGACGGCCTCCTCCGAGCCGGCGTGGAGCGAGTCGGCCCGCTGCTCCTCGAGCCACGCGAGCTTCTCGCCCGTCGTCTCGTGGATGCGCTTCTCCGGGCCGGCCACGGGAGGAGCGTAACCGGCTAGATTCGCCGGATGGAGCCGGTCGACCGTTCGACGATCTGGCCGTACGACGCCGAGGGCGAGCCACGCGAGTTCTTCTACGCACGCTACGGGCATCCGACGGGCGCCGCCGCCGAGGCGCGGCTCGGCGAGCTCGAAGGCGGCGATGCCCTGCTCTACGCATCCGGGATGGGCGCCGAGACGGCGGTGCTGCTCGCGTTCGCCCGGCCCGGGACGACGATCGCGCTTGCCGAGGGCGCCTACTACGGCACGTCGGTGCTGCTGCGCGACCTCGAGCGCTGGGGGCTTGGCCTCGTCGAGTACGACCAGACGGGCACGCCGCCCGCAGGCGGACATCGTGTGGGTCGAGTCGCCGGCGAACCCCGTGCTGACGCTGCCCGACTGGGAGGCGCTGCGTGCGCACCGAGACACTCATGGGGGCCTCGTCGTGTGCGACGCCACGGTCTCGACGCCGGTCAACCTGCGTGCGCTCGACGAGGGCGCCGACGTGGTCGTCCACTCGGCGACGAAGTTCCTCACCGGAAGCCACAACGCGCTGCTCGGCGCCACGGTGACGCGCGACCCGGAGCGCACTGCGCGGCTGCGCGAGATTCGCGCGCACGCCGGCATCGTCGCCTCGCCCGACTCGGCAGCGCAGCTCCTGCGCGGGCTCGACTCGCTGGAGCGGCGCATGCGCCGGATAGCGGCGACCGCGACCGAGCTCGCGTTCCGCCTCAACGAGCATCCGGCGGTCGAGCGCGTGCGCTACCCGGGCTTCTCGGGGCTGATCTCGTTCGACGTCGCCGATCCGCGCGCGGTCGAGACGCGGACGCGCGTGATCACGAACGCGACCAGCCTCGGCGGCGTCAACTCGACGATGGAGAGCCGCCACCGCTGGGAGGGCGACCGCATCCCGCGCGGCCTGCTGCGCCTCTCGGTCGGGCTCGAGGACGTCGAGGAACTCTGGGCCGACCTCGCGCAGGCGCTCGCGAGCGCCTGATCACGCGGCGAGCTCCCGGAAGCGAAAGCAGTCGGTCGTGTGGTCGTTCACCATCCCGACCGCCTGCATGAACGCGTAGCAGACGGTCGGCCCGACGAAGCGGAAGCCGCGCCGCTTCAGGTCGCGCGAGAGCGTGCGCGAAAGGTCGGTCTCGGCGGGAAGCTCGGAGAGCGCACGCCACCGCCCGACGACCGGCTCGCCGTCGACGAACGCCCAGAGGTACGCGTCGAAGCTCCCGAGCTCCTGCTGCACCTCGAGGATCCGCGCGGCGTTCGCGACCGTCGAGGCGACCTTCAGCCGGTTGCGGACGATTCCCGGATCCTCGAGCAGCCGCGCGACGTCCTTCGGGCCGAAGCGGGCGACGGCCTCGGGATCGAAGCCGGCGAACGCTCGCCGGTAGCCGTCCCGCTTGTTCAGAATCGTGTTCCAGGAGAGACCGGCCTGCGCGCCCTCGAGCGTCAGGAGCTCGAACAGGTGACGGTCGTCGTGCGACGGAACGCCCCACTCCTCGTCGTGGTAGGCGAGCATCGCCTCGGACGATCCCTCCGCCCATTGACAGCGCGTGACGTCCATGCGCGTGGCAGGATCGCACGGCAGTGAAGCACGCGACCGAGTACCTCACCTTCGAGACGCCGCACCGGCGCGACTACGTCAACATCACGGACCGCGTCGAGACGTTCGTGCGCGAGTCGGGCATCCAGCACGGACTCGTGCTCGTGAACCCGATGCACATCACCGCGGCGGTCTACGTGAACGACGCGGAGAGCGGCCTGATCCAGGACATCGACGACTGGCTGGAGCGGCTCGCACCGCACGAGCCGGTCTCGAGCTACCGCCACAACCGCGGCGAGGACAACGCCGACGCGCACCTGAAGCGGCACCTGATGTCGCACCAGGTCGTGCTCCCGATCACCGACGGCCGCCTCGACCTGGGGCCGTGGGAAGCCGGTCTACTACGCCGAGTTCGACGGCCGCCGCCGCAAGCGCGTCGTCCTCAAGGCGATCGGCGAGTAGTGCAGCGCGGGGGAAGCCTCCGGTTTCCCCCGCGGGCCCCCCTTCCGACACCTGGCAGCTCTCGGTGGGCGAGCACGGGCAAAGCCCGCGCTCGCGGCGGCTCGCTCTGCAGCGGCTTCGCCGCGCCGGATGAACACCACGATGTGTGCGACAAGGGCGCCGCGATCAGTAGCGCTTGCCGGAGGCGACGACGCGCGCCGAGGCCGACGTCGGCGAGCTTCGACGGCGGTGTCGTGCTCGACGCGTGAGACTGCGCAGCGGCCGGCCGTCGGAGCCGAAGACGCACCGCCACGCGCGCTGGACGCCGCCGCGCTCCGCCCACCAGACCTTGTTGCCGGCGAGCTGGAAGCTCTTCTGCATCCCGGCCCGGCAGGTGCCGGTCATCGGTGCCACGGTCCAGTCGACCATCCGGCCCGCCTTGTTGGCGAAGCGGATGCGGAGCACACCGTCCCGGTACGACCAGGCGACGATAGCGGTAGCCGATCAGCATCCGCGTCGGCATGAAGTTGCGGATGCCGGCCTTCCGGTCGACCGCGAGCACGGCACGAGTCCGGCACTGGCCGCGCCTCCGCGGCGGCCGGAAGTAAAAGCGCTCCGATCACGGCGAGAACGGCGACTCTCCGCACAGGCTCAGCGTACGCCGGACCGGTTCGGGCGCTGTGAGGCCGCCGTTAACGAGCTGAGAGAGCCGGAGATGGGACTCGAACCCACGACGTCCGCTTTACAAGAGCGGTGCTCTACCAGCTGAGCTACTCCGGCCTGCCCACATCGTAGGCCGTCCGCTCTCACGCGGCCGGCAAATGCACGACGAGCCGCCGCGAGTGCGGGCTTTGCCCGTGCTCGCTCACCAAGAGCCGCAACGTGTCGGAAGGGGGGTCAGTGGGGGGAAACCGGAGGTTTCCCCCTGCTATGAAAGGACCTGGCGCTCGCGCTGGTGGTTCAGGATCTTGCGCTTGACGCGCTGGAGCGCGTTGTCGATCGTCTTCGTGTCGCAGCCGAGCTGCTCGGCCATCTGCTCGTACGAGGAACCCTCCAGGTAGAGGCGCAGCGCGTCGGACTCGAGCGACGAGAGGGTGCTGCCGAGGCAGCCGACGAGGCTCTGCAGCTCCTCGGTCGAGATCACGCGAACCGACGGGTCGTTCACCTTCGGGCCCGGCAGCGCGTCGCCGAGCGTGCACTCCGAATCGGAATCTTGCCCGGCCGGCGTGTGGCTGAACGAGACGTAGCTGTTCAACGGCACGTGCTTGTAGCGCGTGGCGGTCTTGATCGCGGTGATGATCTGCCTCGTCACGCAGAGCTCGGCGAACGAGCGGAAGGACGTCTCCTTGTCGGCGCGGAAGTCGCGCACCGCCTTGTAGAGGCCGATCAGCCCCTCCTGCACGAGGTCTTCGCCGTCGCCGCCGACGAGGAAATACGAGCTCGCCTTCAGCCGGACGAAGGACGTGTAGCGGCGCATCAGCGCGTCGAGCGCGGTGCTGTCGCCGTTACGCGCCTTCAGGACGAGTTGAAGATCCTCAAGCTCGCGTTGAGCTTTCTGTGGGCTCTTGGCTGCGGTGGCGTAGCGGACAGACATCTGGTTCTTTCGCTTGTGAGCGGGCATTTGTTGGCCTGGAAGTTCTACCGGCCCGCTCGAAGTCTCACCCTTAACTCGAGGTGAAACTAGCAAAGAGACGCAGAGAACACAAACTCCACTTGCAGAGCTGCCCGCTTACTCGCCTCGGCGCAGGCGCTCGAGGCGCTCGCGCGTCTCGTCGTCGAGCTTCGTTCCGAGACCGCCGGGTGCCTCGTCGCGGTGGCTCGGCGAGACGAAGTCGCGGAAGAACGTCTGCGACGAGAGATTCGCGACCTGGCGCCCCGCCGTGCCGAGCACGGTTGCATCCGAGGAGACGAGGAGCACCCGCTCGCGGTCGCGGTGCTCCGCCGCAAGGCGCTCGAGCAGCGTGTCGGCGTGCGGCACGAAGCGGACCGAGAGCGCGCCGCGCTCGGTGTCGTCGCCGACGCCGTCGAAGACGACGACTCCGCGGGCGCCGGTCGTGGCGACGAAGCCCGAGAGAGCGTCGACGAGCTCGCGCCGGTCGGCGAACGGGCCGGCGTGGAGGAGGTTGTAGCCGTCGAACAGGTACAGCGACGCGTCAGCCATCACGGCGCTGACGTCGAGCTTCGTAGAGGAGCAGCGCCGCCGCGACGCTCACGTTCAGCGACTCGACCGCGCCCATGAGCGGAATCGAGACGAGGACGTCGCAGCTGCGGCGCACCAGCGGGCGTAGTCCTTTCCCCTCGGCGCCGAAGACGAGCGCCACGCCACCGGCGAGGTCGGCGTCCCACATCGCCGTGCCTCCTTCGCCGGTGGCGCCGTGGACCCAGAGCTGCGGCCCCTTCACGTCCTCGAGGTACCGCGCGAGGTTCGTGACGACGGCGATCGGGAGGTGCTCTATCGCGCCCGCCGAGGAGCGCGCTACCGCCGGCGTGACGATCGCCGAGCCGTGCGCCGGCACGACGACGCCCGTCGCCCCCGCTCCTTCGGCGCTGCGGCAGACCGCGCCGAGGTTGCGCGGGTCGGTCACACGGTCGAGCACCGCCAGCAGCGGTCGCTCGACGGCGGCCAGCTCGTAGGCGTCGGCGTACCGGTACGGCTCGACACGCGCGACCACACCCTGGTGGTCGCGCGTGCCCGCGAGCTCGGTCAGCTCGCGCTCCTGCCGCACCTTCGCCCGCGCGCCGCCGGAGACGTCGCCGAGCCACGGCTCTGCCTTCACCGCACGCTCCGTCATCCACAGCTCCAACACCTCGCGACGGCCGCGCAGCGCCTCGCGAACGGCGCGCCGGCCGTACACGAGGTCGGCCGTCACCGCTTCCGGCGGAGGAGGTAGCCGCCTCCCGGACGGTCGCGCATCCGCCAGCCGGCTTCCTCGATCTCGGCGCGGATGCGGTCGGCCTCCTCGAAGTCCTCGGCGTCCCGTGCGGCCGAGCGCTTCTCGGCGAGTGCGACGACCTCGGGCGGCGGCCTCGTCCACTGCGGTAACGGACTTGAGCCCGAAGATCTCGAGCGCCTCCTTGAGCAGATCGTGCTGGCCCGACGAGGCCCAGTCGTGCATCACCGCAAGGGCGCGCGGGGTGTCGAAGTCATCCTCGAGCGCGTCGGTGAAGTCGTCCCAGAGCGTCAGATTCTTCTTCGCCGCCGGCTGCGTCAGCGCGTTGCGCAACGTCTCCAGCCGCGACTTCGCCTGCTCCATCGTCTCCTCGGAGAAGTCGATCGGCTTCCGCCAGTGCCCCGAGAGGAAGAACATCAGCAGCGGCTCGCGGCCCCACGTGTCGAGCGCCTCGCGCAGTGTCACCAGGCCGCCCTCCGACTTCGACATCTTCTCGCCGGTGAACTGGACGAGGCCGTTGTGCGCCCAGATCGAGGCGAACGGGTGCCCGAGCGCCCGTGACTGCGCGAGCTCGTTCTCGTGGTGGGGGAAGACGAGGTCGAGCCCGCCGCCGTGGATCTCGAACTCCGGGCCGAGCTCCTTCTCGGCCAGCGCCGAGCATTCGATGTGCCAGCCGGGCCGGCCGCGGCCCCACGGCGAGTTCCACGACGTGTCCTCGCCCTCCTTCTTCGCCTTCCAGAGCGCGAAGTCGCGCGGGTCCTCCTTGAGCGGGTTCGGCTCCTGCTCCTCGACCTGATCGGGGTCCTGGCCGGAGAGCTGACCGTACTCGGGGAAGCTCGCGACGCGGAAATAGACGTCGCCCTCGACCTCGTAGGCGTGCTCGCTGTCCACGAGCTCCTCGATGTACTCGACGATCACCGGGACGTTCTGCGACACCTTCGGCATCTCGTCGGGCATGCCGAGACCGAGGTCGCCCGTGTCCTCCAGGTACCACTCGGTCGCCTGCTTGGCGAGCTCCGCGCTCGCGCCCGGCGCCGCGTCGTAGATCTTGTCGTTGACGTCGGTGATGTTGTGCACGAACGTCACGTCGTAGCCGGTCACCTTCAACCACGAGCGCATCCACATGCCGATCACGAACGGCCGTGCGTTGCCGACATGCGCACGCGCGTAGACCGTCGGGCCGCAGATGTACATCCGAACGGGACCGCGCGGCAGCGGCAGGTCGACGAGCGACTTCGTGTACGTGTCAAAGAGCTCCATCGATCCTCCGTAGGGTTTCCTCACGCGGCAGCGCCGCGATCACTGACCATAGCTCCGGCCCGCTCTCGCGTCCGGTAAGTGCACGCCTCACTGCGCGCAGGTTGCCGCCGACTGCCTTCAGCTCGCGGATGATCGACTTGGCCGCCGCCGCGTCGAGCCCGCCGTTCGCCCGCTCGCGCAGCTCCCGGAAGCGCTCGAGCGTCGGCCGCTCGTCGGGGATCGAGACGGACGGCGCCTCGAGGATCGCCCGTGCGAGGCCGCGAGCCTCGTTCAGGTCGTGCGCACCGCGCAACGCGGGAACCACCTGTACCGGCACTTCGAGCCGCGCGGCCAGCTCCTCGTCCGGCATCGACGCGATCACGTCCACCGCGAGCGACCCGATCCGTGCCGGGTCGAGATGCACGTCGTGGCGGGGAATGCCCAGCTCGTCCAGGTAGCGCCGCACCGCCTCGGCCGGAATGCCCTGCTCACGGAGCGACGCGATCGACCCGCCCTGCGCGCGCTTGGAGATCTTCTTGCCGTCGGGGCCCAGGACGAGGCGTGATGGCGGTACTCGGGCGGCTTCTCACCGAGGGCCTCCGTGAGGGCTCCGTGCAGAGCCTCGTTCGGCCGGTGGTCCGAGCCGCGGAGCACGAGCGTGATCCCGAAGTCGACGTCGTCGACGACGCTCGCGAGGTGGTAGGTCGCGGTGCCGTCGTCGCGCAACAGAGTCACGCCCTGGAAGCGCTGCGGCAACCCGGCTGCGGCCTCCCGGTAGCGCTCCTGCCGCTCGCTCTGGCGCACCGGCCCCTCGTCCCAGTCGATCCCGAGCCAGCGAAGATCCTCGAGGATCGCCCCCTCTCCGCCAGGCAGGTTGCGCGCCGGATCGGTGTCGTCGATCCGCAGCAGCATCGTGCCGCCGAGGTTGCGATTGGCGACCGCGCCGAGCGCGTTGCCGATATGGAGCGAGCCAGTCGGGCTCGGAGCGAAGCGCACCTTCATCGGCATGAGTCTAGGCCGTTCACAGCCGCACCTTCCTCCGAAGCCGAGTCTCGGGCGCGCGAAGCGCCGCTACGCGTTCTTGGTCTCGAGGTACTTCTTGAGCCCGAGGTACGGCAGCAGGAAGGCGGCGAGAAGCGCCGCGGCCCACACGATCACCGCCGCCGCGAGCCAGTTGGCGATGCCGTCGATCGAGAACCCGTCGGAGATGAGATCGGTGATGATCAGCGAGACGAGCGTCGCGATCAGGGCGACTCCCCCGAGCGCCGAGTTCGAGCCGCTCCGCCGCAGCGAGCTGGCCAGGAACGGCGTCATCAGCGCGAGCACGACTGTGAAGATCACGACCGCGATGATGAACGAGGTGACGTCGATGTCGACGCCGCTGAGCACGAGGGACGCGACGATCAGGCCGACCGCGTTGGCCGCGAGCATGATCCCTGTGCGGACGATCAGTCGAATCACGCTGCGACCTTAACACCCTCGCCCGTCGGCCGCGCGTGCATTTGCGGCGACCGCAGGGCTCAGGCGCTCTCGGCGCCGTCTGCGGCGTCGCCGATCGGCACCGTCACGGCCCGGCGACGGGTCGGTGCGCCCGCGATATAGCCGATCACGCCGATCAGGACGACCACGCCGAGCGTCCCGAGCGTGTAGATCTCGTACTTGGCCCGAGAGACACCCCACGCCTCCTCGAACGAGCCGTAGTCGACGCCGAGCAGGGGCTCGAGCGTGCCCGGGAACACCGCCACCCAGGAGCCGAGCAGCACCCAGAAGGTGACGATCGCCGTGCCGACCCACACGCCTGCACGGCCGAAGGGGAACCTGTACGGGCGCTTTACGTGGCCGTGGTTGTAGCGGAGCTTGAGGATCGCCGGGAAGATCAGGATGTACGAGAGCAGCGTCGTCGAGATCGCGATCGTGAGCACGACCGCGAACGTCGAGTCGGCGCCGCTGTCGAAGAACGCGACGGCGGCGACACAGAAGATCGTCGAGACGATGCCCGACATCACGTTGACGCGGACGGGCGTGCCGAGGCGGCGGTTGAAGACGCCGAACCAGCCCCAGAACGCGCCGTCGTAGGCTGCGACCGCCTGCACGCGGTCGGAGCCGATCATCCACACGGCGCCCGAGGTGATCAGGCTGCCGACGAAGCCGAGCGTCATCAGGATCAGCAACGTGTGCGCGGCGCCGCCGTAGACGCTGAAGACCTCCGTCACCGCATCGATGAAGCCGCCGATCCCGGTCACCTGGTCGAGCGGCAGCACGAGCAGGATGCCGAGGATCGGAATCACGTAGCTGAACACGCCGAGCACCGCGGCCTGGAAGACGGAGACCGGCACGTCCCGGCTCGGGTTCTCCATCTCCTCGGCGGCGCCGTTCTGCAACTCGAAGCCGACGTAGTTGAAGAGCAGCACGGGCACGAGCCCGATGAAGATCGCACGCGTTGGCGAGGCGTCGTGCGCGGAGAAGCCGTGGAAGCCGTGCTCTATGCCGTAGACGACGACCGTGATCGAGAAGAAGCCCAGCGTGAAGAAGCGCAGGAACGCGCCCAGATTCGGGATCCACTTGCCGTAGCGGAGCGACGCGATCGCCACGCCGATCGAGAACCAGATGAAGGTCAACTTGAAGACGTAGTCGCCCCAGGTGCCGGTTCCGATCCCCGACACGTTCGCGTTCCAGGCGTCGGTCGCGATGAACGCGAGCGAGCCGCCGACCCAGAGCGGGTTCGTCACCCAGTAGAGGATCGCGCCGATGCCGCCGACGAAGCGGCCCCAGGCGAGCTTCATCCACTCGTAAGGCCCGCCCTCCTCGGTGAACGTCGAGCCGGCCTCGGCCATCAACAGGGCGTAGGGCAGCACGAAGACCACGGCCAGGACGACGAGCCAGACGAACCCCTGCGGCCCGTTCGAGGCGACCGTCCCGAGCGTGTCGAGGCCCACGAACGCGCAGACGGTGAAGAAGACCATGTCGAAGCGCCGCAGCGACTTGACGAGCTTCGACTTCTCCTCCAGGGCGAGCGCGGTGGTCTGCTCGAGATCGACGTCGTAGGTCGTCATGCCGCTCCTCCCTTGCTCATCAGTTGCCACGCCTCGGCGGCCGGTCACGATCCTGTCGAAGTCCTCCATCGCTCGCGGGGCCTCCGCTCATCAGTCGACCCGCCTCGGCGAGGACGTCGCCGAGGATGCCCGTCAGCTCGTCGAACTCGCGCGGCCCTGCGACGAGCGGCAGCGAGATCTGCACGACGGGGTCGCCGCGATCGTCGGCGCGACAGATCAAGCCGCGCTCGAACAGCCGGCCGGACAGGAAGCCGCGCAGCAGCGTCTCGCACTCGGCGTCGTCGAACGTCTGGCGCGTCTCCTTGTCCTTGACGAGCTCGAGCGCCCAGAAGTAGCCGGTGCCGCGCAGGTCGCCCACGATCGGCAGCTCGAGGAGCTCCGCGAGCTTGCCGGCGAGCACGGGCTCCTGCTCGCGGACGTGCTCGACGATCCGCTCGCGCTTCATGATCTCGATGTTCTTGAGCGCGATCGCCGCCTGGACGGGATGGCCGCCGAACGTGATCCCGTGCATGAACGTCGCTTTCGAGTCCAGGAACGGCTCCATCAGCCGATCGGACGCGACGACCGCGCCGATCGCCGCGTAGGCGGACGAGAGACCCTTGGCGCAGGTGATCACGTCGGGTCGAATGTCGTACTTCGCGGAGCCGAACCACTCGCCGAGCCGGCCGAAGCCGGTGATCACCTCGTCGGCGCAGAGCAGGATCCCGTAGCGGTCGCAGATCGCCCGAACGCCCTCGAAGTAGCCGGCCGGCGGCGTGAACGAGCCGCCGGCGTTCTGCACCGGCTCCATGATCACGAGCGCGACGGTCTCCGGGCCCGCCTGCTCGATCGCCGACTCGAGGTCCTCGAGCAGGAAGGCGGTGAACTCGGCCTCGGTCTCGGCCGGCGGCCGGTGGTAGCGGTTCGTGTTGCGGACGTGGATCGCGTCGGGCACGAGCGGCTCGAACGGTGTCCGCAGCGCGGCGATGCCGTTGATCGAGAGCGCACCCATGGTGGTGCCGTGGTAGGCAAGCCGTCGCGCGACGACCTTCCAGCGCCGCTCGCCGCGCGCAGCGTGATACTGCCGCGCGAGCTTCCACGCGGACTCGACCGCCTCCGAGCCGCCGGAGACGAAGAAGACCCGGTTGAGATCCCCGGGCGCGAGCGAGGCAATCTCATGCGCGAGCTCGATCGCGCGCGGATGGGCGTACGACCAGTTCGTGTAGAAGGGCAGCTCGCGCATCTGCTCGAGCGCCGCCTGGCCCATCTCCTCGCCGTGGGAGTAGCCGATCTGCACCGCGAACAGTCCCGCGAGCGCGTCGAGGTAACGCTTGCCGTTCGCGTCCTCGAGGTAGCACCCGTCTCCGCGAACGATGACGGGAATCTCCCCGCCGGCGTAGCCGCCCATGCGCGTGAAGTGGAGCCAGAGGTGGTCGCGCGCAGCCTGCTGCAGGTCGATCCCGGTCGGCATCGGCCGACCCTATCGCTCCGCGCCAACTCCCATCGGGCGCTGGCGTTCCGGGCCATGCCCGGTGCCAGGCACCGCCACAGAGGTGTGGCCGGTAATCGGCCGAGCGGCGGCTTCTTGCGGTTTGTTGCGGAGTTTTCTTGCGGCTTATTGCGGAGTGCAGACCTTCGGTTTTCTTGCAATATTTTCTTCTCATGTCCCAACGGTCCAGGGTCCTGCTCTTCCTGATCGCGGCTGTCGTGCTGACGCCGAGCGCGCTCGTTGCCTACGCGATGCCGAGCGCACATTCGGCCCACGCGACCGGCATTCCGGGCCTGCCCGGCTTCGTGGGGCAGAGCGAGGAAAGCCTCAAGAATGTGCCGGGTGACCCGGTCAAGGGCGTCGAGGTCTTTCGCGTCTTCTGCTCCGGCTGCCACAACTTCAAGTCGGCGGGTCTGCCGGGGTCGAACAAGCCGGGCTCCGACCTCGACGATCGCAGACCGACGTACGCGAAGATCGTGACCCTGATCGCACAGGGCGGCGGCGGCGGCGCGTTCTCCCGGGAGTTGCTCCAGGATCTGACATTCGACCAGATCTACGACGTCGCGAAGTTCGTGGCGCTCTACGCCGGCAAGCGCGGCCCCGTGAAGGGCGCAAGCTTGGAGCCACCGGTGCCGATCGACCTCACCGCTCCGCTCATGGACGCACAGTCGGCAGTGCGAGGGCGCTTCACGGCCACGCTCGCGGGCAGTGCCTTGCGCTGGCACCTCCGCGCGGGCAAAGGGGCCAACCAGCCCTCGTCGGGGCGGATCGTGCTACCGAGACAAGGAGGAGCGCCGGTTGCGCCGATCGCCCTGAGCTGCCCTCGGTGCTACGACCCGGGAGCCGGATTCGTGCTCCTCACCCGAGCGCAGGCCGCCGCCGTGGCGAGCGGCAAGGCGACCATCGTGGTGCCGGCCTCGAGCGATCCGAACGCCGCGATCGGTCAACTCCGCGGCTCGATCGTCGCCAGTCGCTAGGAGCGACGGCCTCCACCACTTGTAACGGAAGCGTGACGAGCCGAGCCTACGGACTCGGCTCGCCCTCCCGCGTCGTCAGGTCGCCGATGCGGCCGATTGCCTGCGTGATCTCGCTCGGGATGATCCAGATCTTGTTCGCCTCGCCCTGGGCGAGCTGCGGCAGCATCTGGAGGTACTGGTAGGCGAGCAGCTTCGGGTCGGCGTCGCCCGCGTGGATCGCCTTGAATACCGTGTCGATCGCCTGCGCCTGGCCCTCCGCCTGCAGGATCATCGCCTGCCGCTGCCCTTCGGCCCGCAGGATCGCCGCTTGCTTCTCTCCCTCGGCCGTCAGGATCTGGGACTGCTTGAAGCCCTCCGCGGTCAGGATCGCAGCGCGCTTCTCGCGATCCGCGCGCATCTGCTTCTCCATCGTCTCCTGGATCGACGCCGGCGGGTCGATCGCCTTCAGCTCGACGCGGTTTACCCGGATGCCCCACTTGCCGGTTGCCTCGTCGAGCACGCCGCGGAGCTGGCTGTTGATCTCGTCGCGCGAGGTGAGCGTCTTCTCGAGCGCCATGCCCCCGATCACGTTCCGCAGCGTCGTCACGGTCAGCTGCTCGATCCCCGTGATGTAGTTCTGGATCTCGTAGGTCGCAGCCTTCGCGTCGGTGACCTGGAAGTAGATGACCGAGTCGATCGAGACGACGAGGTTGTCCTCGGTGATCACCGGCTGCGGCTCGAACGAGACGACGTTCTCGCGCAGGTCGATCAGCGGCTTCAGCTTGTCGACGAACGGGACGACGATCGCAAGGCCGGGCGTCAGGGTGCGCTGGTAGCGGCCGAGCCGCTCGACGACGCCCGCACGCGCCTGCGGGACGATCTTGACCGTTCGCGCCACCACGAGCAGCACGAACACCACGACGACGATGGCGGAGATCAACGGGTACATGGAGCCTCCTATTCGTAGACGACCGCAGTCGCGCCGTCGATCTGGGCGACCTCGACACGCGTGCCCGGCTCGATCACCGTGAGGTCGTCGAGCGACCGTGCGCTCCAGACCTCGCCGCCGATCTTGACACGCCCTCCCGTGCCGTCGATGCGCTCGACCACGATCGCGCTCGCGCCGACGAGCTTCGCGGTCCCGGTCCGCATCGCGGCAGGCTGGCGCAGATGGGAGCGCGCGATCGGTCGCAGAACAGCCAGCGAGGCGATCGAGCCGGCCGCGAAGACGAGCAGGCTGATGAACCACCCGCCGCCGGCCGCGGCCACGATCGCGGCGGCCCCGGCGGCGAGCGCCAGCGGGCCGAGGAAGAAGAGCCCCGGCGTAAGGAGCTCACCGATCCCCAGACCGACCGCGACGACAACCCAGATGAGCCACGAAGGCACGAGACCGATCCTAGATGGTTAGTTCCACGATCTCGTGTGCCCTGCTGCTACCGGGCACTTTCGACCGACGAGCCGTCCTGTCGAGAACAGCATCCCGGAGAGTCTGACTCAGTCGGGCGCGAAGCCGGCGGGCCCGGAAGCGCCGGGCTCCGGCTCTCCCTCTGCCGCGTCCTCCCAGTCCTGCCACTCGACCCCACTCTCGTCGACGTAGCTGCGCACAGCGACTCCGATCGTGGGGTAGAAGCGGTCACCGCCGATCCGCTCGGCCAGCCCGTACTCGGCGAGCCGGTCCTTGACCGGGCCCTTCATCTCGGCGAAGCAGAGCTCGACGTCGCGCGCTCGGAGCTCGTCCGCGAGCTCGGCGAGAACTCCGGCGGCCGTCACGTCGACGTCGGTCATCGCCTCGGCGGCGACGCACACCCTGCGTACGCTCGCGTCGCCGCGGACGAGGTCGAGCAGGCGGTCATGGAAGATGTCGGCGTTCGCGAAGAAGAGCGGCGCGTCGAACCGGTACAGGAGCAGTCCCGGGACGAGCAGTGCCTCCGGGTGGCGAGACGTGTCGTGGTAGCCCTTGAGGCCGTCGACGCGACCGAGCACGGCGTCGTAGGGCCGCCAGGCGCGACGGACCACGTTGAGCAGCGACAGCCCGACCGCGATCGCGATGCCCCAAAGCACGCCGAAGAGCGCAACCGCGAGGAAGCACGCCATCGACAGCACCCATTCCGACCGGCGGACGCGATAGAGCCGAGCCACCCAGCCGACATCCGCCAGCGTGATCGCCGCCGAGATCACGATCGCGGCCAGAGCGGCACTCGGCAGGTTCGCCGTCAGGGACGGTGCGGCGACGAGCAGGATCCCGATCGACACTGCGCCCACGACGCCGGTCAGCTGCGTCCGCGCCCCGGCCGTCTCCGCAACCGGCGTTCGCGACGCGCTGGTCGAGACGGGGAACCCGCCGAACAGCCCCGCCGTGGCGTTCACGGCGCCGAGGGCGACGAGCTCCTGGTTCTGGTCGACCCGTTCGCCGAGCCGCGACGCGTAGCTGCGCGAGAGCACGCTCGTGTCGGCGAACGCCACGAAGGCGATGCCGACCGCGGCGGCGGCCAGGCGCCCGAGGTCGCCGGCGCCGACCGAGGGCAGAGCGAACGACGGCAGGCCGCTCGGGAGCCCGCCCACGACCGGCACGTCCAGGTCGAACACGACCACGGCCGCGGTCGCCGCGACCACCGCGATCAGCATGCCCGGCACCACGGGCGCCACCCGGCGCAGAACGAGGATCAGTGCCAGGCACGAGATGCCGAGCACGAGCGCGGTCGCGTTGGTGCCGTCGAGGTCTTCGACGAAGCCGCGCGCCCGCGGCAGCATCGTGTGCCCCTCCGCCGAGAGCCCGAAGAGCGCCGGCAATTGGCTGACGACAATCGTCAGCGCAATCCCGTTCAGGTAGCCGACACGCACCGGCTTGGAGAGCAGGTCGGTGACGAAACCGAGGCGCGCGATCCCGCCGACCACGCAGAACGCGCCGACGAGAAGGCCGAGCATCCCAGCAAGCGCCACCCGCTCCGCCGGATCGCCCGGAGCCGCCAGCGGGATGATCGCCGCCGCGACCATCGGCGCGATTGCCGAATCGGGCCCCACCACGAGAATGCGCGACGGCCCGAACAGCGCGTAGGCGAGGAGCGGCAGCATCGTCGCGTACAGCCCGGTCACGGGCGGCAGCCCGGCCAGCTCGGCGTACGCCATCCCCTGCGGCACGAGCATCGCTGTCAGGACGACGCCGGCAACGAGGTCGTGTCGGAGCCACCCCCGGCGGTAGCCGGCCGCAGTGCGCAGACCGGGGAGCCAGCGCATCACCCGTGCGACCCGCGGAGAGTGGCCGGCAGTCGCGCTCACCGTCCGTCCGCCGCACCCACGGCACCGAGGATGCGATCGGCGGCGATCCAGCCCCCGGAGTTCGGCACGGACCTATCGTGACGGGCCGGTCACCGCCGTGTAAAGCGGATCCCGTCCACACCCGTACGACTGTCCAAGCCGTGCGGGACGAGGCGCTGCGATCAGGATCGCGTGATGCGCCACTGACACGAGCACTCCACACAGCTGTGAAGGGGCCGTTCTCGCCGCGTTCGGCGGCTGGGCGCCGTCTAGGCTGGGCGCCGTGCAGGAGCTACTCATGGCTTGGTACCAGACTTCCGGCCGCGAGCTCCCCTGGCGAGCCACCCGAGATCCGTACGCGATCCTCGTCAGCGAGGTGATGCTCCAACAGACGCAGGTCGACCGGGTCGTGCCGCGCTACCTGCGGTGGCTCGAGCGCTGGCCGACCGCCGGGGCGCTCGCCTCGGCCTCGACCGCCGAGGTGATAGTGGAGTGGCAGGGCCTCGGGTACAACCGGCGGGCCGTCACCCTCCACCGCGCCGCGCGCCACGTCGCCGAGCGCGGATGGCCGGACGACCTGACCGAGTTGCCCGGCGTCGGGCCCTACACGGCCGCTGCGGTCGCCAACTTCGCGTTCGGGCGGGACGTGCTGCCCGTGGACACCAACGTGCGGCGGGTGCAGGAGCGCACCGGCGTGGGCTTCGACGGCTCCTGCGCGCAGGCGCTGTTCGACCTCGGCGCGACCGTCTGCCTCGCCCGCGTGCCTCGCTGCGGGGTCTGCCCGCTCGCCGCGGCGTGTCCCTCGCGCGGGCTGCGGTACGAGCCGGCTCGGAAGCAGTCGCCGTTCGAGGGCTCGTTCCGGCAGCGCCGCGCGGTCGCGCTCCGCACGGTGGCTCGAGGCGGCTCGCCCGACGACGACGAGGCGATCGCCTCGCTGCGGCGCGACGGGTTGGTCACGGTCGACGCGAGCGGAGCCGTGGCGCTTCCCGAGACGGCGTAACCTCGCCTGGATCCACCGAAATGCGTGACCGCGGGGCGTTCGGCGGGCGTCAGGCGGGCGCCAGCAGGGCGACGGCCTGCGCAGCGAGGCCCTCGCCGCGGCCGGTGAAGCCGAGGCGGTCGGTCGTCGTGGCGCGGACGTTGATCTCGCCCTCGCCCACCGCCTCCTGGAGGCGGCGGCACATCTCGACTCGGTGCGATGCGATGCGCGGCTCCTCGCCGACGAGCACGCAGTCCGCGTTGACGAGCCGCCAGCCGGCCGCGCGCACCCGAGCGTACGCCTCCGTGACCAGCGCGAGCGACGAGACACCGCGGAAGCGCTCCTCGCCGGACGGAAACAGCGAGCCGATGTCGCCGAGCCCGGCTGCCCCGAGCAGCGCGTCGATCAGGGCATGGGCGACAACGTCGCCGTCAGAGTGCCCGGCGAGCCCGCGCGGGTGGTCGAGCTCGACGCCGCCGAGCACGAGCGCCACGCCCTCCTCCAGCGCGTGCGCGTCCACGCCGATCCCAACTCGATAGCCGGCCACGGGCGCAGGCTACGCGACCGTCGGACCGGAGCAGTGTGGCAAGTCGTCACCTACCGGCTTCGGCGGCCAGCAGCGTCTCGGCCCGCTCGAGGTCGGCCGGCGTCGTCACCTTGAGCAGCCGCTCGTCGCCGCGAACGACCTTCACACGCCCGCCCGCGGCCTCGACGAGTGAGGCGCAGTCGGAGCTCTCTCCCGCCGCCGCCGCGCGCAACACCTCGGCGACGAATGCTTGTGGCGTCTGCACGGCCATGAGCTCGTCGCGCGCGGGCGTCTCGACGACCACGCCGTCGCGCACCCGCTTGACCGTGTCCGCAACCGGCAGGCCCGGAACGGCCCCGTCGAAGCCCTCGCCGAGCGCCTCCAGCAGCCGCCACACGACCTCGGGCGGCAGGATCGGCCGCGCCGCGTCGTGGACGAGAATCACCGCGGCGTCGGCGGGCACCTCCGCGATGCCCGCCCGCACCGAGGCCGAGCGGCTCTCGCCGCCGGCGACGCACGCGGTCACCTTCGTGGCGCCGATCTCCTCGGCGAGGAGGATCGCCGGCTCCTCCCAGCCGGCCGGCGCGACGACGACGATCGCGTCGATCCACTCGCTCTCGTCGAGTCGCCGCAGCGCCTCGGCGAGCAGTGGCAGCTCGCCGAGGCGCGCGAACGCTTTCGGGCGCTCCTCGCCGAGCCGCTCGCCGCGGCCTGCGGCGACGAGCACGGCCCAGACACCCGACGGCAGAGCCACCCGACGGCACTAGGCCACTAGACGGCGGCTGGGGCCTTCGACGCCGACTTGGCGGCGGGCTTCTTCGCGGCGGCCGGTCGCTTGGGGGCGGCAGGCTTCGGCTCGGGCCCGGTGAGCACGTTCTCGAGCCAGAGGAACGCGTCCTCTTCGGACAGGTTCTTCGCGTACATGAGCTCGGAGGCGAGGATCTTCTTCGCCTTGACGTACATCTGCTTCTCGCCGGTCGAGAGGCCCTTCTCGCCGTCGCGGAGCGACAGGTTCCGGACGACCTCGGCGAGCTCGTAGATGTCGCCGGTCTTCATCTTGTCCCGGTTGTGCTTGAAGCGGCGGTTCCAGTTCTTGGGCATCTCGGTGCCGCCGCTCGTGAGGTACTTGACGACTTTCTTGACCGCTTCCTCGTCGATCACCTTGCGGAGACCAACCCGCTCGGCGTTATCGGCGGGGACGTTCACCGTCATGTCGTTGTGGAGAATCTTGATCGTGAGGTACTCGCGCTTCTCCCCCAGGACGTCGCGCCGCTCACGCTTTACGACCGTACCTGCCCCGTGGTGGGGATACACCACCTTGTCGCCGACCTTGTACAAGCTGACTCCCTCTTCCGTCTGTTCACCAAAGCGCCGGTGGCCACGAGGCCTACCGGCGAAGAAAGGCTAGGTTACCAGATTTGGCGCAAAAGCGCCACTTTTGCAGGGGTTTTCGGGGGTTGTTAAGAAAAAACCCCTGCTCAGACCGGCTTCTCGGCAAGTGCGGTCAGTGCCTCCCGCAACGTGTTCGCCGCCACGGTGGCGCCTTCGGTGCCGGCCGGGGCCACGATGGACGAGAGACCGAGCTTCCGGCACTCCTCGACGCGGCGCGAAACCTGAGTCGCCGGCCGTAGGCGGCCTGTGAGGCCGATCTCGCCGAAGGCGGCCGTGCCCTCACGCACGGGCACGTTGCGCGCCGCCGAGGCGATCGCAAGCGCGATCCCGAGGTCGGCGCCCGGCTCGTCGATGCGGACGCCGCCCGCGACGTTGACGAAGACATCCGCGCCGCCGAGGGGTAGGCCCGCGTGCCGCGAGAGCACGGCGAGGATGATCGCGAGCCGCTTGGGATCGACGCCGGTGGCGACGCGGCGCGGCATCGCAAGGTCGCTCGGCGCCACGAGCGCCTGGATTTCGAGCAGCAGCGGCCGCGTCCCCTCGATCGTGCAGGTCACAGCCGCTCCCACCTCTCCCGCTTCGCTCTGACCGAAGACCGCCGAGGCGTCGGGCACGCCGACGAGGCCTGTGCCGGTCATCTCGAACACGCCCAGCTCGTTCGTCGAGCCGAAGCGGTTCTTGACGGCTCGCAGGATGCGGTGGGCGTGGTAGCGGTCGCCCTCGAACTGGAGGACGCAGTCGACCAGGTGCTCGAGGACACGCGGCCCGGCAACCGTGCCGTCCTTGGTGACGTGGCCGACGAGGAACGTCGCTACGCCCGACTCCTTCGACACGCGCAGGAGCCGGCTCGCAGCCTCTCGCACCTGTGACACCGACCCGGGCGTGGAGCCGAGCTCGGCCGCGTACAACGTCTGCACGGAGTCGATCACGCAGACCTCGGGACGCTCGCGCTCGAGGGTCGCGCAGACCGTGTCGAGCTCGGTCTCCGCGAGGATCTCCACCTGCTCGCAGCCGCCGAGGCGCGCCGCGCGCAGCTTCACCTGCGCGACCGACTCCTCGCCGGTGACGAGCAGCGCACGCCTCGACTGCGAGACGGCTCCGAGCGCCATCAGGAGCAGCGTCGACTTGCCGACACCGGGCTCGCCACCGACGAGCACCAGCGATGCCGGCACGAGGCCTCCGCCGAGGACGCGATCGAGCTCGTCGACCCCCGTCGGGATCCGCGCCGACTCCTCGGCGACAACGTCGACGAGGCGAAGCAGCGGCCGCGCCTGGGCAGGCTGGGCGCCGCGTGCGGGTGCGCTTTCCTCGACCATGGTCCCGAAGGCGCCACAGCCCGGGCAGCGCCCGAGCCACCGGCCGGAGATGGTGCCGCACTCGGTACACGCGTGCTGAACGGCCGCTGCTTTCGCCACGCCGGCCACTGTACGCGGCCCCTCCGACGGCATCTGTGCCGGCTTCGCAACAAATCAATCATCTAGCCTCACGCGATGGCGCGAGTCAAGCTCCGGAGCAGGCGGGAGGTCGCAGAGCGCTCGCAGGCGCTCTCCGAACGGTTGAGCGGGGCGCTGGAGCGGCTGCCCGCGGATGAGGGCGACGAGGCCGTGGTCGACGCGGTCTGGGCCGGAGAAGGGCTCGGAATGCTGTTCTGGGCGCTCGAGCGCGCCCAACTGCCACCGTACGACCGGCCGTTCGACCACGAGAAGCTGCTGAAGACGATCCTGGACGACGCGGTGTTGCGACCCGGCGAGGAGATCGAGCGCGCGCGCGAGACGGCGCGCCTCTGGCACTGGCGCGCCCGCACGGCGGAGCTCCAGGCAGGCGGCGGAGTCGAGCTACCGGCGCCGTGGCAGTCGTTCGACCAGCTCGTCGGGGCGACCGCGATGCGCGGCTTCGAGCAGGGCCTGCTGCCGCGGCCGCTGCGTGGCGACTTCCCGGCCTTCGGCGCCGTCTACCGCGAGCTGAACGAGGAGCAGCGGGCCGAGGCGCACCAGATCGCCTGGCAGCGGCACCGCGCGCTCAACTGGCTCTGCGGCCTCGGCAAGCGCTGGGACGACGTCCCCACGGATACATAGTGGTTCGACCACAGACGACTGCGGCCGCCGGTTGCCCGGCGGCCGCGATCCTCCGACGTGTGCTTTCGCCTACTCGGACGCGTCGCCCGCAGGCGCGTCGCCCTCGGACACCGCGCCAACCTTCTCGGGCTCCTGCGGCGCCGACGGCGGGACAACCGTGATCTCGACCTCCTCCTCGTTCCGGCGGGCGACGAGGATGGTCGAGCCGGGCTCGAGAGTGCGGCCGAGGACGTAGTCGGCGAGCGGGTCCTCGATCAGGCGCTGGATCGCACGGCGCAGCGGCCGGGCGCCCATCGCCGGGTCGTAGCCCTTGTCGACCAGCATCTCCTTCGCCTCTTCGGTGAGCTCGATCGTCACCTCGTGCTCGGCCATCTGCACGCGCAGGCGGTTGAGCATCAGGTCGACGATCTGGAGGATCTCGTCCTTCGCGAGCTTCGGGAAGACGATGATCTCGTCGATCCGGTTCAAGAGCTCCGGGCGGAAGACCTTCTTCAGGTCGCCCATCACGCGCGACTTCATGTCCTCGTAGGACAGGCCCTGCTCGTCCGAGACGTTGAAGCCGAGCGAGACGTTCTTCGAGATCGACGCCGAGCCGATGTTCGACGTCATGATCACGATCACGTTCCGGAAGTCGACCTTGCGGCCCTGCGAGTCGGTCAGCTTCCCGTCCTCGAGGATCTGCAAGAGGATGTTGAACACGTCCGGGTGCGCCTTCTCGATCTCGTCGAAGAGCACGACCGAGTACGGCTTGCGGCGCACCGACTCGGTGAGCTGGCCGCCCTCGTCGTAGCCGATGTAGCCAGGCGGTGAACCGACGAGCCGCGAGACCGCGTGCTTCTCCATGTATTCGGACATGTCGATCTGGATCATCGCCTCCTCGTCGCCGAACAGGAACTCGGCGAGGGTGCGCGCCAGCTCGGTCTTCCCGACGCCTGACGGCCCGAGGAAGATGAACGAGCCGGTGGGCCGCTTCGGGTCCTTGATCCCGGCGCGGGCGCGGCGGATCGCCTTGGAGACGGCGATGATCGCGGCGTCCTGGCCGATCACGCGTTTGTGTAGCTCGTCCTCCATGCGGATCAGCTTCAGCGACTCGGCCTCGGTCAGCTTGAAGACGGGGATCCCCGTCCACATCGAGACGATGTCGGCGATCTCGTCCTCGCCGATCTGCGGCTGCTCGACCTGCTCCTGGGTGCGCCATTCCTCCTCGAGCTCGCGCTTCTTCTGTGCCAGCTTGCGCTCCTTGTCGCGAAGCGAGGCCGCCTTCTCGAACTCCTGGTTCTCGATCGAGTCCTCCTTGTCCTTACGGACGCGCTCGATCTCCTCCTCGAGCTCGCGGTAGCGCGGCGGCGCGCTCATGGTCTTGATCCGCATACGCGACGCGGCCTCGTCGATCAGGTCGATTGCCTTGTCCGGCAGGTGTCGATCCTGGATGTAGCGATCAGCAAGCGTGGCCGCCGCCTCGAGGGCGTCGTCGGTGATCTTGCAGCGATGGTGCGCTTCATACCGGTCGCGCAGCCCGCGCAGGATCTGCACGGTGTCCTCGGTCGAGGGCTCCTCGACGCGGATCTGCTGGAAGCGCCGCTCGAGCGCCGCGTCGCGCTCGAGGTACTTGCGGTACTCGTCGAGCGTCGTCGCGCCGATCGTCTGGAGCTCGCCGCGAGCCAGCGCCGGCTTGAGGATCGACGCCGCGTCGATCGCGCCTTCGGCGGCGCCCGCGCCGACGAGGTTGTGGAGCTCGTCGATGAACAGGATGATGTCGCCGCGCTGGGTGATCTCCTTCATCACCTTCTTCAGGCGCTCCTCGAACTCGCCGCGGTACTTCGAGCCCGCGACCAGTGCCGCCAGGTCGAGCGTGTAGATCTGCTTGTTCTTGAGCAGGTCCGGCACCTGGTTCGCGCTGATCCGCGTCGCCAGGCCCTCGACGACGGCCGTCTTGCCGACCCCCGGTTCGCCGATCAGCACCGGGTTGTTCTTCGTGCGGCGCGACAGGATCTGCATCACGCGCTCGATCTCGGTCTGGCGGCCGACGACCGGGTCGAGCTTGCCCTCGGCTGCGAGCTTCGTCAGGTTGCGGCCGAACTGGTCGAGGAGCTTCGAGCTCTTCGACTTCTCGCCCGTTGCGCCACCCTGGCCCTGCTGGCGACGGCCCGGCCCAGAAAGCATGCGGATGATCTCGTTGCGGATCTTCTCCGCGTCGGCGTCGAAGTCGAGCAGGATGCGCGCGGCCACACCTTCGTTCTCGCGGACGAGGCCCAAGAGAATGTGTTCGGTGCCGATGTAGTTGTGCCCGAGGGAAAGCGCCTCACGCAGCGCCAGCTCGAGCACCTTCTTCGCACGCGGCGTGAAGGGAATCTGACCGGTCGTCACCTCGTCGCCCTGGCCGACGATCCGCGCGACCTGCGCGCGTACCTCCTCGACCGTGATGTCGAGCGACTCGAGCACGCGCGCGGCAAGACCTTCCTCCTCGCGCAAGAGGCCGAGCAGGATGTGCTCGGTGCCGATGTAGTTGTGCTTCAACGCCCGCGCCTCGTCCTGTGCGAGAACCACGACCTGGCGAGCCCGCTCTGTAAACCTCTCGAACACGTGGGTGCCTTTCTTCCGCCAACGAAGCGGAGGAACCGGTTGCCATTTCCGAGTCGCACATGGTAGCCACCTCGGTGGAGGAGAGGTCGGCTGCGCGCGGCGAGAACTTGAGCGGCACGCCGGCCGCGCTCCGGAAGCTAGAGCGCGAGGCTAGGCGGCGGGTGCCGCTGGCGCCGAGCCCGACGTCCCCGCGCCGCTTCGGCCGCCGCCGACGAGCCCGGCGACGAAGGGCGCGACGAGGCCGATCAGGATCCCGATCACGATCTCGGCGATCGCTACGCTCTGTGTCGGATAGACGATCGAGAACTGCTGGAGGAGCACCCCGACTCCGATTCCGCCGAGGAGACCGGCGATGCCGCCGAGCAACTCGGCACTGAGACGCCCGCGCGTTCCCCGCAGGGCGCCGAGGGTGGCCAGCGCGACTCCTCCCAGGCCGAGGACCGTCAAGCCGATGGCGACCCAGCCCGCCACCGTCGCGAACGGGCTCCCCTCGACCTCGACGAGTCCGTCACCGGTGCACGAGAAGGTCGTGCCGGTGCCGACGCCTTCGACGAGGTAGAGACCGACTCCGTACTTGGCATAGTCGTCGACCGCAACGCTCTCGGCCCACGAGTTCGACGAGATGTCCTTGTTCTTGACCGTCCAGCTCGTCCCGGCGAAGTTGAGCGTGATCTTCAGATGCGTCATCTGTCCCGTAGAGCGCATCGTGACGAGCACGTTGCCGTTCTTCTTCACCTTCACGGCGCTCGCCGTGGGGCTCGTCGAGAGATCGGCCACGTTCTTGCCTCCGATCGTGGCCTCACAGGGGCCACTGATTCCGGCGAACGCGGGCGTGGCAGCAAGCAGGATCGAGCAGGCGATCGGCACGACCGCCCCGAGTGCAAACCGGCTCCGCCTGACCCAGCGCATCCCTGTCCTCCGCTCTCGACCGAGGCGTGAGTCTACGGCGTCAAGCGCGCAATGTCATGTTGGCGCTACTTGCGCTCGCGGAGCGCCGGGAAGAGGACGACGTCGCGTATCGAGTCCTTTCCCGCGAGCACCATCGCGAGGCGGTCGATCCCCATGCCCAGGCCGCCCGTCGGCGGCATCCCGTAGGAGAGCGCCTCGACGTAGTCCGGGTCGCCCGGCTCGGCCTCGACGTTCCCGCCCGCGCCCTCGGCCTCCTGGAGCGCGAAGCGCGAGGCCTGCTCCTCGGAGTCGTTGATCTCGGTGAACGCGTTGCCGAGCTCCATCCCGCCGACGAAGTACTCGAAGCGCTCCACGATCCCGTCCTCGTCGCTCATGCGCGCGAACGGCGAGAGCTCGACCGGGTAGTCGTGCAGGATCGTCGGCTCGATCAGCCCGGGCTCGACGAAGTGCGAGAGCGCGTGATCGAGGAGCTGCGCCCAGGTGCGGTCGTGCTGCGTGTCGACCTCGCGCGCCTCGAGTCGCGCCCGCAGCTCGTCGGCATCGCGCGTCCAGAGGTCGTGCTCGCCAAGCGCGTCCACGAGCTTGACGCGGCGCCAGCTGCCGAGATCGACCTCGTGGCCGCGGAAGGTGGCGACGGTGGAGCCGACCGTCTCCTCGGCGACGCGCGCCACGAGCCGCTCCATGCGGGCCATCGTGTCCTCGTAGTCGGCGTAGGCCTCGTACCACTCGAGCATCGTGAACTCGGGGTTGTGCTTGAAGGAGATGCCCTCGTTGCGGAAGTCCTTGCCGAGCTCGTAGACGCGCTCGAGCCCGCCCACGATCAGCCGCTTGAGGTAGAGCTCGGTCGCGATCCGGAGGTAGAGCGTCCGATCGAGCTCATTTGAGCGCGTCGAGAACGGCCGCGCGAACGCGCCGCCGTAGCGCGGCTGGAGGACCGGCGTCTCGACCTCGACGAAGCCCTCGTCGTCGAGTGCGCGCCTGATCGCGGTGACCATCCGGGCGCGAAGCACGAAGTCCGCTCGGGTCTCCTCGTTCATGAGGAGGTCGAGGTAGCGGCGCCGGTAGCGCTGCTCGACGTCGGTCAGGCCATGGAAGGTGTCGGGCAGCGGCGAGTGGATCTTCGCCAGCAACTCGAAACGAGTGACCGACAAGGAAGGCTCTCCGCGCTTCGTCTTCATTGGGTGACCGCCAACGCCGACGATGTCTCCCAAGTCGAGATCGCGCACGGCATCTGAGAACCCGCAGCTCTTGGGCGACAAGCTGGATCCTGCCCGACCGGTCGACGAGATCGAGAAAGACGATGCCGCCATGACCCCGCCGTGCCATGACGCGGCCTGCGAGTCGCTGGCTTCTCGGATCCGACCTGGCCCGCGGGAACGCTCCTGTGCCGTCGGCAACACGTCAGTGATCAACTGGCGACGGTCGAAACGCTTGGGAAGCATGGCGCTGCCGAGTCTAGCGGCTTCCGAACAAGCATCCAGGCATGAGGCCCGTCGGACGGGGTCTTGTCCTCGAGCACGACCTCGAAGCCATGCCCGCGGTAGAAGGCGAGGTTCTGCTCGGAGTTCGTGAGCAGCGCGCTCGGGATGCGGGCGCGCTCGGCGGCCTCGACGCCAGGCGTCAGCAGAGCGCTGCCGATCCCCTGGCGCTGCTCGTCCGGGTCGACGCCGATCCCGGCGAGGTACCAGTGTGGCTCCGGGACCGCGCGTCTGCGCAGGTTGTCTACGGCGCGACCGTACGCGAGGAAGCGCGACGTCGCCTCGCGTACCTTCAGCGGCGTCGCAACAGCCGCTCGCAGCGCCGGCCCGACGTGCACCCGAGGGCGGCCCGGCGGCAGCCAACGGGCGCAGCCCCGGACGGTGCCTGCGGTCGCCCAGATCTCAGCGTCGATGAGCTCGAACCCCATCTGGAAGAGCCAGGGCAGGAGCCGGGCGCGCCGGCCGGGGTCGGGCAGCACCCAGCTCCAGGCGGGGTCGTCCTGAAATGCCCGCCCGAGCACCGCGCTCGCCTGGCCAACCTGGTCGTCGCGAAGCCTGACGATCTCCACGGGATGACCCTAAACCGGGTGCGACTTGGAAGCGCGGCGATACACGACGTGGTCGCGCACGAGCCTCGGCAACGGCACCGCGGTCCACACCCCCACCCTGGGTGGGGTGCCGTCCCGCCGCCCTCGGCGATCGACGCTACCAACGAAACGTGCGCGAGGCACGCACGATTCTGTGACTTCTTTGCGACTTTCGACGAGCGGCAGGTCGTAGACGGCCAGAGGCCGTCGACGCTGGCCGTTCCGCGGCCTTCTTACGCTCAGGCGGCCTTGATCTCGAGGATCTTGAACTTGAGCGCCCCGCGGGGAGCAGCCACCTCGACCACCTCGCCCTTCTTGTGGCCGATGATCGCCTTGCCGACCGGCGACTCGTTCGAGAGCTTGTTCTCGGCCGGATTGGCCTCGGCCGAGCCGACGATGTGGTACTCGACCGTCTTGTTCGCGGCCAGGTCGCGCAGGCGCACGGTGGCGCCGACAGACACCATGTCCTTCGAGATCTCCTTCTTGGTGATCACGCGCGCCGAGAGCAGCCGCTCCTCGAGCTGGGAGATCCGGTGCTCGAGCATCGCCTGCTCGTTCTTGGCGTCGTCGTACTCGGCGTTCTCGGCGATATCGCCGAACTCACGCGCGATCCGAATCCGATCCGCGACCTCGCGGCGCTTGTCGGTCTGCAGGTAGTCGATCTCCTGCTTCAGCTTCTCGTAGCCCTCGGCTGTAAGGATGACGTCTTTCAAGATACGGGCCTCCTGACCCAGATCGTCGAGCCGGTGAGCGGCCCGAAGCGGGCGCGAATAGTAGCGACGCCTCATGGGGGCCGCAAGGCCCACCGCTACCATCCAACGCCGTGCAGGTCGATCTTCGCGAGCCCTGGTTCATCCGGGACGTCGAGATTCCGAGCCGCCTCGTGCTCGCGCCGATGGCGGGCGTCAGCGTGCAGGCCTTCCGCCGCCAGGGACGCCGCTACGGCGCCGGGCTCGTCTGCTCCGAGATGGTGTCGGTGGCCGGCATCCAGCACGGCAACGAGCGGACGCTCGGCTATCTGCGCGTCGCCTCGGACGAGCATCCGCTCGCGATCCAGATCTTCGGCTCCGAACCGGCCGCGATGGCGGAGGCCGCGCGCACTGTCGAGGCCGCGGGCGCGGACATCGTCGACATCAACTTCGGCTGCCCGGTCAGGAAGGTGACGAAGACCGGCGCCGGCGCGTCGCTGCTCGACGATCCGGATCGCGCCGCGCGCATCGTGGCGGCAGTCGCGACGGCCACACCGCTGCCGGTCTCGGTGAAGATGCGCCGCGGTACCGAAAACGGCTCGCGCGCTTGCCTCGAGGTCGGGCCGCGGCTCGTCTCGGCGGGCGCCGCGTCGCTCACCCTCCATCCGCGCTCGGCCCGGCAGATGTACACCGGGTCGGCCGATCACTCGCTGACCGCCGAGCTCGTGTCCTTCGTGGACGTGCCGGTGATCGCCTCGGGCGACATCACGTCGCATGCCCGTGCCCAGGCCGTACTCGCAACGACCGGCGCAGCGGCGGTGATGGTCGGCCGCGCCGCCCAGGGGAACCCGTGGGCGCTACGAGAGATCATGGGCGAACCGGGTGAGCCGACCCGCGAGGAGGTCGTCGCCGAGCTCCTCCTCTTCATCCGCGAGACAGTGCGTGAGCTCGGCGAGTTCCGCGCCACTGGCTTCCTGAAGAAGTTCTACGGCTGGTACCTCGGCCGCGGCCGCTTTCCCAGAGCCTTCAAGCAGGAACTGGTGATGCTGCCGACGTTGGCCGGAGGTCGAGCTTCGGCTGCTCGCGGCGGCGCCTGGCGCGCGGGAGGTGCTGGAGCGACTCGAGTCGGATCTGGAGCCGGTCGACGAGGTGCTGCTGGACTCGCTGCCGATCTCGATCTACGGCGGCGGCTAGTGACGCGGGTGGAAACCTCCGGTTTCCCCCCGCGGGCCCCCCTTCCGACACGTGACCTCTCGCAGTGGGCGATCACGGGCGGAGCCCGCGCTCGCGTCCTTTCCCTCCGCATATGCAAGCCGCCTCATGAACCATCGAGGCCGCTCGCGCGGCCTCCGTGGGTCTTTTCCCGCCGAGGCGGACAGGTGAGTAAAGGTCTAGTTCCTGGTGCGAATGGCTAGCCACGGTTGCGCTCCCAGACGAGACGCAGCCCCTGCAGGGTCAGGTCCGGATCGACCTTCGTGATCGTCTGCGTGTGCGGCGCGATCAGCTCGGCGAGGCCGCCCGTGGCGATCGCCGGCGCCTCGGGCGCCTCGATCTCGTCGCGGATCCGACCCACGATCGCGTCGACCTGGCCCGCGAAGCCGTAGACGAGGCCCGACTGCAGAGCTGACGTCGTCGTCTTGCCGATCACGCGCTCGGGGGCGACGAACGGCACCTTCGTCAGACGCGCGGCGCGGGCGAAGAGCGCATCCATCGAGATCTCGATCCCGGGCGCGAGCACGCCGCCGACGTACTCGCCCGCCCCCGAAACCACGTCGAAGTTCGTCGACGTGCCGAAGTCGACCACGATCGCCGGTGAGCCGTGCCGCTCGCGGACGGCGACCGCGTTCGCGATCCGATCCGGGCCGACCTCGCGCGGGTCGTCGTAGCGGATCGGCAGGCCCGTCTGCACGCCCGGCCCGAGCACGAGCAGCTCGGCGCCCGCCCAGCGCACCGCGAACGACTCGTACTCGCGCTGGAGCTGCGGCACGGTCGTCGAGAGGACGATCCCGTCGAGTGCCTCGAGCTCGACGAACGCGCGCAGCATCACAGCGAGCTCGTCGGCCGTATGCGCGGCGTCGGTGCCGACGCGGAACTGGTCGCTCAGCGCCTCGGCGTCGAAGAGGCCGAAGACGGTCTGCGTGTTGCCGACGTCGATCGCGAGCAGCATCGTGGTCGCGCCGCGCGGTGGAGGACTAGACGTCGTCTTCGGCGGCGAGGTCGCTGATCCGCTTCGCGAGCGCGTCCGCGGTGAGGGTCGGCTCCTCGTCGCCGTCGCCCTTCAGCTCCTCGACCGTCACGTCCGCCAAGCTGTAGACCTCGACGCGCGGGATCATCCGGGTCGGGCGGTTCTTGTCCCAGACCCAGACATCCTCCATCTTCAAGTGGAAGAACGGATATGCGGGCTGCGGGATCGCCCTGAAGTCGAGCCGGTTGCACAGGTACGTCTCGCTCTGGGTGAGCACGCAGTACCGAAACAGCGAGTAGACCGCGCTGTACTCCCGCTTGAGGCGGAGCTCGAGCTCGGCCTCGAAGTCGTCGAGCTCGTCCAGGTGGCTCACGCGGTCGATTGTAGCTTTGCGAGGAGCGCGCGCACCTGACCGCGTCCCGGAACCTCGGCTTCGGGGGCGAGCTCGGCAAGCGGCTCGAGGACGAACAGCCGCTCGTGCAGCCGCGGGTGGGGAACGGTGAGGCCAGGCTCGTCGACGATCTCCTCGCCGAAGAGCAGCAGGTCGAGGTCGATCGTGCGCGGGCCGTAGCGCGGGCCCGCTCGCGTACGGCCGAGCGCCGTCTCGATTTCGAGCAGCTGTTCGAGCAGGTCGCTCGGCGAGAGGTCGGTATCGAGCTCGGCGACGGCGTTCAGGAACGACGGCTGGTCCGTGTACCCCCAGGGCTCGGTCTCGCGGATCGTCGAGAGCCGCGCGGCGCCGAGCAACTCGGCTGCGTGCCGGACCGTGCCTTCCCGGTCGCCCAGGTTCGCGCCCAGCCCTACGTAGACGAGCGTCATCCTGGCCTCATGGGCGCTCGACCGTGACGGCCGCGAACTCGAGCTCGATGCCGGCCGGTCGGACCTCCGGCTTGCGGACTCTGACCTGCGCCCGCTCGACCCGGAAGCGCTCGACCAGCGTGTCCGCGATCTCGGTGGCGAGCGCCTCGAGCAGCTTGTATCGGCGCTCGGCGACCTCTCGCACGGTGGCCGCCACCTCGCGGTAGTCGACGGCGTCCTCGATACGGTCGTTCGCGCCCCGCTCGCCCACCTCCAGCTCGACGTCGTAGACGAACAGCTGGCCGGCCTCGCGTTCCTCCTCGGAGACGCCGTGATGGCCGAAGAGCTCCAGCCCCCGCAGCTCGACCTTCATTCCGCCGCCGATCCTGGCGACCGCCTTCGCCAGCCCGCAGTGCCTCGACGTGCTCGCGCACGTCGTGCACCCGCAGGATCGTCGCGCCCCTGTCGTAGGCAGCCACGGCGGCGCCGACCGAGGCCGCGGCGGTTCCCGTCGTCGCTTCGGGATCCCCCAGGATCCGCCCGAGCGAGCTCTTGCGCGAGAAGCCGACGAGCAGCGGCCGGCCGATCGCGACGAGCTCGTCGAGCCGGCGGACGAGCTCGAAGTTGTGCTCGACCGTCTTGCCGAAGCCGATTCCGGGATCGAGGCACACGAGCTCCTCACGGATCCCCTGCGCGACCGCGTACGCGAGCCGCTCCTCGAGGAATGCCTTCACCTGCGAGACAACGTCCTCGTAGGCCGGATCCGTCTGCATCGTCCGGGGCTCGCCGCGCATATGCATGAGGCACACGTACGCGCCGGCCTCGGCCACCACGCCCGCCAGCGCCGGGTCGCCTCGCAGCGCTGTCACGTCGTTCACCAGCTCCGCCCCCAGCTCGAGCGCGCGCCGCGCGACATCGGCCTTCGAGGTGTCGATCGAGACGGACTCGCCCGCGAGCGCCTCCAGCACCGGCACGACGCGCCGGAGCTCCTCCTCGACCGGGACGCCGCCGGCCCCCGGCCGGGTCGACTCGCCTCCGACATCGACGATCGCCGCCCCGTCGTCGAGCATCCGCCGCGCCGACGCTAACAGCCGCTTCCGGGCTCAAATGCACCCCGCCGTCCGAGAAGGAGTCGGGCGTGACGTTGATCACGCCCATCACGGAGGGACGCGGGAAGCGCTCCTCGATCGGCGGCCTCGAGGTCACGCCGAGGATTCTCTCGCGAAGGGTTAGCCGACGCCTTCGGGCTCGGGCGGCTGCATGGTCGCGCCCGGCAGCGGGAACGGGCGCGGCTTCGGCAACTGGCGCCGCTCCGACTCGGCGGGCAGCTCGTCGGCGGCGGCCTTCGCATCCTGCTCGGCGAACACCTCGGCGTCGGTCTCGCCGGCGAGCAGGCGCTCGAACTGATCCTTGTCGATCGTCTCGCGCTCGATCAGGATCTGCGAGATCCGGTGCAGCTCCGCCATGTGCTCGCGGAGCACCTTCAATGCGAGCTCGTGGCCGTCCTCGATGATCCGACGAACTTCATCGTCGATCTCACGGGCGAGCTCGTCGGAGTAGTCCGGCTCATGGCCCATGTCGCGACCGAGGAACGGCATCGCGGTGTCGCGCCCGAGCACGCGCGGGCCGAGCTTCTCGCTCATCCCGTACCGCATCACCATCTGCTTTGCGGTATGCGTGATCTTCTCGATGTCGTTCGCGGCGCCGGTCGTGACCTCGTTGAACACGAGCTCCTCCGCGGCACGCCCGCCGAGCGTCATCGCGATCTCCTCCTGGAGCGCCTGCTTGGTCTGCATGTAGCGATCCTCGGTGGGGAGCGAGATGGTGAGTCCCAGCGCCTGGCCGCGGGAGACGATCGTGATCTTGTGGATCGGGTTCGTGTTCTCGAGGAAGTGCCCGACGAGCGCGTGGCCCATCTCGTGATAGGCCGTGATCCGCTGCTCCTTCTCGGACAAAAGCCGAGCCTTCTTCTCCGGTCCCGCGATCACACGCATGATCCCTTCCTCCAAATCGTCCTGCTCGACCGTCTTCTTGCCATGGCGGGCGGCGAGCAGCGCCGCCTCGTTGACGAGGTTCGCAAGGTCTGCGCCGGTGAAGCCGGGCGTGCCGGCGGCAAGCGCGTCGAGGTCGATCGACGGCGCCAGCGGCTTGCCCTTCGTGTGCACCTCGAGGATCTTGCGGCGGCCGTTCCGATCCGGTCGGTCCACCACGATCTGTCTGTCGAAGCGGCCCGGACGCAGCAGCGCCGGGTCGAGGATGTCGGGCCGGTTGGTGGCGGCGATCAGGATGATGTTGTCCTTCATCTCGAAGCCGTCCATCTCGACGAGCAGCTGGTTCAACGTCTGCTCGCGCTCGTCGTGGCCGCCGCCGAGTCCGGCGCCGCGATGGCGGCCGACCGCGTCGATCTCGTCCATGAAGATGATGCAGGGGTTCGCCTGCTTGGCCTGCTCGAACAGGTCGCGGACGCGCGAGGCGCCGACGCCGACGAACATCTCGACGAAGTCGGAGCCCGAGATCGAGAAGAACGGGACGCCCGCCTCGCCGGCGACCGCGCGCGCGAGCAGCGTCTTGCCGGTGCCGGGAGGGCCGTAGAGGAGAACGCCCTTCGGGATCCGCGCGCCGAGCGCCTGGAACTTCTTCGGGTTCTCGAGGAACTCCTTGATCTCCTGGAGCTCCTCGACCGCCTCGTCCACGCCGGCCACGTCCTTGAAGCCGATCTTGGGCGAGTCCGGCGCCATCCGCTTCGCGCGCGACTTGCCGAAGCTCATCACCTTCGAGCCGCCGCCCTGCACCTGGTTCATCAGGAAGATCCAGAAGCCGATCAGAAGCAGGAACGGGAGGAAGCCGATGAGGGCCGCGCCCCACGAGAAGCCGCCGGTGCCCTTGGAGTCGAACTTGACGTGCTTCAGCTCGAGGAGCCTCTGGAACTGAAGCTGCGACTGGTCGCTCGGGTAGTGAACGGTGACCTTGACCGGCTTGTCGGACTCCTTCTCGGCCTTCAGCGTCGCGATGATCGCCCGCTTGTTCGGATCGAAGAGAATCTCCTCGAACTTGTTCGGGGTGGCGCGAACGTCGGCCTGGAGCTCCGAGTAGGTGACCTTCGTCGCCTTGGTGGTGTTGAACAGCGTCTCGCTCGCGAGCCACACGAGCAGGACGATCACGATGAGCGGGAAGAACGCGCTGCGGAAGAAGCGATTCACGGCTGCTCAGGGTACAGGAGGCTTCTTCCCGCTGAGGGCAATTTCCACTGGCTGTCAGACCCCCTCCGGCATCAGGTCGTCGTGCAGGACGCCGACGTAGGGCAGGTTGCGGTAGCGCTCGGCGAAGTCCAGGCCGTAGCCGATCACGAACCTGTTCGGGATCTCGAAGCCGACGTAGCGCACGTCCACCTCGATCTCGCGGCGCGCTGGCTTCGTCATCAGAGCGCAGACATCGAGGCTCGCGGGCGCGCGCGACTCGAGATTCCGGACGAGATACGAAAGCGTGAGGCCGGAGTCGATGATGTCCTCGACGACGAGCACATGGCGACCCTCGATGTTGATGTCGAGGTCCTTGAGGATCCGCACCACACCCGAGGAGTCCGTCGAGGCCCCGTAGCTCGAGATCGCCATGAAGTCGATCTCGCACGGGACGGTAATCGAGCGCATCAGGTCGGCCATGAAGAAGACCGCGCCCTTGAGCACGCCGACGAGCAGGAGCTCCCGGCCCGCGTAGTCGGAGGAGACTTCGCGGCCGAGCTCGCGAATCCGCTCCTGGAGGCGGTTCTCCTCGATCAGGATCTCGCCGACGGCGCGTTCGAGCTCGAGGTCGCTCATGGTGTCTCGCCCCGGCACCGGCAAAGCCGGCGCCTACCGTCGAACGCGCCGCCGTCAAATGCGCCTCCGGCGAGCCTACGGCGCGAGCGTTCGAGCTCGAGGTTCGTTCACGGTGTCGTCGCTCCGGCACCGGCAAAGCCGGCGCCTCGTCGAACGCGCCTCGTCAATCGCGCCTCCGGCGAGCCTACGGCGCGAGCGCTCGAGCTCGGTGCCGCTGTTCACACCCTCACCGCTTCCACGCCCGGCGCCTCGACGATGCCGGGCACCGCGACGACCGCGTCGCCGCGGACCACGAGCGGCCAGCCCTCACGGTCCGAGCGCGGGACCTTCGCGTCCACGAACACGTCCTGCACCTTCTTCGACCGGCCGGCGAGCCGGTCGCCGTGGCGCCATCCCCGGACCCGCAACCCCGGGAGCTCAGAGCGGATCCGCCACCCGCCCCACCGCACCTCGCCGCGTAGCTCGACGGGGCTCCGCTCGAGCCAGAGACGGTCGTGCTCGCGCACCGCCTGCACGCCGCCGCCGAGGTCGACGCGGCGCGAGCCGACCGGCGAGTCCACCAGCTCCGCGAGAGCCGGCGGCATCGTGCGGCGCTCCTCGAGCGCGCGCAGGATGTTCTCTCGGGCCGCCGGGTGGATCCGCTCGAGCAGCGGCAGGATCTCCCCGCGGATGAGGCCGCGCACGGTGTCCTGGTTCGACGAGTCGCGTCGGAACAAGAGCTCGCGCTGGTGGCAAAACGCTTCGGTCTCCTCGCGCCACAGGGGCAGCAGCGGACGCACGACGCCGTCCTCGCGGCGCGGCTTGATTCCCTTGCGGCCCCCGCTCGTCGCCAGCCGGTAGAGGATCGTCTCGACCTGGTCCGAGGCCGTGTGCCCGGTCGCGCGCAGCCGGTCGGGCCGCTGCCCGTAGCGGATCGCCCGCAGCTCCGCCTCGCCCGCGCCGCGCGCGTCGATCCGTACCACCGTCGCGCCGAGCTCCTCGGCGCAGAGCCGCGCGTCCTGCTCGGACTCGTCGCCGCGCAGGCAGTAGTTCACGTGCAGCGCCGAGACCCGGTAACCGAGCTCACGAAGTGCGTGGTAGAGGCACGTCGAGTCGGGCCCCCCCGAGACGAGGCAAAGCACCTCGCCGCCCGGCTCGATCAGCTCGTGGCGGCGAATGTGCTCGTCGATCCGTTCGAGTACGTCCACCTACGCACAGTGTTCCAGCCGGGGACAGCCGGTGCAGCGCTATGCCCGCTTCGGCACCGGCAAAGCCGGCACCTACGCTCCCGGCGGCTCCGTCGAGCCTACGCCGCTATCCCCGCTCCGGCACCGCCAAAGCCGGCACCTCCGCTCCCGGCGGCTCCGTCGAGCCTACGCCGCTATCCCCGCTCCGGCACCGGCAAAGCCGGCACCTCCGCTCCCGGCGGCTCCGTCGAGCCTACGCCGCTACCAGCTCGGCGTGTCCACCCAGCGCTCGAGCACCTCGGCCGTGCGCTCGAGCTCCGCCGCGTCGAGCTCGTAGGGCGTGGCGTAGGCGACGAGCGGCGCCCTGGCGCCCGGCGCCTTGCCCTCGCGTGCCCCGAGCAGGTACGAGAGCGGGAGCGAGTGCGCGACCACGAAGATCGTCTCCTCCGGCCGGGCGAGCACGATGCGAAAGCCGCGCGCGTAGCGCTCGACGATCTCGTGACGGCTCTCGCCGCCGGCTCCCGGCGATTCCGAGGACGGCGCGGCGGCGGCCCAGGCGCGGTACTCGTCGATCCCTCGCCCCTCGAACGGGCCGTACAGCGGGTCGTTCAGCTCCGGCACGACGAGCCGCGGCACGGGCCTTCCGCGGAGGGCCTCGGCCGCGGTGGCGCGGACGCGCTCGAGCTCGGTGGTCACGCAGAGGTCGAGCGGCACGTGGCTCAGCGCCTCACCGAGCCGCCGCGACTGCTCGAGCCCGGCCGGCGTGAGCCCGCACGCGACCGTGGCGTCGCCGTTCAAGAGGCCGCGGGCGCTGTATTCGCTCTCGCCGTGACGGGCGAAGAAGGCGCGCCTCAAGGAAAGAGGATGCTGCGGTAGGAGAGCACGCGTTCCATGCCGATCGACTCGTAGAGCCGGATCGCAGCCAGGTTGTCGGTGCGCACGAAGAGCGTGACGATCGGCGTCGTCTCGAGCAGCAGCCGGCAGAGGTCGCGCAGGCCACGACTCGCGTGACCCTGTCCGCGAGCTTCAGGGTCGACCCAGACCTGCTGCACCTGCACCGCGCTCGGCGTCCAGGCCGAGGCCTCGGCCTTGAAGAGGACTACGCCGTCCTCGAGCCAGAGCCACGAACGACCCTCCTCGATCTGGGTGCGGACGCGCCAGCGGAAGCCGTCCTCGTCACGACGACGCGGGTCGATCCCGAGCTCCAGCTCGTGCGCGGCGGCGCATGCCGGCAGCAGCCGCTCGAGGTCGTCCACGGTCGCCCGCCGCAGTCCACTGTCGCCGGAGGACGGCGGAGTCGTGATCGTGTAGACCGGCTGTCCGGGCCGGTCCTCTCGTGGCAGCGGCAGCAGCGCGGCGGCGGCCGCCCAGAGCTCGTCGACCGCGCTCTGCTCACCGATGATCATTCGCGAGTTGCTGCGGACCGCCGTCTCGACAAAGGCGTGGCAACCATGTCCGGACGGCACGAAGTTCGCGCCGGAGTGGCAGAGAGCCTGGAGCACTCCGCCCTCGCCCTCGAGCCCGACGAACCGGCCGACGGCCCGGAGCGCCATCTCCTCGAGGAACACGCGCTCGACGGGCTCGCGGGAGCAGAACTCGAGCACCTGCTCGTGCGATGGATCGACCAACCGTGACATGGGTCAATCCTCGCGCATCCCGGCCCCGGGGGCCCCCCGCTCCGGCGCCGGCAAAGCCGCCACCTCCGCTCCTAGGCGGCTCCGTCGAGCCTACGCCGCTGTAGAGTCTCGCGCCATGCCGATCCACGTCCGCGCCGAGCCCGGCGACTACGCCGAGGCCGTTCTCCTCCCGGGCGACCCGCTTCGCGCCAAGTACATCGCCGAGACCTACCTCGAGGACGTCGTGCAGCGAAACGAGGAGCGCGGCCTGCTCGGCTACACCGGTACCTGGAGCGGCAAGCCCGTCTCGGTGCAGGGCACGGGCATGGGCTGCCCCGGCGCGACGATCGTGTTCGAGGAGCTGATCCAGCTCGGCTGCACGAAGTTGATCCGGGTCGGCACCTGCGGCGGCCTCCAGCCGAGCCACGCCCTCGGTGAGCTGATCGTCGCGATCAGCGCCGTGCCCGCCGACTCGACGGCGATGCACCTGGTAGGGAACGAGCCTCACTGTCCGACGGCGTCCTGGGGCCTCGTGCACGAGGCGGTGCACATCGCCAAGCACAGTGGAGTCGACCTGCACGTCGGGCCCATCGTCTCGAGCGACCTCTTCTACAACCCGAACGAGGGCCAGTACGAGCGCTGGTCGAAGCGCGGCGTGCTCGCGGTGGAGATGGAGGCGGCCGCGCTCTTCACGGTCGCGGCGATCCGCGGCGTGCAGTCGGCGTGCCTGCTGACGGTGAGCGACATCGTCGTCGAGGGCGTCTTCACCCGGATCACCGACGACGAGCTGCGGGCGTCGGTCGACCGGATGACGAGGCTGGCGCTCGACGTCGCGGTCTCCGAGAAGAACTGACACCGCGCACCGCCTTTCTCGTCAACCCCGCGAGCGCGAACGGCTCGACGGGCAAGCGCTGGCCGGAGCTCCATCGCCGCGCAGGGGAGCTCGGGCTCACGGGGGTGCCTCTCCTCTCCGAGCGGCCGGGTCAGCTGATCGAGCTCGCGCGCGAGGCGGCTGCGACGTATGAGCTGCTGGTCGTGGTCGGCGGTGACGGCACGCTGAACGAGGTCGTGAACGGCATCGCCGGACTGGAGACGGAGACGGAGATCGCGGTGCTGGCGGCCGGCACCGGACAGGATTTTGGGAGAACGCACGGCATCCCGACCGGCTTCGACGACGCGGTGCGCGTCGCGCTGGAGGGGACGCCGCCGGCTCGTCGACCTCGGGCACGTCGTCTACCGCGACGCCTCAGGTGCCGAGGCGTCGCGCTACTTCGCGAACGTCGGCTCCGCCGGGATGAGCGGCGCGGTCGCCGCGCGGGCGAACTCGATGTCGAAGAGGCTCGGAGGCCGCGCGACGTTCTTCTACGCGCTCGCCCGCGAGTTCCTCGCCTGGCAGAACACCGAGGTCACCGTCACCCTCGACGGCGCCGAGCGCCGCGGCGCGATGCACGACGTGATCGTCGCCAACGGGCGCTGGCACGGCGGCGGCATGAAGCTCGCGCCCGACGCGCTCCCAGACGACGGCCTGTTCGACGTGGTGCTGATCGGCGACGTGACCAAGCTCGACTTCGCGACCACGGCGCCGAAGCTCTACTCCGGCCGCCACGTCTCGCATCCGCGCGTGGAGGTGCTGCGGAGCGCCTCGGTGGCTGTCGACGCGGCCGTGCCGCTGCCGCTCGAGCTGGAAGGCGAGCCGGTGGGCACGACGCCCGCGCGCTTCACGGTCGTCCCGAGAGCGCTGCGGGTTCGGGCGCCCCGCTAGGACGCGCTCTTGCTCGCCGACGTGCGCGGCTTCGCAGCGGCGGTCGTCGTCTTCCTCGTCGCCGTCGCGGTCGTCTTCTTTGCCGTCGAGCTCGTCGTCCTTTTCGCCGGGGTCGTCCTTTTCGCCGGGGTGGTGCGCTTCGGCTTCTCGAGCTTGGCGACGCGCTTCTCGAGCGCATCCACGCGGTCGTCCAGCTCGGCCATCCCCTTCATCAGGCGCTCCACCCGCTCCTTGAGGACGAACGCGCCCTCCAGCGCCGACTTCGTCACGCCGCTGGAGGCGAGCTTGCCGAGCGCGCCTTCGCTGACCGACGCGAGCTGAGCCATCATCGTCCGCTTCACCATTGTCCCTCCTTTGCCACTCCGACGCGGTAACGATACGCGGACCCGCTGTAGACCGGCCCGTCCCCGTCTGGGCTACCCTCGGTGCGTGATCGTCGCCCACCTCGACCTCGACGCATTCTTCGCCGCCGTGGAGGAGCTGGAGAGCCCCGAGCTGCGCGGACGGCCGCTCGTCGTCGGCGGCGACCCGCACGGCCGCGGGGTCGTGGCGACCGCGAACTACGCGGCGCGGCGGTACGGGATCTCCTCGGCAATGTCGTGCGCGGAGGCGCTGCGACGCTGCCCGAGCGTGACCTTCGTGCGGCCGCGGATGGCGCTCTACCGCCAGTACTCGCACGAGGTCTGGTCGCTCGTGCGTGAGGTGGTGCCCACGGTCGAGCAGGCCGGGATCGACGAGGGCTACCTCGACCTCGGCGAGGTGGCCCCCGCCTTCGACGACGCACGCGCGCTCGCGGAGGCTGTGCAGGCCGTGATCTACGCCCGCACGCGCCTGTCGTGCTCGCTCGGCCTCGCGAGCTCGAAGGTGGTGGCGAAGATCGCCTCCGACCGCCGCAAGCCGGGCGGGCTGACGATTGTCCGCCCCGGGCGCGAGGCGGCGTTCCTGGCCCCGCTCGCGATCCGCCTCCTCCCGGGCATCGGCCCGCGCGCGGAGGCGCGGCTTGCCGCAGGCGGGGTCGAGACGATCGGCGCACTCGCCGACCTCTCCGACGAGGAGCTCGGCGCGCTCCTGCCGGGCAAGATGGGTCGCCTCGTCCGCGACCGTGGGCGGGGCATCGACCCGCGGCCGCTCGAGGTCTCCAGCGAGCGCATCTCGATCTCTCACGAGGAGACCTTCCCGCAGGACGTGGGAGATCCCGAGCGGCTGCACGACGAGCTCGGCCGGATGGCGGAGCGGCTCGCCGAGCATCTCCGCGGTCGCGGCCAGACGGCGCGGACGGTCACGACCAAGCTGCGCTACCCCGACTTCGCGATCCGCACCCGCTCGACCTCGCTTGCTGTCGGAACCGACGACGCGCGGCGGATCGGCGAGCTCGCGTGCGGCCTGCTCGACCGGGCGCTCGCCGACCGCCCGGGCCCGCTCCGACTCGTCGGCGTCGGCGTCTCCGGCCTCGCCGAGCACGCGCAGCTCGAGCTCTTGCTGGGCGGCTGATGGAGCGCGGCGAGTGGACGGCGATCGCGCACGCGGACATCGACCTGATGAACCCGTTGCCCGTGTCGAAGCTCGACGAGGTGCTCGACGTGCTCGACCTGAAGCCCGGTGCGCTCGAGCCCGGTGCACACGAGCCCGGTGCACACGAGCCCGGTTCACACGAGCCCGGTTCACACGAGCCCGGGGCGCGCGTGCTCGACCTGGGCTGCGGCAAGGGCGAGCTGCTCGTGCGGATCGCGGCCCGCTACTCGATCGAGGGCACCGGCGTCGACCGCTCCGCCGCGCTCCTCGCCGAGGCGCGGCGCCGCGCGCCGGACGGCCTGACGTTCGTCGATGGTGACCTCACCACCTTCGTGGCGGAGTCGCCGTTCGACCTGGCAGCCGCACTCGGCGCCACCGTCGACGGCTACCGCGCGATGCTGGCGCGGCTGACTGCTCTCGTTCGCCCAGGCGGCCTCGTGCTGCTCGGTGAGGGCTACTGGCGCGGCGACCCCAGCGACGCCTACCTGGCAGCGCTCGACGCAACACGCGACGAGCTGCCGGACTACGCCGGCCTGTTCGAGGCCGCTGCCGAGCACGGCCTGGAGCCGCGCTACGCCGTCACCGCGAGCACGGACGACTTCGACCGCTACGAGTGGCGCTGGAGCCTGAACGGCGAGCGCTACGCCGCCGCGCACCCGGACGAGCCCGGCGTCGAGGAGTTCCTGGGATGGATCCGGAACGGCAGACGTCGCTACGTCGAGCTCGGCGGCCGCGACACGCTCGGCTTCGGCCTCTTCCTCTTCGCCCGAGTCGCCTAGCATCAGCCCTCGTGGAAGGCTTCAACTTCGCGACCGAGATCCGCGTGCGCTTCGCCGAGACCGACGCGCAAGGGGTCGCGCACAACTCGAACTACTTCGTCTGGTTCGAGGTCGCCCGCGTCGACTACCTCGGGCGCCACGCAGGCGGCTACCAGCGGCTGCGGGACGAGGGGATCGAGTCGCTCGTGCTCGAGTCGCACGCACGCTTCCTCGCCCCGGCGATCTTCGACGACCGGCTGCTCGTGCACGCCCGCTGCGTGAACGTCCGCGGAGCCCGCTTCGGTTTCGAGTACGCCGTCGAGCGGGACGGAGCGACGATCGCCGACGGCTGGACGCTGCACGGGACCGTCGACGCGACCACGCTGAGGCCGACGCGCATCCCCGCCTGGCTCGTCGCCGCGATTGCTACTGCGGAGGCGCCGGTCCCGTCGAGGTGACCGCCGGCTGCTCGGCCGGCTTGGCGTCGGTCTTCGGCGGTTTCTTCTTCTTCGGCCCGATCAGGACGATCTTCGGCTCGGACCGGTAGCTCGAATACCAGGTCGCATCCGACAGGAGCTTGCCGCTCGGCGAGTACACCAGCCGGTGCACCGACGTCGCTTGCGCCGGGACGCCGTACTCCTCGACCACGCGCTGCCCGGGCGGCACCGACTTGTCGCGCACCTTCTCCACCGGGGCCGGCGCCACCACGCGCAGCGGCGCGGTCTCGGTCTCGACGCGGCGGTGCTGCGGCGCGCCGTAGAGGTTCACGACGAGGGACGACGAGCCGACAAACGTCCTGAGCAGGATCCACTTGCCAGTGTCGTTGACGAACTTGAGGTCGATGTCCGGGTAGTTCGACCGTCGCGTCGCGCCCGAGCGGGTAGTGCGAGATGTAAAGCGCGTGGTTCGTGCGCGAGGTGATCGGCAGGCCGGCCTCGTAGGCGGCGTTGAAGACGGTCGTCGAGACCTGGCAGATGCCGCCGCCGAGGCCGGTCGAGAGCTCGCCGTTGATGATCACGGGCGCTTCGAGGAATCCCTTGTCGGCGGTGCGCTCGCCGGTTGCTTCGTTGAACGAGAAGGTGGCGCCGGGGGCGATCAGCTTGCCGTCGATCAGCTGGGCGACAAGCTGCACGTTGTGGATGCGGTTCGCGATCCCGCCGTAGATCGTCTCGTAGGAGCCGACGACGCCCGTGATGCCCATCGCTCGCGCCGCGGCCGTGGAGCGCTCCGGTTGCGAGGTGGCGACGACGATGGGTGCGACGCGCGAGCGGGTGCGCTGCGCCGCCGCGAGCAGCCCCAGGGCCGTCCGCCGAACGTCGAGGGCGAGCCCCGGCTTCGCAGGGGAGATCGAGATCGTGCCGTTGCTGCCGACGACGAAGTCCGCGTCCGTGGCCGGCCTGCTCACCTCGCGGTCGAGCCGGGCGAAGTAGGCGTTGGCCGCGGGCCCGCCGAGCGTGATCCCGCCGGCCCCTCCCTTGTCGAACCGAAGCATCGCGGCGAGCCGCCGCTGCGGAACCTCGAAGTTCGCGATGCCGATCTTCAGCGTGACCGGCGCGGAGACGACGCGTGTCGCCCGCTGCCGCAGCCGCTCGAGCCGCGCGGCGCTCACCCGCGGGGGGTCCACCTTCACCGGCAGCTCGACCCTCTCGCGCGAGAACCCGGCGAGCGCGGCCACGACCACCTCGGCCGCCGCCCTGCGGTCGAGCAACCGCCCCGTCTGGGCCGGCGTCACCTCGAAGGTCGTGCCGTGACGGACGAGGCGCGCGTCCCGGTGCGGCTGGTCGATCTCCTTCGCGAGCAGGCCGACCTTGTACTCCACGGCCGCGTTGTACGCGCGCACGGTCGGTTTCACGTCCTCCGGAGAGAGGCGCAGGCCGAGCCGCTTGTAGCCGCGGATCACGCCGGAGCCGTCGCCCTTGCGCGCGGCGACCGCGACCGCACGCGCCCAGTCCTGCTCGACCCCTAGGTCGCCGGGCCGGATCTGCCACTGCTGCGAGCCGGCGACGAACGAGACCGGCTCGCCTGCCCGGCCCTGCGCGCGCCGCACGAGCAGCGCCTGTGCGGCCTTCGGGGTCATCCCGCCGACGTCGACCCCGTCGATGCTGACCCCGTTCGCGATCTTTCCCGGCGAGCCGGCGAAGGCGAGCCCGAGCCCGAGCGCCATCACCACCACAACCGCAACGGCGGCCAGCACGCGGAGATTTCCTCCGCGTGCGATTGCCTGCCTGCGGCGGACACGCCCGGCCGTCGTCGAACCTTGCACGCTCAAGGTCCGCAATGCTAGCGACCGCCGCCCGGGCTCCAGCTACCCTCGCGCGTGGGATGGGCAAGCTCTTTGGGGAGATCGACGAGAAGCTCGCAGACTGGATCCGCGGCCAGGCGCTGTTCTTCGTCGCGACCGCGCCGGAGCGGGGCGGGCACGTGAACCTGTCGCCGAAGGGGCCGATCGGCTCGCTCCGCATCGTCGACGGGCGAACGGTCGAGTACGAGGACCACGTCGGCAGCGGCGCCGAGACCGCGGCCCACGTCCGCGAGAACGGCCGTGTTTGCATCATGCTCTGCGCCTTCTCCGGCCCGCCGCGGATCGTCCGCTTGCACGGGCGCGGCGAAGTCCTACCCGCCGCCGACCCGGCCGAGAACGGCGTCCGAGCGGTGATTCGCGTCGCGCTCGAGCGCATCTCGGACTCGTGCGGCTTCGGTGTGCCGCTGATGGACCTCGCCGGCGAGCGGTCTCAGCGCGACCGGTGGCTCGAGCAGAAGGGCCCCGACGGCCTGCGCGACTACGTGGTCGAACGCAACGCCGAGTCGATCGACGGCCTGCCGGCGTTCACACGCGCCTCCGGGGGCTGAGCGGCGTGGACTTCGAACTGACCCAGGAGCAGCGCCTGATCCAGGAGACGGTGCGCGCCTTCGTCGACGAGCAGGTCCTGCCGGTCGCGGTGCAGAACGACATCGACCACAAGCTCGACCTCGACCTGATCCAGGGCATGGCCGAGCTCGGCATTCTCGGGATCGTGATCCCGGAGGCCTACGGAGGGGCCGGGCTCGACTTCGTCTCCGAGGCGCTCGCCTGCGAGGAGATCGAGCGCGGCGAGGCGGCGTTCCGGACGCTGATCTCGGTCCACGTCGGCCTCAACTCGCTCTCGCTCCTCCGCTACGGCACCGAGGAGCAGAAACGGCGCTGGCTCGTGCCGCAGGCGAAGGGCGAGAAGCTCGCGTGCTTCGGCCTGACCGAGCCCGGCGCCGGGTCCGACGTGGCCGCGATGCGGGCGACCGCACGTCGCGACGGCGACACGTACGTCCTGAACGGCCAGAAGAACTGGATCTCGTACGCGACTGTGGCAGACCACGCGCTCGTGTTCGCGAAGACCGACCAGACGGCCGCGCACAAGGGCATCAGCGCCTTCGTGCTCGAGAAGGGGATGCCGGGCTTCACGACGCGCGACCAGGAGCACAAGCTCGGCATCTGGGCCGGCTCGACGGGCGAGCTCTTCTTCGAGAACGTCGAGGTGCCGGCCGAGAACCTGATCGGCGAGGAGGGCCAGGGCTTCGAGATCGCGATGTACTCGCTCGACCACGGACGCTTCACAGTCGCAGCCGGAGCATGTGGGGTCGTCCGGGCGTGCCTGGAGCGCTCGGTCGACTATGCGCGGGAGCGGAAGACGTTCGGCGAGGAGATCGGCCGCTACCAGTTCGTCCAGGACATGATCGCGTCGATGGTGCTCGGCTACGAGACGTCGAAGCTGCTCGTGATGCAGGCGGCGTGGATGAAGGACGAGGGCAAGCGCTCGACGCGCGAGACGTCGCTGGCGAAGTGGCACGCGACCGAGTCGGCGTTCGAGGCGGCACACCTCGCGGTGCAGGTGTTCGGCTCGTACGGCTACAGCGCCGAGGTCGGGATCGAGCGCTACTTCCGCAACGCCCGCGCGCCGATCATCTACGAGGGCACGACGCAGATCCACAAGCTGATGCAGGCCGAGCACGCGCTCGGCTACCGCAAGCTGAACGGCGCGCAGGGCGAGGTCTCCCCTCTCTGTTCATGGGCTCCGGCGCTCTCGCCGGTTCACGCACGCGGGTAGCAGGCGACCTCATGCCTCGCGCTCTCTTGCCTTCGCTCGCTCCGCCTGCAAGGAAGGCCCCGAAGTGAAGAGCCTTGCCGTCCTCGCCTACGCCCTCTCCGGCATCCACGCCGGCGGGCAGCAGGTGATGCCGATCGGGTACGCGCCGGCGTGGAGCCCCGACGGCGCGCGGCTCGCGTTCGTCACCCGCGGCGAGGTCTGGGTCGCCGACGCCGACGGCACCCACCGCGCCCTCCTCGTGCCGCGTGGCGGCGATCCCGCCTGGGCCCCGGACGGGAGGCGACTGGCCTTCTCCCGCGACGGATACGTCTGGACGGTTCGCGCCGACGGCCTCGACGAGCGCCGCCTCGCCCGGGGCGGGCATCCGGCGTGGTCGCCACTCGGGCGGCGCATCGCCTTCGACCGGGACGGGCAGATCGTCTCGGCGCCCTGGTCGGGCGGCGAGCTGCGCGTGATCGCGGAGGGAGAGGAGCCTGCTTGGGCGCGCGACGGCAAGCTCGCGTTCGTGCGCAACGGAAAGATTCTTGTGCGCGGCCGCATCGTGGCCGAGGGAGGCCAGCCGACCTGGGGACCCGCCAGCGGCCGGCTCGCCTACGTGCGGAAGGGGATGATCTACGTCGGCTCGACGCCCTTCGCAGAGGGGACGCAGCCCGACTGGCGGCCGGAGACGCTCACGCGCGAGCTCCTGCCGGACTTCGACCAGCGTGCGCCTACCGACCTGATGGTCTCCCGCGTCGCCGGACGCTGGCTCCTCGGATTCACCTCGTTCGTCGACAACGTCGGCCTCGGGCCGGCAGTGATCGTCGGCCGGCGGCCACAGGAGGCGGCGCGGATGGTCGCCGCTCAGCGCGTCGCTCTCTCGAACGGCGGCTGGCGCAGCTACCCCGGCGCGGGCCAACTGCGGTACACGCTGTCCCCCTCGCATAGGCACTGGCACCTGATGCGGTTCGACTCGTACGAGCTCCGTAGCCTCGACGGCACCGTGCTCGTCCGGGATCGGAAGAGCGGGTTCTGTCTCGCCGACCATTACGGGCTCGCGCCGGGCAACTTCGAACGGCATCCGCGCTTCCTCGGCAACTGCAAGCGGTCGCGGCCGCAGGCGACCCATGTCGTTCAGGGCACCTCGGTCGGCTTCACCGACCGCTATCCGGCCTTCTACCACGGCCAGAACGTCGACGTCACCGACGTCCCAGCGGGCACGTATGTCCTTGTCCACCGGGTGAACGATGACCTACGACTGCACGAGCTTCGCTACGAAAACGACGCGGCCGCCGTGCGGATCAGGCTGGCCTGGAGGGCCGGCGTCCCGAAGGTGCAGATCCTCCGACGCTGCGCGGCGACCGCGACCTGCTAGACGACCGGACCGCCCAACCAGAGCCCGCGGCTCAGACCTCGCCGTCCCAGTAGTCGACCGCGTCCTCGATCCGGAAGATCTTGTCGAGCGGCCACACGCCGACCTTGCCGCTGTCCGGATAGACCGCGACGGCCGTCTTCGAGCGCGTGGAGAGCATCAGGATCCGCACCGGGTCGTCGGAGCGATTGGTGACTTTGTGCGCGCCGTCCGGCCCCTCCGGGAAGCAGACGAGGTCGCCCTCCGCGAGCTCGTGCTCGCCGTCCGGGTCGCGCAGCGTCGGGCGCCCCGTGAGCACGAGCAGCCACTCCTCCTCGGGATGCTCGTAGTGGTACGGGCAGACGCTGTCGCCGGGGTCGAGCTCGTACACGGAGCCGCCGAGCTGCTCTGCCCCGATCGCCGGGCCGAAGCGGGCCATGCGCGCTCGGTAGCCGGCCGGATCGGCCTCGTCGCCCGCCGCCGCGAGCTCGTAGAGGTTGACGAGCTCGCTCATTCTCCGTCCCAGTAGTCGACCGCGTCGGCGGCGCGAAAGATCTTGCCGGGCGGCCGCGCACCGAGCTTGCCGCTGTCGGGGTACTCGACGGTCTCGGGCGAACGGCTTGCCGAGATCAGCAGCACCGTCCCCGGCCCACGAACCTGATGCGCGCCCGCGGGCCCCACCGGGAAGCAGAGCACGTCGCCGCGACGCAGCTCGCGCTCGCCCTCCGGCGTGCGCACGGTCGGCGAGCCCGAGACGACGATCAGCCACTCCTCCATACCGTGGTGGAGGTGGTACGGAAAGGTCCGTTCGCCCTCGCCGAGCTCGTAGAGCGAGCCGCCGATCCGCTCGGCGCCGATCCGACCGCCGACGGCGGCTGCGCGCCAGCTGTAGCCCTCGCGATCCGAGGAGCGATCGTACTCGGGGTCGAGGAGGTTCACCCTGCGCACGAGCGCATCCTCGCATGCGGCGCCGGCGGGCTACCGTGCGAACAGCGGCCGGACGCGGCCGTGCGCGTGCCAGGCCGCCATCGCCGCGAGGCAGACCGCGCCTGCCGCGATCACGAGACCTTGCGCAGCGACCCCGAACGCGATCGCCTCCTCGGCGTGCATCCCGCACGCGACGAGGATTGCAGCGCCGGCGCCTGCCTGCGTAACCGCGCCCGCCGGTGCGATCGGGAGCACGGCAGAGGCCGACGAGGCGCAGAGGAACGCGAGCGCGAGCGCGAAGTTGGTCGTCAAGCCGAGCGCACCGAGCAGCACGAAGAGAGCGAGCCCGCGCAGCGTCCATGAGACGGCGACCGCCGCCCACGCCGTGACCGCGTCGCGCGGCGGCGTCGCGTTCTCCGACATCCAGGCCGTCACGCGGAAGCGGGAGAGCCGGCGCAGCCGGACGAGCCGCGGCAGCGCGAGCACGACTGCGGCGGCGGCCACGCCCACGACGGCGACGATGATCAGCGCCGCACGTCCGACACCCGAGATGTCGGTGACCCCTGCGGCGACCGAGGCGAGCGGCATCAGCGCCGCGCTGTCGATCAGCCCGAGCAGGAAGAGCGAGAAGACGACCGCGCCGATGCTCGCGCGCGGACGGCGGCAGCGCCGCACGACCGCGATCCGGAGCAACTCGTCGAAGCGTCCGGGAAGCGCGATCCCACCCACCGACGCCGCGCCGCCGGCGGCGGCGAGCGTCACCACCGCGGGGCGGCTCTCGCGGTTGAAGAGCCGCTGCCAGCCCCAGGCCTTGAAGGCGTAGGCGGCGAGAAAGATGAACGCGGCGAGCAGGACGAGCCAGACGTTCGCGTGGTGGATCGGCCACCCATTGACGACGAAATGCCGAACAGCGAGCCCACCGACGGCAAGGGCGAAGGCGACGGCGAGCGCGTTGAGGAGATGCTTCAGCCGCACAAAGGAACCATCGGCAGCCGTGGCGGCCGCCTGTATCCCCGGTTGTATCAGTCGTTCCTAAGAAACGCCCCTAAAGAAGGCCGAGCGCCGCGGGCAGCTCACGCAGGTCGTCGAGGCGCCCGGGGCGGTCCGGGTACCGGCCCTCGCGGTCGAGCAGCACCGCGCGCATGCCGGCCGCGAGCGCTCCCTCGACGTCGTCCTCGATCGTGTCGCCGACCATCACCGCCTCCTCCGGAGCAACCGCGAGCCGGTCGAGCATCGCCCTGAAGATCGTTCCGTGTGGCTTCGTCTTGCCGTGCACGTGGGAGGTGAGCACGGCGTCGGCGGCCAGGCCGTGGTGCGAGACGAACTCGTCGAGGTCCCGGGAGGAGTTCGAGAGCAGGCCGATCTTGAGGTCGTGGTCTCGGAGCCAGTCCAGCACCGGCAGCGCGTCGTCGTAGAGCTCGAAGTGCACCGACTGCGACCAGCGTCGTTCCATCTCGAGGGCCGCCTCGTAGGTGTTCCCGCTGCCGCCCATCCCCTGGATGATCCGCTCCGTGAAGAGCACCCAGATCTCGTCGTCGTGGTCGAGCTCCGGGTGGCGCTTCACCTCGGTGAAGGCAGCGGCCCGCGCCTTGTCGTACCGCGCCGGGTCGAGGTCGAGCCCGTAGCGGAGCCCGAGTTGGCGGTATCCGTCCGGCCCTAGGTCCGGGCCCGGGCGCGCGAGCGTGAAGTCGACGTCGAAGACGACCGCTCGCAACACGCCTGCGAGGATAGGGCAGGAGCGCCCGCCGCTGCCGGATCGGCGCCGCGGGCCGTGGCCGGGAAGCGTTCGCAATCGACGTTGCCGGCGACCACGTCCGCGAGCGCCGTCTTGAACGGGCCGTACGAGGGCTTACGCCTCCCGTCCGCCCAGAGGAGGCCGGACTGCCAGCCTGCCAGGCGTTCCTCGTCGACGAGCTGGAAGTTGAAGAACGCGCCCACAGCGGGCTGGCAGTACGCAAGCCCGAGTGCGTCGCGCAGCTGCGAAGCCTGGTCGCGCGCGAGGCCCGCAGTCCGCACGGGCGGTAGCACGGGCTGCAGCACGGAGGGCGCGAGCTCGCGTCCCGTGTAGCGGCCGATCCTCTCGACCGGAACGGCGGTCTCGAACCCGTTTTCGAGATACCAGATCGTGACGCCGGCCTGTCCCGGGACCGGCTGGGCGGTCTGCCCGAAGGCGGAGGTGAGAGCACCGAGGAGCGCCGCGTAGTCGCCCTGACCGAGCATGCGCGAGCCGGGGTGGTGCTCGACGAACGGGGCCTCGGCGTTCGTGGCGGGATACGGGTTGTGACCGAACGTGTCGAAGATGCGTCGCTTCCTGCCGCTCGCGCGATATCCCTCTCCAAGGCTCCGGATGAACGAGCGCGGATCGTGGCGTGGCGCGGTCGAGGCGATCAGGTTCACGTTGCGGCGCAGGCTCTCGTGCACCACGTCGTAGCACCGCGCGAGCAGCGCTCCGTAGGCGGCGGCGGCACCCTGCTGCGGCCGCCAGAAGCTCGGCGAGTTCGCCTCGTTCCAGATCACGACATCGCGAACGGACGGCGCGCGGCGTAGCGCGTCAACGACGAACTCGCAGTACACGTCGCGTTCCTCCGGCGTCGCGGGCGCCGTGGCGGCGCTGCCGTAGATCGAGAGCACGACGCGATTGCGCGCGCATCAGAGCGGTCGTGACGCGATCCAGGTAGAGCCGTTCGAGGTGGTCGAGGCTCGTCTGGCCAGGACGCCACCGAAGCGTCACGCGGATCGCGGAGAAGCCGAGATCCTCGTAGGCGGCGATGAAGCGCCACCCGGGCCAGGCCCACTTGAGCGTGTCGTCGTCGACGCCGACGAGGAGGTCGGGGCCGGCCCGCGCCTCGGCCGGCTCGAGACGTCCCGGCAGGGCGCCGACCGAGGCGGCGAGGATGACAGCACCGATCGCGAGACGCCGCAAAGCGATCATCTGCTCCTCGCCTACGGGGTGGTTGGGGTCGTGGTCGTGGTAGTCGTGGTCGTGGTGGTGGTGGTGGTCGTCGTCGCCGTGGTCGTTGGTAGGGGCCGGGGTCCGGTGGCGGAGAAAGGGAATCGCGAGCAGTCGACGGTCGCGGCGGCGATTGCCGCGAACAGCGTCCTGACCGGCTCGTACGACAGCTTCGGCGTGCCGTCGGCCCAGAGGAGCCCCGACTGCCATCCGCCCAGGCCGACCTCGTCCACGAACTGGAAGTTGAAGAACGCCCCGACCGCGGGCTGGCAATACGCGAGCTCCACGGCGTCTTTCAGCTGACTCGCCTGATCCGGTACGACGATCGCCGAACGCACCTTCGGCGCGACCGGGTGGACGAGCTGGCGGTTCATCTCCCTGCCTGTGTACCCGGAGCGCTTGTCGCTCGGTACGACGGTCTCGAAGCCGTCCTCGAGGTACCAGATCGTGACCGGCCACTCGATCGGCGGAAGCGCCCTCGAGCCGGTACCACTGCCGGGGATCGTGATGCTGCCGCCCCCGGGGACCGGCTGGGCGGTGCCGCCGAACGCGGTCGTCAAGACCTGCATCAGGCGGACGTAGTCACCCTGGTCGAGCGAAGGCAGGCCATTGTGTGTCGCCATCGGGGACTCGCGAGAGGTCTCGGGATAGGCGTTGTGCCCGAGCGTGTCGAAGATCGGCAGCGCCCTGCCGCTGGCGCGGTACGCGACGCCGACGTCGCGCAGGAACCTGCCCGGATCCTCGTGGGGAGAGGTCGAGGTGATCACGTTGACGGTTCGCCGGTACTTGTGGAGCGTGTCGTAGCACTCGGCGAGCAATGCCCCGTACGCGGCCGGAGCTTCCTTCTGGGGGCGCCAGAAGAGCGCCGAGTTCACCTCGTTCCAGATCACCACGTCGTTGATGTTCTTCGCGCGCGAGAGCGCGTCCACGGCGTACGAGCAGAACTGCGTGCGCAATTCCGGCGCCACGGGCGGGGAGGCCGCGTCGCCAAAGATGCCGACGACGACACGATGACCCAGCTTCGCAGCCGCCTGCGCGCGCCGCATATGCGTGCGCCCGTCGTCGTCGAGCTTTGTCTGGCCGGGCTGCCACTCGAGCGTCACCCGGACAGCCGTGAAGCCGATCGCCTTGTGACTGGCAACGACGGTCTTGGTGTCCTCGGTCCACTTGAGGTCGTCGTCCGCAACCCCGAGGATCAGCCCGGGACCGGCCGACGCAGCCCCACAGAGGGCGAGCAAAGCCAGCGCGACCATAGAGAAGAACCGCATCGGGACGAGTCGATTCTCCAGTGCGTCGGCCGCGAATGCAACTGACGCCTTTGACAGAAGGCGCCCACGGGGGAACAGCGCTCCCCCGTGCTCGGTCACCCTGCTCGTGTTCTCGTGCCCATCGGGGTGCCCAGATTCGAACTGGGGACCTCTCCGACCCGAACGGAGCGCGCTACCAGGCTGCGCCACACCCCGAGCGGGCGCATCCTAGCGGCCCGTTCACGGCACGCCGCAGTTTTGCGCACGCCCGTCCCGTCGATTATCGTGTGGGGAGGATGAGCACTTTGCGGACATCGCGGGGCCTGTGAGGTCCCGCCTTCACACCCAAGGGGAGCTGGAGTTCTAGCCCGCCGGCGCTTTGAGCGCGGCGGGCTTTTTCGTGCAGCGACGAGAGGAGCAGAGACATGGCAAATCATCTGACGCCGGAGGAGCTTTCGAAGGAGATCGGGATCGACCGTGACGAGGTGATCCGGATCTGCCTCGAGGAGCACGTGCCGATCTACCAGGGGAAGATCGACAAGACCCTGTTTCAGGCGCAACTCGAGGCCAACAAGGCGCTCCCGCACCAGCACTGACGCGGACGTCTCGACAAACGCGTGCGCCGAAGCGCCGCACCTCTCCGTCAAGCGTTGGAGACGCGCTTGCGCGACGCCGCCGGCTTCTTGGCGGGAGGCTTCTGCCCCTTCGTCTTCGAGGCGGCAACCGAGGCGCGAAGCGCGTCCATCAGGTCGATCACCGGCGTCTCGAGCGCAGCGTCCTCCGGGGGCGGGAGCTCGCGGCCCGCGACCTTCGCCTCCAGGAGGTCACGGAGCTGGGCGCGGTATTCGCTCCGCAGCTCAGTGGGATCGAACTCGCCTCTCAAACCTCCGATCAGCTGCTCGGCCAGGGCAAGCTCCTCCTCTCGCACCTGCGTCGCCGCGACGGCCTCGTCGATCTCGGCCTGGCTCTTAACGTCATCGGCGACGTAGAGCGTCTCGAGTGCGAGCGCCTCTCCCTTTGGCCTGATCAGGCAGAGCTTCTCCTTGCCGGCAAGGACGAATGAGCCGATGCCGACGACAGCGGCGTCGCGCATCGCAGCCAGCAGCAGCGCGTACGGGCGGCGCTGCGCCTCGGCGCCGGCGGGAACGAGGTAGTACGTGCGGTCGAAGAAGACCGGGTCGACCTCGTCGGCGCTCACGAAGCGGGCGATCTCGATCGCCCGTGAGGTGTCGCGGCGCTCCAGCGCCTCGAGCTCCTCGTCCTCGACTGGCACGAACTGCCCCTTCGCAACCTCCCAGCCGCGGACGATCTCGTCCGGCCCGACCTCGATGTCGTGGACGGGGCACCACCGCTTCTGCTTGATCGGCGAGAGGCATTCGCGGTGCAGCATCCGGAACTGCACGTCGGACTGCCGGGCCGCCGGCGCCGTCGCCGGTGCGAGCCCGACGGGGATGCTGACGAGTCCGAAGCTGATCGATCCGTTCCAGGTGGTACGCATTGAAGTGAGAAGTGTACGGCGGGATGCCCTGAGTTCGCGCTCGCGAAACGCTCTCCTGCCGAGCGACGAGCCCTAGATGACTCGGCGCGCGCCGACGTACGAGTACGCGTACGAGCCGGAATCGATGCTCGACACCTTCACGATGTCGCCCGTGTGCGGCGCGTGCACGAACTGCCCGCCGCCAATGTAGATCCCGACGTGGCCCAGGCCGCTGAAGAAGACGAGGTCGCCGGACTCGAGCTGACTGCGTGGCACTGAGACGCCGACGTTCCAGAGGGCATAGGAGGAGTGCGGCAGCGAGACGCCGACGCGACTGTAGGCGTACATGACGAGCCCGGAGCAGTCGAAGCCGCCCGGCGCCGCGCCCGCCCATACGTACGGCGTTCCGATGTAGGAGAGCGCCACGCCTGCTGCGCCCGAGTAGGACGACGAAGGCAAGACGGTCGCACCTTCCGGAGTCGCGGCGGTCGCCCCGAACGCGCCTGTCCCGGCGGACTGCGACTGCCGCGCCTGCGCCTCGAGGTACGTCGAACGCACCGCCTGCGCCTGCCGGAGCTCGCGCGCCTGCTGCTCCGCAATCATCCGTTCGATCTCGCCGTTCAGCGAGGAAAGCAGCCGTTGCCGCTCCGCGAGCTGCGACTGGGCCCGGCGCTGCTCGACCGCGCGCTGGGCTACGAGTCGCCGCACCTGGGCCTGCTGCCGCTCGAGCTGCCGTGCGTGCCGCTTGACGGCCGTCCGGTACGTCTTGACCTCGCCGATCACCTGGGCGTCGAGCGTGGAGACGCGGTCTTCCGTCTCCATCCGGTTCAGGACATCGACCAGGGTGCGCGCGCCGAGGATCACCTCGAGCGGTGAGGCCTCGCCCTTCGTGTAGAGCGTGACGAGCCGCTGCGCGATCGTCGCCTGGCTCCGCTTCAAGTTGTGCTTCGCGACACGGAACTCGTGGCGGTTCTCCTTGATCTGGCCCTTGACGTGCTCGAGCTTCAGATTCGCCAAATTGAGCCGTTCGTTCGCCCGGCCGAGGCTCTCGTCCAGCTCACCGATCTCGCCGAGTACCCGCTGCGCCTCGGCCTGTTTCGCCGAGACGGAGGGTGAGGGAGTCGCGAACGCCGGGACAGCGGCCAAGAGAGCCGCAATCATCCCGATTAACAGACATGGCGCTTGTCCTCGTCTCAGACTAATGACGATCCTCGCGTAGCTGACAGGACAAACACGCCGGGGGGGAGCCGGTGCGTCACGAGCCCAGGACGTTAGCAAGGTGTTCGGACGCGGGCAACCGACTACTAACAATTGCGACTTTGCGCACATGAACAAATGGGACGCCGCGCATGGGGAGGTGGCCGCTTCCAGCAGCTCCTGCACAGCGACCCTGGTAGGGTTCCCCGCGTGCTTGGGCAGGCACATTCGCCATGGAGGCGACTGCTTGGCATCTCCATTGCGGCTTCTTGCGTTCTCGCTCTTCCGGCGGTCGGTGGAGCGGACCCGTCGCGGTCCAGCGCGGGTTTCCAGGCCCAGAACGCGGCGCTCGCGTCGCGCTCGCGCTCCGCCGTGCTGAGCCTGTACGCGCTCGATTCGCGACTGGCGACCGCGCGCGCACGGCTCGTCGAGTTGGAGGCGCAGGCGGCCGTGATCCGTCGCGAGCGGGCGACGCTCGCGAGCGAGCTGAAGGTGGCGCGAGCGGGTGCCCAGGTCTCGAAGCAACGGCTCGCCTCGCGGATCCGGCTCCTCTTCGACCGCGGGGACACGAGCGCGCTCGAGGTTCTCTTCGGCGCGCGGTCCCTCGACGAGGCGCTCGTCGAGCTGGACAGCCTCCACCGCGTCACCTCGATCAACCAGGAGGTGCTCGCACAGCTACGCACGGCGAAGACGCGCATCAGCCGCACCTCGCACGCGCTGGCCGTGCGCGCTGCACGGCTTGCAGCCGCGACCCACGCCCAGGTCGTGACGACTCACGCACTCGCAGCCGCCCGCGCCGAGAGAGCCGCGTACGTCTCAGACCTGAGACGCCGGCTCGAACTGAACTCCCTGCAAATCGGCAGAATCGAGTCTCAGGTGAGGACGGCGGGGGTGCGCACCGAGCAGCTCGCGAGCACGCGCAGCACGTCGAGTCGCTCGCTCGTGACCGCGAGGCCTCTCGCCGCAACGCCGGCGCACGGCCGGACGCTCACCGTCACGGCAAGCGCCTATGCGCTGCCCGGGAGGACGGCAACCGGGATCCCGGTGGGCTGGGGCGTCGTCGCGGTCGATCCCGGCGTGATCCCACTCGGAACGCATATGACGATCCCCGGGTACGGCGAGGCCGTCGCCGCCGACACCGGCGGCAGCGTGATCGGCACGACGATCGACCTCTGGTTCCCGACCGTGGCCCAGGCGAACGCGTGGGGGCGGCGATCGGTCACGATCACGCTCGACTAGACTTCGGCGCTCGCCTCTCTCGCGCAAGCCTCCAACGCCCCGGTAGGAACGCCCCGAGTACCACCGCCCAGGGGAGGACAGCTGAGCAAGGCCACCGATCCGACACCGCAACTCTCGCCGCGAGTCCTGCTCGTCGATGACCACGATCTCTTCCGGACGGGGCTGCGCACCCTGCTCGAAGGGCAGGGCGTCGACGTCGTCGGAGAGGCCGAGACCGGCACCGGAGCGCTCGAGCTCATCCGGGAGGTCGCGCCAGAGGTTGTCGTGATGGACCTGAACATGCCCGGGATCGGGGGTGTCGAGGCGACGCGCCAGATCGCGACGATCGCGCCGCTCACGCGCGTACTCGTGCTGACGATCTCGGACCAGGACGCCGACGTCATGGACGCGATCCTGGCCGGGGCCTGCGGCTACCTGCTCAAGGACGCGGCGATCCAGGAGCTGATGTCCGGCATCCGTGCGGCCGCGGCCGGCGAGTCGCTCGTCTCCCCCGTGATCGCGTCGAAGCTGCTCCAGCGCCTGCGCGCGACGAGCTCGTCACCGCGCGACCTGGAGGCGATCCGGTCGGAGCTCTCCGACCGCGAGATCCAGGTGCTGAAGCTGATCGCGAACGGCAAGGACAACGGGCAGATCGCCGCCGATCTGCACATCAGCCCGAAGACGGTCAAGAACCACATCTCGAACATCCTGATGAAGCTCCAGATCGAGAACCGGATCCAGGCGGCGGTCTACGCCGTCCGGTCAGGGCTCGTCTGACAGGCCGAGCTGTAAGGGACGCCCGGAGGCTCGGGCACAATCCGGCCGTGTGCCAGAGAAAGCACCTCGCGATCGCCGTCGCGCTCGCGTGCGCGCTCTGCCTGCCGGTGACCGCGGCCGGAACCGCGCCGAGCCTCAACGGGAACCTGAGGCGCGCGCTCGTGGCGCCCGGCGTCGCTCCGGCGTCGTCAGCCGCGATGGCGGTCGACCTGACGACGGGGAAGACGGTCTTCGCCCACAACCCCGACGCCCCGCTCCAGCCGGCGTCGAACGAGAAGCTGTGCGTCGTCTACACGGCGCTCGTCGAGCTCAGCCCGTCCTATCGCTTCCGCACCGAGGTACTCGGCGAGGGGCGCCAGGTAGGAAGCGTGTGGCACGGGCGCCTCGTGCTCCGGGGACACGGCGACCCGACGCTGTCGTCGCAGGACCTGGGACGCCTGGCCGACCGGATCGAGGCGCGCGGCATCCGCCGGGTGACGGGCCATGTCGTCGGCGACGACTCCTGGTTCGACCGCCGCTGGACGGTGACCGGCTGGCTGCCGTCGTTCGCGGTCGCCGAGTCACCGCCGCTCTCGGCGCTCGTGGTCGATCGTGGCCGGCGCGACGGCCGTTCCGTCGCCGATCCGGCCCTCGCCGCAGCGGCGCAGTTCGATCGGCTGCTCCGCGCGCGCGGCATCGAGGCGCGCGACGCCCGGACCGGTCGCGCACGGCCCGGCGCCGTCAGGCTCGCAAAGACGGACTCCCTGCAGCTTGCCCGGCTGCTGGCCGCGATCGGCGCCGACAGCGACAACTTCACGGCCGAGCTGGTGTTGAAGGCGATCGGCCGAGAGGTGCTCGGGAAGGGAACGTCGGCCGCCGGCGCGGCGGTCGTCAGGCGCGACCTGGCCGCCGCGGGCGTCCCGCTCGACGGCGTTCGCATCGTGGACGGGTCGGGCCTCTCGCGCGAGAACCGCGTCACCGCGCGCGAGCTTGCGACGCTTCTCGTTGCGATCTGGCGAGACACGACGCTGCGGTCGCTCGTGCGCGACTCACTCGCGGTGGCGGGCGTCAGCGGGACGCTCGAGCATCGTCTCGAATACCGCCCCGCGCGCGGCCGTGTGCGCGCGAAGACGGGCACGACTGCGATCGCGTCGGCGCTCTCGGGCTACGTCGGCGCGCGCTACGCGTTCGTCGTCGTCCAGAACGGCTCCCCGATCGACTCTTGGGCGGCTCGCGGCGCACAGGACCGTTTCGTCACTCGGCTCGCCCGTCGCGCGGCGCAGGGCTGATCCAGGTGCGCCTCCCGGCGCGACGCCGAGCGTCAGCCGTTCGGGTCCCGGAGGAGGGTCTTCAGGTCGTCTTCGGTGAGAATCGGAACGCCCGCGGCCTGCGCCTTCGCGACCTTCGTGCCCGGGCTCTCGCCGACGATCACCCCGGCCGTCTTCTTCGAGACGTTGTCCGACACCTTGGCGCCGAGCTGTTCGAGTGCGGCTCTCGCCTCCTCGCGAGTGAACGATTCGAGCGTTCCGGTGATCACGTACTGACGGCCCGTCAGCGGGCCTTCTGCTGGCGGCTCCTCCTCACGCACGTCGAGAAGTGGCCAGAGCTTGTCGACGAGCTTCCGGTTCTCCTCGTCGGCGAACCACTCCGCGATCGCCTCCGCCCGCTCGGGACCTACGCCCTCGCACGCCATGATCTGCTCCTGCGACGCGCTCGCGAGGCGATCGACCGTCCCGAAGTGCCTGGCGAGCGCCTGCGCGGTCACCCAGCCGACGTCCGGGACGTTGAGCCCATAGAGGACGCGGCCGAGCGGCAACGACCTCGACGCCGCGATCGCCGCGATCACGTTCGATGCGCTCCGCTCCTGGAAGCCGTCCAGCTCGAGCAGCTGCTCCTCGCGCAACTCATAAAGCTCGGGGATCGAGCGCACGAGCTCGAGGTTCCACAGCCGCCGGACGAGCTGCTCGCCCACCCCTTCGATGTCTGCCGCCGCCATCACCCAGTTGTTGAGCGACTCGAGCCCGCGCGACGGGCACGCGCGGTTCGGGCAGCGGTGCATCACCTCGCCCTCCGGCCTGACGACCGCTGCGTCGCAGAGCGGACAGCGCTCGGGCATCCGGAACGGCTTCGTTCCCTTCCTGTGCGGCAGCACCGGCCCGACCACCTGGGGGATCACGTCGCCCGCGCGCTGGACGACCACCCTGTCGCCCTCGCGGATGTCCTTGCGGTTGATGTCCTCCTCGTTGTGCAGCGTCGCCCGCGAGACGGTGACGCCGCCGACCTCGACCGGCTCGAGCATCGCCCACGGGTTGAGCGCGCCCGTGCGCCCGACCCGGATTGCGATCTTGAGCAACTGCGTCTCCGCAGTCACCGGCGCCCACTTGAAGGCGCGCGCCCAGCGCGGCCGGTCGTGCAGCGCGCCGAGGCGGCGCTGCTGGTCGAGCGAGTCGACCTTGATCACGATCCCGTCGATCTCGTAGTCGAGACCTGCCCGCCGGCGCTCCCACTCCTCGCAGCGCTTTGCGACCTCCTCGATCGACTCGAGCCGCTCGACGTGCGGGTTCGTCCGGAAGCCGTGCGCGCGCAGCCATTCGAGCGACTCCATGTGGGTCGCGAACTCGATGCCCTCGCGGTAGCCGGAGCCGTAGACCCAGATCGAGAGCGGCCGCTGCGCCGTGACCTCGGAGTTGAGCTGGCGGAGCGAGCCGGCCGCCGCGTTGCGCGGGTTCGGCGCGGTCTTGAGCCCGGCGGTCGTCAGACGCTCGTTGAACGCGCGGAAGCCCGAGAGAGGCATGTAGACCTCGCCGCGCACCTCGAGCACCGGCGGCGCGCCGTCGCCGAGCATCCGCAGCGGGATCGCGTCGATCGTGCGGAGGTTGACCGTCACGTCCTCCCCGCGCGTGCCGTCGCCGCGGGTCGCACCGCGGACGAGGACGCCTTCCTCGTAGACGAGCGAGATCGCAGAGCCGTCGATCTTCGGCTCGATCACGTAGGCGACCGGCTCGTCCGAGTCGAGGCGCTTGCGCACGTCCTCGGCCCACTTGGCAAGCGCCTCGCCCGTCGTCACCTTCTCGAGCGAGCCCATCGGCGTAAGGTGCTCCACCTTGATGAACCGCTCGGAGGGCGGCGCACCGACGCGCTGGGTGGGCGAGTCCGGCGTGACGAGATCCGGGTGGGCGCGTTCGAGCTCGACGAGCTCGTCGTAGTGGCGGTCGTAGGTCGCGTCGTCGATGGACGGATCGTCGAGAACGTGGTACTCGTGGCCCCAGCGGTTGAGCAGCTCGCGCAGCTCCGCTGCACGAGCGGCCGCCTCAGAGGACGGCAAGCAACTCCTCCGCGAAGTCGACCACCACGTCGGCGTCCGCCAGCGCGCCGCCGTCGTGGATGCCGCCCCACGTCACGCCCACCGCATGGACGCCGGCAGCGCGCGCAGCTGTCATGTCGTACGGCGAGTCGCCGACGTAGGCGGCCTCGGCGGGCTTCGCCGCGAGTCGCTCGAGCGCGAGCAGGAGCGGCTCCGGATGCGGCTTCTGGCGTTCGGTCTCGTCGCCGCCGACAATCGTGTCGAACAGATGCCCGAGCGGCACGCGCGCGAACGCGAGCTCGACCGTCCGGCGCCGCTTCGCCGAGACGATCCCGAGCCGCCGGCCCTGCTCCTTCAAGCGCACCAGCGCCTCGACCATCCCGGGGAAGGCCACGAGCTCCTCGTGCAGCGGCTCGTTGTGCTCGCGGTAGACGCGCACGAGCTCCTCGACGCGATCCGGCCCGAACGAGCGCATCTGCGCTTCAAGGCCCGGCCCGCCGACGGACGCCATCAGCTCGTGGTCGGGAATCTCGCGCTCGAGTACCGTCAGCGTGGCATGCCGCATCGAGGCGAGGATGATCCCACCCGAGTCGACGACGGTGCCGTCGAGATCGAACAGGACGACCGGGAACCCCATTGCTCGATCGTAGCCGCGGCTCCGCAGTCGGCCCTCCGCCGCGGTCAGTAGCGGACGTGCGTGAGATAGAGGCCCCACGGGGGTGCCGTCGAGCCCGCCGCGGAGCGTGGCGCGCCCTGGAGCAACTCGGCAAGCTCGTCGGGGTCGAGTTCCAGCATCGTGCCGACGAGCGTTCGCACCATGTGGCGCAGGAACGAGTCGGCGGTGATCTCCAGCTCGACGGTGTCGCCGCGGTCGTGCCAGCGCGCGCGCTCGACCAGGCGCACGAAGACCTCGTGCTGGGTGTCCGCCGGGGTGAAGGCGCGGAAGTCGTGCTCGCCGACAAGGCTCCCGGCCGCGTCGTTCAGACGGCCGAGATCGAGCGGCTGGGGGTGCCACAGGGAGCGGCGCGCCTCGAACGGCGATCGCTCGCGTAGGCGCCAGATGCGGTAGCGATACGAGCGCGCGTGGGCGGAGAAGCGCGCGTGGAAGTCCGGCGCGGCGTCCTCCGCGCCGACGACCGCGACGTCCTCCGGCAGCGCCGCGTTGAGTGCTTCGAGAGCCCGTTCGACAGGTGGCCCGCCACGCACGTCCGCCGAGACGACGTTCGCGAGAGCATGCACGCCGGTGTCGGTACGGCCGGCGACGGCGAGCTCGTCGAACGATTCGTAGACCGACGCGAGCGCCGCGCGCAGCTCACCTTCGACCGTCCGCTCGCCAGGCTGCCGCGCCCATCCGCGGAAGCCCGTGCCCACGTAGGCGAGTGTGAGTTTCAGCCGCACGTCAGGCGCTCCTGACCGGTTTTGTAAGGCGTTCCTGATGCTCTGGCACTTTGTAACTCGTTCGTTACACTCAGGCCATGACCGACGAATCGTTTCTGCTGCAGCGCGTGCAGCCCGCGATGGTGGGGTTGGTCGACGGCTCGCTGGCGACGCTTGCGCCGATCTTCGCCGTGGCGCTCGCGACGCACGAACCCCACTACGCGTTCGTAGCCGGCCTTGCGAGCGCGCTCGCGGCCGGTGTCTCGATGGCGTACTCCGAGGGGCTCTCGGACACGGGCGAACTGACAGGCCGTGGCCATCCGGTGATGCGCGGCACGATCACGGGCGTCGGAACCTTCCTCGGCGGCGTCCTGCACACGCTGCCTTTCCTGATCCCGCACTACGAGGTCGCGCTCGTCGCAGCGCTGATCGTCGTCGGCCTCGAGATGCTCGGCCTCGCGTGGATCCGGTGGCGCTTCTTCCGCGCCAACTACCTTTCCTCGCTCGCCTGGGTCTGCTTTGCCGCCACCGTGATCGTTGGCATCAGCGCCGCGCTCGGCACGGCCGCGTAAGACAGCCCCTCGGCGCTACTTCTCGGGCTCGGGCTCGTCGTTGGCCTGAGGCTCGTCAACCTCGGCAGCCGGCTTCGCCTCGGCGGACGGCTCCTCGGACTCCTCGGCGACTTCGCCTTGCGCCTCGGCATCCTCCGTAGCCGTCACCGCCTCAGGCTCTGCCGCCTCGACGGCCTCGACCGCCGCGGCTTCGATCTCCTCGCGCGGCAGACGCGTCTTGAAGACGAGCGGTGAGTCGACGAGCTCGAGGTAGGCCATCTCGGCCGCGTCTCCCGGCCGCGGCCCGAGCTTCACGATCCGCGAGTAGCCGCCCGGCCGGCCCTCGAAGCGCGGGGCGACCTCGGTGAACAGCTTGTGCACGACGTCCTTCGAGCGCAGGAACGCGACGGCCTGCCGGCGCGCGTGCAGGTCGCCGCGCCGGCCGAGCGTGATCATCTGCTCGGCGATCGGCTTCACCGCCTTCGCCTTCGTCACGGTCGTCTTGATCCGCCCGTGCTCGATCAGCGCTCCGGTGAGATTCGCGTAGAGCGCCTTGCGGTGGGCCGAGTCGCGGCCCAGCTTCTTCCCGGAGCGCTGATGCCGCATCGGAGCTGCTAGCCCTCGACGCCGTTGTCGCCGCGGAGGCGCAAGCCGTGCTGCGCGAGCGTCTCCTTGACCTCTTCGATCGACTTCTTGCCGAAGTTCGGGATCGAGGCGAGCTCGTTCTCCGTCTTCGTCACGAGGTCGCCGATCGTCTCGATCCCGACGCGCTTGAGGCAGTTGTACGAACGGACGCCCAGCTCGAGCTCCTCGATCGGGAAGTTCTCCATCCCGTGCGCGAGCGAAACGTCGTGCCCACCGCCCTCGACGGACGGCGCCTCGACGCCGAAGCCTTCGATCCGGTCGATGTCGGTGAAGATCGCGAGCTGACGGATGAGGATCTCGGCGCCCTGCGCGATCGCCTCCTTGGGCTCGATCGAGCCGTCGGTCGAGATGTCGAGGATCAGCTTGTCGTAGTCGGTGCGCTGGCCGACGCGGGCGGACTCCACGTCGTAGGCGACGCGACGGATCGGCGAGAACATCGAGTCGACCGGGATCACGCCGATCGTGTGCGCCTGGCCGCGGTTCCCCTCGGCCGGGACGTAGCCGCGGCCGCGCCCGACCGTGAGCGTGATCTCGAGCCGACCCTTCGACGAGAGATTCGCGATCTCGAGCTCCGGGTTCAGGATCTCGAGGTCGGCGGGCGCCTCGATGTCGGCGGCCGTGATCGTGCCCTCCCCCTTGACGCTGAGCCGCACCTCGACCTCGGGCGACTCGCCGTGGAGGATGCAGACGAGCTGCTTGAGATTGAGGATGATGTCGGTGACGTCCTCGCGAACACCCGGGAGCGTCGTGAACTCGTGCGCGACCCCCTCGATCTTCACCGAGGTAACGGCGGCGCCGTCGAGCGACGAGAGCAGCACGCGGCGCAGCGAGTTGCCGAACGTGTGACCGAAGCCACGGTCGAGCGGCTCGATCACGAAGACGCCGCGGTGCTCCTTGACCTCCTCGTGGGTGATCTTTGGAACCTGGAAATCCATCACGGTACTGCGAGCGGCCAAAGTGTTCCTTTCTTCGATTGAAACGAGAGCGTCGAGCTACTTGGAGTAGAGCTCGACAATCAGCTGTTCCTGCACCGGAGTGTCGATCTCGCCACGCTCCGGCCACTTCAACACCTTGCCGGTCAGCCCTTCGTGGTCGGCTTGCAGCCACGGGGCGACGGCGGCGGTGAGGTCGGTCGCGTCACGGATGACCTGCTCGGCGGTGGAACCGGTCTTGAGCATGACGACGTCGTCGGGCTTGGTGCCATAGCTCGGGATGTTGACGCGGCGGCCGTTGACCAGGAAATGGCCGTGCCGGACGAGCTGGCGCGCCTGCGCGCGCGAGGCCGCGAAGCCGAGCCGGTACACGACGTTGTCGAGCCGGGTCTCGAGCATTCGCAGCAGGTTCTCGCCTGTCACGCCTCCCTGCCTAGTCGCCTTCGCGTAGTAGGTACGGAACTGGGTCTCGAGCAGGCCGTAGTAGCGCCGCGCCTTCTGCTTCTCGCGAAGCTGGAGCAGGTATTCCGACTGCTTGATGCGACCGCGTCCGTGCTCTCCGGGCGGGTAGCTCCGCCGCTCGATCGCACACTTCTCGGTCAGGCAGCGCTCGCCCTTGAGGAAGAGCTTGATGCCCTCCCGGCGGCACTGCTTGCACTTGGGCGACCGGTCCCTCGCCATCTACGCCCTTCCCCCCACGGTCAAACCCGTCTCCGCTTCTTCGGGCGGACGCCGTTGTGCGCCTGCGGCGAGACATCCTTCACGCCGAGGATCTCGAGCCCCGCGGCCTGGAGCGAGCGGATCGCCGTCTCACGTCCGGAGCCGGGGCCCTTCACGAACACCTCGACCTTCTGGAGTCCGTGTTCCATGCCCTTGCGGGCTGCGGCATCGGCGGTCACCTGCGCCGCGAACGGCGTCGACTTGCGCGATCCCTTGAAGCCCGCGGAACCGGCCGACTCCCACACGATCACATTCCCCTCGGGATCGGTAAGGGCGACGATGGTGTTGTTGAAGGACGTCTTGATGTGCGCCTGGCCGATCGCGATGTTCTTCCGAGCGCGGCGGCGGGCGCGACCGCGGGTCGCTGCCTTACGAGGAGGAGCCACCTACTTCGCCTTCTTCCCGCGGCCGACGGTCTTCTTCGGGCCCTTGCGCGTGCGGGCGTTCGTCTTCGTGCGCTGGCCGTTCACCGGCAGGTTGCGGCGGTGACGCAACCCGCGATAGGCGCCGATCTCGGACAGTCGCTTGATCGCCTGCGTGCGCTCCCGGCGCAGGTCGCCCTCGACCTGAAGGTTGGCGTCGATGTGCTCGCGGAGCTTCGCCACCTCCTCCTCGGTGAGGTCGCGGACCTTCGTATCCTGCGAGAGCCCGAGCGCAGCACAAATCTGGCGCGCTGTCGGCTGGCCGATGCCGTAGATGTAGGTCAGGCCGATCTCGAGCCGCTTCTGATTGGGAAGGTTGACGCCTGCGATACGAGCCATACGCGCGCTATCCCTGCCGCTGCTTGTGGCGCGGGTTCGAGCAGATCACGAGCGTGCGGCCGTGCCGCTTGATCACGCGGCAGCGCTCGCACATCGGCTTGACTGAGGGGCGGACTTTCATCGTTGGATGGCCATTCGTCGTGGAGGTCGTCAGGTTCGGTGGCGATAGGTGATCCGGCCGCGGGTCAGGTCGTACGGCGACAACTCGACCTTGACCTTGTCTCCGGGAAGGATGCGGATGTAGTGCTTTCGCATCTTCCCTGAGATCGTCGCGAGGACGTCGTGCCCGCCCTCGAGCTGCACGCGGAACATGGTGCTCGGCAGGGACTCCGTAACCTCGCCCTCGACCTCGATCTTCTCTTCCTTACTCGCCATCCTTTCCTTCTCGAACTCTCATCGGGACACAAAAAACCACGGCACAGAGCCGCGGACGCGTCATCGTACCAGGACCTCTGCCGTCCTCGTGAGCACCCGCGGGCCCTCGGCGGAAATCGCAACCGTGTGCTCGAAATGGGCCGCGAGCGACCCGTCGACGGTCGAAATCGACCATTCGTCGTCATGAACGTAGATATCGGGGCCGCCTGCGGTGATCATCGGCTCGATGGCGATCGTCATGCCCTCGCGCAGCTCGGGGCCGGCATAGGAGGTGACGAAGTTCGGCACCTGCGGGTCCTCGTGGTAGAAGCGGCCGACCCCGTGTCCGACGAGACTGCGCACGACCGAAAACCCCGCATCCTCGGTTGTGGACTGGACAGCCCCCGAGATGTCGTTGACGGTCGCACCGACGCGCGCCGCCTCGATCCCGGCCTCGAGCGCGGCCTGGCAAGCGTCGAGCAGCCGCTGAGCCTCCGCCGAGATCTCGCCGACGGGAAACGTGGCTGCGGAGTCGGCGATCAGGCCGTCTTTCGTGACGCCCACGTCCACCGAGACGATGTCACCTTCCTTCGCCCGATAGTCGCCAGGGATCCCGTGGACGATCATCTCGTTCGGCGAGATACATGTCGCGGCCGGAAAGCCCTTGTAGCCCTTCGAGGTCGGGATGCCGCCGTGCGCATGGATGTACTCCTCAGCGAGGCGGTCGAGCTCGGCCATCGAGATGCCCGGCTCGAGCAACTCCTGCATCAGCGCGAGCGTGCCGGCGACGACCTCGCCGGAGCGCGCCATCAGCTCGATCTCGTGCGCCGACTTCCTGATGATCACCTGCCTTGCCTCCATGTCGGGGGAACCTCCCGGTTCCCCCGAGCCCCCTCCACCGGTCCGCTGCGCGGACGGGCTGCTTCGCAGCCGATCACGTGCGCGCCCCGACCTGGTCGAGCGCCTGCTGAATCTCGACCCAGACCTCGTCGGCCGTCCGCTCCGCGTGGAGCGGCACCAGCTTGCCGGTGACACGGTAGTGCTCGACGACCGGCTCCGTGTCGGAGTGGTAGATCTCGAGCCGTCGGGCGATCGCGTCGGGCGTGTCGTCGATGCGCCCCTCCTCCTGCGCCCGGCCGAGCATCCGCTCGGTGGCGACGTCGTCCGGCAGGTCGAAGAAGAGAATCGCGTCGAGCTCTTTGCCGATCTCGCCCAGCATCTCGTCGAGTGCATCCCCCTGCGCTTCGTTGCGCGGGAAGCCGTCAAGGACGAATCCCGGGCCTGCGTCCGGATCGCCGAGCCGCTCGCGGATGAGCGCGATCGTCAACTCGTCTGGAACGAGCTCGCCCGACGAGAGGATCGGCTCCACCTTCCGGCCGAGCGCAGTCTGCGCGGCGACCGCGGCTCGAAACATGTCGCCCGTCGAGACGTGCGGAATCCCGTACTCGGCCGCGACCCGCTTGGCCTGCGTTCCCTTGCCGGCCCCCTGCGGGCCGAGGACGAGCAGGTTCACTTCAGGAAGCCCTCGTAGGAGCGCATCATCATCTGCGACTGCATCTGCCGCATCGTGTCGAGCGCCACGCCGACGACGATCAGCACCGACGTACCGCCGAGCGCCGACGAGGTCGCCTGCGAGAAGCCGCCGTAACGGATGAAGAGCGCGGGCAGGATCGCGATCAGCGCCAGGTAGAGCGACCCGGGCAGCGTCAGTCGCGTCAGCACGCGGTCGAGGTACTGCGCCGTCGGCGGACCGGGCCGGATGCCCGGGATGTAGCCACCGTACTTGCGCAGGTTGTCTGCCTGGTCGACCGGATTGAACTGAACGGCCGTGTAGAAGTAGGTGAAGACGACGATCAGCGCCCCTTCGAGGAGCAGATAGGCCCAGTTCGAAGGCGAGAAGTGGGAGTTGATGAAGCCCTGCGTCTGCGGGAAGAACTGCCCGATCGTGGGCGGGAACGCCATGATCGCCGCCGCGAAGATGACCGGGATCACGCCCGCCATGTTCACCCGCAGCGGCATGTAGGTCGAGCCGCCCGCCGTCTGGCGGCGCCCGACCATCCGCTTCGCATACTGGATCGGGATCCGCCGCTGGCCCTCCTGCATGAAGACGACCGAGACCACGATTCCGAGCGCGATGATCGGGAAGAAGAGCTTCTCCATCGGCCCGCCGTTGAGCCATGCGTTCACGCCGGCGGGCGCAGCGGTGAGAATCGAGGCGAAGATCAGCAGCGAGATGCCGTTGCCGATGCCGCGCTTGGTGATCAGCTCGCCCATCCACATCAGGAGCGTCGTGCCGGCGGTGAGCGTGATCACGATCAGCACCATCCGGCCCGAGTCGATGTTCAGCGCGCCCTGGCGCTTGAAGAGGTACGCATAGCCGATGCTCTGCGCCGCTGCTAGCACCACGGTGAAGTAGCGCGTGTACTGGTTGATCTTCGCGTAGCCGGACTCGCCCTCTTTCTGGAGCGCCTCGAGCTTCGGGCTCACCACCGTGAGGAGCTGCAGGATGATCGACGCCGTGACGTACGGCATGATCCCGAGCGCGAAGAGCGAGAAGCGCGAGAGTGCCGAGCCGCTGAAGAGGTCCAGCAGGCCGAGGACGGTGCCGCCCTGGCCGTTGAAGTAGTCCTGGATCGTCCCCGAGTCGACACCCGGTGCGGGCACCCACGAGCCGAGGCGGTACATCGCGAGGATGAAGGCGGTGAAGAGCACCCGGCGCCGCAACTCCGGGACGCGCCACGCGTTGGCGAGCCAGGAGAGCAGTGCCCTACGCCTCGCTCTCGGGCTCGTCGGCCTCCGCGTCCGGCTGGACGGTCTCCTCGGCCTCGTCGACTTCGTCGGCCTGGGCGGATGCACGGCTTGTGCTTCTTCGCTTTCCTCACCTTCGGCTCCTTGAGGAGCGTCAGAGTGCCGCCGGCCGCCTCGACCTTCTCGCGTGCGGTCGCCGACGCGCCGTGGACCGTGATCGTGAGCTTCTTCGTCAACTCGCCGACGCCGAGTAGCTTCACGTCCTTGCGGATCGAGCGAATCAGCCGTTTCGCCTTCAGCGTCTCCGGGGTCACCTGCTCGCCCTCCTCGAAGCGGTCGAGATCGCGGATGTTGACCGGCTGGGTGTAGGTGCGGAAGGGGCCGACAGGCATCGCATCCTTGGACGTCGAGCCGCGCAGCTTCGGGATGCGCATCGCGAGCGGCATCTGGCCGCCCTCGAAGCCCGCCCTCATCGCATGCGAGCCCGCGCGCGACTTCTGGCCCTTGATCCCGCGGCCGGAGTAGCGGCCCTTGCCGGAGCCCAGGCCGCGGCCGATGCGCTTGCGGTCCTTGCGCGCCTGCGCAGGGCTCAGGTTGGAGAGGTTCAGGTCCCCGGCCATCAGACGTCCTCTACCTTGACCAAGTGCTTCACCTTGCGAAGCATGCCTGCGATCACCGCGTTGTCGTCGTGCTCGCGGGTCTTGCCGATCCGGCCGAGGCCGAGCGCTCGCAGCGTGCCGCGATGGCGCGGGCTCTGCCCGATACCGCTTCCGACCTGGGTGATCCTAAGCCTCGGCAAGACTTGTCTCCTCCACGGCGGCCGTCTCCCCTTGCTCGACGGCGACGTCACCGGGGACGTCGACCGGAGCCTTCCAGGGCAGCACGTCGCGCACCGCCATCCCCCGCGCCTTGGCGACGTCCTCGGGGCGGCGCAGGTCGCGCAACGCCTGCTCGGCGGCCTTCAGCATGTTGATCGGATTCGACGTGCCGAGCGACTTCGCGAGCACGTCGCGGATGCCGCCGAGCTCGAGCACCGCGCGCACGCCGCCGCCGGCGATCACGCCGGTGCCGGGCGAGGCCGGCCGCAGCAGCACCCTGGCCGCGCCGAACCTGCCGAGCACCTGATGGGTGATCGTCTGCCCATGCTTGGGGACGGTGAAGAGGTTCTTCTTCGCGTCCTCGACGGCCTTGGAGATCGCGAGCGGCACCTCGCGCGCCTTGCCGTAACCGACGCCGACGCGATCGACCTCGTCGCCGACCACGACCAGCGCCGTGAACGAGAACCGCCGGCCACCCTTGACCACCTTGGCCACGCGATTGATCTCGACCACGCGCTCCTTCAGCTCTCTCGACTCTGCAATCTCGATCGCCACTAGAACTTCAGCCCCCCTTCACGGGCGCCCTCGGCAAGCGCCTTGACACGTCCGTGGTACAGGTAGCCGCCCCGGTCGAAGACGACCGACTCGACGCCCACCTCCTTCGCGGCCTTCGCGAGCACGCGGCCGACCTCGCGAGCCTGATCGGTCTTCGAGCCCTCGAGGCCCTTGACCGTGACCCAGCTCGATCCGGCGAGCGTCTTGCCGCTCGAGTCGTCGATCAGCTGCGCGAAGACACCGCGGTTCGAACGGAAGACCGCAAGACGAGGCCGCTCGGCGGTGCCCGCGACCTTGCCGCGCACGCGGCGATGTCTCCGAAGCCGTGCTTCTCTGACCGATAGCGTCGCCACCTAGTCCACCTCTCCCGGCGAGCGCAGCGAGGTCAGAACACCCCGAGGAAGATGCGGAGCATCTTTCGGGGCGGTCATGCGCGCTTGCCCACCTTTCTCCTCACGTGCTCGCCCTCGTAGCGAATGCCCTTGCCCTTGTACGGCTCGGGCGGGCGCACCTTTCGGATCTCGGCCGCCGTCTGACCCACCATCTGCTTGTCGATCCCGCGCACGACCACCTGTGTCGGGACCGGCACCTCGAACTCGATCCCCGGACGGGGCGCGATCCGCACCTGGTGCGAGTACCCGACCTGCAACTCGAGGTCGGTGCCGGCAAGCACGGCGCGGTAGCCGACACCCTGGATCTCGAGGCGCTTCTCGAAACCCTTCGTGACGCCCTCGACCATGTTGGCGACCAGCGTACGCGTGAGCCCGTGGAGGGCGCGGTCCGGCCCGCGGTCGGTCGGCCGCGTGACGAGGATCTGCCCCGCCTCCTGCTGGATGGCCATCCGTTGCGGCACCACCTGGCGCAGCTCGCCCTTCGGCCCGTGCACGGTGACGCGCCCGGGGTCGACGGTGACGGTGACGCCGGCGGGAACTTCGATTGGTTGCTTGCCGATACGACTCATCGCGTTACCAGACGAAGCAGATGACCTCGCCGCCGATCCCCTCTTTCTCGGCGGTGCGGCTCGTGATCACGCCGCGGGACGTGGACAGGATGGCGGTGCCCATGCCGCCGAGGACGCGCGGGAGGCGGTCCTTGCCGGCGTAGATGCGGCGCCCCGGCTTCGAGATGCGCTTCAGCCCGTTCAGGACGCGCTCGCGGCTGCGTCCGTACTTGAGCTCGATCACGAGCACCCTGTAGGGCAGCTCGCGCTCCTCGACGCGGTAGTCGCGGACGTAGCCCTCCTCCTTGAGGATGCGCGCGATCTCCTCCTTGAGCTTCGAGTTCGGCATCTCGACGCGGTCGTGCAGCGCCTTGTTCGCGTTTCGAATCCTGGTCAGCATGTCTGCAACGGGATCAGTGAGCATCTAAGCGATTCTCCAGAGCGAAGCGATGGGGAAACCTGATCGGCGGAAAATGCGCAGCATTTTCGCCGTTACTACCATGAGCTCTTGGTCATGCCGGGGATGACGCCCTCGTGGGCGAGCTCCCGCAGGCAGATGCGGCACAGCCCGAACTTCTTGAACACGGCGCGAGGCCGGCCGCACTTGTTGCAGCGGCTGTAGTTGCGCGTCTTGAACTTCGCAGGGCGCCCGGCTTTCGCGATCAGTGACTTCTTGGCCATCCAGTCCTTCCTCTCAGTCGCGGCGCGCCTCGGACGCGAGCGGCAGGCCCAGCCCGCGCAGGAGCGCCTCTGCCTGCTCATCCGTCTCGGCGGTAGTCGTGATCGCGACGTCGAGGCCGCGGATCGTGTTGACACTGTCGTAGTCGATCTCGGGGAAGATGATCTGCTCGCGCAGGCCGAGCGAGTAGTTGCCCCGGCCGTCGAACGACTCGGGGTTGAGCCCGCGGAAGTCGCGGATGCGCGGGAGCGCGATCGAGACCAGCCGGTCGAAGAACTCCCACATGCGGTCGCCGCGGAGCGTCGTGCGCGCGCCGATCGGCATCCCCTCACGGAGCTTGAACTGCGCGATCGACTTGCGGGCGCGCCGCAGCTGTGCGCGCTGGCCGGCGATGATCGTCAGCTCCTCGATCGCCGCGTCGAGCACCTTGGCGTCCGTCTTGCCCTCGCCGACGCCCATGTTGAGCGTGATCTTCGAGATCCGCGGCACCTGCATGATCGACGACAGGCCGAGCTGCTCCCGCAGCTGCTGACGGAGCTCGTCGTTGTAGCGCTGCTTCAGACGCGGCACGTACTCATTTCCAGACGCCTTTGTCTCGCTCACGGCCATCAGCGATCGATCTCCTGGCCGCAGCCGTCGCGCTTGCAGACGCGCACCTTCACGGTCTCGCCCTTGAGCTCCTTCGAGCGGTAGCCGACGCGGGTCGGAAGCTTGCAGACCGGGCAGACGACCATCACGTTGCTGACCGGCACGGCCATCGGCCGGTCGTGAATCCCGCCGGGAATCATCTGCGGGCCGCCCATGCGGCTCGTGTCACGCAGCGGCCGTGGCTTCTGATGGCGGCGCGCGACATTGAGGTTCTCGACGAGCACCTTGCCGTCGCGCGGACGGGCCTGGAGCACCCGGCCCTGCTTACCGCGATCCTTGCCGGCGAGCATCTGGACGAGATCGCCCTTCTTCACCTTCATCTTTGCGGCTGCCATCTTCACGCTGGCGGGCATCTCCTAGAGCACCTCCGGTGCGAGGCTGACGATCTTCATGAAGTTCTTCTCGCGCAGCTCGCGGGCGACGGGGCCGAAGATGCGTGTACCGCGCGGGTTGCGCTGGCTGTCGATGATTACTGCCGCATTCTCGTCGAACGCGATCAGCGTGCCGTCGTCGCGGCCGAACGGCTTCTTCGTGCGGACGACGACCGCCTTCACGACCTCGCCCTTCTTGACTGCCGCCTGAGGAGCCGCGGTCTTCACGGTGGCGGTGATGATGTCGCCCACCCGCGCGTAGCGACGCTTCGAGCCCCCGGCCACCCGGATGCAGAGGATCTCGCGGGCGCCCGTGTTGTCGGCAACTTTTAGGCGTGTCTCCTGCTGGATCACGTCACCGGGTCTCCTTCATGACTGTCTCCTTCACTACCGGGCCCGCTCCACGATCTCGGCCAGGCGCCAGTTCTTGGTCTTCGAGAGCGGTCGCGTCTCGACGATGCGAACCGTGTCGCCGATCGCGGCGCTGTTCGCCTCGTCGTGGGCGTGGAACTTGCGCGTGCGGCGGACGACCTTCTTGTACTTCGGGTGGGCCTTCGTCACGGAGACCTTGACGACGATCGTCTTGTCGCCCTTGTCGGAGACGACGACCCCGCGCCGCTCCTGGCGGCGGCCGAGCTCGGACTCGAGCTTCGGGATGCGCGTGATCGGCTTGCGTGGCGAGGCGGGCTCGCGCTTGCGCTTGGCGTGCTTGTGACGGAGCGCGCGCGGCAGCCGCTTCTTGGCCGGCTTCGCGACGGGCGCTTCGGGAGCAGCAGGGACTTCGGCGGCGGGCTCCTCGGCAGATACCTCGGCCGCGGTCTCTTCGACCACTGCCTCCTCGACCGCGACTTCCTCGGCCACCACCTTCTCGGCCACCACCTCCTCGACTGCAGCTTCCTCGACTGCAACCTCCTCGGCCACCACCTCCTCGATCGCCGCCTCCTCGGCTGCAACCTCCTCGGCTGCGACGTCCTCAACCGCTGCCTCCACCATCGCAACCTCCTCGGCCGCGACTTCCTCGACCGCTGCCTCCTCGACCGCAACCTCGTCGGTGGGGGTCTCCTCGACCGGCGTCGCAGCAGCCTCTACGGGCTCCACGGTCTCCTCCACGTTCTTCTTCTTCCTCGGCTTCTTCTCAGCTGCCATCTAGCTCTCGACCCTCTCGCTCGCGGTTCGCTCGTGCTGCACCGTCAGTATGCGGGCGATCTCGCGCCGGGCGAGCCGGAGGCGCATGCTGTTCTCGAGGGCGCCCGTCGCCGACTGGAAGCGCAGGTTGAAGAGCTCCTTGCGCGTACCCACAAGGCGCGCTGAGAGCTCCTCGTCGGTCAGCTCTCGCAGGTCCTTAGCCAGCAAAGAGATCGCCACCCTCACGGCGCACGAACTTCGTCTTCAGCGGCAGCTTCTGCCCGGCGAGGCGCAGCGCCTCGCGGGCAAGCGGCTCCGGCACGCCGGCCAGCTCGAACATGACGCGGCCCGGCTTGATCACGGCGACCCACCCCTCGGGCGAGCCCTTGCCCTTGCCCATGCGCGTCTCGGCCGGCTTCTTCGTGAACGACTTGTCGGGGAAGACGTTGATCCAGACCTTGCCGCCGCGCTTGATCTTGCGCGTCATCGCGATCCGGGCGGCCTCGATCTGGCGGTTCGTGATCCAGCCGCACTCGAGCGCCTTGATCCCGTACTCGCCGAACTGCACCTCGCTCTGGCCCTTGGCCTCGCCGCGCCGGCGGCCGCGGTGCATCTTCCGGAACTTGGTTCTCCTCGGCAGGAGCATCAGGCGTCTCCTCCAGGCGCGTCGGACTTCGGTGTCGTTTCGGCAGGCGCGTCCACGCCCGGAGTGGGCGCCACCTCTACCTGCGGCGTGACCACGGTCGACTCCGGAGCGTCCGTCGTCGGGGCGGTCTCGCCCGCCGGCCCGGTCTCGCCCACCGGCGCAGCCTCGGTGTCCCTGCGCGGGCCGCCACCACGGCGCGGGCCACCCGGCTTGCCACTGCGCTGTCCCGGCCGGCCGCGGCGTACGGGGCCGAGGCCCTCGCGATCCTGGCCGCGACCGCGGCCACCCTCGCGCGAGGCGCCGAGCCCCTCGCTCACGCCGCCGCGCCGCCGGGCCGTGTCCTGGTCGCCGAGGCGCGTCTCCTTGCCGCCGCCGGGAACGCCACCGTAGCCCTGCGGCATGATCTCGCCCTTGTTGATCCAGACCTTGACGCCGATGCGGCCGGTGGGGGTGCGCGCCTCGGTGAAGCCGTAGTCGATGTCGGCGCGGATCGTGTGCAGCGGCACGCGGCCCTCGGAGTACTGCTCGGAGCGGCTCATCTCGGAGCCGCCGAGGCGGCCTGAGCACTGCACCTTCACACCCGCCGCGCCGGAGCGAATCGCGGAGGCGAGCGAGCGCTTCATGGCGCGCCTGAACGACACGCGGTTTTGGAGCTGCTCCGCGATCGACTGCGCTACGAGCTTCGCGTCCAGCTCGGGCCGCTTGATCTCGTTGATGTTGATGTGGACGTTCTTCTGGGTCATCGCGTGCACCTCTTTGCGCAGCGCGTCGACCTCGACGCCCGACTTTCCGATCACGATCCCGGGGCGCGCCGTGTAGATGTCGATCGTGATCCGCTGCTTGTCCTTGCGGATCAGGATGTCCGAGAGGCCCGCGTGCGAGAGCTTTTTCAGGATGTGCCCACGGATCGTCAGATCCTCGAGGAGTGCGCCCGCGAACTCCTTCTTGCTGACCATCCAGTTCGACTTCCAGTCGTGAATGACGCCGACCCGCAGGCCGCCCGGATGCACCTTCTGGCCCACTAGACAGCCGCCTCCTTCTTCTTGCGTGTCTTTGGCCTCGCCGCCGCAGCGCCCCCTGCCGTGCCGCCCTTGCGGGCGCGCCTCTGCCGCCGCGCGCCATCCTCGCCGGCAGACGGGACGGCCTCGAGCTGCTCGACCTTGATCGTGATGTGACATGTGCGCTTGAGAATCCGGTTGACGCGACCACGCGCCCGTGCGCGCCAGCGCTTGATCGTCGGACCCTCGTCGACGTAGGCGGCCGACACGTACAGCTCGTCGCCGTTCCACTGAAGGTTCGGGTTCGTCTCGGCATTGGCCACGGCGGACCGAAGCACCTTCTCGACGTCGCGCGCGGCCGCGCGGGTGCTGAACGCGAGGATCGTCCGTGCCTCCGGCACGGAGCGGCCGCGGATGAGGTCAGCGACGAGGCGCGCCTTGCGCGGCGAGACGTGCACGAACTTCGCAACGGCCTGCACCTCGGGACGCGCCGCGGTCACCGCTTCACCTGCGTTCGCTGGTCGCCCGCGTGGCCGCGGAAGTGACGGGTCGGGGCGAACTCGCCGAGCTTGTGCCCGACCATCTGCTCGGAGATGAACACCGGCACGTGCTTCTTGCCGTCGTGCACCGCAATCGTGTGACCCACCATGTCGGGGAAGACGGTCGACGAGCGCGACCAGGTGCGGATCATCTGCTTCGAGCCCGCCGTGTTCATCGCCTGAATGCGAGCGAGCAGGCGCTCCTCCACGAAGGGGCCCTTCTTCGAGCTGCGACTCACGCTTCCGCTCCAGCGCCGGCAAAGCCGGCGCCTCCGCTCTTGATGAGCTCCGCCAAGTCTACGCTCATTAGCGCTTCTCCTTCCCGCGGCGGCGGCCGCGGACGATGAGCTTGTCGGATTCCTTGTGCTTGGAGCGAGTGCGCTTGCCGAGCGTCGGCACGCCCCACGGAGTGACCGGATGGCGGCCGCCCTTCGACTTGCCCTCGCCGCCGCCGTGCGGGTGGTCGACCGGGTTCATCGCGGAGCCGCGGACGGTGGGACGCTTGCCCAGCCAGCGGCTGCGGCCGGCCTTCCCGCCGGTGATGTTGCCGTGGTCGACGTTGCCGACCTGGCCGATCGTGGCGCGACAGGTCAGCAGCACGCGGCGCATCTCACCCGAGGGGAGACGCAGCGTCGCGTAACCGCCGTCCTTGGCGACAAGCTGGATGCCCGAGCCCGCGGAGCGCGCCATCTGACCGCCCTTACCCGGCTTGAGCTCGACGTTGTGCACGAGCGTGCCGGTCGGGATGTTCTCGAGCGGAAGCGCGTTCCCCGCCTTGATATCGGCCGCGGCGCCGGACTGGACGAACGAGCCGACCCGCAGGCCCGCCGGCGCGAGGATGTACGACTTCAAGCCGTCGGCGTAGTGGAGCAGCGCGATCCGGGCCGAGCGATTCGGGTCGTACTCGATCGCGGCCACCTTCGCCGGCACGTCGTCTTTGCGACGCTTGAAGTCGACGACGCGGTAGCGGCGCTTGTGGCCGCCGCCCTGGTGACGCGTCGTGATGCGGCCGTTGTTGTTCCGGCCGCCCTTCTTGGTCAGCTTCTCGGTCAGCGCCTTCTCCGGCGTCGACTTCGTCACCTCGGCGAAGTCGGAGACCGTCATGAAGCGACGACCGGGCGAGGTTGGCTTGAAACGGCGGACCGGCATGGCTAGATCTGCGCTCCTTCGAAGAACTCGATCGTCTGGCCGGCGCGCAGCTGGACGATCGCCTTCTTCCAGCCCTGCCTCGTGCCCTTGATCGCCCCGCGACGCTTCGGCTTCGCCTGCACCTTGACGATGTTGACCCGTTCGACGTTGACCTCGAACAGCTCCTCGACGGCCTGGCGTACCTGCAGCTTGTGCGCGTCCTGATGGACGCGGAAGGTGTACTGGCCCGTGACTGTGCCGGCATAGCTCTTCTCCGACAGGACAGGTGCGAGGACGATCTGGCTCGCGTGCATCAGCCGGCCCTCGTTTCCACGAGCGCCCGTCTTTCCACAAGCGGTAGTGCCGCCTCGGAAATGACGAGCGACCGAGCCCACACGACCGCGCTCACCTCGAGCTCGGACGGCGCCACGATGACCACGCGCTCGAGGTTGCGGAACGACTTGGCCGCGTTCGTCTCGTCACCCGTCAACACGAGCACGACCGGCGCGGCCAGGCTGGCCGCCTCGAGGAAGCTCCTTGCGGCCTTCGTCGAAGGCTCGGCGAACACCGTCGCGTCGACGAGTGCAAGCGAGCCCGCGTGCGCGTGGCTCGCGAGCGCCGACCGCAGCGCGGCCTTCGCCGCCTTGCGGTTGACCTTCTGCACGAAGGTGCGCGGCACCTTTGCGAATGCGTGGCCGCCGCCCTCGAACTGCGGCGCGCGGATCGTGCCCTGGCGGGCGCGGCCGGTGCCCTTCTGCCGCCACGGCTTCGCGCGACCGCCGGAGACGAGCCCGCGACTCTTCGTCGCGAACGTGCCCGCGCGGTGCGCGTTCTGTTCGGAGCGCACGGCCTCGTGGACGAGGTGCGGCTTGACCTCGGCGGCAAACACGAACTCCGCCAAGGTCACGTCCTTCGCCTTCGCGCCGGCGGCATCCAGCAACGGGGCCTTTGGAGCGGCCATTTAGCCCCGCACCTCGACGATCCCGTTCTTCGGGCCCGGAACCGAGCCCTTGACGAGCAGGAGGTTCCGCTCGACGTCGACCTCGTGCACCGTCAACCCGGTCTGGGTCACGCGCCTCCCGCCCATACGGCCTGCCATCTTCATGCCTTTGAAGACACGCGACGGTGTCGCCGAGGCGCCGATCGAACCCGGCTTGCGGACGTTGTGCGAGCCGTGGGAGCGCGGGCCGCTCGAGAAGTTGTGTCGTTTGATCGTGCCCTGGAAGCCCTTGCCGATCCCGATCCCGGCGACCTTGACCGTGTCGCCCGGCTGGAAATTCTCGACCGTGACGGTCTCGCCCTCGACTGCGCCGTCGATCGCGCCGCGGAACTCGACAAGCTTGCGATGCGCGCCGACGCCGAAGCGCTTGAGGTGTCCGAGCTCGGGCAGCGTGAGCTTTCGCTCGGGCACGGCGTCGAACGCGAGCTGGACCGCGTCGTAGCCGTCGGTGCCGACCGTCTTCACCTGAACGACCGGGCACGGTCCGGCCGCGATCACGGTCACCGAGGTGACCGTGCCGGTATCCGGGTCGAAGACCTGCGTCATGCCGAGCTTCCTGCCGAGGATCCCCTTCGCCATCGCTACAGCTTGATCTCGATGTCGAAGCCGCCCGTCCGCGAGAGCGGACCGGTGGAAGGGGTCTGGGGGGACCGGGAGGTTCCCCCAGCGAGACGGGTGGGCATCGCGAGCGGTATCACAGTTTGATCTCGATATCGATGCCAGCAGGAAGATCGAGCCGCATCAGCTGGTCGATCGTCTTCGGCGTCGGGCTGAGGATGTCGATCAGGCGCTTGTGCGTCCGCACCTCGAAGTGCTCCCGCGAGTCCTTGTCCTTGAATGGACTGCGAATTACGCAGTAGACGTTCTTCTCGGTCGGCAGGGGGACCGGCCCGGTGATCGTCGCGCCGCTGCGCTGTGCGGTCTCGACGATCTGCTGGGCAGACCGATCCAGTTGCTGGTGGTCGTAGCCCTTCAGACGGATGCGGATTTTCCCCTGCGCCATGTCTCCTCCAACCCAGCTACTTGATGATGTTCGTGACGACGCCGGCGCCGACGGTGCGACCGCCCTCGCGGATTGCGAAGCGAAGGCCTTCGTCCATGGCGATCGGCTGCCCCATCTGGATCATCATGTTGGTGTTGTCGCCCGGCATGACCATCTCCTGGCCCTCCGGGAGGTTGATCGAGCCGGTCACGTCGGTCGTCCGGAAGTAGAACTGCGGGCGGTACCCGTTGAAGAACGGCGTGTGGCGTCCGCCTTCGTCCTTCGAGAGGACGTAGACCTCGGCGTTGAACTCCGTGTGGGGGGTGATCGAGCCCGGCTTCGCGAGCACCTGGCCGCGTTCGACCTCCTCGCGCTTGACGCCGCGAAGGAGGGCGCCTGCGTTGTCGCCTGCCTGCGCGAAGTCGAGGGTCTTGAGGAACATCTCGAGACCCGTGACCACCGTCTTCGCGGTCTCCGGATGGATCCCGACGATCTCGACCTCGTCGCCGACCTTGCACTGGCCCTGCTCGATGCGGCCGGTGACGACGGTGCCGCGACCGGTGATCGTGAACACGTCCTCGATCGGCATCAGGAACGGCTTGTCGACGTCGCGGACCGGCTCCGGGATGTAGTTGTCGACCGCGGCCATCAGCTCGAGGATCTTCGGCGTCCACTCCGCATCGCCCTCGAGCGCCTTGAGCGCCGAGACCTGGATGACGGGAATGTCGTCGCCCGGGAAGTCGTACTTCGAAAGCAGCTCGCGGACCTCGAGCTCGACGAGCTCGAGCAGCTCGGGGTCGTCCACCATGTCGGCCTTGTTCAAGGCCACCACGATTGCCGGCACCTCGACCTGACGAGCGAGCAGGATGTGCTCGCGCGTCTGCGGCATCGGGCCGTCGGCGGCCGAGACGACGAGGATCGCGCCGTCCATCTGCGCCGCGCCCGTGATCATGTTCTTGATGTAGTCGGCGTGGCCCGGGCAGTCGACGTGCGCGTAGTGACGGGCCTCCGTTTCGTACTCGACGTGCGCGGTGTTGATCGTGATCCCGCGCTGGCGCTCCTCGGGAGCGTTGTCGATCGACGCGAAATCGCGGACAGCCGTGTTCGTCCCCTGCTCGGCCAGGACCTTGGTGATCGCGGCCGTCAAGGTGGTCTTGCCGTGGTCGATATGCCCGATCGTGCCGACGTTGACGTGCGGCTTCGAGCGCTCGAACTTCTGCTTGGCCATTCCTCTCGTCCTCCGTTAACTCGTTAGGAGCCGCCGCCGCCCTGCTCGGCGATTTCGCTGGCGATCGATTGCGGAACTTCTTCGTAGTGGTCGAAATCCATATGGAACGTCGCCCGGCCCTGCGACATCGAGCGGATGTCGGTCGCGTAGCCGAACATCTCGGAGAGCGGGACGCTCGCCTTGATCACCTGGGCGTTGCCGACGGGGTTCATGGACTCGATCCGCCCGCGCCGGGAGTTGAGGTTGCCCATCACGTCGCCGAGGTACTCCTCGGGCGTCGTCACCTCGACGGACATCATCGGCTCGAGGAGAATCGGCTTCGCGCGCTTCATCGCCTCCTTGAACCCGATCGAGCCGGCGATCTTGAACGCGCGCTCGCTCGAATCGACCTCGTGGTACGACCCGTCGAGCAGCTCGACCCTCACGTCGACGATCGGGTAGCCGGCAAGGATGCCCGAGCCCATCGCCTCCTGGATGCCCGCGTTGACCGCCGGGATGTACTCCCTGGGGATCTTGCCGCCGACGATCCTGTCCTTGAACTCGTATCCCTCGCCCGGCTGCTGCGGGAACAGGCTGATCACCACGTCGCCGTACTGTCCCGATCCACCCGTCTGGCGCACGAACCTGCCGCGGATGTTCTCGGCGGGGCGCGAGGCGGTCTCGCGATAGGCGACCTGCGGCCGGCCGACGTTGGCGTCCACGCTGAACTCGCGCTTGAGCCGGTCGACGATGATCTCGAGGTGCAGCTCGCCCATCCCTGCGATGAGCGTCTGCCCGGTCTCCTCGTCGGAGGTGACGCGGAAGGTCGGATCCTCCTCGGCGAGGCGCGCAAGGCCCTGACCGAGCTTGTCCTGGTCGGCCTTCGACTTCGGCTCGACGGCGACCGAGATCACCGGTTCCGGAAAGGTCATCGACTCGAGCACGATCGGGTGAGCCTCGGCGGAGAGCGTGTCGCCGGTTGTGGTCGACTTGAGGCCGACCCCGGCCGCGATCTCGCCCGCACCGATCTCCTCGCGCTCCTCGCGGTGATTCGCATGCATCTGGAGGATGCGGCCCACGCGCTCGGTCTTGCCGGTCGTCGTGTTGAGGACCCTCCCGCCGGCCTTGAGCTTCCCGCTGTAGACCCGGAAGTAGGTCAGCTTGCCGACGTACGGATCGGACATCACCTTGAAGGCGAGGGCGGAGAAGGGTGCGTCGAGCGTACGTTCGCGCACGGTCTCCGCCTGCGTCTTCGGATCGAGACCCAGCACCGGCGGCACGTCGAGCGGACTCGGCAGGTAGTCGATCACGGCGTCGAGCAGCGGCTGGACGCCCTTGTTCTTGAATGCCGAGCCGAGCAGCACCGGCGTGATCTCGCCCGAGAGCGTGCCCGCACGGAGCGCGCGCTTGATCTGCTCGGGCGTGACCGAGCTCTCGTCCTCGATGTAGGCGGCGAGCACTTCGTCGTCGAAGTGCGAGATCGCGTCGATCAACTGGTGGTGGTACTCGTGCGCCTGCTCGGCGAGCTCCGCGGGGACCTCCGAGACGTCGAACTCCTGGCCGAGGTCGTCCTTGTAGACGATCGCCCGCATGTCGACGAGGTCGACGACACCGATGAAGTGCTCCTCCTGGCCGATCGGAAGCTGCACAGGCACCGGGTTCGCCCCGAGTCGATCGCGCATCGACTGCACGGCGGCGAAGAAGTTCGCGCCGGTGCGGTCCATCTTGTTGATGAACGCGATCCGCGGCACCTTGTACTTGTCAGCCTGCCGCCAGACGGTTTCGGACTGCGGCTGCACGCCCGCCACCGAGTCGAAGACGGCAACCGCGCCGTCGAGGACGCGCAAGCTGCGCTCGACTTCGACGGTAAAATCCACGTGCCCGGGCGTATCAATAATGTTGATTCGGAAGTCGCGCCAGAACGCCGTCGTCGCAGCGGACGTGATCGTGATGCCGCGCTCCTGCTCCTGCGCCATCCAGTCCATCGTCGCCGCGCCTTCGTGGACCTCGCCCATCTTGTGGGTCCGGCCCGTGTAGTAGAGGATCCGCTCGGTCGTGGTCGTCTTGCCCGCGTCGATGTGGGCCATGATCCCGATGTTGCGGACGCGCTCGAGCGCAACCTGTGTCTCTGCTACTGCCACTCTGTGTCTCCCCAGACCCTTCTCTCTACCAGCGATAATGGGCGAAGGCCTTGTTGGCCTGGGCCATCCGATACATGTCGTCTTTGCGCTTGAACGCGTTCCCCTGCTGTTCGAGCGCATCGAGGATCTCGCCCGAGAGCTTGTCCTCCATGTGCTTCTCGCGTCGCTCCCGCGAGAACGTCACCAGCCAGCGCAACGCAAGCGTGCGGCCGCGCCGCTGCGGCACCTCCACAGGCACCTGGTAGTTCGCGCCACCGACGCGGCGGCTGCGCACCTCCAGCACCGGCGTGACTGTCTTCACGGCCTGCTCGAGCACCTCGGCCGGTGGACGACCGGTCTTCGAGCCGACCTTGTCGAGCGCGCCATAGACGATCGCCTCGGCGGTCGACTTCTTACCCTGGACCATCACGCGGTTGATCAACTGGGTCACGAGTTGGCTGTCGTACACCGGATCCGGACTGAGTGGGCGCGGCTGGACCTCTGCACGGCGCGGCATTACGAGCTCTTCTTCGCGCCGTACTTCGAGCGGCCCTGCTTGCGGTCGGCGACGCCTGAGGCGTCGAGCGCGGCACGGATCACCTTGTACCGGTAGCCGGGGAGATCCTTGACGCGGCCCCCACGCACGAGCACCACGGAGTGCTCCTGCAGGTTATGCCCTTCACCAGGGATGTAGGTGCCGACCTCGATGCCGTTCGTCAACCGGACGCGAGCGATCTTCCGCAGCGCCGAGTTCGGCTTCTTCGGCGTCATCGTGGACACGCGCGTACAGACACCCCGCCGCTGCGGAGCGCCCTGGAGCGCGGGAGTCTTCGTCTTCTCGCGCTTGGACGTGCGTCCCTTGCGAATCAGCTGATTGACGGTCGGCATGGCTCCTGAGTCTCTGCGTGCGTATTGGTTCGTTACATACAAAAGGCCGGCGGGGGCAATCGGCCCCAGCCGAACCGAGGTGGCATGGTAGCAAAGAGCTGGGGGCCGTCAAACGCGTCAACCGGCTTTGTAGAGCGGAATTTTCGGCCCAGGACGGGCCGTCCGAGGGAACAAGCGGTCGGCGAATCGTCGCCACGACCAGGGTTAACCCCGTAGACGATCAAGACCGTCAGTGGATCACCACGATCACGTCCCTCGCACGCAGCGAGGCCGGGCTTGACCCGGCCTCGCTCACTTCGCGTGCCGAAGATCAATCGTCGAGCGGAGAGTCCACTTCGGGGATCTCTGTCGCCTCCGCGGAGTCGCTGCCCGAGGAGTCGCCAAACGACATGTCGCCGAATGGCAGGCTGCCGCCGTCCTGGCCGATCTCCTCGAGGGCCTGGATCAACTCGTCGCGCTGGAACGGCTCGCGCGTCACCGGTTCGGTCGGACCGATCTCGATCTGCCGGTAGCGCTTGAGGCCGGTCGCGGCCGGGATCAACTTGCCGATGATCACGTTCTCCTTGAGGCCGAGCAGTCGGTCGATCTTGCCCTCGATCGAGGCGTCGGTGAGCACCTTCGTCGTCTCCTGGAAGGACGCGGCCGAGAGGAACGACTCGGTCGCGAGCGACGCCTTGGTGATCCCGAGGATCAGCGGCTCGAACGTCGCCTGCTCGCGCTTTTCCTTCTTGACGCGCACGTTCTCGCGCTCGAGCACAATGCGGTCGACGAGCTGACCGGGGAGCAGTTCGGTCTCGCCGGCGCCCTCGACCCGCACCTTCTTCAGCATCTGGCGGACGATCAGTTCGATGTGCTTGTCGTGGATCTCGACGCCCTGCGACTTGTAGACCTTCTGCACCTCGGCGACGAGGTACAGCTCGGTCGAGGTGGATCCCTTGAGAGCGAGCAACTCGGCCGGGCTGCGCGAGCCCTCGTTGAGGGCGTCGCCGGGCTCGACGACCTGACCGGTCGTGGCGAGCAGGCGTGTCCGCCTCGGCAGCTGGTACTCGACGGAATCCGCGAGCTCGCCGTCGGGCCCGAGCTCGGTCGGCACGACGGACACCTTCGGCCCGCGCTCGGTCTGCTCGATCTCGATGCGGCCGCCGATCTCTGCGAGCGTTGCGGCGCCCTTCGGGTTCCGCGCCTCGAAGATCTCGACCACGCGCGGCAGCCCGTGCGTGATGTCGGCGCCCGCGACGCCGCCCGTGTGGAACGTCCGCATCGTCAGCTGGGTGCCCGGCTCGCCGATCGACTGCGCGGCGATGATCCCGACCGCGTCACCGATCTCGCACATCTCGCCCGTCGCGAGGAAGATGCCGTAGCAGGCCTGACACACGCCGGTCTCGGCGCGGCACTTGAGCACCGACCGAACGGGCAGCGTCCCCTCCGGGCCGAGCTCGCGCTCGAGCTCCTCGAGCAGAGCGACCGTCAAGACCGTGCCCGCCTGCACCACCAGAGTCTTGCCCGGCCGGCCCGAGGCCAGCGGCCGGAAGAGATCGTGCGCCACGAGGCGACCGAGCAGGGACTTGTTCAGCCCCTCGCTCGTGCGAATCGTGAGGTCGAAGTGATCCTCGGTGCCGCAGTCCTCCTCGCGGACGATCACGTCCTGGGAGACATCGACGAGACGCCGCGTCAGGTAGCCCGAGTCGGCCGTGCGCAACGCCGTGTCGGCGAGGCCCTTGCGGGCGCCGTGGGTCGAGATGAAGTACTCGAGCACCGACAGGCCCTCCATGAAGTTCGCCTTGATCGGGCGCTCGATGATCTCGCCCTTCGGATTCGCCATCAGGCCGCGCATGCCGGCGAGCTGGCGGATCTGCTTGAACGAGCCTCGGGCGCCCGAGCTGGCCATCATGAAGATCGGGTTCAGCTCGTCGAGGTTCTCCTGCATCGCGTCGGCAACCGTGTCGGTCGCCTCTGTCCAGATGTTGACGATGGTCTCATGCCGCTCGTCCTCGGTGATGAGGCCGCGGTCGTACTGATGGTGAACCTCCTCGACCCGCTTCTCGTAGCCGGCCAGGATCTTCTCCTTGTCCGGCGGGATGACGATGTCGTTCTTCGAGATCGTCACGCCGGCCTGCGTCGAGTAGCGGAACCCGAGCGCCTTGATCGTGTCGAGCACCGGCGCCAGCGTGTGTGCGCCGTAGCGCTCGGCGAACGTGAGCACGAAGCGGTCGGTGTCCGGCTTCGCAAGCGTCTGGTTGACGAACTCGAATTCCTCGATCCAGCCGTTCTCGTCGCCGATGATCTCCGCCAGCTGGCGGTAGACGGCCGAGTTGAAGAGCACCCGGCCCGGCGTCGTCAGGTGCAGCTCGCCGCGGAACCGGAACTCGATCGGCTGCTGAAGGTCGACCCCGCGGCCTTCGACCGCCAGCTCGACGTCGTCGGCCGAGTCGAACCGCTTCGGACGCGGGTCGAGCTTCGTCGCCTCGAGCTTCGAAAGGTCGACGACCGAGTAGGTCAGGAAGTAGATGCCGAGCACCATGTCCTGCGTCGGCGTCGCGAGTGGACGCCCGGACGCCGGCGAGAGGATGTTGTTCGAGGACAGCATCAGAATCCGCGCCTCCGCCTGCGCCTCCGCCGAGAGCGGCAGGTGAACAGCCATCTGGTCGCCGTCGAAGTCGGCGTTGAAGGCATGGCAGACGAGTGGGTGCACCTGAATCGCCTTGCCTTCGATCAGCACCGGCTCGAAGGCCTGGATGCCGAGGCGGTGGAGCGTCGGGGCGCGGTTCAGCAGCACCGGGTGCTCAGCGATCACCTCCTCGAGCACGTCCCAGACCTCGGGCGTCATCGAGTCGACGTACTTCTTCGCCGCCTTGATGTTCTGCACCGACTTGCGCTCGACGAGCCGGCTCATGATGAACGGCTTGAAGAGCTCGAGCGCCATCAGCTTCGGCAGGCCGCACTGGTGCAGCTTCAGGTTCGGCCCGGCGACGATCACCGAGCGGCCCGAGTAGTCGACGCGCTTGCCGAGCAGGTTCTGGCGGAAGCGGCCTTGCTTGCCCTTGAGCATGTCGGAGAGCGACTTCAGCGGCCGGTTGCCCGGGCCGGTGACGGCGCGGCCCCGGCGGCCATTGTCGAACAGCGCGTCGACGGCCTCCTGGAGCATCCGCTTCTCGTTGTTGACGATGATCTCAGGCGCGCCGAGGTCGAGCAGTCTTTTCAAGCGATTGTTGCGGTTGATCACCCGCCGGTACAGATCGTTTAGGTCGGAGGTCGCGAAGCGGCCGCCGTCGAGCTGCACCATCGGGCGGAGCTCCGGCGGAATCACCGGGACCGCCTCGAGGATCATCCACTCCGGCTTGTTCTCCGACTTGATGAACGCGGACGCGACCTTCAGCCGCTTGATCGCACGCTGCTGCTTCTGCCCCTTCGAGGTGCTGATCGTGTCGCGCAACGTGCGCGACTCCTCGTTCAGGTCGAGGTCGCGCAGGAGGTCGCGGATCGACTCGGCGCCCATGCCGCCCCGGAAGTAGACGCCGAAGCCGTAGGGAGAGCCGAAGCGATCCTTCAGTTCGCGGAACAGCTGCTCGTCGTTCACGACCAGCTTCGGCTCGAGATCGCGGAAGAGCTGCCACGTCTGCTCGAGGCGGTTGACGGAGTCGACGGCACCCTCGCGCGTGTCGGCGCGGCGCGACTCGATGTCGAGGTACATCTCGCGCACCTTCAGCGCCCACTGGATCAGCGCGTCGAGGTCCTCCTTCTGGATCTTGCCGTCCGTGCGCAGACAGAGGTCGTTCGCCAGCTCGCGCACGTCGGTGTCGTCGCCCGAGGCGGCGACCACGTCGGCGAGCAGGCCGTTGCCGAGGTCGCGCACCTTCTCGAGGTTCTTCACGTCGACCTGCTGGACGAGCTCGGCGTCCTCGGCGTGAAGGGGCGAACCGGTGAGCAGCGAGTCGAGCACGCGCTTGATGTGCTTCGACACGGCGCCTTTCTTCGAGCCAGTTGCACCGTCCTGCTCGGTGCGGAGCGGTGCGAGCGACGCGCGGATCTGCTCCGCCGCCACGGCCACGAGCTCCAGCTCACGTGGTGTCAGCTTGCGGTCGTCGCGGATCGCGGCGTTTCGCACCAGCTCACGGATCTTCTTGGAGTCCTCGGTCGTGATCTGCGCGACGAGCTCGACGAAGAGACCGCTGACGAGGCGGCGGGCCTCCTCGAGCGTCGGCAGTCCCTGCTCCTCGGCCCAGGTCGAGAGACCGCGAACCCAGAAATCGTCGTCCTCGTCGAAGCCCTTGTCCTTGCCCTGGGCGAAGAACGCGCGCCGGCGGGCGAGTCGTTGCTCGAGCGCGGCGAGCTGCTCGTCCCGATCGATGTAGATGCGCTCGAACTCCGCCTTGACCTTGTCCTCGAGGTCGTTCAGGTCCTTCGCACGCGCGTCGACGTCCACGCTCGTAACGATCGAAGCGGCGAAGTAGAGCACCTTTTCGAGCTCCCGCGGGGCGATGTCGAGCAGGTAGCCGATCCGGCTCGGGACGCCCTTGAAGAACCAGATGTGCGAGACCGGCGCCGCCAGGTCGATGTGACCCATCCGCTCGCGGCGCACCTTCTGGCGCGTAACCTCGACGCCGCAGCGCTCGCAGATGATTCCCTTGTAGCGGACGCGCTTGTACTTACCGCAGTAGCACTCCCAATCCTTCGTCGGTCCGAAGATGCGCTCGCAGAAGAGGCCGTCGCGCTCCGGCTTGAGAGTTCGGTAGTTGATCGTCTCCGGCTTGGTGACCTCGCCGGACGACCAGTCGCGGATCTGCTTGCTCGACGCAAGCCCGATCCGAATCGCGTCGAAATCGTTGATGTCGATCATCTTTCACCTTCGGTGAAAAATGAGAGAGAAAGCGCCTTCTGACTCACGGTTTCCTTTCTCTTGAGCGAAGCCGGTTGTTCCAATCCAAATCCGCTAAAGAAGATCTATTCCTCGAGCTCGGCGTCGACCTCGTCGATAGCGCCGACTGGCGTGTCTTCGACGTCAAGAACCTCGGCCTCGAGCACAAGCGCGTCGAAGTCCTCGAGCGCCTCGTCGGCCGGGAGCGCAAGGTCTCCGTCGGTGTCGATGCGGTCCTGTCCCTCCTCGATCTCCTGCCCGGTCGGCTGGCGCGCGGCAGCGCGCAGCGAGCCGGGTGAGAGATCGATCCCGAGCTCCTCCGCAGCGCGAAGCAGCTCGTCGTCCTCCTCCCGCACCTCGACTTCGCCGCCTCCCTCCGAAAGCACGCTGACGTCGAGCGCGAGCGACTGCATCTCCTTCAGGAGCACCTTGAAGGACTCCGGGATGGACGGTTCGGCGATGTTCTCGCCCTTCACGATCGCCTCGTAGGCCTTTACCCGCCCGACGGTGTCGTCGGACTTGATTGTCAGCATCTCCTGGAGGGTGTAGGCGGCGCCGTAGGCCTCGAGGGCCCAGACCTCCATCTCCCCGAAGCGCTGGCCGCCGAACTGTGCTTTCC
>CAWAGR010000007.1:0-54483 GCA_963781435.1 uncultured Actinomycetes bacterium | reverse complement strand
CCGTACCTCGTCCCCCACAGCGAGATCGTGCGGCGCGCCGAAGAGGCGTGGGAGCGGGGCGCGACCGAGATCTGCCTGCAGGGCGGCATCCATCCGGCCTTCGACGGCGACTACTACGCCTCGGTCGTGCGCGCGATCAAGGACGCGGTGCCCGACCTGCACGTGCACGCTTTCAGCGCGCTCGAGGTGTGGCAGGGGGCGGCGACGCTCGGCGTGCCGCTGCGGGACTACCTCGCGCGGCTCCGTGACGAGGGCCTCGGGTCGCTGCCGGGCACGGCTGCCGAGGTGCTCGACGACGAGGTGCGCGCGGTCATCTGCCCGGACAAGATCACGACCGCGCAGTGGCTGGAGGTGCACGAGACCGCGCACGAGGTCGGCCTGCGCTCGAACAACACGATCATGTTCGGTCATGTGGACGCGCCCGAGAATTGGTCGCGGCACCTCGTCGCGGTGCGCGACCTGGCCCAGCGCACCGGCGGCTTCACGGAGTTCGTCCCGCTTCCGTTCGTGCACATGGAGGCGCCGCTCTACTTGAGAGGTCGTGCGCGACCTGGGCCAACCTGGGGCGAGACGCTGCTGATGCACGCCGTCGGCCGCCTCGCGCTGCACCCGTGGATCCAGAACGTGCAGGTGTCGTGGGTGAAAGCGGGCCCGCAGGGTGCCGTCGAGGCGCTGAAGGCGGGCGCGAACGACCTCGGCGGCACGCTGATGAACGAGTCGATCTCACGTGCCGCCGGATCGGCGTGGGGGCAGGAGCTCTCGCCCGAGCGGATCGAGGCGCTGATCCGCTCGGCCGGCCGCATCCCGCGCCAGCGGACGACGCTCTACGGCGACCCGCCGGCAGAGCAGATCGCGCGCTCGTTCGGCGCCGAGCCGCTCGCCGAGCCGTGGAACCCGCAGGTGAGCGAGGCGCGGCTTGCGCGCCCGCGGCAGCTCGTCCGGCCTGCGTAAGGTGCATCGATGCGTGGGCTCTCGCCCTCCGTCGCGACCTTCGTGCTGGCGCTCGTGCTCGCGCTGGTGCCGGCGACCCGCGCCGCCTCGCCACCGGCCGCAGCCGCCGCCCGCGAGCATCAGATGAAGGCCGTCGTCCACGCCTGGAGCGCCCGCCTGAACACGGGCGACAACGCCGGCGTGGCGCGCCTGTTCGCGCTTCCCTCGATCATCGTCCAGGGGTCGTACGCCTTCCGCTTCCACACCCGCGCGCAGCTCGCCGAGTGGCACTCCGGGCTGCCGTGCTCCGGCCGGATCGTCTCGATCGCGATCCACGGCCGGAATGCGACCGTCGTCTTCCGCCTCGGCGACCGCGGCTCGTCGCAATGCGACGCGCCGGGCACGCTCGCCGCGGCGCGGTTCGAGATCGTGGACGGCAAGATCGTCCTCTGGGCGCAGGTCCCGGTTTCGGCCAAGAACGCCGACGCGGGCCCGGTGGCTTGAGGCACGAGGAGCGGACCGCACGGCCCACCCCTCGCGTGAGTTGCCGTTCGTATCGCGCGTGCCCGGGTGATCGGCATTGGTAGTTGTGCGCACGTTCGGCGCGGGGACCTACCGATGCCGTCGAGCAGGTCAGAGGCGACGATCGAAGCATGCTCGATTCGTCCTCGGCCGCAGGCGCCGTGGACGCGGAGGAGCCGCTGAAGCCGGTGCCGCCCTCCTCGCCCCGCCCGCGACGCCCGTACCTCAAGTGGACGCTGCGCATCGTCGTCGCCTGCGTCGGTCTGTTTGCGCTCGCGCAGGCGGTCCCGTACGGGCGCTCGCACACGAATCCTCCGGTGCAGGCAGAGCCGCAGTGGAGCTCCGTTTCCACGCGGGCGCTCGCAAAGCGGGCGTGCTTCGACTGTCACTCGAACGAGACGACCTGGCCGTGGTACTCGAACGTGGCGCCCGTCTCCTGGCTTGTGCAGAGCGACGTTGAGAGCGGCCGCGGCGCGCTCAACTTCAGCGAGTGGAACAGGCCGCAGGAGGGCGCCGGCGACGCTGCCGAGGCGGCTGGGAACGGCTCGATGCCGCCCTGGTACTACACGATCCAGCACCCGAACGCGAAGCTCTCGAACGCCGATCAGCAGGCGCTGATGGAAGGCCTCGCCGCGACGTTCCGGAACTCGCCGCCGATCGGCGGCGGCTAGGCAGCGCGGCCAGCAGCCCGTGAGCTTCGGCTTCGGCGGCGGCGCCGCTCGGGGATACGCTCACCCCCGTGGCGTTGCTCCGCACTCGTGACCTGACGAAGTCGTACGGGTCCGTCCGAGCGCTCGACGGGCTCAGCTTCGAGCTCGCCGAAGGGGTGACCGGCCTCCTCGGCTCGAACGGCGCCGGCAAGACGACGTCGCTCAAGCTGTTCATGGGCCTGATCGACCCGGACGCTGGGTCGGTGGAGGTGCTCGGGCACGACACGCGCGCCTCGCCCGAGTTCCGGGCGCGCATCGGATATGCGCCGGAGCACGACTGCCTGCCGGCCGGCGTGCCGGCGGCGGAGTTCCTCGCCTACATGGGCGAGGTCAGCGGTCTGCCGCGCGCCGCGGCGCGCCTTCGCGCCTCCGACGTGCTCAGGCACGTCGGCCTCTTCGAGGAGCGGTACCGCCCGATGGGGACGTACTCGACCGGGATGAAGCAGCGGGTGAAGCTCGCTCAGGCGCTCGTCCACGATCCCGTGCTCGCGTTCCTGGACGAGCCCACCGCCGGGCTCGACCCGCTCGGGCGGCGCGAGATGCTCGAGCTGATCCGGCGGGTCGGGCGCGAGTTCGGGATCAGCATCGTCATCTCGACGCACCTGATGGGCGACGTCGAGCGGGTCTGCGACTCGGTCGTCGTGCTCGACAAGGGCCGGCTGCTGCGAACGGGCACCGTTTCGGGGTTCACGGGGGAGACGGAGACGGTCGAGCTCGAGCTCGTCGAAGGCGCCGCCGCGCTTGCCGAGGCGCTCGGGCGGCGCGGCCTCCATCCCCGCCTCGACGGCAACCGGCTGACGCTCGACGACGTGTCAGGTGAGGACTACGACACGCTGCGCGACGCGATCGTGGAGACGGACGCGCTGCTCTACCGCCTCGCGCCGTCGCGGCACTCGCTCGCCGACGTCTTCTCGCCGGTTCCGACGGAGGCCGAGAGATCGTGACGACCGGGTCCGGTGAGGTCTTCGACCTCGGCTACCAGGGATACGAGGGCGAGCGCACCGGGCGGTGGCTGCGTCGACGCGCGATCTGGCGCGACGGCGTCCGCATCTCGCTCGGCCTCGGGCGCGGCCTGGGCGCGAAGGTCACCTCCTGGCTGCTGATCGGCCTGGCGCTCGTGCCGATCGTGGTGCTCGTGGTGATCTCGGCGTTCCTCTCTCCGCTGGAGGAGGCCAGGGGGGACTTCGAGCTGCCGTCGTATGCCGACTACTACGACTGGGCGGTCGTGCCGCTCGGCCTGTTCGCCGCGGTCGTCGCTCCGCTGCTCCTCTGCCCGGATCGAAGGGAGGGCGTCCTTTCCCTCTATGCGGCCCGTCCGATCACTCCGGCGGACTACGTCGGTGCGCGCTGGGCGGCCTTTCTCGCCGTCACGGCGGTCGCGGCGTGGGTTCCGGTGGCGATCCTCTTCACCTGGAACGCGCTCGATGCATCCAGCCCCGGGTCGTGGCTCGTGGACAACTGGGACGTGGTGCCGCGGTTCCTCGCCGCCGGCGCGACCGTGGCTCTCGTGCTCACGACGCTCGCGCTGTTCGCCGCATCGTTCGCGACGAGGCGTGCCTATGCGGCAGTGGGAATCCTGGCGGCGTTCTTCGTCGGGTCCGCGATCGGCGGCATCGCCGAGGAGAACTTCTCGGGCCCCGTCTCCGACGCCCTCTCGCTGGCGAGCCTCCCGCAGGCACTCGTCGACAGCGTCCGCTGGATCTTCAGCGACCCCGTCGCCGACGAGCGGCCGCTTGCGGGCTGGGTCTCGTTGCTGTGGCTCATTGGGCTGACGGCGGCGCTCGGCGTGGGGCTGGTCCGGCGCACCGAGCGGCTGGTGCGGGGATGAGCCGTAGGCTGGACGGAGGCTCCAAGGAGCGGAGGCGCCGGCTCTGCCGGCGCCGGGAGCGGGAATGACCGCACAGCCGACGATTGTCGTCGACGGCCTGTCGAAGTGGTTCGCGGGCGTCGTCGCCGTCAGCGACGTCTCGCTCGTCGTGGAGCCGGGCGTGACGGCGCTGCTCGGCCCGAACGGTGCGGGGAAGACGACGCTGCTGCGTGCGATCGCCGGTCTGACAGCGCCCTCGCAGGGGTGGGTGACCGTCTTCGGCGAGCCCGTCCGCGGCAATCCGTCGCTGTACCGACGGGTCGGCTACATGCCCGAGCACGAGTCCGTCTACGAGACCCTGACCGGCCGGCAGTTCGTCGAGCTGAACGCCCGCCTCCAGGGTCTCGCCGACGTCGACGGCGCAGTGCACCGCGCGGTGGAGACGGTCGACCTCGTCGACGCGCAGAACCGTCGGCTGGGCGAGTACTCGCGCGGCATGCGCCAGCGCATGCGCCTCGCCGCGATCCTCGTGCACGACCCGCCGCTCTTGATGCTCGACGAGCCGCTATCGGGCACCGACCCGGCACAGCGCCTCCACCTGCGCCAGGTGATCCGCCGCCTGGGCGAGGAGGGCCGGACGATCCTCGTCTCGTCGCACATCCTCGAGGAGGTCGACGAGCTCGCCGACCGCATCCACCTGCTCGTCAGCGGCAAGCTCGCCGCGAGCGGCGACTACCGTGCGATCCGCCAGCAGCTGAACGACCGGCCCTTCTACGTGCGCATCGACTCGACCAGCCCGCGCGTCCTCGCCGCCGGCCTGCTCGAGATCGAGGCGGTGGAGTCGGTCGAGGTCGACCTGGACGGGCGCCTGCGCGTGCGCAGCAGGGATGTCCCGTCGCTCCAGCGCGCCCTGCCCGCGATCGCCCAGCGGCTCGGCGTCCGGCTCACGCGAGTCGAGCCGCTCGACGACTCGCTCGAGAGCGTCTTCGAGTACCTGGCGAGCCGATAGGCGGGCGTGGCGGCGATCCTCACGCTCACGGTGCGCCAGCTCGCGGGCAGCCGCCGCCTCTGGCTCGTGCTCGGTCTCGTGGCGCTACCGGTGCTCGCCGCCCTGCTCTACCACGTCGCGGACAGCACGTCGACGAGCGCCGAGTTCGCCGACGACATCACGGCAACCCTCATCGCCTCGGGGATCCTGCCGCTCGTGATGCTGCTGTTCGGCACTTCGTCGTTCGGCAACGAGCTGGGCGACCGGACACTCGTCTACCTGGCCCTGAAGCCGCTCGCGCGCTGGCGGATTGTCGCGCCGAAGCTGCTCGCGTCGCTGCTCGTGGGCGGGGTGCCGGTCGCGGTCAGCGGGGTCGTGGCCGTGGCGGTGATCCGCGGCGGCGATCTCGGCGGGGCGCTCGCCACGGGCGCCGGGCTGCTCGTCGGCGCGGCCGCGTACGCGGCGGTCTTCACCTGGGCCGGCCTCGCCACCCGCCATGCCCTCGTCATCGGCCTCGTCTACGTGTTCGTCTGGGAGGCCGCCCTCGCCGCGTACCTCGACGGCATCCGCTTCCTGAGCATCCGTCGCTACACGCTTGCGCTCATCGACGGCCTCGACGGCGAGCGGCTGGCAAGCCTGGACGTGTCGCTCGGCGCCGGCGCGGGCGCGGTCGGCGCAGCGATCGTGATCGTCGGCTTCTCGGCGCTCGCCGTGCGGAAGCTCGTGCGGATGGACGTGCCCTGAAGGCGGATTCCTGCCGCGTCAGTGACAGGGCTCCCAGCCCCAGGCCTTGACGACCGGGGCGGGGAAGCCGCAGCTCGGGGGCCAGCCGTCGCCGAGGTCGCGCCAAGGCCTGCCGACCGTTCGCGAGAACTTCTCGGTCGCGTCGGTGCCACCGGTCACCCGGTTCCAGAAGTCCGCCGCCGCGTACTCCTTGCCCTGGTACCGGGCGTAGTAGATGTGGAAGGTTGCGCACGCCTTCTTGAGGCTCCGGGGCACCGGGACGCATCGGTACCCGAGGAGCGGGCCGATCTCGATCGGGTGGACGGCGCGCAGATCCCGTACGAGCGCAGGGGAGACGCGAAGGTTCTGAGGGCCCGCGGCGGCGAGCGCGAGTCCGGTCGAGTATGCGACGACAAGGAGGGCGGCAGTCAGTGTGATGCGCGTCATCCGGACCGGCGGGATCGTTGCACACGTGGCTCGGGCACCGTCAGTCCGGGCGAGGAGAGCTGGAGTGCGATAGATCCCGCGCTCTCGCTTGCGACAGTTTGGGAATGTTGCCCGCTGATCACGTGCCACCCTGCCGATGAGCGACCACAAGACCGGCCTCCCAGCCCGGAGCGCGCCCTCCGGTCGGTAGCGGGATCGTCTCGGCAGCAATGCCGCTGCGCGCGATCAGCCAGGAGATGATCGAGTTCGAGTTCCACATCTCGCCCGCGCCGAGCTCGTCGCGACCCCAAACAGGAGTCGGCACGGACGGCACCAGCTGGAGCAGTCGTTGCGCCTCGCGGAGATCGCTGGTCAGTCGCTGAGGGCCTCCAACCGCCTCGCCGACGTCCGGGATGACACCGTCACGCCAGCGGCGAACCTCGTAACGGAAGATGCGGAAGCGTCCTGCCGAGCGCAGTCCGACTGCGCCTTCGGCGACGACGCCCCGCTCCGCACCGTTGCGATCGGGGACCGGGGTCTGCTCGATCACGAACCGTCCCTCCGGTACGTGCACCTCGAGCGCGGAGTGATAGAGGTCGCAAGCCGGCCGCCGCTCGAGTCGCGCCGCCACGGCCTCGTAGACGCGTCCGTTCAGCCGCACCGAATGACCACCCGCACCCAGCGGCAACCAGTAGAGGTCGACGCCGGAGAACGTCGGATACCGATCGGGATCAGGGTGACGTTGCGACACAATCCCACGGGTGCTTATCAGCAGCGACGAGATCGAGGTCAGTTGTGACGTGCTGTGGTTCGCGAAGACGAACGACCAGATGGACGAGACCCAGCAACGACTCTTCGACCGTCTCCAGCCGATCCGTGCCGGCGACTACGGCGGAGCGGCGTCGACCAGGGTCGACGCCGCCGAGCTCGCGTCGATCGTCCGAGCCCTGAGATTCAGTGACGTCAGGGTCGGTCTCGACGAAGACGAAAGCGCTCTCCTCAAGAAGCTAACGTCGTAACGCTGCCCGCTGGCCCGCTGGCCCGCTGGCCCGACAGGTCGCGGATGCGCCCGACCTACGAGTTTCTCGAGCCGTCGGTCAGAGACTGCTCGAGCCGCTCGAGACTCTCCGTCCAGCCCGCCTCGTGCAGCGCGCGCCGGGCCTCGGTTGCGAACGGCCCCTGGTAGACAACGAGCTTCGTCCCCTCGCGATGGTCGAGGAGCGAGAGCGTCACCACCGTCTCCTGGTCGTCGGGATCCGGCTCCTCCCATTCGAACGTGTACACGAGGCGGCGCGGCGGATCGACCTCGGAAAACTCGCCGCGCAGGTGGAAGGCCCCTCCGTCCGGCGGCTGCATCGTGATGCGGTACCGCCCTCCCTCGCGTACGTCGAGGTCGAGGCTGGGAGAGGTGAAGCCCGCGGGACCCCACCATTCAGCCAGCTTCTCCGGCTCGACGCACGCCGCGAACACGCGCTCAGTCCGCGCTTGCAGAACCTTCTCCAGATGAAGGGTCAGGCCAGCGGAGTCGTCGGTCACGCAGCGATTATGCGCCAAGTCCAGACGGACGACGCCGAGGTCATCGAGAGGGCGGTCTCAGTCGGCTGCCAGACGCCGTCGGCGCTCGCGCACGCGGCCAGCGAGTGAACTCTTCGGTGCGCCAGTGGTCGTCAGTGAGGCCCGAGCCGAGGCCGCTGTCCTGGCTGCGCGACGCTCCCGAGGACCTGGCCCACCGAACTCGAGGCGATGGGCCGTCACGGCTCTCTTGGCGATGTGGTCGTAGGTCTTTCGTTCTGAGAAGGTTCGCGCATGGCCGCCCTGATCCAGGCACTCGTGAGAGCAGTCATCAATGTGCTCGGGCAGCTCGGTGTGACGTCTGACCGCCACCGTGTTTGGATCCGGCCGTTGTTCGTCGCTCTCTTCATCGCGGGCTGTGCCGTGGTTGTTTTCGCACTCGTGATGGTCGCGTCGGGCCACGACTAGCGGCACGTGAGCCGGCGCTGGCGAACCTCAACGATGAACGCTGTCGCGTGCGCCAGCGTCCTCTCGCCTGCACCTCCGTGGCGCGCTCAGGCGAGCACGCGCTCGCGGGCGGCACCCACGCCGACCAGCTCCACCGGCACCTCGAGCTCGCGCTCGACGAACTCGACGTAGCGGCGGGCCGCTTCCGGCAGCCCGTCGCGGGACTCGGCCTGGTCGAGCGGTTGCTGCCAGCCGCGGAGGACCTCCCACACCGGCTCGGCGTGGTGGAAGTCGCTCTGGTGCGCAGGGAAGTGCGGCGTCTGCGAGCCGTCGCGGAGGCGGTAGGCGACGCAGACCGGCAGCTCGGCGAAGTCCGAGAGCACGTCGAGCTTCGTCAAGGCGAGGGAGGTCAGCCCGTTCACGCGCACTGCGTAGCGGAGGCCGACCAGGTCGAGCCAGCCGCAGCGGCGCAGGCGACCCGTGACCGTGCCGTACTCGCCGCCGAGCTCCGCGAGCCGCGCCTGGTCGGGGCCCTCGATCTCGGACGGGAAGGGCCCTTCGCCGACGCGGGTGACGTAGGCCTTCGCGACGCCGAGGACGCGGTCGATCCGCGTCGGGCCGATGCCGACTCCGGTCGCGGCGCCCGAGGCTATCGGGTTGGACGAGGTCACGAACGGGTAGGTGCCGTGGTCGAGGTCGAGCAGCGTCGCCTGTGCACCCTCGAACAACACGTCCTTGCCGGCGCGAAGCGCCTGGTCGACGAGCAGCGACGTGTCGCCGACGATCGGCCGCAGCCGTTTCGCGTAGCCCTCGTAGCGGGCCGCGACCTCGTCCAGATCGAAGCCCTCGACCTCGTAGACACGCTCGAGCCAGACGTTCTTCTCGGCGAGCGCGACCTCGATCTTCTGGCGCAGGATCTTCGGGTCGAGCACGTCCTGGACGCGGATCCCGATTCGCGAGGCCTTGTCGGCGTAGGCCGGGCCGATGCCGCGCCTGGTCGTGCCGATCTGCAGCTTGCCGAGCCGCCGCTCCGAAGCCTGGTCGATCGCGATGTGCCACGGCATGATCAGGTGCGCGTTCCCGGAGCAGACGACGACCGACGTGTCGACGCCGCGCGCCTCGAGATCGTCGAGCTCCGCGATCAGAACCTCCGGGTCGACCACGCAGCCGGCGCCGATCACCGAAACCTTGCCGGAGATCACCCCGCTCGGCGTCTGGCGGATCTTGAACGTCTCGCCGCCGACGATGATCGTGTGCCCGGCATTGGGCCCGCCCTGGTAACGGCAGACGACATCCGAGCGCTGCGCGAGCAGGTCGACGATCTTGCCCTTGCCTTCGTCCCCCCACTGCGCGCCGACGACAACGGTCGCAGGCATGTCGCCCAGTCTGCCTGAGCCGCGGCTAACCCCGCAGGTCGAGCGCCATCAACACGTCGTCGACGTACTCGCCGTCGAGCAGGAACTCCTCGCGCTGAATGCCCTCGACGACGAAGCCTGCCGACTCGTACAGGCGCCGCGCCGCCTCGTTCGGACCAAGTACGCGCAGGGTGACGCGGCGCGCGCCCCGCGCCTTCGCCGCGCGAACGGCCGCCTCGAGCAGTGCGCGGCCGACGCCGCGGCGGCGGAACTCGTCGGCGACGGCGATGCCGCCGATCGTCCACACGTGGTCGCTGGCGGCCAGCTCCGTCGCCCGTGCAAGACGCACGTAGCCGGCGACGGCGCCGTCCACGATCGCCACCAGCACGTCGGCCGGCTTCGTCCGCTCGCCGAAGAACGTCCATTCGGGGCCCGGACGCGGCGCCGGGCTCGTCAGCCACGTCCAGCCGGCGAGGTCGATCGCCGCAAGCGCGTCCTCGTCGGACGGCTCGGCCGGCCGAACGTCGACCCCCAACTAGCCGCCGGAGCTGTTGGCGCCGTCGAGCGCGAGGTACGGCTCGAGCCCGTGCCGGCCGCCCTCACGGCCGAAGCCGGACTCGCGGTAGCCGCCGAACGGACTCGCAGGATCGAAGCGATTGAACGTGTTCGCCCAGACGACGCCGGCGCGCAGCCGCTCGGCCATCCAGAGGATGCGCGAGCCCTTCTCGGTCCAGACGCCCGCCGACAGGCCGTACGGCGTGTTGTTCGCCTTCTCGACCGCCTCGTCGGGCGTGCGGAACGTCAGCACGCTGAGGACCGGCCCGAAGATCTCCTCCTGCGCGATCCGGTAGCTCTGTGCGACGTTCGTGAACACCGTCGGCGCGAACCAGTAGCCGCGCTCGGGCAGTCGGCACGGCGGCTGGTAGATCTCGGCGCCTTCCTCCCGCCCCGAGGCCACCAGCTCCTCGATCTTCTCGAGCTGCGCCTTCGAGTTGATCGCGCCGATGTCGGTGTTCTTGTCGAGCGGGTCGCCGACGCGCAGGGTCGCCATCCGCTGCTTCAGCTTGTCGATCACCGGCCCCGCAATCGACTCCTGCACGAAGAGGCGCGAGCCGGCGCAGCAGACGTGGCCCTGGTTGAAGTAGATGCCGTTGACGATCCCCTCCACCGCCTGGTCGAGGGCGGCGTCGTCGAAGACGATGTTGGCCGCCTTTCCCCCGAGCTCGAGCGTCAGCTTCTTGCCGCTGCCGGCGAGCCTCCGCTGGATCGCCTTGCCGACCTCGGTCGAGCCGGTGAAGGCGATCTTGTCCACGTCGGCGTCGACGAGCGCCGCGCCCGCGCGGCCATCACCCGTGACGATGTTGACGACGCCGGGCGGCAGCTCCGCCTGCCGGAGCACGTCGCAGAAGAGAAGCGCCGTCAGCGGCGTCGTCTCGGCCGGCTTGAGCACGACGGTGTTGCCGGTGGCGAGCGCCGGCGCGATCTTCCACGCCAGCATCAGCAAAGGGAAGTTCCACGGGATGATCTGCCCGGCCACACCAAGCGGTGAGGGCCGTCGGTTCGGAAACGCGTATTCGAGCTTGTCGGCCCAGCCTGCGTAGTAGAAGAAATGCCCGGCTGCGAGCGGCAGGTCGACGTCACGCGACTCCTTGATCGGCTTGCCACCGTTCAACGACTCGAGCACCGCGAACTCGCGCGAGCGCTCCTGCAGGATGCGAGCGATCCGGAAGAGGTACTTCGCCCGGTCTGCTCCGGGCAGTTCCGCCCACTGCGCGAACGCCTCGCGCGCCGCCCCGACCGCGAGCGCAACGTCCTCCGGCCCGGCCTGGGCGACCTCGGCGAGCGGCTCCTCGTCACTCGGCGAAATAGTTGTGAACCACTCCCCCGAGCGCGGCTCGACCCACTCGCCGCCGACGAACAGGCCGTAGCGCTCTCGCAGCGAGACGATGTCTCGGGATTCGGGCGCAGGGGCATACGCCCACTCGGCGGGCACCGGCGAGCCCTTCCCCGCGTCGCGACAGCTCAGTCATTCGTGAAGTAGTCCTTGGAGCGCGGGGAAACCCATGGTTTCCCCGCGGGCCCCTTCCTTCCGCAGGGACCAGCCGGCAGCGGGCGACCCCGGGCAAAGCCCGCGGTCGCGGCCGACCGGCAGTTGCGTGGCGACTCAGTCATTCGTGAAGTAGTCCTTGCTCTGGTAGGCGCCCGTTCGCTCCTTGCGGATCTGCATCAGCATGTCATTCAGCAGGGACGACGCACCGATGCGGTACAGGTCGGGCGTCAGCCAGTCGGGCCCGAGCGTCTCGTGCACCTGCACCAGATACTGGATCGCGTTCTTGGATGCGCGGATGCCGCCGGCGGGCTTCATCCCCACGCGACGGCCTGTCTCTTCGTACACGTCGCGGATCGCCTCGAGCATCACGAGGTGGACCGGCAGCGTGGCAGCGCCCGGCAGCTTGCCGGTGGACGTCTTGATGAAGTCGGCGCCGGCCGCCATCGCGAGCAGCGAAGCGCGGCGGACGTTGTCGTAGGTGCCGAGCTCGGCGACCTCGAGGATCACCTTCACGTGCGCCTCGCCCGCGGCCTCCTTGACACGGACGATCTCGTCGTAGACCTGCGCGTAGCGGCCCGACAGGAACGCGCCGCGGTCGATCACCATGTCGACCTCGTCCGCGCCCATCGCCACCACGTCCTCGACCTCGCGCACCTTGACGTCGAGGGGGCTCTGCCCGGACGGAAACGCCGTCGCGACCGAGGCGACCTTGACACCTGTGCCGGCCAGGCGCTCCTTCGCGATTGCGACGAGGTTCGGGTACACGCACACGGCGGCAACCGACGGGATGCCCGGGTCGGAGGGGTCCGGGCGCACGGCCTTCGAACAGAGGGCGGCGACCTTGCCCGGCGTGTCCTGCCCCTCGAGCGTCGTCAGGTCGCAGCAGCGGATCGCCAGCTCGAGCGCCCAGAGCTTCGCCTCGCGCTTGATGCTCCGCTTGGCGAGCTCGGCGGCGCGCGCCTCGACGGCGACCTGGTCGATCGATCCGATCCGCGGCAGCCGCTGCTCGAGCGACAGCTCGAACCCTGAGGTAAGGGCCGGCGCGTGCACCATGACCCGAGTCTAGTGGTCAGACCACGAAATGCTCCCTGCCACGAACCTCGCGGCCCGGCCGCACCCCGGGAGCAGACGATCCGGCGGCATCGATCCTCTAGGGTCCTCGCGGAGGATCGGCGACCGAAGGGAGGGCAGGATGAAGCGGGTTATCGCGTTGCTCGCGCTCGCGGGCGCGGTCGTGATCGTTGCAGCCGGCTGCGGGGGCGGTGGAAGCGAGCCTCTGAGCAAGGCCGAGTACGAGAAGCAGATGGGCGTGATCGGCCAGAACCTGACGAATTCGCTGAACACGCTCGCGAGCGTGACCTCGGCCGCGAACGCGGCGACGTCGCTGAAGAAGCTCCAGGGCGACCTCACGAGCGCCGCCGACGAGATGGAAGCGATCACGCCGCCCGACAAGGTCAAGACCGAGCACGAGCAACTCGCGAGCGGCGTGCGCGAGTTCGGCGACCAGCTCGACCCCATCATCAAGAAGCTCGAGGGCGGCGACATGCAGGCGATCGCCGGGGTGACGTCGGTGAAGGCCCTCGCGAAGATCCAGAAAGCGTCGACCGCGATCAACAGCAAGGGCTACAACATCGGCTCGAGCTGACGCCCGGCGACCGGCGCGATGCGCCGCACCGCAAGCGCTTCAGACCCTGAGCGGAACGAGCTCGGGGCGAATACCGCGGCCTCGATCTCACACCTGCCCCTGCCGACAAGAGCCTGCAATCCGTACATGGAAATCTTGAACGCAAACGACCAGCTCGTTTTCACGGTCGTTTGAAGCAGCTTGAGCGTTGCAGCCTCTCGGCCCAAGAAAATGAGGAGGGCCCTATTGGGCCCTCCTCTCACACCACCGGCAGGAGCCTCGCTGCGGGCTCAGCTCACTTGCCGGCAGCCTTGAGGACCGCGCGGACGCGGGCCGGGGTCATCGGCGCCTCGCGGATACGCACACCCGTGGCGTCGAAGAACGCGTTCGCGACAGCCGCGGGAACCGGAGACAGCGCAGGCTCACCCGAGCCCGTCGTGCGAGAGCCCGGACCTGCCGGGTCGGGCACGTCGGTGCGGGTCAGCCCGTGGATGTGGATCGTGGGGGCGTCCTTGAACCGGAGCATCGGATAGGTGGCCCAGTCGGTGCTCGTAACGCCCTTCTTGTCGAACACGACCTGCTCGACGAGACCGCGAGAGAGGCCCTGCATGGCAGCGCCCTCCTCGTTGTTCTCGCTCCCGTGCGGGTAGACGATCAGGCCGGCGTCGCCCGCGACGTGGAGTGTCTTGGCCGTGATCTTGCCGGTCTGCTTGTTCACCTCGATATTGGCGACACAGCACGTCATCGTGTTCGAGTAGTACCCGAACGCGATGCCCTGACCCTTGACGACGTTTGCGCTCGAGAGGTTCGATGCAGCAACCCTCGCCTGCCAGTTGGCGTCCTTCGCCACGTTGGTGAGCACGTTCCGCCACCGTAGCGCCACGTCAGGAACCTGGCTCGTCGTCGTCGCGACGTTCTGCAAGCGGAACGCGACCGGGTCCATCTTGACCATGTACGCCAGCTCGTCGACGGCCTGCTCGGAGGCGAACGCCGACTGCGGGTTATCGGGTGCCCGCAGGAACGAGACGCTGAAGTAGTTGTTCTTCAGCGGCAGGCTCTTCCCGATCACCTTCCAGTTCGGGATGTTGTATTGCGCACCGCTGATCGTCCCTTCCGCACGTCCCTGCGTCGCGTACGCCGTCGCAAGGCTCGGGAAGGCGGTAGTGCCGGCCGTCACCTGCTGCTGTGCCGGCTGGGTCGAGTAGTACGGGATCCCGAAGTGGGTGAACTCGAGGGCGGTCAGGTTGCCCTTCGCGTCCACGCCAGCACGGATGTCCGTCATCTGGGCCGGGCCGTAGTTGTCCCAGCCGTGCTCATCCCAACGCATGAACTGGAGCCGCACCGGCTTCCCGGTGATGGCCGACATGATCGCCGCGCCCTGGTTGTTGTCGCGGTACGGCGCCGAGCCGTACACGCTGCCGCCCTCGACGTAGGTGAGACGGATCCGGTTCAGCGCCGGCGCCTTCGAGCCCATCACCACGTCGAGCACGTCCTTGATGTTCTGACGTGTCCCGTAGGCGTCCTGCGTGTTCGTGAACACACGAGCCCCGTTCGGCGTCACATCGGCAACGCAGCACGATGGGCCGATCGGCATATGCCCGGTGTAGTGGAACTTGTAGCTCTGGTTCACCGTGAACGCGGCAGACTTGAACGCGCTGTCGAAGTTCCCGTTGTTGACGGTGACCCGCGCCGGCGTCTGTCCGGCGCTGTCCTGGTCGCGCATCTGCTTCCAAAGGTTGCCCACCCCCGGCAGCACCGGCGGATCGGCCCATTTCACCTTCAGCTGGGCACCCGCCTGGATCGCGGCGTACTCCGTCGGAGCGACAACTCCGATGAAGTTGCCGAAGCGGACGACCTCCGCCCCGGGGATCTTGCTTGATCGAGCTCTCGTCGACCGAAACGATCGTGGGCGACGTGCCGTCACCGTAGGCGCCCTGACCGCGCGGCCGCACGACCCGGCCGTGCAGCATTCCGGGAACGCGGATGTTCTGCACGTAGGTGTACCCACCCGTGACCTTGGTCGGGATATCGAGGCGGGCGGGGCTCGTGCCGACGATCTTGTACTGGCCGACCGGCTTCGTGCCCGGCGACCCCGCGACCGCCTGCGGCGGCGTGGTCGCATTGCCGGCAGTCGTGAAGCCGCTGATCGTCGTGTTGAACAGCTTGTCGCCGAGCAGCGCACCGTAGGTGACGGTCCTGCCGCCGCCCGAAACGACGCCCGTTTGCGACCGTAAGGCTTGCAACCGGAACGCCGAGGTTCGTCGAGGCCAGCTTGAGCAGCGCCCCTTTCGCGGCAGCGGCCGCGGCACGGGTCTGCTTGCCACCCGTCTGCACGCCCTGGCTGCCGACACTCGAGCCCTGGTTCGGCGTGATGTTCGTGTCGTGCGTGATCATCTTCATCTGGCTGAAGCTCATGTCGAGCTCCTCAGCCGCGATCATCAACAACGCCGTCGGCGTGCCCTGACCCATCTCGACCTTGCCGATCTTCACACTCGCGGTGTTGTCGGCGTGGATGATGATCCACGAGTCGACAGCGGTCTGGTCGTACGGACCCATCGACGCATACGGGTCGACGGCGCCCTTCGCGACCTTCGCGCCAACCAGGGCGCCGGCCATCGAGAACCCGACCACCATCGCGCCGCCGCCCTTGACGAACGACTTGCGCGAGAACTCCTTCTTGAGCATTTCGGTCATGGTTACTTCCCGCCCTTCGCCATCACTGCGGCGGCCTTCTGGATCGCCGTCAGGATTCTGGGATAGGTGCCGCAACGGCAGAGATGGCCGTTCATCGCGGTCCGGATCTGCGCCTCGGTCGGACGCTTCGTGGTCGCCAACAGATCGGCGGCCTGGATCATCATCCCGTTCTGGCAGTAACCGCAATGCGGCACCTGCACATCGATCCACGCCTGCTGCAACGGATGCAAAGCAGCCGGAGTCGCAGCAGTCGTGCCACGCGCCGCCGCCCACATCGCAGGCATACCCTCGAGCGTCGTGATCGCCTTCCCGCTCACAGCGGCAACAGGCGTCACACACGAACGGATCTCCTTGCCGTCCAACAGCACCGAGCAGGCGCCGCACTGCGCGAGACCGCAGCCGAAGCGCGGGCCGTGCAGATGCAACTCGTTGTGCAGGACGTACAAGAGTGGTGTGTCGAGGCTGGCGGTCACGTTGTGCACGAGACCGTTCACCTTGATCTTCAACTTGCTCGCCATTCGTCCTCCAGTTGTCGGAAGAGCTTTGCTTCGCATCGCCGCAATTCACCGACGCTAAGCCTCGCCGACAGCGTAATCCGGGGCGGATCTACATTCCTTTTCTTCAGCAAACCTTGAAATCGTCGGGATCGCCCGCGGCGGCGCATGCGGGATTCGGCGTTGACCGAGAGCGTCCCGATGAAGCCAATCGGCGCTGGTATGTTTTGGCACGAAAGCTTGAAGGTTTCCGCTCACCGCTTTCACTCGCGCACGGGCGGCGGTACCGGAATGTTGCGCAAGAACTCTTGAGCGTCTCCACCCCTTCACCCCAGGTCGGGCCTGCGTCGCGGCCGCTCCTCGGGATGCGGTGGTGGCTGGGTCTCGCCTTCGCCGGGGTCGCCGGCCTCACCGCCGTCGCGGTCGTCGCCGTGCTGAGCAACCGCTCCGAGCGCGCGTTCCGTACGTACGCGCAGGAGTTCGCAGTCGGCAACACCGTCGCCACGTCGGAGACGCTGAAGCGCGTCGACTCCCTGACTCAGCTCCGAGAGGAGGCCGCCGCGATCGCCGCACGCCGTCACCTCGCGCTCTTCGTCTTCGACGACGTCGGGCGGCCGCTAACGCCCCTCCGCTCTCAGGGAATCGCCTGGCCGAACGTCCCGAGCGGCTACGACGCGCTGCGCACGGCGCTGACGGGCAGGCGCTACATCGAGGGCCGCAGCGACGGCTCTGCTTTCGTCGTCGGCCTGCAGATCCACGGCGGGCCCGGCGGCGCCATGGTCGCGTACTCGCTGCGACCAGAGCTCCGCGAGCAGCTCGGCATCGTCCGCCACGAGTTCCTCCAGGCGGCGTTGCTCGCGTTTGCCGTCGGCGCCGCGCTCGGGCTCCTGATCGCAACACTGATCGCACGCCGCTTGGCCCGCATCGCCCGCGCCGCGAAGGCGATCGGGGAGGGCGACTTCCACGTGCGTGTGCATGACCGCTTCCCCGACGAGGTCGGGAGCCTTGCCTCGTCGATCGAGCGGATGCGGGAGCAGCTCGAGGAGACCTTCCACACACTCGAGCTGGACCGTGACAGTCTCGAACGACTCCTCAACCGCCTGAACGAGGGCGTGCTGGTGATCGACCGGGACCTCGAGGTCGAGTTTGCGAACGGCACCGCTCGCGAGCTGCTCGGCGTCGAGCATCACCTCGACGAGTCGACGCTCCCGACCGACGCCATGAATGACCTCAGGCGGCTCGCGCACGAACTGTTCACGACGCAGCTCCCGAGCCATCTCCGGGTCGTCGACGGCGAGCGGACGCTGCTCGTCACCGGCATCCCGCCGACCGCAGGCGGCGAGAACGCGATCATCGTCGTCGAGGACGAGTCCGAGCGGGCGCGAAACGAGCGCGTGCAACGGGAGTTCGCCACCAATGCGGCCCACGAGCTGCGAACGCCGCTCACGTCGATCGTGACGGCGGTGGAGATGCTCCAGACGGGGGCGAAGGAGGAGCCGCGGGCGCGCGACGAGTTCCTCGACGTGATCGCGCGCGAGGCCGGGCGGCTCACCCGGCTCACGCGCGCCCTGCTCGTGCTTGCGCGGGCCGGAGCGCGCGACGAGATGCCGCACCGGCGCGCGGTTCCCGTTGCGCCGCTCCTCGAGCAGGTGGCCGCGTCACTGCCTCGCCGCCAGGGGGTCGAAGTCGGGGTCGACTGCCCGCGGACGCTCGCGATCGTCGGCGATTCCGACTTGCTCGAGCAGGCGCTCTCGAGCGTGGCGACGAACGCCGCGGAGCACACGGACGCAGGCAGCATCACGATTCGTGGCCGCCAGGTGAACGGCTCGGTGGTGATCGAGGTCGCCGACACCGGCGGCGGCATTCCGGCGCCCGACCGTGCACGGATCTTCGACCGCTTCTACCGCGCCGGCGATCGCGACGGGAGCTTCGGGCTTGGCCTTTCGATCGCGCGCGAAGCGGTGCGCACGCTTGGGGGCGAGATCGAGCTCGAGTCCGAGCAGTCGGTCGGCACGACCGTCCGCATCACCCTGAATTCCGCTCCGGCGCCGGCCGAGCCGGCACCTCCGCTACTGGGCGGCTCCGTCGAGCCTACGCCGCTGGCCACCGCAAACGAAGGAGTCGACCGTTGAGCCCACGCATCCTGGTCGTCGACGACGAACCGTCGCTCGTCCGCGGCCTCACCTACGCCCTCGAGCGCGACGAGTTCGAAGTCGTGGTGGCAACCGACGGCGAGGCGGCGGTCGACGCGGCGCTCACGCAGGCGATCGACCTCGTGATTCTCGACCTGATGCTGCCGAAGCTCTCGGGCGAGGAGGCCTGCCGCCAGATCCGTGCCCGCAGCGACGTGCCGATCATCATGCTCACAGCCAAGGACTCCGAGCGGGATCTGCTCGCGGGGCTGCAGCTCGGCGCCGACGACTACGTCACGAAGCCGTTCTCGGCGGCCGAGCTGATCGGCCGGGTCTCTGCGCTGCTGCGCCGGCGCGCGCTCGACCAGGCTGCGAACGAGCAGCTCGTCCGCACCGTCGGCGCCATCAAGATCGACCTTGTCCGCGACGAGGTATCGGTCGACGGGAAGCAAGTGGCGTTGACACCGTCGGAGTTCAAGATCCTCAACCTCCTCGCGGGCGTCCCCGGCGCCGCCTACACGCGGCGGCAGATCATGGAGCACCTCTGGGGGAGCACGTTCACCGCGGATGAACACACGTGCGAAGTACATGTGTCCGCGCTGCGGCGGAAGATCGAGCGCGATCCGACCTCACCCGAGCGTCTCGTCACCGTGCGCGGCGTGGGCTACGCGCTCAAGGCCGCCTGACGCAGCCGTCCTTCCGGGTCGACAGATCGGCCCGGCTCAGCCGCTGGCTGTTGGCGACCCGGTCGCGCCGTCGCCGATGAGATCCTCCCTCGAGCCGCTGAGGATGATGCTCCGCCGCTCCTCGTCAACCGTCGCCACGCGGGAGACGGCGACCTCGGTGAACATCCCGGGGATCGCCTCGACGGTGCGCACGATCAACGAGTCGGGCCCGAGCGAGGTGCCGGAGAAGACCGGAGTCACGACAACGACCGACCGGCTCGTTGCCGGCCGCCACGGCGAACCCGTGGCAACAGGCAAGCGAGACCGAGTCTGTGTGCGCCGTCAGTTCCACCGACGCCCACGTTAGGCAAGCGCGCGTGAGAAGCGCTGCCTGGCCGTTGAAGATCCGTCAAGGAATCCGTGAGCGTTTGCTCACACCGGCATCAGCTTGTAGCCGAACTCGCGCACGGTGACGATGCGCGCCGGGTGCCTCGGGTCGCGCTCGATCTTCCGTCGCAGGTTCGAGATGTGGACGTCGCAGGCGCGCGGGTCGCCGACGTGCGGCGTCTGCCAGAGGTGGTTCATGATCTGGGCGCGCGTGAAGACGCGCTCGGGCTCCCCGGCGAGCAGGCTGAGCAGGTTGAACTCCGACGGCGTCAGCTTCACCTGCTTGCCGTCGACCTCGACGAGGTGTCGCGCGTAGTCGATCCGGAGGCCGCCGGCGGTCTTGGTGACACCCGAAGCGCTCGTGCGGTCGAGCTCGCGCCGGCGCAGCAGCGCGCGGACGCGGCTCACGAGCTCCGAGGACGAGAACGGCTTCGTGATGTAGTCGTCGGCGCCGAGCTCGAGGCCGAGGACGCGGTCGACCTCGGCATCCCTGGCCGTCAGCAGGATGATCGGCAGGTCGCTCTCCGCGCGCAGGATCCGGCACACGTCCGTCCCGAGCGTGCCCGGCATCATCACGTCGCAGAGGAGCAGGTCGTACTCGCCGGAGCGCGCGCGCTCGAGCGCCGCGTCGCCGTCCTCGACGCACGTGACGTCGAACCCGTGCTGGGTAAGTGCGTAGCTGACCGGCTCGAGGATGTCGCGCTCGTCCTCGGCGAGCAGGATGCGGGCTCTCATCTGGCCCCCGGAAGCACGACGCTCGCCGTCGTGCCGCGCCCGGCTTCGGAGTCGATCGTGAGTGTGCCGCCGATCGCCTCGGCGGACTCGCGGGCGATCGCGAGCCCGAGGCCGAAGCCGCCGCGCCCGTTCACTTCGAGGCTGTAGAAGCGGTCGAACATCCGCTTCTGGACCGCGAGCGAGATCCCGGGGCCGGTGTCGGAGACCTCGATCGTGGCGCTCGCGTCGACCTGCTTGGCGCGCAGGACGACCTCGCCGGCGACCGTGTGCTTGAGCGCGTTGCCGACGAGGTTCGAGACCACCTGCTCGACGATGTCGCGCCGCCCGACCGCGACGACCCGCTGCGGGCAGTCGACCCGCACGATGACGCCGTCCGCCGGATCGGTGGCCGCTGCGATCTCGTGCAGCAACCCGCACAGCTCGACCGGCTCCAACTGCACGCTCTCCTGCTTTGTCTGAGCCCGAGCAAGGATCAGGAGCGAGCTCGACAGCCGCGTGAGGCGGGTCGCCTGGCGGCCGATCAGGTCGATGAAGCGCTGGCGGGCCTCCGGCGAGTCCTGCGCGCCCGACTTGAGTGCGTCGACGGCGCTCGCGATCGCGGTCACCGGCGTTCGCAGCTCGTGGGACGCGTTGGTGACGAACTCCCGCTCAGCCTGCCGGCGCCGCTCCTGCTCGGTGATGTCGGCGAAGACGAGCACGACGAGGTCCGAGGCGGATGCGGGCACGCCGACAAGCGAGATCGTCGCGCCGTCTTCCCGCCGGCTGCGCGCCTCGGCGACCGGAGCGCCCGGCGCGAAGAGACCCTCCGCGACCTGGCGCAGTGGCAGCCCGCCGTGCGTGTCCGGCAGCGGCGCGCCCTTCTCGAGCGAGACATCGGCGAGCAGCAGCTTCGCGTTCGCATTCGCGAACTGCACACGCAGCTGCCGGTCGACCGCCAGCACGCCCTCCTGGAGCTGCTCGAGCAGGCGTTCGAGCCGGTCGCGCTCCGCGCTGAGCTGCTCGAACGCGGCGCCGAGGCGGCCTCGCATGCGATCGATCGTGACCGCGAGCTCGCCGATCTCGTCGTTCAGGCCGGGCTGCAGCTCGAGGGCAAAGTCCCCCTGCTCGATCGCGGCAGCGGCGCTCGCGATGCGGCGCAGACGCCGCGCGATCAGCGTCGCTGCCAGCAGTCCCGTCAGCGCTGCGATCAGCACAGCCCAGATCGACGCCTCCACGACGTCGTGGCGGAAGATCGCCAGCGACGGTCCGAACGGCGGCCGCGGCGCGTAGGCCACGAGCACGGCTGCGTCGGTCGAGCGCTGGAGCGGCAGCGCGACGAGCGTCGAGCGGCCACCGTGGAACGCCGCGACGTAGCGGCCGGTCGCCGAGCGCCGTCAGTACCGCCGCACCCCCATCCGGCACGTCCTCCCAGCGGACGTTCTCGAAGCGGCCCTGCGCGAGCAGCCGTCGCTTCGACGAGAACACGAAGAGGGCGACGTTGTGGCGGGCGCCGATCGACGGAAGCTGCTCGGAGAGGTTCCCGTCGATGATCGCCTGCTCGACCGCCGAGCGAGTGGAGATGCCGGCCCCGAGCGCGATGTTCTCGGCGTTCGCGCGCAGCTCGCTGCTGGCTTGCCTCGACGCGACCGCCGCGATCAGAACGGCCGTGAGCGTCGCGATCGCGACGAAGACGGCCGCCAGCCACCAGCGCATGCCGATCCGGACTCCTCGCACCCGACAAGTATCGACGGTCCTGCCCGCGCGGCGTGTGTGCGGATCTTTACGCGATCCTCACCGAGGTCTGACCGTCAATGGCACGATCCTCAGTCCCGCGACCTACCGTGAAACCGCTCTTTCCCATATCCGGCGCTTCGCACGCAGCGCCAGAGGAGGTCAGAATGGGCATCGTCCGCACCCTTCCACGTCACCCGGACGGCTCGTCTGCGGCCGCCGTCTCACCGGACTCGCTTCTCGGCGCTCAGGCCCTGGAGCAGCGGCTTCGCGGACTCTTCGACCGTGTCGCGCCGTTCACCGTCGGCGCCGAGGAAGAGCTCCTGCTGATCGATGCAGAGACACTTCAGCCTGCCCCCGCGGCCGAGTACGCACTGGCACTCGGCGCAGGCGACAAACGGCTGACGGGCGAGCTTCGCAGCTCGCAGGTCGAGGCGATGACGCCTGTCTGCGTCTCCGTCGCCGACGTGGCGCGCGAGCTCGCCTCGATCAGACGCCTCATCGCGCACGGCCTGGGCCCCGACGTCCTCGTCGTCGGCACGGGCGCACACCCCCTTACGCGCGACCCGGGCCCGATCTCCTCGGCGCAGCGGTACCGGCGAATCGCCGCCAACCACCCCTGGGCGGCACGGAACGTCCTCACCTGCGGGCTGCACGTCCACGTCGCGGTGAGCGGAGCCGACCGGGCACTCGCCGTCTACAACGCCCTCCGGAGCTACCTGCCGGAGCTGCTCGCGCTCGGCGCGAACGCGCCGTTCTACGGCGGCGAGGACTCGGGCCTCGCCACCGTGCGGCCGAAGCTGAACCAGAGCTGGCCGCGCGCCGGCGTGCCGCCCGCGTTCGCGAGCTGGCGTGACCTCGCCGAGTTCGCGGTCTGGGCGCGCGACGGCGGCGCGTTCCCGGACTCGAGCTACCAGTGGTGGGACCTGAGGCTGAGCGCGACCCACGGCACGATCGAAGTGCGCGTCGCGGACACCCAGACGCAGGTCGACGACGCGGCGACGCTGATCGCGCTCGTGCAGAGCCTCGTCTGCGACCTCGCCGTGCGCCACGACGCAGGCGAGCCGCTCCCGGTGCACCCTGACGAGCGGATCGTCGAGAACGCGTGGCTCGCGACGCGGGACGGCATCGGCGGGCACCTGATCGATCTCGACACGGGCGCCCGCACCTGGACCGCGGAGCGCTTGCACGCACTCGCCGAGCAACTCCTGCCGATCGCGACCTCGCTCGGCTGCGACCGCGAGTTGCTCGGGATCGGCCGACTCGTCCTCGACGGCGGCGGCGCGGCACGGCAGCGCAGCATGGTGGATCGCCGCGGCCTCGACGCCCTCCTGCCCATGCTCGCCGAGCAGACGAGGAGCTATGCCATCGGCGAGGACGACGTCGTCTTCTCGGCGAAAGTCCTAACAACCAGCGGCTAGCGTGCGGCGGCATGGCACGCATGCGAGGACTCGTGATCTGCGCGGGCGCACTGGTCGCGCCGCTCCTCTTCGGCTCGGCGTCGATCGCCGGACGTACCGCACCGGCTGCCATGCACGCCGTCACGATCAACGTGACCGCGCGGGACTACTCGTTCACGCTGTCGAAGAAGACGGCGCCGGTCGGAAAGGTCACGTTCGCGGTCAAGAACACCGGCAAGCACAACCACGACTTCAAGATCGCCGGTAAGAAGACGCCTGTCCTCAAGCCCGCCAAGAGCGCGAAGCTCGTCGTGACGTTCGGCAAGGCAGGTCCGTTCGCCTACAGCTCGACCGTCGCCGGCGATGCCAAGAAGGGCATGAAGGGGACCTTCACGGCCAAGGCAAGCACGGGCGGGAACGTCGCCGCCGGCAAGACGGTCTTCGTGACCACAGGCTGCGGCGTCTGCCACACGTTGAAGGCCACCGGATCCACGGGAGCGATCGGGCCGAACCTGGACACGTCCAAGGCGGCGCTCGCGACCATCGTCTCCCGCGTGACGAACGGCAAGGGCACGATGCCGACCTACAAGTCGCAGCTCACGTCCACGCAGATCCAGGACGTCGCCGCGTTCGTGTTCCAGTCGCGCACCGGGTAGGCTGCCGGGTCGTGAGAGCGATCAAGACACCCGCCAGGTAATGCGCTTTCGGAGGCGGCAGCGAGGGTTCCTGGTCGCTGCAGGGGCGCTCGCCGCGCTACTCGCGATCTGCTCCACGTCGTTGGCCGGGCGGTCCGCGCCGGCGCGCGCGAGCGCCGCGACCGTCACAGTGACCGCGAGCGACTACTCCTTCAAGCTCTCCACGAAGTCGGCACCAGCTGGCAAGGTCACATTTTCGGTCAAGAACGCGGGCAAGCACGACCACGACTTCAAGATCGCCGGCGAGAAGACGCCCGTACTCAAACCCGGTAGGAGCGCGAAGCTCGTCGTGACGTTCACCAAAGCCGGCCGGTTCACCTACACGTCAACTGTCTCCGGCGATGCGAGCAAGGGCATGAAGGGCACCTTCACGACCATCGCAACCGCACCGGTGAGCAGCAATGTCGCCGCCGGCAAGCAGGTCTTCGTCACCACCGGGTGCGGCGCGTGCCACACGATGAAGGCCGCAGGGACGACGGGCACGATCGCGTCGAGCCTCGACAAGTCCAAGTCGTCGCTCGCAACCATCAAGACCATCGTGGCGAGCGGCAAGAGCTCGATGCAGGCCTACAGCACGCTCCTCTCGCCAACGCAGATCGAGGACGTCGCAGAGTTCGTGTTCCAGTCGCGCACCGGGTAACCCGGGTACGGGCTGCTACATCCCGAGCCGCTCGAGCATCGTCTCGTTGCGTCGCCACTTCGGCGCGGCCTTCACCTGCAGCTGGAGGTAGATCGTCCGGCCGAGCAGCTGCTCGATCCCGAGCCGCGCGGAGCGGCCAATCTCGCGCACCATCGTCCCGCCCTTGCCGATCAGGATCTGCTTCTGGCTCTCGGTCTCGACGTAGATGCGGACGTGAACCCGTCGGTCGTCGATCTCGACCACCTCCGCCGTAACGGCGTGCGGCACCTCCTCCTTCGTCAGACGCAGCGCCTGCTCGCGCACGAGCTCCGCGATCCGCACGTCGAGCGGCATGTCGGTGACCTCGTCGGCCGGGTAGTAGAGCGGCCCTTCAGGCAGCAGCGAGATCAGGTCGCTGCGAAGCTCGTCGATCCCCTCGCCGGTCTTCGCGCTCACGGGATGAAGCGCGTGGAAGTCACCGGTCGCCGCGGCGGCCTTCATCTGCATGGCGATCTGCGCGATCGGCAGCCGGTCGACCTTGTTGAGCGCGATCACGACCGGCGCTGCGATCTCGAACACCCGGCGGGCCACGTACCTGTCGCCGGCGCCGATCCGCTCGCGCGCGTTGACGACGAGCAGCACCACGTCGAGGTCGTCGCGCATCGTCTCGTCGACGGTCTCCTGCATGCGCTCCGTCAGCCGGTCGATCGGCCGCTGCCAGCCGGGGAGATCGACGAGCACGAGCTGCGCGTCCTCCGTCGTGTGAACGCCGCGGATGCGGTGACGGGTCGTGTGCGGTACGCGCGACACGATCGCCACCTTCGCACCGGTGACCGCGTTCACGAGCGTCGACTTGCCGACGTTGGGGCGCCCCGCGACTGCGACGAAGCCGGACTTCACGCAGATCCCGACTCAGGCCGGGATTCACGCCGGGGCTCTGGCAGGTCCCACGTGTCGGGCAGGAGCTCGGTGGGCGTGGCAGTACGGATCTCGCCGTCGGCGCCGCGGTAAGAGACCTCGCCGAGCCGGAACTCGTGTAGCCACTGGCGGCAGCCGCCGCACGGCGAGGCGGTGATCCCGATCGCCTCCAGGTCGCCCGGGCCGTAGCCGGCCGCCACGGCAGCGGAGATCGCGCCCTTCTCGGCGCAGATGCCGAGCGGATACGCGGCGTTCTCGACGTTCACGCCGGCGAATTCGCGGCCGTCGCGCGTCCGTACGACCGCGCCCACGAGGTAGCGCGAATAGGGCGCGTACGCGCGCGCAGCCGCCTGCCCGGCCTTCTCGACGAGCTCGCGGCTCACGCCCGCTCCGGACGCGTCTCGCAGCGACACGTCCCGGTGTCGGACACGACGGACGGAAGAGTGACAGACGATCCACAGGCGCTCATACGCGCTCCGGTGCCGGCAAGCCCGACCGCTCCCGCCGCTTGCTCTCCGGCTCCGTCGAGCCTACGCCGGTGGTCGCCTCCGTCCAGCCTACGGCTCATGAGAGCTGGAAGATCGCGAGGGCGACGAGGGCGCCGAAAGCAGCGCCGAGCAACACCTCGAACGCCGAGTGCACGCCGGATTCAATCCGCGTCTGGGCGACGAGCAGCGCCATCAGCAGTGCGATTGTCGAGACGAGGAACCGGTGCTCGCGGCCGGCGACGTACGTTGCCGCGATCCACGCAGCAAACGCCAGAGCGGCGTGGCCGGACGGAAGACCTCCGCGCAGAGGCGTGCCGCGGCCGGTCCATGCTTTCGTTCCGATCACGACGATCACGGTGATTGCCAGGGCGACGATCGTCAGCTCGGCCGGCGCGTCCCGCACTTGCTCGAGCACCCGCGAGGAACGGTCGGCGATCCGGCTCGAGAAGACGAGATAGCCGACGGCGAGCGCGTTGATCGTCGCGATCAGAACCGCTCCCGCGGCCACGTCCTTTGCGAGCTTCGCCAGCGGGTCGAACGACGTCGTCGAGACGTCGATCGCGCCCTCGATCGCCGTGTTGACCATCTCCGCGGTCAGCACGAAGGTGATCGAGATCAGAAGAGCGATCAGCTCGATCTTCGGTACGCCGACCCAGAGTGCGAGCACGAGCACAACGGCCGCCACCGCAAAGTGGATTCGCATGTTCCGCTGGGTGCGGAGCACGTGGACGATTCCCTCGGACGCGTAGTTGAACGAGTCGAAGATCGTCGGCGAGCGCTGGCTGCTCACTGTTCCCACTCCGGCGCCGGCAAAGCCGGCACCTCCGTTCCATGATCGCCTCCGTCGAGCCTACGGCGATGCTCCGGCGCTGCCAGGAGTTCACGCTCGCGGGCTTCCATCGCCTCACCGTGGTCGTAGCCGAGCAGGTGCAGCAGCCCGTGCGCCAGCGGCCACCGCCACTCGGCGCCCACGACCTGTGGGCACAGGATGATGTCGCCGAGCGCGCGCGGAACGCCCTCGGCAGCGGCTCGCGCCCGTCGATCGGGAAAGAGAGCACGTCCGTCGGCTCGTCGATCCCGAGGTGGTCTCGCTTGAGGGCGCTCATCTCCTCGCTCCCGACGAACGCGAGCCCGAGCTCGCCCTCGTCGATCCCCTCGGCGTGCAGCACGGCGCGGGCGAGCTCGACCGCCGCGTTCTCGTCGACCTCGACCCCGCTTCTGTTTGCGACCTCGACCGAGACCACCAGCTAGCGCCTCCGCTCGGTCCCGGTCTCCTCCGCGTGCTCCCGGTAGGCCTCGACGATCCGTTGCACGAGCTTGTGGCGGACGACGTCCTGGTGCCCGAAGCGGATGAACGCGATGTCGTCGATGTCGCTGAGGATGTCCTGCACCTGGATCAGGCCCGATGCCTGGTCGCGCGGAAGGTCGACTTGCGTCACATCGCCGGTGACGACCACCCGCGAGCCGAAGCCGAGCCGCGTGAGGAACATCTGCATCTGCTCGGGCGTCGTATTCTGGGCCTCGTCGAGGATGATGAAGCTGTCGTTCAGCGTCCGCCCGCGCATGAACGCGAGCGGCGCGACCTCGATCGTGCCGCGTTCCATGTAGGTGTTCGCACGCTCGGGGTCGAGCATGTCGTAGAGGGCGTCGAAGAGCGGGCGGAGATACGGATCGACCTTGGCGAGCATGTCGCCGGGCAGGAAACCGAGGCGCTCGCCGGCCTCGACCGCCGGGCGCGTGAGGATGATCCGCGCCACCTGGCGCTCCTGCAACGCGGCGACGGCGAGCGCCATCGCAAGATAGGTCTTCCCCGTGCCGGCCGGGCCGATGCCGAAGGTAACGGTGCGGCGGCGGATAGCGTCGACGTAGGCCTTCTGGGTCACCGTCTTCGGCGCGATCTGCTTGCCACGGTGGCGCCAGACGACATCGTCGAAGACCTCGCGCACGTCCTGATCGCTTTCGAGCGCACCGAGGACGGCGTCGACCGTGTGCGCGCCGATCTGGTGTCCACCCTCGACGAGCTCGACGAGCTCGTCGATCACCTCGCGCGCCTCCTCCACGTGCCTGTCCTCGCCCTCGAGCGTGAGCCGGTTCCCGCGCAGACGGACGGTGCACTTGAGCCGGTCGCGCAGCGCTTCGAGCACCCCGTCACTCATCCCCGCCAGTTCAGCGGCGACTTCGTTCGAGACGTCCAGCACTTCCTGCACGGCCGCAGTGTAGGTCGCCCCACATTCGGTGCGCATTCGGCGCAGATGCGGCACACATCCGGCACAGACACGTCACAGGATTGTGGCTACCGTTCATGCAGGGGCCCGAGCGCCCCTTGGGGGCGCGTGGCCCTGGCCACCAGCGCGCGGACCTGCGGCTCGCCGCCAAGCTCGAGGAGACGCGGCACGTCCTGCTCGGCGAGCGGGCGGAGGACGACGCGCTCCCCGCGCAGCTCCACGACTCGTCCTAGGCGAGCTTCTCGCGTACGAGCTGGCCGACGGCCGAGCCGTCAGCGCGCCCGGCGATCTGCGGCATCACGTCGGCCATCACGCGACCCATGTCGCGCATGCTCGTCGCGCCGGTCTCCGCGATCGCGTCGTCGACGATCCGCTCGAGTTCCTCCTCGGAGAGCGGCTCGGGCATGAACTCCTCGAGGATCGCCAACTCGGCCTCCTCCTGCGCGGCCTGCTCGGGCCGGTCACCTGCGCGGAACGCCTCCGCTGCTTCGTTGCGGCGCTTGCGCTCGCGCTGCAAGACCTGCAGCTCCTCGTCCTCCGACAGCGGGCGCTGGAGCTCCTTCTCCGCACTCCGCAGGCTGTTCAGGATCAGACGCAGGGCGTCGCGGCGCGCGTCGTCACGCGCCAGCATCGCCTCCTTCACCTCACCCTCGATCCGCTCGACGAGCCTCATGCCCGCTCCCGGCGCCGGCAAAGCCGGCGCCTCCGCTCTTTGGAGCCTCCGTCGAGCCTACGGCTCACAGCTCGCTCACCGCCGTCGCGAGTGCGGGCGATTCCTGCCAGTGCTCGCCCCTTCCCAGGACATGCCAGTGCAGGTGGAAGACCGTCTGCCCCGCGCTCGGACCGACGTGAACCTGGACGCGATAATCCTCGAGGCCGACCTCGCGGGCCGTCTCGGCGACGAACTCGAGCATCCGCTTCGACTCGCGCGCGGGGAACTCGCCGACGTCGCGGAAGGTGTCGACGTGGCGTTCCGGGATGATCAGCAGGTGAACCGGGGCCTGCGGGTTGATGTCGTTGATCGCGACGAATCCCTTCGTCTGGGCCACGTAGGTCCCGTTGCGGACGATGCCGCAGAACAGGCAGTCGTCACGTTGCGACGGCAAGAATTCCCTCCTCGCTGATCGCCCTCGCGCGGACGCGCACGAGCTCGCCGACCGGGGCGTCGACCAGGAACGGCGAGTAGTCGTCGCCGTAGCCGCGGCCCGGCCGATCGACGAGCACGACGTCCTCGCGACCGAGCTTCGCATGCCAGCGGCGGCGCTCGAGCTCGTGCGCGAGCGCGCGCACGCGGACCCCGCGCTCCTTCTTGACCGACGGCTCGACCGGGTCGTCGTGCGCGGTCGCGGTACCGGGCCGCGGCGAATACGGGAAGACGTGCACCTTGGTCAGCCCGGCGCGCTCGACCGTGGCCAGGGTGCGCTCGAACGCGGCGTCGTCCTCGGCGGGGAAGCCGACGATCACGTCACTCGTCAGGTTGAACTCGCCGGCGAGCGACTCGAGGCGCCGGAGGTAGGTCTGCGTCGTGTAGCGGCGGCGCATCGCGCGCAGGACGCCGTCGTCGCCGGACTGGAGCGGAACGTGCAGGTGTTTCGCAACGGTAGGCGTCTCGCGCAGCGCGGCGATGAGGCCGTCGGTCACGTGGTTGATCTCGATCGAGCTGAGCCTGAGGCGTGCGAGACCCGGTGTGGCGCCGACGGCGCGCACGAGGCGGGGCAGGTCGTAGCCACCGTCACGGTCACGGAAGCAGCCGAGGTTGATCCCCGTCAGGACCAGCTCGCGGTGACCCTGCTCGACGCGACGGCATACCTCGCGCAGCACCGCGCCCGCGCCGCGGCTGCGGGATGGGCCGCGAACGAGCGGGATGACACAGAAGTTGCAAGAGAACGAGCAGCCGTCCTGGATCTTCACGAACGCGCGCACACGGTCGAGCCGCGCGTCGGCCTGCAGGCACCCGACCGCACCGACGTCGCCTGCGACGAACGCGGCCGTCTCCTCGGCGCGCTTCGCGACGACCGTGACGTTGGCCGGCAGCTTGGCGAACGCATTGTCGGCCAGGTTCGCGGCGCAGCCGGTGACGTAGACGCGGCTGTGCGTGCGGGCGGCGCGGGCGGCGGCCTTGCGACTCTTCGCGACGGCCTCGTTCGTGACGCAGCAGGTGCTGATCACGGCGATATCGGCCGCCGCGCCGGCGACGGCTTCCTCGTGCCCGTCGGCGAGCAGCCGCTCGCGGATCGCGTGCACGTCCACGTGCGAGACCTTGCACCCGAGAAACTCGACGTTGAAGCGCATCATCGCGCGGGATGCTACTGCGGACGCCGAAACGGGGCGACCTGCTCCGGACTTGCCGTCGCAGTGATCACGGCAGCCGCCCACCCATCACGGCAGCCACCCCCAAAGGGGACCCGCGTCCCCTGGAAACACGCTAGCGAAGGAACGGTGACAGGAGCGTGCCCGCTCTGTGCCGATTCAGCGACTCTTCGTCAACACCTCGCGAAAGATGTCCGCCGCCCAGCCGTCGAGCTCGCGCCGCTCAAGATGCTCGTAGCCGGCGGGCTCGGGCAGGTCGGCGGCGAGGTAACCGGAGGTGACGAGCCGCGGCGCCTCGATGCGCGCGCCGAGCGCCGAGACGACATCGAGCGCGATGTTCGCCACGACGAGCTCGACCGGCGGCAGCGGTCCGACCAGCGCGTCGACGAGGCGCGCGTCGACCGCAACGCCGTTCGCGACGGCGTTCGCGCGTGTCGCCTCCACGGCCGGCTCCTCGAGGTCCACGGCGGTAACCGGGGCGAAGCCGAGCTGGGCCGCCGCGATCGAGAGGACACCCGAGCCGCAGCCGACGTCGAGGAGGCTCGTCCTCGGGAGATCGAGCAGCAGCTCCAGGCAGAGACGCGTGGTCGGATGGGCTCCGGTCCCGAACGCGCGGCCCGGGTCGACCACGACGGCGAGCGCGCGAGCGGGCGGTGTCTCCCACGGCGGGCCGACCCACAGCGGGCCGATCCGGACCGGGCGATGGAACTCGCGCCAGCGCTCCTCCCAGCCGGCCTCGACCTCGCGCCGCAGCGCGTCGGGAAAAGCCGCGAGGACGCGGTCGCCGGCCTCCCCGTAGGCGGCCAGCTCGAGCTCGCCGGAATGCTCGACCTCCTCGAAGCCCTCCGGCGCGAGCTCCAGGAACCGCGCCCGGAGCTCCTCGGCCTGCTCGCGCGGAGCTCGGATGGACGCGCGGATCAGCGGAACGCGCTCTTCAGCTTCTCGAAGAAGCCCTCGTCCGGGCGATAGGTCTCGTCGTCGCTTTGGCGCTCGAACTCCTGGAGCAGCCGCCGCTGCTCCTCGGTCAAGCGGCGCGGGACGGTGACGCCGACGAGGACGCGGTGGTCGCCTCGGCCGAAGCCCTGGAGCACCGGCATCCCTTGGCCTCGCAGGACCCTCACCTGCCCCGGCTGCGTGCCCGGCTCGAACTCGAGCTCGACCGGGCCGTCGAGCGTCTCGACGGAGACCGTGGCCCCGAGCGCCGCCTGGACGATCGTGAGATCGACCTGCGAGAACATGTCGTTGCCCTCACGCACGAAGCGCTCGTCGGGGCGGATGCGAACCGCAACGTAGAGGTCGCCGGCGCGGCCGCCGAGCGCACCCGCGTGGCCCTCGCCCGACACCCGAATCCGCTGCCCATCGTGAATGCCCGCCGGGACCTCGACATCGAGCGTTCGCTCCTCGAGGGTGCGCCCGGCGCCCGCGCAGGTCTCGCACGGGTGCTCGATCTTTCGGCCGCTTCCTCCGCATTCCGGGCAGTTGGCGGTGCGAACGAACTCGCCGAAGACGCTCCGCGAGACCTGCTGCAGCCGCCCGTGGCCGCCGCAGCGCGCGCAGACGGAGACGCTCGTGCCGGGCTTGACGCCGTCGCCCTTGCAGGTACCGCAGGCGACCGCGACCTCGAGCTCGACGCCGACCGTGGTGCCGCGCGCAGCCTCGACGAGGTCGATCTCGATCTCCGCTGGAACGTCCGCGCCTCGCGCGGCGGCCGGCCTGCGACCGCCGAAGAGGTCGTCGCCGAAGAAGGCGGAGAAGAGGTCGCCGAGGCTGCCGACGTCGAAGTGGGTCGGGGTGAAGCCGCCCGAGCGGAGGCCGGCGTGCCCGTAGCGGTCGTAGAGCTGCCGCGTCTCAGCGTTGGAGAGCGCCTCGTATGCCTCGGAGACCTCGCGAAAGCGCTCGTCGGCCTCGGGATCGGTCGAGACATCCGGGTGGAGCTTCCGCGCGAGCGAGCGAAACGCCTTCTTGATCTCGCGCTCGTCGGCGTCGCGCGAAACGCCAAGCAGCTCGTAGTAGTCGCGTTCGGTCGCAGACATGCAGTTTGTATCGTGCCAGCGGCGGTGGCGTGCGCGGGCCGACTGCGATTGCCGGGCACACGAGATCGTGGACTCGACCGTCCTGAGACTACTCGGCCTCGTACACCTCTTCGACGAAACGTGAGAGCTCGTGCGCGGCCGAGCGGACGGAGCGCAGCGCCATCTCGTAGTCCATCCGTAGTGGCCCGAGCAGGCTGACCGCGCCGAGTGTCTGGTTCGTGAGCCCGTACGTCGCACCGACCAGGGCGAGGTCGTGCAGTCCGGACTCCTCGAGCTCGTCGCCGACGCGCACGAACAGTCGTCGCGCCGTGAACGACTGCGCGAGCACGTCGAGCAGGGCGGCCCGCTTCTCGAGCGCATCCATGAGGCTGCGGTAGGCGCCGATCTCCTCGGAGCGGAGGTCGTCGAGCAGCCCCGCGGCGCCGCCGACGTAGAGCTGGCGCTCCTCCTCGACCTCGTCGAACGCACCGCGAACCTCGGCGAGGAAGGCTCGCTCGCGCGGTGCGAGGCTCGGCTCGTCGAACGCGCGCGCGAGGAGGCGCGACCGAAGGCGTGTGCCGATCAGGCGCTCACGGAGGTAGTCGCCGACCCAGCTCACGAGCCCGACGTCGACGGGGCCGGCGAACGTGTAGCGCTGCTTCGACACGCCGCCGGTCGACGTGATCACGACCACGATCACGACGTTCGGCTGTAGCTGGAGCACGTCGACATGGCGCACGGTCGCAGCCTCGAGCGGCGGCGCCGAGACGAGCGCCAGCAGCCGTGTCACCTGCGAGAGCACGTCGGTCGTCGCCTGCAGCGCCTCTTCTACCTCGGCGCGTGCCGCGGCGAGGCCGAGCGAGAACTCGGCCGGACGCGTCTCCTGTCGGGCAAGCAGCCCGTCGACGTAGACGCGGTAGCCGGCCTCGGTCGGGACGCGCCCAGCCGAGGTGTGCGGATGCGTCAGCAGACCGAGCCGCTCGAGCTCCGCCAGCTCCGCGCGCACCGTCGAGGACGACACGAGCACGCCCGTTCGCTCGACGAGGGTCTTGGAGCCGACAGGCTGCCCGGTCGCGACGTACTCCTCGACGACACGGCAGAGGATCTCGCGCTGCCGATCCGGAAGCGGCATGGTCATCACGCGTCATGGTAGGCGAGGCGCCATTCAACATCGGCGTTCGCGATCCGACTGTGCGCGTTTCGTTCTCGTATCGTCCGCGAATCGGAACTGCGCCGCGTACACCTCATCCGCCCGACCCTGCCGACGATGCACCGGTGCAGGTCGAGTTCGGCGATCTCGCCGACGTAACGGTAGAGGAGGTCGACTGGGCGAACTCCCGATCGGTGCGACTGGTGTGGCGGCGGGCGGTGTTGCGCCTTTGCCGCCTGACGGGATCCGAGCTTGGCGAGTCGACCCTCACGGACATTTCGTTCCTCGACTGTCGCCTCGACCTGGCCGGGCTGCGCTTCGCGAAGCTCGAGCGAGTCGTTTTTCGCGACTGCCGCATGGCCGAGTGCGATTTCTACGGAGCGTCCCTCGAGGACGTTTCGCTCGAGCGCTGCGACCTTCGAGCGGCGAGATTTACGGCAGTGAAGACCAATCGTGTACAAGTCTCCGCGTGTGATCTGAGCGGCGCCGCTGGCGTCGAGGCCCTACGAGGCGCGCGAATGTCCTTGAACGACGTGCTTGCGAACGCTCCCACCCTCGCGGCGGCGCTCGGGATCGAGATCGTCGACTGACCGTGCCCGATCGCGGTTCGAAACAGGCTCGTCGAGCGCGAAGCCGTGGCGCGCGTCTACCGCATCTCCAGAAGAGACATTGGCTCGGCTTGATCGCGGCGTCATAGCGTGCCTTCCCGCCGGGGGCGTTCGCGGTCCACGCCCGCTTTCGAGAATACGCCTCTCGCTCAGTGCTTCTCGTCGCTCAGACGAGCAGCGCAGCCGTCACCGAGTCGCCGATGAACCGCCCGCGCGCCGTGAGCGTAATCGCGTCGCCGCGCCGTTCGGCCAGCCCGCTTTGTTCGAGCCGACCGAGCTCCTCCACGTCGAGCGCACCGTCGAGCCCCGCCAGCGCGACCGGCTCGTCGAGGCGCAGGCCCAGCATCACCCGCTCTGCCTGACGCATTGCCTGCGACAGCTCCTCCAGCTCGTGCGGCGGACGCTCGCCCGCTTCGAGCGCGGTCATGTAGCCCCGGATCGAGGGGGTGTTCCTCCGGCGCCGGCTCTCGATTGTGCTGACCGCGCCCACACCAAGGCCGAGATAGTCCCGCGCCGTCCAGTAGCCGAGGTTGTGCTGCGCGCGGAGGTCCCGCCCACCTGCGCGCTCAGGTGTCCGGCAGAAGTTCGCCGTCTCGTACCAGCGGTAACCGGCCGCCGTCAGCGTCTCGACGACGAGCTCGAAGTAGGACTCCATCGACTCGGCCTGGCGTTCCAGCTCGGCACCGTGCGCGTGGGTGAAGCGCGTGCCGGGTTTCGCCTCAAGCTCGTACGCGGACAGGTGCTCGGGCTCGAGCGTCAGGGCCTCGGCGAGGTCGCGCTCGAGGTCGGAGGCGCTCTGGCCGGGGATCCCGTAGATGAGATCGAGCGAGAGGTTGTCGAATCCCGCGTCGCGGAGAACATGGACGGCATGCCTGACATCTTGCGGCCCCGCCCTGCGCTCCAACACGTCCAGAAGGTGCATGTGGAAGCTTTGTGCGCCTATTGACACACGGTTGACACGGTTTCGTCGCAGAAGCCTGGCGAGCTCGGGCGTCACGGTCTCCGGATTCGCCTCGACAGTGACCTCGTCCGCGTCCGGCAAGGCCGCGAGTAGTTGCTCGAGCGCAGCCGGCTCTGTGAACGTCGGTGTGCCCCCGCCGAGGAAGATCGTCTCGAGCCGCGGCGCGAGCGCAGCACGCTCCAGCTCGAGCTCCGCGACCAGCGCGTCGACGTAGCGCGCGTGCTCGCCGAGCCGCCCGACCGCGGTGACGAAGTCGCAGTAGCCGCAGTGGTGCACGCAAAACGGCAAGTGCACATAGAGGTGACGGGCGCTACTCATCGCGCCGCCGCTCGTCTCGGCCGGCGCACGAGCTCACCGCCGCAGTTCGGGCACACGTGCCCCAACTCCTCGCTGCACACCGGGCAGAACGTGCACTCGTAGGAGCAGATGAGCGCCTCACCGTCGGCGGCCAGCCCGACGCCGCAGCGCTCGCAAGCCGGACGCATCTCGAGCCCCGTCACTTCTTCCCGTCGCCGAGATTGAGCACAGCCAGGAACGCCGCCTGCGGCACCTCGACCGCGCCGACCTGCTTCATCCGCTTCTTGCCTTCCTTCTGCTTCTCGAGCAGCTTCCGCTTACGGCTGATGTCGCCGCCGTAACACTTCGCGGTCACGTCCTTGCGCTTCGCCTTCACCGTCTCGCGCGCGATCACGCGGGAGCCGATCGCCGCCTGGATCGGGACATCGAACATCTGGCGCGGGATCTCCTTGCGCAACTTCTCGACGAGCAGGCGCCCGCGATCGTAGGCGAAGTCGCGGTGGATGATCAGCGAGAGCGCGTCGACCGGGTCGCCGCCGACGAGGACGTCCACGCGCACGAGCGTGCCGGGCCGGAAGCCGACGAAGTCGTAGTCGAAGCTCGCGTAACCACGCGTGCGCGACTTGAGCGAGTCGTAGAAGTCGAGCACGATCTCCCCGAGCGGTAGCTCGTAGGTCAGATGCACGCGCTCCTCGGCGAGGTACTCCATGTGGTCGAAGCGGCCGCGGCGCTCGTTGCAGAGCTCCATCACCGTGCCGACGTACTCCTTGGGCACGATCACCGAAGCCTTGATGTACGGCTCCTCGACCTCCTCGAACGCGTCGGGCAGGTCGGAGGGCGTGTGCACCTCGATCCAGTTCGGATCGTTGATCGCGCGCACACGGTAGGCCACGTTCGGCGCTGTGGCGAGCAGGTCGAGGTCGAACTCGCGCTCGAGCCGCTCCCGCACGATCTCCATGTGGAGCAGGCCGAGGAAGCCGCAGCGGAAGCCGAAGCCGAGCGCCTGCGAGGTCTCGGGCTCGTAGAACAGCGCCGCGTCGTTCAGCTTCAGCTTCTCGAGCGCGTCGCGCAGCTCGGGGTAGTCGTCGGAGTCCGTCGGGAAGAGTCCGGCAAACACCATCGGCTTGACCTCCTTGTAGCCCGGAAGCGGCTCCGCCGCGGGCCGCGCCTCGGTCGTGAGCGTGTCGCCGACGCGCAGCTCGGAGACCTCCTTGAGGCCGGTGATCACGTAGCCGACCTCGCCCGCGCTCAACTCCCCGAGCGGGCGCATGGCTGGCGACATCGCGCCGATCTCGTGTGCCTCGAAGCGAGTGCCGAGGGCCATCGCACGGAGGTCTTCGCGAGGGTGGAACGCGCCGTCGACCACACGGACGAACGCGACGACGCCGCGGTACTGGTCGTACGACGAGTCGAAGATGAGCGCGCGGGCCGGGGCGTCGCGGACGCCCTTCGGTGCGGGAATCCGCTCGATGATCGCGTCGAGAACGTTCTCCACGCCGAGCCCGGTCTTCGCCGAGATGCGCAGCACGCGGTCAGCGTCATCGGCAAGCAGATCCGCGAGCTGCTTCGCGGTGCCGTCCGGGTCGGCCTGCGGCAGATCGATCTTGTTCACGCACGGGACGATCTCGAGGTCGAGGTCGATCGCGAGGTAGGCGTTCGCAAGCGTCTGCGCCTCGATCCCCTGCGCCGCGTCGACCACGAGCAGCGCCCCCTCACACGCCTGGAGCGAGCGCGAGACTTCGTAGGTGAAGTCGACGTGGCCGGGCGTGTCGATCAGGTTCAGCTGGTGACCCTTCCACTCCACGCGCACGGCCTGCGCCTTGATCGTGATCCCGCGTTCGCGCTCGAGATCCATCGAATCGAGCACCTGAGCGCGCATGTCACGCTGCGAAACCGCGTGCGTCAGCTCGAGGATGCGGTCGGCGAGCGTCGACTTGCCGTGGTCGATGTGCGCGATGATCGAGAAGTTGCGGATGTGCTGGGAGTCCATGGGCTGACCGGCGATGGTAGCCGCGCCGCCGTCGAGCGCCGGGCGCGCGAGCGGTCTGGACGACCGCCTACCGAAAGTTCCACTGACGGCACGGTCCCGTCACAGACACGTCGGCTTCTCCGCGGTATCGTCAGCCGCCGAGGGCGGCGGGTCGGCTCCCCACCCAGGGTGGGGGTCTGCGCGTTTCCGGCAGCTTGTACTCGCTGCTCGATTCCGTCGGTGGACTACCGATCGCGTGTCGAGCATCGGCCTCGTCGAGGGCGGCCGCACGGCGTCCATGATGCTCCCTCAAGCCCGGCGGAAGCGCGAGCTCAGCGAGCGGAGCGTGTCGAGCTCGCGAACCCGGAAGAGCAAACAGGCGGCCACGTACACGGCAGCAGCCACGGTCAGCCCCAGGCCGAGCGAGACGAGTTGGCCGACGAGGCCGCGGCCGACGACATCGTCAAGCCCGTACCACACACCGAACGCGGCGGCGCCGGCGAAGAGGGCGGCGATCACGATGCGGATCGACGACTCGGCCACCTCGCCGAAGTGGATCCGCCCGACGCGGCGGCGGAGGAGAACGAGGAGCGTCGCCGTGCCCGCGATGTTCACGAGCGACGTTGCGAGCGGGATGCCCCAGACGCCGAGCGGCACGAAGGCGAGATCGAGGACCAGGTTCACGAACAGATTGCCGAGCGCGACCAGCGTGGGGATCCAGTTCGACTGGAGGCTGAAGAAGGCGCGGTTCAGCATCAGCATCGTCCCGTTGAAGGTCAGCCCGAGGCAGAACGCCGCGAGCGACGCGGCGACGACGGGCGTCTGGCTCGAGGTGAACGCGCCGCGCTGGTAGATCAGCCTCGTGAGCGGCTCGGCGAGCACCGCGACGACGATGCTCGCAGGGACGAGGAGGAAGACGATCTGCCGCACGCCGAGCGAGACCGTGCTGCGGAAGCCGACCAGATCGCCACGCGAGGCGAAGCGGGAGAGCGACGGGAAGAGCACCGTTGCGACCGCGACCGAGAAGATGCCCTGCGGGAGCATGTAGATACGGAAGGCGGCGTCGATCGCGGACGGGCCGATGTCCGGATCGATGCGGTTGGCCGCGATCACTCCGTCGACCAGGGCGTTGACGTTGATCAGCCCGAGCCCGAGCGCCACCGGGAGCATCAGCTTCAGCACCTGCCGGACAGCCGGGTCGCGCCAGTCGAGCACGAGCTCGAGCCGCCCGCCGCGCCCGCGCAGCCAGGGCACCGGCAGCAGCACCTGGATCACGGTGCCGACGACGATCGATCCGGCGTACACGTAGAGCTTCCCGTCGACCGTGTCGGCTCGCGGCACGCCGAGCACGAGGCCGAGGATGATCGCGAGGTTCCATGCGACGGGCGCGAGCGCCGGGATCGAGAACTCGTCGTAGCTGTTGAGGATCCCCACGATGATCCCGGAGGCACCGAGGAGCGCAACGATCGGGAACAGCACTTGCGAAAGACCGACGACGAGGTCCTGGTCCTGCGGGTAGAGCCGCGGCATCACGAGCGGTGCGACGAGGATGAAGAGCGCGGTCAACGCGCCGAGCCCGAGCAGCAGCAGCCAGAGGAGACTTGACGCGACGCGCCAAGCACGCTTGCGCTCCCCCTTTTCGAGCAGGTCGCTGAAAACGGGGACGAAGGCTGACGCGACCGCCGTGTCGGCGACGAGCGCTCGCACGGTGTTTGGGACGAGGAACGCGATCTGGAACGCGTTGACCTTGCCTTCGACGCCGAAGTAGTTCTTGGCCACGATCTCGCGGACGAGGCCGAGCACGCGCGAGATGCCGGTCGCGAACGAGAAGATCGCCGTCGACCAGGCGAGCCTGCGTGCGTGCTCGCGGGTGAACGGGAGATCGTCCGGCGCGGCGCCGGGATCGGCGCCTTCACCCGGGCCGGAGGCGGTCACGTCGTCACCGCGCCGCACGATACGCGGCGCTGCGGCCGGGCCGGGTCAGCGGCAGACGGCCTTTGCTACCATCGGCGGGCCCGCCGTCGCGGGCGTTTTCACGCTATGGCGAACATCACACAGCAGAAGAAGCGGATCCGCACGGCTGCCGACCAGCGGCTCGAGAACCTGCGCTACCGCTCGACGATCAAGACGCTGACGAAGCGCCTCACGGCCGCGGTCGAGGACGGCGACGTCGCCACGGTCGAGGCCGAGCACCGGGCTCTCGTCAAGTGGATCGACCGCGCGGTCGCCCGTGGCGCGCTGCACCGGAACACGGCCGCGCGAAAGAAGTCGCAGGCCGCCCGGCTTGCCTCACCCGGCTGATAACGACCGGGTTTCTCAACAAGTCGCCTTTCAACTTCCCGCGTAGCGAAAGGCCGTCCGCGTCTCGTTTGGCGACCCGCGCCGACGAGCGCCGGTCGCGCGCCCGCGGTCCGGCCGTCCTGTCACACGAGGTCAGCCCGCCGACGCGCGAACCGAAGGCTCGCGCCGTTGTGCGATCTCGACCAGCGCCCGCTCGAGCTCGAGCTCGCTCGCCAGACGTGAGCCACCTTTCAGCGCGTGGTCGAGCCGTGCGAGACGCACCGTCGCGTCGCGTAGCTCGTCCGGCGTGAAGTTTCGTGCCTGTGCATAGAGCTTCTGGACGTAGAACGGGTGCTGCTTCAGGCGGGACGCCGCGTCCTTGGAGGACAGACCCTCAGCTTCGAGGGCTTGACAGTTGCGGATGCGGGCGACATGGCTCGTGAGGGTGGCCGCGACGCGGGGGATCGTGCGTGAGCGCGGGTCCGGGGTGCGCTCGAGCAGCTGCTCCGTGGCGCGCAGCATCCCGGCGACGTCACGTGCGCCCCAGGCGTCCGTGAGCGCGAAGTTGCTCGCCTCGGCGCGTGCGGCGACGAGCTCCGCGACGACCTCGGCGGTGATGCGCTCGCCCGCCGCCCAGGTCGCGAGCTTGTCGATCTCCGTTGCGAGGTCGTAGAGGTCGTCGCCCACGAGCACGATCAAAACGCGGCATGCCTCGGGGTCGGTCGGTGCGCCTTGCAGCTTGAACTGCTCCGACACCCAGCCCTGGAGCCCCTTCTTGGCGACCTCCCAGATCAGGAGCTCGCCCGTCGGGGCGACCGCCTTCGCGAGCGGCGAATCCTTCTTCAGCTCGGCGGCGACGAGTGCGAGCGTCGTCGCGGGCGCGGGCGCCTCGAGGTAGGCGGCGATCGCCTTCGCATCCTCGGCCTTCCACGCTTCGACGCCGTCGACGAGGATCAGCCGGCCGTCGCCAGCGAAGAGTCCCAGGGCGTTTGCCGCCGCGACCACGCCCTCACCGGACGAGTCCGCGGCGGTGAGCACCTCGACAGCATCCGGCGCGAACCGGCTCCGGAGACGCTGCAACGCCCGGTCGACCTTGGGGCGGTCGCTCCCCACGAGCAGGTAGGCGGGCTTCAAGTCCTCGGCCATCGGCGCCAAGCATAGGCGGCGGCGAGAACGACGCCCGCGGCGGCCGCGAGCCCGCGGTAGCTCGTGACCTGGGCGAACGGCAGTGATCCGATCCCGTGGGCGCAGAACGCGACGTAAGCCGCGAGCCAGCCGTTCAGCCAGGCGACAAGCGCCGCGGCGGCGGGTGACACGGTGCCGAGGCCGGCCGTGACGAATGCGAGGCAGAGCAGGAGCGGGATTGCCGGCTCGGCGAGCGCGTTCGCGGGAACGGTGAGGAGCGGCAGGGCCCCGAACTGGACCCACAGGATCGGCGCGGTTGCGAGCCCGCACGCCGTTGAGACGGCGACCGCCGTCCGTGCGAACCACGGCAACGGGTATCCCTCGAGACGCCGGGAGAGCCGCGGCGCAAGCGTGAAGATCGCCGCAACCGCCGCGAACGAGAGCTGGAATCCCGCGTCGAAGACTAGGTACGGGTTCCAGGCGAGGAGCGCGACGGCGCCGAGGAGAAGCGCGTACCAGGCGTCGCGAAGGCGGCCGACCATCCACGCGACGGAGGCAAGCGCACCCGCGATCCCGGCACGGACGACGGACGGCTGGGCTCCGACTGCGAGCACGTACGCCGCGATCCCTGCAAGCGCGCCGAGCTCGCCGATCCACCGGTTCACACCCACGAGCCAGGCGAGCACGAGCACACCCCCCGCGACCAGGATCACGTTCTGCCCCGAGACTGCAAGCAGGTGGTAGAGCCCCGAGGCGCGGAAGTCTTCGCGAAGGTCGTCGGAGAGCGCCTCGTCGTCGCCGAGCACGATCCCTTCGAGGACCGCGCGCCGTTCTCCCGTGAGACCGGGTGCTATCGCGCTCGACAGGCGCCCGCGCAGGCTGTCGGCGAGACCGCCGAGGCCGCCACGCTTGCCGATGGGCTTCCACTCGTCGACGTGGAGGACGACGTGCACGCCGTGCCGACGCAGCCAGGTGCGCTCGTCGAACCCGTTGTCGGGCCCACGCGGCAGCCTGACGACGACAAGCACCTCGAGGATGGCGCCCTGAGGCGGTGCGCGACCAGGCGGGAGCTGGAGTTGCACGCGTTCGTCAACCGCTTCACCTTCGAAGAGCCGGATACGACCCTGCGCACGGATGTCGTATCGGTGCCGCCTGGGTGGCGCGGTTACGACGACGATCGCCCTGCCTGCGCTGTCGATCTCGGCGCTGAGTGGGCTGCGGTCGAGCGCGTCCAGGCGCTCGCTCGCCCACCACCAGCCGAGCGTGGCGAGCAGCACACCCGCGCACGCCAGCCGGGCCACGGGAGTTTCGCAGGCGACCACGGTGGCCGCCGCGACAACGGAGCAGACAAGGCCGAGCGTGTGCACCCGCGTCACGTTCGCCGCGGCAAGGCCGAGGCAAAGCGCAGCTGCGAGCGTGTGGGCGGGCGCACGCGTCCAGGTCACGGCAAGACGTGGCCTCGCAGGTTGTCGATCCGGGTCGGCCCGATCCCGGAGATCGCATCGAGCTGGTCGACCGAGGTGAATGGACCGTGCTCGCGTCGGTAGTCCACGATCTTCTGCGCCGTCACCGGGCCAACGCCGGGCAGCGCATCGAGCTGTTCTGCGGTCGCAGAGTTCAAGTTGACCGGTGCCGTCGGCGGTGGCCCGGACGCGCCGGCCGCAGCGACGCCACCGCCACCGCGTCGCGGTACCACCACCTGCTCGCCGTCGGCGAGCGGCGCAGCCAGGTTGACGAGCGCCTTGTCGGCATGGCGCGTCACCCCGCCGGCGCGCGCGATCGCGTCGGCGATTCGCGCGCCCATCCGGAGGCGGTAGAGCCCGGGCCGACGAACGGCGCCCTCGACGTCGACGACGACCCCGCGCGGCTCAGGTGCGGGAGCCGCGGGCACCGTCAGCAACGGGCTCGCCGTCGCCGGCGCTGAAGGCGAGGCCGGCGCGGAAAAGAGGCGCGTGGCGGCGAACACAACGCCGAGAGCGCACACGACCGCGAGTAGTGCGTGCCTCCGGGAGAGGGTGAAGGTCGGCATCACGTCAGCGTGCCGACACAGGTGTCAGGTGTCTGTCACGGATGTGCGCCGAAAGCGTGACGACTTATCCACAGCCGGTCGGTCCGACCGGTGACCACCGGCGGCGCGGTTCGAGACACCAGCGCGAACCAACGTCGCCGTGAACACGCGGGGCACGGATGCGCGTTTCCCGGCGATCGCACGGCGAGCAGCGACCCGAACCGACCGCCTACACGACGAAGTTGACGAGCTTGTCCGGCACGACGAACGCCTTCGGCTCGCGTCCGTTGAGGTGGACCTGCACCTTCTCCGAAGCCTTTGCGAGCGCGATCAGCTCCTCCTCCGACAGGCCCGCCGCCACCCTGATCCGGTCGCGCACCCTGCCGTTCACCTGGACGACGAGCTCGATCTCGTCTCGCTCGAGCTGCGAGTCATCGGCGACGGGCCATGCCTCCGCCCACAAGCGCGAGTGGCCGAGGCGCGACCAGAGCTCCTCCGCGACGTGCGGTGCGTACGGCTGGATCAGCGATACCGCCGTCTCGGCGGCGAACCGCGACGCCGGGTCGCCGGAGGTCTTCGACAGCGCGTTCACGAGCTCCATCACCGCCGAGACCGGCGTGTTGAAGACGAACCGGCGCTCGATGTCGTCGCTCACCTTCGCGATCGTCTCGTGCGCCTTGCGTGCAAGGGCCGTGCCGGTCGTGACGCCGGTCGGCTCGCACTCGAGCTCCTCGTGCACGACACGCCACAGCCGCTGCACGAAGCGGGACGTGCCCTCGACGCCCGTGTCCTGCCACTCCTTGTCCTGGTCGGCCGGGCCCATGAACAGGATGTAGAGCCTCAGCGCGTCGGCGCCGAAGCGCTCGATCAGCTCGTCGGGCGAGACGACGTTGCCCTTCGACTTCGACATCTTCGCGCCGAAGCGGTAGATCATCCCCTGGTTGAAGAGCCGCGCGAACGGCTCGCGGAAGCCGACGAGGCCGAGGTCGTACAGCGCCTTCGTGAAGAAGCGCGCGTACATCAGGTGCAGGATCGCGTGCTCGATCCCGCCGATGTACTGGTTGACCGGCAGCCAGTAGTCGACCATCCCGCGGTCGAACGGCTCCGCGTCGTTGCGCGGGTCGGTGTAGCGGAGGAAGTACCACGACGAGTCGACGAACGTATCCATCGTGTCGGTTTCGCGCCGGGCCTCGCCGGCACACGTGGGGCAGCGTCGTTCGCACCCAATCCTCGGCCGCCGCGAGCGGGGAGCGGCCCTTCGGCAGGAAGTCGTCGATCTCGGGAAGCAGCACGGGCAGCTCGTCCTCGGGCACCGGGACGATGCCGCACCGGTCACAGTGGACGATCGGGATCGGGCAGCCCCAGTAGCGCTGGCGCGAGAGCAGCCAGTCGCGCAGGCGGTAGTTGATGGCCGGGCGGCCGCGGCCCTGGCTCTCGAGCCACTCGACGATCGCGCGCTTCGCCGCCGGCGCGGGCATGCCGGTGAACTCGCCCGAGTTGACGAGCACCTCGTTCTCGGAGTGCTCGACGTACGCGGCACCCTCTTCGACCGCGGCCACCTCCACCGCGTCACCACCCGGCGCGACGACTTGCACGACGGGCAGGCCGAACTTCTGCGCGAAGGCGAAATCGCGCTCATCGTGGGCCGGCACGGCCATGATCGCGCCGGTGCCGTAGTCCATCAGCACGTAGTCGGCGACCCAGATCGGGATTCGCTCGTCGTTCACGGGATTGACGGCGTAGAAGCCCGTGAAGACGCCGGTCTTGTCCTCGTTCGCGAGACGTTCCTCGCCCTTCATCGGCGGCCGCGTGTCGCGCGTAGGCGCGCAGCTCGGCGCCGTTCGAGGCGCGCTCGGCGAACTTCGCGGCCAGCGGGTGCTCGGGTGCGAGAACGAAAAAAGTGGCGCCGAACAGCGTGTCTGGCCGTGTCGTGAAGACGGGAACGTCCTCGCCCGTCTCCTCGATGCGGAAGAGGATCTCGCCTCCTTCGGAGCGGCCGATCCAGTTCCGTTGCATGGTGAGCACGCGGTCGGGCCACGACTCGAGCAGGGCCATGTCGTCGAGCAGCCGGTCGGCGTAGTCCGTGATCTTGAACATCCACTGCTCGAGGTTGCGCCCCTCGACCTCCGCGCCGCACCGCTCGCAGCGGCCGTCGATCACCTGCTCGTTCGCGAGCACCGTCTGGTCGTTCGGGCACCACTTCACCGGCGCGTCCTTGCGGTAGGCGAGCCCGCCTCGTACAGCTTCAGGAACAGCCACTGCGTCCAGCGGTAGTAGCCGGCTCGTGCGTCGAGACCTCGCGGCTCCAGTCGATCGACCAGCCCAGGCGACGGATCTGCCGGCGGATCGCGGCGATATTGCGCTCGGTCGCCTCGCGAGGATGGCCGCCCTCGCGTGATCGCGGCGTTCTCGGCGTTCAGGCCGAACGCGTCATAGCCCATCGGCCGCAGGACCGACCAGCCGCGACGGCGCCGGACGTGCGAGACGACGTCGCCCAGCGTGTAGTTCAGGACGTGGCCCATGTGGAGATCGCCCGAGGGGTAAGGCAGCATCTCGAGCACGTACGCCTTGTCCGCTTCAGCAGCCGCCGGATCGGCCGGGTTCGGGGTCACGAAGGCGTCGGCCTCGTCCCAGACCTGCTGCCACTTGCGTTCGATTGCTTGAGGGTCGTATGCGTCCATTTTCAAGGCCTAGAGACAGAAAAGCCTCTCATACGAGAGGCCGTGGGAAGCTGGCGCGGCGGGCCGCCGCGGTCGCTTCCTCGCTTACGTAAGGAGCATGTTCACTGGCTCGGGAGTCTAGCGGCGACACCTCGCCGTGTCAGGAACGGCCCTCTCTTTCCCGGACGTCGCGGCTTTCCTGCACCTGGCGGCTGGTGGCGGTTCGGGTTACCCACCTCCCGCCCCGATGCGATCGAGCCTACCGCCGAAACCGTGACATGTCCGTGACGGGACCGCGCCGAAATCGTGTCTTCTCGTCCACAGGCAGAATCGTCGTGTGCTCAAGCTCTTCCCCGATACCGCGCGCATCGAAAGCAGCCGGCTCGTCCTCGGCGGCATCAACGCAACCGACCTTGTCGCCGCCCACGGAAGCCCCCTCGTCGTCTACGACGAGGCGACGCTCCGCGCCAACGCCCGCGCCTACCGCGCCGCAGCCCCCGACGCCTTCGTCTGCTACGGCACGAAGGCGTTTCCGAACGTCGCGCTGCTCCGCCTCCTTGCGGAGGAGGGACTCGGCGCCGACGTCTCGACGCTCGGCGAGCTCCGCTTCGCCCAGCAGGCCGGAATCCCCGGCGACCGCCTCGTCGTCCACGGCAACAACAAGTCCGACGACGAGCTCCGCGCCGCTGCCGAGGCCGGCGCGCTCGTCGTGCTCGACTCGCTCGAGGAGATCGACCGCGCACGGGCTGCCGGAGTCACGCGCACGCTGATCCGCGTCACGCCCGGCGTCGAAGCCGACACGCACGAGCACATCCGCACCGGCCACGTCGGCTCGAAGTTCGGCCTCCCACCCGACGATGCACTGGAGGCGCTTGGCCGCGACCCCGACGCAGAGGGCCTCCACGCCCACGTCGGCTCGCAGCTCCTCGATACCGGCGCCGCGCTGATGGCCGTCGACTGGCTCGCGACGTTCGCCGCCCGCGCCCGCGCCGAGACCGGCTGGGAGGCGCGCACGATCGACCTCGGCGGCGGGCTCGGCGTAGCGACCTCGCCCGACGAGCCGCAACTCGGGATCGAGGAGTTCGTCCGCGCGCTGCTAGGCGAGCTCGAACGTGCCCTCGACCTCCAGGGCCTGCCCCGCCCGCAGGTGATTCTCGAGCCGGGCCGCTCGCTCGTCGCCCGAGCCGGCGTCACGCTCTACACGGTCGGCGCGGTCAAGCGCGCGTCCGCCGCAACGACCTACGTCGCGGTCGACGGCGGCATCTCCGACAACCCGCGCCCCGCCCTCTACGGCGCCCGCTACACCGCGCTGCTCGCAAACCGCGCCGACGAACAGGCGACCCACACGTACGCCGTCGCCGGCAAGCACTGCGAGTCGGGCGACCTGCTGATCGAACGCGTCGACATGCCGGAGCCGCACCGAGGCGACATCCTGGCCGTGCCCGCAACCGGCGGCTACACACTCGCCATGAGCTCGAACTACAACGCGGTCGCGCGCCCGGCGGCAGTGCTGGTGCGAGACGGAGAAGCGCGAGTGATTCGCCGGCGCGAGACGATCGACGACCTGCTCGCGCTCGAGACGTAGGCAACAGGCGTGAGGACGCTGGCGCAGCGCACCGTGCTTGTGCCGGATGGAGCATCGGTCATCGCGATGAACCGAATGCGCCTGTTCTTTGGCGCGATCAGTTCGCCGCACCAGTCAGAGTGCCGCACCCGGATCTGCCGTCGTTCGATATCGACGTCGGCCCATTCGAGTGCGACGATCTCGCCCGCCCGCAAACCCGCCTCGCCTCCGAGGAGGGCGATCAAGTAGCTGCGCGGGTCGATCGTCTGCGCGGCCTTCAGCAACCGCTCGTAGTCATCGAAGTCGTGGAATGCCGCGTCGGTTCGCGGAACCCGCACGAGCCGAATCGAACAGGGCATCTTCTCGAGCACGCCCCACTCGAGCGCCTGCTTCAACGTGGCGTTCCAGTCGAGCGCGAAGCTGTCTAAGACTCGTGGTGGCGAATCCCCGAGATTCTTTCCTGGCGCAGCCTGTGACGAGAAGCGCCGCAAATGCGGCGCCCCTGGCAAGCAGAGTGCGACGGTCGATTTCTTGTCGGCCATCTTGCCGGTGCATCGTCTGCCTCCTTGTGAGCGGAAACCGCGAGATCGACGACTTCATGACCGTCCCACGCTCGCGCCCAGGGTGAGGAGAAGCTCGTCCAGTTGCGCGAACGTCTCGACCATCGCATCCGCCGCCCCGGTGCCGGCAGCGTCGAGAGCTTCCTTCGAGGAATAGAGCTCGTGCATGACCAGCAGCGTCTTGCCACCCTTTTCCTCGAATGTCACCGTGGTGACAGGCCCACCCTCACCACCTTCCTCATTGGTCCACACGAGGCGCGAATGCCGTGTCACTTCGAGGTACGTGCCGAAGAACGCCATAGCATCGGGTTCGAACTCGAGACGGTACTTGCCCCCGACACGAACATCCATCTCACAGGAAAGCAGGGACATGCCCATCGACTTCGGCGCCCACCACCGCCTGAACAGCTCGGGCTTGGTCCACGCCTCGAACACGATGCGGGCCGGGCCGTTGAAGGTTCGGGTAACGACGAGCTCACGCTCGGACTTCCGCTCCACCGTCGTGCGGTTCTTCATGGGCGTGGGCTCACTCTCTCTTCTTGCGTCCATCAACCTTCTCCTTCCGTTTCAGTTCCTCGACAACCTTGTCCAGCTCGTCGAACCGTGCATCCCAGAGCTGGCGGTACCTCTCGATCCATGCCGCCTCTTCATCCAGTCGGCGCAGGCCGAGCCTGCAGGTCCGCACGCGCCCGACCTTCTCCGTGGTGACGAGCCCCGCCTGCTCCAAGACGCCGACGTGCTTCTTCATGCCCGTTAGGGTCATGTGGAACTTGTCGGCAAGCTCCGTGATCGAAGCGTCCGCACGCCCGAGCTGCTCCAGAACACCGCGGCGGGTGGCGTCGGCGAGCGCGGCGAACGAGGCATCGAAGCGGGTCCGGGAATACTGAACCATGCGGTTCAGTATACAGTACACGGATTAGGGGCCCGCAGAGCGGCGACCAGCGCTCCCGCGTCGAGGCGGTGCCGACAAATGCACCCTTAGAACCGTCTCCAGAATGTCTCCACGACCGGGGGAGAATCAGGGGGACCGGGGTGGACGGCAGTGAACGACACGGAGCGACGTAACCGCCTGTGTGTGAAGCGCTTAGAACCAGAAGTTGCGCGCCATCACCATGTTAGAAACAGGCCTTGCTCCGAGTTCGAATCCCTGCCTCCCAGCCAACTCAACCGCAAGCCACACCGGTCTCTACTTAATACGAACGCAGTTCTGGCCGATTCCTTACAGCCCGTCCAGATCGGCGAACGAAGATCGCCCGACCTAGCCGCCCGGGAGAGCCGTGGTTCGGCGTCTCCTATGACGTCGAGGCACATCCGTTCTCGGGGACGCTCGATGACGCCCTCCTCTTGAATGACCTGAGGAAGTGGCGCGACGACCTCCTTGAATTCAAGGTGCCGGGAGTCCTTCAGCTTGGCGGGGATCGGGCTGCTCGACTTGAGCTTCATATCGAGACGCAGATCGGCGGCGCACCGGATACGTGGGCCGTGGAGGTTCGCCTAGTCCGGAGCGCTGACGACCCGTGGCCGGAAATCCGATACCTCGTTTTCAGCGTCGAGCCATTCGTCGAGCGTGCCGCTCGTTCGGTCGCCACCATCCTCGGGGAACATTCGTGAGCACTCGCGCATGCCACAGGCTGGTCGCTCGACGAACTCGCGCCACGTTCCGTAGTGACCCACGCCGATCATCCTCGTTCTACGGATGCCAGATCAGTCCAGCCGTGGCACGCTCGGAAGGTAGCTATTGGAGGTGAGATGTGATGAGCACCCATGCCCACAGAATCCACGCATTGGGAAGCAGACCCGCGGTTCACATTCCGGGCTCCGTGTCCGTTCGGCTGGCGGCCCTTGGAGGGGCGGTCTTTTTCGCGCTCTTCCTGGCGTTTGGGTGGCTGACGAGCGGGACGCCGAGCACTACCGATTCCGCCCGAGAGACCTTCAACTACCTCTCGGCTCACGACGGCCGTCTGCAGCTCGCGGCTGTGCTCCTCGGCCTTGCGATGCCCGCCGCCCTCTTGTTCCTCTCCGGCCTGTTCAGGGCCTTGCGGGAGGCCGAGGGCGGAAGGGCCGGGCTCGCGGTCGCTGCGCTCGGGGGCGGTGTGCTGGCAGCGGCTAGCACCGTAACTGGAGCGCTGATCTTGGGGGCGACTGCGACGAGGATCGCCGACATCGGCCCCGCCAGCGCACGTCTCTGGTGGACGATGTTCCTGATGAGCATCGGCGCCACCCTGCTCGGCCTGCTGCTCCTCATCGGCACTACCGCCATCGTCAGCCTCGAAAGCGAGCTCTTTGCCCGCTGGTTCGCGGTGGCGAGCGTGGTTCTCGCGCTGCTCTCGATCGTCGGCGCATTCACGATCGGATACGCCACGACGGGGATTCAGGCGACCGCCGGTATCGCCGTGATTCTCGATTCCGTCTGGATCTTGTTGGTCAGCTTCTTCTTGTGGCGTGATCCCAAAGTCGCGCTGCCCAGGACGTAGACGTAGGCCGGCTCGCGCGAGGCGGCCCCTGTTTCGCGCGGGCCGGGATGTTCACACCCGCGTCATCGTCGACCGCTCGGGCGTTTCATGCGGCGTCAAGACCGAGTCTCGTCAGAGTGCATAGCGCAACACTGGCGCAGGCCAGAGGGTCTGCGTCTGGTCAGTACTTCGGCGCCGATTCGGTCGGTGGTTTCGCGGATGCGGCACCGGGACTCTCGTGGGAGTCTGTTCGCCGGGAGGAGCATGAGATGCGCCAATTGCTGATGCTTGTGAGCGTCGTGCTGGCGGGAATCGTGCTGTTGCTCGATGCGTCCGCGGCGACTCCGGCTGGGTCGGTGCAGGCGCGCTGGGTCGGCCGCGACCTGGGCGGCTTCGGCGGCCCCTACCGCGGTAGTGCCACAGCACTCAACGAGCGCGGGCAGGTCGTCGGCTCCGCGACGACCACGACCGCGACGGGAAGTAGAACGCTGCGCACGGACGCCTTTCTGTGGCAGGACGGGCGGTTCCGCGACCTGGGCGTCCATTCGGCCGGCCTGCCGTCCAACGCGGCATTGGAGATCAACGAGCGCGGCCAGGTGCTCGGCCTGAGCACGAAGTCCGACGACAAGGGCGGAACCGTCGCAGCCCGGCTGTGGCTCTGGCAGGCCGGACGCGTCCGCACAATCCTGGCGAGGAGCGACGAGATCAGCGGTGTCGCGCTCAACGACCGCGGCCAGGTGCTGGCCAGCGTGGGAATCGGGCCCGATAGCGCCCTCTTCTGGCAGGACGGGAGGCTCACCCGGATCGGTGGCCCCGGAGCGGTTGTGCGCGGGCTCAACAATCGCGGCCAGGTCGTGGGCTACACGCAGGATGGGCCGACCGGGACTCGCGCATTCCTCTGGCAAGCGGGAAAGATGACCGACCTCGGCACGCTGGGCGGCAGGATCAGCGAGGCGGTCGCGATCAACGACCGCGGGCAGGTCGTCGGCTGGAGCGAGTCGCGGCGCACAGCCGCGCCCGGCGTCGCGGCGCGCTCGCATGCCTTCATCTGGGAGGCCGGGCGGATGACCGACCTCGGGACCCTCGGCGGGCCGCTCAGCTTCGCGACGGCGATCAACGAGCGCGGTGATGTGGTCGGTACCGCTACCACCGGCATCGAGCGCTCGTGGGGATTCGTCGAGCACGTCTTCCTGTGGAAAGCCGGCACGATGACGGACATCGACCCGCCCGGCCTCGGCGTGCGCCTCGGCGACCTCGACAACGGCAGCTATCCGATCGCGCTCAACAACCAGGGGCAAGTCTTGACCTACCGGTACTGCTGCGGCGGGCCGCAGTTCGGCTTTGTCTCGGAGGATGCGACCACGACCAGACTCGGGCCGCTTTCGGCGAAAGGCTGGAGCATGCCGGCGGCGATCAACGACCACGGTCTGGTCGTCGGCTCTGCCCGTGTTGCTGGGGGTCAGGATCACCCGGTGCTCTGGCAGCGTCAGGTCGGCTGACTCGTCAGCTGAACCGAGACCACCAAGGGCTGGAGGTGACGCGCTCCGGCTCGTAGGGATCGATGCCTGACACGCGGCTTCTTCGCCGTCGATCGAGCGACCGCTCGCACGGCCGTTCCCGCCAGCCGCGGCGCCGCCCGCTGGTCAGGCCGCGCCCCCGCCGTCGGAGTGTCTTCCGGAACGCTGGCCCAGCCGAGAGCGCCGTCGCCTGCTTTAGGCGCCGCAGCGAAGATCGGTCAGGCGGCCCGCCTCGAAGCGGATCTCGTCGAAGCTGACGCGGCAGCCCTCGCCGGTCGGCGACTGGGCCTCGAAGCCCACCGAGATCCCCGCCGGGTCGTCGAAGGCGAAGTAGCGAACGAGCTGCCAGAGGGCGCCGTCGGTTGAAGCGTGGAAGGCGAAGCAGTCTCCGCCTCGTGCGATGCGGAGCCAGATCTGGCTCCCCGCGACGGCGAAGTGGTTGCAGTCGTCCGACACGCGCCGGTTCACGACCGAGACGACCGTCGGCTGTCCCTGCGGCGAGCGCTCGAAGCAGAGCTTCGCCCAGCACAACTCGTCCCGGAACACGACCAGCACGCCCGCATCGTAGGTCGACGCGAAGTCGACGCGGACCCTCGCGGAAAGCGCGAAGTCTCCGCTCGGCTCGCAGACCAGCATCGGAGGGCTCTCGAGCCCGGCCGAAGTGGAACCGCCGGGATCGACGAACAGGTCGCAACCGGGGCCAGCGCTGATGCTCAACGAACCCTCGCTGCTCTCCCAAGCCTGGGGCCGCACGAGCCAGAACAGCGGCAACGGCAGCGACCGAATCCTGACCTGCTCGGGAAGCGCCATCAACGCGGTCGTATCACGCGCGCCTCTTGGGGTAAAGCCTTCGCGCCCGTCCTCTGGGAACATTCGCGCACGCTGGCCCATGCCAGAGCCCCGGGGTCGGGCGGTAGTTTCCGCAGCCCCGCTCGGTGCGCCCCCTGATGCAGCACCGTGACTTCCGCGACAGACTGGATCAGCGATAGGAGCTGTGATGTGTCGGCTGAGCGTTCTGGTGGGTGCCGTGGTCTTCGTAGGGGTTGTCCTCGTGCTCGGCGTGTCTGACGGGAGTGCGACGGGACGACTGCGCGCCGTTACCGACCTGGGCACGTCGGTTGTCGCCGCCTCTCCGGGTAACGACAAGCTCGCGGGAGCGACGCTCATAGGCGACCTGCCGGCGACCATCCACGGTTCGGCGTCCGGCGCGACGCAGGACGCCGGCGATCCGGACTGCGCCAAGCAAGACCACACCGTCTGGTACCGCTTCCAGCCCTCGACCGGCGGACGCTTCGTCGCGACTCTCAGTGACACGTTGGGCGGCGAGATCTGCGTTCTTGCGAAGGTGGGCGGCGGACTGCGCGAGGTCAGCCAGATCGCCGGCTATCCCGATCTCGGAGATCCCCAGCCGGCAGTGTTCAACGCGACGGCAGGCTCGAGCTACTACATCATGATCGGGGTCTTCTTCCTTCCCGGAAGAAGCGGCGCGTTCACGCTGACACTCAAGGCGGCGACGGCCTTCGAGCCCACTTGGCCGACGGACGTCGCGGTCGGGCCTGACGGCGCGCTCTGGTTCACGAGCAGCCACGGCCGCGCCTCGATCGGGCGGGTCACGACCACGGGCAAGCTCACGCGGTACACGAGCCCCAAGCTCCATCGGCCGGTTGCCATCACGGTCGGGCCGGACGGTGCGCTCTGGTTCACGGACTTGCACTCGATCGGGCGGATCACCACTCACGGCGCCATCACCACCTACACCGACAAGCGCCTGATCGCTCCGCTGGCCATCACAAGGGGCGGCGACAGTTCGGTGTGGTTCACCGACTACGACGAGGAGCTCGGCTCGGGCGGCTCGATCGGACGGATCAGCACGACAGGCGCCATCCGGCTCTACAAAGACCCTCGGATCGTCGCGCCGCAAGGGATCACGTCCGGACCGGACGGAGCAATCTGGTTCACGGACGGGGGATCGATCGGACGGATCGACAAGTCCGGCAGGATCAGCTTCTTCACCGATCGGCGGATCGCCGGACCGCAGGCGATCACGGCCGGCCCCGACGGAGCCCTCTGGTTCACCATGCTCGGCCAGTTCACCAACGGACCGCCGAAGGATGTACCGGCCGCGATCGGCCGGATCACCGTCGGCGGTGCGGTCCGGATCTACCGAGCACCAAGCATCAACGAGCCCAGCGGGATCACAGCCAGCCCGGACGGCGCCCTCTGGTTCACGAACTACCTCGGCCGCTCGATCGGCCGGATCAGCGTCAGCGGCACGATACGCAGCTACACCGGCCTGAGCATCAGCGAGCCATTCAACATCACGGCCGGCACAGACGGGACGATCTGGTTCACCGACGGCAACGGCTCGATCGGCCGGATCAGCAAGGCCGGCGTCGTCACCAGCTTCCCTCCACCAGCGAGCCGCTGAGCACGGCGCCGGGCCCGAGACACGCCGTCGAGCGTCAACCTTGGTCCTTCATCGGCGCCATCCAGAAGCCGTCACGCTCAGGCGTCTGTGAGAGTCGGCGGGTCGGTCCGTCAGGGGCCGTTGCCAGGCTGGTGTCGCCCGTGTCGCTCGTGACTCTTCTGGCGTCAGGCCACGTGTGTGTGCCTTCGCAATGAATCGTCCGGGTGTGCACGGCGGCGCCGGTCTGGCGCCCGCTGTTGGCTTGATCAGGAGCTTGTCCGCCTTGAGGGCGTGACCCGTCACAGACCTGCCGCGCGGTTTCCCTGCTCCAGACCGGCGTACCGGA
>CAWAGR010000006.1:0-32935 GCA_963781435.1 uncultured Actinomycetes bacterium | reverse complement strand
GGTGATCGCCTGGACCGCCTACCCGACGGCGTTCGCGTCGATCATGTCGACCCTGGCCGTACCGCTCTTCATCGCGGCGGTCGGGATCATCTTGCGCGGCACGGCGTATGCGCTGCGCGTGGGCACGGGCAAGGCGTCCGAGCAGCGCACGGTCGACCTCGTCTTCGCGCTCTCGTCGATCATCGTGCCGTTCGCGTTCGGGGCGGCGATCGGCGGCATCGCGTCGGGCCGCGTGCCGGTCGGCAACGCCGAAGGCGACCTCTTCTCGAGCTGGCTCAACCCCACCTCGGTGCTCGTGGGCATCCTCGCCGTCGCCGTGGCTGCGTACCTCGCCGCGGTCTTCCTGGCCGCGGACGCGAAGCGGATGGGGCTGCACGACGTCGCCAGCGCTTTCCGCGTGCGCGCACTCGTCACGGGAGTGGCGGCGGGAGTCGTCGCGATGGCCGGTCTGCTCGTCGTCCGCGACGACGCTCGCCCGATCTGGGACGGCCTCACGAGCGGCGCCGGGGTGGGAGCGGTCGCCGTCTCGGCCGCCGCAGGCGCCGCGACCATGCTGCTCGTCTGGTGGAGACGCTACGGCCCGGCGCGGGTGACGGCCGCGGTCGCGGTTGGCGCGGTCCTCGTCGGCTGGGTGCTCGCGCAGCGGCCTGACGTACTGCCGGGCCTCTCGATCCGCGTGGCCGCCGCCGGCCGCTCGACGCTCGTCGCGCTGGCCGTGGCGACCGCGATCGGCGCGGTGCTGCTCATCCCGTCGCTCGCCCTGCTCTACGGGCTCTTCCTCCGCGGGCTGTTCGACGCCGAGCCGGGCCTGCCGGAGCTCGCCGCGCCCACGGCCGCCGCGAAGCCGGGGCGGTCGAGGCTCGCGCCGGTCGCCGCCGGCTTCCTTTGCGTGGGGACCGTCCTGACGGTGTTCTTCGACGCACCGCTGCCGCTCACGCTCGGCATCTCCGCCCTGCTCGCGTTCGCCGTGTGCGGGTTCCTCCTGCTCGCGGCGCCGCTCGAGCCTGAGCGCTAGCCGGTCGCAAGCGACACGATCAGCTTGCGGTACGCGGCGAGCGAGCGCGGCTTCGAGCCGAGGTCGAAGATCGAGCCGGGCGTGCCCGAGTAGTAGCCGATCAACTCGGTGCGTGGGTGTGTGCGGACGAACTGCGCCATCTGCGTAACGAAGCCGGGGTCGTCGATCCCCCAAAGCCCCCACTCGGGAAACGCGTAAGGCTTGCCGGGATGTGCTTTGTAGAGCGCCTCCGCAGCCGCCCACTCGGCCTTTCCGCGGATGTCGTAGAGGTCGTTGCCGACAACGTCGACATACGCGTCGCCGGGGTAGTAGGCCTGGGCAGAGTTGCCGGGGAGATCGGGGCTGCCGTAACCCTGCGGATTCCAGATCACCCGCGCCTGGGGATTGCTCGCGAGCGTTCCTCGTACAGGTGGGAGTCCGAGCTGGCGCAACCGCTGGTTCACGTCCGGACCTCCGCGCACGAGCAGGTAGATACGGGCAAACGCCCGTCGATACGCAGCCGTCGAGTGGTTCGCGTCGCGCGGCGAGCCGTCGCGGTTGAACGCGCAATACGCATTCCAATGGCCGTTCATCTCGGCGAGCGGCCGCACGTAGACCGGCTTGCCCCACACCGCCAGCGCCTGGTTCAGCGCGATCAGGAACGAGTCTCCGGCGCCGCGCGCGATCAGACCGGGATTGATCACCTCATACCCGCCGCCCTCGCCGCCGCCGGTGCTGAGGCCCAACATCGGCACCTCGCGCATCGTCGCGAAGAGACCCGCGAAGTACTGCGGAGACGTGCCCTGCCCCCAGCGCATGATCAGAAGACGGAAGCGAGAGCGCTGCGACGTCTGCTGATCGAACCTGGCCGGATCGCCGAGGACGCCGAGCAGCACCCCGCCCGTGCGACCCCCGGCCGATGCCGACGACGCGGCGGCGAGCACGGCGAGCGTCGCGGCGGCCGCGCAACAGGCCGCCACCTGAACGAACCGGGTCTCTCGCCGACGCCACATGAGCTCATCTTTGCCCGTCGACCAATAGCGGCGGGCGGGCGATCCTGGCATGCTGCGTTCGCACGAGTCAATCCTTGAATCACGGGCGACCCGGTGCGAGCACCGGGTTGCGGCGGACGACGGGAAAGGCGATGGGGTGGTACGACGAGGAGAGAGTTGCGTGCGTGGCTCGATCCTGATGCGCGCCGTTTCTCTCGCGGCGATCCTGGCCGCGGCGGTGGCATTTGTGGATCGCGAGGCAGCAGCCTCGATCAAGCTGGCCGCAGACGCCCACGATCCCGTACTGCGCGTCGACGGCGGCGGCTTCGCGGAAGTCAGCTGGGCGACGAGTTGGGGTGAGCGCCGGTCCCTCCTCATCTCGCCGGGTGGCTCACTCACGTACGGCGGGCGCCTCCCGGGCTCACGACGTCTCCGAGCCCGCGGCTTCTGCGCTGCCCTTTGCGATCACGGTCAAGCGGACGCCCGACGGGGCGTTCTGGGCACTCCAGGCGTGGCGCCGACTCGCACGCGGTCCGCTCGAGCTCCGGTTCTCGCGCTGGCGCGGCGTTCCGACGCTGCTGACGCTGCGCGCCGTCTGCTGCAAGTGGGGCGGCGAGAACGTCAAGGGCGAAGCGAGCTTCCATGGTCGCCCGATCTTCGGATGGCGCTCGACTCCCCAAGGCGTGCCGCTCGATTCGCTCGGCCGAAACGTCTATCTCGACAGCTACCGCGGTGGCCGGTGGACGCGGATGATGGGCATCCTCGCGAACCGCCCGACCGGATTCTTCTCGCTCTGGATCCGCCGACACTGGCAGGGCTCGAGCTACCGCGGGGTGATCAGCGGTCCGAACTGGGGCTGGACCCTCGCGCCGGATGCGGCGGCTGTGACGCGTTCGGCGCTCGGCGGAGCGCGCTGAGCCGGCACGCGGGCTTGAAGCACGCTGGACCCTGCTAGCGCGTCGCCGCCGCGCTGGCCACAATCTCGACCACGAGGTGCTTCATCAGCGGCTGGTCGCTCTGCTCGCTGAAGTCGCCGAGCGGGCAGAGGACGTTCAGCTCCGGCATGTAGCCGGCGGCGCTGCCCGGTGGGATGTCGTACACGAGCGCGCGATAGCCGTGGACGGTGCGCCTGCTGCCGTCCTTCGCGATGCTCGTGATGTCCACCAGGTCGAACTCCGCGAGGCTGCGCTCCTTCATGTCGAGACGGTTCATGAAGACGAGCGTGCGCAGGTTCTTCACGCCGCGGTAGCGGTCGTTGTTCGAGTAGATCGTCGTGTTCCACTGGTCGTGCGAGCGCATCGTCCCCAGGATCAGCCGGCCGTCCCCGGGAACGACGTCCGGAAGCGAAGCGGTGGAGAACTCGGCCCGCCCCGACGGGGTGGCGAAGACGCGCTCGCGCGCCGGCTGGTCGATGCGGAAGCCGAGCGGCCGGCGCACGCGCTCGTTGAAGTCCTCGAACCCGTCGAGCACGCGGGCCATCGTGTCGCGGATGCGGTCGTAGCTGTCGACGTAGTCCTGCCAGGGCGTCTTCGACTCGGGAAGGCTGGCCTGCGCCATGCCGGCGATGATCGCCGGCTCCGAGAGCAGGTGCGGCGACGCCGGGGCCTTCATGCCGCGCGAGAGGTGCACCATGCTCATCGCGTCCTCGACGCTCGTGCCCTGGAGGCCGTCGCGCTGGACGTCCTTTTCGGTGCGGCCGAGGCAGGGCAGGATCAGCGCCTGCCGGCCGTGCACGAGATGGCTGCGGTTGAGCTTCGTGCTCACCTGCACGGTGAGCTCGCAGTTTCGGAGCGCCTCGAACGTGGCGGCCGTGTCGGGCGCGGCGAGGACGAAGTTGCCGCCCATGCCGACGAACACCTTCACCTCGCCGCGGCGCATCGCCTCGATCGATCCGACGGTGTCGAGGCCGTGCTTGCGCGGCGGGTCGATGCCGCAGACCTCGGCCAGCCGGTCGAGGAACTGCTCGCTCGGGCGGTGGGTGACGCCGCAGGTGCGGTTGCCCTGGACGTTCGAGTGGCCCCGGATCGGCGACGGACCCGCGCCCGCGCGGCCGATGTTGCCGCGCAGCAGGAGCAGGTTCGCGATCTCGCGGATCGTGTCCACGCCGTGCTCCTGCTGGGTGATGCCGAGGCACCAGGCGACGATCGTGCGATCGGCGCCGAGGTAGATCTCCGCGACCTTGCGGATCGTCGCCTCGTCCACGCCGGACTGGCGCTCGAGCTCGGGCCAGGCCGTGGCGGCGCACAGCGCGCGGTACTCGTCGAAGCCGGTCGTGTAGCGGTCGAGGAACGCTCGGTCGATCGCGTCGGGATCGGCCTCGGCCGCCTCGAGCACCGCCTTGGCCACGCCCCGCAGCAGGGCCATGTCGCCCGCGATCCGCGGCTGCACGTTCATCGTGCCGGTCCTCGAGGCGCGCAACGTCGCCATCGCCACGAAATCGTGGGGGACGATCGTGCGCCCGGCCGCCGCCTCGACCATCGGGTTGACATGCACGACCTGCGCGCCGCGCTTGCAGGCGTCGGCGAGCGCGGTCAGCATCCGCGGCGCGTTCGAGGCGGCGTTGGAGCCGATCACGAAGATCGCGTCCGCCTCCTCCCAGTCGCCGATGTCGACCGTGCCCTTCCCGGTGCCGATCGACGCGGTGAGCGCGCGGCCGCTCGCCTCGTGGCACATGTTCGAGCAGTCCGGCAGGTTGTTCGTCCCCAGCTCGCGCACCCAGAGCTGGTAGAGGAACGTCGCCTCGTTGCCGAGCCGGCCGGAGGTGTAGAACGACGCCCCATCAGGGCTATCCAGACGCCGCAGCGCCGAGCCGACGAGCGCGAACGCATCCGGCCAGGAGATCGGGACGTAGGTGTCGCTCGCCGCGTCGTAGACGAGCGGCTCGGTCAGCCGCCCCTGATCCTCGAGCGCGAAGTCGCTCCAGCCGGAGAGCTCCGTGACGGTGTGGGCGGCGAAGAACTCGGCCCCCGACCTTCTTGCGCGTCATCTCCCACGTGACGTGCTTGATCCCGTTCTCGCAGATGTCGAGGTGCAGTCCCTTCGGGTCGTCCGGCCAGGCGCAACCGGGGCAGTCGAAGCCCTTGTCCTCGTGGTTCATCCGCAGGACGGCGCGCGGCCCGTGGACCGGCTCGCGCGAGCGCCAGAGCACGCGGGCGACGCTGCGCGCCGCGCCCCAGGCGGCCGCCGGGTGGTGGTAGTCGCGCCTCGCGGGCTTCTTCGCGCCGGCCGGCCCGCGGCCGACCGCCTCGGCGTCGGGCGTCTGGCCGAGCATCTGGTCGGGCGCCGGGTGACGGTCAGCGTCGTCGTCGTGACCCGTCATGGGGATGACCATACAGCGGCGCGGCCCGAGCTCGGCAAGCCGCGCCGCCCTCAGTGCTCGGGGGGCGCTTCGTCCTCGCTCGGTCGGAGCCTCGGCCTCGTGCTCTTGCTCGCAGTGGAGCTTGCGGATCGCCTCCCGCATCCCGACGTGGATCTCGCACTCGAACTCCGCCGTGCCGGCGTGGGCCCGGCACTCCCAGAGGGAGCCGGCGGCCTCGCGCTGGATGCACTCGACGGCGGGGTGCTCGACGTGGTGCTCCTCCTCGAGCGCGTGCGTGACCTCCTCGACGGGGAAGCCGGCGCTCTCCCACTCGACGCGGTCGATCGAGCAGCCGGCCGCGAGGGCGGCAACGAGGACGAAGAGGAGACTGCCGCGACGAAGCATCCCGAGAGTGTGGCACGAGCGGGAATCGCAGCTGCGAGCTAGCGTGGGCCCGGCGATGGCCGGATCCGATCTGACCGAGTCGACCGCCGGCGCGACCGCCGAGGTCCGGGTCACGCGGCTTCCGCGCGGCGAGAGCGAGGCCGACCTCGTCGCGGTCGAGGAGCCGCTCGAGATCCGTATCGGCGGCGAGCCGGTCGCGGTGACGATGCGAACGCCCGGCCACGACGAGGAGCTGGCGCTCGGCTTCGCGGTCGGCGAGGGCCTGGAGCCACTCGGGGCCGCGCTTCCCGCCGACCTCGCCGCGAACACCGTCGAGCTGCTGGTTCGCTCGTTCGACCCGGAGAGGCTGCGCCGGCACTTCTACACCTCGTCCTCGTGCGGGGTCTGCGGCAAGGGCGCGCTGGAGGCGGTCGCCGTTCACGCGCCGCCGGTCGAGTCGAAGCTGCGCGTGCGCTGGGAGCTCCTGGGCGCGCTGCCGCAACGGCTCAAGGACGCTCAGCCGACGTTCGCGCTCACGGGCGGGCTCCACGCCGCCGGCCTGTTCGACTCGCGACGGCGCGCTCGTGTGCGTCCGCGAGGACGTCGGTCGGCACAACGCGCTCGACAAGGTGGTCGGGTGGGCGTTTCGCCGCGGCGAGCTGCCGCTCCGCGACTCGATCCTCTGCCTCAGTGGCCGCCTCTCGTTCGAGCTCGTGCAGAAGGCGGCGCTCGCCGGCTGCCCGATCCTCGTCGGCGTGGGCGCGCCGTCGAGCCTCGCGATCGAGCTGGCCCGGACGCAGGGCATCACGCTCTGCGGGTTCGTCCGAGGCGACCGCGTGAGCGTCTACGCGAACGCCGAGCGCGTCGAAGGCTGATCAGACGGCGGCCGTGGCGACCGCGTCGGCCTGCTCGCGGAAGCCGATCTTCCGGTGTGTGCCGTCGCAGAGGGGCTTCATCTCGGAGTGCCCGCAGCGGCAGAGCGTCATGCGATTCCGAGTCTCGAACGGCTTCCCGTCCGACCGCTGCACCGGGATGCCGCCGGTGACCCAGAGGCTTCCCGCGAGCGAGCGCTCCTCCTCGGTCACCGCGATGCTCACCGGCAGGTCGGCCTCGATGTCTCGACCCTCCGGAGTGAGCGAGTACATGTACGACCCCGACGGGCAGCGGTCGATCAGGCCGATGATCCGCGCGCGGACGTCGCTGTCGGCCGCCCCCTCCATCATCGCCGGGATCCGCTGCACGCGGCCGACGCAGAACGCCGCGTGCATGCACAGGTACCCGTCGCGCTTGACGACGATGCCGGCGCCCTCGAGCACGGTCTCGCCCTCCTCCGCGATGATCGACCCGGGGACGATCCTGATCCGCTCGGCCGTGAGCCGCGTGTCGGCTTCCTCGGTGCCGTCGAAGTCGACCCTCGCGTGCGTCCCGTCGCAGAAGGGCTTGGAGCCCGACTGCCCGCAGCGGCAGAGGGCGTAGGTGTCCTCGGTCTCGAGCACCTCGGTCTTCGCCCACCCGATCGAGTCGTTCGACTCCGAGACGATCTTCCTCTTGCGCACGAGCGGGACGTTGCCGTAGACGAGGTAGGGCCCGTTCCGGACGACCACGATCTTCGGCTCGACGCTGCCCGTGAGGTGGCGCTCGGCCGGCGGCACGTACTCGAAGCTCGGCCCGACGGTGGTCTCGCCGTCGCCCGACGGCAGCTCCATCAGCCGGACGGCTTCCTCCTTGAGCCCGTACATCAGGCCCGTCGCGACGGCCAGAAGCCGGGGGCTGCCGTTGAAGCACTCGTGCAGCAGGTGGAGGCAGCCCGAGTACGCGTGGTTGAACTCGTCCAGCCGCGCCCGGATCTCGCTGCCCTCGGGGTAGTCGCTCGAGCGCGGGTTCGGGCGCATGTTGTGGACGGCGTCCCAGTCGACCGTGAACTCCTCGCCGGTCGGGCCCGACTGCGGCGTGTCGCCCGCCCGGTAGCGCCGGCCGACGTAGAGCTCGTTGAAGCGGAAGTAGTGGGCGACCTCCTCGCGCTCGGGGTGGAACATGTCGCGGTCGCCGTCCCAGATCTCCTGGTGCTGCAACCCCTCGCCCTGCTCGACGATCTCCTCGAGCGCGGCGATCGCCGAGGCCAGATCGGTGACGGTGATGATCCGGCCGCTGCCGCCGTAGTAGAGCTCGTCGGTGACCTGCCGCGCCGGGTCGCCGCTGAAGAGCGCCTCCTCGCCGAGCTCGGCCGAGAGCCGCTGGAGCGCCTCCTCGATCGCCTCGTAGAACTGGCCGATCGTCTCGAACTCGTCGTCCTCGGGCAGCCCGTCGTGCTCGCCGGGCCGCTCGATCTGGAGGAACACCTCGAGCGCCTCCTTCGAGAACTTCTCGAGCGAGACCTCGAACGCCTCGTTCGAGTGCGCGAGGTACGTCGGATACGAGGGCATGATCCCGGGCTTGTCGATCTGCGGCGAGCCGCCGACCGCGTTCAGGATGTTCGCCGCGAGCGTCATGTGCAGCATCTCCTCGAGGAAGACGCTCTGGATCACCTCGACGGCCTCGATGTTGTGCCCGTCCTTGATCGAGTAGAGCGCGCACAGGTACGGCGGCAGCGTCGAGTGCTCGAGCTCGATCGCCCACTGGAGGTGCTCGCGCAGGTCCTCGACTGTCCGAATCGCCATGCAGAAGACCCTAGCGACCCTCACCCGTTCTGAGAAAGCCGAGCAGCCGCAGCCCGGGGCTCGTCGCGACCGTCGTCACGACGGCCATGATCACGAGCACCGCGTAGAGGCTCGTGTCGAGCAGGCCCGCCGAGAGGCCGATCCCGAGCGCGACCAGCTCGACGAGGCCGCGCGTGTTCAGGAGCACGCCGACCGAGAGCGCGTCGTGTCGCGACAGCCCGGTCGCCCGTGCCGAGAAGGCGCCGGCGACGAGCTTGGAGCCTGCCGCGACGGCGAGGACGATCAGCACCTCGCGTCCCGCGCGGAGGTCGAGGTCGCGGAAGTTCGTCGTGGCGCCGGGCAGGACGAGGTAGAACGGGAGCAGGAGCGCGCCGACCCAGGTCGCGACCCGAACGGCGCCCGCGGCGAGGGGCGCGAGCGACGGCCTCGCGACGACGACGCCGAAGGCGAACGCGCCGAAGACGTAGTGCAGCCCCATCGCGGAGGTGGCGAGCGCTGCGCACGCAAGGCCGGCCGCGACGAGGAGCAGCGCCAGCCACGGAGGCGGCCTGCGCGCGTGCGTGCGCCGGTCGCCCACCCGCGCGAGCACGACGAGTGCGACCACGAGGCCGCCGGCCGCGCCGACGGTCTTCACGACCTCGAGCGAACCCGAGAAGCCGTCGGCTGCGAGCAGCGCAACGGCGAGCGCGATCCAGCTCAGGACGTCGTTGACGGCGGCGCAGCTGACCGCGAGCGAGCCGACCGGCGTGCCGACGAGACCGTGCTCCTCGATGATCCGCGCGAGCACCGGGAACGCCGTGATCGAGATCGCGGCGCCGACGAAGAGCACGAACGCCGTCCGGTCGATCGTGACGCCGTCGACGATGTCGTGGTCGCCGTAGAGCCAGAAGGCGACTCCCGAGGCCGGCGAGGAACGGCAGCCCGAACACCGATCCCGCCACGAGCGCGAAGTGCCGCGTCTTCGGCAGGTGCGAGCGGTCGAGCTTCGCGCCGATCGCGAAGGCGAACGCGACGAGGCCGATCGTCCCGAGGTCGCGCACGACGCGCACCGTGTCCTCGCTCAGGAGCCGTGCCGACAGGTCGTTCGGGCCCGAGCCGAGCACCGTCGGCCCGATCACGACGCCGGCCAGGAGTTGCCCGATCACCGCGGGCTGGCCGAGCCGGCGGCTGACGACGCCGCCGAGATGGGCGGCGGCGCCGACGATCGCGACCGAGAGCAGGGTGCCGAGGACCGACGTCACCGGCAAGAGACTAGGAGGGCGACCTGTCGCCGCCCTCCCGGCCGGACCTCTCCGCTACTTGCAGCGGCTTGAGCTTCTTGACGTCGTCGACGAAGACGAACGACTGCTCTTCGGCGTCGACGAGCTTGCAGGCTTCCTCTACCTCGGGCTTCGCGCCGACGATGTAGACGTCGACTCCCTCGAACGGCAGCTTCTGCCGCAGGAAGAGGAGGGCCCGTGCGCCGGCGCTCGACATGGACTCGAGCTGCTCGGCCCGCAGCACCACTCGCTGCGGGTTGCTCCCGAGCGCCCGCTCGAGATCGCGCTCGAGCATCGCCGTCGAGGTTTCGTCGAGCTGGCCCGTGAGCATGATCGACGCGGTGCCGTCGGACACCTGGACCTCGCTCTCGAAGGTCTCGAGCGCCGAGACGACGCGCACCTTCACCGCGACGTCCTTGCCAGGCGGCGGCAGCGTGACCGTCAGATGCTCGGAGTCGAACTCCGACCACGGCTGCCCGTCGACCCAGACCTGGTCGATCCGGATCGAGCCGTGCGGCAGGATGTCGGGCGAGACGCGGAGGATGCGGTCCTTGAACGCGTCGCCGCGCGGCTTGAAGTGCAGGTCGAGCGGCTGCTTCGTGATCAGCAGGTTCGTGTAGACCGCGGCCAGGTAGCAGAGCTCGGTGTTGTGGTAGGCCGACATCGAGTGGCTGCCCTTGAGCCGCTCGGTGCCGAGCAGGTACGGCATGCCGCTCGCCAGCACGTTGAAGTAGACGGCGCCGGAGTCGTGGTCGAGGAACCAGGCGTTGTAGAACGCGGCCGCGTACCGCGCCTCGGTGCGGTACTCCTCGTCGCCCAGGATTCCGGCGAGGATCAGGTAGGCGAGGATCGCCTGCTCCTGCTGCCACCATGCCTTCCGGTCGTGCCAGGTGAAGCGGTACCACTCCTGGCTGTCCGACTTCTCGCGCTCCATCACGTCGTACCAGCCGCCGCGCTGCCGGTCGCTGCCGATCGGCGGCATCACCTCGGCGATCTTCTTCGCGAGCTCGACGTACTTCGCGCTCGGCCGGAGGCTGTTGATGCGCATCAGGTTCCACGCGATCTTCAGGTTGTGGCCGACGACGGCGCGGTTGTGCTGCCACTTGTACGAGTGATCGGGCGTCCAGTCCTCGTGGAAGCGCTCGTTCACGAACGGGCTCTTGTCGTAGTCGGTGAAGTGGTTGACGATCGTGTCGGCCGTGTGCTGGAGGAAGTCGGCGTACCTGCTCCTCGCCGGTCGCGAGATACGCGTTGATCAGGAACGCCGGCGCGTGGTCGCCGACCGAGTTCCAGTTCTTGCGCGCCTGGTTCACGCCGAGCGACTCGCTGCGCGGGTCGAACGTGATCGGGTCGATGTGCGAGAAGAAGCCCTCGCCGTCGCGGTCGAGGAAGAAGCGGTTGAAGAGCTCGTGTGTCAGCTCGATGTCGCTCTGGATCCGCGGGTCGCCGGTGACGCGGAACGTCTGCGTGGGCCCGGCGAGCGCGTAGATCTGCTCGTAGGCCGGGATCGCGTCGTAGTCGTCGCCGAACTCGGACGCGAGGATCTTCTTCTCCTTGCCGCCTGCGGTGTCGACGCCGTGCACCCAGTACGCGACCCCCTCGGCCGCGTCGACCGTGCGCATGTGGTCGCGCAGGTACTCGGTGCCGCGCTCGGCAACCTCGAGGAAGCGGTCCTCGCCGGTGAGCAGGTACGCCGTCGCGAAGCCGTAGACGAGCCGCGAGATCGTGTCGGTCTCCTGCCTCGTGCCCGGGCAGCTTGTCGCCCTCGAGGCTGATCTGCGTGCGGTAGACGGAGAAGTCGATGCTCGCCGTCGGGCCACTGGGCGTTGCGGTAGAAGTCGGCGATCTCGCGCACCTGCTGCACCCACCACTCGGGCCGCTCGAAGACGAAATCCTGTGCCTTGCGGCCGACGAAGACGATGCGCTTTGCCTCGAAGACAGTGGTTCCGCCCTCCGGATAGAAGACCCCGTAGGCGAAGAGGATGCGCCCGCGGTCGAGCATCTCGCGCATCTGGCCGGTCGCGTCGATGTACGCCTCGCCGAGGTTTCGAGTCACCTCGGCGTAGGTCTGGTTGGTGAGCGCGACCTCGAACTCGCGGCCGTCGATCGTCCGCAGAGTGAAGGTGTCCTCGTCGGCCTGGTACGCCACGACCGACCCCGCAATCGTGTCGGAGAAGGTGAAGTGCATTCTCGAGTCCATCGGTGTCGGGTTCCTTTCTCGGGGTCCGTCAGGTGTCTTGTGACTCCAGGATCACGATGCTGCGTCCTTCGACGGTGCAGCGCTCGCCTTCGAACGGTTGCTCTTGGCCGGGCTCCGCGATGTCGTCCGGTGACGCCTTCGCGGTGTCCGCGAAACGGAGCCAGCGAAAGCCGTCGGTCGGCGGCACGGCGAAGTCGTGCGTGGAGTCGTCCATGTTCATCATCACGTGCAGGTCGGGCTCGAGCGGCTCCTCCCCGGCGAGTGTGAAGGCGAGCACGCGTGCACCGGCGCCCCAGTCGGGCTGGTCGAGCTCGAGGCCGTGCCAGCGGATGTCCTGCACTCCGCGCCGGTTCGGGCCACCGGTCAGGAACGTCGACCGGCGCAGGCTCGGATGCCGGCGGCGCAGCGAGATCATCTGCTTGAAGAACCTGAAGAGCTCGGTGTTCTGTCTCGACGAGCGTCCAGTCGAACCAGGAGAGCGTCGCTGTCCTGGCAGTAGGCGTTGTTGTTGCCGTGCTGCGTGCGGCCCACCTCGTCCCCGGCGACGAACATCGGCACGCCCTGCGAGACGAAGAGGATCGCGGCGAAGTTCTTGAGCTGCTTGCTACGGAAGAACGTGACCCCGGGGTCGTCGGTGGGACCCTCGACGCCGCAGTTCCAGCTCAGGTTGTCGTCGATGCCGTCGCGGTTTCCCTCGCCGTTCGCCTCGTTGTGCTTCTCGTTGTACGAGACGAGGTCGTACAGCGTGAAGCCGTCGTGGGCGGTGATGAAGTTGACGCTGTTCGCCGGCCCACGCCCGCCGCCCTCGTACATGTCCATGCTGCCCGCGATGCGCGTCGCGATCGTCGAGCTCATCCCGAGATCGCCGCGCACGAAGCGCCGCACGTCGTCGCGGAAGCGCCCGTTCCAGTCCGACCACCGCGAGCCCGGGAACTGCCCGACGTCGTAGAGGCCGCCGGCGTCCCACGCCTCGGCGATCACCTTGGTGTCGGCGAGCTTCTCCGACAGCTCGATGCCCCAGACGACCGGCGGGAACTCCATCGGCGCGCCGTCGCCGCCGCGGTGGAGCACGGAGCCCTCGTCGAAGCGGAAGCCGTCCACGTGCATCTCCTCGACCCAGTAGTGGAGGCAGTCGAGGATGAACTTCTGCACGATCGGATGGTTCGCGTTGACCGTGTTCCCGCAACCCGAGTAGTCCATGTAGTACTGGGGCTCGGTCGGGTGCAGCAGGTAGTAGGCGTCGTTCCCGAGCCCCTTGAAGCTGATCGTGGGGCCCATGTGGTTGCCCTCGGCGGTGTGGTTGAAGACGACGTCGAGGATCACCTCGATGCCTGCCTTGTGCAGGGCCTTCACCATGTCGCGGAACTCCGTGATCTGCTCGCCCTCGTCCGGGTTCACGCAGTAGCTCGCCTGCGGGGCGAAGTGGAGGTAGGGGTCATAGCCCCAGAAGTTCCGGAGCTCCGACCCGTCCAGCGGGTTGATCCCGCGCACCTCACGTTCGTCGAAGGCGAACACCGGCAGGAGCTCGACCGCCGTCACACCCAGCTTCTGGAGGTACGGGATCTTCTCGATCACGCCCGAGAACGTTCCGGGATGCTCCACGCCCGAGTTCGGCGAGACGCGTGAACCCGCGGACGTTGAGCTCGTAGATGACCGTGTCGCTCATCGGCCGGCGGAGCGGCTCGTCGCCCTCCCAGTCGTAGCCGCGGCCGTCGACGATCACGCGCGCGCATCGACGACGCGAGGTTGTCGCCGGGCAGGCAGGCGTCGACCGGCTTCCAGAGCGTGTTCGTGTTGCCCTTGGCGTACGGGTCGAGCAGCACCTTGTCCCGAGTCGAAACGGTGCCCGTTGCCGCGAGGGGCCGTGGACGCGGTAGGCGTAGTGGTAGCCGGCCTGCAGCCCGCGGACGTACATGTGCCAGAAGTGGAAGCTGCGATTGACCACCGGGTCGAACGACCATCGTCGCGATCGGGTGCAGGTCGTCGTGGCCGTCGAAGAGCAGCAGCTCGACGCCCGTCGCCTCCTCCGAGAAGAGGGCGAAGTTGACGCCGCCGTCGTCGACCGTCGCGCCGAGCGGCTGTGGCCGCCCGCGCTCGAAGGTCGGCAGGAGGTCAGCGATCGAGCGGCGGCGGGTTCTTCTCGTCCTCGTAGCCCTGGTTGAGCTCAACGACGTTTCCTTCCGGGTCGGAGATCCAGACAACTCGCATGCCCTCGATAAAGCCGCTCATGTCGAGCGGTCCCAGCGTGATCTTCGCGTCCTCGCCCATCTCGGCCAGCTTCGCGTCGAGGTCGTCGACGAGGAACGCGACGTGGCGGACCCCGCGCTGCGTTGGCCCGTCCCGCTCGCCGCGCGGAGGCGCCTCGCCTTCGGCGGGGAAGAGCTCGAGGGCGACGCCCCCGTTGCCGATGACCACCACCTGATCCGGCCCGGGCAGGTAGACGCGCAGGCGCTCGAAGCCGAAGTGCTTCGCGTACCAGCGCTCGATCGCGATCGGGTCGGTGCAGTTGAGCCCGATGTGGTGCATCGGGCCGCTCATGCTTGCCGCACCTTGCCGTCTGCCGGCTGAAGCGTCACTGCGAACGGTGTCGGTCCTCCGGTCTTGCGATGCGGGCTGCAAGTGCGAAACCAGAAGCCGCGAGCGCGGGCTTCGCCCGTGCTCGCGCCACGAGAGTCGCCACGTGTCGGAAGGGGGCCCCCTGCGAGTGAGCCGAAGGCGAACGATGCTCATGCGAGAAGCTCGATGATCTTGTGCGCGAAGAGGTGGCAGTGGCCGCCGGTGCGCCCGGTCACGAGGTCGCGATCGACGACCACGTCCTCGTCGGTGTAGATCGCGCCCATGTTGCGGACGTCGCCGAGCAGGTTGTTGTGCGCGACGACCGGCCGCCCGCGGACGAGCTCGGGCAGCGGCGCGACGAGCCACATGCCGTGGCAGATGATCCCCTTGAGAATCGACGGCTCGGCAAACGCGCGCCGGATGAACTCGGTCGCCGGCGGCAGCTTGGCGATGTCCTCGGTGTAGCGAAGCCGGTCGGACACCATCCCCGACGGCACGATCACCGCGTCGTAGGAGCGCAGCGTCGCGTCGTCCATCTCCTCGAAGCTCTCGTCGACCTCGAACGGCACCTTCCACTCGTGGCCGGCGAACGTCAGCCGCTCCTGCCCCCAGAGACGCGTGAGGAAGTGCACCTCGGCGCCCTCCTCCGGGAAGCGGCGCTGGTAGTACCAGATCTCCGGCTCGTAGTAGTCGGCCTCCATCAGGACGGCCACCTTCTTGCCTTCGAGGCTCATCCGCCGGCACCCCTGCCCGTCGCGACGGCCGCGCGGTGGAGGCCATGGGTCGTCTTGACGAAGTCGGCGCACCGCTCGGCGATCATCACGATCCCGGCATGGCAGTTGCCCGACGGGACGGCCGGCATCACGCTCGCGTCGGCGATACGCAAGGCCCTCGACGCCGTGGACGCGCAGCTCCGGATCGACGACGGCGAGCTCGTCGAGGCCCATCTTGCAGGAGCCGGCCTGGTGGTGGTAGGAGTCGGCCTTGCGAGCGACGAAGGCGTTCAGGTCGTCGTCGGAGTTGCCGACGTCGTGGCCCGGCAGCAGCTCGTCGCCGATCCACTCCGAGAAAGCCTTGGTCGCGAAGATCTCGCGGGCCAGCCGGACGCCCTGAACCAGCCGGTCGCGATCCGACTTCGCGGCCAGGTAGTTCGGGTTCACGCGCGGCTTCACGAGCGGGTCGGAGCTCGAAAGGCGGACGTAGCCGCGCGAGAGCGGCCGAACGACGCCCGGCAGGATGCTGACCGAGTTCGGGTGGCCCTGTCCGACGATGATGTCGAAGGGCACGTGCACGAAGCCCATCTGGATGTCGGGCGCCGGCCAGCGCGGGTCGGACTTGCAGAAGAGCGCGGCCTCGGAGAGGTTCTGGTTCCCGGCCGGCACCTGCTTGGAGCACTCGCGGATCACGCCGGTGAGCACGTGGTTGTGGAAGTTCTCGCCCACGCCCGGAAGCTCGACCTTGACGTCGATCCCGTAAGGGCGCAGGTTCTGAGTGGCCCCGATCCCCGAGACCATCAGCAGGTGCGGCGACTCGATCGCTCCTGCGCAGACGATCACCTCGCGGGTCGCCCGGGCCTGCTGCTTCTCGCCGTCCTTCAGGTACTCGACGCCGACGCACTTGCCGCCCTCGAGGATCAGCTTCGTCGCCTGCGAGTGCTGGCTCACGGTCAGGTTCTCGCGGTACGAGGCCGGGTCGAGGTAGCCCTCCTTGGTCGAGTAGCGCTTCCCGTCCTTGACGTTGATGTGGTGCCAGCCGACGCCCTCCATATTCGGGCCGTTGAAGTCGTCGGTGGCGGGGAAGCCCAGCTCGAGGCACGCGTCGACGAAGGCCTGGGAGGTCGGGTTCGGGTCGTGCAGCTTCGCGCTCTGGAGGAAGAGCGGGCCGCCTTTGCCGCCGGTCGGGTTCGTGTCGTCTTCGGAGTCCTCGAGCTTCTGGAAGTACTCGAGGCACTCGGCGTAGCTCCAGCCCGGACAGCCGTTGTAGGCCCAGTTGTCGTAGTCGGAGGCGTGGCCGCGGATGTGCATCATGATGTAGAGGTTGCTCGAGCCGCCCGGCATCTTCCCGCGGGGCTCGTAGGTCGGCCGGCCGCCGAGCGCGCGCTGCGGGACGCTCAGGTAGCCCCAGTCGATCGGGGTGCCGAACAGCGTGTACCAGAGCTGCGGGTTCGTCACGTTCTCTGGATACGGCTCGCCACCCGCCTCGAGCGCGAGCACGGAGACGTCCGAGACCTCGGAGAGGCGCGCCGCGACGCACGAGCCCGCCGAGCCCGTGCCGACCACGATGAAGTCGAACTCGCTCATACCGTCCCCTCTCCGGCGCCGGCCGAGCCGGCGCCTCCGCGATATGGGCCTGCGCCCGGACGGGCGCGGTGTTCATTGGTGCCTCCGTCGAGCCTACGGCACGTGCCCATCAGCTGAGGTCCTGTGAGACGAAGGGATCGAACGGGCGCGTGTCGTGGAAGTTCGCCATGTAGGCGATCTTGCCGTCCTCGGAACCGGAAGTAGTTCGTCACCTCCGCCTCGATCGGCTCGCCGGCGGCGTTTGCCGCGGAGATGTGCGAGACGACCGCCGCCTTGTCGCCCTGGCAGACCATGTGCTTGGGCACGTTCTGGAAGCGCGAGTAGCCCTTCTCCATCGCCGCCGATCGCGCCGCGCAGGATGTCGAGGCCCTCGACGTGGCCGGCGAGCTGCTCGTCGATCACGACGTCCTCCTGGAAGAGCGTGAGCCACGTCTGCCAGTCGCCGGCGTTGGCGGAGCGGTAGTAGGCGATCAGCACGTCGCGCGGGTCGACGCCGAGGCCGCCGTCGGAGTCCGGCAGTCTCCTCGAAGCAGTCGACGAAGTACTTGCTTGATCAGCGCCTTGCCGGTCGCGGGCGTCGCGCACGACCTCCCACGTCTGGAACGCGTCCATGTGGAGCGTGCATGCTCTTCGGCGCTCGGCGGCTCCCAGACGCTCGCCTTCCAGTTGACGACGACCTTCACGCTCGGCCGTGTCGCCGTCGATCGTCGGCTCGACGCTCTTGATCGTGTGCACCTCGTCGAAGAACCGGCGCGTGACCTTCTCGTACCAGACCGTGAACTCCGCGTGCCCGTGCGTCGGGAGCTTCCGGCCACTCCATGTCGTTGCCCTCGTCGGTCATCATCGCGTGCAGCTCCGCGACCGGGGCGTGGACGTCGAGCGCCTTGTACCAGCGGTCGGCCAGGTCCTCGATCTCTTCTTTGGTGAGCGCGTCGCTCAAGTCGTCCTCCTTGTCGCGTGGTTCACGAATGCGCCCTCGTGCCGGCGACCGGGCGGCGGTTGGCCGCGTCCTCGTCGTGCCCGGGCACTTCCTGGTGCACGATCAGGTCGATCAGAAACGGGCCGTCCTCTGCGAGCGCCTCGGCGATCGCGGGCCCGACCTCGTCCGCAGTCTCCACGCGCGCCGAGGGGACGCCCATGCTCCGCGCGAGCTCGTCGAAGCGGATCGCCGGGTCGCCGAGGTCGAACGAGCCCGGAAAGTCGTGGTCGTCGAAGCCCCGCTCGCGCCAGTAGGCCTGCACGTTCAGCTTCAGGAGCTGATAGCTGCGGTTGTTGCAGACCACGAACTTCGCGCCGATCTCGTGCCGCGCCGCGGTCCACATCGCCTGGATCGTGTACATCGCGCCGCCGTCGCCGCTGAAGCCGATCACGGTCTTGTCCGGCATCGCGAGCTTCACGCCCATCGCGCCGGGGAAGCCGACGCCGAGCGAGCCGCCGCGGGTCGAGAAGTAGTGGCCCGGCCTCGTCGGGGGCAGATGCTGGGTCAGCTCGGGCGACGAGGTCAGCGCCTCGTCGAAGATCACGACGTCGTCGGGCACCTGGCGCGCGAGCTCGGCCATGAACGTGGACGGGTGCATCGGCGTGTCGCCGTCGAAGGCCCTGTCCCGCGCTTCGGCGGCCTCGAGCTCCTGCCGCTTCTGCTCGGCCAGCACCTCGGCACGGCCCTCGGCCGCCTCGCGCAGGTCGTAGGTGAGCGTCCGCTCGAGCTCGTCGGCGAAGAGGCCGAGCGTGATCTTCGGATCGGCCACGAGGCCGATGTCGACCGGGAAGTTCTTCGCGATCTCGTACGCGTCGAGATCCACGTGCACGACCCTCGCGCCGGGCGCGAACACGCCCTCGAGTGCTGGGAACACCTCGGGAAAGACGTACGTCCCGACGATCAGCACCGCGTCGGCCTCGTAGGTGATCCGCCGGCTGTGGTCGCCGAACATGTGCCCGAGCTGGCCGCGGAAGAGGGGGTGCGTCGCATCGATCGAGACCTCGGAGCAGTTCGCGCCCCACACCGCCGCACCGAGCAGCTCCGCGACGCGCGTCAGCTCCTCCTGGGCGCCCGAGAACGCGACGCCGTCGCCGATGATCACGATCGGCTGCCACGCCTCGGCGAGCATCGCCACCGCCCGCCGGACGGCCTCGGCGCTCGGCGCCACCCGCGTATCCGGGAGGCTCGTCGGCACGACCGTCTCCTCGGAGGGCGCGTCGAGCACGTCCATCGGCAGCGCCACGAAGACCGGGCCTGTGGGCGGTGTCGCGGCGATCTTGATCGCCCGCCGCAGCACGCGCAGGGTCGAGGACGGATCGATCACGCGCGTCGCCCACTTCGTCACGGGCTTCGCCATCGAGACGAGGTCGGCGGCCATCTGCGCGTCCATCGAGTCGTAGCGCACGCCCGACTCGCCGGCGATCACAACGAGCGGCGCCCCGCCGCGCTTGGCCTGGTACATCATCCCGATCCCGTTCCCGAGCCCCACGCCGCTGTGGAGCTGCACGACGGTCGGCCGCTGGGTGGCCCGCGCATAGCCGTCGGCCATCGCCACGGCGATCGTCTCCTGGAGCGTCGTGATGTAGCGCAGGTCGGGGTACTCGCCGAGCGCGTCCAGGAACCCCTGCTCGACCGTGCCCGGGTTGCCGAACATGTACGTGATCCCGTCGGCGAGCAGCTGCTCGACGATCGCGAACCGTCCGGTCTTGTCTGCCACCGTGGAGCCGCTCAGCTTGCTGCGCCGACCGCGCTCGGATGGAACCCCCACTGCCGAAGGCCGGTCTCGAGCACCTCGACCATCTTCTGCCCGGTCAGGTAGGAGTCGGGCGTCGAGCGCCCGGTCACGAACGGGTAGTCGACGATCACCGAGGTCTCGTGGCCGTAGTTCCCGTGGTAGGCGCCGCCGGGTGCGGTGGCGTCGCGCAGGATCCACTCGAGCGGGTACGGCGGCGGGCCCATGACGAAGTTCGTGCCCATGAAGCCGGTGCCGTACTTGTAGTCGTACTCGATGCAGTGACCCGTGACGTGCTTGCCGGAGAGGATGCTCTTGCGCTCCTCCCAGTTGCGGGCGAAGGCGAGGCAGGTGACGCCGTAGCACTCGGCGCCGATCAGCTTGTCGGCGTCGTAGAAGCCGAGGATCACGTCGTGAAGGCGCTGGTTGTTGACGAGGTCGACGATCGGCCCGGAGCCGCCGACGATCAGCATCGCGTCGTAGCGGTCGACGAGCTCCTTCGCCTTCGCGTCGCGCTCCTTGTAGTAGGCCTCCTCCTTGCGCAGGAAGTTGTCCTCGCTGTGGTACGGGCGCTCAGGCATCAGCTCGGTCAGGTTCAGCGGGTTGTCGAGGCGCGGGTCGGAGCCCGCGAACGCCATCACCTTGGCCGCCATCTCCGGCGAGGTGACCGAGCGCCCGAGCGGCGGGTCGACGTAGTTGGGATCCATGCTGACGCCGATCGCAACCGGACGCTTCCCCGTGGGCGTGACGAAATCGACGGTGTAGCCCGCCTCTTCGAAGGCCTCGATCGGGCCGACGAGCTCTTCGCCCCAGTAGCCCCACTCGGAGAGGACGACGAGAATTCTCTTGCTCATTGGAACTATCTCCCTTCGAGGCGTTTTGCGATGTCACTCACTGGGGCCGCGGTCGCCGTGCTCGTGGACGGCGGCGTTTGAAGCTCAGGCGGCGAGTCTATGGAAGATGGCCGGTCAGCGTCCACCCCCTACGTTGCACCTCTCGCTTGCCTTTCGCGGCCCGCTTCACGCATGATCGGCGGGGAAACGGCCAGCCGACGCGGGAGGAAGCGATGGATGACGCGAAGTTGCAGGAGTTGAGCGACGTGAGGGAGATCATCGACGTGATGAACCGGTACACGACCGCTCTCGACACGAGGAACTGGGCCATGCTCGAGGCGACGATGACGCCCGACGGCCAGGCCGACTTCGGCAACCTCGCCGGCGTCGGCGTGCTGGAGAGCCCGCAGGCGCTCGTCGAGCTCTGCCGCAAGTCGCTCCAGGACCTGCGAGCAACGCAGCACCTGCAGGGGAACTACGCGGTCGAGGTGAACGGCGACACCGCCCAGGCGAGCTGCTACCTGCAGGCGAACCATTTCCAGGAGGGCCTGCCCGGAGGCGACACATTCGTCGTGTGGGGCAAGTACCGCGACGACTTCGTGCGCACCGCGGACGGCTGGAGGATCAAGAAGCGCTACCTCGACACGATCTCGGCTGGCGGAAACATGAACCTCTTCACCGAGGCGGCCGAAGCCGCCGCCGAAGCTGGCGGGACGTTCGTGGGGGGAAACCTCCGGTTTCCCCCCACGAACCCCCCTTCCGACACGTTGCGACTCGTGGTGGGCGAGTGCCGGCAAAGCCGGCACTCGCGGCCGCTGACGTTGCGTCGTGGAGCCGCACCACTGCCGCCGCCGGCGGCGTGTGTCAGCTGCGCTGTCTTCGGGCGGAAGTACGGTGGCGCAGCCGAGCGCGACGCCCTCGCCTACGGTGTGCGCATGGACGAAGCAGTGAGCCAACTAGCCGCCGACTCCGGCGTCTTGGCGAGTGTCTCCGGGCGGCATTTCGGGGCCGGGTATGAGGAGCTGGCCTTTGCGTTTGAGCGCGGGACGCTCCGCATCACCTGCGATGCCGACTCCGATGAGGTGGTCGTTACGGCTGAGCAAGCAGAGTGCGACGGTCGAATTTCTTGTCGGCCATCTTGCCGGTGCATCGTCTGCCTCCTTGTGAGCGGAAACCGCGAGATCGACGACTTCATGACCGTCCCACGCTCGCGCCCAGGGTGAGGAGAAGCTCGTCCAGTTGCGCGAACGTCTCGACCATCGCATCCGCCGCCCCGGTGCCGGCAGCGTCGAGAGCTTCCTTCGAGGAATAGAGCTCGTGCATGACCAGCAGCGTCTTGCCACCCTTTTCCTCGAATGTCACCGTGGTGACAGGCCCACCCTCACCACCTTCCTCATTGGTCCACACGAGGCGCGAATGCGGTGTCACTTCGAGGTACGTGCCGAAGAACGCCATAGCATCGGGTTCGAACTCGAGACGGTACTTGCCCCCGACACGAACATCCATCTCACAGGAAAGCAGGGACATGCCCATCGACTTCGGCGCCCACCACCGCCTGAACAGCTCGGGCTTGGTCCACGCCTCGAACACGATGCGGGCCGGGCCGTTGAAGGTTCGGGTAACGACGAGCTCACGCTCGGACTTCCGCTCCACCGTCGTGCGGTTCTTCATGGGCGTGGGCTCACTCTCTCTTCTTGCGTCCATCAACCTTCTCCTTCCGTTTCAGTTCCTCGACAACCTTGTCCAGCTCGTCGAACCGTGCATCCCAGAGCTGGCGGTACCTCTCGATCCATGCCGCCTCTTCATCCAGTCGGCGCAGGCCGAGCCTGCAGGTCCGCACGCGCCCGACCTTCTCCGTGGTGACGAGCCCCGCCTGCTCCAGGACGCCGACGTGCTTCTTCATGCCCGTTAGGGTCATGTGGAACTTGTCGGCAAGGTCCGTGATCGAAGCGTCCGCACGCCCGAGCTGCTCCAGAACACCGCGGCGGGTGGCGTCGGCGAGCGCGGCGAACGAGGCATCGAAGCGGGTCCGGGGATACTGAACCATGCGGTTCAGTATACAGTACACGGATTAGGGGCCCGCAGAGCGGCGACCAGCGCTCCCGCGTCGAGGCGGTGCCGACAAATGCACCCTTAGAACCGTCTCCAGAATGTCTCCACGACCGGGGGAGAATCAGAGGGACCGGGGTGGACGGCAGTGAACGACACGGAGCGACGTAACCGCCTGTGTGTGAAGCGCTTAGAACCAGAAGTTGCGCGCCATCACCATGTTAGAAACAGGCCTTGCTCCGAGTTCGAATCCCTGCCTCCCAGCCAACTTAACCGCAAGCCACACCGGTCTCTACTTAATACGAACGCAGTTCTGGCCGATTCCTTACAGCCCGTCCAGATCGGCGAACGAAGATCCGCCCGACCTAGCCGCCCGGGAGAGCCGTGGTTCGGCGTCTCCGATGACGTCGAGGCACATCCGTTCTCGGGGACGCTCGATGACGCCCTCCTCTTGAATGACCTGAGAGGAAGTGGCGCGACGACCTCCTTGAATTCAAGGTGCCGGGAGTCCTTCAGCTTGGCGGGGATCGGGCTGCTCGACTTGAGCTTCATATCGAGACGCAGATCGGCGGCGCACCGGATACGTCGGCCGTGGAGGTTCGCCTAGTCCGGAGCGCTGACGACCCGTGGCCGGAAATCCGATACCTCGTTTTCAGCGTCGAGCCATTCGTCGAGCGTGCCGCTCGTTCGGTCGCCACCATCCTCGGGGAACATTCGTGAGCACTCGCGCAGACGAGCGAGGCCACGCTCGCCTTGGTTGAATGAGCCGGGTGACAGCGCAGCCCGCGTTTGACTACCAGTTGGAACGCGCGGTTTGGCGCGCTTTCCATGAGATCCCACCCGAGTTCCGCAGCCAGGTCACGAATCTCGATTTCGTGATCGAGCCGGAGCCGCCGTCGGGCCAGAACTGGCTGGCGTCATACGAGGGCACACCGCTCACAGAGCAGACGGTCCGGCAACCTGGCTGGCCCTCCAGAATCACGTTCTACAGCGGCGCGTTCAAGAGGCTTTGTGGCGATGACCCACAGTGCCTCGAGGACGAGTTGCGGCGCACCGTCAGGCACGAACTTGCCCACTACTTCGGAATCAGCGACGAGCGCCTGCGCGAACTCGACGCGTACTGACTCGGCCACGCTCAACTCCGTCGAGGCATCTGCCCACCGGAACGTGACTGTTACACGACCTCGTCGTCTCTTGTAGGCGCCGCGGCGCTGCCGTCGGGCGTCACCGCCGTGCGCAGTGGGGGCGGCGCTACGGCCGCCCCCACCCCGTTGTTCAGTTGCAGCCCCAGACGATGTTCGTGAACGCGATGCCGAGCAACGATGGATCATCGGTCGCGATCGTGAAGTACTTGATGTTGTTGGTCGCGGACGTGACCGTCAGTGTGTTCACGTCGTTGCCGACCGCGCTGTCGGTGCCGACGACGTTGTTCGAGACGTCATAGGCCGTCAGGGCCTGCTTGGGGAGCGTGGCTCGGTCGTTGTTGGCCTGCGCATCCAAGGCGACCGAACCGACCGGCTTGGTGAACGTGAGCGTGAACGAGTTCACACCGCGCCCGCTGTAGATCAGATGGGTGCCGTCCGCAAAGCCCCCAAAGTAACTGGTTCCCTGAACGTAAACAGCACCTTCAACACCACTTTCAGACCCGTAGGCGGTGTCGATCGTGCCACCGGCGAACGTGGTCGGCTGCGAGAACTCTGCGTCCCCGGAGAAGTTTTCGCTGCCCGGCGTACAGGTCGGCTTCGGCTGCAGACTGCCGCCCTTCGCCGCATAGGAGACACACTCACCCTGGTTCGCAAACGCCGACCCGTCCGAGCGGACGAATGTTTGCCAGCCGCCCTTCTGACACTTCTGCGCGTTCGCGGAGTTACCCCCACCGGCGGTCGCGGTCACAACCCCCACGGTGAGCGCCGATCGGTCGGCTTCTGGTCCTGTCGTCGGTGGCAGCCCTGGTCGCCGCCGCGCAGGCGGCTCCCGCGAAGCTGCTGCTTCACGACTGCCTCGTGCAAGGCGTGCACGCCCGCTGCGGCACCCTCTCTGTGCCTGAGAACCGCGCACACCCGCTTGGCCGGCAGATCGGTCTCCGCGTCGTCGTGATCCCGTCGCTCGAGAAGCCTGCGCGGCCGGATGCGCTCACGTTCCTGGCCGGCGGGCCGGGCGTGGCGGCAACTGACGTCGCGACGGGCGCCCTCACGATCTGGATCGGCGTGCACGAGCAGCACGACATCGTGCTCGTCGACCAGCGGGGCACGGGCGCCTCGCGCCCGCTCGAGTGCCGAGAGCCGAAGAAGGCGATCGCGACGCCCGCGGCGCTCCGGGCCAACGTCGCTTCGTGCCAGCGCGAGCTGGGCGCGGACTGGACTCAGTACGGCACCCGGATGGCCGCAGACGACCTGGAGGCGGTGCGCGTCGCGCTCGGCTACCCGAGCTTCGACGTCTACGGCACCTCCTACGGCGCGACGCTCGCCCAGGTCGATCACTCCACCCGCCTTCGCCCTCGGCTGAGCCGGCGCCTCGCCGTTTGCTCGAGGACGTGCCGCCTGCAGGCTATTGCGGCAGCACGAGTTCGCCGCCCCACGATTCTGGGGCAACGTCGTCGAGCGTCTCTGAGAACGTCCACTGATGACCCGCCAGGTCCGCAGCTTCGTACTGTCGCTCCCCGTACTCGAAGTCGGTCGGCTCCATGAGAATCTTCGCCCCGTGCGCCCTGGCTCGCGCGCAATGGGCGTTTACGTCGTCCACTCGAACCATCACCGAATGCGTCACCTCGCCTGCCCGCGGTGGGCGACGGTCGTGGCGCACGTCACCGACGATCACTGCGCCGTCGCCGAAGCTGAGCTGCGAACGGTGGTCTTCGCCGATCCGCAGCCGTTCGACGAATCCAAACGCAGCGCTGAGCCAGGCGACAGCTGCCCGCACGTCCGGGTAGATCAGTACGGGGATGACGACGGCCGAGGGGATCGAGCGGTTGTTCCTCACAGTCGCGTCAGCTTAGAGCCACGATCCTGCCGGCAGGCGACCCGCGCACACGCTGCCGCCGCACCCGCCCGATGCGAGAGAATCGCGAGATGAAGCTCGAGCGCGCGCTCGCGATCGTCCAGGACGTCGTCTCCGAGGCGCGCGGGCCGGTGTCGGTGTTCGTCGCCGACGACCACGGGGAGCTCGTCGCCGCAGCCACGATGGATGGCGCCGCCCCCGACACGCGCCTGAACGCGCAGCGGAAGGCGTACACGGCTGCGCGCTCTGACGCGCGCACGACACGCGAGCTCGCCGAGCACGTGCGTGAGAACGCGGTCGAGCGCGCGAGCTTCGATCCGTTCTTCACCTTCTTCCTCGGCGGCGTGGCCGTCTTCGAAGACGACGTGCGCGTCGGCGCCGTCGGTGTCAGTGGCCTACCCGGTCACGAGGACGAGCAACTCGCGAAGAACGCGATCGAACGCTCCGCGGATCGGCGCTCCTGATCGCTCGGACGCACCGGGAAGGGCGGTGCCGGCGCCCTGGTACCGCGCTGCTCCGTGAGCTCAGGCGGGCGAGGCGGCTTCGCGCGGCGCGAGTTGCTCCGCGAGGAACTGCGCGACCCGCTTGACCGCAGGATCGACGAGCTCGGGGCGGTCGTAGATGTCGATGTGGTTCGGTGTCTCGATCCACTCGATCTCCTTCGGGCCGGTGGCCCGGTCGAAAATCGCTTGAGCGCCCTCGGGTGTGCAGTACGCGTCGACCGTGCCGTGCACGACCAGGAACGGGGTGCGGTCGAGGAGCTCTGCGGCTGAGAGCGAGTCGAGGGTCAGCAGCTGGTAGCGCGAGTCGACCGTCATCCGGTTCTCCCAGACGGCGCTCCTCGAGCGCTCGGTGCCGTAGTAGTCGAACGGCTCCTGGCCGGGCATGAGCGCCGGGCCTTCCGGGGCCACGGCCGGTACGTAGGCGATCTCGCCGCCGCTCCGCTCGCGCTCGAGGTTCTCGACCGCGCCCGCCAGCATCCCGCGGTAGCCATCCGCGCCGAGCATGTTGCGCAGGCGGTGCGGGCTGTTGTAGGCGCCGCCCACTCCCGCCACCGCACGCACGCGCGGGTCGAACGCCGCGGCTCGCACGGCGTACCCGCCGCCGAGGCAGACGCCGACCACCGCGATCCGGTCCGGATCGACCTCCGGGCGCGAGGCCAGGTAGCCGACCGCGTCGCGCAGGTCGGCGAGCTTGCCGGCCGAATCCTCGTGCTGCCGCGGCTCGCCCTCGCTGTCGCCGAAGTTGCGGTGGTCGAAGGCGAGCGTGACGAACCCCTCGTCGGTGAGACGCTCGGCGTAGTTGCCGACGACCTGGTCCTTGACGCCGCTGAGCGGCCCGGTCAGCGTCAGCGCCGGCAGCGTCCCGCCGGCGGCGAGCGGGCTGTCGTCGGGGATCCGCAGGTCCCCGACGAGCGTCAGCCCCTCGCTCGCAAAGCTGACGCGCTCCGTCGCCAAGCTCACCCTCCGACGCCGAGCTGCTGCATCAGCCCCGCGATGTCGCTGTCGAACCAGGTGGCCAGAATCTTCCCGTCGCCGATCCAGAGGATGGCCATTTCCGTCCACTTGACTTCCTTGCCGGTCGGCGGGATGCCGAAGAACTCGCCGTCGTGCGTACCGCCCTGCGTGATGCGGGCCCCGACGCGGTCGGCCTCGGCCGCGATCAGGTCGATCTTGACCCAGTAGTCGGGGAACGCGCTTCGCACCATCTGCACGATCTGCTTCGTCCCCTCGGGGCCGACCGGGAGCGTCGGCGCGCTGGGGCAGATCGCCTCGGGATGGAAGAGCTCGTCGGCGAGATCGAGGTCGCCCTTGGCCCAGACCTCGTCGATCAACTTGCTCATGATCTCCTTGCACTGCTCGCGCGTGCCGGGCGCGCCGGTCGGCATCACAGGCGGCGGATCGGGCGGTGGCGGGCCGGGAGGCGCCGGGGCGACGCCCATCTGGACGAGCATCCCGGCGATGTCGGCGTTGAACCAGCCGTGCGTGACCTTGTTGTCCTTCAGCCGGAAGAGGCGCGTGCCCGTCCACGAGATCTTCTTGCCCGTGGGCGGGATGCCGAAGAACTCGCCGTCGTTCGTGCCGGTGATCTCGCCGCGGCCGAAGACGAGGTCGCCCTCGGCGAAGAGGTCGACGAAGACGAAGACCGCGTCGGAGAACGGCCCGGCGAAGATCTTGTAGGCCTCCTTCAGGCCCTCGCGACCGGGCTTCTGTCCCGGGATCGGCTCGTCCTCGACGTAGTCCTCGGCGACATAGCCGTCGAACGAGTCGAGGTCCATGATGTTCGTCGCGTAGACGTACCTCGCGATGATCGCCTTGTTCGCGATCTCGGTCGAGTCGTCCGCGGTGACGATCCGGTCCCACTGGTTCGCCTTGTCTTCGATGGTGATGTCCTCTGGCTTCGCCATGGTCTCCTCTCTCGGCGTTTTGGTCAGGATGGGACGGGCGCGGCGGGTTGCTCGCCGCCGACGCCGAGCTGGCTCATCAGGGCGAGCATGTCGGTCTGGAACCACGTGGACACGATCTGCCCGCCGGCGAGCTGGCAGATCGCCATCTCGCCGAAGTCGACGCGCTTCCCCGTCGGGGCGATCCCGAACAGCTCGGCCTGGTGCGTTCCGGTCTGGCGGAAGCGGCACACGACCAGATTCTGCTCGGCCACCACGTCTTCGACGGTCATGTGGAAGTCGGGGAACGCGTCGCGGAAGACGCGTGCCACCTGCTTGCAGCCCTCGGGTCCCACCGGAAGCTGCGGTGCATCGGGCGTGATCGACGCCGGATGGAAGAGCTCGTCGGCGAGGTCGTAGTCGCCGTCGTTCCAGATCGCGAGCTGGCTCGTCATCAGCCGCTTGTTCTCCTCGACCGACGTCTCACGACCGCCGGCGACGACCGGGATCGGCGGCACGGGCGGCGGCTCCTCCCAGCCCGGGATCACGCCGAGCTGCTGCAGGAGCTGGGCGGCGCCGAAGCGCTGCCACCGTGCGGCGATCTGGCCCTCCGCGTTTAGCAGGCTGAGCACGATCGCCGAGGTGCTGATGCGGATTCCGGTCGGCTCGACACCCATGAACGTTCCGAGGTGGGTGCCCGTCGAGGCGATGTGGTCGACGGCCTTGTCGCCCTCGACCACGGTGTGCAGCAGCTCCACCTCGAAGTCGGGGAAGGCGCTGCGGAAGAGCTGGACGACCTGTTTCACGCCCTCGCGGTCGGACGGAAGCCCGGGCAGCGGGTCGTGGTCGACGAAGTCGGGAGCGAGCAGCTCGTCGACGACGTCGATCCGGCCCTGGCCGAAGATCTCGCCGCTCACCCGCCGGAGGACGTTTCGCTTGTCCTCGGTCGTCAGCGTCACGCGCTCAGAACCCATTTCTGAATGACGATTCGTCGTCGGGGCGCGATGTGTGCGTGCGATGCAAGGACGCAGGGAGCCTCGATAGCAGCGCTATCGAGGCGACTGAGGACGAAGCAGTGCGCGTGCACAGCGCGTCCCGACGGCTCAAGGCTTCGTTCTGAAATGGGTTCCTAACCGCCCTGCGACGGGAGCACGCCGGCCTGCTGGAACAGCGTCAGCATGTCGGTGGCCGTCCACCGCTCGACGATCTTGTCCCCTGCGATCCGGACGAAATCGCTGTGCGTCCAGACGACCTCGTTGCCCGAGGGCTCGGCGCCGTAGAGCGGCTCGCCCGTGTGTGTGCCTCGGACGACCGAGTGAGCCGCCACCTGATTGCCCTCGGCGACCATGTTCTGCTCGTCGACGTCGAACATGAGATCGGGCATCGCGCGCCAGAGTGCTGCGTGAGACTCGAGCACCGAGTCGAACGTGTCTGTGCCCCAACCCGGGTTGTGATCGAGGAACGCGTCGGCATCGACGAGCTCGCGCGCGGCAACCTCGTCCGCATTGCCGAGGGCTTCGATGAACCTGAGCAGCAACCCCTTGTTGGCATCCGGCGAGCCCGAACCGTCGCCCGAGCTCGACTTGGTCGGGCCCCAGGTCGAGTCGGCGCCCGTCGCGACAGCTCCCGGGCCGACGATGGGCAGAGCGCCCAGCTGCTGCATCATCCCGACCATGTCGAGCTCGCCCCAGCCCTCGGTGACGAGGCCGCCCTGGACACGGTCGATGCCGACCGAGGTGACCGCGACCGACTTGCCGCTCGGCGGAATGCCGTAGAACTCCGCCTCCTGCGTCCCGTACCAGGTGTTGCGGATCGCAACCGTGTCGCCCTCGACGATCAGCTCGTCGATCTCCATGCGGCCGTCCGGGAAGGCCGTGCGCCACGTCTTGATCAGGTCGATCAGCCCGTCCGGCCCCATCCCGACGGCCTGACCGCCAGCGCCGTGGACCATCATGTTCGGCGAGATGATCTCGTGGGCGAGCTCGTAGCGTCCGCCCGACCACCCTTCTTCGTTCCACCGCCGGATGATCTCTTTCGCTTCCTGCGAAGCCGACATCGACGCGGCGACTCCTCGGCCTTGTCGGCGTCTGCGGCCATCTGCGCGATCGCATCGCGCATCGTCTGATTCGACTTCTCCCGCACCTCGGCGAACTCGTCCCCGACGAGGTAGGGGAGGTCGGGCATCGGAACGCCGCCGATACCCCACATTCCGATGGGAACCTCGTCGATGATGCAATACGTGAACGGCCTGACGACGTCACCGAGCACGCCGACGAACGTGTCCGTGAGCTTCTCGATCAGCTCCGCCTTCTGCTCTTCCGTCGCGACGACATCCTTGATGAATCTGACGTTGATGATCGGCATTTCGCTCGCTTTCTGGTCATGATTCGCGCCGGCAGCTGCTCCCCGGCGTACGGGGTGCGCGCGACGGACCTGGATTCCCCTCTTGTGTCGTTGCCCGACCCGGCAGGCGCGCTACGCGAGCCGATCCGGAAGGGGCTTGAGCGCGTTCGCCTTCCAGAAGAAGTCGTCGACGCCGTGCTGGTCGGCCGTGTAGACCTGGACGTGGGCGATCTTGCCGTCGCGAATCGTGTACACGCTGCAGGTCGGGAAGAGATAGTCCATGCCCCTCGACCGTGCCGTGCCCGCTGTGCGTCTCGACGACCCGGTCGTCGCCGATCGTCCCGAACGAGACGTTGTCGACGTTGATCCCCGACTGCCATCAGCGCGCCGAAGAACGCCAGCACCTCGTCGGCGCCCGCGCTTGACGCCCGAGAGCGGATGATGCCCCGGGAGCGCCCACTCGATGTCCGGCGCGAAGACCTCGCTCTTGAGCGTCTCCATGTCGCCGGTGCCGAAGCACTGGTACATGCGGTCGACCACGGCCATCGGGCCGGTCGCTACCTCTTGAGTCGCCATTCCTGCTCCTTTCCTTCCTCGAATCGCGGGGATCGAGCGCCGTCGTCACTCCGCGATGCGGTCCGGGATGGGCTTCAGCTTGGTCGCCTCCCAGAAGAAGTTGTCCGCGCCGTACTGGTCGCCCATGAAGACCTGTACCTCGGCGATCTTGCCGCCCACCACCTTGTAATGGGTGCAGTTGACGGCATCCAGCTTGGCGTCGCCGACCTGGCCGTGGCCCCTGTGGACCTCGACGACCGTGTCGTCGGTCCACTGCGCGATGTTGATCAGGTCGACCTGGACTCCCGACAGGTTGAGCTGATGGAAGAACGCGAGCACCTCGTCGGCGCCGTTCTTCGTGCCGCCGAGCGGATGCCGGCCGGGAAGCGTCCACTTGAGGTCGGGCGCGAAGACCTCGCTCTTGATCGTGTCGAGATCACCGCGGTTGAAGCACTCGTACATCTTCTCGACGACCTGCATCGCCGTCGTGTCGGTAGTCGCCATGGTCCCCCTTTCGATCGGTACTCAGCGGGCGTCCGGACGACGCCCGGTGCCGAGTCTACGACTCTCGCGACGGCCGAGTCCAGACCAGCGGGCCGGGACGGACAGGACGGCGGAGGGACGCGCCGCTCACGACGCCGGCTGTCGAGCTCGAACGCGACCTCGTCCTCGTAGCACCAGTACCAGTTCTCGCCAGGCTCGAGCGAGCGGACGATCGGGTGCCCGGTGTCGTGGTTGTGCTTGGTGGCGTGGCGGTTCGGTGAGTTGTCGCAGCAGCCGACTTCGCCGCAGGTCATGCACTCGCGCAGGTGCACCCACCAGCCGCCGGTGCGAAGGCACTCGGAGCAGCCTTCGCTGCTGGACGGGGTGACGTCGAAGTCGATCGTGTCGAGATGCGTGCAGTCGCTCATGTCTCTCCCGTGATCGAAGAACCGATGGCGAGCAGGTCCGCGAGACCGTACTGCCGCGTCCGCCGCCGGCAGGGTTGGCTTCCAGCCCGGATCGGTGGAGCGAAACGACTCCGGGTCGGCGTCGAGGATCCCGATGAGCACCTCGCCCACGATCCGTCCGCCGACCGGCCCCAGACGGTCACCGCCCCCGATCGTGTCCGCCTCGCGGAGGATGTAGAACCAGAGCGGCGTCTCGCCGCGCCAGCCGTGGCGCACGAGCCCGATGTCGGCCGGGTCGATGAGCTCGGCGCCGAGCTGGCGCGCGACCGCCTCTCCGGACGGTAGCCCGATCGCCTGCCCGCGCTGCAAGTCGCGCGCGGCGAGCGAGTGGTACGCCTCGTCGTCGACGTCGCCGGTGATCTGCGCCGGCAGGTTGATCAGGCTCCCGGGCAGGCGACCGTCCATGCGCTTCGATCGTTGCGCCGGCGGTGGCCGGGGAGGTCGAACAGCAGCGACCACTCGATCGCTCGCTCGGGACGGGACGTGCCGAAGCCCATCAGGTCGGGGAACATCGCCAGCTCGCCGCTGCCCGCGTTGATCGGTAGCGATGGCGGATCTGGCTGTGCCCGTAGCGGAACGCGGCGTCGGCGAACTCGAACGGGATGTACGGCTCGCCGTCGAGCGGCGTAGTAGCGCGGTCCCTGCTCGGCCAGCTCCGCCGTCAGCTCGTCCCCGACCAGGCCGGGAAGGTAGTCGTGCAGCAGGATCCACTGGTAGTGCCATATCGTGGCCCGGCTGGCCTCGTCGAAGATCTCGGCCTCGGCGACGCCGTCCTCGCGCAACCGGTCGACGACCAGGTTGTGGGCCCGGAGGAACGCGACGTGGAGCTGGTTGACGAAGAGGTGGACGTCGTTGCGCGGGTCGCCGATCAGCGCGAGCCCCTCCTCGTTGCGCGTGCAGGTCGTTCCCTCCTTCGCCCGAGTAGAAGCTGCGCCGGATCGTCGCGCTGGTACAGGTACGGGCCCGCCGACGAGCCCGCCGCCGTACACGCATTCGAGGTTGAGGCGCGGTGTCCGGAAGTTCCTCAGCGGTCCCCTCCTCGGCGTGCGAGCGAAGCGGCGAGCGGTCGGCTGTGATGTCGTGCGCGACGAACTGGCCGACGAAGGGCCAGCCCGCTGCGACGGTCGAGTCGTCCCCGCCCGTCCTCGCCACCACTGGCGTCGCAGACGCCGCCGGCCGACGCGTACATGTGCAGGAACGCCTCGTCGGCCGAGAACGGTGGCAGGTCGGTGAACATCCCGGCCGTAACGCCCGCCGTAGATCGGCGCGTCGACCACCCGGTCCGGCGCCAGGCAGTGGTCGCGCGCCAGCACCCGCTCGACCGGATCGTCGCCACAGCCATTCATGTTACGTCGGCCGCAGCCGATGCCCGGCTCAGCCGCTCGGCTACTCGCCGCAGGCGAGCCGCTGGCCAGGGCCTCGGGCAGCCCGGCCTTGCGGTATTCGGCCTGGGTCGACTCGATGTCGTACGGAA
>CAWAGR010000005.1:0-246056 GCA_963781435.1 uncultured Actinomycetes bacterium | reverse complement strand
CGAGGTCCCGGCTGCCGACCCGAAGCTGGCTACTGCCGCAGCGCGGTCCTCGTCGCGAGCTGACCGCCGCCGAGCAGGAGGGACATCGGCGTGCCGCGGCGCGACGGCCGAGCGCTAGCCGTCTGGGGCCTTCGATTGGCCCTCGCAGTAGGCGACGGCCGCGCGGACCGTGGGGAAGAACTGGTGGCGGCCGATCGTGTCGGTGATCCCCGTCGCCTCGAATGAAGCCGCGACGGGCGACTTCAGGCGCGCGACGACCATCTCGATCCCGTCGCTGCGCAGGCTCTCGACGAGCTTGCCGAGCGATTCGAGACCCGTCGAATCGGCGTGGGTCACGCCTTCGGCGTCGAAGACGAGCCAGTGAACCTCGTACGGAGCGCCGCGGATCGCCTCTCGCACGCGCCCCGCGACGTAGCGCGCGTTCGCGAAGAAGATCCGGTCGTCGAGCCGGTACACAACGACGCCGGGCGTGACGACGGCCGACGGGTGCAGCTCGATGTCCGCATATCGGCCGAGTCGCTCGACCCAGCCGAGAACGGCGTCATGGGGCTTCGCGCTGCGCCGCACCGTGTCGAGAATCGAGAGTGCAACCGCGAGCACGAGCGCCTCGAGCACGCCCACGCCGATCACGCTGATCGTCGTGATCGCGGCGATCACCGTCTCGAAGCGGCTGACCCGGCGGAGCTCACGCCACGCCTCGGGATCTACCAGCCCGATTGCAGCGGAGATGATCACCGCGCCCAGCACCGCCGTCGGCAGGTACGACATCGGCTCGGTCAACAGGACGAGCACCACCGCGACGGCGGCCGCGGCCGCAAGCCCCGCGAACTGTGTTCGCGCCCCCATCTGGTCGTTCACCGCAGTGCGCGAGTTGCTCGCACCGACCGGGAACCCCTGGGTGATCCCGGCTGCCGCCTGCATGCCTCCGAACGCCAGCAGTTCCTGTGATGCACGGACGTGCTGGCCGTGACGGCCCGCGAACGAGCGCGCGGTGAGGATCCCATCGGCGAAGACGACGAGGAAGATGCCGAGCGCGGCGGGCGCGAGCTCGAGCACCTGGCCGAGAGATGTCCGTGGCAGGTCGAAGCTGGGCAGCCCGGCCGGGATCTCGCCGATCACGGCCACTCCTCGAGCCTCGAGATCGAGACTCCATGAGACACCGATCGCGAGCACCACGACCAGCAGCGCGCCCGGGAACCGCGGTGCAAGGAACCTCGCGAGGAGCAGCAGCGTGAGCGCCGCCGCGCCGACGAGCACCGTGGCAAGGATCGACTCGTCAAGCTCCCGCGCCGCCTCGATCACCTGGCGACCCGGGTCCCGAGCCTCCACGTCGAGGCCGAGCAGCTTCTCGAGCTGTCCGGCGACGAGGACGAAGGCGACGCCGTGGATGTAACCCACCAGCACCGGGCGGGAGAAGTAATCGGCGATCCACCCGAGGCGGAGGATCCAGGCGACGCCGAAGGATGCCGCCACGAGCAGCGCAAGCAGGGCGGCGAGCGATGCGGCCTCAGGGCTTCCGGCCACTGCGAGGGACGCGATCGTGACGGCGACGAGCGCCGAGACGGAGCTCTCGGGACCGACGATGAGCTGCCGGCACGACCCAAGCAGCGCGTATGCGACCGCCGGCAGCAGGAGCGCGTAGAGCCCGTTCACCGGCGAGAGGCCTGCGAGCTCCGCGTATGCCATCGCAGACGGCACTGCGAGCGCGGCGACGGTGAGGCCCGCGAGCAGGTCGCGCCGGCCGGTGTTCAGGCGGTATTGCCGAAGCTCCGTGCTCACCGGCACGGTTCGATCGACGAGCGGTTCGTTCACAGCGGCCCGAAACGCCTTGCGCCGGTCGCCGTAGGCGGGCGGCCCTTCCGGCGGGCTCTGGTCGCTCATTCGAGAGCCGAGAGCGTGAAGGCGACGGCGAAGCCGAGCGTCGTCGTGAGCCCGACGATCCTGCCGCCGTGCTCGAACGCCTCGGGCATCATCGTGTCGGCGAGCATGGTCAGGACGGCGCCGCCTGCGAAGGCGAGCACGAACGCGAGCTCGCTCGGCGAGGCCTGGTCGAAGAGGGCGTAGCCGGCGACCGACGCGAGCCCGGTCACGAGCATCACGCCCACCCATAGAGCCATGATGCGCGACCGCTCCCAACCCACTTTCACGAGGCCGCTCGTGGCCGCGATTGCCTCCGGCAGGTTGGACAGGAACACGGCCGTGATCACGGCGACGCTGACACCGGCCCCTCCGATCAACGAGAGCCCGATCACGACGGATTCCGGCACGCCGTCGAGCACGATGCCGAGCACGATCCCGAGGGGCGAGCCGGCCGCCTGATGTCCGCCGCTCGACTTGCGGCGATGGCCTCCGAGCCGGTCGAGGTACCAGTCGCCCGCAAAGAACACCCCTGCGCCGGCGAAGAGCCCGCCCCCCACGGCCCAGGTCGCGTCCGAGGCGTAGAACGCCTCGCCGACCAGCTCGTAGGCGACCGCACTGATGAGCACCCCGGAACCGAAGGCCATCACGACTCCGAGCACGCGCTCGGAAATGCCCACCCGCAGCGTGAGCCAGCCGCCGAGCACGAGTGAGCTGCCCGCGACGAGCCCCCAGAAGAGCGCGCCGCTCACGACGCCGAGCCGCCCGAGCCGCCCTGCCTCAGGCCGAGAACGTGTCTTCGCCGCATTCGCTCACCATCGCTGCGCCGAGAAGCGTAAGGCCGAGGGGCGAACCGCGCTGCGACCTCTCTGAAACACGTCGTCGGCACGCGCCGGATCGTCCAGGCCGTCGTCATCTGTACTAGGCTCGGGTTCTCGACAGTCCGGGAGAGGAGGACGAGGTGGAAGAGTCGCCCGACGTCGCAGACGCACTGGCCACTTTCTTCGCGAAGAACGTCTCGGGAGACCTCGCGACCTACGACGAGGTCGTCTCGAGCGAGGGGGCGGTGCTCGCCATCGGCAGCACGGCACGAGAGTGGTTTGCCGGCCAGGAGGCGGTCCGCGGCGCGTACGGTCTCGAGGGTTTCCTGATCGAGCTGGGAGAGGTCGATGCCTGGGAGAACGGCGAGACCGGCTGGGCGGTGGCGAAACCCGTGTTCAGCGTCCCGGGCGGCCCGTCGTTGCGCCTCCGCTTCACCGCCGTGTTCGTCCGCGAGGACGGGCGGTGGAAGCTGATCCACCTGCACGGCTCGTATCCGGTGCCCGACGAGCTGGCGATGGAGCATCCCGAGTGGTGGGACGCCGGCTGACCCGGCGCAGCTGACGCGCTTCAGGAAGGCCGGGCAGCCGTCGCGGCGTGGTTGCGCACGGCCTCGAGTGTCGCTCGCACCTCGTCGGCGAAGAGCCGGTACATCGTCGGCTCGAGGATCGCGAGTGACTCGCAGAGCAGCGCCTCCGCCTCGTCCGCTCGTCCCTGCGCGGCGCGGACGAGGCCGAGGGCGTGGAGGATCGAGGCGCGCGACCAGACGTCCTCGCGGCCGACCGTCTTCTGCGCGTGCTCGGCGACTCGCTCCGCCTCGATCAGCTTGCCCGTGCGGACGAGTACCTCGGCGAGGTTGCGCTCCGCCTCGACGAGGAACCCGTGCTCCTGGGTCGCGCGAAGCCGCCGCACGGCGTCGCGGAGCAGCTCCTCGGCGCGTTCGAGGTTGCCGCGACGAAGCTCGAGCGCGCCGAGCATCGAGGTCGCCCAGCCGGCGCGCCCCGCGGCTCCAGTCTCCTCGAACGCCGCCAGCGCCTCGCGCAGCCCTGCCTCGGCGGCCTCGAAGTCCTCCGCCTGAACGGCGCAGCGACCGGCGACTGCCCGCGCCCGTCCGAACGCCTCGCGGCTCCCGCTCTCGAGCGCCAGCGCGGTCGCACGGCGCGTCAGCTCGAGTGCCTCGTCTCTGTCCCCGAAGCCGCTCGCGACGCCTGCGAGCTGCGACAGCGCGAGGCTCTCGAGGTCGCGCCGACCCGTCTCCCTCGCGAGCGCGACCGTGGCGTCGCCGTGACGGCGCGACGCCTCGGCATCGCCGACCCACCCGGCGATGGTCGCGAGTAGCGACCGCGCGTCGTAGAGACCGTGGAGGTCGTCCTCGGGGAGGGCCGCGAGCGCCTCGTCCGCGAGCTCGCTCGCTCGCGCAACGTCGCTGTCGGTGCGGAGCGCGATCTCGGCGAGGAGGACGAGCGCGCGCCCTTCGGTCGCGCGGTCGCCTTCGGCCCGCGCGTCCTCGAGCACCGACCGTGCCTCCTCACGTGCGGTCGACACGTCGGAGAGACGCCCGGCCGTCTGCGCCGCGAAGTACCGGCGCTTGATGGTCGGCTCGAGCTCGACCGCGCGCACGAGGCGATTGCGGGCGACGACGAAGGAGCCGCGGCGGAGGGCGCGGCGTCCGGCTCCGTCGACTGCGGCGGCGGCGTCGCGCGCGAGGTCGGACGGAACCGCGCCCTCGAGCTCCATCAGAAGGCTCGCCGCGTCGTCGAGATGGTGCGCGCGGACGTCCGCCAACTCGTCCGGCGCACGCTCGGCGACCCACGCAGCGAGTGTCCTGTGGTCCGCGGCGCGGTGGGCCTTGGTGAGCGTCCCGTATGCGACCTCGCGGATCAGGCCGTGGGTGAACTGGAACGCGCGCTCGCCCGAGATCGAGGAGTGGGCCTCCGGCGCGATGAACTCGCGCTCGAGTAGCCGGTCGAGCGCGCAGCCGACGTCGAGGTCCGGCGAGAGCGCGTCGAGCGCGCCGCGCCAGAACACGCGCCCGACGAGCGCGGCGTGCTGCAGCACGCGCTTGTCGTCGGCGTCGAGCCCGTCGATGCGGGCGGCGATCAGCGCCTGCACCGAGTCGGGGATCCGCTTGAGCGTGCCGCCCTCGTCGTCTGCCAGCATCCGGGCCGTCTCCTCCAGGAACAGCGGGTTGCCCTCGGCCTTCTCGAGGGCCAATGCGCGTTGTGCCGGCGGGACGTCGGCGCGTGCCAGCAGCGCGTCGACCAGCTCGCGGCTCTGCTCGACGCTCAGCGCGCCGAGCTCGAGCGCGAGCGCCCGTGGGTTCCCGCCACCCCAGGCCGGCCTCGTCTCGAGGAGGTCGGGCCTCGCCACGCACACGATCAGCACCGGCGAGTCGCGAAGCCCGCGGACGAGCCGCTCGACGACGTCGAGCAACGGCTCCTCCGCCCACTGCACGTCCTCGAAGACGAGCACGAGCGGCTGCGCCTCCGCGAGCTGCTCCGCCCACAGGGTCACGGCCCACGTCAGCTCGCCGGCGGTGCGCCCGTCCTCGGCGGCGCCGAGAACGCCGAGCGCGACCGCGAGCAGGTCGGCGACGGCCTCGCTCTCGCAGCAGAGACGGAGCTTCTCGAACGCCTCCGACGCCGGGGCGTCGTCGGTGATCCCCGCCGAGGTCTTGATCATCGACGCGAGCGGCCAGTAGGTGATGCCCTCGCCGTACGGGAGCGCGCGGCCGCGGAGCACGGTCACGCGCTCGGCCCCCGCCACGAACTCCGAGACGAGCCGTGTCTTGCCGATCCCCGGCTCGCCGAAGACCGTGACAAGGCTGGCTCGCCGGTCGCGGATCGTGCGCGCAAGCGCGTTCTGGAGCAGCTCGAGCTCCTGCTCGCGGCCGATGAACCACGCCGCCGCGACGTTGTGGGGCGCGTCGAGCGAGCGCAGCGCGCGCCACGTCCAGAGCGGCTCGGTCCGGCCCTTGACCTCGAGCGGTCCCGCGTCCTCCACCTCCACGGCGCCTGCCGCGAGCCGGCGCACGGTGGGGCCGAGGACGATCTCGCCGGGCCGGGCGGACTGCTGGAGGCGCGCCGCGAGGTTCACGGCCTCGCCGGTGGCGAACGTCGACTCCGTGTCGCCGACGACGACCTCGCCCGCCTCGACGCCGATCCGTGCCTCGAGACCCAGCTCCTGCACCTCGGCGAGGACGGCGAATGCGGCTCGCACGGCGCGCACCGCGTCGTCCTCGTGCGTGCGCGGCACTCCGAACGCTGCCATCACCGCATCGCCCGCGAACTTCTCGACCGTGCCGCCGTGCTGCTCGATGCACTGCGACGCGCGGTCGAAGTACTCGCTCACCTGCCGGCGGACGACCTCGGGATCGACGGCTCCGACGAGCGAAGTCGAATCGACGAGATCGACGAAGAGGACCGTCGCGAGCTTGCGCTCCACGGACTGAATTGTAGTGAGTGCGAGGCCCGTCAGGCCGAGGGCCGGCCGTCAGCGGGCGCTGAGCATCTTGGCGAGCGACTCGAGCAGGCTCCACGCCACGGTGGCGTTCGCCTGCACGATCGGGCGGAACTCCCAGCTCGTGAGACCCCAGCAGCGAACGGGCGTCTCGGCGGTGACCGTGGCGGAGCGGGGCGCCTTGCTGATCAGGGCGATCTCGCCGAAGTAGTCGCCCGGGCCGAGCGTCCGGCGGTCCTCGCCGCCGACGGACACCCGCGCGGTGCCGCTCTCGATCACGAAGAACCCGACCCCCTGCTCGCCCTCGACCGCGATCGTCTCGCCGGGCTCGAGCGAGCGCCCCTTCATCGAGCTCGCGATCTCCTGCCGCTCTCGCGGGTGGAGGCCGCTGAAGAGCGGAACGCCGTCGAGCAGCTCGGGCGGTGCACCGGACACCCCCCGATTCTAGAGGCTCGATGTGGACTCGCCGTGGCCGCGGACGCCTAATCCACATCAAGCCTCTGGCGAGTGTCTAGATTGCGGCGCGTGCGTCTCACGGTCGTCGGCTGCTCGCCCGCCTGGCCCAATCCGGGCGGGGCCCAGTCGGGCTACCTCGTCGAGGGGCGCGGCCGCCTGCTCCTCGACTGCGGTCCAGGCGTGCTCGCCCGGCTCCGGCAGGCAAGGCCCTGGCCCGATCTCGATGCGATCGCGATCAGCCACTTCCACCTCGACCACTGGGGCGACCTCGTGCCGTGGGTGTGGGGCACGATCTACGGCCCCGGCCGAGAGGTAGGGCGCAGTCGGGCTGCACCTGCCGCCCGGCGGCCGCGAGTACCTGGCCGGCCTGGCGGCCGAGTTCGGCGGCGAGCGCGACATGTTCGAGCGGGCCTTCGACGTGAGCGAGTACGCCGGGGACGTGCCGGGCGAGGTCGCCGGCTTCGAGCTCGTGCCGGTGCGCGTGCAGCACTACGCAATCGAGGCGTACGGCTTTCGCGTCTCCGACGGGCGAGCGACGCTCGCGTACTCGGCCGACTCCGCGCCCGAACGACGGGCTCGTCGAGCTTGCGCGCGACTCCGACCTGTTCCTCTGCGAGGCCACGCTCGCCGACGGCGAGCCGGAGCCGCGCGGTCACCTCTCGCTGGCCGAGGCCGAGTCCGCGTTCGCCGCCTCGGGTGCGCGCCGTCTTCTCGTTACGCACCGGCCGCGGGAGCTGCCGGTCGGCGACCAAGTCGAGCTTGCGCACGACGGGCTCGAACTCGAGCTCTGAGGGCGGTCAGAACGCGTCGGCAGGAAGCCGCTCGGCGAGCGTCGCGAGCACCTTCGTCTGGATCGACGGCATCTTCCGCATCAGCTCGCGGAAGGCTCGGTCAGTCACGACCAGCAGCCGCACGGGCGAGGTCGCGGTCACAGTCGCCGTCCGCGGCCGGTCGCGAGACGAGCGCGATCTCGCCGAAGAAGTCGCCGGCGCTCATCGTGTTGACCCTGCGACCGTTGCGGCGCACCTCGGCGGAGCCCTCGATCATGACGAAGAACTCGCGACCCGGCTCGCCCTCGCGCGTCAGAACCTTGCCCGCACTCAGGTCGATCTCGTCGGCGAGGAGCGCCACCTGGCCGAGCTCCTTCTTCGAGCACTGGGCGAAGAGCGGCGCCCGCTTCAGGAGGTCGACTTTCGCGTCACGGCGAAGCACGAGGCGAGTCTAGACCGCGCGCTCCGCGGGGCCAAGCGCGGCGCGGCCGCCGCCCCGCGAGCGCCGGTCGCTACGTTGCTCCCGATGAGCCTCGTCGAGCGGCCGGGGCCCGGCCTGGAGCGGTCGTACGCCTTGCGCCGGCGCGCGCGCGCCGTCCGGCGTCTGCGGCTGGCCGTGCTCGCGCTCGTGATCGCGTACTTCTTCCTCCCCTACGACGTGCGGGTGTGGATCCCGGCCTGGTTGCCGTTCCTCGCCGCGGTGTGGCTGGAGGTGCAGTTCTTCGTCGGCGGCTACCTCCAGGGCAAGCGCGGAATCGCGCCTGCGTCGCGGGGCACGGATCGGGGTCCCCAGCCGCACGACCTCGCCGAGCTGGGCGGCGAGCACTGGCGGGAGGCGACCGCGGTCGAGCTCGCGGGCGAGCGGCACTTCGTGCCGACCGAGGGCCTGAGCGACGAAGAGGCGCAGGAACGCGTCGAGGCCTACCTGCGCGATCCCGACGCGGTCCTCGCCGCTGCCAAGCCCTACGCCGCCCCGCCGAGGCAGGCGCGCCTGCTCGACCGGCGCTACGTGATCGAGGCGCTCGCGACGGTCGCGCTCGTGGCCGGGATCCTCTTCTACGCGTCGCGTCCGCACGGGTGGCGCGCGGTCTCGGAGGCCGACCGGGTACGGGCCGAGGCCGTGTTCTCGCGGGAGGCGGCACGGATCGCCGGCCACCCCGCGCGGGTTCGCTGCGACACGAGCGGAGAATTCGTCGGCTTCACCCAGGACGCAGACGGGCTCGCGTTCGTCGGTGGCAGGCGGGCGTACCTGACCCCGTCGATCTGCGACACGCTCTATCAACTCGCGTTCAAGCACCGGACGCATTCGTTCCCGCGCACGGCGCGCGCGATCGCCGTGCTCGCGCACGAGGCGTGGCATCTCCAGGGCGTGAGCGACGAGGGCCTCGCCAACTGCTACGGCTTCCAGAGCGGCGTCCGGATCGGCACCGACCTCGGCCTCTCCGAGAGCACGGCACGCGCGATGATGCGCGAGCAGCTTGCCACGAACGTCTCCGACGCGGCCGCGACCCCGCAGTACCTCGTCCCGGAGGGCTGCCGCAACGGAGGCTCGGAGGACCTGAACCCCGGTTCGACTGCTTTTCCCTAACTAAGGCATGCGGAGCGCTTCGTTCGCGCCGGTGACGGTGAGGCCCGGCTTCGGGCCGCCCCCGACCACGTGGATCTCGCCCGCGAGCGCGACCGCGCCCAGGCCGTGGCGCGGCGTCGGCAGGTCGGCGAGCCGTTGCCAACGGCGTGTGGCGACGTCGAGCGCGTACACGGCGGCGTGCGTCCCCTGCGGCGACTCGCCGCCGACCGAGACGATCCGCCCGGCGACGGTCGCGGCGGCCGTCCCTCCGCGGGCATCGGGGACCGGCGGCTCGCGGCGCCAGCGCTTCTCGCCCGGGGCCCACGACTCGACGAGAGTCGTGTTGGTGTCGTAGCCGGCGCTACGCCCGGCGATCACGTACAGGCGGCCGCGCGCGGCGGCTGCCGCCAGGTGCTGCCGTGGGGTCGGCCCGGGCAGCGCCGACCAGCGTCTCCGGTCCGGGTCGTAGGCGAGCATCGTCTTCGCGAGGCCACCGGGCGCCACGCCGCCGACGACGTAGACGCGTCCGCGCAATGCAACCGCGGCGGCCGCCGCGCGTGCCGCCGGGAGCGGCGGCAGCGCTCGCCAGGAGTCGCCGTCGAGCTGAACGGCGGTTCGCGTCGGCCCGCCCGCGCCGTAGCCTCCCACCACGACTGCCGAGCCGCGGAGGCTGGCGGCGGCGGCGTGGTTGAGCGGCTCCGGCAGGTCGGGTCCGGCGCGCCAGCGATCCGCGGCCGGGTCGAAGAGATCGGTGCGGGCCGAGGTCGAGCCGTCCTCGAGGTAGCCGCCGGCGACCACGATCTCACGCCCGTCGAGCGCGGCGGCGACCTCGGTCCGCGGCACAGGCAGCGGCGCCTCCGGCCGCCAGATGCCCGGCGGGGTCGCCGCGACGGCTACGGCCGCGAACAGTGCCAGCCTCATGCCGGGCGGGAGAGGTCGGGTGGCGGAACGATCGTCGCCGGAGCCTACCTCCGGTCTGCCGGAGTCGAATAGGCCGTCCGGCCCGCATCGAGCGCGGACGGCCTGGGGTGTCCGCGACCGGTCTACCAGCGAGACCGGCGGCCGCGGCGGCTCGTGTAGAGCAGCTTCGGCCGCGCGGAGCTCATGCCCGCGCTCTCGAACTGGTCACGGTGGCCGAGCCTTGCCGCGACGCGGCTGACGTCGGCCTGCTGCTCCGGCAGCACGAGGGTGATGCCCTGGCCGGCGCGCCCGGCGCGGCCGGTGCGGCCGACGCGGTGCACGTAGCCCTTGTCGTCCTCGGGCGGGTCGAAGTTGATCACGTGGCTGATCTCGGTCAGATCGAGTCCGCGGGCCGCGACGTCGGTGGCGACGAGCGTCGTCGCGCGACCCGAGCGAAAGCGCTCGAGGGCTTTCTCGCGTGCCGACTGCGCCATGTCGCCGTGCATCGCGAGTGCCGGGATGCCGCGTCGGGCGAGTTTCTCGGCGAGCCGGCCGGCGCCGCGCTTGGTGCGGACGAAGACGAGAGCGAGCCCGCGGTCGGCCTCGAGCAGCTCGATCAGCCGGTCGAGCTTGTCCTCGGCGGTGACCGAGACGAAGGCGTGCTCGACAACCAGGTCGCCGTCCTCCGCCGAGGGGCGCGCCGCCTCGAAGCGGCTCGGGTTGCGCGTGTAGGCGCTGGCGAGGTCGCCGACCTCACCGTCGAGCGTCGCCGAGAACAACATCGTCTGGCGGTTCGCGGGGACGCGGCGGAGGATCCGCTCGACCTGCGGGCGGAAGCCCATGTCCAGCATTCGGTCGGCCTCGTCGAGAATGAGGATCGCGACCTGGTCCATCGCGATCAGTCGGCGCTCGATCAGGTCCTGTAGCCGTCCCGGCGTCGCGACGACCACTTGTGCCCCGCGAGCGCGCTTCGCCTGGGCGCCGACCGGTGCGCCGCCGTAGACCGCGGCGACCCGCAGGCCCTTTGCCCGGGCGAGCTTGTCGAGCTCCTCGGCGACCTGGATCGCAAGCTCACGGGTCGGAACGAGCACGAGCGCGGTGGGCGTCGGCCCCTTCGCCGGCGTGTTCTCCACGATCGGGATCGCGAAGGCGAGCGTCTTGCCCGAGCCGGTCGGCGACTTCGCGAGGATGTCGTTGCCGGCGAGCGCGTCGGGCAGGACGAGCGTCTGGATGCGGAACGGCTCGTGGATGTCGCCCGCGGCGAGCGCCTCGACGACGGCCGGGCTCACGCCGAGCCCATTGAAAGTCTGGGACATGTTCAACTCCTTTTGTTCTGAGGTTCGAGATACGACTCGAAACCGCCAGAGGAGGAACGAGAAGCTGCATCTCACGGGACGACCCATGTGCCGTCCGTTCAGGCACCGTAGCACGCACCTCCCCCGGACGCGTCCCCCGAAAACTGCCCCGTAGACATCCAATCGAGGCTTGACGTGCAGAGCGGTGGCCGCGGTGCCGCCCCAGGCTTGGCCTGGAGCGGCCCACGACGGATGCCTCATCCCATCAAGCCTCTAGAGGCTTGATGGGGATCAACCGTGGCCGCGGTGCCGCCCCAGGCGCGGCGCCATGCCGTCTCGTCGCCCTTGCCCAGGCCCACCGGCCTGGGCTGCGGACGCCGAGCCACCCTGGCTTGACCTGGAACGGCCCCACGACGGACGCCTAATCCACATCAAGCCTCTAGGCCGCCAGCTCGAGCGCGACGTCGCCGGCGACAGCTTCGCTGCGGCGGCTGCGCTTGATCGAGAAGGCGGCGATCGAGCCGGCGAAGACGACGATCGCCCCGATCAGCACGGCCGGCACCAGGCCGTCGCTGAACGCGGTCGGCGAGTCGTAGCCGCCGTAGTGCGCGAACACCGAGGCCAGCACGGCCACGCCGAAGACGCCGCCGAGCTCGCGGATCGCGGCGTTCGCCCCGGAGGCCTGGCCCTCTTCCTCGGGCCGGACCGAAGAGAGCACCACGTTCGCGACCGGGGCGAAGAAGAGCCCCATGCCGATCCCGGAGAGCGTGAACGGCAGGACGAGCTCCCCGTACGAGACACCCGCGGTCGAGACGGCCGCGATCCACGCGAGCCCCGCGGCCTGGAGCGCCAACCCGGTGCCCATCAGCTTGTGCCCGCCGACGCGATCGGAGAGTGCGCCGGCGATCGGGGCGACGATCATCGGCATCGCCGTCCACGGCAGGATGCGTACACCCGACTGGAGCGGCGAGTAGTGCTGTGCCGTCTGGAAGAACTGGGCGAGCAGGAAGATCGAGCCGAACATCCCGAACGACATCAGGAGCGACGCGGTGTTCGCGAGCGCGAACGTCCGGTCGCGGAAGAAGCGCATCGGCAGCATCGGCGCCGGAGCACGCATCTCCCACGCCACGAAGAGCGCCGTCAGGATCGCGCCGATGACGAGCGAGCCGACGATCTCGGGCGAGCCCCAGCCGACCGCGTTGCCGCGGACGAGGCCCCAGACGATCCCGAAGAGGCCGGCGCTTGCGAGGCCGAGGCCCGGCAGGTCGAAGCGGTTCGCGGCCCCCCGCGTTTCGTCGAGCCGCAGCAGCGCAAGCGGCACGAGCACGAGGCCGATCGGGACGTTCAGCCAGAAGATCCAGTGCCACGAGATGCCCGAGACGACTGCACCGCCGACGAGCGGGCCGAACGCGACCGCGAGGCCGCTGATTCCGCCCCACGCGCCGAGTGCGAGGCCGCGCCGCTCGGCGGGAACCGCGGCCGAGAGGATCGTCAGCGTCAGCGGCAGCACGAGCGCGCCGCCGAGCCCTTGCACCGCCCGCGCCGCGTTGAGCGCTTCGATCGACGGCGCGACCGCGGCCGCGGCGGAGGCCAGCGTGAAGATGCCGATGCCGATCGCGAACACACGCCGGCGCCCGAAGCGATCACCGAGCGCGGCGCCCGTGAGGAGCAGCACCGCGAAGGTGAGCGTGTAGGCGTTCACGGTCCACTCGAGCCCGGCGAGGTCGGCGTTCAGGTCGGTGCGGATCACCGGCAGCGCCGTTGTGACCACGAGGTTGTCGAGCGTGACCATGAAGAGTGCGATCGAGGTGATCGCGAATGTCCAGAGTGTTTTGTGATTCATCACTAACTACCTCCCGAAAAAAAGAGACACGACTATTCGAGCTCGCAGCCCTTGACGAGCCGCTCGACCCAGGGCTCGGCGCTGTCGTCGAGGCCCATGGACGCGATCACGTTCAGCAGCATGCCCTTGGCGAAGAAGTCGGAGATCGCGTCCGCCGGCACGTCGGAGACCCGCTCGACGTAGGCCACGAGATCGCCGTACCCGTCCTGCACCACCTTGCGGATGTCCGGGTCGTCGCAGGCCGCGTAGGCCTGCATCTGTGCGAGCAGCTGCATCCGGTCCTGCTTCAGACGCTCCACGTACGCCTGGCCGATGGCATCCAGTGCCTCCGGGCCGCGCTTGCCCTCGGCGGCGCGCGCGAAGAGCTCGTGCGTCTGCCGAAAGCAGCGGGCGACCACGGCGGTGAAGAGCGCCTTCTTCGTCCCGAACAGGCGGAAGACGTACGGCTGCGAGATGCCCGCGCGGCGAGCGATGTCCTCGGTCGAGGCGCCGTGAAGCCCGCGCTGAGCGAACTCCTGAAGCGCCGCATCGAGGATCTCCTCGTGGCGAACCTCTTTCGACTTCCGTTCCGTGACCACCATGCTGCGTGATGTTAGTGGTGACTCACTAACTTGTCAAGGCCTCCCGCGCTTGCCGGAGTCGTCGCGCTCCGGAACGGCTACAGCTCGGCGAGTAGGCGGTCGACCTCGTCCTCGGTGTTGTAGTGGACGATGCCGACGCGAAGCGCGCCGTCGGGCAGGCCCAGGTGCTTCATCACCTCGAGCGCGTAGTAGTCGCCGTGCCAGAGCGCGAAGCCGCCCTCGGCGAGCCTCGCCGCCGCCGCCGCCGGCGACTCCTCGGCGTGCGTGATCGCGAACGTCGGCACGCGGCCCTCGAGCGCCGGCGGCCCGTGCAGCGTCCAGCCGCCGGGGAGGCCGTCGAGGAAGCGCCGGCCAAGGGCCTGCTCGTGCTCGCGGATGAACTTCCAGCCGACGCTCTGTACGTACTCGACCGCGGCGACGAAGCCGCAGAGCAGCTCGTGCGGCTGCGTCCCCGTCTCGAAGCGATGCCCGACGGGGAAGTCGGGCGCCGGTCGGACCTTGTACGGGCGCCAGCTCTCGAGCAGCCCCCGGCGCACGGCAGCCAACCCGAGGTGCGGCCCGTAGAACTTGTACGGCGAGCAGAGGAGGACGTCGATGTCGACCTGCGTCAGGTCGATCGGCCCGTGCGGCGCGTAGTGGACGGCGTCGCACCAGGCGAGCGCGCCCACCTCGTGGCAACTTGCCGCTATCTCGGCGACCGGCGTCACCGTGCCGACCGCGTTCGAGGCCCACGGGAAGGCGACGACGCGCGTACGCTCGGAGAGCAGCGAGCGCAGATGGTCGAGGTCGAGGCGGCACTCGGCGTCGAGGTTGCAGAAGCGGACGACGATGCCCTTGTCGTGGGCCAGCTCCAGCCACGGCGCGACGTTGCCGTCGTGGTCGAGCTTCGTCACCACGACCTCGTCGCCGGCCTGCCAGTCGCGTGCGACCGTGCGCGAGAGCGCGAAGTTCAGCGTCGTCATGTTCGGGCCGAAGATCACCTCGTCGGTGGCGGCGCCCAGAAGCTCCGAGGCCGCGGCGCGCGCGGAGTCGACGAGGTCGTCGCTGACCTTTGAGGTCACGAACGCGCCGCCCAGATTCGCGTTCGCAGCCTGGAGGTATGCCCCGATCGCCTCGATCACCACGTCCGGCACCTGCGTGCCGCCCGGCCCGTCGAAGAACGCGAGCGGCGCGCGGAGCGCCGTGAAGCGCTCGCGCACGTTCTCGATCGTCGGCGGCCGGTGGGCCATGGGCGCACGCTACCGCGGGTCCGTCCGGTGCGGGTCCTAGAGTGGGCGAGCGGTGGGGCTTCTCACATTCCTGGGCCGCCGGCGGCGGCGGCAGCCTTCGGCGGAGCCAGGCCTCGCCGGGCGGGAACCGGACGAGGCCAGGACATGAGGCTCAGACGGCTGAGCGAGGCTGAGTGCTACGCCCGCTGCTACGGCGCACGGAACGAGCGCGTCAGCATCCTCCGCGACCTGTCGGAGCCCGCGCGGCCCGCGGCCGTCGCGGGAGCGAGGCTCCGCGAGCTCGTCGAGCGGCGGCTCCCCGAGCTGAGCGACGAGTCAGGCCTGGAGGCCGCATGAAGCACGCGTGCCGGAGCTGGACGTCCCGCCGCCGCTACGCCCCGCCGGCGAAGGGTCGTCCGGCGGTGCCGCTGCCGAGCTCGTGGGTGTGCACCGCGACGTGGCACGCGCATCTGCCACGCTGTCGGCCGCGTGGCCGCACCCGCCTCTGACGTCCCGGACGTCCTCGCGCCTGACCTCGTCTGCGTCTTCTGCGGGATCAATCCCGGCCGCGTCTCCGCGGCTGCGGGCGCGCACTTCGCAAACCCGCGCAACGACTTCTGGCGACTCCTCCACGACGCGGGCTTCACACCGAGTCCGTATCTGCCCGACGAGCAGTACGCCCTGCTCGATCTCGGCTACGGGCTGACGAACGCCGCCTACCGCACGACGGCCGGCTCGGGCGACCTGCGCCGCCGCGACTTCGACGGCGCGCGCCTGGCGCGGCTCGCCCTCGAGTTGCGGCCGCGCGCGATCGCGTTCGTAGGCAAGGAGGCCTACCGGGGCGCGCTCGGCAAGCGCCCGGAGCTCGGGCCGCAGTCGCGCGGGCTCGACGACACGGGCCTGTTCGTGCTCCCGTCGACGTCGCCCGCAAACGCCGCCGTCCCCTACGCCGAGCGGCTTCGCTGGTTTCGCGCCCTGCGTGAATGGCTCGATCCCGTTCCGCGCGAGGCGGTCCGCGCGCTTGTCGTGGACGCGGAGCAGCGGGTGCTCCTGATGCGCTGGGAGCACCCGGCGACGCGCCGGACCTGGTGGATCACGCCGGGCGGCGGCGTCGCCGCCGGCGAGACCGACGAGGCGGCGCTCCGCCGCGAGCTCGCCGAGGAGACGGGTCTGCGTCCCACCGATCTGGGACCGATCGTCTGGACGCGCGAGCACGTCCTTCCGCTCGACGCGCGGATCGTGTGCCAGCGCGAGCGCTTCCATCTCGTGCGCGTCGACGGGCCGGAGATCGCGCCGACGGTCGACCTTGTCGCCGAGAACGTGCGCGGCCACCGCTGGTGGACGCTCGTCGAGCTCGAGACGACGGACGAGCGGATCTCGCCGCGCTCCCTCGCGGTTCACCTGCGGACACTTCTGCGCGACGGCCCTCCGCCGGAGCCGCTCGACCTCCGCGACTAGCCTTCACCGCCGTGCACGAGGTCTTCGTGATCGTCCACTTGCTCGCGGCGATGGTCTGGGTCGGCGGGTCGGTTGCGCTTGTCTTTGCCGGTGTGCCCGCGATCCGCGTGCTCGACGGCGAGCCGCGCGGCCGCGCGATGAAGGAGCTCGGCCTTCGCTGGCGGCCGCTCGGCTACGGCGCGCTGGCGGTCGCTGCGCTCACGGGCGTCGAGCTCGCCCGCTACGACTGGGACCGGGGCCGCTCGCCGTTCGAGACGGTCCTGTGGGTGAAGGTCGCGCTCTCCGCCGGTCTGATCGTTGCCTCGTACCTGCACAACTTCGTCTACGGCCCGCGCCTGCAGGCCGAAATCCGCGAGGGCCGCGCGGAGCGGACGAGACGAACGCTCGTCGTCGTCGGCTGGACGAGCTTGACCCTGACGATCGCAGTACCGATCCTGGGGGCGATCCTCGCCGACCTGGCGTCCTGACACGGAGCAATCGTGAAGTGGACGCGCAGCTCGGACGGGCGTCCGGGTTTCGGGGTGTCCGACACCGAGACGGTGGTTTCGAGGGAGTCTGGACCTTGGTTTCTGCGTCGCGAGGTCAGCCGATTTCCTGTAATAGTTGTGCCAGTGACATCCCGGCGGTCGAGAGTCGTGCTCTTTCTGGTGGCGGCTGCGGTGCTGGCACCGGGCACTCTCGTCGCGTACGCGATGCCGAACACAGCGTCGAAGCCCACGGCAGGCATCCCGGGCCTTCCGGGCGCTGTGGGACTGAAGGAAGAAGCGAACGTGCGGAATCTGCCGGGCGACCCGGTCAAAGGCCTCGAGGTCTTTCGCGTGTTCTGCTCGGGCTGCCACAACTCAATGGCAGCCGGCCTCCAGGGGGACAACAAGCCGGGCTCCAACCTCGACGGAACCAAGCCAACGTACGCGGCCATCGTGAAGCTGGTCGCGCAGGGCGGCGGCGGCGGCTTGCCCTCGAAGCTGCTGCTCCAGCAGATGACGTTCGACCAGATCTACGACGTCGCGAAGTTCGTCGCGCTGTACGCCGGCAAGCCCGGCCCCGTGCGCGGCGCGACCGTGAAGCCACCGGTGCCGGTCGAGCTCACCGCTCCGCTCCGGAACGGGCAGTCCGAGGTCGCGGGCCACTTCACGGCGACGCTCACCGGCATCGCGCTGCGCTGGCACATCCACGTCGGCGGCGCGGCCAAGCAACCTTCGGCGAGCCGGATCCTGTTCGTGAGCCCGGAAGGGCAGACCCTCGGGCCGATCACGCTGAACTGCGCGCGGTGCATCGAGCCGGGAAGCGGCTTCGTCCTGCTCACCCGGACGCAGGCCGCCGCCGTAACGAATGGGCGTGGGACCCTCGTCGTCCCGGCGAAGAGCCTCCCGAGCGGCTCGCTCCGCGGCCCGATCCACGCCAGCAGCTAGCAGCGACGGCAGTGAGCTCCAGTCGCGGGCCCGCGTTCAGAGCGGCACCTGAGCGCGAGTCGCTCCTGCACCGCGAGTCGCCGCGAGCGCGGGCTCTGCCCGTGCTCGCCCACCGCGAGAAGCCACGTGTCGGAAAGGGGGCCCGCGGGGGGAAACCGAAGGTTGTCCCCCGCGAGTCAGCCGGGCCAGCGGTTGGTGATCGGCGTGCGGCGGTCGCGGCCGAACGCCTTCGGGTGCAGCTTCACGCCCGGTGGGGCCTGGCGGCGCTTGTACTCGGCGCGGTCGATCATCGCCAGGGCGCGATCGACGACGTCGGCGTCGAAGCCGTCCTGCAAGAGCTCCTCGCGTGAGCGGTCGAGCTCGACGTAGGCCTTCAGCACCTGGTCGAGCTCCGCGTAGGGCGGCAGCGAGTCCTCGTCGAGCTGGTCCGGCCGCAGTTCCGCGCTTGGCGGGCGGTCGATGATCGACTGCGGGATCAGCTCGCGGCCGGCGCGTTCGTTGAGGCGGCGCGCAAGGCGGAAGACGTCGGTCTTGTAGACGTCCTTCAGCAGCGCAAAGCCGCCCGCGAGGTCGCCGTAGAGCGTCGAGTAGCCGACCGAGAGCTCGGACTTGTTCCCGGTCGCGATCACGAGCCACCCGAACTTGTTCGAGAGCGCCATCAGCAACGTTCCGCGAACTCGCGCCTGGAGGTTCTCCTCGGTGAGGTCGGGCTCGCGGCCGGCGAACGCTCCGGCGAGGACGCCCGTCAGCGCCTCGACGGCAGGCTCGATCGGGAGCTGCCGGAAGTCGATCCCGAGCGACTCGGCGAGCTGCCGGGCGTCGCGTCGCGTTTCGTCGGAGGAGTAGCGCGACGGCATCGACACGCCGTGCACGCGGTCGGCGCCGAGGGCCGAGGCGGCGAGCGTTGCCGTCAGCGCCGAGTCGATGCCGCCGGAGAGGCCGATCACGACCTCGCCGAAGCGGTTCTTCGTCACGTAGTCGTGCAGGCCGAGCTCGAGCGCCTGCCGCATCTGCTCGAGGTCGTCCAGCTGCTCGGGCGGCCGCGGGTGGCGCGCCTCCGCCTGAGCGCGCGGTGGCTCGAGCTCGATCACTTGTGCGGCGGGCGGCTCTGCGCGGTCCTGTGCGAGGGCGCGGCGGCGCACGTCGCGCAACCGGCGGCCGACGGCCGCCACCGGGTCGAGGTCGACGACGAGCAGTGCTTCCTCGAAGCCCGAAGCGCGCGCGATCACCTCGCCCTCGTCGTCGAGCACCACCGAGTGCCCGTCGAAGATGAGCTCGTCCTGCCCGCCGACGGCGTTGCAGAGTGCGACGAAACAGGCGCTGTCGCGGGCGCGAACGCGCAGCATCTCTTCGCGCTCGCGGTCCTTGCCGACGTGGAACGGCGACGCCGAGACGTTGGCGACCAGTTGTGCGCCCGCGAGCGCGAGGTCGCTCGCGGGCGGGCCTGGCTGCCAGATGTCCTCGCAGATCGTCGGTCCGACGAGCACCTCGCCGAAGCGAAGCAGCACGAGGTCATGCGCCGGCGCGAAGTAGCGGTCCTCGTCGAAGACGCCGTAGTTCGGCAGGAAGCGCTTGCGGTAGACGCCGCGGATCTCGCCGTACGCGAGGACGTAGCAGGCGTTGTAGAGGTCGGTGTCGAGGTGCGGCGCGCCGACGAGGGCCGCGATGCCCTGCGTCTCGGCGGCGAGCGCCTCGACCGATCGCCGCGCCGCGCGGATGAACGCGGGCCGCAGCAGCAGATCTTCGGGCGGATAGCCGGTCACGACGAGCTCGGGGAAGAGGACGAGGTCGGCGCCGGCCGCACGCGCCTCGTCGAGCCGGCCCGCGATCCGCCCGCGGTTGCCGTCGAGGTCGCCGACGACGCTGTTCATCTGTGCGAGCGCGAGTCTCATGCCGCGCGCTCAGTCGGAGGTTTTCTCCCCACGATCGAAAACACTAGCGCGAAGCTTGCGCCGCCAGCGGAAGAAGAGGACCACTCCGGCCGTGAAGCACACGAACGCGAGTGCGAACAGCGGTCCGCGCTGCTCGCCGGAGACGGCGGTGAGCACCGCGGCGGCAACGAAGAGCGCGATCATCACCACGCGCAGCCGGCCGGCGCTCACGCGGCGAGCATAGCCTCCCGAGAGCGCGCGCTAGACGCCGCTCTCGAGCCGCTGCTTCAGCCGGGCCTGGTCCTGCGGCACGTGCTTGCGGGCGTCGCGGCGGACGAGTGGGAGCAGCAGCTTGCCGATGCCGTGCCCCTCGAAGTCGAGCTCCAGCGTGATGCGGGAGCGTGAGCCGTCGTCCAGCGGCTCGACGTTCACCTTGCCGACCGGCCGTACGGGGCCGTCGATCCCCTTGAACGACGTCCTTCGCGGCGGATCGAACTCGGTGATCTCGTAGGTGACAGCCCGCTTGCCGCCCGGAACCTTCCTCGTGTCGGTGGCGCGCGACCCGAGGCGCGTCGGCCCGTCGGTCTCGACCTTGACGCTGACGATCTCCGTCTGCCACTCGCCGTGCCTCGCGAGGTCGCTCAGGTACGCGAACACGTCGTCCGGGCTCCTCGCGATCTCGATGCTCTCGACGATTCCCGCCATGTTGCCCTCCTCTGTTCGAGGCTCGTGGTGAATGCCGCGCGATCGTCGCGCCGGGGGGCGCTCGCGTCAAGCGGTCAGCGCCGCAGCCTGATCGCGTTCAGGTCGTTCTCGCGCACCTCGTCGATCCGCGCGAGCAGGTCGTCCAGGTCGTCGTGCTCGGCGTGGAGGTAACGGCCCGCGAGCGCGTCGTAGCGGCCGGTCGCGAGCTTGCGCACGAGGGTCGGGGCGGCCTCCGGCGGCGTCCACGGCGCGTCGTCGGCGAACACGCCCGCCGTCATCTCGGTGCGCACGAGGCCAGGGCTGATCGAGAAGACGGAGATGCCGTGCGGCGCCAGCTCCGTCGCGAGCCGCTCGCTGAAGCGGTGGAGCGCGGCCTTGCTCGGGCCGTACGCCGTCTCGCCGACCGACATCGGCAGGTAGGCGGCGCCGCTGCCGACGTTGACGATACGCCCTGCGCCGCGCCCGAGCATCCCTGGGATCGCGGCACGCGCGCAGAGGAAGGCGCCGCGCACGTTCACCTCGAACACGCGCCACCATTCCTCGGGCGCGACCTCCCACGTCCGCCCGCGCGGGCCGCTGATGCCGGCGTTGTTGACGAGCAGCTCGACCTCGCCTGCGTCGGCGAACGCACGGTCGATCGACTCGGGCGACGCCACGTCGAGCTGGAGCGCGCGACCGCCGATCTCGGCCGCCACCTCCTCGACCTGGGCGCGCGTCCGCGCCGCGACGACGACCGACCAGCCGTCCTCGGACAGCGCACGCGCGACGTTCGCGCCGATCCCGCGACCGCCGCCGGTCACGAGTGCGATGCGCTCAGCCAAGCCTCGACTCGATCGCACCGACGCGCTCCCGGATCCGGGCGAGCTCACTCACACGGCCAAGCCTAGATGGCCTCGTGACCCCGGACGAGGCTGCTACCGTAGCGCGGACTAACTTAGTGGTTACTAACCAAGGAGTGAAATGAGGGCCAGGCTCTTCGCAGAGGACAACAGGAAGTGGTGGACGCTCGCGGCGGTGGCGTTCGGCCTCTTCATGATCATGCTCGACAACACGGTCGTGAACGTCGCGCTGCCGGCGATCCAGGAGTCGCTCGATCTCGAGATCTCGCAGCTCGAGTGGGTCGTGGCCGGCTACGCGCTCACGTTCGGCGCGCTCATGCTTACCGGTGGGAAGCTCGCCGACCTCTACGGCCGGCGCCTGATCTTCGTGATCGGGCTCGCGATCTTCACCCTCTCCTCGCTCGCGTGCGGCCTGGCCGAGAGCGGGAACACACTGATCGCCGCGCGGGTCGTGCAGGGCGTCGGCGCCGCCCTCATGAACCCCGCGACGCTCTCGATCATCACCGTCACCTTTGCGCCGCAGCAGCGCGGCAAGGCGATCGGGATCTGGGTCGGCGTCTCGGCGCTCGCGCTTGCGATCGGCCCGCTCGTCGGCGGCCTGATCACCGAGCACGTCAACTGGAACTGGATCTTCTTCATCAACATCCCGGTCGGCGTGATCGCGATCGTGGCGGCGTTCCTCTTCATCGACGAGTCGCGCGACACCTCGCGCGAGCAGCGGCCGGATGTGCCGGGCCTGGTCACCTCCGCGATCGGCCTGTTCGCCCTCAGCTACGGGCTGATCGAGTCGAACAACTACGGCTGGGGCTCGACGCGGATCATCGGGTCGTTCGTCGTCGCCGCTGTCGCGCTCACGGCCTTCGTCCTGCTCGAGCGCCACCAGCGGTTGCCGATGCTCGACCTTGCGCTGTTCAAGAACCGCACCTTCTCGGGCGCGAACACGGTGATGCTGTTGACGGCGCTCGCGATGTTCGGCGTCTTCTTCTACATCTCGCTCTTCATGCAGCAGGTGCTCGGGTACTCGCCGGTCGAGGCGGGCGCCTCGTTCCTGCCGATGACCGTGCTGATCATCGTCGTCGCACCGCAGGCGGGACACCTGGCGGACAGGTTCGGCTCGCGACTCTTCATCGGTGGCGGCCTCGCGCTCGTCTCCCTCTCGCTCCTCCTCTTCTCGCGACTCACGGTCGACGCGACCTTCTGGTCGCTCCTGCCCGCGATGGTGATCGGCGGGATCGGGATGGCGATGACGATGACGCCGGCGACGGCAGCTGCGATGGGCTCGGTCAGCCCGGACAAGGCCGGCGTCGGCTCGGCCGTCCTGAACAGCGCGCGCCAGGTGGGGGGCTCGCTCGGCATCGCGATCACAGGCGCAATCGTCGCCGCGGGCACGTCGAGTGCGCTCGAGGCCGGCGACACGCGATCTGTCGCCTTCACGAACGGGCTTCACGACGGGCTCCTGGTGGCAGCCCTGATCGCGCTCGCCGGCTCTCTGATCGGCTTCCTCACAGTCCGGAAACAGCACCATCCGGAGCCGGCACCGGTCGAGTTCGCCGAGGTCTGACGTGAGCGCGATACGACCGAAGCTGAGCGCGCAGGAGCGCCGGCAGGCGGTGCTCGACTCCGCCTGCCGCGCCTTTTTCGAGTCGAGCTACCACGGCGCGACGACGGCGGGGATCGCGCGTGAGGCCGGGATCAGCGAGCCGATCCTCTACCGCCACTTCGGCTCGAAGCGCGACCTCTACCTCGCCTGCCTCGACGAGGCCTGGCGGGGACTGCGCACGTTCGCCGAGGAGGCGCTCGCGGAGGATTCCGGCCGCTGCCTCGGCCGGATCGCCGACGCCTACATGAAGAAACGTGGAGGGCTCCGGCTGGTCGACCTCTGGATCCAGGCGCTGACGGAGGCTTCCGACCCGGCGATCGCGAAGGCGGTGCGCAGACAGATCCGCGAGGTGCACGACTTCTTCGCCGACGTCATCCGGCGCGGCCAGGCGGAGGGCGTGCTGCACGCGGATCGCGATCCTGTCGCCGAGGCCTGGCTCTTCATCGCCGGCGGCCTCCTCGCGACGATCGACCACCGCCTCGGTGGCCTGCTCGGCGGCGACCTCGAGCGCGTCCGCGTCTCGCGGCGCGCGTGGATGCAGCCACCGAGCGCTGGATGACTCAATACATCTGGGTGCGAAACGGGCCCGAAAGAGCGAGAGAGCCCCGGCTGCGGCACCCGAGGCTCTCTCTGGTCAGGCGGGGCGCCTAACGAGACTCCCCGGAGGCAACGGCTCTGCGGCTCAGCCACGCCTCCGGTTCGATGTGTCTCGGCGCTCCCCTTGCACTACGACCGGAGCTTCCGATCGCCGTGCAAGGTTCGCTCACTGTAGGAGCAGATCCGGGGTCTGTCAAGTAGGCACGTGAAGCAACGATCAGAGTCTGCTTCACCCCAAAAACCGCACAACCATGCGGTTCTTGCCGGTTCTTCGGGCGCGACCTCGATCGGGGGATTGCGCTTTCGCGGAGCATGTTGCAGACTTCGGCAGGCGTGCCTTCCCGGACCAGACGCACCACTCCCGCCGTTCCGCGCGGGTCGCACCTGGGCGATCGTCTTCGCCAGTTGCGGGTTTCGGCCGGGCTCACCCAGAGCGAGTTGGCGGGCGAGCGCTTCTCGAAGGAGTACGTCTCGCAGATCGAGCGCGGGAAGACGCGGCCGACGCGCGAGACGGTCAAGTGGCTCGCCGCGCGGCTCGGTGTCGACAGCTCATTCCTCGCGAGCGGTGTGTCGAGCGACGAGCGCGCGCGCGCCGAGGCGATCCTGACGCGGGCCGAGGCGCTTTCCGAGCGCCGCGACTACGACGCGTCGATCGACGCGTTCACCGACGCGCTCGCCGCCGTCGTCTCCACCGGAGCCGTCGACCTGCAGGTGCGGGTGCTGTCGGGCGAAGCGTGGGCCCTCGCGCACCGCGGCGAGGTCAGGCCCGCAATCGATTTGCTCGAGCAGGCGCGCGGCCTCGTCGAGGGCTCGTCGTTCACCGATCTCGATCGCGCCGAGGTTCTGTTTCGCCTCGGAGTCGCGCGTTACTTGATCTCGAGCATCGCGACGGCGATCGCGCTCTTCGGCGAGGCGCTGGCGTTGGTCGAGCGCTCGCCGCTTCCGTCCGACCTGCTGCGCGCGAACGTGCTCACCTGGCGCTCGCGCTGCTACCGCCGCCAGCGCGACTACGAGGCCGCACGCGACGACGTCACGCGCGCCCTCGAGCTGGCGGAGTCGATGGACGATGCGCGCGCCCTCGGCGAGGTGTACTTCCAGGCCTCGCTGATCGCCGAGCGCGACGGTCACTGGGTGCTGGCGCGCACGTACGCGGAGCGCGCCAAGTCGCAGTACGAGGTGCTGACCGACCGGATGAACGTCGGCCGGCTGCTGAACAACCTCGGCGGGCTCGAGTTCCTGCTCGGCAAGCCCGACGAGGCGATCGCCCGCTTGACCGAGGCGTTCTCGATCGCTCTCGAGCACGGCACCGACGACGACGCGGCCACGGCCATCTCGTCGCTGGCGCAGGTGTATCTGCGCACCGGCAACGTCGTGAAGGCGGAAGAGCACGCGCGTGATGCGTTGCAGCGTCTCGGCACGCGCGAGGACCGAATGGACGAGATCGGCAACGCGCGCCTCGTGCTCGGCCGCGCGCTGCTCGAACAGGATCGTCTGGACGAGGCCGACGAGATGCTCGCTCAGGCGGAGGATGCGCTTTCCCAGCTCTCGTCCGGCCCGCACAAGGCGGCAGCCTGGATAGCACAGGGAGATCTCGCACAGCGACGCGGGGACGACCGCGGCGCCGCCGCCCTCTACCGGGCGGCGGCCGAAGCTCTCCAAGACTTCCGGTTCTAGCTCGAGAGGAGGTGAATTCTGTGGTAACCAAGTTCGCACTTCTCATCGGTAGGCGCGGCACCATGCTGGCGATCGCCTCCATGCTCGCCGCGCTGCTCGGCGCCAAGGCGGGTTTGCCTTTGCGCGTCTCCGGTTTCTGGGACGGCCCCCACTAGACCCGGCTCGGGTCCCGGAAGCGGCGTTCTTCTCCGACCGCCGCGTCCGGGACCGACTCTCGAACCTGACCTCCGAGGAAGGCAAGACGCTTCCTCCCCCAGAATCGGCGCCTCTCGGCCGTCGCTGGTTCTTTGCGCTCCTGGTGCCGCACCTCCAGGGGTCCGCGCTGCGCCCTCGCCGCTACAGTGGGCCGGATGGCGACGTCGCTGCCGCGCGTGCGCGCGCTCGCGATCTCGGCGCGGGCTTTTCCCCGACTCGCGCTTGCAAACGCGCTGATGCTGATCGTGATCGTCTCGAGCGGCGCGACCGTGCGCCTGACAGCGTCGGGTCTCGGCTGTCCGAAATGGCCTGGCTGCGAGGGTGCGACGAAGCTTCCCGCCCGCGGCCACCACCAGCAGATCGAGTTCTCGAACCGCCTCATCTCCGGAATCGCGATCCTGCTGACGCTCGCGACGTGGCTCGCTTCGCGGTGGACTCCTTCCGTGCCGACATGGACGCGGCGGGTTGCACTCGCAACCTTCATCGGCGCCCTCGCCCAGGCGCCGCTCGGAGCGATCACCGTCTACTTCGACCTCAATCCCTGGCTCGTGCTCTCGCACTTCGTGCTGTCCGTGACGCTCCTGATGCTCGGTGTGATCGTGGCACTCGAGGCGTGGGGAATCCGTGGCGAGTCGTTGCCGCTTCGGCTTCGGCAGCTCGGCCTACTCGTCGGCGTCTCCTGCGCCGCGCTTGTCGTGACCGGGTCGTTCGCGACGGCTGCGGGTCGGTTCCCCGGAAGCTTCGACGACGAGCCCATCCAGCGGCTCGGGTCGTTCCATCCGACGATGTGGCTGCACGTCCGAGCGACGGCCGTCTTCGGAATCTCGTTTGCGCTGCTCGTCGTATGGCTCGCGCGCCGCCGAAGCCGTCACCTCCGCGTCGCGCTTCCAGTACTTGCCGTGCTCGTCGCTCAGATGGTGGTGGGCGAGTTTCAGTACCGGATCGACATGCTGTGGTGGATCGTGCTCATCCATGTCACGCTCGCGATGACCCTCTGGGCGGCGACGGTCGTATTCGTGGCGTTGCTTTGGCGCCCGCGTGACCGAAGTAGGATGGCTCGGTGAAGGAGCCGGACAACGAGCTTCGCATCGACGCAATGCCTGAACTGCGTCGGCCCGTTCTCGTCGCGTCGTTCAAGGGCTGGAACGACGGCGGCCATGGAGCCTCACTCGCCGGCGCGTTCCTCACGAAGGCCTGGCGGGCCGAGCGGTTTGCCGAGATCGACCCGGAGCGCTTCTTCGACTTCGGCTCGACCAGGCCCCAGGTCTCCCTCGTCGAGGGAAGGGTGCGCCGGATCGACTGGCCGGAGAACACCTTCCACCATGCCCGCCTCGAGGAGGCCACGCAGGACGCCATCCTTCTGCTCGGCAGTGAGCCGAGCCTGCGCTGGCGCACGTTCTGCTCCCTCGTCACCGGCCTCGCGAGCGACCTGGGAGTCGAGCTCGTGGTCACGCTCGGCTCGCTGCTCGCGGACGTGCCGCACACCCGGCCGACGCCGGTCACCGCGAGCGCGAGCGACCCCGGGCTCGTCGAGCGGCTCGGCCTGCAGGCGTCGCGCTACGAGGGCCCGACCGGGATCGTGGGCGTGCTCCACGACGCCTTCGCCACGGCCGGCATCCCGTCGGTCTCGCTCTGGGCGGCGGTGCCCCACTACGTCTCGATGACTCCGTCGCCACGGGCGGCGAAAGCGCTCTGCGACCGGCTTTCCGGGCTGATCGACCTGCCTCTCGACACGAGCGAGCTCGAGACCGAGAGCGAGCTGTACATGGAGCAGGTGAGCGAGGCGGTGGCGGCCGACGAGGACACGGCTGCCTACGTCGACGAGCTCGAGAGCCGCGCCGACGAGATCGAAGAGGAGCACGACCTCCCGTCAGGCGACGCACTCGCCGCCGAGCTGACGCGCTTCTTGCGCGAGCGAGAGCAGGACGACGGCGGCGACGGCTCGGTCGCGCGCGACGACGGTCCCTGAGCCGGCCTCCAGCCGGACGGCCCCTGAGCCGGCCTCCAGCCGGACGGCCCTGAGCCTCCAGCTGGACGGCTCTCGAAGCTGCTCCCTACCCGAACGTGAACGCGTAGGCCTGCACGCCGGGCGTGAACCTCAGTTCGAGCAGGCCGTCGACGAGCTTCTTCGAGCTGCGCAGCGTGTAGAGCCGGTGCTCGTCCACGGGCACGGTCTTCGTCGGGCGGCCGTCCACCAGCACGCGCACGAGTCCCTTGCCGCCGAGTACGAGGTACACGTCGCTTGCGTGGAAGTGCAGGCGGAGCCTCGCGTCGTCGCCGGCGACGATCTGCTCGGCCTCGACGCGCCACTTGCCGTCGTAGGCGAGGTTGTCCGCCGGCAGGCGCTCCGGAAAGGCGTACGTCGCCAGCCGGTTTCGCTGCACCCGCGTACCTGCGTAGCGCGCGAGCCGCTCGTAGCCGAGGTACGACTCCGCGGTCGTGAGGTCGTGCGTCGAGGTGTCGGCCACCTTCTTCGCCGTCACGTCCGTCGCGCCGAGCAGCTTTCGGATCAGCGCCTCGGTCTCGTCATAGCTGCCCTCGCCGAAATGGACGTAGCGAATGTGACCGGCGCGGTCGATCATGTACTTGGCGGGCCAGTACTGGTTCGCGAAGGCGTTCCAGGTTCCGAACTCGTTGTCCTGCACCACCGGGTAGCGGATGCCGAGGCGCTTCACCGCGTCGCCGACGTTGGCGGCGACGTGCTCGAACGCGAACTCCGGCGTGTGGACGCCGACGATCGCGAGCCCGCGCGAGCGGTATGCCTCGTCCCATGCCTTCAGGTGCGGCAGGGTGCGCAGGCAATTGATGCAGGAGTACGTCCAGAAGTCGATCAGGACGACCTTGCCGCGCAGCTCGCGCAGCGTCAGGGGCTCGCTGTTGAACCAGCTTCCGTCGGGGCGCAGCGCGGGCGCGACGCCGTAGTCGGGCAGGCCCGCGGTCGAGCCAGTGGTCGGTGTCTTCTTCGCCACCAGTTGCTTCTGGTCGCGCAGCTTCGCGAGCTCGCGCTGTGCGGCCGAGCTGCGCTCGACGCGGTCCTGGAACGCCTGCGTGTAGCCGGGCAGAGCGGTCTGGAATCGGGTATCGACGTTGAGTGCAAATGCGAGCGCGACGAGCCCGATCGTGACGCCCGAGGCGATGCGCAGCTGCTCGGCGTGCGCGCGCAGCCGCACTGCCAGACCACGGCCTCCGAGAGCGATCAGCAGCATCGGCACGGCAGCGCCGACCGCGTAGGCGACCGTGAGCAAGATCGCCCGGAAGCCGACCTCGTTGTTCGCGGCGACGACGGTCACCGCCGCGAGCACCGGCCCCGCGCACGGCACGAACACGAGTCCGAGCGAGACGCCGAGGAGGAAGCCTCCCCCGCCGGCCCGGTGGCGGGTCAGCCGCGCGAACGGCCGCTCGATCGCCACGCGCGAGCCGTGGCACGAGCAGCGTGGCCGAGACGAGGAAGAGCAGCGCGATCGCGAGGTTGCGCAGCAGGTCGGCCGGCAGGCCGAGCTTGTCGAGCAGCCAGGCGGCGAAGAGCGTGAAGGCGACGAAGCTCGCCACGAGGCCGGTGACGATGCGGAGTGGCTTGCGCCCCGTGGCGCCGCCCGCGAGCAGGATCGGCAGGACCGGGAGAACGCACGGAGACATCGCCGTGACGAACCCCGCGAGCAGCCCGATCCCGAGCAGCACGAGCACCGTTCGAGCGTACCGGGGGAAGATGATTCATTCCACGATCTCGCAGAGTCGATCATCCAGCCCCGACGGCGCGGCGGTTGGGCGGGTGGCAACTTGCCACCTGCCCGTTCCAGTTCTCAGTCGGAGGCGGGCGTGGGGCCTTCGGGCGTGGGGCCGGACGCGGCCGCGGCAGGCCTGCGGCGGCGGCGGCGCTTTGGCCGCCTGGGGCCTGCGTTCGCCTCCGCCTCGCCCTGTGCCTGGTCGCCGTTCACCGAGACAGCGGCCTCTCCGGCGGGCTTCTTGCGACGGCGGCGCCGCGTCCGCGACGGCCCTGTCTTCGGCGCAGGCAGGTCGTCGGCCAGCGCGGCCGCGATCTCCTGGATCGTGCCGAGCCGCTCGCGCGCGGCCTCGATCAGCTGTGTCGAGCGCGGCGTGTACCCCTCGGCCGAGGCGAGCAGCGCCGCGCCGACCTCGCGTGGCATTCCGAGCGCAGCGGTCACGAGTCTGGCGGCGTTCTCTTCGTGCCGGTGGCCGCGTGAGTTCGCGAGCGCCCCGAGCAGCCGCTTTCCGTCCTGGTACTCCTGCGACGCCTTGCGGTCGAGCGTCTTGCGGACGGCGTGCGCGAGGCGCCAGGTCCAGCGCGCGAGGATCTGGTCGGGCGCGTCCGGCTTGCCGTCCGCGATCGCGCGCAGCAGCGTGCGGACACCGGCGGCGCGGTCCTTCTCCCACGGTGGCGCCTGCGTCACGAGCGTGACGAGGTCGTCGAAGTCGGCCCGGTCGATGCGCATCGAGACGCGGTCGGCGAGCGCGATCAGCCGCAGCCGGCGATTGGGGTTCTGGGCGGCGCAGGTCGCGAGGAACGTCTCGAGCGCGCCCTTCGAGGCGTCGCTCTGCGTGAATTTCTGCACGAACGCCTGGCGCTCGTCGAAGCGCATCTGGCGGCCGGCGATCGTTCCCCAGAAGCGCTGCTCGTCGTCGTCCAGGTACTTCGGGTCGACCCGCTGCCACTCGCGCTGGATCACGGCGAGGCGGCGTGCCACGTCGGGCGTGACCGGGACGAGCCACGACGCCGGAGTCAGCTTGCGCTGCGCCCGCCGCTGCGTCCGCCTCCGCGGCGCAGGTGTGACCCGGGCTCCCTCGCGGTAGAAATCGGCGTCGAGCAGCGAGTGGAGCGAGACCACGCGCTCGTGGTGGGTTGCGCCCTTCGGCGTGAAGTCGACGACGACGCCGGCCTCCTTGCGCGGATGGATGCGCATGATCCGGCCGATCCGCTGCTGGTAGACGCGCTTCGAGGCTGTCGGCGCAAGGTGCATGACCACGGTCGCGCGCGGCGAGTTCCAGCCCTCGGCGAGCAGCATGGCGTTGATCAACACGTCGATCTCGCCGCGCTCGTAGGCGGCGAGGATGGTCGCGAGCTTGACCGGCGGCGTCCGGCCAGAGACCGCCTCGGCCTTGACGCCGGCGGCGCGGAACGCGGTCGCGAGGTTGTAGGCGTGGTCGACCCCGGCCGCGTAGACGATCCCCGGCGTCGAGTCGAAGCGCTCGCGGTACAGCGTCGCCGCCGCCATGTTCAGCGCCTCGTGGTCGAGAGCCGCGGCGAGGGCGCGCTCCTCGAAGTCGCCGCCGATGATGGGCACCGAGTTGATGGCCGCGACCGGCGGTACCCGCAGGCACCGCAAAGGTGCGATCAAGCCTCGGCGAGCCGCATCAGCGAGCGGCAGGTCGTCGACCGAGGCCGGGAAGACGTCGGAGACCTGCTTCGCAATCAGATTCTCGGTCGCGGTCATGCCGACGTAGATCGGCTCGCTCAGCTTGCGGATCGCCGCCGAGGTCTTCTCGCCGAGCGCGGTGTGGGCCTCGTCGCAGATCACGAGCTGGTAGGCCGTGCGCGAGACCTCGTCGACGTGGCGCGCGAACCAGGCGTAGGTCTGGATCGTGATCGGATCAGGCCGGCGCGGCCTGGCACCCCCGAGGATCACATCGGTGAACCGGTCGGCATAACCGTGCTCGGTCAGGTCGCGCCGGAACTGGTCGACGAGGAGGCGGCGGTGGGTGAGGATCAGCACGCCTTCCGTGCGGGCCGCCTCGACGAAACCCGCGGCGGCGATCGTCTTGCCGGAGGCCGTCGGATGGCGGAAGCGGTAGCGACGCGACGCGCCCGGATCCGAGGCGATCGAACCGGCCACCTCGTCCTCTTCGTCCCCGTCGTCGTCCGAGTCGTCGCCCCCGTCCGGCAGCGGCAGATCGTCCTCGTCCTCGTCGTCCTCCACGATCTCGCCCACGAGGACGGGGTCGTCTCCGTTGCCGTTCTCGATCGCCTTCTGGTTCGCGGCGATCAGCTCGGTGAGCATCCCGGCGAGCGCGTCCACCTGGTGGCGGCGCAGCTCGGTGCCGGAGGCGAGCTTGGGGGGCTTCTCGGAGAGGACACGATCGAGGCCGAGCATGAGCGCGTAGTTGACCCGCCACTCCGGCGACGGCTCGAGCCGTCCGGCGTCCATCTCCGCGACCGCGGCGTCGAGCGCACGGCGGAACGCCGTCCCCGGCGCGAGGACGACCTCCTGCTCCTCGTCCGGCGGCAGGAAGGTCTCTCCAGCCCATGCTTCCGCCCGAAGGGCCGCGGCTGTGATGCCGTCCGGCGCCTCCGAGGTAGTCGGCAAATGCGTGAGTGTCTCTTGCAATGCGCGCGGCACGCTCTCGGTGCCGCATCTCTAGGTCGTGCTCGCGGTCACCCCCGCCAGCGAGCTACTAGTCCACACCATACCGCACAAATCGGCTGTTGTAACCCACCGCCGGCCCGCGAACGTCAGTTCGGAGCGGCAGCCTCGATCCTCTAGAGCGGCGTGCCGTCGCTGCCGAGGCCGCCGAAGACAGCGAACGGATTGCCGGAGGTCGTCTCCCACACGAGCTCGCCTCCCGGCTCGACCTCGCCGTGGAGGCGGCCTGCGAGCTCTTCTGCCGCCTCGCGCGTCGCGGTACCGACGATCAGGTACGACCAGCGGCGGACGACGCTCCAGCCCTCCTGGTCGAGCCTGTCAGCCAGCTCGCGCGCCTCGCGATGCGAGCGGCACGGGATCCGCACCTCCCACGGCGCATACCCGGCCGCGACGGTCTCCTCCTCGACCGTTCCGTGTGGCGGCTCACTGTCCCAGCGTTCCTCGTCGTCCAGCCAGTGCTCGAAGACGACCTCGCGCGGCTCGATCCCGAGCTCTCCGATCTCCGCCTCGATCGTCGGCCGCGCGCGGTCGAGCTGCGCCTGCGACGACGCGTAGACGAAGACGGTGTCGTCGTCGTGGCTGACCACGAGCTTGTCAGCCTCGAGCTCACGCGCGAGGTGCCGCGCGTCCGTCCCCGAGAGCCGGGCCAGCAACCCACCGGCGCCGTGACCTGCGAGCTCGACCCGCAGACGCCAGTCGTCGTTCGCCATGACGGAACCGTACAGCGGCGATCAACGATGCGACGCTGCGTGTAGAACCCCACCATGGAGTGGGAGGCGCTGTTCGAGCGCGAGCGCGCGCGGGTCGAGGACGGCGAGGCGCGGCTCGACCCGGAACAGATCGTGCGGATCGGCAACGCCGCCTACGGGGCCGGCCTGGCGCTTCTCATGCTCGGCCGGGACGAGGAGGCACGCGAGTGGCTCGACCGCGCCGCGACCCGCTGGCGCGAGAGCTGGGACCATGCGACGCCGACCTCCTGGGGCCGTCCGATCGGCGTGATCAAGGCGACCCTGATCGCAGGCCGCGAGCACGAGGCCGCGGACTACGCGCGCTGGACGCTCGAGCTCGGCAGCGAGACCGCGGAATCGCCGATCGGCCGCTACGCCGCGTCGCTCGCGCTGCTCACCCTCGAGCGCTGGCCCGAAGCCCGCATCCTCGCCGAGACGCTGCGCGGCCGCGACGACTTCCCGCCGGCGGTCGCGGAGGCCCTCTGGACGATCGCCGCGAACGACGCCGCCGGCTACGCCGCGGCGGTCGAGGCGAGTCGTGGAGTCGTTCGAGACGCGAGAGGAGTACCTGGAGGACGTCGCGGTCGCCGACACGGCGCTCGCGCTCCAGGTGCTGGCCGGAAAGCGCGGGATCGCGGTCGGAGCTGCGATCCTCGCCGGTCCTGCCGGGCTAGACGACTTGCTCCAGGGGAAGGCTCCGATGATCGCCGATGTCGACGGCTTCGCGGATCTTCCGGGCCTCGCCGTTCATCCCGCCTGAGCCACAGACGACGGGAGGCTCAGCGCCCGCCCCGCCTACGGGCCGAGTTGCGCCGCCGCGGCCGCGTCGAGATAGACCTCGATCGGCCTGTCGCCGAGGCGCAGCAGGCTTCCCGGCGCGTCCTCGCTCACCTCGTCGCGGAACACGCGCACGACCGCCTCCGCCTTGTCCGCGCCCGTGACGAGGAAGACGAGCCGGCGCGCCGAGAGCAGCGTGGGCAGGGTCATCGTCACGCGGTCCACGAACGGCTCCAGGCCGGCCGGGCCGCTCGTCACGCGGCGCTCTCGCTCCGCCAGTTGCGGCGAGCCGGGAAAGAGCGACGCGACGTGGCCGTCCGGGCCGAGGCCGAGCAGCTTCAGGTCGAGCGTGACGCCTTCGAGCGCCTCGTCGTAGTCGAGCGCCGCCTCCTCCGGCTCGAGCTCGCCGCGGATCCGATGCACCTCCGGCAGCCGCTCGAGTCGATCCAGCAGGGACCGCCTCGCGAGGAGGAAGTTCGAGCGCTCGTCCTCGGGCGGCACGCGCCGTTCGTCGCCCCACCAGACCGACGCGTTGCTCCAGTCGGGCTCGAGCGCCGCGGCCAGCTCGTAGGCCCGCCCGACGGAATGGCCGCCGGTGAGGACGATCGTCTCGCCCCGCCTCGCCGCCGCCGCGAGCAGCTCGGCGACCGCAGCCTCCGGCTCGCCCGAGACGTGGAGTCGCGGCTCAGTCATCGCCGCGGGCGAGCTCTTTCGAGCGCTCCATCGCGGCGTTGATCGCATTCAGGAACGCGGCCCGTACGCCGGCCTGCTCGAGCTCGCGGATCGCGCGAGTCGTCGTCCCGCCCGGCGAGGTGACGGCCTCGCGCAGCTCGACCGGGTGCATGCCCTCGTCGCGCAAGAGGCGCGCCGTCCCGAGCATCGTCTGCACGACGAGCTTCGTCGAGACCTCGCGCGAGAGGCCGAGCAGGAGGCCCCCGTCGATCATCGCTTCCGCGAGCAGCGCGTAGTACGCCGGACCCGAGCCCGAGACCGCCGTGATCGCGTCCATCGCATATTCGGGCACCTCGACCACGTCGCCCACCGCGCGCAGCACCGTGCCCGCGCGATCGAGGTGCTCGCGGCCGGCGTGACTGCCGGCGCACATGCCGGCGATCCCTTCGTGGACGGTCGAGGGCGCGTTCGGCATCGAGCGGACGACCGGCACCTCGGGGCCGAGATGGCGCTCGATCGCCGCGGTCGGGATCGCGGCCGCAACCGAGAGCACCGTCTGCTCCGGCGTCAGCAGGTGCCCGATCTCGCCGAGCAGCGTCTCGATGTCCTGCGGCTTGACGGCGAGCACGACGACGTCGGCGCCCCGGATCGCCTCCGCGTTCGAGGTCGTCGCCTCCACCCCGTGCCGCTCGCGCAGCTCGAGGGCGCGCTCCTCGCGCCGCGTCGAGGCGATCAGGTCGGCCCAGTCCGAGCTACGCAGCCCGGCGAGGAGCGCCTCGCCGATCTTGCCGGCTCCGAGAATCGCGATCCGCATCGCGCAAGCCTACGAGTCCGGCACCGTACCCCGCCAGCAGGTACACGCTCGCGAGGCCCGCCCACTCCTCGTACGGCGCGAGCAGCACGTCCGCCTCCTCCGCCTCCACGCGCCGGCCCCAGAGCGCCGAGGCCAGCTTGACGAGGCCGAGATCGCGGGCAAGGCCCCGCTCGTAGCGGCCGAGGCCCTGGAGGCAGACGACGCCGACCGACCACGGGCCGAGGCCGCGCTCGCGCTCGAGCCGGCGCGCGACGGCCTCGGTCGGCATGGCCCTTCAGCGACTCGAGGTCGATCGTGCGGCAGAGGCGAACGAGCGCGGCGCCGCGCCGCGCGCCCAGACCGAGTCGCTCGAGCTCGGCGGGCGAGAAGCGTCCGAGGTCGGCCGCGGTCGGCGCCGCATGCAGGTCGCCGAGCGAGGGCGTCGCAGCGCGGATCACGGTGCGCTCGATCTGACGCGCGCGGCTTGCGGTGATGAGCTGGCCCGCAACCGCGCGAAGCAGCGACTGCGCGACGGTCGCCGTCCGCAGCGGCCGCAGCCCGCGGAAGCGCCTCGTCGCCTCGCCGATCATGCGGGTCGTCGGCGAACCGGCGGAGGAACTCGGAGTGGTCGTCCTCGAGGCCGAACGCGAAGCGCACGTGCTCGACCCCGGCTTCGCTTGCAGCCTGGACGCAGATCGCGCCGTCCGGCCGCTGCCAGGCGCGAACCTGCTCGAGCTGCTCGCCGACGGCGATCGTTGCGGTGTAGACGCCGTCCGCGACCCGTCGCGTCGCGTCGCTTCCGTGACGAGCAGACACGCGCAGCGAGTACGGCCCGCGCGGCCGCAGCTCAGCCGTGACCATCGAGCGAGCCTACCCGGCCGCTCGGCGCGCGGGCCGTTACGCTCACACGATGCTTCGCCGCGTCGCGACGCGCGTCTCGCTCAGGAGCCGCGAGCGGAAGCTTCGCCTCTTCCTCGACACCTACCGGCCCGGGCCGGAGACGACCGTCGTCGACGTCGGCGTCACGGACGCGCCCTTCGGAGGCGGGTCCACCGACAACTTCTTCGAGGCTCTCTATCCATGGCCGGAGCGGATCACGGCCGTCGGTCACACCGAGCTCGACCGCTTCGGCGCCGCCTTCCCGTTGGTGAACGTCGTACGCTCTGACGGACGCGCTCTGCCGTTCGAAGACGACGCGTTCGACCTGGGCTTCTCGAACGCGGTCGTCGAGCACGTCGCCGGCGGGCGGGAGGGGCAGCGGCAGTTCGTCGCCGAGCTCTGCCGGGTCGCCCAGCGCGTGTTCGTGACGACGCCCAACCGCTGGTTCCCGCTCGACCCGCACACGCTGCTGCCGTTCGCGCACTGGCTGCCGCCGGGACCCGCACGTGACCGGCTCTTCCGGTCACGCGGCCTCGACGACGTGCTCGACCCACTCGGACCACGCGATCTCGCATCGCTCTTCCCGTACCCGGTCCGGATCGCGAGCCGCGGGATGACGCTCGTCGCAGTTGGTCCCATTTGAGCAGCGCCCGGTCGATCGGGCTCGCGCTGAAGCGTCCGGTCTGGGCGCTGCACGTGCTCGTGGTCGGGCTCGCGCTGCACAACTTCGTGATGGCCGAGCTGTGGGAGGCCGGTGTGCGCGGCCGTGCGCTCGACATCGTGTCGGCCTGGAAGGAGGTGCTGCTCCTCGTCGCTCTCGTGCTCGCGATCCGCGCGCGCGGGCGGCTGCCGTTCGACCGGGTCGCGACGGACTGGCTCGCGCTCGCGTTCGGCGGGCTCGTCGTCCTCTACGCGCTCCTGCCGCAGAGCTGGCTCGACGGCGGTGCGACCGACCGGGGCGTGCTCCTCGGCCTACGCCACGACGGGCTGCCGGTCGCCGCGTACTTCCTCGGTCGCGCGCTCGAACTGACGCGGCACGAGCTGCGGCAGGTCTTCCGGACGATCCTCGTCACCGCGGCCGCCGTGGCGGCCTTCGGGCTCGTCGACGTGTACGCGATCCCGCTCCAGTGGTGGCGCGACTCGGGGGCGCCCGGATGGTTCAGCGAGCAACTCGGGTTCCACTACCTCGGCCTGTCGGGGCTGCCGGAGAACTTCGTCTACAACACCGGGAACGAGGAGCCCCTGCGGCGTCTCGTCGCGACTTTCCTCTCGCCGCTCGCGAGCTCGTACCTGCTCGTCGTGGCGCTGCTCGTCGCGGCGGCGTGGCTGACGGTCGACCGGCTCCGCGGGCGGATGCTGTTGCTCTGGCTCGGCCTCGTTGCGCTGCTCTTCGCGGGGCTCTTGTGGACGCACTCTCGCTCGTCCTATCTCGCGCTCGCGCTCGGACTCGTCGCCTACGAGGTGGCGCGACGCGGCCGGCCGCTGGAGCGGGCCGTGCTCATGGCGGCTGCCTTCGCCGTGATTCTCGTCGGGGCCGCGTTCGTCAGGGTCTATCCGGACCTCGGCCCGACGACCTCGTTCACGCCGGCGGAGCTCGAGATCCAGCGCGAGAACGCGAAGACGCAAGGCGCGGCGGTGGACGGGCTCTCCGACGCGAGCACCGAGAGTCACTGGAGGAGCCTGCGCGAAGGCGTGCGGACCGTGCTCCACCATCCGCAGGGCTTCGGCCTCGGCAACGCGGGCTCGACCGCGTCGCGAACCGATGTGGAGATCAAGGCCGGCGAGTCGACGTACACGGAGCTCGCCGTCGACACGGGCCTCCTCGGCGGGCTCGTCTTCGTCGCGTGGTCGCTGGCACTCCTGTGGCGCGTTCGCCGTTCGGCGTTGATCGCGGCGTCGATGGTCGCGGTGCTCGCGCTCGGGCTGCAAACGGACGTGATCGGGGTGCCGTGGCTCGCGTGCGTCCTGTGGGCGCTGGCCGGCTCGCGGGTCGTACCTGTGCCGGAAGAGTGACAATCCTGCGCCGAAAGGCGCGCGCGGTCTTGCGCCCGACAACGCGGGCCGTACCGTGGATCGAGTGCGGATCTCACTGCTCGATCTGGCCGTCGCGCTCACCGTCGCCGCGCTCTTCGTCGGCGCGCTGACGCGCTGTGGCGGCGGCAGCGCGCCGGCAGCGGTGCTCGCGAACCCGGCGCTTACACCGGGCGTGCTCAACCCGGACGTAACTCAAGAGACGATCGGCGCCACCATCTGCGTCCACGGCTGGACACGAACCGTGCGCCCGCCGTCGAGCTATACGTCGCCGCTGAAGGTGGAGCAGATGGCGGCGTACGGTGAGACCGGCTCTCCGTCGGACTACCAGGAGGACCACCTGATCAGCCTCGAGCTCGGCGGCCACCCGACCGACCCGCGGAACCTCTGGCCCGAGCCGTACCCCCGCGCCGCCGAGGTCGACCAGATCGAGAACCAGCTCAACGACAAGGTCTGCTCGGGGGAGCTGACCCTGGCCGAGGCGCAGCGCCGCGAGGCGGCCCTCAAGCACGAGCACGGATAGGCACCGGGGGAAGAACCTCCGGTTCTCCCCCCGGGACCCCTCTCTCCGACACGTTGCGACTCGCTTTGAGCGAGCGCCGGCGAAGCCGGCACTCGCGGCGAGTGCTCGCGCACCTGCGAGCCACACCAATGGATCCGCAGAGACGCCACACACTCTGTGTCCGGCGGTCGCTGCTCTCGTGGCACTCTTGTCGCTTGACGATCAACCCCGCTCCGATCGACCCGCGCGTCGACATTGGCCACGTCCACCTGAAGGTGTCGGGCATCGATCGTGCGATCGCCTTCTACTGCGACGTGCTCGGCTTCGAGCTCCAGCAGCGACTGGGCGACCAGGCGGCGTTCGTGTCGGCGGGCGGTTACCACCACCACCTCGGCCTCAACACCTGGGAGTCGGCGGGTGCGCCTCCGCCGCCGCGCCACAGCACCGGCCTGTACCACGTCGCCATCCGTTATCCGGACCGGCGCACGCTCGCGGACGCGGTCCGCCGCGTGCTCGACGCGGGCATCCGACTCGACGGCGCAAGCGACCACGGCGTCAGCGAGGCGCTCTATCTGCGCGATCCTGACAACAACGGCATCGAGCTCTATCGCGACCGCCCCCGCGAGGAGTGGCCGCTCGGACCGGACGGCAAGCTGCAGATGATCCTCGAGCCGCTCGACGTCGAGGCGCTGCTGCGCGAGCTCGACACCTGACCGCGGTGGGCGATCGCCGCGCGCTGACGATTCCGGCGCTGCTCGCTGCGTCGGCGCTCTGTATCGCGACTGTCGAGGTGCGAGGCCACCACACGGGCGACCCGTACTACCGCTTCCTCGTCTGGAATCTCTTCCTGGCGTGGGTCCCGTTCGCGTTCGCGCTCGCCGCGTACGTGATCGCGCGGCGCGGCAGAAGCTGGGGCGTCGCCGTACTCGGCGTTCTCTGGCTGCTCTTCTTCCCGAACGCGCCGTACCTGCTCACGGACTTCGTCCACCTGAGCGAGTCGCCCTCGGCCCCGCTCTGGTACGACGCGCTGATGCTCGCGTCGTTCGCCTGGACCGGCCTCGTGCTCGGGTTCGCGTCCCTGTACCTGATGCAGATGATCTGGCAGCGCGCCGTAGGTCCGGCCGTCGCATGGCTGGGAGTCCTCGCAGCCCTCGGGTTGGCGAGCTTCGGCGTCTACCTCGGCCGCTTCCTCGGCTTCAACAGTTGGGACGCCCTCGTGCGCCCGCGCGGCATCGTGCACGTCATCCGCACCGACCTCGAGGACCCGTTCCAGCACCCGCGCCTGTTCGCATCGCTGCTCGCCCTGACCGCGTCGCTGACCGTCGCCTACACCGTTCTCTACAGCTTCGCAGGCGTGAGGTTGGAGCTCGACCGACGCTGAGGTGAGACCGCCGGTGAGGTGAGGCCCCCCGCCCGGGCCTCACCTCGAGAGGCGGCGCCGTCAGCCGTCGTCCTCCGCAGACTGCGCGGCGGTCGGGATCTGGCGGACGACGTTCTCGCAGTTCACCCATTGATCGCGCTCTCGAGTGTTCTCGTAGAGCGTGTCGTTGCCTTCGCCGCAGTCGATGAAGTCGACGCGGTTGTCGTTTGCGAGCGCGTGCATCGTGTCGTCCCCGGGCCCGCCGAACTCGCGGTCGGCCCCGCGCCCGACCCAGATCACGTCGTTGCCCTCGCCGCCCTCGACGACGTCGTTGCCGCGACGCCCGCGCAGCAGATCGTCGCCCTCGCCACCGCGGAGCACGTCGTCGCCGGCACCGCCGAGGGCGACGTCGTTTCCGCCCCCCGCCTCCACCACGTCGTTGCCCGGACCTGCGTGGACCCTGTCGTTGCCGTCGAGCGCAGTGACGACATCATTTCCCGCGAAGGCGCGGATCGTGTCGTCGCCGGGCGTCCCGGTCAGCGAGTCGGCATGTCGCGTGCCGGTGACGACGTCTGCCAGCGCGACTCCGGCCAGCGCGAACATCCCGGCGAGAGCGATTACGAGCACTCTGCTCTTCATGGTCGGCCTCCTGAGATTGCATGAAGCGTGCGTATGCACTGCTTATGCCTGACGCGGGTTTTCGGAGCGTGTTCGGGAAGGACACATTCCGTAAGAGAAGTGGGGGCCCGCTGCGAGACGCCGAGTTCGTAGGCTACGGGGGTGCGAGCCGCACGCCTGCACGAGCTCGGCGGCGTCCCCCGGATCGATGAGATCGAGGAGCCGCGGGCCTCAGACATGCTCGAGGTGACGGCGTCGTCGCTGAATCCGGTCGACGTCTCGACGGCGAACGGCCGCTTCTACGGCGGGGTGCCCGACACGCCCTACGTGATCGGCTCGGAGGCTGTCGGGCGGGCCGGCGACGGGCGGCGCGTCTGGGCCTACGCGCCTGGGACGATGGCCGAGCGCGTCCCAATGCCCGACCCTGAGCGCGTGGTCGAGATCCCGGACGGCGTGGACGACCGGCTCGCCCTCGCCTGCGGGGTCGCCGGCCTGACCGGCTGGCTCGCCGTCTCCTGGCGCGCCCGCGTCACGCCCGAGGACACCGTGCTCGTCCTCGGCGCCAGCGGCACGCTCGGCTCGACCGCGGTCCAGGGGGCGAGGACGCTCGGCGCCGCGCGCGTGATCGGCGCCGCACGGCGGGTCGAGGGGGTGCCCGACGCTGCGGACGAGGTGGTGCGGCTGGAGGGCGCCTACACCCTGCCCGCGGCGACCGTTGTCGTTGACGCGCTGTGGGGAGAGCCCGCCGAACGAGCGCTCGCCGTGGCCGCCGTCGGCGTCAGGTTCGTCCAGCTCGGCCAGTCCGCCGGCACGACCGCGACGCTCGAATCCGCCTGGGTGCGCGGCAAGGCGGCACGGATCCTCGGCCACTCGCTCGGCTCGACGCCGTCAGAGGTGCGCGCCGCCGGCTACCGGGAGCTCTGCGGCCACGCCCGCGACGGCCGGATCCGGTTCGACATCGAGACGTACGAGCTCGACCGGATCGCCGAGGCCTGGGAGCGGCAAGCCTCCGGCAGCCCCGGCGTCAAGATCGTCGTCGAGCTTGGTGATTGACGCCGATGAGGGCGATGCTGCTCGACTCGCCCGGCTCGCCTCTTCGGCCGGCGGAGCTCGAGCGGCCGGAGCCGCTGCCGGGCCAGTTGCTCCTCCGCGTCCGCGCCTGCGGTGTCTGCCGAACCGACCTGCACGTGGTCGACGGCGAGCTGACCCACCCCAAGCTGCCGCTCGTCCCGGGCCACCAGATCGTCGGCGAGGCCGAGGACGGGCGCCGGCTCGGCGTGCCGTGGCTCGGCTGGACGTGCGGCGAGTGCCGCTTCTGCGCCAGCGGACGCGAGAACCTCTGCGACCGCGCGCGCTTCACGGGGTACGACCTCGACGGCGGCTACGCCGAGTGGGCGGTCGCCGACGAGCGCTTCTGCTTCCCGATTCCGGAGGGCTTCGGCGACCTCGAGGCGGCGCCGCTCCTGTGCGCCGGGCTGATCGGCTACCGGTCGCTCCGGCTCGCGGGCGAGAGCGCGGAGCGCCTCGGGCTGTACGGCTTCGGGGCCGCGGCGCACATCGTCGCGCAGGTCGCCCGCCGGCAGGGGCGGCGAATCTTCGCGGTCACGCGGGAGGGTGACGAGGAAGCGCAGACGTTCGCCCGCTCGCTCGGCGCCGAGTGGGCCGGCTCGGGCCGGCCGCCGGAAGAGCTCGACGCGGCGATCGTGTTCGCGCCCGCCGGCGAGCTCGTCCCGGAGGCGCTCGCCGCGGTCGCGAAGGGCGGTGTCGTCGTCTGCGCCGGTATCCACATGTCCGACATCCCGTCGTTTCCGTACGAGCTTCTCTGGGGCGAGCGAACCCTCCGCTCGGTCGCGAACCTGACCCGCCGCGACGGCGAGGAGTTCCTCGCGCTCGCGCCGCAGGTGCCCGTGCGCACGGAGGTCGAGACATTCGCGCTCGAGGACGCGAACGAGGCCCTCGCGAAGCTGCGCTCGGGCGGGGTGCGCGGCGCACTCGTCCTCGTCCCGTAGCGCGGGCGCCGACGCATATGCTCGGCCCCGTGGAGCCGCTGAACGTCTGGGACTATGAGCGACTCGCCACGGAGCGGCTCGAGGATGGTGCCTACGGCTACTTCGCCGGCGGCGCGAACGACGAATGGACGCTGCGCGACAACGTCGAGGCGTTCCGTCGCTGGCTCCTACGCCCCCGCGTGATGGTCGACGTCGCAGAGCCGACGACCGCGACGACCGTGCTCGGCACCGAGATCGAGCTGCCGGTCATCGTCGCACCGACGGCATTCCAGCGCGTCGCGCACCCCGACGGTGAGCTCGGCATGGCGAGGGCGGCGAAGGGGGCCGGCACCATCATGTGCCTCTCGACGTTCTCGACCTCGGCTCCGGCGGAGGTCGCCGCAACGGGCGCGACCAGCTGGTACCAGATGTACGTGCCGCGCGACGAAGGCCTCGCGCGAGAGACGATCGCCCAGGCGCGCGAGAACGGGTTCCGCGCGCTCGTGCTGACGGCCGACGCGCCGGTGCTCGGCCGGCGCGAGCGTGATCTCCGCACCGGATTCAGGATCCCGATCGAGCTCGCAACGCCGGCGCTCGGCCGAGACGTCGTTACGCCGCACAGCATGTTCGAGACGATCTCGGCCTCGGTGACCTGGCAGGACATCGAGCGCTTCGCGGCGCTCGCCGAGCTACCGGTCGTCGTGAAGGGCGTCCTCACCGCCGAAGATGGATGTCTCGCGTGCGAGCACGGCGCCGCGGCCGTCGTCGTCTCGAACCATGGCGGCCGCCAGCTCGACGGCGTGGCGGCCACCCTCGACGCTCTCCCGGAGGTGGTCGAGGCCGTCGGCGGCCGGATCGAGGTGCTGATGGACGGCGGCATCCGGCGAGGCACAGACGTCCTGAAGGCGCTCGCACTCGGCGCACGGGCCGTGCTCGCGGGCCGGGCGCCGCTCTGGGGCCTCGCCGTCGACGGCGAAGCGGGAGCCCGGCGGGTGCTCGAGCTCCTGCGAGCCGAGGTCGAGCTCGCATTGCAACTCGTCGGCTGCCGTACGCCGGCAGAGCTCACACGAGATCACGTCGCCGCGCGACCGATGCAGTGACCGAAGAGTGACGGTCGCCGGACCTGCGGCTAGCCTGGATCCGGATCGTGAAGTGGACTCTTCTCCTGGTCGTGCTGTTCGCCGCGCTCGCCGGCGCCCCCGCCGCGCTCGCGGACGGATGCGGGGTACCCGACACCGCGCCGCTCTGGGTCGACTTCGCCGGCCACGACGCGCCGATTCCGGCCAAGCCGGGCCTCGTGCTCGCGGTTGCCTCGGGCACCGACACGCCGAAGCAGATGCGCGACCAGGGCGCGGCGACCGTCCTCTACGACCTCAACTTCAACAAGCGCGTCGGCACGACCGCGAAGCCCGCCGACCCGTCGACGATCGAGGCGAAGGCGAAGAGCTTCTACGACTACGCCGTCTCGGTCACCGGCTGCGAGACGCCGATCGTCGCCGAGAACGAGCTCTTCGGCGCGCAGACCCCCACGCCGTGGTCGGAGACCAATGCCCAGTACCGGGCGAACGTGCTCGCGTTCCTCCGGGCGCTCTCCGCGCTCGGCGCGCGGCCGCTGCTCTCGGTCGCGAACCCGCCGTTCACCGGCGGTGAGGCTGCCGACTGGTGGCGCGAGGTCGCGAAGGTCGCGATCCTGCTCCGGCAGGTCTACTTCACCTCCCCGAACGCCCGCGCCCTCTCGGCCCTCGGCCCGGCCGCGGCGAGCCGGACGATGAGGCAGGGGATGCGCGGCCTCGTCAACAAGCTGACCCAGATCGGCATTCCGTCCGACCGGATCGCGCTTCAGCTCCAGTTCAACTCCTCACCCGGCCTGGGCGCACGGGCCGGGCTCGAGCCTGCCTCGGCGTGGTTCGAGATCGTGAAGCTCGAAGCGCTTGCTGCAAAGCAGGTGGCGAAGGAGTTCAAGATCGCCGGCGTCTGGTCGTGGGGCTGGGCGACGTTCAACGCGAACGCGACGCCCGACCCCGACAAGCCGGCCGCGGCGTGCGTCTGGCTGTGGGCGCGCGACCAGACGCTCTGCGACGGGCCGCTGGCGGCGGGCCCCGGCTTCAATACCTCACTCGACGACGGGCAGGTGGCTCTCCCGGCGACCGCGCGCTGCGCCTTCTCGGACGGGCTGATGATCGACCGCCGAGCCGTCGGCCGCCTGACGACCCTGACCGGCGACGGCGGGTACGCGACGAGTGTCCTCTTCGAGCAGGCGGTGCTGAACGCCGAGCAGCCTGTCGATCCGCAGGACGTCGCCTCCGCGGAGCGCGCGGTTCGCGCCTCGAGCTTCGGCGGCAGTCGCACCCGCTACTGGGAGGCGCTGAGGCAGGCGCGGCTGTCGATCGCGGACGCGCGCGCGATCATCGTCGCCCGCCTCCAGCGCGATCTCGTCCAGGCGCGCTTCAGGCCGCCCGCCGCCACGCCCGCCCAGATCGCGGACTTCCTCGCCACGTACGCGAACCAGCAAGTCCGCCAGATCCGCACGACCGAGAAGGCTCCTTGGCTCGGGGGCGCCACGCAGGGCTGGGCGGTCTCGTCACTGGCTCCAGTCGAGGTCTTCTTGCTCGCGGGCGTCGGCGAGATCGATACCACCGACGGCTCCTTCATGGTCACCTCGCTCGGGCCCGTGCTCCCTCTCGGGCTCGTCCCGCGATCGCAGGCGCGGGCCGCCGCAAAGGCTGCGCTCGAGCGGCTGGCGCGCGAGAAGCTCTACCGCAGCTGGCTCCGCACGCGGGAGCAGAAGCGGCTGAGCACCGCCGTCTGCCTCAACGACCGGCATGCCGACCCCGAGCCCGACCGACCTCTCTCCGTTCGTCCCCTTCCTGCTGCCGAGCTAGCGAGCGGAGGACCCACCCGGCCGCCTCGGGACGATGGGCGCTTGACTAGTCAGCGGATGACCAATTAGAGTCCGGCGCGCGTCACCAAGCGATCCGCGGGAGATGCCTCGGGACAGGCAACCCCGCCGGTGGGCTCCCACGCACTTTCCACCCCTTGGGCGTGGGGGCCCACCTCGCTTCTTCCTCAGATCGCGTCTCGCCCGGATCGCACTTGCCCGGATCGCGTTGCCCGGATCGCGTTGCTCAGATCGCGGCGTCGGCCGAGACGAGTTCCGCGGCGAGCACGCCTTCGATGAAGCGCAAGACCGCGCGCGTGGACTCGAGCCGGAAGCGCAGCAGAATCTCCTCGGTGCCGCGGGAGCTGCTGCTGCCCGCCTCGAGCGACGCGATCGCAGCCGCGATCGCGTCGTGCTGGGCCCCGAGCATCGGCCGCGGGTCAACGGAGAGGCGCTCGGCGAAGACGAGCTTCAGCAGCAGGAGCGAGCGCACGTCGCGCACGTGATCCACCGGCTCGTTCAGCCACTGCATCAGCGCCTCGTGACCGTCCGGCGTAACCCGGAAGATGGTGCGGTTCGGGCCGCGGGCGCCGGGCTCGTGCCCGGCGGCCTCGATCAGGTGCCGGTACTCGAGAATCTCGAGCGACCGGTAGACGAGAGGTCGTCCCATCGTCCAGACCGCGCCGAGCTCGCCGGTCGGCGTGAGCTGCCCGGCGAGCGCCCAGCCGTGAGCAGGCCCCTCGCACAGCAGAGCCAACACAGCCCACTCGCCAGGAGCGAGGACTCTGTCCGACATCACCGCTTGAGTACTACGGAAACATCGAGCGGTCCGGTTTTCGCGGGTGAGCGACTTGTAAAGCGAGCTCGGGCGACTTGTAAGGTGAATAGTCACCCGCTTGACTACCGAGCGTACCGTCTGCTACCTATGTGTTGCATGGGCAGTGAGGTCATCGGCGTAACGCCTCCGGCTGCGGTGAACACGAAACTCAACCTGCCGCTCACCCGGTCGCAACTCCTTTCGCGAGGTGCGAAGAGCGGCGCCGCCCTGCTCGTCGCGGGCTCGGCCTTCGGCCGCTTCGCCGACACCGCCAAGGCCGACCTTCTGTCCGACGGCGATCTCGCATATGCCAGGCTCCTCGTCGGACTCGAGCTGCTCTCGATCGACTTCTACGCGCGCTCGCTCGCCGCGAAGCAGTTCAAGCGTCCTGCGCAGAAGAAGCTCCGCGAAGCGCTTGCGCACGAGCAGGCGCACTACCAGTCGGTCGGCCAGATCCTGATCGGCGCCGGCCAGACTCCGGCCGGCGACGGCGACATCGACTTCACCTACCCCTCCGGCACCTTCGACAAGCCGGGGACGATCGCGAAGCTCGGCTTCCACCTGGAGACGATCTCCGTCGGCGCCTACCTCGGCGCCGTCTCGGGCTTGCAGTCGAACCAACTCGTGCAGCAGATGGCCCGCATCGCCGCGAGCGAGGCGCAGCACCTGAGCGCGTTCGGAAGCTCCCTCGGACGCCCGTTCGGGTTCGCGTTCCCTGCGCCGCTCCCGATCGAGCAGATCTCCACCGCCCTCGACGCCTTCGAAAGCTGAGGATCATGACCGCCGCTCGCCGCCTGGTTGCCGTCACCGCCGTTCTCGTCGCCTTCGCGACCGCCTTCGCCGGCGGCGTTTCCGCGAGTTCGAGCCGCACCACGGTCTCGCCATTGACCGTCTTCGCCGCAGCCTCGCTGACCGATGTGTTCCCGGCGATCGACGCGAAGGTGATCTACAACTTCGGCGGCTCGAACGTCCTGTCGGCGCAGATCAGGAATGGCGCGCCCGCCGACATCTTCGCCTCCGCGAGCACGACGTTCCCGGCGCAGCTCTACAAGGAGGGCCTCGTCCACAAGCCCGTCAACTTCACGCGCAACAAGCTCGTGCTCATCGTGCCGAAGTCGAACCCCGCAGGGATCACCAACCTGTACGACCTGACCAAGCCCGGAATCAAGCTCGACGTCGCTGGGCCGGCAGTTCCGGTCGGAAGCTACACGGTGCAGATCCTGAAGCAGATGGGTCTCGCGACGAGGGTGCTTGCGAACGTGGTCAGCCAGGAGGAAGACGTACGGACGGTGCTGACGAAGGTCACGCTGGGGCAGGCCGACGCGGGGTTCGTCTACGCGACCGACGCGCGGACGGTGTTGGACGACGTGATAGTGATCAAGGTGCCGGCGTGGGCGCAGCCGAAGGTGATCTACGCGATGGCCGTCGTCTCGGGGAGCTCGAACCAGGCGGCCGCGCAGGCCTTCATCAAGAAAGTCCTCAGCAAGTCCGGTCAGGCGACGTTCGCGCGGTTCGGCTTCCTACCACTGCCGACTCCCTCGATCGTGAAGCCGGCGCTCCGGTACTCGCTCGGCACCGGGCACTGATTCTCACCGGCGCGCGGCTACCCGGGCGAAGCGGCGGACGTCCGTGCACGTCGCTCCTCGAGCAGGCTGTCGATGAAGTGCAGCACTGCACGGGTCGACTCCAGCCGGAAGCGGACGAGGATCCGCTCGGTGCTCGCGCTTGCCGCGAGCCGCGCCTCGAGCGCCTCGACCGCCGGGACGACCGATGCGCGCTGGGCTTCGAGCAGCGGCTCCGCGTCGATGGCCGCGCGATCGATCAGGATCAGCTTCAGGAGGAAGAGCGACCGCACCTCACGGACGTGCTCGACCGGCTCCGCCAGCCAGTGCTCGAGCGCCTCCCGGCCCTGCGCGGTCGCACGGAAGATCGTGCGGTTGGGGCCGCGCAGGCCCGGCTCGTGGCCGATCGCCTCGATCAGCCCGCGCTGCTCGAGCAACTCGAGCGCGCGGTAGACGAGGGGTCGCCCGAGCGACCAGACGGCGCCGATCTCGCCGCTGCGCGTCATCTGTCGGGCGAGCGCCCAGCCATGGCCCGGCTGCTCCGCGAGCAGCGCGAGCACCGACCACTCTCCAGGCGCGAGATCGCGCTCGACCGACACAGGGCAAGGCTACTCACTCGGGCTGTCGGAACGGGATCCGGCAGACCCCTTGACTGACTAGTCACGTTGCGACTACACTCGCCGCAGGACCGCCATTCTCCTCCTATCGCGCGAGAGACGAAGCGCCATGGGTCGCAGAGCCGGGGAGGCATCGCCACCTCCCCGGCTCGCACCGAAAGGGAGTCGAGAGCAGAGACGACGGAGGAGTTGCGAGCTAGGACTTGCATAGGTACCGTGGGCTGCGGGTCGAGGCCAGATGCCGAGGGAGTACTACAGCGTCAGCGAGGCGGCAAAGACGCTGGGAGTCAGCGTCGATACGCTGCGGCGCTGGGATCGGCAGGGCCGCATCAGGGCCGACCGCGACGCGAGCAACCGCCGCATCATTCCCGCAGCCGAGATCGAACGCCTGCGCGGCAAGGCTGGCTCGGTCCACTTGAGCGCGCGGAACCGCTTCACCGGCACTGTCACCGAGATCAAGGTCGACGGCCTGATGGCGCAGGTCGAGCTGGTGGTCAGCGATCCCGTGCGACTGGTCGCACTCGTCACGCGCGACGCGATCGATGACCTCGAACTGCGCGTCGGCATGCCGGTGACGGCGATCGTGAAGTCGACATCGGTGATGGTCGAGCACTGACGCCGCCGGTTGGCGGCGACCCTGCGTGCTCCTCGACTCGCTGTCGATCGTCGGCCGTCGATCGTCGGCCCGCCATTGACATGATCTGAGCCGATTGCCATGATCGTGGAGACATGCGCTTGAGAGAAGAGCGTGAAGCGGCCGGTCTGTCGCAGACGGATCTGGCAGAGCTAGCGGGTGTGAGTCGTCAGCTCGTGAGTGCGGCCGAAAGCGGTCGCAGCGTGCCGGCGGTGGATGCGGCGCTTCGACTGGCCGCTGTGCTGGGCGTAACGGTCGAGCGGTTGTTCGGCACCTCGACGGTTGCCGATGCGGCGGTGGTCGGCTCGCTCGAGGTTGGCGAAGGCACACGTGTTCATGTCGGGAAGGTCGGGGACCGCCTGGTCGCCTGGCCCGTCGAGGACAACGGGATCGCATGGTGGTGGCCGACCGTCGATGGGTTCTTCACAGAGGGTCGGCTGCATCTCTTTCCTGGGGTTCGGCCCGAGGGTCTGGTGGTTGCGGGCTGCGATCCTGCGCTCGGGATAGCAGAGACGCTGCTGCTGCCTCTCGGGCCACGGCGCTTGGTCGGCTTCTCCGTCTCGACGGGCGAGGCGTTGAAAGCGCTTCGAGCAGGGCTCTGCCACGGGGCGCTGGTGCATGGCCCCGACCACACGCTCCCCGCGCCGCCGGTCCCGGTTCGCCGCTTTCAGCTTGCGCGTTGGCAGGTCGGTATCGGCACGCACCCACGCGTTCGCGAGCGGTCTGTCGAAGCGCTCGTCGATCGGCGCGTGCCGATCGCCCAGCGCGATCCTGGTGCGACGACGCAGCAGGCGTTCGTTCGCGCTCTCGAGGCGGCCGGTCTCGAGACGGCGGTCGGGCCTCGGGCGAGCGGCCATTTCGACGCGGCGAAGCGGGCGGCGGTCGGACGTGCCGCCTCGGTGACGTTCGAGCCGGCCGCGATCGTGTTCGACCTTTCCTTCGAGGCGCTGGAGACGCACGTCGTCGAGTTGTGGCTTGCGGAGCGACATCTCGACCACCCAGGCGTCGTTCCGCTCGGCGACCTGCTCGTCTCGCCGCGCTTTCAGCGACAGGTTGCGCTCCTCGGCCCTTACGACCTCTCCGGCTGCGGCACCGAGGTCGCCGCGGCGGCCCTAGCGGTCCCTCTCGATCCTGGTGACTGAGCTCGTAGCGCCGCAGCCGTTCGTCGGCGAGTCGCCGGAGCCGGAGCAGGAATGGTTCACGCGCGGTGTTCGCTCGATCGGGCTGGCGAGCTTCCTCGCGGACGTCGGTCACGAGGTGCCGACGGCGCTTCTGCCGACCTTCCTCACGAGAACGCTCAGGGCCCCTGCCGCCGCCCTCGGCCTGATCGAGGGGTTCGCCGACGGCTTCGCGGGCGCGGCGCGCCTCGCCGGCGGCGCGCTCTCCGACGACCCGCACCGTCGCCGCGCCGTCGCGCTCGGCGGCTACAGCGCGACCGCGATCCTCAGCGCCATGATCGGGCTCTGCACGGCCGTCTACCAGGTGGCACTGCTGCGGGCGGGCGGCTGGCTGGCACGCGGACTGCGGGTGCCGGCGCGCAACGCGCTGCTCGCCGATGTCGTGCCCGCCAGGGCCTACGGTCGCGCGTACGGCTTCGAACGAACGATGGACAACCTGGGCGCGATCGTCGGGCCGGCTCTGGCGCTCGGCCTCGTCGCCCTGTTCTCGGTGCGCGTCGCGATCCTGCTCAGCGTTATCCCCGGCCTGCTCGCCGCGCTGGCGATTCTCGTCGCGATCCGGTCGACACCGAAGGCGGAGCGTCGAGAGCGGCAGCCGATCCGGCTGCGCGTCCGGCCGGTCATGCAAGGCCAACTCGGCCGGCTCCTCGTCGGCGTCAGCGCGTTCGAGCTGGCGAACGTCGCGGCGACGCTGCTGATCCTGCGAGCCACAGACCTGCTCACCCCCGAGCACGGAAACACGTCGGCAACGCGGATCGGGATCGCGCTCTACATCGCCTACAACGTGGCCGCCGCGCTGGTGAGCTTCCCGGGCGGGCACGTTGCCGACCGTCGCGGCAACCTCCCCGTCCTCGTCGGCGGCGTCGCCTGCTTCGCGCTCGCCTACCTCGGCTTCGCGATCGCCGGCCCCTCGATCGCGTTCCTCGCCATCTGGTTCGTCGCGGCCGGTGTGGGGATCGGCCTCGTCGAGACGGCGGAGCACAGTGCCGTCGCGTTGCTCGCGCCCGAGCATGTGCGTGGAAGCGCGTTCGGGCTGCTGGCGGGGATCCAGAGCCTCGGCAATCTCGCCGCCAGCGCTGTCGCAGGTCTGCTCTGGACGCTCGTCTCACCACGCGCCGCGTTCCTCTACCTCGTCCTCTGGAGCGGACTGGCCGTCGTCCTGCTCCTCCGCACCCGGAGCCCCTCGATGAGGAGCGGTCCCGACTCGAGCGGTTATCGTCCCGCGTCGGTGCTCGCCGAACGCTCATGATCCGGTTCCTGCTCGGCTGTGTGCTCTTCGCCGCGGTGGCCGTCACGCTCGCGTTCCTGGCGCTGCCGGTCATCGCGATCTTCACCCACGTCCCGCCCGGCGAGCTGATCGACCAGCTCTCGAACCCGGTCGTCCACGACGCGCTGATCGTCAGCCTCAAGACGACGCTCGTCGCGCAGGCGCTGATCCTGCTCTTCGGCACGCCGACCGCATACGTCCTCGCCACCCGCCGCTTCGCCGGCCGGCCGATCCTCGTCACGCTCGTCGAGCTGCCGATCGTGCTGCCCCCCGCGGTTGCGGGAATCGGCCTGCTGGTCGCGTTCGGCCGCTTCGGGCTCCTCGGCGAGGCGATCGGCGGCAGGATCGCCTTCACCTGGATCGCGGTCGTGCTCGCCGTGATGCTCGTGGCCGGGCCGTTCTACGTGCGCCAGGCGATCGCCGCGTTCGAGACCGTCGACGCGGACCTGGTCGCCGCATCGCGGACGCTCGGCGCCGGCCCCGTGCGGACGTTCTTCCGGGTCACGCTGCCGCTCGCACGCGGCGGCCTGATCGCAGGCGAGGCCGTCGCGCTGGCCCGCGGCCTCGGCGAGTTCGGCGCCACGATCATGTTCGCAGGCAGCCTCCAAGGGACGACGCAGACGCTGCCGCTCGCGGTCTACGCGGAGTTCGCGGCGATCGACGGCTTCAACACCGCGCTCGCGATCAGCGCCCTGCTCGTGATCATCAGCCTCGCGATCCTGCTCTCGCTCAAGTTCAGCGGCCTCTGGCAGCGCTCGAGGCCGGTCGTCGGCGCGGTCGTCGAGACCGACGGCAGGTGAGCGCGCTGGAGACGCTGTCTGCGAGCTTCGCTCTTCCGCTGCGCTCGTTTCGGCTCGAGGTGGACCTCGAGATCGAGGGCACTGTCGCGCTCGTCGGGCCCTCCGGCGCCGGGAAGACCTCCGTCCTCCGCGCCGTTGCGGGCCTCGTCCGCCCACCGTCCGGGCGGATCGCGCTCGGCGGCGACGTCTGGTTGGACGCCGAGAGGAACCTCTTCCGCGCGCCCGACGAGCGGCGCGTCGGGCTCGTCTTCCAGGAGTACGCGCTCTTTCCGCACATGAGCGTGCGCCAGAACGTCGCCTACGGCGGCCGCGAGCGCGTGGACGAGTACCTCGAGCGCTTCCGCATCTCGCACCTGGCGAACGCGCGGCCGACGGAGCTCTCGGGCGGCGAGCGCCAGCGCGTCGCGCTCGCCCGGGCGCTGGCGCGCGACCCCGGCGTGCTGCTGCTCGACGAGCCCCTGTCGGCCCTCGACGCGCACACCAAGGCAACCGTGCGCGGCGAGCTGCAGGAGCTGCTGCGCGAGTTCGGCCTGCCGACGCTGCTCGTCACGCACGACTACGAGGACGCGGCCTCGCTCGCCGACCTGGTCGGCGTGATCAACGACGGCCGGCTCCGGCAGCTCGGCACGCCGCAGGAGCTCGTGTCCCGCCCCGCCGACGCTTTCGTCGCGTCGTTCACCGGCGCCAACGTGATCAACGGCATCGCGCGTCGGGGCGAGGGCGAGCTGACGGTGGTCGAGCTGGAGAGCGGCGACCTCGTCTACTCGACCGACCAGGGAGCAGGGCCGGTCGGCGTGGTGGTCTACCCGTGGGAGGTATCGGTCGGCCACGAGCACCAGCCGGACTCGTCGATGAACGTGATCGAGGGCGAGGTCCGCTCGATCGTCCACGTCGGCAACCGCGTGCGCGTGAAGATCGGCCCGATCACGGCCGAGGTGACGGAGCCGTCGTGGGAGAAGCTCGCACTCGTGCTCGGCGGCCGCGCGGTCGTCTCGTTCAAGGCGACCGGGACGCGGCTCGTGACCTACGCCTGAGCCCTGAGCTCGTAGCGCAGGAAGAGATGGTCGCCGTCGCGGCGCAGGCCGAGCAGGCGCGCGTGGGCCGGGCCGCCCGGCAGCAGGTCGGTGGCCTCCACGAGCGCGAGTCGCTCGTCGTCGGCGGCCCGACCGACGAGGAGCGGCGACACCGTCAGGAAGAGCTCGTCCACGAGGCCGGCGGCGAGGAGCGAGCCGAAGACGCGCGGTCCACCCTCCGAGAGAATCAGGCGATGACCGCGGTCGTGAAGGCACGCGACGGCTGCCGCCACGTCGAGCAACGAGTCAGGCCCGAGCGAGACGACCTGTTCCGCCGGCATCCGACCCGCGACGAAGGCGGCGCCCTCGTCGGTCGTGACCACGATCGCGCCGGCCGCGAAAGCCGGATGGCCTGGATCGACGGCGCCACTCGCGGTGAGCACGACCACCTCGACCTCGGGCGGTCGGCCGAGACGGCGGCGCAGCGCCGCGAAGCTCTCGGCTGCGTCCGGGTACGCCTGCTCCGGCGTCCACACTCCGCCCGGTGAGGCGAGCAACGTCCCCGAGCCGATCACGACCACGTCGGCGCAGGCGCGCAGCAGTCCCATCACGAACCGGTCGGCCGCGTTCGCCCCGGAGATCAGCTTGTTCGACTGCGGCACGGACGGGATCGCGACGACGCCGTCGGCGGTTGCGACGAAGTTCGCGAAGAGGCGCGGCTCCTCGAACCCGAGCGACCCGCCGTAGAGCGCCGCGAGCTCGTCGGGGAGCTCGAAGCGCGGCGGTCCGTCGGCCTCGTAGAGCAGCTCCAGAGGGTTCACGCCCAACCGTAGACCGGGACGATCGCGCCGTTCACCGCCGACGCCGCGTCGCTGCAGAGGAACGCGATCACCGCCGCGATCTCCGCCGGCAGCACGGCCTTCCGAACGGCCTCCGCGGACATCGTGGCGCGGTTCGCCGGCGTGTCGATCACCGACGGCAGGACCGCGTTGACGCGCACGCGCCGCTCGGCCAGCTCGGCGGCGAGCACCTCGGTCAGGCGAACGACGCCGGCCTTGGCGACCGCGTAGGCGGCCGAGCCGCGCGCCGCCCGTGAGTGCCGTGCGGGCGGCGATGTTGACGATCGCGTCCCCCGCCTCGAGGCGCCGCGCGGCCGCGCGGCACGACCACCACGCCGTGCCGAGGTTGAGGTCGTGCAGGAAGCGGACGTCGTCCGGCTCGGAGTCGGCGACCGTCCCGGTGCGGAAGCCGCCGACGGCATTCACGACCCAGCGCGGCCGCTCGTCGCAGCCGCTCCCACAGCGCCTCCACCTCGTCCGGCGAGGTCAGGTCGACCGCCTCGCGGGTCAGCTCCGGCGTCGCGGGGCCGTCGGCCACGGCCCGGTCGGCGACGACGACCCGGTCGCCTCGGGCGAGGAACGCCTGCACCAGCGCGCCGCCGAGCGCCCCGCTCCCGCCGCAGACGAGCGCGAGCTCGGCCACGGCTCAGTGACGGCCGTGGCTGCGGACTTCGTGGAGGAACTCGCGCCGGAGCTCGGGATCGGCGAACGTGCCGCGCCAGAACGTGGTGATCGTGCGCGAGTGCTCCTCGACGCCACGCATCTGCGTGCAGAGGTGGGACGCCTCGAGGTGCACCGCGACGCCCTGCGGCGAGACGAGCTCGACGAGCGCGTCGGCGATCTGCTCGCCGAGTCGCTCCTGCACCGTGAAGCGGCGGGCGAACAGGCGCACGAGGCGCGTCAGCTTGGAGATGCCGATGATCTGGTCGCGAGCGATGTAGCCGATGTGGGCGAAGCCGTGGAACGGAAGCGCGTGGTGCTCGCAGAGGCTCTGGAAGGCGATCGGGCCCTCGATGATCTGACTCGTCGACGACTCGGCGCCGTGGCCCTCGGCCGGGAACGCGGTCAGCAGCTTCGGCTCGCCCTCGTAGCCGGCGGTCGCGTCGTAGAGCGCCTGGAGGTACCGCTCGGGCGTGTCGCGCGTGCCGGGCAGGTCGAGCTCCATGCCGAACGCGCCGAAGATCTCGGCCACGTAGCCGCGGAAGCGCTGCCAGTCCTCGGGCGCGATCTCGCGCGGCGGCAGCTCCGACCAGGAGGTGCTCGCGGCGGGCCGGCGGGCCGAGCTCGATCACGTTGTCGGTCTTGCCGTTCTCGGCGTATTGCTCGTTCACCCTCGCCATGCTACGCGCGCGCCCGCCGCTCACGGCGCAGCTCGAGCGGGACGAGGGCGAGCCCGCAGGCGATCACCAGCCACAGGTACGCGACCGGCGCGCGTGCGAGGAGGCAGATGCCGAGCGCCGCAAGCTGAGTCGAGAGCCCGAAGTTCGCGACGACGGCCAGCGTCGCCCGGTCGTGGTAGGCAAGACGTGCGGCGGGCCCTGCACCCAGCCGCCGCAGGCGCAGCTCCACGAACCACTCGACGAGTCGATCCTGAGGCCCGTACACGACGTCGTAGACCCGAGCGAGGACCGCCGCGAACCCGGTCGCCTGAGGGCGCGGCTCGAACGGGTCGCCCCGCTCGCGGCGGTAGAGCCGCTCCAGGTTGAAATCCACACTCAGCACGAGCGTGAGCACGCCGAACGAGACGAGTGCGAGCCACGGCCTGCCGGTCACGTGGCCGAGCGCGACGAAGAGCGCTGCGTTGACGAGCAGGTCGGACTCGGAGTCGAGATAGCGGCCGAGCACGGACTCCTTGCCGGCCGCGCGCGCGAGCTGGCCGTCGGCGTTGTCGAGCACTGTCTTCACCTGGAGCAGCACCGCCGCCCAGACCCATCGCTTGTCGCCTAGTTCCACCGCCGCGGCAACGCCGGTCGCAGTCGAGGCGAGCACGACCGCCGGCGGCGGGACGCGGAGCGGCAGCAGCACGAGCACCACGAGGTGGGCGAGCGGCCGGAAGATCGCCTCGCAGAGGAGCTCGTTCGACGCCGCGGCGCGCTGCTTGCGCGAGCTGCGCAGAGTGGGACGGCCGGCGCGCACGAGGGCTGATCGTAATCCGGCCCGCCCGAGAGCTCGTACTCGCGCATCTCCTCCGATCCGTGAGATGCTGAGGCAATGGCGGTTCCCGAAGGCTGGAGCGAGGTCGACGGCGCGTTGGAGCGGGAGTTCCGTTTCGGCGACTTCCGCGCGGCGATCGACTTCGTCAACCGCGTCGCGGAGCTCGCGGAGCAGACGAACCACCACCCGGACATCGCGATCTCCTACAAGCACGTGACCCTGCGCTGGTGGACGCACACGACCGGTGGGATCACCGACCTCGACCGCGAGCTCGCCGAGCGTTCCAACGCCCTCGACTGACGTCGGAGGCAACGAAGTAGGATTTCGCGCGTGGAGCGGACGCAGACGATGATCACGCGCGAGGCGGCGGAGCAGCTGACCGTCGCCGAGGCGATGCTGAGCAGGCCGAAGACGCTGCGCGCGGACGCGACGGTTGCCGACCTGCGGCGCATGTTCGGGCAGTCGACGATGCGGACGGTGCTGCTGGTGGACGGGGACACGTTTGTCGGCACCGTCGAGCGCCCCGATCTCCCGGACTCGGCCGCCGACGGCGAGCCGGCGCGGGCCTACGCCCGCCTCGACGCCGAGCGTGTCACCCCGTCGCTCCTCGTCCGCGACGTGATGCCGCACCTGGAGCGGACCCGCGAGGGCCGCCTCGTGGTCGTCGACGAGGACGGCTCGACGCTCCGCGGCATGCTCTGCATGCGCAGCGCCCACGACGCCTTCTGCATCGACAGCTAGCGAAGATCGCGGCGCTCCGCCGCCTCGCGTGCCTCGTCCCGCTTCGCCCAGCGCCAGAACGCCCAGACGACGACCACGGCCAGGATCAACGGCACGATTGCAGACGCGAGCACCATGTATTCGTCGGCCGTGAGCGCGAGTGGCAAGAGCTAGAGGCTAGAGCGGAGCCGACTCTTCGCGCGCCACGAGCTCGTCGAGCGCGCTCAGATCGAAGTCGCGCGCCGAGCCGCCGCCGAGCGAAACCACCGCGCGCGCCGTCACCAGGTGGTAGAGGATCAGCAGCTGGACGAGCGCGAGCGTGTCGGAGCGGTGCAGCTCCGTGCCGATCGTGAACTCGCCGAGCCGCTCTGTGCGGAGGTGCCGCGCGAAGTGCATGCGCGCCCAGATCGCCTCCTCGATCTGCGCCGCCCGCTCCGGGTCGATCCGGCCGGGCACGCAGAGCTCCTGGCCGCCCGGGCGCTCCGTCAGCAGAAGGCCGTCCTTGCCCTCGCCGATCACGCCGGTGAGATCGGGATGGGGCAGGGTGTCGCGAAGGGTGAGCTTGCAGTCGAGGTGCTCCTGGTCCTCGGGGGCGCCCGGCTGGAACGAGACGACGATGTCGGCGTGGTGGCGCTGGGGCCGGATGAAGGCCTCGGAGTCGGGCTCGCGCCGGTCGAGCTCGGAAAGAACCTGGTCGGTCGTGTAACCGCGGCGCGAGCAGTCGCGCTGCACCTTCCAGTGGCGGCGGAGCTCCTCCGGCGGGTCGAGGTAGACGCGCACGTCGAACATCTCGCGCAGCTCCGGCGTGTAGAAGGCGAGCAGGCCCTCGGTGACCACGAACCGCCCGGGCACGAAGTAGTCGGGCGCCGCGAAGGTGCCGTCGATGTGCGAGTAGTGCGGCTTCATGATCGCATCGCCCTTGCGCAGGTGGCCGAGGTGCTGGGCGAGGATGTCGAGGTGGTTACAGTCGGGATGGAGCGGCGTGATGTTCCGCTCCGCCCGCTGCTTGCGGTCGAACCGGTGGTAGTCGTCGGTGCAGAAGTGCGTCACCTGGTCGGCGCCGAGCACTCGGACGAGGCCCCGGGTGATCGTGGTCTTTCCCGAGCCGGAGTCACCGACGATGCCGAGCATGATCGGGCGAGGCATCAGCGGCGGCTCCCGGTTGAAGGCAACAGAGCCGGGTGCACGACAGGCCTGGAGGGGTCAGCCGTCATTCGGCGACTGTACCGACGTCCGACCGTAGAGATCAAATACATCTTTCAGCCTTTCGCATAGATACTGCTCAATGTTCCTCGAGCCGTGCGGCAAGCGCGGCGAACGCGGCAGCGGGATCGTCGGCGCCGAAGACGCTCGAGCCCGCGACGAAGAGGTCGGTGCCGGCCGCGCGCGCCTCGTCGATCGTGTCGAGGGAGATGCCGCCATCGACCTGGAGCACGACCTCGGGCGGGACGAGCTCGCGCAGCCGGGCCAGCCGGCCGGTCGACGAGGCGATGTAGCGCTGCCCGCCCCAGCCCGGGTTGACGCTCATCACGAGGCAAAGGTCGATCAAGTCCGCGACCGGCTCGACGGCCTCGACCGGTGTTCCCGGATTGATGCTGACGCCGACCCCGACCCCGGCATCTCGAATCATCTTGAGTGCGTAATGGATGTGCGGCGTCGCCTCCGGGTGGATCGTCAGCACGTCGGCGCCTGCCTTCGCGAACGCCTCGATGTGCCGCTCCGGGCGCTCGACCATCAGATGGCAGTCGAGGATGCCGCCGCGGTCGTGGACGAGATCGCGCAGCGCCTCGACGACGAGTGGCCCGATCGTGATCGGCGGGACGAAGTGCCCGTCCATCACGTCGACGTGCATCACGCGCGCGCCGGCGTCCATCACGCACGTCACCTGCTGCTCCAACCGCGCGAAGTCGGCGGAGAGGAGCGACGGCGCGACCTGACCGACGGGAATACGCCGTTCCGCGTTCATACCCGCTCCGGCGCCGGCAAAGCTCGGCACCTCCGCTGGCCGCTCTCGTCCGAGCCTCCGTCGAGCCTACGGCTCACGCGGCGTCCTGTCCCGCGAAGGCGCGACGGCCGTCGGCGCCGTGGACGAACTCCAGAAAGAGCTCGACCGCGGGCCGTGGCGGCACTGTGGCCGAGTGGAGCGAGTACCACTCTCGCTCCGGCAAGCCGCCCTTGACGCGAAGCTCGGCGAGCGTGCCGGCCTTCAGCTCCTGCTCGACCGCGACGCGCGATTGCAGAGAGACGCCGAGCCCCAGGCGCACCGCCTCTTTGATTGCCCCGTTCGAGCCGAGGGTCAGCGTCTGCGGCCGCAGGTCGTGCTCGCTGAGGAACTCCGCCAGGAGCTGCCGCGTCCCGGAGCCCGGCTCCCGCTGGAGCCAGACGCGGTCGGCGAGTTGCCGCGGATTGACCGCGGGGCTCCCCACCAGCTCATCCTCGGGCGCTGCGATCAGCGCGAGCTCGTTCTTCAGGAATGCGCTGCCGGCAATGCGCGCATCGTCGGGTGGGCGTCCGGCGATCGCCACATCGACCTCGTGCTCGAGCACGCGCTCGAACACCGTCGCGCGGTTCGCGACCTCGAGCGAGAGATGGATCTCGGGATGCATGCCGGCAAAGCTTCGCAGCAGCGCAGGCACGACGTACTCCGCAGCCGTCGCCACCGCGACCAGGCGCAGGCTGCGCATCGAGATGTCCGCGGCCTCGCGCGCGGCCTGGCGTCCCTGCTCGACCAGGCCGAGCACATCTGCGGCGTAGGGGCGGAACGCCAGACCGGCGGCGGTGAGGCCGACACCGCGGCCCACGCGCTCGGTCAGGTCGACCCCCAGCTCGCGCGAGAGCGCCGACACCGCGGCCGAGATCGACGGTTGGGTGACGAAGAGCTTCTCCGCCGCGGCAGAGACCGACCCTTCGCGGGCGACGGCGAGAAAGCTGGAGAGTTGGTTGAGCGTCACGGCCATAACTGAAAGGTTATACGAACACGCGAACTTTTCGATTGTCAGCGAACTGCGAGATGCCGTAGCATTCGCGCGGCGGCAGTTCCCGTGCGATTCGCGCGAGCGCTGCGCGACAATGCGCTTACAGAACGTTTGCGCCCATCGGACCCCCAGTAGGAGAAGAAGCGATGCCACTTGCCACATTGCGCCAGGTGCTGGACGAGGCCGCCAAGGGCGGCTACGGAGTTGGCGCCTTCAACGTGAACAACATGGAGCAGCTCCAGGGCATCGTCACGGCTGCGCAGGAGACACAATCGCCCGTGATCGTGCAGGCCTCGCGCGGCGCGATCGCCTACGCCGGCGCGAACTACCTGCGCCACCTGATCATGGCGGCGGCCGAGGGCGCGCCCGAGATTCCGATCGTCCTCCACCTGGATCACGGCGACAAGCCCGAGACGTGCTTCATGGCGATCGAGCTCGGCTTCACGAGCGTGATGATGGACGGCTCGCTGCTCGCCGACGGCAAGACGCCGTCTGACTACGCCTACAACGTCGACGTCACGCGCCAGGTAGTAGAAGCCGCCCATGCAAGAGGCGTCAGCGTCGAGGGCGAGCTGGGCACGCTGGGCGGCATCGAGGACGGGCACGGCTCGGGCGAGGTGCACCTGACCGATCCGGATCAGGCCGTCGACTTCGTCGAGCAGACCGGCGTCGACGCGCTCGCGGTCGCGATCGGCACGAGCCACGGCGCCTACAAGTTCACGAAGAAGCCCGACGGCGAGGTGCTCGCGATGCACCTGATCGAGGAGATCCATCAGAAGCTGCCGGACACGCACATGGTCATGCACGGCTCCTCCAGCGTCCCGCAGGAGCTCGTCGACCGCATCAACGCCGCTGGCGGCAAGCTCGAGGCCACGTTCGGCGTGCCGGTCGAGGAGATCCAGCAGGGGATCCGGCACGGCGTGCGCAAGGTCAACGTGGACACCGACGGACGCCTGGCGATCACGGCGGCGCTGCGCGAGGCGCTCAACGCAGGCCCGTCCGAGTTCGACCCGCGCGCGTTCTTCAAGCCCGCGCGCGAGGCGCAGAAGCAGGTCGTCGCCGACCGGCTGACGCAGTTCGGCGCCGCCGGCCACGCGGGCGACTACGAGGTGCTCTCGCTCGACGAGATGGCCAAGCGGTATGCGGGGAGCCCCGTCGGTGCCTGAGGCGACGATCGAGCAGCTCTCGATCAACACGATCCGCACGCTCTCGATCGACGCCGTCCAGACGGCGAAGTCGGGTCACCCGGGGGCGCCGCTCGGCCTTGCGCCGGCCGCATACCTGCTCTACACGCGCGTGATGAAGCACAACCCGGCCGATCCGACCTGGCCCGACCGCGACCGGTTCGTGCTCTCGGCCGGCCACGCGTCGATGCTGCTCTACGCAAGCCTGCACCTCTCCGGCTACGACGTCAGCCTCGACCAGATCAAGCAGTTCCGGCAGCTCGGCTCCGAGACGCCCGGCCACCCGGAGTACGGCGACACGCCCGGCGTCGAGACGACCACCGGCCCGCTCGGCCAGGGCTTCGGCAACGCAGTCGGGATGGCGATGGCCGAGAAGTTCCTGCGCGAGCGCTTCGGCGCCGAGGTCTGCGACCACCACATCTTCGCCATCTGCTCCGACGGCGACCTGATGGAGGGCGTCGCCTCGGAGGCCGCCTCGCTCGCCGGGCACCTCGCCCTCGGCCGCTGCGTCTTCCTCTACGACGACAACCAGGTCACGATCGACGGCCCGACCAGCCTCTCGTTCTCCCGGGAGGACGTCCCGAAGCGCTTCGAGGCCTACGGCTGGCACACGCTCACGGTGGAGGACGGGAACGATCTCGAGGCGATCGAGGCTGCGATTCGCGCCGGGATCGCCGAGGAGGGGCGGCCGACCCTGATCAGCTTGAAGACCGTTATCGGCTATGGCTCGCCCCGCGCCGGCACGAGAAACGCCCACAGCGACCCGATGCCCGACGAGCAGGTGCGCGAGACGAAGGAGGCGCTCGGCTGGGATCCCGACGCTCACTTCCTGATCCCCGACGAGGTTACGACGCACTTCGACCAGCGCGAGCGCGGCGCTGCGGCACAGGCCGACTGGCAGAAGCGCTTCGACGCGTGGGCGTCCGCGCAATCAGGAGGCCGCGGGCGAGTGGCGCGATGCATGGGCAGGCAAGGCTCGCGCCGGGTTCGCCGACGCCCTGCCCGTCTTCGCTCCCGACGTGGTGATGGCGACGCGCAAGTCCGCCGCCCAGGTGATGCAGGCGTTCGGCCCGTACGTGCCGACCATGGTCGGCGGCGCCGCCGATCTGATCCACTCGACCTTCACCAAGTTCGACGGCGAGCCCGATTTCTCGGCCGAGCGTTCCGCCCGGAACGTCGCCTGGGGGGTCCGCGAGCACGGGATGGGGGCCGCGGTCAACGGGCTGGCGCTGCACGGTGGGATCGTCAGGCCGTTCTGCTCGACGTTCTTCGTGTTCACCGACTACATGCGGCCGCCGATCCGCCTCTCGGCGCTCATGAAACTGAGCTGCGTCTGGATCTTCAGCCACGACTCGGTCGCTGTCGGCGAGGACGGGCCAACCCATCAACCTGTTGAGCATCTGGCCGCGATGCGCGCGATCCCGGGCCTGACCGTGATTCGCCCGGCCGACGCAAACGAGGCGGCCGAAGCGTGGGGCGCGATTCTCGGTGACCTCAGCGGGCCGATCTGCCTCGTGCTCTCCCGCCAGGACGTGGCGACCCTCGACCGGACGACGCTCGCCTCGGCCTCGGGCCTTCGCCGCGGGGCCTACGTGCTTGCGGACGTCGACTCGCCCGACGTCGTGCTCGTCGCAACCGGGGCCGAGGTTGGGACCGCTCTCGGGGCGCGCGACCTGCTCGCCGAGAAGGGCGTCCGGATGCGGGTCGTCTCGATGCCGAGCTGGGAGCTCTTCGAGCAGCAGGAGAGCGATTACCGCGAGGAGGTCCTGCCGACACGTGTGCCGAAGATCTCGCTCGAGGCCGGCTCGACGTTCGGCTGGTCGCGCTGGGTCGACGCGTCGATCGGGATCGACACCTTCGGCGCGTCGGGCAAGGGCGGCAAGGTGCTCGAGCACTTCGGGATCAGCCCCGAGGCCGTCGCGACGCGTGTCGAGCAGACCATCGCCGAGCTCGCAGTTTCAGCGTGGGGGAACCCATGGTTCCCACGACCCCTCCTTCTGCGCGCCGGCCGGATGGCCCGCCCTTGGCCTCCCGCCGGGCAAAGCCCGGCTCCGGCCACCACTGCCATGCCTCCATGGACGGCTCGAGACCACGACGTCACGGGCGTGCCGGATCGATAAGAGCTCGTAGTGAGGGTTCGCGTCGGCTTCACCCCAGCCGAGCAGGTCTCGGGCGACCTCGGGATCGCGATCGACGTGCTGCGCGCGACGTCGACGATGTGCCAGGCGTTCGCGTCGGGCTACGAGCGCGTCGTGTGCGTCGCCGAGGTCGAGGACGCACGCGCGCTCGCGGCCGACGGGGTCGCGCTCGCGGGCGAGCGGCACAACGTCCTCATCGAGGGCTTCGACTTCGGCAACTCGCCGCGCGAGTTCCTCGACCCGCCGGAGCGGCTCGACGCTCGTGATGACGACGACGAACGGCACGCGCCTGCTGCTCGCCGCGGCCGCCCGCTGCGAGACCGTCCTGGTCGCGTCGCTGCTGAACCTCGGCGCGGTCGTCGGCGCGGCACGCGCGAGCGGCGCCGGATTCGGTCGCGGTGCTATGCGCCGGCGTCGAGGGCGCCTTCGCGATCGACGACGCCTACGTCGCCGGCAGGATCGTGCAGGCGCTGGGCGGCGACCCGGACGACGCCGCGGTCGCCGCGATCCAGCTCGCCGGCTCGTTCGCGACGGCCGAGGAGGGCATCGGCGGCGGCATCAGCGCAGAGAACATCCGCAACGCGAGCCTCGACGAGGACATTGCCTGGTGCGCCCGCGAGAGCGTCCTCGACCTGGTGCCGCGCATCGTCGAGCGCGGGCAGGGCTCGGTCACGATCGCGCTGCAGTAGAGCCGGGAGCCAACCGCGCCGGGCCCCCGCCGCGGCGCTCGGCCGCGACAGGAGCCTCGAGCGGTTGGTGGGCGCGCTTCGCCCCTACTGCGCCGGTGGGATCAGGACGCGGTTGATGACGTGGATCACGCCGTTGGATGCCATCACGTCGGGCGAGGTGACCTTCGCGCCGTTCACGAAGACGTTTCCGCCGGCGACCTTGATGCTCACGCTCTCGCCGCCCGCGGTCTTGGCCGAGGTCAGCTTCACGACGTCCTTCGCCGCCACCTTGCCGGCGACCACGTGGTAGAGGAGGACTGCCTTCAGTGCCGTCTTGTCCCGAAGGAGCGCGTTCAGCGTCTTCGCCGGCACCTTCCTGAACGCGGCGTCGGTGGGCGCGAACACGGTGTAGGGGCCGGGCTTCTGCAGCGTCGCCACGAGGCCAGCCGCCTTGAGGAGCTTGGCGAGGGTCGTGAACTGCCCGGCCGCGACTGCCGTGCCGACGATGTCGGTCTGGGCGCGGGGTGCGGCGGAGGCCGTCGAGGCGACCGCTGCGGCGGCGAGCGCCGTGACGACGAGGAGCGCGAAGGTGGTGCGGATCCGATTCATGTCTGCCTTTCGATCGTGGGTAGGGGTCGAACGGACGGGTCAGTGGGAGACGGATGCGGCCGTCGGGCGTGTACGCGCGACCCGACGGCGGCTTCCGAGGAGCGATGCGATTGCGTAGACGGCGGCAACGCCGACGAGCCCGTAGACGATCCGCGTGGCCGCATTCGTCTCGCCGAACTCGAGACCGAAGAGAGCGGCGACGAGGTCGAACTCGGCGATCGCGACGAGGCCCCAGTTGAGGCCGCCCACGATCAGGAGCACGGCGGCGAGGACATCGAGCTTCTTCATTACTGTTCACCTCCTGTAGAGAAGTTGTTCATGTAACGACCGCGAAGGTAGCGGGTGTCTGCCGTCTTGTCAAGGTGTTGTTCAGATGTTGTATAGTTAGGGCATGGAGACGATGCTGCGGATCGGCGAGCTGAGCAAGCGGTCGGGCGTCAGCCCCGAGCTCCTACGTGCCTGGGAGCGCCGCTACGGGCTTCTGCGCCCCACCCGGTCGGCCGGCGGGCTGCGCCTCTACTCCCTCGACGACCTCGAGCGCGTGCGCCAGATGCGAGGCCATCTCGAGGGGGGACTCGCCGCGGCGGAGGCGGCCGCCCTGGTGTCGCGACCGGTCGCAGCCGAGACGACCGCACCCGTCCTGCTTCCCGAATCGGCGCTCCGTGAGCTCGCCGATGCGCTCGACGGCTTCGACGAGCCGCGCGCGCAGACGGTGATCGATGAGCTGCTCGCGTTGGCGACGGTCGACGCGCTGCTCACCGAGATCGTCCTCCCGTACCTCCACGAGCTCGGCGAGCGCTGGCAGCGCGGCGACGCCTCGATCGCGCAGGAGCACTTCGCCTCGAGCGTCCTCCGCGGGCGGCTGCTCGGTCTCGCGCGCGGCTGGGGTCGCGGCCTCGGGCCGCTTGCCCTGCTCGCGTGCCTCCCCGGCGAGCAGCACGACCTCGGCCTGATCGCGTTCGGGCTCGCGCTCCGCTCACGGGGCTGGCGGATCGCCTACCTCGGCACCGACACGCCGCTCGAGACCCTCGACGGTGCGGCCCGCTCCCTCGCTCCGGCGCTCGTCGTCGTGACCGCCGCCACTCCCGACCGCGTGCGCCCGGTCGCGGGCGAGCTGCGAGAGCTGGCCAAGCGCCACCGGCTGGCCCTCGGCGGCAGCGGCGCGAGCGACGCCGCCGGTGAGGCTGCGGGCGCACTCGTCCTGACCGGGGACCCGGTCGCAGCCGCCGACCGCGTCACCGCGGATGTCCGAACGGCGGACCTGCGATGAGCGCGTTCGCGCGCCTCGATGCGCCGTTGCCCTGACGGCTGGCGCTCGCTCGATCGCCGCCGTGCGGACGGTGCGATCGACAGCGCACAGCGGGTGCTCGCGACGCGCGCGTCCGTCGAGCGGTCCGGCGACGGCGCGCGGGAGCTCGGCCGCGCCTACTGGCTCGAGGTGAGGCGTGCCAGCCACGGGCTCGTGCGCTGCCGCGAGAGCGACGGCGGTGCGGCGCTCCTGCTCCTCGGCCTCCGGCCCGCGCTGCTCTCCTTCGAGCCCGCTCAGGTCACGGTCGACGGCGAGACGGTCGGCTGCAGCTACCGGATCGCCGGCGGCCTGCTCGCCCGTCGGGCGGGCGGCACGCTGAGCCTCACGCAGCGAAGTGGCGAGCGCACCGAGCTGCACGTCGCGGTCGAGGGGTTCTTTCCGCGGCTCGGGGTGCTCTACGGGCCGCTCGAGCGGCCGTTCCACGTCTCGGTCAGCCGGCGGTACCTGACCCGGCTGATCGCCGCGGGGCGGCCGTGAGGATCGCGGTCCTCGGCGCGACCGGGTTCGTCGGCCGGGCGCTCGTCCCGGCGCTCGCCGAGCAGGCCGAGGTGGTCGCCGCATCGCGCCGCGGCGACGCGCCGACCCAGCCGGGCGTGCATCCGGTGGCCGCCGACGTGACCGACCCGGTCTCCCTCCGCCGCGCCCTGGAAGGCGTCGAGGTCGTCTACTACCTCGTCCATTCGCTCGGCTCGCCGAGCTTCGCCGAGGTCGACCGCCGGGCCGCCGAGAACGTCGCCCGCGAGGCCGAGCGCGCGGGCGTCGCGCAGATCGTCTACCTCGGCGGGCTCGGCGACGACAAGCCCGACCTCTCGCCTCACCTGCGCAGCCGGATCGAGACCGCGGCCGCGCTCTCCTCGGGGAGCGTGCCCGTGACGACGCTCCGCGCCGCCGTCGTCGTCGGCCGCGGCAGCGCCGCATTCGAGACCATCGTGGCGCTCGTCGACCGGCTCCCGGCGATGATCGCGCCCAGGTGGATCTCGACGCCCACGCAGCCGATCGCGCTCGTAGACGCCGTCCGCTATCTCAACTGCGTCGCGGGCCACCCGGCCGCGATCGGCGAGAGCTTCGACGTCGGCGGGCCCGACGTCCTCACCTACAAGCAGATGATCGAGGGCATTGCTCGGCTACGCGGCCGGCGGCCGCTGATCGTCGAGGTGCCCGTGCTCAGCCCGCGGCTGTCCTCGTACTGGCTCCACCTCGTCACGCCGGTGCGCGCGGCCGTCGCCCGGCCGCTCGTCGAGGGGCTCCGCACGCCCACGATCGTGCGCGACGACCAGATCCGGCGCCTGTTTCCCTTCCCGCTCATGCCCTTCGAGGAGGCCGCCGGCGCGGCGCTCTCGCCGCCCCGCGCCTGACAGCACGCGGTAATCCTCCGCCCGTCACCGGCCACGCTCCGCCCGGTACCGAATCGCCTGCTCGACGAGTGCCTCGAACAGCCGCAGGTCGTCGCCCGCCTCGGGGTGCCAGAGGACACCCACGGCGAACCGCCGGCTGGGATCCTCGAGCGCCTCGGGCGAGCCGTCCTCGGCGTGCGCGGAGACACGGAGGCCGTCTCCGAGCCGGCCGAGCCCCTGGTGGTGGTGCGACTTGACCGGCACGGGCCCCCCGACGAGCGCGCGGAGCGTCGTGCCCTCCTCGGTTGTGACCTCGTGGTCGGCGAAGACGCCTGCCGTGTGCCTGTGCTGCTCGTGCCCGACGGCCTCCGGCAGGTGCTGGACGAGGTCGCCGCCGTGCGCGACGTTCAGCAGTTGCAGGCCACGGCAGATCGCGAGCACCGGCAGATCCCGGGCGAGGGCCGCCTCGAGCAGCGCGAGCTCCGCGTCGTCGCGCTCCCGAACGACGTCCGTCGTCTCCGGATGCGTGTCGTGCCCGTAGAGCTCCGGGTCGATGTCGGAGCCGCCCGAGAAGACGAGACCGTCGACGGCGTCGAGCGTCTCCTCGACCCCGGCGGTCGACGGCGGGACGAGCAGTGGACGCCCGCCCGCGCGTTCGACCGCTCGGACGTAGTCCGCGGGCACGAGCGCTGCCTCGAGCTCCCAGGCGCCGAACCGCGCGGGGACAACGTAGGTGGTGATGCCGACGATCGGCCTTGTCATCTCGCTCCGCCGCGCGGGCAGGCGTCCTTGGCGCCGCCGGCCGAGACCGCGACCTCGCGTCGCACCTGCGAGCCCCGCGCATCCTCGATCCTGAGCGCGAGCCGGTAGGTCGTACCCGGGAGCATCAGGAAGCTCGCCGTCACGGGCACCCAGCCGTCGGCGCCCATGCGCGAGTCCGTCACGCCGCCGGCGAGCCTCCGGCCGCACGTGGCGAGCGTGTAGCGGACACCGAGTCGCGCGCCCGGGGGCAGGTGCGAACGAAGCTCGAGCGCCGGCACGCGGAAGGCGTGCACGAGCGTCGCCGTGTCTGCGGTCACCTCGAGCTCGCGCGCAGTGGGTACCGAGGCCGCGGCGAACCTCGCGAGCGCCGGCTTCGCGCGGCCGCGCCGGTCGACGAGCCCGCTCTGCCAGGGCTCTCCCGGGGCGTCGCGAAAGACGAACCAGACGAGCATCGTCACGCCCTGCTGCGCCCGCGCGAGTGCGAGCGCGCGAGCGAGGTACACGGCCTGGAGGGGGTACGGCGCGGCCCCGCGGATCTCGGGACTCGTCCGGTAGGCGAACTCCGTCACCCAGATCGGCAGCCGTGAACGCCCGAACCACCGGCCGAGCGCGGCGTCGAAGCGGCCGAGGCTCGTGAAGCCGACTGCCGGCCAGCGCTGCGGCGCGTCGGGATGCGTGAGGTCGTTCTGCGGATACGGATGGTGCGCCCAGGCGTCGAACGGAAGCTCGGGCGCGGCGGCCGCGACGAGCCGGGCAAAGCGCGCCGGCGACTCGCTGTCCTGCACCCGGCCGCCCGGACGGTCGCGCCCGCGCGCGGCCGTCTCCCCGGCTGCGACGAGCGCCTGCGGGCTCGCGCTCTTGATGCCGGCGTAGGCGGCGGCGACGAGCGACGCGTACACGCGCGGTGCCACCGGACGGCCGTCCGGGCCGAACTGGGGCGAGAGGAACTGCGCGACGTTCGGCTCGTTCCAGACGGTGTAGAAGCGAACGAACGGGAAGCCGGTGTGGTGGCCCGAGTAGCGCGCCGCCAGCGCGTGGGCGAAGTCCCGGAGCGAGCTCGGGTCCGTCGGTGCGACGTTCGGCCGCCGGCCTGCGTTCGCCCACGCCGGCGTGCCCCAGATCGTCAGCAGCACCTCGATCCCGCGCCGCTCGGCGTTGCGCACCAGCTCGTCGACGTCGCTCAGGCGGTACTCCGGCGCGAACGGCTCCGCCGGGTGGCGCGGCTCCTGCGGCGCGGCGACCGACCAGTTGACGATCGTGCGGACGACGGTTGCGCCCTGCCGGCGCGCGCGGTCGAGGTTCGCGAGTCGGTTCGGCTCCCAGCGAAAGGCCTGGTCGTCGAGGAAGCCGACGTAGAGGCGCGGCGCGGCGCTCACCGCGACGGGCGAGCGGGGAACGGGCGCATCCGCCCGCAGCAGGACGAGCGCCGCGGCGGCGAGCACAACAGAGGGGAGGATGAGTCGTTGCAGAGCGGGACCGGGTCGTTCGCGCCGACCCTACAGTGGCCCTGGACAAGGGACAACCCGGCGTGCGTGGGCATGTGTACACATGCCCACGCAGCTCGCATCGCTCATGGCCACGGTGCGCCGACCTCGGCTTGTTCGGTGACCCTGCAGAGATAGAGTGCGCGCGTGGCCACCTTCCCGAACGCCCTCAACGACCAGATCGGGCGCGAGATGGGGGCGTCGCACCAGTACGTCGCGATCGCGGTGTACTACGACCGCGAGACGCTCCCCCAACTGGCGCAGCACTTCTACCGACAGGCTGTGGAGGAGCGCAACCACGCGATGATGATCGTCCAGTACCTGCTGGACGCCGGCGAGGACGTCAACATCCCGGGCGTCGCCGAGCCGCAGAACACCTTCACCGACGCGGTCGCGCCGATCCGGCTCGCGCTGGAGCAGGAGAGGGGAGTGACCGCCGACATCGTCGGCCTCGCCAAGCTGGCGCGCGAGGAGACCGATCTCGTGGGCGAGCAGTTCCTGCACTGGTTCCTCCAGGAGCAGCGCGAGGAAGTCGCGAGCATGTCGTCGCTCCTCGCAGTCACCGAGCGCGCCCACGACAACCTGTTGCTCGTCGAGGAGTACCTCGCCCGAACGAGCGGCGGCGAGGACGAGGCCGTCCCGGCACCGCCCGTCGCCGGCGGCGCGCTTTAGGTTCTTAAGAACTCGTCTCAAAATGAAGCCTTGAGCCGACGGGCCGCGCTGGGCGGCACGATCGCCGCGTCCTCGGGAAGCCCCAATAGCGCTGCTATTGCGGCTCCCCGCGTCCTTGCGCTCGCACCACCCATCGCACCCCGTCTGCGAAGCGTCATTCTGAAACGAGTTCTTTAGTCCGAGTCCATCCTCCGCCGCCGCGACAATGGGCCGCTGTGGCGGGGGATGAGCGGGGGCGAACCCCGCGCCTTCTCGTTCTCGGGGCGGGTCCGGCTCAGCTGGGGCTGCTCGAGGCCGCGAGGAGGCACGGGATCTGGACGGCGGTCTGCGACCGCGATCCGGCGGCGCCCGGGTTCCGGCTTGCGGCGCGGCGCTGCATCGTCTCGACCGAGGACGAGACGGCAATCGAGCGGCTTGCCGCGGCGCTCGAGCTCGACGGCGTGATCGCGCCCGGCTCGGACTGGTCGGTCGGCGTGGCGGCGCGCGTGGCCGCGAAGCTCGGTCTGGCGCACCCGGTCTCCCCGGAGACGGCGACGCTTGCGACGAGCAAGCTCCGCCAGCGCGAGCGGCTCGCGGCCGCCGGGGTGCCCCAACCGCGGTGGGAGGTCGTCGTCGGCGAGCCCGGCGAGCTCGGGCCGCCGTGCGTCGTCAAGGCGCCCGACCGGCAGAGCGGCAGGCGCCTCACGCTCGTGCTCGACGAGGCGGAGCTGCCGGCCGCGATCGAGGCCGCGCGGGTGCGCTCACGCACCGGCGCCGTGCTCGTGGAGGAGTACCTCGACGGCCCGGAACTGACGGTCAGTGCCTTCTCGGTCGGCAGCGACCTCGTTCCTCTGGCCGTGACCGACCGCAGCGAATCCGGACCGTGCAAGTGGCGACGTGCCACTTGCACGGGTTCCACCCGCGTTCGGCGTCTCCCTCGGGCACACCTGGCCGTCGCCGTTCGCGGAGGCGGCGGTCGAGGTCACGCGCCGCGCCGTCGAGGCTCTCGGGATCGAGAGCGGGCCGACCTACACACACCTGCGCGTAAGCCGCGGCGGGCCGGAAGTGCTCGAGGTCGCCGCGCGACTGGGCGGCGGCCACGACGCCGAGCTCGTGCTGGCCGCGACCGGCGTCGACCTGAACGCGCTCGCCCTCGCGTCGGCGCTTGGCGCGCCGCTGACCGTGGACGACGTCGCGCGGAGCTACTCCGGGCAGGTCGGAGGCGCGGTCACGCGCTTCCTCGTCGCGCCGCCCGGCGAGCTCGAGTCGGTCGAGGTGCCGCAGGGCCTCGGCGGCGTTGTCCGGGTTCGCCTCTACCGCGAGCGCGGCCACGTCTTCGGGCCGCTCCACAGGGCCTCCGACCGCGCGGGGTCGGTCCTGGTGGTGGGGGCGACACGAGAGGAGGCCGTCGTACGGGCAGACGTGGCGGTCGAGCGCATACGCTTCGCCACGGCCGATGCCGGAGCGCTCGTCTAGCCGACTGAGGAGCCGCTGGCTTCGAGTAACCGCAACGCTTGTCGTCACTGCGCTCGCGGTTGGCTACATCGTCTCGAAGATCGACATCCGCGGCTGCGTGGAGATCCTTCGTGACGCGAACCTCGCCTGGCTCGCACTCTCGGTCTTCCTCACGGTCGTGACGGTGCCGCCGCAGGCGTGGCGCTGGCAGCTGCTGTTGAAGGTGCGTGGCGTCTTCGAGCGGCTCGGCTGGCTCACGCGCGCCTACTTCGTCTCCTATGCCGTCGGTCAGGTTCTGCCGACGTCGGTCGGCGGCGATGCCTCGCGCATCTACGAGACGACCAGGCGCCATCCGGGGTTCGCCTCCCCGATCACGGGCTCGGTGCTGCTCGAGCGCGCGATCGGCGGTGCGGTGACGCTGTTGCTCGCCGGCGTCGGCCTCTTGCTCGCGGTCGGCCGCTACGACATCGGCGCCTACCTCTGGATCGAGCTGCTGTTCGTCGCGCTGACACTCGTCGCCGGTGTCGCGTTCTTCTCCCGCCGCGCCCGCCGCGTCCTCCGCTTTACGGTGCCCTTGCTCCGGCGCCTGAGAATCGAGCGACTCGTCCGCCTCGTCTACGAGGGCATCCACGGCTACCGGAACCACCATGGCACGCTCCTCGTCGTCTCGCTGGTCACGCTCGTTCTTCAGCTCTCGCGGATCGCCGCGATCTGGGCGTCGGCCCGCGCGGTCGGGATCGACCTCTCGATCCGCCCGTACATCGTGCTCGGGCCGCTGCTCTTCCTCGTCATGCTCGTGCCGTTCACGCTCAACGGCTTCGCCGTGCGCGAGGCGTTCTTCGTCAGCTTCCTCGGCAAGCTCGGCGTCGACGCCGACAGCGCGTTCGCGTGCGGGTTCCTGTTCTTCGTGATGACGCTCGTCCTGGCGTTGCCGGGGCTCGCGATCATCTGCTGGGAGGGCGTGCGGCGGGCGCCGGTTCCCGATGGTTGATTCCACGAGATCGTCTGAGCCGGGGCGCGAGCTGGCCTGTCTGGGGCGCGGCGACGGCCCGGTGGCGATGCTGGAGGCATCGGCGCCGGGGCGGCGGCGTGAAGCGGACGGCTTGCGTGGGCCGGCTCTGCCGGGCGACGCAAGCAGGGAGCGGCCCAGACACGCCAGATCGCGCAGCCGGGCACACGAGATCGTGGAATCGACCATCTAAATGGCTGAGGTTTCTGTCGTCGTCGTGACGTTCAACGGGCTGCCATGGATCGAGCGGTGCCTCGAGTCGGTACGCGGCCGCGAGACGATCGTCGTCGACCACGGCTCGACCGACGGCACGGTGGGGATCGTGCTCGATCAGTTTCCAGCAGTGCGGGTGATCGAGCAGGAGAATCGCGGCATGGGGAGCGGCAACAACGCCGGCATGCGGGCGGCGGGCGGCGACTACTTCTTGCTGCTCAACTCGGACGCCTGGATGCTGGGCGACGGCCTCGAGCGGCTGGTCGAGTTCGCCGAGGCGCATCCCGAGGCGGCGGTCGTCGGGCCGCGGCTCCTTGATCCCGATGGCTCCCTGCAACGGTCGGTCCGCGGCGAGCCGACGCTGTGGCGGCTCGCGACCGAGTACCTCGGCATCCGCAAGCTGGCGCCGCGGTCGCGGTGGCTGAACGCGTTCTACGCGGGCGACTTCGCCCACGACGAGGTGCGCGAGGTCGAGTCGCTTTACGGCGCGGCGCTGCTCGTGCGGCGTGAGGCGACCGACGCGGTCGGGCTCTTCGACGAGGCGTTCTTCATGTTCAGCGAGGAGACCGACTGGCTGCACCGATTTCGCGAGGCCGGCTGGAAGGTGTTCTTCTTCCCGGGCGCCGAGGTCGTCCACGTCGGCGGCGCCTCTCACGGCGGGCGGCTCAACGTCGAGAACCTGCGCGGAATCCTGCGTTACCTCGCCAAGCACCGCGGCCCGCGCGAGGCCGAGCGTGCGCGGCTGCTGCTTTTGTGGGCGCTGCGCGTGCGCGTCGTGGTCTTCCGCGGCGAGCGCCGCCGTACCTACCGGGAAGGGGCGCGCTTCCTGGCCTCCGGCGACGTCGGCTCCCTTCTCGCATGAGCCGTAGGCTCGACGGAGGCGACCACCGGCGTAGGCTCGACGGAGCCGGCGAGCAAGAGGCGGAGGTGGCGGCTTTGCCGGCCGGAGCGGGCGTGAGCGAGTACCTGCGGCTCGGCTTTGCCACGTTGGTCGTGCTTGCGCCCGGGTGGCTCGTGGCCCGCGCGCTCGGCCAGCGTGGGGCCGCGCCGACGCTTGCGTGGGGGCTCGCCGCCGTCTTCGTCGCCTGGGCGGTCACGTTCGCGGTCCACGGCTCGAGCTCGCTCGCGCTTGGCGTGCTGCTCGCGATCGGTCTGGCCGCGCTCGTTCCCGCGGCCCGGCGGTTCCACCTCGGCCGGCCCGGGTGGGGCTCGGCGGTGCTCGCCGGCGGGATCGTGCTGGGAATGCTGCTCTGGCGCGTCGCAGGCGTGGTCGGCGGCGACGGCCTCTTTCACCTCGCCCGCGTGCGCAAGCTCGTCGAGCTGGGCGATCTCCATCTGAGGACGGTCGGCGAGTTCGCCGACGGCGGGCTGCACCCGGGCTACGCCTTCCCGCTCTGGCACGGCTTCCTCGCCCTCGTGGCGAAGGTGTCCGGCCTCGATCCCACGGTCGTGATGAGCCACGAGGCGTCGCTGCTCGTCCCCATTGCGTGTCTCGTCGCGTGGGAGGCCGGCGTCGCCGTCTTCGGCTCGCCGGCGGCGGGGTTCGGTGTGCTCGCGGCGTCGCTCGGGCTCTACTGCTTTGCAGCAGGCCACGGCGGCTCTTACGCGACGCTCGCACTGCCGGGAACGGCGTCGCGCCAGCTGCTCGTGCCGGCCGCGTTCGCGCTCTTCTTCCTGTACGCCGAGTCGCGGCGGCTGCCGGACCTTGGCGCCATCGCCGCGGTCTTCGGGGCGCTCGCGCTGATCCACCCGACCTACGCGCTCTTCGCGCTGTTGCCGCTCGGCGGCTACGCGCTCGTTCGCCTGAACGAGTGGCGGACGTCGGGGCTCGCGCTCGTCGCGGCCTGCGTGCCGACGCTGCTCGTCTTCGCGTGGCTGCTGCCGGTCGTGCGCGAGACGGCGTCGCACGACCCCGATCCGGCCGAGAAGCTGCGGGCGCTCAACCACTACGCGGGCCTGCTGGTCGTCCACTCGCCGGACAGCTATCGCCTGGTGGCCGGCGCGGTCGGCCGCAGCGGCGCGGTCGCGGTCGCCGCCCTCGCGCTGGTGCCGATCGCCGGATTGGCCGTTCGGCGGCGGCGCTGGGCCGCATTCGTTCTCGGCGGGACGATCGTCGTGCTCGCGCTGATGCTTCTGCCGGAGCTCTTCGCTCGCTTCTCGGACGCCGTCTCGCTGTCGCAGTCGCGCCGGGCCGCCGGCTTCGTCCCGTTCGCGTTCGCCTTTGCGGGCGGGCTCGCACTGCTCATGCGCTCGGCCTATCTCGTACCGCTCGCGCTCGTTGCGGGGATCGTCCTCCAGCGCGAGTGGCCCGGCGACTTCGACTACGGCCTGCGCCACGGCGGGCCCGGGATCGTCACCTGGTGGGCGCTCGCCGGCGGCGCCGCCGCGCTCGCGCTCGGGCTCGTGCTGAAGCTGCCGCCGATCCGCGAGCGCCACTGGCACGGCGCCGCCGCGGCCGTCCTGTTCGTGCTCCCGATCGCCGTGCACGGCTTCCGCCACTGGACGCCGCGCCTGCCGAGCGACCCGCAGGCGCTCTCACCCGAGCTCGTGCGCGAGTTGCGCGACGTCCCGCCGCGCGCCGTGATCATCGCGCCCCTCCAGACGAGCTACCGCATCCTCGCCGCGGCGCCGGTCTACGTCGTCGCGGCCCCGCCGACGCACGTCGCCGACACGAAGGCGAATCGCCCGTACGGCCGCGCGAAGGACGTCGAGCGCTGGCTCGCCACCGGCGATCCGGCGATTCCGCGCGCGTACGGCGCCACGTGGGCCGTCGGGAACGGCCGCCTCTATCGTCTCCCGTCGTGAAGGTGCTGCTCGTCACGCTCTACTTCCCGCCCGCCGGCGGCGGCGGCGTGCAGCGCCCGCTCAAGTTCGCCACGCACCTGCCGGGCCTCGGGATCGAGCTGCACGTGCTCGCGCCCGACGACCCGAAATGGATCCACCGCGACGACGATCTGCCGATGCCGTCTCTCGCGTGGGTGCACCGCGTCCGCTTCGTCGGGCCGCGGGGCCGCCGGCCGGCCGAGGAGCTGCACGGCACGGCTGGGCTCGAGCGGTACTCCCGACAGCTCCAGCTCTTCGGTCGGCGGCTGCTCCTGCCCGACGAGAACGTGAGCTGGAACCTGACGGCGATTCCGGCCGCGCTGCGCATCGTCCGCGAGGAGGGGATCGACGTCGTGATCACGACCTCGCCGCCGGGCTCGGTGCATCTCGTCGGCGCGGCGGTCAAGCGCCAGACCGGCGTCCGCTGGGTCGCAGACCTCCGCGACTCGCTCGTCGCGCACCCGCACCGTGACGCGCAGCGCCTGATCGTGCGCGTGAAGGAGCAAGGGCACCAGCTCGTCGCGCGGCTCGCCGCCTCTCAGGCCGACGCGGTCGTGACCGTCTCGGAGGCGATCGCGGAGGAGATGCGTGCGCTCGGCCCGCGCGGGCCGGTCGTGACGATCGCCAACGGCTCGGACTTCGACGACTTCGCCGGGCTCGAGTACTCGGCTCCTGCATACGAGCCGGGCGGCGCGCCCTTCCGGATCACGCACGCCGGCTCGTTCTTCGGCAAGCGCGACCCGAAGCACTTCCTGACCGCGCTCGCGCGCGTGGACGGCGTCGTCGCGCGCTTCGTCGGCGACTTCCGTTCGAGCGACGTCGAGTGGGCGAAGGGGATCGCCGACCGGATCGAGCTGATCTCCTACGCGCCGCACCGCCGCGCGCTCGAGCTCCAGCGCGACTCCGAGGCCTTGCTGCTGCTGATCCCGGAGGCCGAGGGCCGCGGCCGCGGTGTCCTCTCGGGGAAGGTCTTCGAGTATCTGGCCGCCGAGCGGCCGATCCTCGCCCTCGTCCCGCCCGACGGCGCCGCGGCGCAGCTTCTGCGCGATACCGGTGTCGGAGTGGTCGTCGCGCCCGAGGACATCGACGGCATCGCGCGCGAGCTGACGGCGCTCCGCGACCGCTGGCGTGCGGGCGAGCTCGCGAGCCCCGGCCTCTCCGAGGAGTGGCGGCGCAAGGTCTCACGGCGGGCCCGCGTGCAGGAGCTGGCCGACCTTCTGGAGCGCCTGGAGCCTCCGTCGAGATGAGCATGCGACCTCGCCGGGCCCCTCCTGCGGACGGCGCGCTGATGAGAAGCGTCGCCAGCTTCTTCTTCCTCGCGACGCTCTTTGCCTGCACGTTCGAGAAGGTGCACTGGAGCGTCCCGGCCGCGGGCGACGTCAACCTCGCGGACCTGCTCGCGATTGCCTTCCTGGTGTCGTTTGCGATCCTCAGCCGGCCGCGCGTGCCGCGGACGACCGCGGTGCTGCTCGGGTTCTTCGCGACGTTCCTGCTCGTGTACCTGATCGGCTTCTACAACCTCGAGACCCACCAGGCGCTCTCGCAGTTCACGAAGGGGATGGTCAAGTTCGTGATCCACTTCCTCTTCCTCGCGGCGGCCGTGGCGTGGCTCTACCGCCGCGGCGGGAGCTACTACTGGCGCGCGCTCGCCTGGTTTCTCGGCGGGATCGCGTTCAACGCGGCCTACGGCGTGCTGCAGTTGCTGGTCGCGCAGGGCGGCGGCAACCTCGACTCCTGGCTCGTCTCGCCGCTGACGGGCGGCGCGAGCAAGATCAACGTCTACGGCGCGATCGAGGGCGCCTCGGTGTACCGCCCGAACGCGCTCTCGGGCGACCCGAACCACCTCGGGATCATGCTGATCGTGCCGCTGCTCGTGCTAGCGCCGATCTACCTGCGGCTCGGCGCCGGCCACCGGCTGCGCACCCGGCTCGGCGCGCTGATCGCGTTTCTGCTGGTGGTCGAGGTCGCGACGCTCTCGCGCAGCGGCCTGCTCGGGCTCGCGGTCGGCGCGCTCGTCCTCGCCGTGCCGTACCGCCACTACCTCCGCTCGCGGCTCCTACTCGTGCCGCTCGCCGTGGCGGTCGCGATCCTCGGCGCCGTCGTCGTCAGTCGCCTCCACTACTTCGAGGTCGTGATCCGCTCGCGCCTCCAGACGGGCGGCGGCTCGCAGTCGGCGCACCTCCAGGTCTACGACTTCGTGCCGCAGATCCTGCACAGCCACCCCCTCTTCGGACTCGGGCTGAACAACTTCTCGGTCTACTACCAGTTCGTCACCGGCAAGACGAACTGGGGGCCGCACTCCTTCTACGCGGCGCTCGTCGTCGAGACCGGCGTGGTCGGGACGGTGCTGTTCGCGCTCTTCCTGCTCTGGGTGTTCCGCCGCCTGCGCGCGGCGCGCGCGCTCGGCGGCGAGCTCGTGCGTGCCGGCAACCCGCTCGGCGCGCGGGTGCGCCCGCTCGCCTGGGGCCTGACCGCCGCGCTCGCCGGCACGATGGCGGCGAACGCGTTCTACCTGACGATGCAGTTCTATTACTTCTACGCGTTCCTGGCCTTCGCGCTCGCGGCAGCGCTCGTCTTTCGACCCGCACGGTGAGGGTGCCAATGAGGGTGCTCGTGCTGACCACGTCGTATCCGCGGTCTTCAGACGACGTGGCGGGCGTCTTCGTCGCCGACGCGGTCCGCGCACCTGCGGGAGGCGGGCGTCGAGGTGTCCGTCGTGTCGCCGGCCGACTTCCGCCACTTCGGGATCGCGTTCGGCGCCGGCATCCTCCAGAACCTGCGCGCGAAGCCGTGGCTCGTGGCCGTGGTACCGCTCTTCCTCGTGAACTACGCGCGCGCCGCGCGTCGCGCGGCGCGGAATGTGGACGTCGTGCACGCCCACTGGCTCCCGTCGGGCCTCGCCGCGCTCGCAACGGGCAGGCCGTTCGTGCTGCAGGTGTGGGGAACGGACGTCGAGCTCGCTCGGCGGGCGCCGTGGCTCGTGCGGCCATTGGTGCGGCGCGCGCAGGCTCGTGATCGCGGCGTCCTCGTTCCTTGCGCGGAGGCGGCGGCGCTCGGGCGCGCGCGACGTGCGAGTGATCCCGAACGGACGTCGAGCATCCCGGCCGGACGTGGGCGACCCCGACGAGCCCCCGCACGTGCTCTTCGTCGGCCGTCTGAGCGAGGAGAAGGGCATCCTCGAGTTCCTCCAGGCGACGGAGGGAATGCCGCGGGTGATCGTCGGCGACGGCCCGTTGCGCGACCGAGTGCCCGAGGCGGTCGGCTTCGTCCCGCCAGCCCAGCTCGGGCCGTACTACGAGCGGGCGGCAGTCGTGTGCGTTCCGTCGCGGCGCGAGGGCTACGGCGATGGTCGCGCGCGAGGCGATGGCCTACGGCCGACCCGTGGTTGCGACGGCCGTTGGCGGGGTTCGAGACGTCGTCGACGACGAGGTCGGGCGCCTCGTTCCGCCGCGCGACGTGGATGCTTTGCGGTCGACTCTCGTCGCCCTGCTGGCTGCCCCCGAGATACGAAGCGGTCTCGGCGAGGCCGGCCGTGCGAGAGTCGCCGCTCGTCTCGGCCGCGATGCTGCGGCGGGGGTGCTGCTTCGGGCCTATGCGCAAGCATCGGGCGAGCCGATGCCCGGCGAGTCACAGTCCGCCGCTGCCGAATCGCCGCGGGGAGGTCGGGCGACGGATCCAGGCGAATGAGCACGCCGGGTCACCACAGGCCGCTCTCGGGCGCGCCGGGGAGATGACCCGAGAGCAGGGACGAAGGCGTCCGGCGCGGCGGGGTAGCGTACGCAAGTGGCGTCGGAGGACACACAAGCACTCGCAACGAGGCTGTCCGGTGGTGACGATCCCGGTCGTGTACGCCTGTCCGTCGTCGTTCCGGTCTACAACCAGGCATCGTCGATCGTCGAGAGCGTCCGAGTCATCAGGGACCGGGTTTCGCGCGGCCTCGGGCAGCCAATCGAGCTCATCGTCGTCTCCGACGGATCGATCGATCAGACCGAAGAGCGCCTTCTCGAAGAAGCCGAGCCCGGCATTCGCGTCATCCACTACGACCGAAACCTCGGCAAGGGATATGCGATCAAGGTCGGCGCCCTCGAGGCGCGCGGCGCGTGGATCGGGTATTGCGACGCAGACCTCGATCTCGATCCGGCCGCGCTCACCTCGTTCCTCGCGGTCGCCGAGGAGGACGGCCTCGACTTCGTCATCGGCTCGAAGCGCCATCCCGAATCGATCGTTCACTACCCGACGTCTCGCCGGGTCTCGAGCTGGCTCTACCAGCAGCTCGTTCGGCTTCTCTTTCGCCTGGAGGTGCGGGACACCCAGGTGGGACTGAAGGTGTTCCGCCGCGAGATCGCCGACCAGGTGCTGCCGCTCCTGCTCGTCAAGCGGTACGCCTTCGACCTCGAGTTGCTCGCGGTGGCCCGGGCCTTCGGCTTCGACCGTATCCGTGAGCTTCCCATCCGGCTCGACTACCGCTTCTCGGGGTCCGGCGTGCGCTCGATCGCCGTCCTTCGCGCGCTTGTCGACACCGCCGCGATCTTCTACCGGCTTCGTATCCTGCGCTACTACCAGCGACGGCGCAGCATCGCCGGCGCCTACGGCTGGACGCGCGATCGAAGGTACGTGCGGCGCGTGTGCCTGATCGCCGCCGACGAGGTGAGTACGAGCCGCCTCGACTACGAGAATCTCGAAGTCGCGATCACGCAGGAGTCGACGCCCGAGGGATACCGCCGAGCCGCGGCAACGACGCGGTGCGACGTGGTTGCGTTCCTCGAGCCCGGCGCGATCCCCTCGGGCAACTGGCTGACGGCAACGACGCCGTTCCTCGCGCGCCCGGAGATCGGTGCAGTTGTGACTCCTGCTGTCGCTCCCTTCGAGGGGAGCCTGAGAACACGAACGGCCGCTGCGGTCCAGGCGTCCAGACTCGGCGGAGGGTCCCAGTACTTCCGATTCACGCCCGGGAACATCCGCTTCGTCCGCGACTTCCCCACGAAGAACATGGTCGTCAGGCGCGATGTATTCCTCTCGCTCCCGAGCGGTACGCGGCTCGAGGATGCGTGCCAGCGGATGAGCGAGGCCGGGAACCTCGTCCTCTACACGCCCGAGGCGGTCGTCGTCGTTCCGGCCGAACCGCTACTGGCACGACATCTGAACGCAGTCGCCTCCTACGGGCGCGCGCGAGGGAATGCCGTCCGGAGGCTCGGAGTTCGCGCTCTCCGCCCTTCCACGGTCCTCGTCCTCTCGCTCGCCCCTGCCGCCGTGCTCGCCGCGCTCGGGTTCATCGCGGGCGGTCGTTACGTGTCCGTCAGCCTCGGCATCGTGGCAGCGTACGTAGTGGCAGTTGCAGTCGCTTCGGCGATCGCCATGCTCCGCTACCGGTCGGTGCTGGTCGGACTCCTCGCGGCGCTGGCCTTTCCCGCGACGCATCTGGCGTACATCCGCGCGTTCGCCGTGGGGCTTCTGCAGCGAATGTGAACGCAGCGGCTTCCGGCGCTTCTTCAGCCCCGAAGCCTGGCGCGCGTCAGACCGACGGCATGCCGTGCTGCTCGGGTCAGGCTCCGGTCGATGACGAGCTCGTGGGTAACGAGGAGGGCTGCCGCGGTCGCGATGCTGACGCCGAGGAGTTGCCTCGCCGATTCGTGGAAGAGGGCGAAGCCAACGACCTCCAGCGCAGCCCCGGCGAGGAGCAGCCACGACATGTCCGCCACCCCACAGGCGAGGTGATAGAAGAGGAGGACGTTCAGGATCGAGTAGGCGCTCATTGCGGCGGCGAACAGCCAGAGCAGCGGCACGGCCTCCTTGAACGACGAGCCGAATGCGATGTCGACGACGAGTCGCGGCACGAGTGCGTAACAGGCTGTTGCTGCGGCAACAAAAACGCCCGTGACCAGCAGGCTCGCGTTGAGAAGGCTGACGCTCTCCTGGTGCTGCGCCACGCGCGCCGACACCTTCGGAAGCAGCACGGTCACGACCGCCGCCGTCGGAAGATAGAGGATCACCCTTCCGATCAGCGACGCACCGCCGTAGATTCCCGCGTCCTCTCCGGGGAGCGACCCCTTTGCCACGATGACGTCCAGGGTCGTGAGTGACGTGATCGCGAGAATCCCGACAACGACGGGAGCGAGGCGCTTGGCCGCCCGTCGATACGGAAAGCGCGCGGCTCGGTGGCCGGCTCTGAAGATCGTCGCCCGAAGGAGCCAGAGGGGTGCGGCGAGTGCCACTGTCGCCGCGATCAGGGTCGCCGCCATGGCGCCGGCGACCTCGAAGCCGGCGACGAGCAGCGCCACGAGGACCGCAACACGGACGATCGGCCCCAGAGCCATGGCGGCCGACAACAGACCGAACCGTTCGAGGCCCTGGGCCGTGCCCCACACGATGGGCGTCATGATCGCGGGCCCGATGACCAATGCCGTGAGCACGACCGCGGCCAAGCTGTGGATCTGCATCGCCGACTGAAGGAACGTCGAGAGTGCGATCAAGATCACGGTCAGGCCGAGAGCAGCAATGGCAGCGATTCCGAGACTGCGGCGAAGCAGGCCCGCAATGACGTCGTGCTGACCAGTCGCCGAGAGCCGAGCGACCTCGCGGGCGGCGGCGACCTGTAAGCCTCCGAGCGGTAACGAGATGAAGCCCGCGAATGCGACCAGCGCTGCGACGTCTCCGTAGGGCACCGGCCCGAGGTAGCGCGCTGAGATGAGGTGGAAGAGGTAGTTGCCGATGTTGGCGGTGGCGATCCCGACGAACACAATCGCCCCCGCGCGGGTCCCGCGGATTCGCTCCGGAGCAACCGGCGGGTCCGTTAGACCCTCTTGAACCACCATGCGGCGTAAACGTACGCAACCTTCGTTCCACGATCGTGGCGGAGCGCTGGCGACGCGGGCGTAATCCTTTGTAGTCGGCGGACTTTCCACCACGATCGACCTTGGCCCCGCGTCATCACCGGCACGGTCGATCGTTACCATGGCGACCGAGATCGACGACCTGTCCAGCTTCCGCGATCCCAAGAATCTCCACGGCTACAAGAGCGCGGCGGTGGTGCCGGCCATGGCCGGGCGCGCTCTTCGCCGGATCGCGCCCGGTCGCCCGCGTCTTCAAGGCATGCGCTTTGACGCCGGCCTGATCACCTGGAGCGACGACATGGAGTCGTTCGGCGCTCTGACGACCTTGTCCCGCGAGCGGCGCAGGCAAGACGAAGCAGGCGTGGCAATGCGCCGGGTCGTACGCGGCTTCTGTCTTTGCTGCAGGCGGCGAGCGGTCTTTTCCGTTCGTGGCGGGCAGCCGCCGCGCGCGGAGGTGAACCTCCGTGAGGGGCTCGTCTGTCAGCGCTGCGGGCTCAACAACCGGATGCGACTTCTCTACCAAGCCGTTCACGAATGGCAGCTCGCGCACGACGACACGCCGGCGGCGATCTATGTGGCGGAGGAGCTCTCACCGTTCTACGAACGGCTGTCTCGGCGTTTCGACCGGGTGACTGGCAGTGAGTACGTGCCGTCCGCAGGCGCTTCAGGTGCGGTGGTCGCCCTCCACGGACTTCAGATTCACCACCAGGACCTGCGCTCGCTCTCGTTCGAGGACGAGACATTCGATCTCGTCGTGCACGCCGACGTTCTCGAGCACGTGCCCGGACATCGGGGTGCTCTTGCCGAGATTCAGCGCGTGCTCGTTCCCGGCGGCGAGACCTTGTTCACCGCGCCTTTCATGCCGAACCGGGAGAAGAACCTCGTTCGGGCCACGATCTCCGCAGACGGTGAGATCGTTCACCATCTGGAGCCCGAGATTCACGGCGATCCGCTCGACCCGGCCGGTGCGCTGGTTTTCCAGACGTTCGGCTGCCAGCTTCTCGATGACCTCCGAGAAGCTGGATTCGACCTCGTCCAGATCGGCTTCCTCGCCGATGCCGCCCTCGCGATCACCTCTGGAGTCCTGTTCCGGGCGCGGAAGGTCGCGGTCTAGCAGCGTGTCCTTGGGTCAAACGGCGAACTCCGGAGGCTCGGATACGGAAGGTCGCCGGCTCGAGTTCACGGGCGAACGATGTGTGCCCTGGGCCGATGACGTCCAGATCGTCTACGAGCACCTGCATCGATACCGTCTTGCCGCCGAGCTGACGCGGGGCAAGCGCGTGCTCGACCTGGGCAGCGGGGAAGGCTACGGTGCGGCGATCCTGGCTCGGTCCTCGGCGCACGTCGACGCGCTGGACATCGACCGGCTCTCGATCGATCACAGCCGGGCCGAGTATCGACTGTCGAATCTCGTGTTCCACGAGGGCTCCGCGCTGGAGCTCGATCGATTCGAGGACGACGTCTTCGATGTCGTGGTGTGCTTCGAGGTGATCGAGCACGTCGCGGAGCAGGATCAACTGGTCAAGGAGGTGCGCCGAGTCCTGAACCACGACGGACTGTTCCTGCTCTCGACGCCCAACCGCGACGTCTACAACGAGGGACGCGACCAGCCGAATCCTTTCCACGTCCGGGAGCTCAACGAGGAAGAGCTGCGCCGGCTCCTCGCAGAGGACTTCCCATACCTGGCCGTCTGGGGACAGGGTCTCGCGGTGGGTTCCGAGCTCGTCCTCCGCGACGCGTCGGAGGGCTCCGCCATCTCACCCGTGTCTCGACACGCGGTGCAGTGGGCTGAAGAGGGATGGACGGAGCCCGCGGCGCATCCGGCGGTCTACCTCGTCTGCCTGGCATCCGCGGTCGAGCTGCCCCCGCTCCCTCCCGTCTCGCTGCTCACCGACGAGACCCGGCAGCTCCTCCGGTATCACGAGCGTCGCACGGCGGAGGCTCGACGCAAGCTCGTACGTCTTCGGTACGAGGCGGCCGACGCGAACCAGCGCGCGCGCGAGGCAGAGGATCTGATCGCGCTCATCACGACCTCACGGGGCTGGCGTTTGCTCGATCGCGCGCGAGCCGTCCGCTCCCGCGCCCGCGGCGTGCTGGCGCGCGTGTCGCCGCCTCACAAGGGTGAGCAGGGCACGCCGGACGCAATTAGCAAGTACCCCTCCCGGCAATCCTCGAGCCCTCCGGATGCTGCGTCGATCAGGTTCCCGGACGTCACCGACCCACTGGTGTCAATCGTGATTCCGGTCCACGACAACCTCGAGCTCACCCTGTGCTGTCTCGGTTCCATCCAGGCTCACGGCCGGGTCGCCTTCGACGTCGTCGTCGTCGACGACGCGTCGACCGAGGAGACGGCGAGGACACTCGATGCGATCGAGGGGTTGCGGATCGAGCGTAACGACGAGAACGTGGGCTTCGTCCATTCCTGCAACCGTGGAGCGGCCGTCGCGCGCGGCCGCTACATCCTGTTCCAGAACAACGACGTCGAGGTGCAGAGTGGCTGGCTCGAGGCGCTCGTCGACGCCATGGAGAGCGCGCCGGACGTCGGTGTCGTCGGCAGCAAGCTCGTGTATCCGGACGGTCGTCTCCAGGAAGCCGGCGCGTTCATCTGGTCCGATGCGACAGGCTGGAACCACGGACGCGGCGGCGATCCCGACGCCGCCGAGTTCAACTACCGCCGCGAGGTCGACTACTGCTCGGGCGCCTCCCTCCTCGTCCGTCGCGACCTCTTCGAAAGCCTTGGCGGACTCGACACGCGGTTTGCGCCCGCGTACTACGAGGACGCCGATCTCTGCTTCGCGGCCAGGTCAGCCGGCTACCGGGTTCTGTACGAGCCCCGCTCGGTCGTCGTCCACCATGAAGGCGCGAGCCATGGGACGGACGACCGGCCAAGCACCGGCGGACCGCACGGCAAGTCGACCCAGCATCGCAACCGGCATGTGTTTGCCGCGAAATGGTCGAACACGCTGCTGGATCACCGTCCTCCGGGATCCGCTGCGGGTCTTCTGGGCGGACGATTCGACGACCGTCTACGCGTACTCGTGGCGGACGCCGGGGTGCCGGCCCACGATCGAGACGCGGGAAGCCTGCGCATGACGTGGATACTCCGGCTCCTGCGCTCGCTCGGGTGCGACGTGACGCTGTTCCCCCAGAGTCGAACGCGCACCGAGCCCTACACGAGCGAGCTCCAGTCGCTGGGGATCGAGGTCCAGTACGGAGCGAGGTCGTTCGAGGAGTTCGCGCGCGAGCGTGCCGGGCTCTACGACCTCGTGATCCTCAGCAGGCCGCACGTCGCGGTCGAGTACGGCGATGAGGTCCGGCGCAGATTCCCGGACGCGGTCACGGTGTACGACTCGGTCGACCTGCACTTCGTCCGCGAGTCCCGCAAGCATGAGCTCCTGGGGGCGGGAGACGAGCGCGGCCTCGCGGAGCTGCGCGACACGGAACTGGAATGCATGCGGCGGTGTGATTTCGTCGCGGCGGTCACCGATGACGAGGCGGCAGCAATCCGTGCGAACCTCGGCGACTGTGAAGTCGTGGTGCTACCGACCATCCACGAGGTGCGCGACTCGCCCGGCCGCACGTTCGATGAGCGCGAGGACCTCCTGTTCATCGGCGGTTTCGATCACGACCCGAACGTGGACGCCGTGGTGTATTTCGTGGACGAGGTCGACCACCTCGTCAGGCCGCACGTGGACGCACGACTCTGGGTCGTGGGCTCGAACCCGCCCGATGCGATGTGGACCCTCCAGTCGCCGAGGGTCATCGTGACGGGGTACGTGGGCGACGCCGACGCGTACTTCGACCGTTGCCGTGTCTTCGTCGCTCCGCTGCGCTACGGCGCGGGCATGAAGGGAAAGATCGGCCATGCGCTCGCGCTGGGACTACCGGTGGTGACCACGTCGGTCGGTGCCGAGGGCATGGATCTGCAAGACGGGCACAACGTCCTGATCCGTGACGATCCACAGGGCTTCGCAGCGGCCGTGGCGGAGCTCTACCACGATCGAGAGCTTTGGGAAACGCTGTCCCGCAACGGCCGGAAGATCGTGCGCGAGCGTTGGGCGCCCGAAGTCATGCGCTCACGACTCGAACTGCTGCTCGGCGAGGTCCGCACGCGGACCGGGCGGGTGGCTGCAGCCCGCCGGGCATAGGCCGTGAGCGTGCGCCGCGACGAGCCGAACACTCCTGGAGCCGCCGGCGCGCGGGCGGTCGCCGTTCGGTCTCGAATCTGGACGCGGACGTACGGGATCATCGCCCGCCGTGAATCGGCGCCGGCAATCCTCGGGCTCATCCTCGGCTTCGTCGCGCTCGCCTGGTTTCTCTGGCCGATCACCTGGACGTGGTATCTGGGTGACGACCCCTTCATCGCGTTCGACCCGGACACGGTCGCGCAGCGTGGTGACTCGACGGTCGGGTCTATGTTCGACGAGATACAGCGCGCCATGGATCAACTCGGTCGCTTCTCGCCGCTGGGCGTTCGCATCTACACGGCCTTCTGGGTCACGCCGTCGGTGTTCGCCTTCAAGCTCGGCGTGCTGACGGTTACGCTGATTGCAGTCGCCCTCGGCTCGATCCTTCTTCGCCAACTCGGTTTTTCGTGGGCGTATGCGGCCCTCTTCCCGGTCACGCTCTGCGGGATCGTGCAGTTTCGGTACTGGCACGACCCTTTGCTCGCCTACGGGGCGGGCATGTCCATCGTCGCCTGCTTCGTGCTCGGCAGCCTCGTCGCGTTCGCATCGGCACTTCGGCGCCGGAACCTCTGGCTTCATGCATTCGCGCTCGTCCTCTTTGCGGCTGGTTGTCTCTACTGGGAAGGGACACCGGCGCTCGTGCCAGCGGTCGTCCCAGTCGCCTGGGCTGTTCGCGGTGGCAGCCTTGGCGCCGTCATGCGGCGGTCGGCGCCCCACGTCATCGTCGCTTGCGCGTTCGTCCTGCTCATCTTCGTAATGCGTGCCGGCGCACCGGTCGACCAAGCGACGGCTGACCTCTACCAGCCCAACCTGTCTCCGCGGGCCATCGCGAGCGGGCTGGCCAAGCAGGTATCGGGCAGCCTCCCTCTCAGCTACGTCGCTGCGATCGCCCGCTTCTCTCCGGAGGGTTCTGAGGCCTCACCTCCCGAGGACTCGGGATCGACATACGGCTCGGCATCGGCCGGGCTTGCCGTCCCTCCTGGACTCGTCACGTCGGAGTGGTCAGTCGTGAGGGACGGTCTGAGCGGACTCCACGGCGCCGCCCTGTGCTTGTTCGTGCTGGCCGCGCTGGCAGCGCTCGTTCCGGCCTTGCGAGCATCCGTCCCGCGCCGATCCGCGCTTGCGGCAGGAGCCGTCGGGGCGGTGCTGATCGTCGGCGCCGCGCTCCCGCTGGCCGTCTCGACTCGTTGGCAACGCGAGACTTTTTACGGCGTGCCGTACATCGCCGTCTTCCTGGAGTACCTCGGCATGGCGATGCTCGGCCTCGCCGCTCTTGCGTACGTCCTGCGGATGCTGACCCGGCCACGCGCGGTCACTGCGGTTGTGCTGGCAGTCGCTGCGCTGCTCATCGTCACAGCAGCCGTCACGAACGCGTTCAACGAACGAGTCGTCGAGGCCTTCGGCGGTGTCAAGGCCGTCATGGAGTTGAACGAGGACGCGCTCCACGCGGGCCTGCTGCGCTCCGGCGGGCACGCGGACGAGATCCTGCTCGGGCAGGACGTTCCCCTGTCAGCGTCCTTTCTGAGCATCGCCGGTGGCGTGCCCACACCACCCACACAGGCGCTCGCCACCTTCGACGGGTCCCTCGAAGCTTGTGGCGCTTCGACGAACTGTCTGGCACCCGGGAGACGGCTCGCCTACGTAAGCCGCCTCGACGGTCGCGGGATGCCATGGGTCCTCGTTTGTGAGCTCGACAGGGAGGCGTCCCTACGTGCGGAGGCTGCGGCGTGCTCGGGCAAGGTGGTGGTGGCGGCCGGTGGCGAACGCTTTCCGCACGAACGCTGTCCTCACCTGCTGCTCGACGGCGGCGCCGCAACGTCGGCCCGCGGCTCGTGGACGCTACCTGTCCGTCTGACGGCAGTTGCGGCGCCGAGCCGCGACGTGCTCGCGTGCGGTGCAACGCTCAAGGGGCCGGTGCTCGCTCGTTCGCTCACCGTCTCCCCGCCGCGGCCCGCCTCAGCCGGGCCGCTTGTCCTTATGACCACGTCTCCAGCGCGGGCACGAGTTGGCGAAGGATTCAACGTTCAGCCAAATGGCCAGTCCGCGATCGCCGTCTCGGGGGCCGGCGTGACGCCCACCACCCGAATCGTCATGGACGGCGTCGACCTCGCGAGTCACTACATCGATTCGAGCATGATCACCGCGCTCGTGCCACCGCAGTTGATCGCGCGTCCCGGGCAGGAGCGGATCTGGCTGCGCGACGGCGGGGTACGCTCAAATGACGTGGTCTTCAGGCTTCTTCCGTGACGGGCGCGCGCGTCGACTGCGGGTTGATTGGCCTGACTGGGGCATTCACCCCTGTCCTTCGGCTCATCGGCGACCGTCTCGGTCATTGCGTCTTCGAGGAGCTGGACGACCGGTGACAGACGCCTCCCCAAGAACCTACCGCGATTTCCTGCTGGAGCGCGAAACAGCGCATCCGTTCGACTGGAACGATCGTCTGGGTGTCTTCGTGGATGCGTATCGGCGTCACAGGTCTAGCCGCGGCGACCGACCCTTACGTGTGCTCGACATCGGATGCGGTCCGGATGCACAGCTATCGGCACACATCTCCGCCGACGATCTGTACCGGGGGTGTGACTACTACGAAGTGCCGAGAAGACCACTCGAGCACTACACGCAAATTGACCTCAACGAGGAGCGACTGGGCGAGCGGTTAGGGGGCGAGCGGTACGACGTGATCTTCTGCGGGGAGGTGATCGAGCACCTCTTCAGCCCGGACGGGCTGTTGGAGGAGATTCGCGTGGTGCTGAGTGACGACGGGATACTCATCCTCTCCACTCCGAACCTCGGTTATTACGTCAATCGTCTGCTGCTGCTTCTCGGTATCTCGCCGCTCTTTCTCGAGAACTCGTCGAGGAGGAAGCTCGGTCGGCGCACCCGACTCCTCGGTCAGGAGAACGCAACCGAGGGGCACATACGACTCTTCACGTACCGCGCCCTTCTCGACTTCGTCGAGCTAATGGGGTTCGAAGTCGTTTCGGTGACCCCGACGCTCGTCTGGAAGTTCCCGCTCGACCGCCTCGTCTGTCGGTTCTCTCGCAGCCTCGCGCCGGACAACGTCTTCGTGCTCCGCAAAGGGCTTGGCTGATGACGGAGCCTGGTGGGGACGCGTGCGCCTCCTGATTCTCAATTGGAAGGATCCGCGCCACCCGGAGGCGGGCGGCGCAGAGGTCGTCGCGTTCGAGTTCGCGCGCCGGCTGCAAGCGCTTGGACACGACGTCACCTGGTTCTCGCGCTGCTTCCCCGGGTGCGAGGCACACGTAACGATCGACGGTATTCCGGTGTTCCGGCAGGGCAGGTTGCTGACCACCTACCTCCACGCGCCGCTCTTCTACCGTCGACTCCAGCCCAAGCCGGACATCGTCATCGACATGGTCAACACCATCTGCTGGCAGACGCCGCTCTACGCACGCCGGCGGACCGTTGCCTACGTCAACCAACTCGCGCGAGAGGTCTTCTTGCACCACCTGCCGCGCCCGCTCTCGTGGCTGGCATACGCACTCGAAGGGGTCCAGTACGTCACCTACCGCCGCTCCCCGTTCCTCTGTTTCTCCGAAGGAACCAAGGCAGACCTCGTGCGTGTCGGCATCCCCGCCGCGAGCGTCTGCGTCTTCCCGCTCGGCCTCGATCACGAGCGTCACGTCCCTGGGCTCGCAAAATCCGAGTCGCCGCTCTTCGTCTTCGTCGGGCGCCTCGTTCCGATGAAGCGCGCCGCACTCTGCATCGACGCGATGCGCGAGGTCGTCGTGCGACACCCAGACGCTCGGCTTGCAATCGTGGGTTCCGGCCCCGAGGAGCAGGCGCTCGGAGCCCGGATCCGGGTGCTACGGCTCGAGCACGCTGTCTCGCTCGTCACCCACGATCCCCTCTTTGGCCCCCACGGCGGCGACCGGAAGGTCGAGTTGATGCAAAGCGCCTGGGCACTCGTTCTCCCCAGTGTGAAGGAGGGTTGGGGGATGGTGGTCACGGAGGCGGCCGCATGCGGGACGCCGTCGATCGTGACTGACGTGACCGGGCTCCGCGAAGCCGTCCGACCGGGCGAGACCGGACTCGTCGTGTCGGCGAACCCGAGCGCAGCAGAACTGGCGGACGCGATGGTCCGCCTGATTGAGGACGAGGGCATGCGGAACACCCTTTCCCTGGAAGCAATCAAGTGGGCCGCGCGCTTCGACTGGGACCGCTCCTTTGAGCGCTTCTATGAAGGGCTCATGGCCGCGGCGGCTCGGCGTGCGACGTTTACCGATGTGCGTCGAACGCAGCCGGAGGAAACCGGGAGCTAGTGGAGACATCGGACCCATCGCGCGAGGCGACTTCGTGGCCCGTCGATCGAGAAGACTTGAGCGAAGGCGCCTTGCCATCGGTGAGCGTCGTCATCCCGACCCTGAACGCCGAGAAGTACCTCGACGAATGTCTCGCTGCCGTGCTGGCGCAGGACTACCCGCGGGATCGCCTCGAGGTGCTGATCGCGGATGGTGGCTCCACGGACCGGACGTTGGACATCGCGCGTCGCCACGGGGTCGACCAGATCCTGTCCAATCCGCTGAGAACAGGTGAGAGCGGCAAGGCGGTTGGAGTGCAGGCCAGCTCCGGAGAGCTGGTCCTCATGATCGACTCGGACAACATCCTCGTCGGCCGGGACTGGCTGCGCCGGATGGTGCGGCCGTTCGAGGACCCGGAGGTCATCTCGAGCGAGGCGCTGCGCTGGGAGTACCGCCGCCAGGACCATTTCATCAACCGTTACCAGGCTTTGACGGGGATCAACGATCCGCTGAGCCTGTTCGTCGGGAACTACGACCGTTACTCGACGCTGACCGGGCGCTGGACGAACTTTCCCGTCCACGAGGAGGAACGCGACGGCTGGGTTCGAGTCGTCCTCGATCCTGCGTACGTGCCGACCATGGGCGCGAACGGCTACCTCGTCCGCCGCCGCGCGTTCGACATCGTTCCCGTCGGTGACTTTCTGTTCGATATCGACTTCGTCTACGAGCTCGTTGCTCAGGGGCACTGCACGATTGCGCGCGTCGACGTCCCGATTCGCCATTACTTCTGCGACAGCGTGCGGAGGTTCTATTGGAAGACTCGCAGGCGGGCAGACGACTACTTCTACTTCGCCAACACCGGACGTCGCTCGTACCCGTGGACGACGAGCCGGCGGCGAGGTGTGGTCCTCTTCATCGCCTCGACGGTGACGATCGTCCCGCTGGTCGCCCAGGCTGCTCGCGGATACTCCCGCCACCCCGATCCGGCCTGGCTCTTTCACTTGCCGGCCTGCTGGATCACACTCGCCGTCTACGGGGCGGGGACCGTTCGCGGCAGGGTGCAGCCGCGGATGCTGGACCGATCGCAGTGGAGCCAGTAGTCATCCCGTGACGGCGACCTCAGCGCAGCGCATGCCTCTCGTGGCGATCTGCATGGCGACGTTCAATCCGGTTGCCGAGCTCCTCGAGCGGCAGGTCGACTCGATCCGCAGCCAGTCGCACTCGCGCTTCGTGTGTCTCGTCAACGATGACGCGTCCGACGCCGCCACCTTCGCGATGATCGAGAAGGTCTGCGGCCGCGACGATCGATTCGTCGTGTCACGGAACCCTGAGCGGCTCGGCTTCTACCTCAACTTCGAGCGCTGTCTTTCCCGGGTTCCACCGGAGGCACCGTACGTTGGCTTCGCCGATCAGGATGATTTCTGGCATGCCGACAAGCTCGAGAAGCTCCTCGAAGCCTTGACGACTCAGAGCGCGGCGCTCGCCTACAGCGACATGAACATCGTCACCCCGGACGGACTGCTGCTTGCACCTTCCTACTGGACGGAGCGGCGAAACAACTTCACCAGCCTCGAGTCGCTGCTCTTGACGAATTCGGTGACGGGTGCGGCTTCATTCTTCCGCCGGGAGCTTCTCGACGACGCGCTCCCGTTTCCGCCCGCCGCCGGACACGTCTACCACGATCACTGGATTGCCTGCCTCGCGCTTGCGCTCGATCGGATCGCATTCGTTGCCGAACCTCTGCACGACTACGTTCAGCACGACGACAACGTGGTCGGGTTCCAGGTTCCCTTGCCGGCCGATGCCCGAGGCGGGCTCGTCAACGCGTTCGGGCGCTTCGTGCGCGAGCCGAGGCGCAGGATGCGAAATACGGTCGTGAACGCCCGCAGGTACTACGAGCAAGAGGTCGTCTCGCGCGAGTCGCTCGCCCAGCAACTGGAGCAACGCCTCGCCGGCCGTCTGGCGCCCGACAAGGCGGTTGCGGTCCGGCGCGTCGCCCGCATGAGCAGCTCGCCGCGGTCGTTTCTACGACTTCTCGCGCGAAGCGCGCGCGACGTTCGAGGCAGGAGTGAGAGCGCCGGGATCGAGCTCCAGCTGGTAAAGGGAATTCTCTGGCACTGGCAGCACGAGGCCCGGGCCGAGCTTGCGCGCGCGAACAGGCGCGTCTCGCGCTCGCGCGCATAGCGGAGATCGGGCTCCGACCGGCAGCCCGACTCCCGTGGAACACGTCACTGTGACGCCGCGACCGCCGGAGCGGCCGTCACGGCGGCTTCGTGCCGCCTGTAGAGGTCGACGACCTGCTGCGTGTCGCCGATCATCACCGCCCGTCCCTTCTCGAGATAGAGGGCTCGGTCGCAAAAGCGGTTGACGGAGCCCAGGTCGTGACTGACGAACAGCACGGTCTTCCCGGCGGCCCGGATCTCGTGGAAGGTGTTGAAGCACTTCTCCTGGAAGCGCTCGTCGCCGACCGCGAGCACCTCGTCGAGCAGGAGGACGTCGAACTCGACCTGAATCGCGATCGAGTAGGCAAGTCGAACCTGCATTCCGGAGGAGAAGTTCTTGAGCTTCTGGTCGATGAAGCGCTCGAGCTCGGAGAACTCGACGATCGCATCGAAGCGCTCGTCGATCTCGCGCCTTGTCAGCCCGAGGAGCGCCGAGTTGATGCGGATGTTGTCCCGCGCGGTGAGCTCCATGTTGAAACCGACGCCGAGCTCGATGAACGGCGACAACAGGCCGTTGACGACGGCCGTCCCACTGTCCTGGCGATAGATGCGGGCGATGATCTTCAGCAATGTGCTCTTGCCGCTTCCATTTGCCCCGACGATCCCGAAGAACTCACCCGGCTCGACGGCGAACGACACGTCTGTCAGCGCCTGGTGCGCCTCGTAGGTCGTTCGCCGGGCAGGGTGCACAAAGTACTCCTTGAGCGTCGTGCGTCTCTGGTGAGGGAGGCGGAAGGTCTTCGAGACGTTCCGCACCTCGATGACGTGTTCGTGAACTCTGCCCAAGGTCAGACCCGTTCGGCGAACCACGGCTCCTCGCGCCTGAAGAACAGCAGGCCGGCGACGAGAATCGCGAATGCGATCGCAATGGGGAGGAGCCTGCCGAGAGTGCCGAAGGCGTCGGCTGCCGTGATCACAGCTCCGGGGTCGTCGGGGTAGATGATGAGAGCGCGGACGTCCTGGAGGATCTGGGTGAAGGGGTTGAGGAAGACGATCTTGCGGGCCCACTCCGGGAGGTACCCGATCGGGTAGACGATCGGCGACGCGTAGAAGAGCAGCTGGAGACCCAGATCCCAGACCTGTCCGACGTCACGCAACCGGACGAAGAGTGTCCCGAGGACGAGCGACACACCGAGCGTGAAGGCCAGCAGCTCGACCAGCAGCGGGATGAGGAGCAGCCACGATGGCTGCGGCGTGATGCCCTTGACAACGATGAAGAAGCCCACTACCAAGGCGTTGACAGCGAAGGTGATCAGGGCTGTGACGACGGCCGCAGAGGGGATGACGATCCTCGGGAAGACGAGCTTCCGCAGCAGGGACTCGCGCGCGACGAGAGACACCATGGCGAGGCTCGTCGCGTCGGAGAAGAAGTAGAACATCACGATCCCGATCAGCAAGCCGAGCGCGTAGTACGGCGAGAGCTCGTCCAGGTCGAAGATGCGCCCGAAGACCAGGTAGAGCATCGTGAAGAGCGCGAGCGGCTTCGCGAACGACCAGAAGTAGCCAAGGATGGAGCCGCTGTACTTGAGCCGGAAATCCGCGGCTGCGGTGACGCCGAGGATGCGAAGGAGATAAACAGTGCCCTGCGTCCGGCGCTGCGTGACCCGATTCGCGTCTGCGGCCATGCCGCTCATCCGGGGCTACCCTAGATGATTGATCCCACGATCTCGCGTGTCCGGCTACGCGAGCTGGCGCGTCTGGGCCGCTTCCGACTCGCGCAGGCCGGCAAGGCCGGCCCGCGCAAGCCGTTCGCTTCACGCCGCCGCCCTGGTGCCGATGCCTCGAGCATCGACACCAGACCGTCGCCGCGCCCCAAACGAGCCAGCTCGCGCCCCGGCACAGGCGAGCTCGCGGAATCAACCATCTAGCGAAGCCAACCGGTTGCTCCGGTGTGCTCAGCGCGTTGCGGGCGCCGCCGCTCGAGCCCTTCGAGACGCCGTTCCTAACCTCGAGCTCAGATCGTTTCGGCGCTCGCCGGCGGTCGCACTTGCGTCACCGGCGCCGGTCCCTGCTGCCCGGCGACGATCCAGTCGAGCAGGGCGGCGCTCGGCCGGATTGCACGCCGGAGGCGGCCGATCTCCCGGGTCTCGGCGGCTACTCTCGCGAGGGCCGGCGCGATCACGCGAGGATGGGCAGGCAGTCGAGCACACTCGCCCAGAACCGCCACCGCGGCGGCGCGCCGCGGGAGGCACTTGAGGGCGAAGCGCGTGAGGTTGTGGTGCGACGAGACGCTGCGCCTGGACGCGACCGCCGCGGTCGTGACGGCGCCGACGCGATGACGGAGGCGTGCCTCGGGCACGTAGACGCTCGACCAGCCGCGGAGCCAACCGCGCCAGCAGAGGTCGAGGTCTTCGCAGTCCATGAAGAACGTCTCGTCGAAGCCGCCGAGGGCGCCGAACATCGACCTGCGAACGAGCATCCCCGCTCCGTTGGCCGAGACCGTCGGGACGACCGCCTCGGCAGGGATCACGCGGTCCAGATGGAGGCCGGGAATGAGCTCGCGCACGAGTCGGCCTCGCCCGAGGGTCGTTCGCGCGTGGATGACCCGCGCGCCCGTCCAGTCGAGCTGGGTGGCGTCTGCTGCGAACCTCGTCTCGTCGGCATCGAGCTCGCTCGCGAGTAACTCGATGCAACGCGGCTCGAGTGCGACATCGTTGTTCAGCAGCAGGATGTACTCCGCCTTGCTGGATTCGACGCCCCGGTTGTAGAGAAACCCGAGGCCGCGGTTCGGCTGCTCGAGCACCGTGGCCCCCGCAGCGGCCGCAATCGAGACGCTCTCGTCCAGGGAGCTTGCGTCTACGACGATCACCTCGGACGGACGCAAGGTCTGGATGCTCAGGCTCGCAAGGCAGTCCGGCAGCACCGCCTCGCCCTCGAAGTTGCCGACGACGACGGCGACGTCAGCCATCGAGCTCTTCGAGCGCTCGTGCCAGCGCGTCGCGCAGGTGGGCCGGATCGTGCGCGCGCACGACGTGCTCGCGTCCCCGCCGGCGCATGGCGAGGAGCGTGTCCCGGTCGCCGAGGAGCGCTGCCGCCCGGTCGGCCAGCTCCTGCGGATCGAAGCTCGAGAGGACCTCGCCGCCTCCGGAGGCGCGGACGAGCTCCTCGGGACCGCCGCACGGCGTGACGAGCACGGGCACGCCGGCCGCGAGAGCCTCGGCGACGACGATGCCGAAGCCCTCCTGGAGGGACGGCAGCACGAACAGCGACGCCTGCCGCAGCCGCTCGGCGACCGACGCGACCTCACCCGTCGCCTCGACGCCAAGGGGAAGCGGCTGCGCCGGCGGCTCGCCGATCAGCGTCAGCCGCGCCCGCGGGACGCGCCTGCGGAGCCGCTCGAACGCCTCGAGGAGCAGCGGGACGTTCTTGCGTGGATCGCTCGCGCGGCCCACGAACACGAGCTCCGGGTCGGCCAGCCGCTCCTCCCACTCCCGGTCCGGAAGCGGGGCGAATCGGGTCGCGTCGACCGGGATCGGAACGATGCGGATCCGCTCCTCGGCGATGCCGGAGGCGGCGGCAAGCGCGCGGCACGAGGCGGGCGAGATGGCCCAGAGCGGTGTCGCGGCCCGGAGCGTCGCGCGCTCGAGTGCGCGCAGCAGCGGTCCGCCCACCGCGAGAGCGGCGCGCCGCCCCCGGTCGAGTCCCTGACGGCGGGACGGCCATTCCTCGTCGAGCGACGTGCTGGCCCAGCAGCCGAACGGCTGCCGCGCGAGGACGGCGCCGTAGCCGTGCGAGGCGACCGCCGCGCAGACGAACCGCGTGCGGGCGCTGCGAACCCGCGGCGCCGTTCGCGCTGCCGCGGCGAGGACGTTCGCGGCGTCGAGACCCGGCAGGAGCGGCGCGACGCTCGTGCCGCGCAGGCAGGTGTCGCCGGGTGGGGCGAGACGCGGGTAGCGGAGGTAGTGGAGCGTCGGGTCGCGCCCGAGCTCCTCCGCCGCCCGCCAGAGCGCCTCGGTCTGCGCCCGGGCGCCGCCACCGAACGCCGGGTCCTGGCCGATGATCGCGAGGTCATCCACCCGCGAGCGCGCGGCGGTAGATGCTCTCCTGGAGCTCCACGACGCGCGTCCAAGACCACTCGGACGCGACGGCCCGGGCGCCCTCGCCGAGCTCCCGGCGGAGGGCCTCGTCGGCGAGCAGGCGCGACAGCGCGTCGCGCAGGGCCCCCGCGTCGTACGGCACGACGATCCCGCCCCGGTCGCCGAGGTACTGGGCGACCCCGCAACGGTCGGTGACGACGATCGGGGTGCCGGCGGCGGCGGCCTCGGCCGCGACCATGCCGAAGTTCTCGTGCCGCGACGGCAGGACGAAGACGTCTGCGTCGGCGTAGAGCGCCGGCAGGTCGCCGGCCGGGAGCTCGCCGACGAGATGGACGCGGCCGTCGAGCGCGAGCCTGTCGCGCAGCTCGAGCAGCTCGCGCGTCATGCCGTGCCCGCCGTCGGGGCCGACGATCGCGGCGTGCGCCTCGGGGAGCTCGACCAGCGACCGCAGCAGCAGATCGAGCCCTTTTCCGCGTGCGATCCGGCCGACACTGAGCACGAGAGGGGTTCGCTCCCCGACGCCCACGAGCTCGCGCAGCGCTCCGGGCGGCGGGGTCGCCAGCAGCTCCGGGAAGCCGTTGGGGCGCGCAGTGATCCGCGCGTCGGGAACTCCGGCCGCGAGGTACTCGCGGCGCTCGAGGTCTGATGCGGCGACGAGGAGAGCGGCGCCGCGCATGACGCCGCGGAGGACGGTCGCGTCGAGCACCCGCTTGAGCCGCAGCTTCCGCAGCTTCGGCGTCACCATCCCGAGCCCCTCGAAGACGTACGGCACCTTCCTGGCCGCGCACCAGGTTGCGACCGCCGTGCCGAGCGGGTCGCGAAACCCGAAGACGTGCGCGACGTCCGGGCGCGGCGTGCGTCCAAGGTGGAATCGTCACGCTCGGCGTGACACCCATCCAGCGGAAGCGAACCGGCGTGGAGAGGTAGTGCACGGGCACGCCGTCGACGGCGACTGTCCGCGTCCGCCACGAGCCTGCTGCGTCGAGGCTGCAGAGGCTCGTGGTGAAGACGTCCACGGAATGCCCTCGCGCCGCCAGGCCCTCCGCCAGTCGTCGCATCACCTGGACCGGACCGCCGAACGAGTGCGCAGGCCAGTAGGCGGGCGCCGAGAGCAGGATGCGCAGCGGCTCCGCCATGGCGAAGAACGTTAGCCTGGATCCACCGTTTCGCATGACCGGGATGCACCGCCCGCGCGAGACGGTGGATCCAGGGTTAGCCTGTGCCCGTGCCGGCCGGCCGCCCACGGATCCTCGTTCTGAACCAGTACTACTGGCCGGGCGTCGAGGCCACCGCACATCTGCTGACCGAGCTCTGCGAGGCGCTTGCGTCCGAGTACGAGGTGACCGTGGTCACGGGGCGTCTGCGCGGCCGCGAGGACGCGCCCGACAAGGAGCTCCGGAACGGCGTGCGGGTGATTCGCGTCCGGTCGGCCGTCTACGACCGCGCCCGGCTGTCACGCCGCGGCGCCAACTACGTCACCTACCTCGCCCGGACTGCGACTCGTGCGCTCTCGCTGGGGCGCCCGGACGTGATCCTCTGCATGACCGATCCGCCCATGGTGGGCGCGCTCGCGGTGCTGATCGGCCGCCGCTACGAGGCGCCCGCCGTCGTCGTCAGCGAGGACGTCTTCCCCGAGATCGCCGTCGAGCTCAAGCGGCTCAGCAACCCCGTCGCGATCGCGCTCCTCGGCGCGATCACGAGCTTCGCGCTGCGCCGCGCCGACCGGGTCGTGGCGATCGGCGAGACGATGGGAAAGCGGCTGGAGGAGAAAGGCGTCGAGCGCGTTCGGATGCGCGTGATCCCCAACTGGGTCGATACGTCGTCGCTCACGCCGAGGCCGCGTGACAACGACTGGGCGCGAGCCAACGGCCTCACCGGCCGCTTCGTCGTCATGCACTCCGGAAACGTCGGGCACGCGCAGAACCTCGACAACCTGATCCGCGCGACGACCTTCGTCCGCGATCTCGACGACCTCTGCGCCGTGATCGTCGGGTTCGGAGCCCGCCATGCCGCGGACGTCGCTCTGGCCGAGCGTCTCGAGGCGGATCGGGTGATGTTCCTGCCGTACCAGCCGCGCGAGCTCCTGCCCGAGTCGCTCTCCTCGGCCGACGTCCACTTCGTCGGGCTCGGCAAGGGCCTCGCGGGCTACGTCGTCCCCAGTCGCCTCTACGGCATCCTCGCCGTCGGGCGGCCCGTGATCGTTGCGGCGGACGCCGAGAGCGAGACGGCGCGCGTCGTGCGGGACGTCGGCTGCGGCCTCGTCATCCCGCCCGGCCGGCCCGACCTGCTCGCGGCGAGCTTGCGCGAGCTGCACGCCGGCGAGCACGATCTCGAGGAGATGGGGCGGCGCGGCCTGGCCTATGTCGAAGACGCTGCCGACCGAAGCATCGCCGTCGAGCGTTACCGGGGCCTGCTCGAAGAGGTCGTCTCCGAAGGTCGCGCAGCCCGCGCCCACTAGCATCGCCGGCGTTGCTCGCGATCACGATCCTCTTCTGGCTTTCACTGGCCGCGCTCGTCTGGACGCACGTCGCCTACCCCGTGTTCGTCGGTGTGGCCGCGCGGCTCCGGCCGCGACCTGTGAACGCGTCCGACACGACGCCCTCGGTGACCGTGATCGTCGCGGCCCACGACGAGGAGTCGGTGATCGCGCGCCGGGTCGAGAATCTGCTCGCGCTCGACTACCCGCGTGACCGGCTCGAGATCGTCGTCACCTCGGACGCCTCGACCGACCGGACGGAGGAGATCGCAGAGCGCGCGGGGGCGAGCGTGATCCGGAACCCGCGCGGCGGCAAGGTCGCCGCACAGGATCGCGCCGTCCGCCAGACGGATGCCGAGATCGTCGCCTTCTCGGATGCCAACGCGACCTGGGCGCCCGACGCGCTCCGCAAGCTCGTTCGCCCGCTTCGCCGACCCGGACGTCGCCTACGTCTGCGGTCGGCTCCGGATCGAGCGCGGCCGACGGCTCGAACAAGGAAGGCGTCTACTGGCGCTACGAGCTGGCGGTGCGCGAGGCCGAGTCGCGACTCGGCTCGATCACCGGCGGCAACGGCTCGATCTACGCGGTGCGGCGCTCCGACTACGTCGAGGTCGACCCGCGCTTCGGGCACGACCTCTCGCTGCCCTACCTGCTCGTGCAGCGCGGGCGGCGAGCCGTGTACGAGCCGGCGGCGATCGCGCTCGAGAAGCCGACGCCGTCCAACGAGACCGAGTACCGGCGCAAGGTGCGGATGTTCGAGCACTGCTGGCTGATCGTCCTGCGCGGCAGGATGCTGCGCAGCTTGCATCCGCTGTACCTGATCCAGATCGTCTCCCACCGCCACCTGCGCTACGGGAGCGGGTTGCTCCACCTGCTCCTGCTCGGGACGAGCATCGCGCTCGTCGGACAAGGCTGGATCTACGACTTCGTGCTCGCGGCCCAGGTTGCACTCGTCGCGGCGGCAGCGGTGGGCGTGGGGATCGCGCGCTACTACGTGCTCGTCACCTGGGCGACGGTCGTCTCGCTGTGGAACTACCTGCGCCGCGGGGTGCCGCCGACCTGGGAGCCGGCCGAAGGGACACGAGGCGCAGCGGGGTAAGCAGTCCGCTTGGACGCTTGCGGGTTCGTCATGCCGCGATTGTTGGTCGAGTGCGGACGACGATCAGTCGCGGACGCACGAGCACGGCGAACGCAAGCGCTGCCGCGCCGACCACGAGCCCTGCCCAGACCCACGCGTGAGCGATGCCCACGTTGCTGTAGCTGGCGTGGAACGAGCCCAGCAGGATCGCGGCGCAGATGAGAGCCGTCTCGGATGCCCGGAGGCGCGCCGCATAGAGGGGTGCAGCCGCTGCGACTGCAAGTGCAGGAAGCGCGAGTGCGGTGAGGCGGGGCTCGTTTCCGACCACCCAATCCGGGTTGAGCACGAGCGGCTGCACGACGACAGCCGCCGCGAGCGCAAGCGGAACCACTGCTGGTAGGACCCGGGTCCTCAGCGATGCCCCGGCGATGATCGCAACAGGCACAGCCAGGGCGAGCCCCATTCGTCCCAGGTGCGACGCGAGCTCGTGTGGATGACCGAATGCCGAAGCCACCGAGCTCGCGCCTCCGACAGCCCCACCGCCGGAGAACGGTCCTGCGACGAGACGGAGCGTGACGTAGACGAGGATCGGAACGACGGCTACGAGCACGGCAGCTCGGGGCCGTTTCCCGGCAACGAGGAGAGCCGCGGCGACGAGCGCCACCGGAATGGCCGTTTGCCGCCCGAGCGTCGCCAGCACGAGTCCCAGAAGGAGGAGGAGGAGCGTTGCTCCGCGTCCTCCGAACGCCTCGACGACAAGAGCGAGCCCCACCAGGAACAGGGCGTCGGCCGCCATGCCGGGGGCGGCGAGGAGGTAGCGGAACGGATAGGCGCTTGCGACCACGAGACCGACGACGACGGCCTGGGCGAACGGATCGAGATGCAGACGGCGCAGGGTCAACACAAGCACTGCGACGAGCGCGAGCAGGAGCGCGAGGCTCGCCGCTCGGTACACGGTGTGGAGATCGGTGCCGCTGCGATCGGCGAGTGTCCCGATCAGCCAGTGGACGGGAAATCGCTCTGCGTGCTGCTCGGGAAGCGGGCCGGCCGGCAGCCCGGGCGCCGCGCGAGCGATCTGTTCGTACGACTGGACGTCGCCTGCGAACTGCTCTCGGATGCCGCGAGACCACGACGGCCAGGCCTGTGTCGCAAGGACGACACCGATCCAGAGCGCGGGAACGAGCAGGCTCGAGCTCGAACGAGGCAGTCTGGTCACCGCGGCGGGGAGCGTACATCGCGATCGTCCATGCTTCGCGGGCCCGATGTGGTGGACGACGCGATAATCCCGGCCGATGAGAGCGACCGTCCATCCGGCGCCGACCTCCCCGGCCCAGCGCTTTCAGCCCCGGGTGAAGCGATGAACCGCGTGTTCGATGTCGCTCTGGCCGGAGTCGGGCTCGCGGTCGGCTCGCCGCTCCTCGCAGCGGCCGCGATCGCGGCCAAGCTCGAGGATCGCGGGCCCGTGCTCTACCGCCAGACGCGCGTCGGCAAGGACGGGGTGGACTTCGAGCTTCTGAAGCTGCGGACGATGGTCGTCGGGGCGGAGAAGATCGGCGCCGGCTTCGCGGTGGACAAGGGTGACTCGCGGATCACCGGCGTCGGGCGCATCCTGCGGAAGCTCTCCCTCGACGAGCTGCCGCAGCTCTGGAACGTCGTCCGCGGCGAGATGTCGATCGTCGGGCCGCGGCCGACGCTGCGGTACCAGGTCGACCGCTACGACGAGCGCCAGCGCCACCGGCTGGACGTCCTGCCGGGGATCACCGGCTGGGCGCAGATCCACGGGCGGGCGGCGCTCCCGTGGGCCGAGCGGATCGAGCTCGACCTCTGGTACGTCGAGCACCGAAGCGCGCTCGTCGACCTGAAGATCCTCCTGCGCACGCCGTTCGCGCTCTTCGGCGGGACCTACAAGGGCGAGACAGGCGGCTGGAAGGCCGGGAGCTAACTCCTACTCGGCAGGCGGCAGAGGAGGTTCCCCTTCCAGGAGCCGGTGTCCTCGAGCTCGAGCGGCACGATCGTGCACGAGGTCTCGTCGATGCGCGCGAGCTCGAGCCCGAGAGTGCGGAGCTTGGCGATCAGGTCGCCCGGCGAACGCCCCGCCTCGGCGAGAGCCTCGGGATTGACCTCGACGACCAGCACGGCGCGATGGGCGGCCGCGAGCGACTGCGTCAAGCCGGTGAGCACCTCGACCTCGGCGCCCTCGGCGTCGACCTTCACGACGAGATCCGGGACCCGCCCGATCTCGGCGTCGATCGTCGTCGCCTCGACCTCGACCCGCTTGTCGGCGGTCATGGCATGGCGGTGGACGAGCGAGCTGCTGTAGGTGCCGGAGCTCTGCCAGAAGCCGACGGTGCCACTGCGGTCGCTCGCTGCCTTGGCGACGACCTCGACGTTCCGGGCTCCGGCGCGCGCGACGTTTGCCGCCAGCGCCCGCGCGGTATAGGGGTCGGCCTCGAAGGCCACGACCCGGCTGACGCGGTCGGCGGCGAGCAGCGTGTAGAGGCCGACGTGCGCGCCGACGTCCACGAACAGCGACTCGGGGTGGAGCTCGCCGAGCAGCACCTCGCGCAGGAACGGCTCGTGCTCGTCCGACGCGAGGTCGGCGAGGAAGCTCCGGTGGCGGAGGAAGCCGCGGAGCTCGACGCCGGCGACGTGGGTGCGGAGGGGCGGGCGGCCGCTGCGCACGAAGAGTGCGTCCACGGCGTCGCGCCCGGCCTGTAGCGCGCGCTCCGCATGCAGCCGGCGAAGCGTCCGGGCTCCGCCTCCGAGCACGGCGAGCGCGAGCCGCTCGAGGTGCCGAGCCATGCGTCGATCCTACGCGCTCCCGGTGCCCACGTACGATCCGCGCGTGTTCCGACCGAGGCTGAGCGGTCGCCGTCCGGCCTGGCTCGCGCTCGGCGCGATCTGCGTGCTCGTCGCCTCGATCGGCACGTGGAACCTCCTGCGCTACCCACCCGGCGCGGGCTACGACGCCGTCGCCCACATGGCCTATGCCGACGGCCTCGTGTTCGGCGGGCGGCTGCCGCACGGGACGGGCGAGTTCCACAACCCGCCGGGCTACTACGCGGTCGCGGGAACGCTCGACTGGGTCGCCCGCCGAGCTCGGCGCCGGCGAGCCGCACCGCGCCGGGATGGCCCTGAACCTGCTGTTCCTGCTCGGGACGGTGCTGCTCGTCTGGCAGCTTGCGCGCGAGCTCTGGCCCGGACGCACAGCGGCTCGCCCTCGGCGCGGCGGCCTTTACAGCGCTCTTCCCCGCGACCGTGAAGGCCGCGGCGATGTTCCACCCGGAGATGATGTCGCTCTTTCTCTGCACGCTCGCGCTCTGGACTCTGCGTCCGCAGCTTCGCCGACCGCCGCTACGTGCTCGCGCTCGGCGTGGTGCTCGGAGCGGCGCAGCTCGCGCGGGCCTTCGCGCTCTGGACCGTGCTGGCGGTGGCGATCGCGTTCGTCGTCGCACGCCGCTGGCGCGAGCTCGCGGTCGTGCTCGTGATCGCGGCGCTGATCCCCGCGCCGTGGTACCTCCACCAGCGCCTGACCTACGACCGCTGGCTGGTCTTCAACCGCGCGGCCCCGACGAAGCCGCTGTACGAGCGGCGGCCGGTCGGCTTCTACGTCGATCCCGGCCTGCCGGCGGTCGTGACGGCGCCGTACCGGCCGCACTTCCTGAACCGCGCGCTGCCGACCACCTACGCCGAGCTCTGGGGCGACTACTTCGGCGTCTGGACGCTGGAAGGGCCTCGGCAAGCCGGCCGCGCCCGCGCGGCACCAGCTCCAGCTCCAGTCGGTGGTCGGTCTGCTCCCGACCCTGCTCGCGGTCGCCGGCTGGCTGGCGCTCCTGCTCGCGTCGCTGCGGAGCCCGCCGCGCCTCGCGGTCGCGATCCTGCCGCTCGCTCGGGATCGCCGGCTACCTCTACTTCACCGTCAGCTACCCCTCGCACGACGGCGACGTCCTCAAGGGCAGCTTCATGCTCACGACCATGGCCGGGTGGGCGCTCGGCTTCGGCTACGCCCTCGAGCGGCTCCGGGGCCGGCTCTTCCAGGTCGTCCTCGCGCTGCTCGCGGTCTGCGCGCTCGTCGAGCTGCCGTTCCTTCTCTACGGCTGAACCGCCGGCTCCGCGGCGAGCATGTCCTCGAGGAACGCGTCGAGCCCGGGAACGCGGCTGCCAGCCGAGGTCGGCGACGATCAGGCTCGGGTCGGCCACGATCGCCTGCGGATCGGCCGGCCGCAGGAAGGCCGGCTCGACGACGACGGCCGGCTCCCCGGTGTCGGCGAAGGCGGCGCGCCAGCCCAGGGGATCGTCTCCCTCGAGCTCCCACGCGAGCTCGAAGCCGGCGAGCGCGAACGCGCGGTCGACAAGCTCCCACACGTGGTGGAGCCGCCCGGTGCCGAGCACGTAGTCCCGGTAGAAGCGCGCCTCGTCCGGCACTCCGCGGATCGACGCCTGCCGGAGGATGGAGATCATCGCGTCGACGTAGTCCGGCGCGAAGCCCCAGTCGCGCTGCACCTTGAGATTCCCGAGCGCGAGCGGCCGGCGCTCCGTCCCCGCGCGCAGCGCGTGGAGGTGGTCGACGACCTTCCGCGTCAGGAACTCGGGCCCGCGGCGGTGCGACTCGTGGTTGAACAGGATCCCGCAGGCGATCCGGATGTCGTACGACTCGCGGTAGCTGCGGCAGAGCAGGTGGGCCGCGGCCTTGGCGGCGGCGTACGGGCTCTGGGGGTTGAGCGCCGAGGACTCGTCGTGGACGACGCTCGCGCCCGGCACCGAGCCGAACATCTCGCCGGAGGAGGCCTGGTAGAAGCGCGTGCGACGGGCTGTCGGTGCGGATCGCGTCCAGCAGGTGCACGACGACGTGCGCGTTCGAGTCCCAGGTCGCCCGCGGGTCGGCGAACGAGGCGCCGACGCTGCTCTCGCCGGCGAGGTTGTACATCTCCTCCGGGCGGACCTCGCCGACGAGGGCGCAGAGCGGGCCGGGGTCGTGGAGGTCGCGCCGCACCGCGCGCAGGCGCTCGTGGTTCGCGAAGAGGGACGCCGCGGCCTCCGGGTCGCGGACGGCTGCGTGGACCGTCCAGCCGCCCGTCGAGCAGCCTGTGGACGAGGTAGTAGCCGTCCTGGCCCGTGGCGCCGGTGACGATCGCAGTCCTGGGCTCGGTGGGAGGCGGCATGCCGCTGAGTCTAGGGTCCTTGGCCGCTACCCTCCGCACCGTGGCCGTCGTGCTCTTCACCTGCGCGGGGCAGCGAGTCGACATCGTCACCGCCTTTGCCCGCGCCGGCGCGACGACGCTGGCCGTCGACGCCAACGAGCTCGCTCCGGCCCTGTACGCGGCCGACCGCCGCGCCCTCGTCCCGCGCATCGACGACCCCGGCTACCTCGACGCGCTGCGCGAGCTCGTCGCGCTGCACGACGTGCGGCTCGTCGTACCGCTCGCCGACCTCGACCACCGCCTCCTCGCCGAGCATCGCGACGAGCTCGGCGCGCTCGTGCTGCTGCCCGGGCCGGACGCGATCCGGCTCTGCGAGGACAAGTTCCTCGCCCACTGCTTCTTCGAGGAGCGCGGGATCGCGACGCCGCCGACGTGGACGCCGGACGACCTCCCTGCGGACGTTCCGTTCCCGGTGCTCGTCAAGGCGCGGCGCGGGTTCGGCTCGCGCCACATCCACCGCGCCGAGGACGGGCCCCAGCTCGAGTTCTTCCTCGGCTACACGAGCGTCCCCTCGATGGTGCAGCAGGTGTGCGCCGGCGAGGAGTTCTCGATCGACGTCTTCTGCGACACGGGCGGCCGCTGCCTCAATGCAATTCCGCAGGACGATGATCGAGTCGAAGGGCGGCGAATCGATCCGGGGCACGACGATCAAGGACTGGGAGCTGATCGAGCACGGCCGCCGGGTCGCCGAGGCGCTCGGCATCGTCGGGCCGGCCACCATCCAGTGCTTCCGCGAGCCCGACGGCTCGCTGCGCGGTCACCGACGTCAACCCGCGCTTCGGCGGCGGCTTCCCGCTGCCGACCTCGGCCGGCTCGCGCTACCCGGAGCTCGCGCTCGCGCTCGCCGGCGGCGAGCGGCCCGAGCCGCGGCTCGGCGAGTTCCGAGAGGGCGTCGTGATGACGCGGTACTTCGCGCAGGTCATGCTCCAGGACGCCGGCGGGACGCTCGAGCCCCTCGAGGAGCCGGCGCTCGAGGGGGCGTGAGGCGCCGGCTGCTGATCGCCGCAGGCGTGGTGGTCGTGGTCGTGCTCGGCCTCGTCGCGGCCTACGCGCTCCACCTGCGGAGCGAAGAGCGCGACGTTCGCGGCTCCTCCACGGTCGAGTTCATCCCGAGCGAGCTCCCGCCGGTGAAGCCGCAGGAGCCCGGCGTGCTCTGGCCGATGTGGGGCTACGACGAGGCGCGCCTTCGCGTCCCCTCCGGCGTCTCGCTCGCGCCGCCGTTCCGAACCGTCTGGACGTTCCGGGCGCGCAGCCTCGTCGAGTACCCGCCCGCGGTCGCCTACGGGAGGCTCTTCTTCGCGTCGAACGTCGGCGTCCTCTTCGCGATCAGCGCGAGGACGGGCAAGCGCGCCTGGCGCTACGAGTCGCACCGCTGCCAGGCGATGTCGCCCGCGGTCGACGACCACGTCGTCTATGCCACCTTCCTCAACCGGCCGCCGTGCAACGCGACCGGCTCCGAGCTCGACGGCGAGGTCGTCGCCCTCACGGCCGGCTCGGGCCGCGTCCTCTGGCGCAAGAGGATCGGCCCGTCGGAGTCGTCGCCGCTCGTCAACCGCGGCTCGGTCTACGTCGGTGACTGGCTGGGGCGCGTGTACCGCTTCGCCGCCGCGGACGGCCGGCTCCTGTGGAGCTTCCAGGCGGACGGAAAGGTGAAGGGCGGCGTCGCCTTGAGCGGCGGCCGGATCTACTTCGGCACGTACGGCCACAAGGTGTACGCGCTGAACGCGAGCACGGGCAAGCTCGTCTGGACGGCCGACGCGCAGCCGCGATTCGGGAGCGCGGGCAACTTCTATGCGACCCCGGCGGTCGCCCACGGCCGCGTGTACATCGGAGCGACGGACGGGAAGGTGTATTCGTTCGGCGCGACGAGCGGCGCTCTGCGCTGGTCGCAGTCGACCGGCGGCTACGTCTACTCGTCGGCGGCCGTGTGGCGCCGGAACGTCTACGTCGGCTCCTACTCCAACTGGTTCTACTGCCTCGACGCGGCCACCGGCGACGTCCGCTGGCGGTTCCAGGCGAACGGCCCCATCTCCGGCTCGCCGACGATCGTCTCCGGGCGCGTCTACTTCGCGACCCTGAACCAGCGCACCTATGCGCTCGACGCGCGCACCGGGGCCGAGCTCTGGACGTACCCCGACGGGAAGTACACGCCCGTCGTCGCGGACCCCGAGCGGCTCTACCTGACCGGCTACACGCGGCTCTACGGACTCGTCGAGAAGCGGCGGTAGGCTCAGCGAATGCGCTACGCGGTCACCGGAGCGGCGGGATTCGTCGGGTCGCACCTCGCCGAGGCGCTCGCCGCCGCCGGCCACGAGGTGGTCGGGATCGACTGCTTCACCGACTACTACGACGTGGCGCTGAAGGAGGAGAACGCCCGCGGGCTCGAGGCGCTGGAGTGCGAGGTTCGCCGCCTCGACCTCGCCGAGGCGCGGCTCGACTTCACCGCGTACGACGGCGTCTTCCATCTCGCCGCGCAGCCGGGTGTGCGCAGCTTCGGCGACGTCTTCCCGCTCTACCTGCGCCAGAACGTGCTCGCGTCGCAGCGCGTCTTCGAGGCGGCCGCGCGCGACGGGGTGAAGGTCGTCTTCGCCTCGTCGTCGTCGGTCTACGGCGCCGCCGAGCGCTACCCGACGCCGGAGGACACGCCGCCAAGGCCGCTCTCCCCGTACGGGATCACGAAGCTCGCCTGCGAGCAGCTCGCGGATGCATACGCGCTCGCGTTCGGTCTCCGCTGCACGGTGCTGCGCTACTTCAACGCCTTCGGCCCGCGCCAGCGGCCCGACATGGCGTTCACGCGCATCGCGTTCGCATTGGCGAGTGGCGCCCGTTTCGATCTCTTCGGCGACGGCGACCAGACCCGCGGCTGGACATACGTCTCGGACCTCGTCGACGCGACGATCGCGGCGATGGAGCGCGGGCAGGGCGTCTACAACGTCGGCGGCGCGCTCGAGGCGTCGATGAACGAGTCGATCGCGCTGCTCGAGCGGATCTCGGTGCGGATACTCGACGTCACGCCGGCATCCCCCCGTCCCCGGCGACCAGCGTCGCACGAACGCCGACACGACCCGCATCCGGACCGAGCTCGGCTGGGAGCCGCGCGTCTCGCTGGAGGAGGGTCTTCGCGCACAGTGGGAATGGGCGTCATCTAGAGTCGCTGCCCATGAGACGTAGGCTCGACGGAGGCTCACAAGGAGCGGAGGTGGCGGCTTTGCCGGCGCCGGAGCGGGGATGAGCACCCCCACCGACGATCGCGACGCCGAGCGCGAGATCGACCTCTCCGGCTGGCGGGACGCACTCGTCAGGCGCTGGTGGATCGTCGCCGTCGGTGTCGTCGGAGGCATCGCCGTCGGCGCGCTCTATCTCGCTCAGCGGCGGCAGCGTCCACCAGGCGTCCGTCCTGATCGCGCCGGGCCAGCCGTTCTCGCCGAACGGGTCGCCCATCCTGAGCTACAAGTCGAGCCCGCGCGCCATCAACGAGATCGTCACCTCGGCCTCGGCGCTGAAGCGGGCGGCGGCAAAGGCGCAGATGCCCATCTCGCAGCTCCGGGGCCACGTGCACACGGAGACCGTCTCGACCGGCGCCGGCTCGGCCGCCAGCCGCGGCTCGGTCCTGATCCGGGTCACGGTCACGGGCCACAAGCCGAGGAAGGTGGAGGAAGCTGCGGACGCGCTCGGCGTGATCGTCGTCACCGACACGACCGACCAGTTCGTGACACGCTCGATCGCGACGTTGAAGGGCCAGGCGAGGAGCTTCAACCGGCGCCTCGCCACGGTCGAGAAGCTGATCGACACCTACAACCAGACGCTCGCCTCGGAGTCGCTCGCTCCGCTCGACAAGCTCGTGCTCGTCACCCAGCTCGATGCGGCGGTCGCGCGCCAGGGGAACCTGAACGACAAGCTGGCCTCGAACGACGAGCGGCTGACGCTTACCCAGAGCATCGAGAAGGCGCAGATCCTCACCCCGTTCGCCGTCGCCGAGAAGACGACGGCGCGCTCGCGCCGGAACTCGATTCTGGTCGGCGCCCTGATCGGCCTCATCGTCGGAGTGATCGCCGCGATCATCGTCGACCGGCGCGCGAGCCGGTCCGCCGCGGTGTAGCGCCGCCGACGGAGCCTCAGTAGGATCGAGCGGCCGTGAAGGTGTCGTTCCTGATCCCGGCCTACAACGAGGCGCGCACGATCGGCGAGGTACTCGACCGGATCGCCCGCCTCGACCTCGACGCGCAGTCGATCGTCGTCGACGACGGCTCGACCGACGGCACCGCCGAGATCGCAGAGGAGAAGGGCGCCCTGGTGATCCGGCAGGCGAACCGCGGCAAGGGCGCCGCGATCCGGGCGGCGATCCCGCACGTCGAGGGCGAGATCGCGGTGATCCAGGACGCCGACATGGAGTACGACCCGGCCGACGTGCCGGAGCTGATCGAGCCGATCGTGCGCGGCCACGCCGACGTCGTCTTCGGCTCGCGGCTCTCGGGCGGCCGGCCGCAGCGCGCCTACCTCTTCTGGCACCTCGCCGGCAACCGCTTCCTGTCGCTGCTGACGAACGTCCTCTTCAACACGACGCTCTCGGACATGGAGACCGGCTACAAGGCGTTCCGCGCCGACGTGCTGCGCTCGCTCGACCTGCGCGAGAACGGCTTCGGGATCGAGCCGGAGATCACCGGCCAGATCTGCAAGCGCAAGCTGCGCGTCTACGAGCTGCCGATCTCCTACTACGGCCGCAGCTACGAGGAGGGCAAGAAGATCACCTGGCGCGACGGCTTCCGCGCGATCTGGGTGCTGTTCCGCGTCCGGTTCTCGCGCGTGATCGAGGGCAAGACGGTCGCGGTCGTCGTGCCGGCCTACGACGAGGAGGCGCTGATCGTCGAGACGCTGGCGGGGATCCCCGGCTTCGTCGACCGCATCTTCGTCGTCGACGACGCCTCCCGCGACGGGACGGCCGAGCGGGCGCGCGCGGTGCGGCGACCCGCGGGTCGAGGTGCTCGTGCACGAGCGCAACCGCGGCGTCGGCGCCGCGATCGTCACCGGCTACAAGCGCGCGCTCGCCGAGCGGATCGACGTGACCGCGGTGATGGCGGGCGACAACCAGATGGACCCCGACGAGCTCGAGGGCATCGTCGGCCCGGTCGCGCGCGGCGAGGTCGACTACGCGAAGGCGAACCGCCTCTTCACCGGCCGCGCCTGGGAGCTGATTCCGCACACCCGCTACCTCGGCAACGCCGTGCTCTCGCTGCTGACGAAGATCTCGTCCGGCTACTGGCACGTCGCCGACTCCCAGGCGGGCTACACGGCAATCTCGCTGCGCTCGCTCGAGCTGCTCGACCTCGACGCGATCTACCCGCGCTACGGCTTCCCCAACGACCTGCTCGTGCACCTGAACGTGTGGAACGCGCGGGTGCGCGACGTGCCGTCGCGGCCGGTGTACGGCGTCGGCGAGCGCTCGGGGATCCGCCTGCGCAAGGTCGTGCCGCGCATCTCGTGGCTGCTCTTCAAGGGCTTCCTCTGGCGGCTGCGCGAGAAGTACGTGATCCGCGACTTCCACCCGCTCGTCTTCTTCTACGCCCTCGGCTTCGTGATGACGGTCGCGGGCCTCGCCCTCGGCATCCTCGAGACGGTACTGCGCATCCTCGGCAACCCCATCCCGCCGGCGACGGTCGTCCTGGTCGCGCTGCTCCTGATCGCCGGCAGCCAGTTCACGCTCTTCGCGATGTGGTTCGACATGGAGTCGAACAAGGACCTGCGCTGAGCGCCGGGTCGGCTGTCTCCCCGCGTTTCCGTGACGAGCCGTCGAAGACCGGCTGATCCGTTGCTGTGGAGCCCCGCGGCGCCGGTTATGATCACGCACCGTCTCGCTCGGCACATCGAGCGGCTGCGGGTCGGACTGCGATGAGCCCGGACATCCCCATCGGCACCGAGTTCGCCGGCTACAGGATCACCGGTGTGATCGGGCGCGGCGGGATGAGCGTCGTCTATTCCGCGGAGCACCTGAGCCTCGGCCGGATCGTCGCCCTCAAGATCCTCTCGCCGGCTCTGGCTGCCGACGATGACTTTCGCGAGCGGTTCGTGCGCGAGTCGAAGCTCGCGGCCGCGCTCGACCACCCCAACATCATCCCGATCTACGACGCCGGCGACTTCGATGGCAAGCTCTTCATCGCGATGCGCCACGTCGACGGGGGCGACCTCGGCTCGCTGATCGAGCCGGATGCTCCGCTCGGGCTCGGCCAGACGATCTTCTTCATCGAGCAGGTCGCGGGAGCGCTGGACCACGCACACCGGAAGGGACTCGTCCATCGCGACGTCAAGCCCGCCAACATCCTGGTGGCAACACCGTCCGACCGCGTGTACCTCACCGACTTCGGCGTCGTGAAGCAGGCGGACACGCCGGGGCTGACGAAGACCGGCTACTTCCTGGGCACGTTCGCCTACGCCGCACCCGAGCAGATCGAGCGCAGGCCCATCGACGGCCGCACCGACCTCTACGCGCTCGGCTGCGTGCTGCACGAGTGCCTGAGCGGTAGGCCGCCGTTCGACGCCGTCACCGAGGGGTCGATGCTGCACGCACATCTGGTCGAGCCTCCGCCCCGGTTGACGGACGTTCGTCCCGACCTTCCCCACTCGATCGACAACGTGATCGCAACCGCGCTCGCGAAGGCGAAGGAGGATCGCTACGCGACGTGTGCGGATCTCGTCAAGGCCCTGCGGGGGGTCGCCCTCGGTACGAGCGTCGAGCCGACGCCGGCGTCCGCCGCCGTCCGAACCGTGTCGGAGACCGTCCTCGCCCGTCCCGAGACGCCGGCGCAACCTCCTGCGCCGCCTCTTGCTCCGCGCCCCTCCGGTTGAGGCTCCGCCTCGCGTTCCCCCGGCCGCGGTTCCCGCTGCCGCCGAGTCGGCCGCTGTCATCGCGACCAGCGCCGTGCCTCCGGCCGCGGGTGGCGAGCCGCCCCCGCCTCCGGACTCAGGGGCGCAGGTCGCCCCGGCCTCCGAGCCTCGCCAGCCGCGCACGGTGACGCTCTCCGGCGGCAGGCTGGTCGCGCTCGGTCTCGGCGCGCTCGCGATCGTCGTGATCGCGGTCGTCGCAGCGATCGCGTTGACGAGCGGCGGCGACGAGGAGAGCAGCGCCCAGGGTGGCGCGACCACGTCGTCGACGACGACACAGGGCGCGGTTGTGACCGGGCTCACCGGCGTCGTGCCGGCCGCGGTCTTCAAGAACTGCCGCAGCGCGCCGATCGCGCTGGGTGCCGCGGAGACCGCCGATTGCAGCCCTCCCGCGGGCGCGAGCGCCACGTACTTCCCGGACAGCCTGCAGTTCTCGCTCTATCCCGACGTGACGACGCTTCAGTCCGCCTACGAGGCGCTGCGCAGCGCGCACGGCGTCGGGCAGGACTTCGGGCGGTGCAGCGGCGTCGAATGGGGCGGCGAGGGGAGCTGGATGCACGGTCCGGACAAGCCCGGCGGACGGCAGTTCTGCTACTTCGACGGCAACGTCGCCGTGATCGTGTGGACGCACGAGAAGCTCGGCCAGGCGACCCACATCGACATGATCGGGATCGCCCGCTCGAACAGCGGCGACCACTCGACCCTCTTCAACTGGTACCGGTTCTGGCACCACCGGATCGGGAAGTGCGACACGCCGGGCTGCGTCGCCCAGGTCTGACCCCGCGAGTTCCTAGGAGCTGAGCGCGCTCACCCGCGCCGCGATCCGCTCCTCTGCCGCGCTGTCGCCAAGCTGAGCCGCCAGCTTGCGTGCGCGCTCCCAGAGCTCGCGCGCGCGGTCGGTCGCATTCAGAGACGCGGCCTTCTCGCCGGCAAGCTCGAGGTATTCACACGCCTTCGGAAGGTCACGGCTCTGCGCGTAGTAGTGAGCGAGGATCTCGAGGTTCTCGTCCCGCGAAGCCGCGTAGAGCTCCTCGAAGACCGCCGCAACCCTGCCGTAGAGCTCCTGTCGCCGGGCGGGCGTCAGCGTCGAGAGGGCGGCCTCCTGCAGGAGGCCGTGCTTGAAGATGTAGATCAGCTGCGGATCCCGGCGGAGCTCGCGGATGAACTGCGCTCTGAGGAGCACCGAGAGCGCGCTCTCGAACTCGGGCCTGCCGCTCGCCCGCTCGAGCACGGCGGCCGGGAACGCGCGGCCGACGACGGCGGCGACCTGGGCGAGCCGGCGCGCCTCTTCCGGCAGTCGATCGATGCGAGCCATGAGCAGGCCCTCGAGCGCCGGCGGGAGCGCCACCGGCCGAACCGCCGTGAACGCCCAGGTGCGATGACGCCGTTCGAGCTCACCGCCCTCGATCATTGATCGGAGCAACTCCTCGAGATAGAGCGGGTTTCCCTCGGCACGCGCGATCAGCTCCCGTCGCGCCCGCTCGTCGAGCCCGTCGGGCATCAGCATCGAGAGCAGCTCCTCGGAGGCGGTCTCCGAGAGGGGACCGAGGTCGAGCTCGAGGACGCGGTGCGAGTAGTTCTCAAGCGCGTGCAGCCTGAAACGGGAGCCCTCCGACGGCGGATCGGGCCGGAGCGCGACTGCGACGAGGACCTGCGCCCGATCCGTCACGGCGAGCAGCTCCTCCGCGAGCTCACGGGCCTGCGGATCGGCCCAGTGCAGATCGTCGATCACGACGACGACGGGACGCTCCGCGCTCAGAGCCTCGACCCAGCGCAGGAAGGCCGCGTGAATCCTGTCCGCATCGTCGTCTGCTCCCGCTTCCTCGGATCGCTCGCCCTCGCCTGCCTCGACGCGAATCGAGAGGAGTCGCGCGAGTCCGGGAAGCACCTGCGCCGGATCGAGAGCGCCGAGCGCCGACAGCTTCGCGCGCAGCTTCGTCCGCAGGGCAATCTCGGCATCGCCGTGCTCGACGCCTATCCACCCCCGCAACAGATCGACGAAAGGCCAGTAGAGGAGCTCGCCGCCGTACGACCGGCAGTGGCCTTCGAGCCAGACGACGCGGTCGCCGGCAACGGTTTCGAGCTCGCCGAGCAAGCGAGTCTTTCCGAAGCCCGAATCGCCGACGAGGAGAAGGACCTGCCCGCGGCCGCTCATCAGCTCCTCGAGCGCAGTGCGCAGCTTGCCGACCTCGGCGTCGCGTCCCACGAGAGGCGTTGGCGCGGCGGCGCGCGACTCCGCTTGCGACTGCACCAGACGCCATGCGCCGACGGGCTGCGTACGACCCCTCACGGAGACTTCGCCGAGCGCCTCGAGCACGAACCGATGCGCGAGGGCGCGCGCGGTCGACTCTCCCACGACGGCTGTTCCCGGGGCCGCCGCAGACTGGAGCCTGGCGGCGATGTTCGCCGCGTCGCCGAGGGCAACCTGCTGCCTGTCTGCCGCGCCGACGAGGCCGACCGCCGTCTGGCCGCTGTTCACGCCGACGCGGACGTTGAAGTCGGTGACGCCCCACGCCGCCTCGATGTCAACCGCGTACTCCGCGACGACCTCGAGCACCCGGAGCGCCGCGAGCCCGGCGCGCTCGGGGTCGTCCTCATGAGCGGTCGGAAGGCCGAAGAACGCTGCGATCCCGTCTCCCATATAGGACGTGACCGTGCCCCCGAACTGCTCAACGGCGTGCGCGACGCGATTCACGCACTCACCGATCAGCGCCTTCACCTCCGCGGGGGCAAGCCGCTCGCCGAGCGCGGTGGAGCCCACGACGTCGGCGAAGAGCGCAGTCACCGGCCGGAGCTCATCCGCCGCCGCCGAAAGCTCGCCCTCGCTCGTCGGCCGCTCGCGGCGAGATCGGCGCTGGAGCTTGCTCCTGCTCGCTCCGAAACGCGACACCGCAGGACGAGCAGAAGCGCGCAAAGCTCGGTGTCTCCGCGCCGCACTCGGAGCACCGTCCATTGTCGACCGAGCCGAGACGCGTCGGCGAAGGGAGCGGCGGCATGGAGGGCGGGTCGAACGCGAGGTTGCGGTCCTCCGCCGGCAGTGGCGGCAGGGAACCCAGCTCTGTCTGGACCTCGAGGACCGTGCTGCCGAGTCGGACGACGTCACCGGGCTCGAGGCGAACGCTCTCGGCGATTCGCGACCCGTTCACCCAGGTTCCGTTGAGTGAATCGAGGTCCTCGATCTCGAAGTACCCCTCACAGGCGCGAACGAGCGCATGCCGGCGCGAGATCTCCGGATCGTCGATGACGACGTCCGCCTCACCGCGCCCGAGTGTGATCGCGGACTCGACGGTCAGGCGCTGCCCTGAGAGAGGACCCTCCTTGGCGAGGAGCGAGGGCACCGTGCGAGTCTACTGTCGGGGGCGCAAGGAGATTCGATCCCAAACGGGTCGGCCGCGTCGACCGGCGCGCCTTCGTTCAACCAGCTCCACTGACCGCGCTCGGGACAGTGCGTTCGGTACGACAGTGCATCCGGTACGACAGTGCGGCCGGTACGAGCGACGGTCGGCCGCTGCCCGGCCTACGCTCTGCAAACCCCGTGGGCATCGAGACGCGACAGACGCCTTCAAGTTGCGACACGCCGGCGCCCGCGTTCGTGGCCCGGATCCGGGTTCGGGCATGGGTGACGAAACGGGCGTCGACTCGGGCCGACCTCTGATGGCCGGGGGCGGTACGACGGCTCTGCCGGCCGCGTCCCCGCGCGAGGCCGCGGGACACGGTTGGGTGAGCTTCGCGGTGCTGCTCGCCTACTGCGCAGTCTCGTTCCTGTACTTCGGGCTCCGTCTGCTGACGCGACCCGGGAGCCAGTACGTCGGCCCCAGGGACGATCCGCAGATCTTCATCTGGTCGTTCGCGTGGCTACCGCACGCGCTCCTGCACTGGGAGAACCCGCTCGTCACGCACGCGATCTGGGCCCCCAGCGGGGTCAACCTGACGTGGACGACGTTCGTTCCGGGCCTCGCGCTGCTCTTTGCGCCCCTGACGCTGACCGTCGGGGCGATCGCGTCCTACAACGTCGCGACGGTCCTGATTCCCGCACTCGCGGCGTGGACGGCGTTTCTGCTCTGCCGTCATCTGACCCGGGCAGTCTGGCCGTCGCTTGTCGGCGGTTTCCTGTTCGGCTTCTCGAGCTACATGCTCGGCCAGCAGCAGGGCCATCCGCACATGAGCACGGTGTTCCTCGTCCCGCTCGTGGCGCTCGTCGTCCTGCGCTTCCTCGAGCGAGAGCTGGACGGCCGCGGGCTCGTTCTGCGGCTCGGGCCGCTGCTCGCGCTTCAGCTCTCCTTCTCGACGGAGCTGACGTTCACGCTCACGCTGGCGCTCGGGGGCGCGCTCGTCGTCGCGTACGCGCTCGACCGGTCGAGGCGGCGGCGGATCGTCTCACTTCTGTGGCCGCTCGCCGGCGCGTACGCCCTGGCGGCCGTGATCATGGCGCCGTTTCTCTACTACGCCTTTCGCGACCGCGTCGGGTCGCCGTTCGTTCCTCCCGAGATCTACATCGCGGACGTTCTGAACTTCGTCGTCCCGACGCGCCTCGAGCTCGCGGGAGCCGGCTGGGCCGGCGGGATCACGAGCCACTTCCCCGGCAACGACGGCGAGAACGGCGCATTTCTCGGCCTGCCCGTGCTCGCGATCGTCGTGCTGTTCGCCTGGCAGCGCTGGCGGACTCCCGGCGGCCGCTTCCTCCTCGCTGTGCTCGTCCTCGCGGCCTTCTTCGCGCTCGGCGCGGAGCTGACCGTGTACGGACACGGCCTGGTACCGCTGCCCTGGACCGTGCTCGACGGGCTGCCGGTGTTCAACAACGTCCTGACGGTGCGCTTCGCGCTCTACACCTCGCTCGCGGCGGCGGTGATCGTGGCGCTCTGGACGGCGTCGCGGCCTCCGGGCGACGTCTGGCGGTGGCTGCTGCCGGGGCTCGCGATGGTCATGCTCGTGCCGAACCCGACGACGCGGGGCTGGGCGACGAGCTTCTCGATCCCGCCGTTTCTCAGCGACCGCGCCTACCGGACGTGCCTCGAGTCCGGCGAGAACATCCTGCCGCTGCCCGTGCAGGGCGGCGGCGACTCGATGCTCTGGCAGGTGAAGAGCGATTTCCGCTTCCGCATGGCCGGCGGTCGGATCGCAACGACGCCCCCGAGTCCGTTCATGAACCCGGAGCGAATCGAGCGCGTCTCTCTCGGCTATGGGATCCCGAGGCGCGAGGCCGATCTGCTGAAGGGCTACATCGCGGCGAAGGGCGTCACGAGCGTCGTCGTCGACAAGCGCCACAGCACGCTCTGGTCGGGAGCGCTGGACTCGTTCGCGAAGCGGCAGGACGTCGGCGGTGTGCTCCTCTACCGCGTCGCCGGGCCGAACCGGCCTTGTCCCTAGTGCACGCCGTGGCCGCCGTGCTCCAGCGGCTCGACCGCCTTCCCCTCGTGCGGGTCGCGGCCGGCGCGAGCGTGCTCTTCGTGATCGGTTGCGCCGCCGCCTACGGCGGCCTGCTGAGCCACGCCTACCCGGGCGACGCCGGCACCTACGCGATCTACGGGCGCGCGCTCGTGAACGACGGTCGCATCCCCTACCGCGACTTCTACGTCGAGTACCCGCCGGGTGCGATCCCCTTGTTCGCGCTGCCCGCGCTTGTCTGGGACGCGCACTACATCCTCGTCTTCAAGCTGCTGATGACCTGCTGCGGAGTCGGCATCGTCGTCAGCGCGGCCTGGCTCCTGCGGCGGCTCGGGCTGAGCTACGTCCGGTTGGCGCCGATCGTGCTCGCGCCGCCGCTGCTCGGCCCGGTCTTCCTCAACCGCTACGACCCTCTTCCCGCCCTGCTCGGCTCGCTCGCGCTGATCGCGCTCCTGCGTGGGCGCGACCGGACGGCCGGTGGGCTGCTCGGTGTTGCGACCGCGGTGAAGGTGTACGCCGCCGTCTGGCTGCCGCTCTTCGCACGCCGGGCACGATCCCGGATCGGCGCCGCTGCGTCGTTCCTCGTCGCAGCGGCGGTGCTCACGCTGCCGTTCTTTGCGCTGGCCCCCGGCGGCGTCGGGTTCAGCTTCTGGACGCAGTTGAAACGCCACCTCCAGATCGAGAGCGTCGGCGCTTCGCTCCTGCTCGTCGGCTCGAAGCTCCAGATCCATCACGTCGACTGGATCGCGGGCAAGCCCGGGTCGGTCGACCTCGGTGGGCATGCGGCCGACGCGACCGCCGTGCTCGCCTCGCTGCTCTCGCTTGCCCTCGTGCTGCTCGTCGCGCGCGTGTACTGGCAGGGGCCCGACACCGACGCGCGTCTCGTCACCGCGGCGGCGGCTGCCCTTGTGGCCTTCACGGTGTTCGGCAAGGTGCTCTCACCCCAGTACCTGACGTGGCTCTTGCCGCTCGTGCCGCTCGCTGCGGGACGGAAGGGCCTTGCCGCCGCCGGCACCTTTCTCGTCGCGCTTGCGCTCACGTGGCCCGAGTACTCCTTCGGCGACCACGGCCTCCGCAACCAGGACTGGAGCGTCTGGCTTCTGCTCGTCCGCAACGCGTTCCTCGTTGCCACGTTCGTGCTCCTCTACCGGCAGCTGCGCGAGCCGGCGGCGGTCCCGGGCGGATGAGTACGATTCCGCCATGCCGACCTCCGTCGTCACCGGCGGCGCCGGGTTCCTCGGCTCCCACCTCTGCGATTACCTGCTCGAGCACGGGTACCGGGTGATCTGCGTCGACAACCTGGAGACCGGCTCGCTCGAGAACATCGAGCACCTCCGGGACCCGGCGTTCTCGTTCGTGAACCAGGACGTCGTGGACGGGATCTGGATCGACGAGCCCGTCGACTTCGTCTACCACCTGGCGAGCCCGGCGAGCCCGATCGATTACCTGCGGCTGCCGCTACAGACGCTCAAGGTGGGCTCCCGCGGCACTCACAACGCGCTCGGCCTTGCGAAGTGGAAGCGCGCCCGGTTCGTGATCAGCTCGACGAGCGAGGTCTACGGCGACCCGCAGGTCCACCCCCAGCCGGAGACATACTGGGGCAACGTGAACCCGATCGGCCCGCGCGGCGTGTACGACGAGTCGAAACGCTACGCCGAGGCGCTGACGATGGCCTACCACTCCCAGCAGGGCGTAGACACCGGGATCGCGCGAATCTTCAATACCTATGGCCCGAGGATGAGACGCAACGACGGCCGCGCGTCGGTGACGTTCCTGCACCAGGCGCTCGAGGGCAAGCCGCTGACCGTGTTCGGCGACGGCTCGCAGACCCGCTCGCTCTGTTACGTCGACGATCTGATCCGCGGCCTCTACCTGCTCGCGCTGTCGGACGAGCACCTGCCGGTCAACCTCGGCAACCCCGATCGCGAGCTGACGATGCTCGAGCTGGCGCAGACGTGCATCCGCGTCACCGGCTCCTCCAGCGAGCTCGTGTTCGAGGCGCTTCCCGTGGACGATCCGCTCCTTCGGCGCCCGGACATCACCCGCGCGCGGCAGCTCCTCGGCTGGGAGCCGGAGATCGATCTCGAGGAGGGGCTACGGCGCTGGGTCCTCGCCCTCGGCCGCGAGCCGGTCGAGGACTGAGGCCCAGAAAAGGCCGGAGCGCCCTTCACAGGACGCTCCGGTGACCTTCTCCCCTGGGTGAAAGAATCGCTACGGCTGGGTCTTGCACTTCGCCAGATCGGCCTTCTGCTTGTCGCGGAACTCTTCCCGCTTGACCTTCTGCTCGTCGCGGAACTTCTTCCAGGCAGCGACCTGGTTCTCGTGAAACGCCTTGCGCTCGGCATTAGTCGGCGCCGGCACATGATTCCGGAAAGCCTCCCGGTCAGCCTTCGCCGTGTCGTGGAAACCCTTCCTCGCGTCCCGCTGCCCCTGGTGGAACGTCTGCCCGGCCTGAATCACGGCCTGCTTGCACGCGGACGACGCGGGCGCTTTCCCCTTCCCTGCCGGCGGGGCCGCGACCGCCGGGAGCGCCAGCACGGACGCGACCATGATCCCAAGTGCGAGTGTGACGAGCTTCGTCACCATTGCCTACCTCCTCGTCGAAGACTTTCGTGAGACAACCTGTGACCTGGCTTTACATCGGGGTCGTCATCCGACGGTCTTCGCCCTGTTTCTCGGATGTAAAGCCTGCCGGAGACCGCGGTCTTCGCGCTCAGACGCCGCTCGCGAGACGGTTTGTAATCCCGGGCGTGGGGAGAACAACATGCCGAGGAAACGGGTTCGGGGGAGTCGTCGCGCAGGAGCGCCCTTTCATCGGACGCTCCTGCGCACCCCCTGGGCGAAACCGAAGGCCTACGGGTGCGACGTGCAGGCCTGGATGGCCGCCGTCTGCTGCGCACGGAACGCGCGCAAGCATGCCTTGAGGCAGGCCGCGGAGGCGCTCCACGACCACGCGATCATGATCCCCGCCGACAACGAATCGAGCTTCTGCAGCATGCGCACCTCCTCGTAGGTGAACCTCGTGAGATAACCTGTGCCGCGGTGTACATCGGCGCCGTCATCCGACGGTATTCGGGTTGTTTTCCGGATGTAAAGCGATTTCGAGGCTGTTGTCCTTTACGCTCCGATGATGCGCGGAGAACGATCCGCTAATCCTGGCGTGCGAGGATGCCCGCCGATGATGGGAGTTCGAGGGATGCTGACGGGAGCTCGAGCGATGCTTCGCGCCGGAGTTCTCGCGGCGCTGCTCGTCGCGGCGCTGCTCGCGGCGGCGCCGGCATGGGCCGGTCAGGGAGACGCCGCCTCGGCTACCGCGGCGACGCCCGGGCAGGCGAACCCCGGGCAGGCGAACGCGGAGGCGAGAGCGAAGGCAAGGGCGGAGGCGAGAGCGAAGGCGAGGGCGGAGGCGAGAGCGAAGGCGAGGGCGGAGGCGAGAGCGAAAGCGAAGGCGGCGGCCGAGGCGAAGGCGAAGGCGGAGCGCCCTTGGTGCCGTCGTCGCCGGCACGGGGATCGTTCAGTTCGTCTCGGCGCGAGCGGTCTTCGTCAGACAGCTCGACGGAACCACCGTGCGCGTCCCGGTCGCCGCGAGGACACTCGTCCTCGTCAACGGCGTGCCCGCCTCGCTCAGCGATGTCAAGCCGGGGTTCGTGGCCGAGTTCACGGGCCTGGCCGGCAGGGCGGCCCGCGTGCTGAAGGCGTTGGATCCGCCGCCGGTGCGCACAGTCGGCGCGGCGACGGTCCAGTCGGTCTCGGCCGCTGCGGTTGTCGTGACGGGCGCCGACGGAAGCACGGTGACGATCCCGGTCGACGCGAGGACGCGTGTGCTCGTCGACGGGAATCAGGCGACGCTCGCGGACGTCAGACCCGGCGACCGCATCTGGGTCGGCAGCGGGGCCTCGTCTGCGACGCGGCCGGTGCGCGAGCTGCGCTTCCGACGGCCCGGCTAGCATCGGCTGATGGCCGGCAGCGTCCTGCTGGTCGAGGACGAGGAGAACCTCGCCTCGCTCGTCCGGGCCTATCTCGAGCAGGCGGGCTATCGCGTCGTCTGGGCCGGCACGGGTGCGGTGGCGCTGAAGACGCTGGAGCAGGAGCCGGTCAGGTTGGTCGTGCTCGACCTCACCCTCCCGGACATCGACGGGCTCGAGGTATGCCGGCAGATCAGGGCTCGCTCGTCGGTTCCCGTCGTGATGTTGACCGCACGGGACGAGGAGGCCGACCGGCTTGCCGGGCTTGACGCCGGCGCCGACGACTACATCGGCAAGCCGTTCTCGCCCCGGGAGCTCGTCGCACGGATGAAGGCCGTCCTCCGGCGCGGAGCGCCCGATGCGGGCGAGAGCATGCTCGTCCTCGGCGACGTCGTCCTGCGCCGGGACGCCCATGAGGTCGCTGTTGCCGGCGAGCCGGTCGAGCTGCGTCCGAAGGAGTTCGACCTCCTCGCCTACCTGATGGAGAACCGCGGCGCCGTCCTCTCGCGCGACCTGCTGCTCGAGCGGGTGTGGGGACTGGACTATGCAGGCGGGACCCGGACCGTCGACGTGCACGTCGCCCAACTGCGTCGCAAGCTGGGCAGGCCCGAGCTGATCCGGACGGTCCGCGGCGCCGGCTACAAAGCGGTGCAGCCGTAGGAGCGCTCCTCGATGATTGATGCTGCGATCATCCCGCCGCTGTGAGCTCGCTGCGGGTGCGCGCGTTCGTGGCGATCGCGGTCGCCGTGCTCGTCTCGGTGGGGGTGACTCTCGTCCTCGCAGCCGTGCTCGTGCGGCGGTCCGTCCGGCACGACGCCATCCAGGCGCTCGCGCGCCAGGCGGCGCTGATCGCCGAGCAGCAGCGAGCCAAGCCATCCGGTGCGCAAGGGCTCTCGACCCTGGGTGACTTCTTCGAGACGCAGGAGGAGCGGCTGGCGATCATCTCGCTCCCGCAGGCGGCGCTCCTCCTCCCGCCCCAGGCCACCGCCTCGCTGCGCGCCGGCCGCCCGGCACAGGGATCGGTCGACGTCGGCGGTCGGGAGTACCTCTACGCCACCAGCCGGAACGGGCAGCAGGCGATCGTCCTGCTCCGGTCGGCGAAGCTCGAGGCGTCTGACTGGCGGCCGTTCACGATCGCCTTCGGGATCGCGGCGGCGGCGGGCGCCGGCCTGGCGGCGATCGCGGCGTTCCTCCTCGCGGGCGCCGTGGCGCGCCCGATCCGGCGTGTCGCGGTGGCGAGCCGCCAGCTGGCAGCCGGCGAGCGACCCGGCCCGCTGCCGGTGTCCGGCTCCGCCGAGGTCGCGTCGCTCGCAACGGCGTTCAACCAGATGACGGAGGAGCTCGACCGGGCGAAGGATGCCGAACGGTCCTTCCTGCTCTCGGTCAGCCACGAGCTCAAGACGCCTCTCTCCGCCATCCGCGGCCACGGTGAAGCGCTCCTCGACGGTGTGATCGCCGCGCCGAGGGCAGGGGCGGTCGTGGTGGCCGAGGCGAGGCGCCTCGAGCGCCTCGTGCGCGACCTGCTCGATCTCGCCCGCATGAACCAGCGCGTGTTCTCGATCACGTCGCACAGCGTCGATCTGGCGCAGCTCGCCAACGAGGCGATCGACCGTCACGAGGGCGAGGCCCGGCGAGTCGGCGTCTCGCTCGCGGCCGACACGCCCGGCAGTGCTCCCGCGACCGCCGATCCGGACCGCGTGCTCCAGGTGCTGGCGAATCTGATCGAGAACGCGGTCCGCACGACACCCGCCGGCGGCAGCGTCACCGTCGCCGCGGCGCTCGGCGAGCTGAGCGTCGCCGACACAGGCCCGGGGATCGCGCCCGGAGACGTGCCGCACGCGTTCGACCGGTTCTATCTCCACAGCCGCTACGCCGCGAACCGGGCGGTCGGCACCGGCCTCGGGCTCGCGATCGTCAAGCAGTTGACCGAGGCCATGGGGGGTTCGGTCACTGTGCAGAGCGCCGCCGGTCGCGGGACCACGTTCACGGTCCGCCTGCCGGTCTGACGCCGCGCTCAGCCTGGATCCAGGCTCAGCCGGATGCGGCCGGCAGCGGCAGCCCGGCGGCGCCGAGCAGCTCGCGGTAGAGCGCGTCGATGTCGTCCACGAGCCGCTCGACGCGGTAACGCGGCACGACGCGCGCGCGGCCGGCCTCGCCCATCTGCGCGCGCAGCCCGGGGTCGCGCGCCAGACGCTCGAGCGCGTCTGCCATCCCGCTCACGTCGCCGACCGGCACGAGGAAGCCGTCGATCCCGTCCACCACGACGTCCGGTACGCCGCCGACGCGGGTGGCGACGACGGGCTTGCGGGCAGCGAGCGACTCGATCGCGACGACCGGTGTCCCCTCGTTGGCAGAGGGGAGGAGCAGCGCGTCGAGGAAGGCGTAGTACGGCGCGACGTCGCGCTGGTAGCCGACCGAGAGGATGTAGCGCGCGATCCCGAGCTCGTGGGCGCGGCGCTCGACGGACTCGCGGTCGGGGCCGTCGCCGACGAGAAGGAGCGTCGCGTCGACCCCGTGCGCGCGCAGGCCGCGGAAGGCGAGCAGCACGTCCTCCAGACGCTTGATCGCGGTCATCCGCCCGATCCACCCGACGACGAAGCGGTCCGGCGGGACGCCGAAGAGGGACCGCAACTCCTCCCGGCTCTCGCCGGTGCTCGTGATCCGGCTGTCGAGAGCGATCCCGAGACGGATGACGCTGAACTTCTCGCTCGGTGCGACGCCGATCTCGACGAGGTCGTCACGCACCTCCGGACTGACCGCGATCAGGCGGGTGCTGCGACTCGCGAGCTGCCGCTCGATCTGGCGGAAGGCCGCGGTGCGCAGTGGATCGAAGTAGCCGCGCAGGACGTGCCCGTGGAACGTGTGCACGACGATCGGCGGCCGCGCGTCGCCGGCGGCGAGTGCGGCGAACCTGCCGATCGCGCCCGCCTTCGCCGTATGCGTGTGCAGGATGTGCGGCCGCAGGCGGCGGATCAGCCTGACGATTCGCAGCACCGACTGCGTGTCGTAGAGCGGCGAGATCTCGCGATGAAGTTGCGGAATCGGGAAGACGTCGACGCCGAGCTCCTCGGCGATGAAGGACATGGAGCTCTCGCCCCGGGCGAGCGAGCCGGCGGCGAGCGTCGTCCGGTAGCCGCGTTCCTCGAGGCCTCGCGTCAGGTACGCGACGTGCAGCGCCGGCCCGCCCATGTTCAGGCGCGCGACCAGCCGCAGGATGCGGATCGGCTCCGACGACCCGGTCAATCCGCCGGCCCAGTCATTCCGAGGGCCCGGTCAAGAGGTGCGTCTGCCGAGCAACGCGTCCGCGGTCCGCTCGAGGCCGTCCTCGAGCGGCACCGTAGGCTCGTACCCGAGGACGCGGCCGGCCTCGCTCACGTCAGCCCACGAGTTGCGGATGTCGCCGCGCCGGGGCGGCTCGCTGCGCTTCGCGACCGGCTTGCCGAGCACGCGCCCGATCGCCTCCGCGAGCTCGTTCACGCTCGCCGGCGCGCCGGCGGCGACGTTGAACACGCGCCCGGTGGCGCCGGCCGCGTCGGCTGCGCGGAGCGTTGCGTCGATCACGTTGTCGACGTAGGTGAAGTCTCTGGACTGCTCGCCGTCGCCGTGGATCGTGACCGGCTCGCCGCGTGCGATCGCGGTCAGGAACAGCGGCACGACGGCCGCGTACTGCGAGAGCGGGCTCTGGTTCGGGCCGAACACGTTGAAGTACCGGAGCACGACCGTCTCGAAGCGCTCGTAGACGCGGCTGAAGCTGATGCAGTACCGCTCGGCGGCGAGCTTGGCGACGGCATAGGGCGAGATCGGGTCGGGCGCCATCGCCTCCGTGCGCGGCAGCTCGCCCTCCGAGCCGTAGATCGAGGAGCTGGACGAGAAGACGACGCGCCGGACTCCCTCGTCCCGGGCCGCAAGCAGGACGTTCATCGTCCCCTCGACGTTGACCGCGCTCGAGGTGAGCGGGTCCTGCACCGACCGCGGCACGGAGCCCAGCGCGCCGAGGTGGTAGACGAGCTCGACGCCGCGCACCGCGTTGTGGACGCGCTCGTAGCTCCGCAGCTCGCCCTCGACGATCTCCGTCTCGAGGCCGGTGAGGTTGGCGCGGTTGCCGGTCGAGAAGTTGTCGAGCACGCGCACCTCGTCGCCCCGCTCGATCAGGGCGCGCACGAGGTTCGAGCCGATGAAGCCGGCGCCGCCCGTGACGAGGACCTTCGTCACCGCTCGGCCACGACGTGGTAGTTGGCATGGAGCGACCCGGGGAGCGGCTCGCGCAGCGACGCAACCCGCGCGTCGATTCCGCCGGCGAGGCGGTTGACGACGCGGTTGACGATCTGCCCCGCCCAGACGGCGTGGAGGCGCTTGGCGGCGAAGTGGATGTAGGTCGTCAGCAGCATTCCGAGACAGGCGCAGGTGCCTGCACCGGGCGTGACGGTAACCGAGCGCCACGACGCGCTCGTCTCGAACAGCCGCGCAAGGCCTGTGTGCGTCCAGCGCCAGTAATCGGCCGGCGACGGATGGTAGACCTGCGTGCCGTGCGTGGAGAGCAGCACGCGGCCGCCGGGGCGGGTGACGCGATGGAGCTCGCGGATCGCCCGCGCGGGGTCGTCGACATGCTCGAGCACCTGGATGCAGAGGACGATGTCGAATGCGCCGTCCTCGACGGGCAGCTGCTCGACCGAACCGACGAGGTCCGCGTGTTCGGTCTCGACGAGGTCGACGCCGACGTACTCGCGCGCCGTGGCGAAGAACGGGAAGTACGGCTTGACCCCGCACCCGACGTCGAGCACGCGCAACCCGGCGGCGGCCTGGCCTTCCGCCTCGAGCCAGCGCGCGAGCGGCTCGCGGACCGCCCAGCCCTGGTCGCCGCGACCCGGCCGCCGGCGGTCGGCGCCCGGCCACGATCCGAGTGAGTCAGGCACGTCCGGCGCCCATCGAGCGAGCCGTTCGGGTGCGGAACACGATCGACGGCGCGCGGCTCGCCGAGAGCGCCGGCCCGAGAGGCGATCCGCCCGACAACGGGGCCCGACTATACACTCGCCCACCCCGTTCGAGATTCGCCCTCATCGACGGTGGCGGTCGTGGCGGCGAGGCCGAATCCGAGCCACATCAAGGCCATCATCGGGATTCCGGCGATGATGCCGAAGGCGTTCCACGATCCGATCGCGACCAGGATCCAGCCGGCGGCGGCGACGCCGAAGAACGTGACCCCGGGTGGGGCCCGAAGCGCGAGCCCGAGCGCGATCGCGAACGTGCCCACGGTGAGCAGGAAGCCGACGATGCCGACGTCGGCGAGCAGCTGGACCCAGAAGTTCTGCACGCCCCACCGGCGCTCGGGCGACGGGTAGGCCTGGAGCGGCTCGTTCGGAAACTTGCGTTTCGCCGCCGCGAGGTAGGGCCCGTACCCGTCGGTCGATCGGCCGAAGCCGGCGCCGAGGAACGGGTGATCCTGCCAGATACGGAGGCCGATGTAGGCGAGCATCGTTCGCTGCGAGCCCGTCTGCACGGCGTCGTGCGACGCGGAGGTAGTCGAGTCGCCGAGAAAGGAGAAGAAATCGGTGACGTCGGACACGCGCAGGGCAAAGACGCCGCCGCCGATCGTGACGACGATCGCGGCGAGCGACAGGACGCGTCGCGCGTCGAGCGTTCCTGCGCGCACGCCGATCGCCGTGGCGGTGACTGCGGCGAGAACGACTCCGGCGTAGACGAAGACCGAGGCGGAGAGAACCACCCCGATCGAGCCCGCGACGATCGCCACCAGTGCCAGTCGCCGCCTCGTCGCGAGCGCGAAGCCGGCGAAGCCGATGGCGAGCGCCGCGCCCGAGAAGGCGCCGAAGTCGTGGCTGCCCAGAAACGACACCTCGCGCTGACCGGGCCGCTTCCCCTCGAACTCGCTGACGACTCCGAGGAACTGGAGGACCCCCCAGCCGCTGGCGGCGACGCTCCAGGCGACGAACGCAGCGAGGAATCGGTCGACGTGCGCGTGGGAGCGCAGTAGCAGCACGAGAGCCGGCGCCAGCAAGGCGTACTCCACGATCTTCCCGGCCGAGAGGAGATGCGTGCTCGTGCGCTCGAGCGGAGTCCAGAAGCAGGAGACGACGAACAGCGCGAGCATCGCGCCGGCGGCCATCCAGAGCGCTCTCGTGCGGGCCAGCGGGCCGGCGCCGAAGAGCCGTGCGGCGACGAGCGCGGCGAGAATGACCGCAGCGATCGCGAGGTCCGATCCGAAGATGTCCACCGGCCCGACCGACGCGTGCACCTGGTACCGCCGGTGGAGGAAGATCAAGGGAAGGGCGGCCGCCGGGACGAGCGCGAGCAGGTTCGCGGCGCGCGAACGGGAGTCCAAGGGGCGCCACTATACTGCGTGCCGCCGATGCGCTCCCGAGTCTTCTGGCGACGCTCGGCGACGGCGCTCGGTGTTTACGCCGCAGCCGTGCTCGGATTCCTCACGACGGTCGTGGCGACCCGGGAGCTCGGCACGGGGGACTACGCGCGATTCGCGGCGATCGTCGCGGCGACCGCGTTTCTGCAGGTGCTGCTCGACCTGACCGTCGAGGAGGCGCTCGTGAAGTACGGGTTCCGGTATGCGGAGGCGCGCCGCTGGGGGCGGCTGCGGCGGATCTTCGAGGTCGCGCTCGCGTTCAAGCTGATCGGAGGACTCCTCGGCGGGCTCGCACTGGTCGCGCTGGCCCCGCTCATCGGGCAGATCTGGGGTGTCAGCGGCGTGCTCGTGCCGATGCTGGTCGCAGCCGCCATCCCGCTTCTGCAGGCGCCCGAGGGCGTCGCAGGCGGGGCGGTGATCCTCCGCGGGCGCTACGACGTGCGCGGTGCGCTCCTCGCCGTGTCGATGGGCCTGCGGCTCGCGGGGGTCGGGGTCGGCTCCCTCTACGGCGTAACGGGCGCCGTGCTCGGGATGGTGATCGGGCAGGCCGTCGCAACCGTTCTGATCTCGATGGTGGGGATTGTCGCCTTCCGGCGCTTTCCACAGGCACGCTCCGAGCCGCTCGGCGAGGATCGACAGGCGGTGCGCCGGTTCGTCTTCTCGTCGACGATCGCGTCCTCGCTCGTCTCCACCCGTACGACACTCGGCACGGCTCTGATACCGGCCGTCGCTCCGATCGAGCAGGCCGGCTATTTCCGCAACGCGCAGGCGCCGGCGACGGGTTTCGCGGCGCTGTCGTCTCCGGTGCGGCTCGTCCTCCTCACCGAGCAGACACGCGACTTCGAGGCGGGTCGGCATGCCCAGATGTACGCGATGCTCCGCCGCTACATCCTGGGCACGACCCCTCTGATGATCGTCGTGGTGCCGATTCTGTGGTTGCTGATGCCGCTGCTGATGGGTCTCGCGTACGGCCCCGACTTTCGCGAGCACGCGACGACCGCGGCCCGGCTCGTGCTGATCGCAGCCGCGTTGCAGCTCATCTGGGGCTGGACGAAGTCGTTTCCCGTCTCGATCGGCAGGCCCGGGCTGCGACTCGTCGCGCTGGGGGTGGAGATGGCCGTCTTCGTGCCGCTTCTGCTCGTCTTTGCGGCGAAGTGGGGCGCCACCGGCGGCGCGGCGGCGATGCTCGTGTCGACGGCCACGTTCTGCGCGCTCTGGACGGTGCTCCTCGCCCGTCTCCGGAACGAGCGAGCGGGACCGGAGGCGCTCGCGGGTTGAGGGTCCTGCTCGTCTCGGGCATCTGGCCGCCGGACGTCGGCGGGCCGGCCTCGCACGCGCCGGAGGTGGCGGCGTTTCTGCGCGGCCGGGGCCACGACGTCGAGGTGGTGATCACCGCCGACGCGGCGCCTGCGCCGGCGGGCTACCCCGTCCGCTGGGTGCCCCGGTCCCGTCCCCTGGGCGTCAGGCACGTGCAGGGTCTCCGGCTCGTCACCGTCCGCGCGCGACACGCCGACGTCGTCTACACAACGGGCATGTTCGGCCGCTCCTCGCTCGGCGCTCGACTGGCGCGCACGCCATTCGTCCTCAAGTTGACGGCCGACGCCGCGTACGAGCGTGCGCTGCGCCTCGGCCTCTGGGGCGGTTCGCTCGAGGAGTTTCAGCTGCGTCCATCGTTGACCACGTTGCCGCTGCGCCTGGCCCGCGACGCGGACGTGCGGCGGGCCGCTCACGTGGTGACGCCGTCGACCTACCTGCGTGAGCTCGCGCTCGGCTGGGGCGTGCGGCCGGAGCGGGTGACGGTGCTCCCGAACCCGGCGCCGCCGCTGCCCGAGCTGCGACCGCGCGAGGAGCTGCGACGCGCGTTCGGCTTCGAGGGGCCGACGCTGGTCTTTGCGGGCCGTCTCGCGGCTCAGAAGTCGCTCGACGTCGGGATCGAGGCCGCACGACGTGCCGGCGCGGCGCTCGTGATCGTGGGTGACGGGCCCGAGCGCGCCTCGCTCGAGCGTCTGGGCCACGCCCGCTTTCTCGGCCCACTGCCGCGGTCGGCCGTGCTCGAGCTCTTCCGGGCCGGCGACGCGTCGCTCCTCTCGTCGTCGTGGGAGAACTTCCCACACACGGTCGTCGAGGCGCTCGCTGTCGGCACGCCCGTGATCGCGACGAGGACGGGCGGCGTTGCCGAGGTGGTGCGCGACGGCGAGAACGGCCTCCTGGTCGAGCCCGGCGAGGTCGACGCGCTCGCGGGTGCGATCCGCCGCTTCTTCGCCGACGAGGAGCTCGCCTCGCGTCTGCGCGCGAACGCTGCGGGCTCGGTCGCCGAGTACGAGCCGGAGCGGGTTTACGGGCGGCTCGAGGAGATCCTGCTGCGGGCGGCGGCCGCGTGACTCCCCGTGTCCTCTTCGTCGGCCGCACCCGGTACCGGCTGCCGCTCGCGCGGAGCCTCGCCAAGAAGTGGGACGCTCTGTCCGAGCGGATGGAGGTGCGGGTGCTCGCGAGCGGGACCGGGTCGGACCCGCGCTTCGTGCTCGTGCCGCCGCGGCCGCTCGACGGGCCGCGCTTCTACGCGGGGCTGCCCCTGCGGGTCGCGCGCGAGCTGCGCTCGTTCGATCCGGACGTCGTCGTCGCCGAGAGCCCGTACGAGGCCGCCGCGGTGGAGCTCGCGCGGCGGCTGACGCGCTCGAGGGCGAAGCTGATCGCGGAGGTCCACGGCGACTGGCGCGTCTCCACGCGCCTGTACGGCTCGCGGGCGCGCGCGCTGCTCGCCCCGGCCGGAGATCGGTTGGGGCAGTGGGCTCTCCAGAGGGCCGACGCTCACCGTGCGATCTCGGCCTTCACGGCGTCGATCGTCCGCGGCCTCGGACGGGAGCCGGCCGGCGTCTTCCCGACCTACTCCGACCTCGGCGCGTTCACCGGCCCGCCGGCACCTCTTCCAGAGGAGCCGGCGGCGCTCTTCGTCGGCGTGCTGGAGCGGTACAAGGGCATCGAGACGCTCGCAGCGGCGTGGCGGCTCGTCGCCGGGCGTGTGCCCGAGGCGCGGCTTCACCTCGTCGGCTCCGGAACGCAGGACGCCGTGGCCGCGGCGCTCGAGCGCGAAGGGGTGAGGTGGGACCGCCGCCTCGAGCCCGAGGAGCTCGCGCGAGCTCTCGACGCCTCTTCCGTGCTGCTGCTCCCGTCGGTGTCCGAAGGGCTCGGGCGCGTGATCGTGGAGGCGTTCCTCCGCGCGCGGCCGGTGGTCGCGACACGCGTCGGCGGGATTCCGGACCTCGTCGAGCACGGCGTCAACGGGCTGCTCGTCGAGCCTGGCTCGCCGGAGGCGCTTGCGGACTCGATCGAGCGCGTGCTCGTCGACCGCGAGCTGGCCCGCCGGCTCGGCGATGCGGCACTTGCGAGCGCCGCGCCGTGGCTCGCGACGCCCGAGGAGTACGCCGACAACGTCCGTGCCGTCGTCGACTCGGTGCTGTGAAGCCACGTCTCCTCCTCGTTGCGCGCACGCGGTACGAGCTGCCGCTCTCGCCGAGCCTGGAGCGAAAGTTCGCGGCGCTGAAGCAGCGCTTCGAGCTCCGCGTGCTCGCGACCGCGGCGAGCGGGCGCGCCCACGACGACGGCACCTTCCGCCTCGTCGGCCGGCTGCCGTTTCTCGACGGGCCGCTCTTCTACCTGCTGCTGCCGCTGCGGGTCCGCCGGCTCGCGCGGGAGCATCGTCCGGTCGCGATCGTGACTCAGAGCCCGTACGAGGCCGCTTTCGTGTGGCTCGCGCGAACCGGGGCGAAGGTGATCGTCGAGCTGCACGGCGACTGGCGCACGGCCACGCGCCTGTACGGCTCGCCGCTGCGGCGCGCGCTTTCGCCGCTCGTGGACGCGGTCGGCGCCTTCGGCCTGCGCCGCGCCGACGCCGTGCGCACCGTCTCCTCGTACACCTCGGGCCTTGCGCGCGAGCTGGGCGTCGAGCCGGCCCGCGAGTTCGCCGCGTTCATGGACCTCGAGCTCTTCCTCGAGCGTCCCACGGTGCCGCTGCCGCCGACGCCGGCGGCGCTCTTCGTCGGCGTGCTCGAGCTCTACAAGAACGTGGACGGCCTCGCCCGCGCCTGGCGTCTCGCGGCGCCGCGGCTGCCCGGCGCCCAGCTGCGGATCGTGGGCCGCGGGTCGAGGCGGGCGGTGGTGGAGCAGCTTCTCCACGACCTGCCGGCGCAGACCGCGTGGACCGAGCGCCTGACCCAGGAGGAGGTCGCGCGTGCCCTGGACGAGGCGACATGCCTTGTCCTGCCGTCCCGCTCGGAGGGCCTCGGCCGAGTGCTGATCGAGGCGTTCCTGCGCGAGCGCCCGGCGGTTGCGATGGGCGTCGGCGGCATCCGCGACGTCGTCGACGACGGCATCAACGGCCTGCTCGTCGCGACAGACGACGAGCTCGCCGACGCTCTCGTCCGAGTCCTGAGCGACCGCCAGCTCGCGGAGCGCCTCGCAGCCGGCGCGCGGCACGCCGGCGAGCGCTGGATAGCGACGGCCGACGAGTTCGCGGAGCGCTTGGCCGAGCTCGTTGCGCCGTACACTGACGGCCGATGACCGCCCAGCACGCGAAGCAGCTCGTCAAGAACGCGCTCTACCGCACGATCGGCGAGACCTCGACGACCTTCCATCTCGAGCCGGACGGGGACCAGGCCCTGCGCGTGCTCATGTACCACAAGGTCAACGACACTCCCGACAACCCGACCACGATCCCGGTCGGGTCGTTCGACGAGCAGCTCGCCCAGCTTCGCGACCTCGGCTACCAGGTCGTCGACCTCGACGCGGTGCTCGATCACTACACGCTGGGGACGCCGCTGCCGCCGAAGGCGATCCTGATCACCTTCGACGACGGCTACCGCGACACGCTGGAGAACGCGCTGCCCATTCTTCAGAAGTACGGCTTCCACGCCGTCATCTTCGTCCCCGTGGCCTACCTGGACGACGAGACCCCGCTGCCGCACGAGATGCACCTGGTCGAGCGCGGCACGCGCAATCCGACGCTCGACTGGGGGCTCATGCGGGAGCTCGACGCGGGCGGCGTGCGCGTCGAGTCGCACGGGATCGCTCACCGGCCGCTTGCGGAGGTGAGCCTCGACGAGGCGGTGCGCGAGATCGCCGTCTCGAAGCTGAAGCTGGAGGAGTGCCTCGGGCGGCCGGTACGTGCCTACGCCTACGTCAAGGGCTCGAAGGCCCATTTCCGTCCCGTGCATGTGAGCCTCGTCCAGCAGGCGGGCTACGAGGTCGCATTCACCTCGGTCTCGGGCACGAACGATGCGTCGACCGATCCGTTGCGTCTCCGCCGCTACAACGTCGAGCCGTACTCCGACCGCACGTTCGCGCTCGTCCTCGCCGGGGCGTGCGACCTGATCGCCGTCAAGGACACGGTCACCGGGACCCGCGCGCGTCGCCTGTTCAATCGGGCGCTCGGCACCGCCACGCAATGACCGAGGTCACCGCGGTCGGCTACGAGCCGTCCCGTCGCGCCGAGCTCGTCGAGCTGATGGCGACCGTCTGGGGCGACCCCGAAGCCGGTGAGTACGTCGAGTGGTGGTTCGACGAGAGCCCTGTGCCGGGCGTGATCCTGCTCGCCGAGGTCGAGGGCGAGCTCGCAGGGACGCTCGGGATGAGCTACGTCCCGATGCTGATCGCCGGGCGGCGGCAGATCGTCGCGATGCCCGTCCGCGGCGTCTCGCTCGAGCAGTTCCGCGGGCTCGGCATCTTCTCGAAGCTCGAGCTCGCGAACGAGGCGGCCTCGGTCGAGAAGGGGGCGCGGATCGCACTGACGATTCCGAATCCGCTCTCGTACTCCATCTTCGTGCGACTCGGCTGGCGGGAGCTGCGCACGCAGCGCGTGTGGGTCCGCCCGCTGCGGCTCCGGGCGGCGCCCGGACGGCCGTCGCGTCCCGGCCCGCGGCGCTACGGCGGGGTCGCCGTCGAGCCGGTCGAGCGCTTCGGCGAGACCGCAGAGGCTGCCTGGCTTCGCGCCTCGCCGCTCTACGGCGATCAGGTGATCGGCGAGGCCGAGTACCTGAACTGGCGCTACGTCGACGCGCCGCACGACTACCGGCGCTTTCAGGCCGGCGAAGAGGGCTACGTGGTCGTCCGGCGGATGCGTGAGCGCGGCCTCGAGACCGGGATGATCTGCACGCTCGTGGCCGCGACCGGCACGGCGACCCAGGCGCTGCTCCTGCGCTGCGCGGAGGAGATGCGCGGCGCACAGATGCTCGCGGCGTTGCGTCCCCCGGTGCACACGGCGGCGTGGCTCGCCGCCGGGTTCGTACCGAGCCCGAGGACGATGACGACGCTTGGCAAGCCGCTCGTCGAAGGCGAGCCGCTGCCGGCGCAACCCGTCTACCAGTTCGGCGACCACGACTTCACCTGATGCGCCGGCTCGTCTTCATCACGCAGCACGTCGATCCGGGCCATGCGGCGCTGGCGAATACCGTGCGCAAGGTGAAGGCCCTCGCGGATCAGGTGGACGAGCTTGTCGTGCTCGCCGACGCCGTCGTCCCGTCGGCCTTGCCGGCGAACGCCCGTGCGCGGAGCTTTCGGTCGGCCACGAAGCTCGGCCGCGGAGCTCGCTTCGAAGCCACGCTCGTGCGTGAGCTGACGCCGCGGCCGATTGCCGTTGTCGCGCACATGTGCCCGATCTACGCGGTGCTCGCCGCACCGCTCGTCCGCCCGCTCGGAATCCCGCTCCTGCTGTGGTTCACGCACTGGAAGCCCTCGCGCACCCTCGTGCTCGCGGAGCGCGCCTCGACCGCGATCCTCACGGTCGATCGCCGCTCGTTTCCGCTCGACTCCGGGAAGGTGGTCGCGATCGGCCATGGCATCGACCTCGAGGACTTCCGGTGCACCGAGCGCGAACCGGCGGAGCGGCTGCGCGTTGTCGCGCTCGGCCGCACCTCCCCTGCCAAGGGGTTCGAGACGATCGTGCGTGCGGCGGTGCTGGCGGGCGTCGACCTCGAGGTGCGCGGCCCGTCGTTCACCGCCGAGGAGCGCGCGGAGAGGCAACGGCTCGAGGCCTGCGGGGCGCGCGTGGAGGAACCCATTCCGTACGGAGACGTTCCCGCGCTGCTCGAGCAGAAGGACGTGCTGGTGAACAACATGCGCGAAGGCGCGCTCGACAAGGTGGTCTACGAGGCGGCCGCGACGTGCATGCCGGTACTCGCGTCGAACAGCGGGTTCGAGGACGTCCTGCCGGCCGAGCTCCGCTTCGGCCGCGACGATCCCGAGGGGTTGGCCGAGAAGCTGCGATCGCTGGCGGGCACCGACCGCAACGCGATCGGGCGCGAGCTCCGCGCGCGCGTCGAGGCGCGCCACTCGGTCGAGCACTGGGCCGAGGAGGTCATCAGGGTGGCTCGAAATCAGGGCGGTACGGGGATGATCGTGCTCCACGTCCAGAAGGTCGGGGGCATCTCCGGCTCCGAGGCGCACCTGCTCACGCTGCTCCCCGACCTGAAGAAGCGCGGCTGGGACATCCGCTTCCTGATGCTGCACGAGCACGAGCCGGGCGCGTGGGAGTTCGCGCGCGAGCTCGAGGCGGGCGGCGTGCCGGTGGACGCGATCCCGATGACCGCGGACGTCGATCCTGCGACCTTCGCGCGCGTCCTGGCCTACCTCGTCACCCTCCGCCCGACGATCCTCCACACACACCTCGTGCACGCCGACGCCTACGGCCAGACCGCGGGAACGCTTGCGCGCGTGCCGGTACGGCTCTCGACCAAGCACGGCTTCAACGAGTTCCGTGAGGGACGCCTGTTCGCCCTCGGCGACCGCACGATCGGGGCGCTCGCCCACCGCCAGATAGCGATCTCGCGCGGTCTCGCCCGCTACCTCGCCCAGACCGAGGGATTCCTGGAGTCCGACTTCGAGGTGATCCATTACGGGATCGCGGCGCGTCCCGAGCCGGAGCCGTACGCCGGCGGTGCGCCTCACTTCCTCTGCATCGGCCGCCTGATCCCGATCAAGGGCCACATCGTGCTCCTGCGTGCCTTCCGCCGCGTGCTCGACGAGCGCCCCGACGTGCGGCTCGACATCGCCGGGCGCGGTGTGCTCGAGCACGGCCTCAAGGACCTGGCGCGCGAGCTCGGGCTCACGGACGCCGTGCACTTCCTCGGCCACGTGACGCCCGTGCAGCGCGCGATCGAGCAGTCGGTGGCGGTCGTCGTCCCGTCGCTCGGCGAGGGGTTCGGGATGGTCGCGCTCGAGGCGATGGAGCGAGCGCGCCCGGTGATCGCAGCCTCGATCGGCGGCCTCGACGACCTCGTCCGCGACGGCGTGACCGGGCTGCTCGTCGCGCCGGGCGACGCGGAGTCGCTCGCGCAGGCGATGCTGCAGCTTGCTTCCGATCCCGACAGGGTGGCGGCGATGGGCCGCGCGGCACGTGTGCGCGCGGTCGAGCGCTTCCCGGAGGACCGGTGCACCGAGCGAACGGAGGAGGTCTACCGCTTCTGGCTGGACGGGCGCCTGAACGGCAGACCCGACCCGGGTCGAAACGGCCACCACCTGTCGATCGCCGCTGCCGCGAGCAGCGCGATCACGAAGTCCCAGGGCACGCGGTAGCGCGTCGTCCCGGCGAAGACCCAGGCCGTCAGCGTCTCGTAGCCCAGAAAGCTCAGGGCCAGCACCCGGAACGCAGGCGGAACGAAGAAGAGCCCGGCGATCGCGAGCAGGTAGAGCGGCACGACGTAGAGCGGCTCGACCAGGGTCCGAGCCCTGTCGACGCTCCGGTCGGGACCGGCCTCCCTCTCGACGCGTGGGTTCCAGAGCATCCAGGTTGCCTGTGCGGCGAGCTTGGCCTTCGCGCCGGGATGGTCCTTCCAGAACTCGACGACGAGGTGCTCGTAGTGCTTCTGTTGAGCGCACTCGTCGACGTGGATCTTGCGCCCACCGCGCTCGTAGAGCACCCCGGCCTCGTGCGAGTTCCACCACCGGTCGGGCACCGGCTTGACCCGACGCTCCGGGATGTCCGGGACGTTGTCGATCCACCCCCCTGCCCGCAGCGTCTCGTACGTCCCGAGGTTGTTCGCCTTCCAGAGAGCGCGCGCGTCGGTGGTGATGGCGAAGCACCCGACCTGGACCTTGTTCCGCACCACCCACGGGGCAAGCGCGACCGCAGCCAGAACCGGCACTGCGACGACGCAGGCCCATCCGGCCCGGCGCCAGAGCAGGTATCCAGCGAGGACGAGCGGCAGCGCCACGAGGCGCGTGTTGGAGAGGATCGCCACGCCGGTTACGAGTCCGAGCGCGGCCGCCAGGCCAAGCGTCCGGCGCTCGGCGACCAGCAGCGCAAGCCCGAAGATCGTTGCTCCGAGCAGCTGATCCAGGATCTCACGGTTGCCGTGGATGTCGTGCCAGACGAGATAGGGATGCAGCGTCGCGATCAACGCGGCCAGAAGCCCGATGCGCGGTGAGAGGAAGCGGCGGCCGATCTCGTAGACGACGAGGGCGGTCCCGACGGCGACGAGGATCTGAGCGGTTCCGAGCGACCACCAGCGAATCCCCCCGATCCAGTAGACCGCGATCAGGAACCAGCCGTACAGCGGCTGCGTGTACGCCGACGGCTCGCCCGGGACGTAGCCGAAGGTGCCCGACTTGAGGAACACCTGCGCCACGAAGCTCGATTTCTCGACGTCGGCGAGGATCGAGCTGCGCTCGTGCAGCAACAGGGCGACGCGCGGCACCGCACACGCGGCGATCACGATCGCGTAGGCGCGCCGGCGGGTCAAGCGGCCGAAAGCGCGGGTCGGCCGGCGTCGACGTACGTGCGCTGCCAGAGCTCGAGCATACAGAGGCACCAGAGCCGGTGGCCGTGGTCGGCGTGGCGCTCGGCATGCTCGCGCAAGAGCCGGGCGAGCTCGTCGCGCCGGAAGAGTCCGCGGTCGGCGCCGCCGAGAAGCAGGTCCTCCGCGAGCGGTCGCAGCTCCTCCCGGAACCAGCGGTCGAGCGGCACTCCGAAGCCGGTCTTGCCGCGGCCCGCGATCTCGGCGGGCAGGTCGGCGGCGAATGCCTGCTTCAGGGCCGCCTTGCCGGAGGCGAGCTCGCGCGGCAGCGCGAGGCCGAGCTCGACGACGCGGTGGTCGAGGAAGGGCGAGCGCAGCTCGAGGGACACCGCCATCGAGGCGAGGTCGGCCTTGGGCAGCAGGTCGCCGGGCAGGTACGACTCGATGTCGACGCGCCGGAGGTCGTCGGACGAGGGCAGGTAGGCGCTCGTCGGGTGCGCCAGCGCCTCGTCCGTCCACAGTCTGTGTCGCAGCTCGAAAGGAAAGACCTCGACCAGACGGCCGTAGCGCTCGGGGGTGGGTACCGCGGCGACGTCGAGGAAGCGGCGCGCGCGGAAGAGGGTCGAGCGAGGTTGCCGCCGCGCCTGCGGGACGGCGCCGAGCAGCCGCGCGCCGGTTGCGGCGGCGGCGCGAGGAACGCGCCCGGCGAGCGCGTGCGCGCGGTAGCGCTCGTAGCCGCCGAACACCTCGTCCCCGCCGTCGCCGACGAGCGCGACCTTGACGTGACGGCGCGTCGCCTCGCAGACGAGCAGCGTCGGCAGCGCGGCCTCGTCGCCGAACGGCTCGTCGAAGGCGCGCGAGAGCCGCTCGATCAGCTCCGGCCCGGGGTCGACCTCGAGCTCCTCGTGCCGGGTCCCGAACCGCTCCGCGACCGCGCTCGCGTGGCGGCGCTCGTCGTAGCGTGGGTCGGGGAAGCCGATCGTGAACGTCCGCACGGGCTCGGCCGAGGCCTGCGCCATCGCCGCGACGACGATCGACGAGTCGATCCCGCCCGACAGGAGCGCCCCGAGCGGCACGTCCGCCACGAGCCGCCGCCGCACCGCCGCGGTCACCTCGCCGCGCACTCGCTCGACCCATGCCTCCAGCGAGCCGCCGCCGCCGGAGGCAGGCGGTGAGTTGCCACTTGCCGGCTCCGGCGTCCAGTAGCGCTCGACGCGCAGGCTGCCGTTCTCGGCCACGGCGTACGAGCCGGGCGGCACCTTCTCGACCGCCCGCAGCCCAGAGCGTGGCACGTACTGGAGCGCGAGGTAGGCGTCGAGCTGCGCGAGGTCGAGCTCACGCGGCAGGCCGGGCAGCGTGAGCAGCGCCTTCGTCTCGGAGGCGAATGCGAGCGAGCCGTTCGGCAGCTGCGCGTAGAGCAGCGGCTTCTTGCCGAGCCGGTCGCGCACGAGCACGAGCCGCTCGCGCGCACGGTCCCAGAGCGCGATCGCGAACATCCCCTCCAGGTGCCGCGGGAAGTCGAGTCCCCATTCCTCGTAGGCGTGCGGGACGAGCGGCGTGTCGCCGGTGCCGCGGATCTCGTGGCCGGCCGCCTCGAGCTCCCGCCGCAGCTCACGGAAGTTGTAGAGCTCGCCGTTGAAGACACAGACGACGTCGCCGCGCTCGCTTTCCACCGGCTGGTCGCCCGTCTCGAGGTCGATGATCGAGAGGCGCCGGTAGCCGAGCACTGCCCTCCCGAACCGGCCGACGGCAGCATGGTCGGGGCCGCGATGTACGATCGCTGCGTTCATGCACTCGACCAAACCCGGGTCGGGCGCGTCCCTGCCGAGGAGTCCGCAGATCCCGCACATGCCCGGTACGCAAGGCTACGCGGTCGTGTCGTGCCACGTCGAGAGGCCGCTCGACGATGCCGTCTGGGAGCGTTACCGGCGTCTCGCCCTGAGCCGCCCGGGCGGCTTCCCGATCGCCTCGCTGCTGCGGCCGCCGGCGGCCGGCGAGGATGAGGGGCTGTTCGTCGAGCGCGCGCGCGAGGCGGCCGGGTTCGGGCCGTTCGGCCATCACACCCACTGGACGTCGCCGACCCACGCCCGGCCGACCGGCGGCGATCCTGCAGGTCAGGTGCTCCGCGAGGGACGGTGGCTGCGCGAGCGCGGCTTCGAGCCTCGCTTCTTCTGCGGCGGCGGCTGGTACCTCGACTCGGCTGTGCTGGCTGCGGTCGCCGAGCTCGGCTACGTCGACTGCACCGCCACCGCCACCCGGCCGTCGTTCCTTCCTCCCGGGTCGCCGCGCGCGGAATTGAGCGCGCCGGCCTGGATCCGCCTCGACGACGGCAGGCGCGTTCTCGAGCTGCCGAGCACGCACTCGCTCGGCGCCGCGGCGCGGTCGCTGGCCGGCGCGCTGTCGCCGACGGTTCACGTGCATTTCCACGACTACGAGCTGCTCGAGGCGCGGAGGCGGACGGCGCTCTCGCTGACCCTCAGGCTGCTCGCTCTCCGCCGGCGGCCCGTCGACCCCGGTGCGGTTGCGACGGAGCGCGAGGTCTCGTGGAGCGACGTTTGCGCCGACTGACGGCTCTCGCGGCACTCGCCGTCACCCTGGCGGCATGCGGTGGCTCCGGGGCGCAGCAGCAAGAGGGCGTCTCGGTCCGGGTCGAGAAGAACCCGTTCCGGCTCACCGTCCTCCGCGACGGCGAGCCGCGTCGTGAGCCAGGACCCCGACGCGCGGCTGCGCTACCAGCTGCTCGAGAGCGGTGAGGTCCACAACCTGACGAAGGTCACCTCCTCGCGGGTCACCTCCGGCGGCGACGATGTCTACGAGGTCGCCACCGACGAGCCCGGCCGCACCGCGACCGTCACCGTCTCGCGCAACCCGGTCGGCTATCGCCTCTCGCTCCGGTTGCACCCGGAGACCGACGTGCAGCAGGTCTACGACGCATTCGGAACGCGGGCCCGACGAGCACTTCCTCGGCGGCGGGCAGCGCGGCGACAGAGTCGATCTCCGCGGACAGATCCTCCAGATCAAGGTCGCCTACAAGTGCACCTACGCCGCGGTGCCGTTCTTCGCGAGCTCGGCCGGCTGGGGTGTCAGGCTCGCGACGCGCAACAACTCGGCGCTCGCCTTCCCCGACTCGCCCGGCGGCGCCGGCTGCCAGAGCGGCGAGCGCGCGTGCAGCTTCCCGCCTCTCGAGAGCCGCGCCGAGGTATGCGTCCAGGGCGCGCGGCTCGACGAGGAGATCTACGCCGGCTCGTTTGCCGAGCTGCTGAAGGCCTACGAGGCTCAGGCGGGCCGGCCGAGGGTGCCGCCCCCGTCGGAGCTCGAGTTGATCAAGTGGCGCGACGAAGCGTCCGGGCCCGCCGACCTGCTCGAAGACGTGACGCGCCTTCAGGCTGCAGGGATCCCGCTCGGGTGGGTGTTGCTCGACAACCCGTGGGAGAAGTGCAACGGGACGCTCGCGTTCGACCGCGCACGCATCCCCGACCCGGCAGGGCTGATCCGACAGGTGCACGCGCGCGGCGTCCGCTTCATGCTCTGGGTCTCGCCGAAGGTCATCTGCGGCGCCGGCTATGGGCCGGGAGCCGAGCTCGGCGCGATCGAGAGCCGGACACTCGACCTGCGCCGGCCGGCCGTCGTTCGCGAATACCAGGCGCGGCTGCGGAAGCTCGTTGCGCTCGGGATCGACGGTGTCAAGGGCGACCGGGGCGACGAGGTCGAGCTGGAGAACATCAGCCCGACGCTGCAGAACCTCTATCCGCTGCTCTTCGCGCGGGCGGTGATGGACGTGCTCCCGCCGGACGCAGGCGCGATCTTCCGCGCCGGCACGATGGGCTCGCAGAGCGTGCTGCCGGGCCTCTGGGCGGGCGATCAACCGGGGGACTTCGTGGGGCTCCAGCGTGCCATCCGCGCAGGTCAGACCGCTGCGATGAGCGGCTTCCCCGCCTGGGGCTCGGACATCGGTGGCTACTCGACAGCGAACCTGACCGCGGAGGTGTTCGCGCGCTGGGCGCAGCTCGGCGCTGTCTCGCCGGTGATGGAGGTCGGCGGCACCGGCCCGAACGCGACGCCGTGGCAGCTCGGCGACACCGCGATGCGCGTGCTGCGCGACACGACCGTCCTCCACTACGAGCTCTTCCCGTACCTCTACGGCCTGCTCCGTCGCGGCGAGCCTGTGCTGCGGCCGCTCGCATACGGCTACCCGGACGACCCGGAGGCCTGGCGCGCCGACCTCGAGCTGCTCGTCGGCCCCGATCTGCTCGCCGCGCCGGTCGCCGGCCCGGGCACGACGCCGAGCGTGTACCTGCCCAAGGGCGCGTGGGTCGACCTCTACACCGGCTGGCAGATCGCCGGCGGCCGGGTGTTGACACGCTCGACCCCGCTGACGGAGTTCCCGCTGTACGCGAGGGCGGGCGCGGTGATCCCGTTCAACCTGCGGACGAAGGACTCGTGGTGGGGCGTGAACGAGCAGACGCATCCGGGCCGGGCCGGCTTCCTGGCCACGAACGGCTCGCGACTCGATCTCCGCGGCCAGCCGCGGGACGTGCAGCTCTTCGTTCCGGCTCCGGCGCGGCCACGCCGGGTCACGCTCGGCGGCCGCTCTGTCGCCTGGACGCTGGCACGCGGGCCCGCTTCCCGGCGTGGTGATCCGCCTGCACGGACCGGTCGTTCGGGGCCGGGTCAGCCTCTCGCAGGCCTAGGATTCAGATTGTGACGATCGATCCGATCGCCAGGGTGCCCCCCGCAGAGGAGACGGACGTTCGGGCCGGGCGCCCGTACCTGCTCACGCGAGCCCTCCTACGGACGTTCGCCCGGCGTGTCGTCAGCGTCGTCTTGCTGGTCGTGGTCGACGTGACGGGGCTCACGATCGGCCTCTACTTCGCGCTCGCGCTGCGCTCGGCGATCGTCGACCCGAAGCCCATCCTCTGGAACCTGCTCTGGGACAACGCGTCCGACTGGCTGCCGTTCCTGATCCTGCTGCTGGTGCTCGTCTTCTGGCGCAACCGCCTCTACGGCCCGCGCGAGGTGCGCGAAGGCGCCGGCCGCATCATCCCTTCCGTGCTCCTCGTCGCCGCGCTCTCGCTCGCGTTCGCGGTCGGAACCGGGCAGCACTTCACCACCTTCGGGCTCTACCTCTCGGCCGCGTTCTTCGTCGCGACGCTGATCAGCCTCTTCCGCTGGAGCTACGAGTCGGCCACCGGATCGCTCCTGCGATCGCTGGGAGTGCGGAGCAGGGCGCTGCTCGTCGGCGACCCGGAGCAGATCGCCCATCTGCGCGAGACGCTCGGCTCGAGCCGCGGCGGCATCGACTACGACTTCGTGGGGGAGATCGCTCCGGGGCGGGAGCTCCCGGCGCTGCTCGCGCGCGAGAAGCTCGACGAGCTGATCGTGGCCGACAGCGGCCTCGGCGAGGAGGAGCTGCTCGAGATCGTCGACGCGGCGCATCGACGCGGCATCAGCGTGCGGGTGGCGCCGCGAACGACTGAGCTGCTCCTCGAGCGCGGCGAGTACGTGCCGGGGCAGGGGCTGCCGCTCTTCGAGCTGCGCCCGCCGATCCTGGCCGGCGCCGACTGGGCCGTGAAGCGCTCGTTCGACGTTGTCGTGGCGGCGCTGATCCTGCTCGTCGGGCTCCCGTTGTGGCTCCTGATCGCGCTCCTCGTGAAGGCGACCTCGCACGGGCCGGTGCTCTACGCCGACACGCGCATCGGCCTCCGCGAGCAGCCGTTTCGGATGCTCAAGTTCCGGACGATGGTCGTGGGCGCCGAGCGCGAGCAGGCCGCGCTCGAGTCGGCGAACGAGGCCAGCGGCGCGCTCTTCAAGATCCGCGACGACCCGCGCGTCACGCGCGTCGGCCGCGTCCTGCGCCGCTTCTCGATGGACGAGGTCCCGAACGTGATCAACGTGCTGCGCGGCGAGATGTCCCTCGTCGGCCCGCGCCCGCTGCCGCTGCGAGACCACGCCCGCCTCGAGCCGTGGCACCGCCGCCGCTCGAACGTCCTCCCGGGCATGACGGGCCTCTGGCAGATCGCCGGCCGCAGCGACCTCCCCTTCGACGACCTCGTCCGGCTCGACTTCTACTACCTCGAGAACTGGTCGCTCTGGCTCGACATCACGATCCTCGTCAAGACGCTGCCCGCCGTGTTCGTTCAGCGCGGGGCGTACTGGCACCGACGCGCCTGACTCGACCATCTAGGGGATCGTGACGCCGCTGAGGACGACCGGGCTGTGGAGCGTGTAGTCGAGCTCGTTCGACTGGAGCACGCCCGGCGGCGGTGATCACGTCGACCGCCTTCGGGACGAGGCCCGGGTTGAACGTGCAGTGCGGGTCGCCGCTCGCTGCGGCGCAGACGCCGAACTGGAAGTCCTGCGGCGTCGGCTGGAAGCCCCTCGCCTGGTCGGCGCTGAAGCCGTCCTGGCCGGTGAGGACGACGGTGAAGCCCCAGCCCGGGCCCGGTGTGCCGAGCGACGCCTTCGGGACGCGGAAGGTGATGAAGCGTGAGATCGCGTTCGCGCTGATCGCGACCGTGCCGAGCGTCGCGCCGGCGGCGTCCACGTAGCGCTGGCCGAAGCCCTGCACCTGGATCAGCCGGCTCCACGCGAAGCCGGGCGCGATCTGGAAGTTGCGCGGTGGCGTCGGCGGCCGCGGTCGAGGTCGTGGCCGCGCCGGGGACGTGGACGTAGACGTCGACGAGCTGCGCGCCGAGCGGGCTGCCGAACGTCGGCGACAGGTCGCGCGTCTTCAGCCGGAAGATGACGTCGGAGCCGGCGTCGTAGACCTGGAACGCCTGGATGTCGAAGGCGCCCGGCTTGAAGTCCGCGGAGGTCGGATAGGCGTAGTTGCCGGGGCCGTTGTCGTCGTTGTCCGGGTCGGTCACGTCGAGGAGCAGCGTTCCCGGGCACGAAGTCGAAGACGACGGTGCGCTTCGCATGCGCCGTGCCGCCGCTCGGGCTCACGGCGACGACGTTGAGCACGCTCGTGCCGCCCGTGACCGCGACGTCGACGCTGAACGAGCCGCCGGGGCCGGCGGTCGTCGAGGCGAGGGTCGTCGCCGAGTTCGCGTCCGTGTTCGTGGCCGAGACGTAGACCTGGTTCCCGGGCGCGGTCGTGCCCGTGACCGTCACCGGCGAGGCGGAGACGGACGACATGTCGGCCGGGCTCGTCACCGTCAGCGTCGTCGTGCCCTGGGTGTGGGCGACGTAGCGCGAGCTGCGTCACCGCCGGCAGCACGACGTTGCGGCCGGCGGCGAGGTCGCCCGCGAGCCGCACGAACGAGGCGGCCGACCAGGTCAGCGGCGAGGCCGAGCCGGCCGCGCCGCCGTTTCTGAAGCCGATCGAGGCGAGCGTCGGGTCGGTGCCGAACGGCGAGGCCGCCAGATCGGGGAGCTCCCAGTCCTGCTCCGGGATCAGGCCGACGCCGGAGGCGAACGCGCTCATGCCCTTGAGCAGCGACGCCGCGCCCGCCGCGTCGCCCGACGCGAGCGCCTGCTCGGCGCGCTCGGCGGAGAGCGCGGGCCAGAGATGGCCGGTGCCCTGGCCGCTCGGCGCCCACGGCCGCCCGTCGCTCGCGCGGTCGCCGTAGCCGTCGCCGTTGTAGCGGTGCCAGCCCGGGCCCGCTCGCCGTCTGCGACCGGATCGTCGCGTCGACGACGGGCAGCGACTGCAGCGACGTCGGGATCGTTCGCGGGCAGCTCGCCGAGCCGCACCAGCTCGAGGAAGCCGGCGTCGATCACCGCGCGCTGGTCGAGCGTCGGGCCGCCGTTGCCGACGTTGTAGGAGATCGCGGCGTTCGGGTCGCCCGTCTTCGAGAGCCGGATGAAGTACGGGTGCGTCGCGAGCGGCCCGTTCGTCGTCACCGTCCAGCCCTTGACCGAGCGCTGCCAGTCGTCGGCGACGCCGAGCCAGAGCGCGGCCGACGCCGTGTCGCCGTTGGCGCGAGCGAGGTCGGCCGCGGCGACGAGGCCCGCGATCTCGGCCGCGATCGTCGACGGCGAGAAGCCGCTCTGCTCCTCCCAGCGCTCGGACCCGAAGGCGGGCCCGTGCGCGATCAGGAAGTTCGCGGCCGGCTTGATGTGGTTCGCGTACAGCGAGGCGTCGGTGAGCCCGAGCTGCTGGGCCATCAGGATCGGGTACGCGGTCTCGTCGAGCTGCGTCCCGAACGAGTCGGGCGCGGGCTTGCCGTTGACGAGGCTGTTCCGCGGCATCGACCCGTCCGGCAGCTGCTGGCGCTCGAACAGGAAGAGCGTCGCGTCGCGGGCGGTCGCGAGGTCGCCGTCGGCGACGAGGCCGGTCCACGTCTCGTAGAGGTCGCGCGCGAACACCTCGCGATAGGAGCCGAAGTACGTGTTCGCCGGGTCGCCGGCCGAGACCGCCTGGCCCCACGGCGAGGCGAGGCTGGCCACGATCGCGCCGGGGAAGGTCTTGTCCTCGGACGCCTTGATCACGTTCGCGCTCAGGTAGTAGGCGTCCTCGAGCTGCTTCTTGTCCTGGCCGCTTGATGCCGGGCAGCTTCTCCGTCCGCGGCTTGTTCAGCGAGTTGTCGTACTGCTTCCAGTCCTTCTTGTAGTCGGCGAGCGCCTTGTCGAAGCTCGTGCCGAGCGAGCCCTCGGCCGTGCCGACCGCCTCCGCCTGGGTGGCGCCGAAGCCGAGCGCGAGCACCGCCCTGCCGTCGTTCTTGAGCACGACGCGCGCCGTCTGGTCGACGTTGCCGTTCGACGCGTCGTCGTAGCGTCGGGGTCAGCGCGTGCGAGGCGTCGAGCTGGACGAGCCCGTCGCTCGCGTCGCCGACGAAGCCGCTCGAGGCCTCCGAGAAGCGTGCCGTCGAGCGCGGCGTAGACCGGCTGCGCGTAGTCGCGGTTGGCCGCGTTCGTCGCCGTGACCGGGATCGGAGGAGACGAGCACGGGGTGGCCGGTCGAGCCGTCGATCGTCGCCGAGTCGGCGCCGCCGTTGCCCGCGCCGCCGCCGCCGTTGCCGTTCACGGTCGGGTCGAAGCGGACGTAGAGCCGGAGGCCGCTCTTCTTCGGGCGTGAACGTGACCCGCATCAGCACCGTGTTCCGGCTCGGGTCGGTGATGTACTCGGTCTCGATCGTGTACTTGCCGCTCTTCGCCGTCGCCGTGACCTTGCAGGCCATCCCGCCCGTGTCGTTGACCGCCTCCACCGTGTAGGTCATGTCGCGCGTCTGGAGGTCGGTGAAGGTCGAGCCGTCGGTGACGATGTACTGGAGCGTCTCGACGTTCGTGTTGTCGACGGTCGGGTAGTAGATGTCGCTCAGGACGCCGTTCGCGACCGTGTACCAGACCTTCGAGGTCGTGTTGCGCGCGGTGCCGAGGCAGTCCTTCCGCGCGAGGTCGAAGTGCGAGAGCGCCCCGCGGGCGGCGGCGGGACGGCGATCGTGAGCACGTGCGAGGTCGAGTCGTAGCTGAAGGTGACCGTCGCGTGGTCGAACGGGACCGTGAACGGGATGTTGTCCCCGCCCGGGACGCCGCCCGGGCCGTAGTTCTCGTCCCAGCTCTCGTTGAGCGCGACCTTCGTCTCGTACGAGCCGGCCGGCAGCGCCGTCGTCTCGAAGGAGTAGATCCCGTCGCCGTCCGGATCCTGGAGCCAGGAGCGCAGGCAGCCCGGATCCCAGTCGCCCGGGCAGCCGAGCTCGGACTGGAAGCTCCCGGGCGCCACCGCGATCACCGAGTTCCTGTTGTCGGTGATCCAGTGCGACTTGTGGTCGTAGTAGAACTTGACGCTGCCGGCCGACGGGAGGCTCAGGGGGATGTTCGACCCGCCCGACACGGCGTGCAGGCCGTAGTTCTCGTCCCACCCGTTGTTCAGCGCGGCCTTGTACTCGTAGCTCCCGGCGGGCAGCGAGAACGTCCCCTGCCAGACGTCGTCGCCGGCGTCGTAGGTCGAGGTGGGTCACCGCGCAGGCCGGGATCCCAGTCGCCGGGGCAGCCGGCCTCCGACTGGAGCGAGCCGGCGATGGTGACGGCGGTCGGATTCGGCGTATGCGACGCGGTCGCAGCGGGGAGCAGCACGAGCCCGGTTGCCGCAAGCCCGACCAGCACCGCGCGAAGCTTGTTCACGCCGCCCGCCCTCATTCGAGACCTGCTGCCGCCAACCATGTCGCCGACCCCCCAGTTCGCGAGCCGAGTATACGCCGGGGGGCGAGGAAGTGGAAGAGCTGCAACTGCCGAGCGAGACGGCGGCCCCGAGCGCGACGCTGTACGGCGCCGTAACGCCGGGCTGCGACACTTACGGGAATGCGCGCGCCGAAGCTGCTCTGCGTCGCCTCCGCCGTCGACCTCGACTTCCGCTACGGCTGCACGCCGGCCTGGTGGCAGCTCTGGAAGGGGTTGCACGAGGAGGGCGTCGACCTCGTGGTGACGCCCTACCGCGGGCGGCCGGTCGAGTCGCCCTGGTGGCGGACCGCGCCGAACCCGGCCTACCGCGAGGGCGAGTCCTACGCCCGCGTGCGCGACCTCGCGGCGCGGCTCAAGGGCGACCGCTACCTGCGCCGGGCGGAGGACAGCCCGGAGGAGAGCCGCGCCGACCGGCTCACGCGCGAGGCGATCTGGCGCTTCGTGACTCCGCGCTGGCGGCGGCACCTGGAGGCGCTCGTCGAGCGCGAGCGGCCGGATGCCGTCGTGGTCTTCACCGTCCCGATGGCGCACTTCCGCGGCATTCCCACGGCGCTGCGACGAGCGGTTCGGTATCCCTGTCGTCTTCTACGACGGCGACGTGCCGATGAGCCTGCCCGAGTTCGGCGGCATGGACACCGGCTTCAACTACTACCACGGCGCCGATCCGGGCGAGTACGACCTCGTCGTCTCGAACTCCGAGGGCGGGCTCGAGAGCCTGCTCGCGCTCGGCGCCCGCCGCGCCGAGACCGTCTTCTGGGGCGCCGACTGCGATTTCTTCTCGCCTCAACCGGTGGAGAAGGAGGCCGACGTCTTCTTCTACGGCTACGGCGACAAGTTCCGGCGCGACTGGATGGCCGCGCTCGTCGGCGAGCCCTCGCGGGCGCTGCCGGACGTCGACTTCGCGCTCGGCGGCAGGGACTTCCAGGGCGACACGGGCAACGCGCGCCTCGTCGGCGACGTGCCGTTCAACGTCTTCCCGCGGGCGATCTCGGCGGCGCGGGTCAACCTCTGCATCACGCGCCGCTCGCACGCGACCGTGTACGCGTCCTCATCCTGCCGGCCGTTCGAGCTCGCGGCCGCCGGGGCGGCGATCGTGGCGAACCCCTACGAGGGGATCGAGCGCTGGTTCGAGCCGGGCAGCGAGCTGCTCGTCGTGCACGACACCGAGGAGGCGAACGATGCCTATCGCGACCTCCTCGACGATCCGGCGCAGGCCGAGGAGATGGGGCGGCGCGCGCGCGAGCGGGTGCTCGACGAGCACACCTACCGCCATCGCGCGCGGCGGCTGCTCGAGCTCGTCGGCCTCCAGGTGGCGGCGCATGTCGACTGAGGTGGCGGGTGCGCCGGTCGAGCCGGTGGGCCAGCTCGCGGCGCTGCGGCGAATCGCGATCGTGCCGGCGTTCAACGAGGAGCTGTCGATCGGCCGTGTCCTCGACGAGCTGCGCCAGTTCGACCCCGACCTCGCGGTCGTCGTCGTCTCCGACGGCTCGACCGACCGCACCGCCGAGGTCGCGCGTGCCGGCGGCGCGCACGTCATCCGCCTCCCGTTCAACCTCGGCATCGGCGGCGCCGTCCAGACCGCGTTCCGCTACGCGTGGGAAGAGGGCTACGAGCTCGCGGTGCGCGTCGACGGCGACGGCCAGCACGACGCGTCCCAGCTCGGCGTCGTGGTCGCCCCGGTCCTCGCGGGCGAGGCCGACATCGCGGTCGGCTCGCGCTTCCTCGGCAACGGCGGCTACCGGTCGTCGGCCGCACGCCGCATCGGCATTCGCATCCTCGCGTGGGTCGTCTCGACGATCGCGCGGCAGAAGGTCACCGACCCGACCTCCGGCTTCCAGGCGCTGAACCGCCGCGCGATCGGCCTCTACGCCGCCGACCTGCCGCACGACTACCCGGAAGTCGAAGGGCTCGTGATGGCGATCCGCCACCGGGTGCGGCTGAAGGAGGTGCCGGTAACGATGCGCGAGCGCGAGCACGGCAGCTCGTCCATCTCCGCGCTCGGCTCGGTCTACTACATGGTGAAGATCCTGCTGGCCCTCTTCGTCGGCCTCTTCCGCCGCAGGGTGACGCCGCTCGAGGAACCAGTGACGGGGCGGGAGGAACGGTGACACCGCTCAGGGTCTCGATCGTGGCGACGATCGCGTCGCTGCTCCTGCTCCTCATCGTCTTCGAGCTGATCCGCTCGCGGCGCCTGCGCGAGCGCTACGCGCTGCTCTGGCTCGCGACGGGGGTCGTGCTGCTCGTCCTCTCGGCCTGGCGCGACGGGCTGAACACGATCGCGCGCTGGGTCGGGGTCACGGGCTATCCGCCGGCCGTGTTGTTCGCCGTCGGACTCCTGTTCGTCGTGCTCGTGCTGCTCCACTACTCGACCGTGATCTCGCGCCTGGCGGACCAGAACACGATCCTCGCCCAGCGCCTCGCGATCCTGGAAGCGAAGCTCCGAGAGCGCAGCTAGTGGTCTGACCGGCAACGTTTGCCGGGTCTCCGGCCCGCGATCACGCTGCGCCAGAGCCCGCCCTCGCCCTTGACAAGGCCACCAGCCTTGCCTGCGGACGATGACGGACTCTGACTTGGTGCTCGCGACCCAGAAACCGGGCAACGTTGCCGGTCAAACCACTAGGTCGGCTCGGGCCGCACGCTTGCGGTGGCCGCGTTGCCGCGGGGAACCAGGAAGACGATGCTGGCGGTGAGCAGGGCATAGACCGGCAGCCCGGGCACGAGCGTGCCCAGGAGGTGCAGCAGGTCCAGCGGGCGGGCGAGCGGAAACACGATCACCGTCACGAGCAGCCAGCCGAAGAACGCGGCCGCGGGAACCGACCGGCGGGCCAGCCCGACGAGGCCCGCAAGCGGCAGGTACTCGAGGAAGCGCCGGCTCCAGGAGAACTCGCGGAACTGGTCGATGCCGACTCCGATGCTGTGCCAGCCGGGGTGGATCCCCGGGACGTCGCGGAAGAGCGCGAGCGCGGCAAGTCCGAGGAGCGCCGTGGCGGCGCTCGCAAGCGCGGCTCGCGGCCTGCGCGCCACGGCGAAGGCAAGGACGGGAGCGGCAAGCGCCGGCCAGACACGCGGATGCGCGAGCGCGGCGGCTCCTGCAGCCGCTCCGGCCGCGGCGGCGGCGACCGTCGTGCGCGTGAGCGGCGCGAGCACGAGCCAGCCGGACAGGAGCAGCAGGCATCCGGCCGCGACCGCACCCGGCGCGACGAACCCGAACGCGGAGGGGAGGAACTGCTCGTGGTAGATCGGGTCGAAGTCGGTGAGCGGGTTGCCGCCCGCGACCCAGTAACGCAGGAGGACGAGGGGACCCACGACCCAGACCAGGCCGGCCAGGAGGCCGAAGAGCGCGCCGCCGAGGAGACGGCCGATGCCGTAGAGGAGCACGAGCTCGGCCGTCACCAGTGCGGCGCCGACCACGGCGTCGCCCGCCGAATACGACCAGTCGCCGGTGTGCGCGAGCAGCACCAGAGAGACGAGCTGGAGAGCCGCCAGGGCGCCGATCACCGCCGCCGCGGGAAGCTCGCGAACCTGCTCGAGGGCGGACTCAGCCTGGCGCACGGGCGGCCTTCGTCTCGCGGTACCAGGAGATCGTCCGCTCGAGCCCGGCGCGGAGCTCGGTCTGCGCCTCGAATCCGAACAGCTCCTGCGCGCGCGACGTGTCGAGCTTGCGGCGCGGCTGCCCGTTGGGCTTCGACGCCGTCCCAGGTGAGCTCGCCGTCGAAGCCGGTCAGCTCGGCGACGAGGTCTGCGAGCTCCCGGATCGAGATCTCTTCACCGGTGCCGATGTTCACGGGCTCTGCTCCGTCGTAGCGCTCCGCGGCCAGGAGCAGCGCCGTGGCGCAGTCTTCGACGTAGAGGAACTCGCGCGTCGGCGACCCGTCGCCCCACAGCACGACCTCGTCCGGCCGATCGACCATCTTGCGGATCAGGTCGGCGATCACGTGCGCGTTCGTCGGGTGGAAGTTGTCTCCCGGGCCGTAGAGGTTCGCGGGCAGCAGGAAGATCGCGTTCAGCCCGTACTGCTCGCGGTAGGCCTGCGCACCCACGAGCAGCGCTTTCTTGGCGACGCCGTACGGGGCGTTCGTCTCCTCCGGATAGCCGTTCCAGAGGTCGGCCTCGTGGAACGGCACAGGCGTGTTCTTCGGGTAGGCGCAGACGGTGCCGGCCACGACCAGCTTGCGGACGCCCGCGAGGCGGCTCTGCTCGATCACGTTTGCGCCCATGACGAGGTTCGCGTACCAGTAGCGCCCGGGATTCGCGCGGTTCGCGCCGATGCCGCCTACCTCCGCTGCGAGGTGGAAGACCAGCTCCGGCTCGGCGTCGGCGTAGAGCCGCGCGACATCCTCCTGCCGGGTCAGGTCGTAGTCGCGGCGGCGCGCCACGAACGGGTCGCCGCCGTCGGCACGGAGCCGCTCCACGAGGTGCGAGCCGAGAAACCCGCCGCCGCCTGTGACGAGGACGCTCACGGGGGCGAAGCGTATCCGCGGGCACGCGCGGCTCTCCCGCCGCCGGTTCAGCGCTCGTCAGCCGGTCCGGCCGCCGGTTCCTCCCACGAGGACGCGCACCGGTGGGCCGATCATCACGAGGTCGGCGCTCTCCAGGTCGCCTTTCCAACCGGCGAGGAGCCCGATCCGGTAGATGATGACGCCGGTTGGCGGCCAGCGGTCGACGTACCGGGTCCGGCGCGTGTACCCGGCCGTCGACGGGTCGAGCTGGCAGTCTCGTGCCCCCGCGGTGCGCTCCAGGCACCCGATCCCGCCCGAGCGGAAGACCTGGTAGTAGACGCGTGAGGAGCCAGTCTGCGGGCCGCCACGACAACCTCACGGCGTCGGGTGTCACGAGGACGTCGGGCTCGAGATCCGTCGAGACCGGGACGAGGACGTTGGCGCCGGGGTTGCGGACGACGTGGCCGGGAGACCACGCCGTTGCCGTCGAGACGAACGCGAGCGGGTAGGCCAGGAGCACGAGCGCGGCGACGAGAGCGAGGCGGGTCGGGGGCACCGGGACGGCGGCAACCGTTCGGCGTCTCTTCACGCCCGGCACGAGGAACACGATCGAGACGGCGATCAGGACGAAGGCCGGGAAGGCCGGCATCACGAGCCGGAAGAAGGACGTCGAGTCGACCGACGACCGGCCTTCGGCGCCGCCCTTGAACAGCAAATAGCTGAGGAACCAGGCGCCGACCGTGATGCCGGGAACGGGCGCCCGGCGGATCAGGCCGGCGAGCCCGCCGATCGTGAGCCACTCGAGGAGCCAGAAGGCCCTGCCCTCCTCCCGAAGACCGTGCATGTTGCTCGTGAACGTGTCCCAGTCGAACAGGAAGTAGCGATTGAGCCCCGACGGGCTCGGAAGGACACCGCCGGCATACGCGACCGCAGCGGCCGGCGGTGAGGCAACCGGGATGTAGCCGAGCCCGATCTTCTTCCAGATCGCGAGCGTGATCAGCACGGGAGCGAGGACCGCGGCGAACACGAGGCCTTCGCGCCAGCGCCTGCAGACGGCGAAGGCGAGGAGCGGCGCGACCACGTAGTAGCTGTTCGACGGCTTGACCGCGATCAGCGTCCCGGTCGCGAGGCCGGCGAGGACGACGTCGTCCCACCGGCGGTCGTCGAGCGCGCGCACCACCAGGTACGTCGCCAGGAGCGCCAGGATCATCGACGAGTAGTCCGCGATGGTGGTGAGCCCCAGGGCGTTCGGGAGGACGAGATCCCGGATCTTGGGGAGAGACGAGGAGTCGCTCGGGTTGAAGAACCAGAGCGCGATCAGCGGCGCGAGGATCCATCCGACGACGGCGAGGTAGCCGAACAGGCGGCCCCCGATCCGGGCGGCGAGGCCGTACATCACGAGGACCCCGACCGGCGCCAGCAGGAGCACCTGGAACGCGATCACGCCCGGTAGGGCGGCGAGCATGCTTGCTCCGGCGACGAGCCCGAGCGGCCACAGCGCGACGGGCAGACCGTACGAGATCACCGTCTCGGGAACGCGGTGATGCGCGAGGCTCCAGGTGGTCGTCCAGTAGTAGGTGCCGTCGCCGCCGTGGTAGTAGAGCCAGCCGTTGTGGGTCGCGTACAGGCCGATCGCCGCCGTCATCGCCCATTGCGCGAGGACGAGCGGCGCCAGCACGTAGACCGGCGGGATCGAGGCGGCGCGCCGCGCCGCGTTGCCGACCCACGACGTCGCCCGCGACAGCAAGAGGGTGGCTCCGGGCTCGACCGGAACTCTACGAGGCGGTTGCCGCATGGGCGGTCGCGCGAAGCCGGCCGGTCCGCACGAGCCTGCGTCGCCGCGGGTGCGGCCGTCGTGTCAACGCGACTCCGCCGGGGCCCGCACGAGCCAGTCGACCCGGCCGATCCATTTGTCGCGGTTGGCCGCGTACCAGGCGATCGTGCGTGCAACGCCGTCTTCCCACGAGACCTTCGGCGCCCAGCCGGTCTCGCGCTGGAGCTTCTCGTAGCCGACGCGCAGAGCCATCACCTCGCTGGCGCCGGGGCGGAACCTGGCCGGCGTCGTCTCGATCGTGCGCCCGGCGGGCCAGAAGCCGCGCTCCTCGCCGACGCGGAGGATCAGCGCCACCCAGTCGGCCATCGAGATGTTCTCGCCCTGGCCGTAGACGTAGACGTCGCCGGGCGTCCCGTGCGCGGCAACGGTGAGGTGGCCGCGGACGCCGTCGGTGCAGAAGCAGAAGTCGCGCAGGGGGTCGAGTTGCCCGAGCTCGATCGTCTCGCGCTCGAGCGCCTGGGTGATGATCGTGCCGGTGACGTAGCGCGGGTTCTGGCGCGGCCCGTAGTTGTTGAACATGCGGGTCACGACCGCCGGGATGCCATAGGCATCGTGGAAGTTCATCGTGAGGAAGTCGGCCGCGACCTTCGATGTCGCGTAGATCGACTTCGGGTTGATCGGAGAGCGCTCGTGGAGGATCAGGCTGCCGGCGTTGTCGAAGTCGTGGTGGTGGGCGACCGACTCGCGCGACGTTTCCGTACTCCTCCGAGGTGCCGGCCGTGTCGAACTTCTCCAGCTCGACACCGTGGTCGACGACCGACTGGAGCAGGTTGAGCGTGCCGACGGTGTTCGCCATCACCGTCTCGTAGGGTCGGTGCCAGGACTCGCCGACGTGGGCCTGCGCGCCGAGATGGAACAGGTACGGCTTGTCCGGCGCCTGCTTCAGGTCGCGCATCAGGTAGTCGATCGAGGTCTTGTCGGTCAGGTCGGCGAAGACGACGCGGAGCCGCCCGCGCAGGTGGCCGATGTTGTTGAGCGCGCCCGAGGAGGTTGCGCGCACGAAGGCGACCACGTTCGCGTCGAGCTCGACGAGCGCGTCCGTGAGATGGGAGCCCATGAACCCGTCGGCGCCGGTGACGAGGCACGTCCGCCCCTCGTAGGTCTCGGCGAAGTCGCGCCGAAGCTCGTCGATCTCGTCCGCCGGCCAGATGACGGTATCTTCGCGCGGCACCCATGCAGGCTAGATGATTGACGCCACGACCACGCCCAGGAGCGCGCTAAGAAGCGGGCTCGTCACTGGGTTATCTACTGCGGCGGTTAGCGGCTCGGCGGCCGTCGCGGGTGCGCTGCTCGCACGGCGGTTCGGGCACGGGGTGCAAACCGACGGGTTCTTTGCGGCCTACGCCGTCTACGTCGCGCTGGTTCTGGTCGCGAGCGCGCTGCGCGTGGTCGTCCTGCCGCAGTTCGGGCGGGCGCACGAGACGGGCCGGCTCGGGCGCGAGGTCGGCTCGTGGAGCCTGGCTCTCGCCGTGCCGCTCGTGCCGGCCGTGGTGCTGGCGATCGTGGCTTCGGGCACGCTCGCGCGAGGGCTCGCCGGGGGCGGCGACGCGCAGGATGCCGCGGCCGAGCTGTTGCCCTGGCTCGTCCCGGCGGCGGCGGCGCAGGTGTACGCGGGCATTGCCGCAAGCGGCCTCGCTGCGCTCGGCGACTACGGGACGGCGGCGCTCGGCTTCGGCCTGGGCGCGGTCGCCGGGCTCGTGGTGATCGTCGCGGCCGCGGATCAGGGCGTGGTCGCGTTCGGCTGGGGGCTCGCGCTGAACGGTGCGATCGCGCTTGGGGGTGCCGCTGGCGCTCCTTCTCGTCCGTCGCGGTGTCGGCCGTCCGGAGCGGCGCGTCGGGGCGCGCCTCCGCGAGCTCGCGCGAGGGCGTGTCGCTGCCGTTCGCGCTCCAGGGCCTGTACCTGATCGGCTTCCGCTTCGCGATCGGCCTCGGGCCGGGCGCGCCGACGACCTTCTCCTACGCCTACCTGATCGCGGCGCTGCTCGTTGCGGTGACCGCGACGTCGCTCGCGCTCGTCTCGTCGGTGCCGCTGGCCCGGGAGGGCCTGACGCCCGAGCGGACGGCCCGGCACGTCGTCGCCGCCTCGTGGCTCTCGCTTGCGATCGTCGCCGCGGCCGCCGGCGTCTTCGCGCTCGCGGGCGAGCCGGTCGCGCGCTGGGTGCTCGGCTCCGAGTACGCCGGCGGGACGGGCGCGGAGCTCGGGCAGCTCGTCGTCTACCTCGCGCCCTGGATGGTGGTGTCGGTCGCCGTCTCGGTCACGTTCCCACTGCTCTTCGTGCGCGGCCGGGCGCGGTGGCTGCCGCTGCTCGCGCTGGGCGCGCTCCTCGTTCAGGTGCCTGTCGAGTGGCTCGCGCGCGAGGCGTTCGGTCTTGCCGGGATCGCGGCCGGGATGGCGGTCACGACCGGCGCCGTGCTGGCTGCGCTGCTCTGGTCGCTCGGCTCGCTCGGGCAGACGGTGCGCGGGGTGCTCGTGGCCGCGGTCGTGTGCGGCGGGCTGGCGGCCGTGGCGTTCACCGTTCCGAGCGCGCTGCTCGGCGCAGTGTCGGCGGCGGTTGCGGGGCTCGCCCTGTACGCGGTCGTCCTTCTCTCGTGGCGGCCGGCCGGACTGCGCGCCGCCTGGGCCTACGCGCGGGCGCTGCAGTGAGCTCTGATCGCGGTCGTCCTCAACTGGAACGGCGGCGAGGACACGCCGCGGACGCTCGCGTCGCTCGAGGGGATCGAGACGATCTGCGTCGACAACGGCTCGACCGACGGCTCCGACCTCGAGGTCGAGCGTGGTTTCCCCGGGGTGGAGCTGATCCGGGCGGGCGAGAACCTCGGCTTTGCCGGCGGCTGCAACGTGGGGATTCGGCGAGCGCTGGAGCGCGGCGCCGACTGGGTGCTGCTCGTGAACAACGACGCCGTCGTCGAGCCGGGCCTGCCGGCCGCCTTGGAGCGCGCGGCGGCGGCGCGGCCGGACGCGGGCCTCCTTGCGTGCAAGGTCTTGTTCGAGGACGGGGCGACGGTGATGTACGCGGGCGCGTCCTTTCGGGCCTGGCTCGGCTACTCCGGCCGGCGGGTCGGGTGGGGCAAGGCGGATCGCTTCCACGAGCTGGTCGACGTCGGCCGCGCCGACGGCGCCGCGATGGCGGTCTCGCGTGTCGCGGCGGAGCGTGTCGGCCTGCTGGACGAGCGGCTGTTCGCCTACGTCGAGGACGTCGACTGGTCGCTCCGGATGCGTGCGGCGGGGTTCGGGGTCGTGTTCGTCCCGGACGCGGTGGTGCGCCACAAGGGCTCTGCCTCGACCGGCGGCGACGCCTCGACGGCCAACCTCTACTACTCGACGCGGAACACGATCCTCGTCGCCGAGCGCCACCGGCCACTCCCGCCCGGCCTGCGCGCGCTCCGCCGGGGCGTCGTCGTCGCGACGCACCTCGCGCAGGCGGCGTCGCACTCGCGCCGGCGTGAGGCGGCGAGCGCGATCCTCGGCGGTTGGCGCGACGCACGCGCGGCCGCCGGCGGCCCCCGGCCGCGTCGCTGAGGCGCCTCGAGTTGAAGAGGTCGTCGCGCGCGAAGCGGGCGCAGTGCGTGCGGTTTGTGCGCGCAACGAGATCAGCCGGACGGGACAGCGTGAACCGTGAACGACGCGGTGGGCGAGGAAGGGGCTCCGTATGCGGACACCGATGCGGTCAGCGTCTGGTCGCCGGCCTGCGTGATCAGAACGCCGAATCGAAGCGGTGTCGTCATCTTCGGCGAGAGACTGTCGAGGAAGCACGTGAGTACCGCCGTGCCTTTGCATCCCGAGCCACGCTCGTACGACGGTGCCCCGCGAAGTCGCATTCCGGACGCGAGCCTGATCGTGACCACGACACCTCCGTACCCCTGGTAGCGCGAGGAATCGGCAGCCGTGATCACGAAGTCGACCTCCTGTCCCGGCGAGACCGTGGTGGACGAGCCTTGGATGGATGTCGAAAGGTCGCCCCTGAAGTGGCCGTACGGGTATCCGAGCACCGCACTCGCTTGTGCCGCAACGACGAGGCACACGGATGCAACGACCAGACCCTTGACGAGGGCACTGGTTTCTCGCATGCCTACCGGGCGTCGTTGCCGCCCGGCGCGGACTGCGCCTCTGGGGACTGCACGCAACCCAACGGCAAGCGCTGCGATGGCGCAGAGCGCAACGACGGCGGCCCCCCAGGCGCGACCAGGCACGACCCAAGCCAGCGGGGTCGACACAAGGTGCTGCACAAACCGAGACGAGCCGAGTTGCACCGGAACGCGGGCGAGCTCGCCCAGAACGGTGCCGCGAAGATCGTCGGTCCAGACGAGCATCCGCCCTGTGATGGTCACAACCGAGATCGCAGCGAGCACTCCCGTCAACCGCGGACGCCACGCGAACGCCGGGCCGAGCCCCAGAGCAAGAAACGGGAGCGCCGGAATGAGGAAGCGAGGTGCCGGCGAACCACCGTACGGCAGGAAGTAGCCGCAGTTGACGATCACGAAGACAACTGTGACGGCGGCACAGACGGCAGCCTCGGGACGATACTCCCGCGACAGCAGCACGAGACCCCACGCAGCGGCGACCAGCACCGGCGAGGCGACGAGCAGCCCGCCGTTGCCCGCGAAGACCTCGTAGCTCGCGCGAAGATGGGGCAACCCGATGCCGAAGAAACCGGTCGCCTGGTCGTAGCGAAAGACGTTCGCCACGTATTTGTACGAGAGGTGCCATGGCGCACCGAACGCAATCCAGTTGTAGGTAGAGAGGAGTGCCGCCCCAGGGAGTACGCCGACGATGTAGCGGGCAACCGCGCGCCGGCCGTCCAGTGCGACGTAGAGAGCCACGATGCCCAGGATCAGCCCCGCCTGGTACTCGACCACGACTGCCGTCCCGGCCAGAAGACCCGAGAGCAGCGGCCGTCGCCGCCAGGCGAGCACGAAGGCCCCGAGACCCAGTGCGGCGCACGGCACTTGATCGAAGTTCGCCGCCGCGAAGAGTCCCATGGGGGTCCCGAGAGCGAATGCAACGAGCGAAGCGCCGCCGAAGCCCGGCGCAAGCCCTTCGGCGAGCCGCCCGATGAGGAATGCGCAGGCGAGGAACGCCAGCCCGGTCGAGAGCAGGCGAACGACCCACAGCCGCCAGGGTGTGCCCTCGAGCTGGTCCGCCGGGGGCAGGCGTAGCGCCGACGCAGTGGGGAGCTCGAGCAAGGACAGCCCGGGAGCCTTGTCGCTGTAGGCGTGCCCCTCGTATTCAGAGCTGTCGAGGCCGAAGCACCCGTCGTTGTAGAGGTGACCGTCGCACGAGCGCCTGTGTCAGGCACAACCGGGAGACGTCCTGCGCGTTGACGACGTAGACCGGTGAGAGCGCCACGACCGCAACAAGCCCGAGAAGAAGCAACTCGTGTCGCGGCGTCCGCCACGGCGGCGCTGTTGGCCGAACCATCGACGAACGGTACAACGGTCCAGGGACGCACCGACACTCGTCCTGGGCGCGTCGGTGACCCAACGGATGGGTGCGACTCGGTGACGCGCCCCTGCGATTCTCCGCGGTGGCGCGAGAGGCCCGACCCGGCCGCGACGTGCTCTAAGGTCGCCGGGTGAATCTCGGAGGCCGTCTCCCGTCGCCCAGCCCGCTGCCGTGGCGGCGTCCGCGTCACGAGCTGTTGCTGCTGGTACTCGTCGCGGCGGCGGCGCTGGCGGTGGTGCTGCCGACGGGTGCGCAGGATGTGTCGCGGATGTGCCTCACGCGTGCGCTCGTGCACCTCCATGTCTCCGCCGACGAGTGCCTGGCCGGCGCAGTCGACCAGGCGAGCCACGGCGGCCACCTCTACTCGGACAAGGCGCCGGGTGTCTCGGCGCTCTCCGTCCCGGCTGCGGCGATCGTCCGGCTGCCGCCCCCGTCGCGCTTTCCGAGCGCCGGCGATCTGAGGCTCTGGGCCGTGCGCATGTCGACGGGTGGAATCGCTCTCATCCTCTGCGCGTTTCTGGTGGGCCGCGTTGCCGAGGGGCTCGCGCCCGGCTGGGGCGGCGCGTCGCTTGTGACGCTCGCCCTCGGGACGGTTGCCTCGGCTCTTGCCGCGTCGAGCTTCGGCCACGTTCCGGCGGCGGCGCTCGCGTTCGGCGCGTTCGTGCTCGCCTGGAGCAGACGGCCGTTTCTGGCCGGTCTCGCAGCCGGGTTGGCCGTGCTGGTGGAGTACGAGGCCGGTCTCGTCGCGCTCTCCATCGGTGTCTACGTACTGCTCGCCGGGCGGCAGGCCGCGGCGCGGTACCTCCTGGGCCTCATCCCGGGGCTCGCCCTTCTCGGTGCCTACGACTGGGCCGCCTTCGGCTCGCCGTTCCATCTCTCCTATCGCTATGTGGCTCCCGAGTTCGCCGCGGAACAGTCGGCGGGCTTCTTCGGCGTGCACGTTCCGACGCTGCACGGTCTCCACCTCGTGTTCGTCGGCGATCGGGGTCTGCTCGTCGACTCCCCTGTGCTGGTCGCCGCCGCCTTCGGCCTGGCCCTCCTCTGGCGACGGGGTCGCCGAGCGGAGGCGTCCCTGTGCGCCTTCGTGACGTGCGCGTTCCTCGTCCTCAACTCCGGCTACTTCCTCCCGTACGGAGGCGACTCGCCAGGACCAAGATTCCTCATTCCGGCGCTGCCGTTCCTCGCGGTCGGCCTGGCGCTCGCGTACGCCGCCAGGCCGGTCGTGACCGCCGTGCTCGCGGTCGCGTCGGTTGTCCCCTCGACGGCGATTGCCCTCACCTGGCCGGCCGCGGCCAACTCGGGCATGGGCTATCGGGGCAGCGTCTGGCGCGAGATCGGCGAGTTCGTCGCCCATGGGTCGGCTTCGCCGATCGCGAGCTGGACCCAGTCGAGCCTGCTCACCTCTGCCGGGCTCGGCAGGCTCGGGTCGGCCGGAATCGCGACGGGTTGCGCCGCCGCGGCGCTCGCGATCGGCCTCGGGGGCGGCTGGTCGTCGCGGAGGAGAGCCTCGAAGCCGACCCGCCTCCATTCCGGTGCGTGACGCGGGCACGCCGGGGTGGGGTGCGCGCCAGGCACGGTGAGCCGCGTCAGGGGTACTGGTCGGACAGCTCGCGGTAGACGGCATCGTGGGCGCGGGCAGTCGCCTCCCACGAGAAGAGCTTCGCCCGTTCGAGCCCACGCGCCGACCACTCCTCCGGCGCCGCCAGCACGTCCAGCACCGCGTTCGCCATCGCGATCGCATCGTTCGGGTCGAAGAGCGGCGCCGCGTCGCCGACGACCTCGGGCAGCGACGCCACGTTCGAGCACGCGACCGGACACCCGCAAGCCATCGCCTCGAGCACGGGCTGGCCGAAGCCCTCGTACAGCGACGGGAAGACGAGTGCGGCTGCGCTCCGGTAGAGGCCGACGAGCTCGTCCTCCGGCACGAGTCCGCGCACCTCGACGCCGTCCGGAACCGCCCCCGAGTGGCCGCCGCCCGTGAGCACGAGGCGAAGCCACGGCAGCTCGTGGCGCAAGAGCGCAAACGCCTCGAACAGGCGCTCGTGGTTCTTGTGCGGCCAGCGCCGCGCCGGGTAGAGCAGGAACGGCTCGGGCGCCGTCTCCACGCCGGGCTTGAACCGGTCGTGGTCGATCCCCAGGTGGATCACGCGCACTCGCCCCGGGTCGAGCCCGAGGAACTCGACCGCGCGGTCGCGGACGAACGCGCTGATCACGATCACGCGGTCGGCGCCGCGCACCGACCGGTGCCACGCGACCGAGCGAAACGCGCGCTCGCCGCGCGAGAAGAGCGACGGCAGGTCGAGGTGCTGGAGGTCGAGCAGCGTCACGACCGACGGCTTGCGCACGGTCGGGATCCGCAGCGTGAGGGGGTAGTGCACCACGTCCGCCGCGGCGAGCCGTGCGCGAAGCGGCCCCGGCCGCGCCGTCGCGAGCGTCATCGCCGCGAGCCGCTGCGGGATCGTCCGCGCCTCGCGGTATTCGGTCGCAACCTCCGACGGCAGGCCGCCCGCGCTGTCGGACGCGACCGGCGGCAGCAGTACGCGGTAGTCGAGCTCACCGCCCCGCGCGAGCGCCCGCAGCAACTCCCGCGCGTACGTCTCGCTGCCGCCGAGCTCGCCCGGCACGAGCGTGAGGAGCGCGATCCCGATCACGCCCCGATCGTACGGCCCGCCGGGGGCAAACGCGTCTGCTGGATTGTTCTCCGACCGGGGGGCCGGAACGAGGCCGGGCCGGCTACCTCGGGAGGTAGCGGGTGACCATCGGTACGCGTCGTTGCAGTTGACGCAGCACGCGAAGGTCCGAGGCCAGCTCGAGCAGCGAGTGACGGCGCTGCGAACGGGCGAGCAGAACCCGCCCGGTGACGAGGATCGCGTCAGCGCGATCACCTGGCCGCCCAGGATGATCCGGTTCACGTCGATCGCCGGCCTCCAGGTCACCCGTCCGTCCTCGATGATCCAGGCTCCGCTCGGACGAGCGATCAGCCCGAAGCCCCCGCCCTGTCCTGACTCACCGCGCTCGGTGTCACCCATTCCGACCCCGCCGCCGCCCCGAACAGTCGCCGCGGGGATCACCGTGAGCCCGTTCTTCTCGTACGGCTCCCCGTAGACGCGCTTCACGCTTACGACGTCGCGTGCGCCCGAGAGCAACTCCTGAACCTCCATGACTCCTCCCTTCGGGTTTGAACCAGCAACCAGCCGGCAGTTTGCCTCCGATGCAGCTCGGGCGCATCCGCGGCCTCCCCGATCAAGCCCGGGGCATTTCCGCACGTGGGCACGGAGCACGGCCTGCCGCCGCGCCCGCCAGATGCACGGGCAACCGGGGCCCTGAGGCAGCCCCTTTCTCGGTGACCTGATCGAACCACGTTGAGGCGATTCTGGCTGCTCTCCTCTCTCGACCCACTGGGGGCTAACAGCGCCGTAACCCCCTGGCCATAGACTTTTGGCATGCCCGAGGAGCCGACCGACGTCGCGGCGCTCTATGAGCGCCTCAAGGAGGAGGTGCGCGCCGGCGGCCCGCGCGGTGCGGACGTCACGTCGGCGCAGGTTCGCCTCTCCGTCCGCGACCAGGCCGAGCGCCTGTGGGCCGTCTCGGCGGAGCGGCCGATCAACGGCAAGGCCGGACCGGTGAAGCTCTTCCTCCGACGCTTCATGCGCTGGTACGTCGAGCCGCCGTTGGCCGAGCAGCGCGCGTTCAACGACGCCGTGCTGCGGCTGATCGACGACCTCGACGAGCGCCTCGCGCGGTTGGAGAAACCAGGGCGGCTCGAGCGAGATGAGCTTGCTCACGCTCCTGGGTACCAGCCTCTCGCGGAGCCCGGCTCCGCCGGGCGGGAGCGAGAGGCGGTCAGGGGCGTGAGGATCGCCGTTTGCCGGCCGCAGGTGCCGTTCGTCTACGGGGGCGCCGAGGTGATGGCCGATCAACTAACGGCGGAACTGCTGATGAGAGGCCACGAGGCCGAGACGGTGACTGTCCCGTACAAGTGGTACCCGGGCACGCGCATCCTCGACCAGGCGTTTCTCTGGCGGCTGCTCGACCTCGAGGAGGCCGACGGCCGCCCGATCGACCGCGTGATCGCGACGAAGTTCCCTGCCTACTGCGTCCGGCACCCGAACAAGGTCGCGTGGATCGCGCACCAGTTCCGGCAGGCCTACGACTACGACCGCACCGAGTTCGGGCAGTTCTCGGAGTCGCCGGAGGACCGCGCGACGCGGCTGGCGGTAGAACGCCTCGACAGAGTCGCGCTCGGCGAGGCGCGCAAGGTGTTCGCGATCTCGCGCAACGTCGTCGACCGGCTCGCGCGCTACACCGATGTCCCCGCGACCTATCTGCCGCCGCCGCCGCAGAAGCTCCCCTACCGGACGTCCGAGCCCGAGCGGTACGTCCTCTCGGTGAACCGACTCGATCGCGCCAAGCGCATCGACCTGCTGATCGAGGCGGCGAAGCTCGACTCGTCGCTGCGGATCGTCATCACCGGCGACGGCCCGGACCGCGAACGGCTCGAGCGTCTCGCCTCCGGCCTCGACGGGCAGGTCGAGTTCACCGGCCGCGTCGACGACGAGCGCCTCGCCGACCTCTACGCGCGCTGCCTCGCGGTCTTCTACGCACCGCTCGACGAGGACTACGGGATGGTGCCGTTCGAGGCGTTCCTGTCCGAGAAGCCCGTGGTCACGACGACCGACGCGGGCGGGCCGCTGGAGATCGTCCGCGACCGCGAGACGGGCGTCGTCGTGGCGCCGGAGCCGAGCGAGGTGGCTGCGGCGTGCGCCTACCTCGGGAGCCACGTGGAGGAGGCGAAGGCTTGGGGCCGCGCGGGCAAGCCGGTCGCCGAGCGCGTCACCTGGGACGCCTGCATCGACGCACTGCTGTCGTGAGCGGGCTCGCGTGAAGGTCGCCTACTACTCGCCGCTCGCGCCGTCGCGCTCCGGGATCGCCGACTACTCGGCGCTGCTCGTGCCGGCGCTCGAGGAGCGGGTCGAGGAGCTCGTGCTCGCCGAGCCCGGCAAGCGAGCGCCCGCGGCGGACGTCGTGCTCTACCACGTCGGCAACGACCCCGACTCGCACGGCTGGATCGTGGATGCGCTGCGCAAGCGACCGGGCGTCGTCGTCTTGCACGAGATCGTGCTGCACCACCTGATCGCCGGGATCACGATCGGCCGCGGCGACGGGCGCGGCTACCTCGACGCAATGGAGCGTGAAGGGGGTGTTGCAGCGCGGCTGCTCGGGCTGGGCGTGCTCGACAACCTGCTGCCGCTCCTGTGGGAGACCGAGCCCGAGCGCTTTCCGCTCACGGGCACGGTGCTCGACCTCGCAGACGGGTTGATCGTCCACTCGCGCTACGTCGAGGAGCGGGCGCGGGCGGCCGGGTACGCGGGACGGCTCTGGCGCGTGCCGCATCCGGCGTGGCCGGTCGAGGACGTCGCGCCCGCGCCGGTGGCCGGCGATCCGCTCGTCGGCTGCTTCGGGAACCTCAACATGAACAAGCGGATCCCGCAGCTCCTGGAGGCGTTCTCGCTCCTGCGGCGGCGGCGGCCGGGCGCGCGGCTGCTCCTCGTCGGGGCGGCCGCGGAGCGCTTCGACCTCGAGCGGCGGTTCGAGCGCCTCGGAATCGGCGGCGACTCGTTGATCCGGGAGGACTACGTGAGCGAGGAGCGCCTGTGGTCGCTGATGGCCGCGTGCGACGTGCTCGTCAACCTGCGCTCGCCGACGATGGGCGAGACCTCCGGCGCGGTGATCCGCGGCCTCTCGCTCGGCAAGGCGATGCTCGTCTCCGATGTCGGCTGGTTCTCGGAGCTGCCCGACGGCGTCGCCTTGAAGATCCCGGTGGACGAGCACGAGATGCCGACGATCGCGGCGTCGCTCGAGCTGGCGGCGGACCGCAAGCAGGAGCTCGGTGAGGCTGCCCGCGAGTACGTCCGCCGGGAGCACGACCTGGGGCGCGTCGCGAGCGCGTACACGGCAGCGCTCGAGGAGGCCGCCGGCGGCGACGCCGTCGAAGACGCCGTCCTCTGGCGCATCGCCGAGGCCGCCGCCGAGGTCGGCCTCGAGGACGTGACCGAGCTCGCCGCGCGGGCGCGCGAAGCAGGACTCGTTGCGTGACCGAATCTGCGTGCGAGCCCACACCTGACGGAGGTACGGGCTTCGCCCGTGCCTCCGCCACCGGGACGCCGGTCTCCGAGCCGGCGATGGAATCACTGCGGCCGTCGGCAACCGGCGACAAGAAGAAGGGGGCCCGCGGGGAAACGCTGGTTTCCCCCGCGCTCTGGCTGACCGGGATCGTCGTCGTCTCGATCGCGGTCCGGATCGCGCTCGGCGCGGCGGATCGTCGCGCCCTGGATCATGATCGACGAGATCGTCTACTCGGAGCTCGCGAAGTCGTTTGCGGCGCACGGCGAGTTCCTCGTCCGCGACGTTCCGAGCAACGGCTACGGCTTCGTCTACCCGATCCTGATCGCCCCGGCCTGGCGCCTCTTCGCGGCCGTGCCCGACGCCTACGCGGCGGCGAAGGCGATCAACGGCGTTCTCATGTCGCTCGCGGCTGTGCCCGCGTACTTCCTCGCGCGCCGCCTGCTGCAGCCGCCGCTCGCGCTCGTCGTCGCCGCGCTCACGGTGCTCGTGCCGTCGATGCTCTACACCGGCACGCTCATGACCGAGAACGCGTTCTACCCGCTCTTCCTCGTCGTTGCGCTCGCCCTGGTGATCGTGCTGGAGGAGCCGACACCGCTGCGGCAGGTCGTGCTGCTCGCGCTCTGCGGGCTCGCATACGGCACCCGCGCGCAGGCCGTCGCGCTCGTGGCCGCCGTCGCGACCGCGCCGCTGCTGCTCGCGGCGATCGAGCGGCGCGGCTGGCGTCGCGGGCTTCGGCCGTTCGCGACGCTCTACGGAGTTCTCGCCGGCGGTGCCGCGCTCGCGCTGATCGCGACCGTGGCGCGCGGGCGCTCGCCGCTCGAGCTGCTCGGCGCCTACCGCGCCGCGACGACGAACGACTACTCGGTCGACCGTGTCCTGCGTTTTCTGCTCTACCACGTCGCCGAGCTCGACCTGTACGTCGGCGTCGTGCCGTTCGCGGCGCTGCTCGCGCTCTGGCTCGCGCCGCGGGCGGCGAGCTCCGCGGCGCGCGCGTTCGCGGCCGCGTCGCTGGCGCTCTTCGTCTGGCTCGTGGCCGAGGTTGCGATCTTCGCCTCGCAGACCTCGGTGGACAAGATCGAGGAGCGGAACATGTTCTATCTCGCGCCGCTCGCACTGATCGCGCTCGTCGCGTCTCGCCGCCGACGGGGTCGTCACGCGCCGCCGCCGGCCGATGATCGCCGCGGCCGTGGTCGCGGGCGTGCTGCCGTTCTTCATCCCGTACCGACCGCTTCATCACCACGAGCGCGATCGCCGACACGCTTCGCGCTGCTGCCGTGGTGGTGGGTGCAGGACCACTTGATCACCTCGACCAGGTGCGCTGGGTCGCGCTCGCGGTCGCGATCGCTGCGGCAGCCGCTCTTCGTGCTCGTCCCCCGGCGGCTACGCGCTCCTGCTCCCGGCGCTCGTCGCCGCGTACTTTCTCGGCACCGCCTTCCGTCGTCGAGAATGGCCGTCACGGGATCCACAAGGCGTCGCTCGGCAAGCTCTGGGCCGGCATCCGCGTCGCCGCACCCGGACTGGATCGACCGCGCCGTCGGGCGCGACGCCTCGGTCGCGGTGCTCTGGACGGGCCCGGCGGGTCAGGAGGCGATCTGGGAGAACGAGTTCTTCAGCCGCAGCGTCGGCCCGGTCTACGACCTCGCGCCGGCGCCCGACCCGCTGCCGGCGACGCCGGTCGCACGCCGGGCCGACGGGATGCTCGTCGCGGACGGGCGCGTCGTCCGCGCGCAGTACGTGCTCGCCGACGGCTCCGTCGACGTCGCCGGCCGCGGGGTCGCCCGCGACCCGCTGATCGGGCTGCGCCTCTACCGAGTGGACGGCCCGATCGTGCTCTTGACCCACGTGGACGGCCTCTACCCGAACGACACGTGGTCGCGGCGCACCGTCACCTACGAGCGCGTCCAGTGTCGCGGCGGCCGCCTGTCGGTACTGCTCCAGAGCGACCCGTCCCTCTTCCAGCACGACGCAGGTCGTCGTCGCCCGCGAGCAGGGCCGCGTCGTGGGCCGCGCCCGGGTCGCCCCCGCGGCGAAGGCGCGCCTGACCGTCCCGCTTCGCCCCGTCGGCGGCCGATGCACGGTCCGCTTCGACGTCGCGCGCACCGCCGTCCCGGCGGACGTCGTCCGCGGCAGCCTCGACCGCCGTGCGCTCGGCGCCCACTTCCTCTCGTTCGACTACCGCCCGTGAGGATCGCTTCGACGTCTCGCCGCTCTCGCACGAGCGGACCGGCGTCAACAACTACATCCGCGGCTCGCTCGCGGGCCTCGCGGCGGCGGCGCAGCGTGAGGGACACGAGGTGGTCGCCTTCGCGCCGACCTCGCCCGAGGGACGCCGCGTGATCCCCGAGGCGCTCGAGGGGATCCCGGTCGAGCTGCGCCTCGTCTCGCTGCTCGGCGCGCACGGCTGGCGTACCGCCTGGTCGCGGCTCGGCTGGCCGCCGGCCGAGCGCTTGCTCGGGCGCTTCGACGTGCTCCACTTCACCGACTGGATGTACCCGCCGCAGCGCGCCGGCCTGCGCGCGACGACGATCCACGATCTCGTGCCGCTGCACTTCCCGGAGTGGGTGACCGGCCGGACGCGCTCGATGCACGGCCGCAAGTACGCGAACGCCGCCCGCACCTGCGACGTGATGTTCGCCAACTCCGCCTTCACCGCCGACGACACCGCCGCGACGCTCGGCTTCCCGCGCGAGCGGATCGTCGTCGCGCACCCCGGGATCGGCGCCGAGTTCAGCGCGGACGGCGAGGCCGCGGACCTCGGCGCCCCGTACCTGCTGACGGTCGCCACGCTCGAGCCGCGCAAGAACCTCGGCACGCTCGTCGACGCCTTCGCGCTGCTCGCCGACGACGAGCTCTCGCTCGCCGTCGTCGGCGGCGAGGGCTGGGGGCCGCAGCCGCGTGCTCGACCGGGCCGGCGTCGTGCGGCTCGGCCGCGTCTCGGACGAGGAGCTGGCGCGGCTCTATCGCGGCGCCGCAGCGGTCGTCTACCCGTCGCGGTTCGAGGGCTTCGGGATGCCGATCACCGAGGCGATGGCCTCGGGCGCGCCGGTCGTCGCCTCGGCGCACCCGTCGCATGGACGAGGCCTGCGGCGAGGCAGCGGTGCGCGCCGACCCCGAGAGCCCCGAGGCGATCGCGGCTGCGATCCGCGACGCGCTCGGCCGCCGCGAGGAGCTGCGGGCGAAGGGGCTCGAGCACGCCGCGCGGCTTCTCGTGGGCGCAGACGGGCGAGACCTTCCTCGAGGGATACCTCCGATTCTCGTAGGCATCGACACGACGCCGCTCCGCCAGACCCGAGCCGGTACGGCGCGATACCTGCGCGGGCTGCTCGACCACCTCGACGTGCCGCGTCCGCGAGGTGTCGTTCCCGGCCACGTCGCGCCTGCGGACGGTCGTCGGCGGACGTGCTCTGGTACCCGCGCCTGCGCGTCGAGGGGGTGGACGTCCTCCACTGCCCGACCTTCCGCGGGCCGTTCTCGTCGCGCACGCCGCTCGTCGTCACCGTGCACGACCTCGCGGTGCTGCGCCAGCCGGAGTGGTTCAACCGCTGGACGCGCACGTACTCGCAGCATCGCCGTCCCGCGCGTCGTTCGCGCCGCCACGCGGGTGATCGCCGTCTCCGAGTTCACGAAGAGCGAGCTCGTCGAGCTGCTCGCCGTGCCGGCGGACAAGATCCGGGTCGTGCCGAACGCCGTCGAGGACGTCTTCACCCCGGACGGGCCGCGCGCCGACGGCGACTACGTGCTCGCGGTCGGCACGCTCGAGCCGCGCAAGAACCTCGCCCGGATCGCGGCGGCCGTCGAGGGCGAGCTGCGCGTCGTCGGCGCGCCCGGCTGGGGCAACGTCGAGCCGCCGGCGCAACGTCGAGCGCGGCTCGGCGAGGTCGGCGACGAGGAGCTGGCGCGCCTCTACCGCGGCGCGCGCTGCCTCGTCTACGCCTCGCTCTACGAGGGCTTCGGCATCCCGGTCGCCGAGGCGCTCGCCTGCGGCTGCCCCGTCGTCACGAGCGCGGGCAGCGCGATGGCGGAGTTCGCCGGCGACGACGCGACCTACGTCGACCCGACGGACGTCGCCTCGATCCGCGACGGGATCGCGCACGCGTTCCGGCCCGAGCCGCGACGCGTCGCCTCGTGGCCCGACGTCGCCCGCGCGACCCGCGCCGTCTACGAGGAGGTCGCGTGATCCTGCTCGACGCCGACGTGCTCGGCCGCGCGCGCACCGGTGACGAGACCTACGTGTCGAATCTGCTGCGCGAGCTGCCGCGGGCGGCGCCGGACCTGCGCTTCGCCGCCGTGACGCGGCATCCCGGGCTCGTGCCGGACGGCGTCGAGCCGATCGTGCTGCCGGCGCGGCTCCAGGAGGTGCGCATGGCGTGGGCGCTGCCGCGCCTGCTCCGCCGCCTCCGGCCCGAGCTCGCGCACTTCCAGCACGCCTTGCCCCTCGGCTGCGACGGTCGCAGCGTCGTCACGCTGCACGACCTCTCGTTCGAGCGCGACGCATCGGCGATGGGCCGGCTCGACCGGGCGGTCTTCAAGTGGGCCGTGCCTCGCGCCGCCCGCCGCGCCGACCACGTGCTCGCCGTCTCCGAGCGGACGAAGCGCGACGTGGTCGAGCTCTACGGCATTGCGCCCGAGAAGGTGACGGTGACGCCGAACGGGGTCGACGCGGCCTTCTTCCCCGACCGGGGCGGCGGCGAGGCCGCGGTGCCGGCACTCCCGCCCTACCTGCTCTTCGTCGGCGCGATCCAGCGGCGCAAGGACCCGCTCGCCGCGCTGGCCGCGGCGCGCGTGGTCGGTCTGCCGCTCGTCGTCGCGGGGCCCGAGAAGGAGCCCGAGCTCGCCCGCGAGCTGCGCGCCGGGGGCGCGGAGCTGCGCGGCTACGTATCCAAGGACGAGCTCGCCGACCTCTACCGCGGCGCCGCCGCGCTCGTGCTGCCGTCGCGCTACGAGGGCTTCGGGCTGCCGGTGCTCGAGGCGATGGCCTGCGGCACACCGGTCGTCGCCGCCGACGAGCCCGCGCTGCGCGAGGTCGCGGGCGACGCGGCCGTGTACGCCGAGGACGGCGACTTCGCCGCGGCCGTGCGACGCGCGCTGGACGGCCGCGACCGCCTCGTCGCCGCCGGCCTCGAGCGGGCGAAGCGCTTCTCGTGGGAGGAGACGGCCCGGCGCACCGTCGCCGTCTACCGGCAGGTGCTCGCCCGATGAGGGTGTCCGCGGTCGTCGTGTCGCACGAGCACCCGCGGCAGCTCGAGGAGTCGCTGCCGGCGCTTCGGGCGCAGGTCGACGAGCTGATCGTGATCGCGAACGTCCCGGGATCCGTCCCGCCCGAATCCGTCCTCGACGGTATCGAGGCGATCCACAACGAGCGGCCGCTCGGCTTCGCGGCCAACCTGAACCGTGGCTTCTCGCGCTGCAGCGGCGAGGCGCTGCTTGCGGCGAACCCGGACGCGGTTCCCGAGCCGGGCGCGGTCGCCGTGCTGCGCGATTTCATGCACGCCCACCCGCGCTGCGGGGTCGCGGGCCCGCGCATGGTCTATCCCGACGGGACCTTCCAGCCGTCGCGGCGGCGCTTCCCGACCGTGACCGGCACGGTCGTCCGCCGTACGCCGCTCCGCAAGGTCGTGCCGCAGAAGCGGCACTTCCACCTCGACGAGCCGCCGCCGGCCGGTCCGGTGCAGGCCGACTGGATGCTCGGCGGCTTCCTGCTCCTGCGCCGTGCGATGCTCGACGAGCTGGGCGGCCTCGACGAGGGCTTCCGCCTCTACGGCGAGGACATCGACCTCCAGTACCGGGCCATGTGCGCGGGCTGGGAGCGCTGGTACGTCCCGGCCGCCGTCGTCCGCCACGAGCACCAGGCCGAGACGGACAAGCGCTGGCTGACGCGGCGCACGCTCTGGCACTGGGCGGGGATCGCGCGGTTCGTCTGCAAACATCCTGAGAGACTTCGCGCGCTATGAACGACATGGCGTCATGACCAACATCGTCGACAAGTACGACGGTCTCGCGGACGGGTTCTCGGAGCACGACTACGCGGACCCGGCGCGGTATGCCGCGCGTCGGGCGCAGCTCGTCGTCGAGCTCGGCCCACGCCTGCGGGCGGGCGAGAGCGTCCTCGACCTGGCCTGCGGCGACGCGACCCTGGCGCAACCGCTGCTCGGCTACGGCCTGGGCTACGCGGGAATCGACGCGAGCGAAGGGATGGTCGAGGCGGCGGCCGCACGCAACCCCGGCGTCCCCTTCGCCGTGGCGCGGATCGAGGACTACGAGCCGGCCGAGCCCGTCGATGCGACCGTGTGCCTCCGTGCCTTCTACCACCCCGCCGACCGGGTGGCGTTCTTCCGCCACGTCGCGGGCTACACGCGCCGCAAGTTCGTCTTCGACTTCCGCCCGCGCGCGCACAGTGCGGAGCCGATCCTGGCCGATCTGCGGGCGGCCGGCTTCACGCAGGTCGAGCTGAGGCCGTTCTTCCTGCCCCAGCGCCGACGGCTGCCGGGCGCGGCCCTCCCCGCCGTCTACGCGCTCGAGCGCACCGGCCCTCTCGCCTCGCTCGTGCTGCGGCAGTACGGGAGACTGTTCTGCGCTGCGTGGCTCTGACACCGCTGCGCACGGCGTGACAGCGCCGGGCGGCCCTACTCGCCGCCGCCTGACGACCGGGGCCGGCGTCTACGCCTCCGCCGCTCTCGGCATCCTCGGCACGCTGATCGTCTTCCGCGTGCTCGGGCCGAGGGACGCCGGGCGCTTCTCGATCGTGATCGGCGTGGTGCAGTTCCTCTCGCTCCTGATCGAGCTGACGGCGGACGAGGCGCTCGTCAAGTACGGGTTTCGCTACGCGAGGCAGGAGGACTGGGGACGCTTCCATCGCGCGGTCCGGGTGACGTTCGCCTTCGAGGCTGCCACGTCGCTCGCCGCCGGTGCGCTGATCGTGGCCCTCGCGCCCTTCGCCGGCTCGATCTTCCACGACGCGCGCGGGCTCACGGCCGCACTGCTGATCGCGGCGCCGATTCCCTGGCTCCAGTCGACCGAGTCGATGGCCTCGGTGCCGCTGATCCTGCGTGGCCGCTACGACATCCGCGGCCTCTTCCTGACCTACGGGATGGCGCTGCGCCTGATCGGGCTCGCGGCCGGCGCGCCTTACGGCGTCACGGCGGCCGTGCTGGGCCTGCTGCTCGCGCAGCTCGTCACGACCGCGTCGATCGTCGGCGTCGGCTTCGTCGCGCTCCAGCGCTTTCCGAAGGCGACGCCCGTCCCGCTCGGGGACGACGGGCCCGCGTTCCTCAGGTTCGTCCTGAAGAGCTCGCTCGACACGGGACTCGACGCGTTTCGCACCTGGATCGCCCCGCTCGCGCTCGGGATCGTGCGCACGGCCACCGACGTCGGGCTGTTCCGCGGCGCGCAGGCGCCGCAGTACGCCTTCGCGGTGCTCTCGTCGCCCGTGCGGATGATCCTGCTCAGCGAGCAGACGCGCGACTGGGAGGCCGGCAGGCTCGACACGGTGATCGCCGGCCTGCGGCGCTACGTGACCGGCTCGACGCTGCTGATGGCGGCGATCCTGCTGCCGGCCGAGTTGATCATGCCCTGGCTCCTGCCCTTCCTCCTCGGAGAGGACTACGCGCCGGCCGTGGGCGCGGCACGCTTCGTGCTCGTCGCCGCCGCGATCCAGCTCGTGCTCGCCTGGACGAAGTCGTTTCCCGTCACGATCGGCCGCCCGGGTCTGCGAGTGGTGGCACACGCGATCGAGGTGGCCGTCCTGCTGCCGCTGATCCTGCTGTTCGGCGAGTACTGGGGCGTCACCGGGGCCGGTGCCGCCGTGCTCGTGTCGTCGGTGGCGTTCGCTGCGACGTGGGCAGTGCTCGTCCTGCGGCTGCGCACGTCGCATTTCGACGCGCGGGCCCGAGGCTCCGGGGACTACTTCACGTAGACGAGCGCAGAGGCGTGGTTCCGCGTCCCCGGGAGCGTCGCCACCTCGAACCGCTGGTTGTCCTGGAACGGCCCGAGGAACTTGCAGTTGTAGTAGACGACCCTTCGCCCCTCGGAGCTCGTCCGGAGGAGCGCCTCGGCGAACTTCGCGCAGCACGGGCTCGTCGAACGGGTTGAAGAGGTAGAAGAGCGTCCCGTCCTCCGGAAGCAACTCGGTCGCGTCGCCGCAGACGATCTTCACGTTCGTGTGGCGGCGAAGGCGCTTGGCCGTCTTGGCGCAGACGTCGGGGTCGAGCTCGATCCCGTAGATCGTGTTCCGCGGGTACTGCGAGAGGAACCAGTTGACGGCCCTGCCCTTGCCGCAGCCGACATCGACGATCACGTCGTCCGGGGTCACCTCGACCCCGGCGAAGAGGCGGGTCAGCTCGTCGTACTCGGCGTTGCCGACGTCGTGCGCGCCGAGGTGCGCCTGCTTCGTCTTGATCGTGCCGCCGAGCAGCCCCCCGTAGCGAAGGTCACGCACCGCCTGGCGGACGATCGTCGGCAGCCGGCGGATCACCCGTCGCACGTTCATCGCGTCGATCCTATGCGGAGCCGGTCGCGCCAACTGGATCTCACCCGATCGGTGAGCTGGGCTGCGTCGAGCACCCGGCGGACGAGCCGTGCCGCGCCGAAGATCGCGGTGCGGGAGGCGTTGATGCGCAGGCCGCGGACGGTCGGCGCGAACACGACGAGGTTGCGCTCCTGCCGGCTCTCGCTGCTGAACTGCTGCTTGTAGGCGGCATCGCCGGGCCCGAAGTCGAGGACGCGGATCGCAGGGTCCGCACAGGCGTCCTCGATCACGCGCATCAGCAGGTAGATGCCGATGCGCAGCCTCGCGTAGGCGTTGTCGAACCCCGCCGTCCTGATCAGCATCGTGTCGCCGTGAACAGCGCAGAGCCAGTAGGCGATCGGCTCCTCGCCCAGGTAGAGCAGGTAGCCGCGGAGCCACCCGTGCTCGAGGCCGACGCGCGCCAGCGCTCGCTGCTCGGGTGTGTCCGAGAAGCCGGCGCCGAGCGCGCGCTGGTAGGTCGCACGGGCCACGCGGTCGGCGTCGTGCACGAGCCGCTCGAGGGAGTCCGGCTCACGCACGATCTGCACCGAGAGCTCACTGCCGAGCTCGGTGGCGAGCCGCTTCGCGTCGCGGCGGATCCGCCAGCGCGTGTTCGGGCTCCGGGAGGCGACGAACTCCTCGAAGGTGTCGGGAACGACGAGGCGCCGGCGCGTCCACGGCGCGATGAACCGCTGCTGCTGGAACGCCCCGCCGAGCGACTCGAACGCCGCGAAGAGCTCCGAGTCGAGCGGAAGCGGCGGCAGCGCGATCGCGTCCGCCTCGCGCCGCGCAAGCGCCGAGCGGAAAGCGTCGAGCAGCGGCTCGAGCGCGGCCGGGTCGGTGACGACGATCCCTCCGTCGACGACCTGGAGCAGCCGGACGCGAGGTGCATAGACGACTCTGTAGCCGACGGCCGTCGCGAGCCGTCGCGACTCGACGCGCGCAACGACGCCCGCCACCGGCTCGTCGCCCGACAGGACGAAAACCGCGAACGGGCCGAGCACGTCCGGCCGCAGGCGGAGCCGCGTCAGGAAGTAGTCGTGCTCGGCCTCCTCGCGCTCCCACGCGATCCGGTCCCAGACCGGTCTCAGCCGCTCGACGTCGTCGAGGCTCCGTGCGATCTCCACGCGGAACTGCACCGCGCGGCTACCCGTCCTTGGCCGGAACGAACCCGAAGGAGACCTGCGCGGCGAGCTGGCGCGGGTCGGAGGCGCTCGGACGGAATGTCGGCGAGATGTCCAGCTCGACGCGAACCGGCGTGCGTGCGACAGGGATCTCCAGCCTCTGCTCGCTGCCGTTTCGCACGAGCGTGCGACGCCGGAGCGTAGACGCGGTCGAGCGCCGGCCCGCCGCCTTTCGGGAGGATGCGCACCGTGCCGACGCGGACACGGGCCACTCCCGGCGGCACGTCCCCGTTGAAGCCGGTGCGGGAGAGGATCACGACGAGCGTCCCGCGCTGGCCTGGTCGAAAGTAGGTGTAGGCCGACTCGCGTCCGGCCCAGCCGTCCGAGTAGAGGTGCTCCACCGCGTCGTGCAGCTTCCAGGAGCCGCCGTCTCGGCGGTAGAGCGTGAACGCGCCCTCTTGCTCGACGAGCGATCCCTGGAGCGTGACGCCGTTTCCCGCGAGCACGTAGCGCGTGTCCGGCATCCCGTCGAGCGTTCCGTCGGGACGGACGACGTCGGGCGTCGCGGTCGGCCCGGGCCCCGGCGCAGTCGAGTCGAGGGCGTACACGTGCCGGAGCGAGCGGTTCCAGAACTCCGTCAGCTGGATGCCGTTCGGGTCGACGATCGCCTGGCCGAGGAAGGTCACCGGCTCGCCGCCCGTCTGGCGGTCGACCCAGTCGAGCTGCGCGGGCAGGCCCGAGCGAAGGCCGTCGGCGAAATGGTCGAAGCCGACGGTGGCCGCGATCTGCGCCGTCAGCATCCACGCGCCGACGAGCACGGCGGCGGCCGCGGCGACACCCGGGCGCAGGCGCCACACGAGCAGGAGCACGGACACGGCCAAGAGGCCGAGGAGCAGCAGCTGGAGGTTGCCGTTCCCCCAGTGCCAGTGCCGGTTGGGAATCGTGAGGATCGCGAATCCCGGCGCCTCGAAGTACGGGTTGGAGAGCTGGAACGGCTTCTCGAGGACGAGGTAGGCGACGAAGGCGCAGGCCGCCGCGACGAATCCGCCAGTCGATCCTCCGCGAGTGGAAGACGAGCGCCGTCCCGATCAGCATCAGCGGCGAGAGGTAGATCAGGTTCCGCTCCTCGGTCACCGTCAACGTGATGGTCGAGAGGTACGTGGCCTTGACTGCGGTGTAGAGGCCGATGCAGATGATCGCCGCGGCGAACCATGCGACGAAGGCGCGGTAGACGGGGTCGCTCAGACGCTCGCGCAGGCGGAGCGATACGAGGCCGCCGATCACCGGCAGGATCCCCATTCCGACGATGAACGCGAGCGCGGCCTGGAGGCCGAGGTCGAGCATTCGCTCCTTCCAGTGCTGCGTCGAGAACTGCCAGATGTGGGAGTGCTGCATCACGATCCGGTTGAAGAGGATGAACCCGCCGACGAGCAGGACGATCGCCCCGATCGTGTCGCCGCGGCTCCAGTTGCGTCGGAACGCGCGTCCGCGCGGCCCGGTCGTCCACAGCGCTGCTCCCGCGATCGCGAACGCGGCAGGGATGGTCACGAACTGGTTGCGCACGAGCGGCGCGACCACAACGGCAAGGCCGGCCCACACGAAGGCGCGTGGCTGCGCCGTCGCCAGCGCGCGCACGATCAGCCAGGAGCAGAGCGCGAACCAGGGGTAGGCCACCACCTCCGGGATCAGCGACGAGGCGTACGCCATGCCGGGGATGCAGACCGAGAGCACGGCGACGACGACCGACGTCCGCTTCGGAAGGAGCATCCGGGCGAGCAGGTAGGTCGGAACCGCAGCGAGCGACATCAGGACGGCGTTCGCGTACTTGATCGCGGCGTACGCGGTCGCCGTCGAGTCGATCGCCCAGAACGGCGCGATCACGAACCCGTACAGCGACTTGAAGAAGATCGGCTCGCCGCGGCGGGCGCTGTGGCCGGTCTCCTCGATCGCGCGCGAGATCTGCGTCCACTCGAGCTCGTCGGTGAAGACCCAGACCGTCTTCCGCGTCCACGCCTCGATGCAGTAGAAGGTGAGCACCGCGAGGGCGAGCCCGACGAGCGGAAGCGCGGCGAGCGCGCGGTCGAGAAGGGCGCGTGCGCGAGAGCCCGGGTTGGGGCGTGCCTCGACGGAGGTCACATTCACGAGGTCACACCCACGGGGTCACATTCACGGGGTCACGTTCACTCGGCAGCAGTGCCGAGGACGACCCGCGGGTCGAGGTCGACCTCGCGCCGGACGAAGCGGCACGTCACCGCTGCCGCGGCGCACGTCTCGACGACGATGTCGAGCCGCTGCGCGCGGGGCGTCCGGGATCGTGACGAGCACGATGTCGGGGCGGGTGCGCTCGAGCAGCCGCTCGAGCTCGTCGATCGTGCCGAGCACCTGCACGCCGTGGATCTTGCGGCGTCGCAGCCGCGGGTTGTCGTCGACGAAGCCGAGCACGCGCTCGCCGGCGGTCTCGCGCAGCTCGCGCATCAGGCTGCGGCCGGTGCGGCCGGCGCCGACGATCAGCGCTCCGCCTGTCCGGTGCGGTCGCGCACCGACTTCGCGCTGACGACGATCGCCCGCTCGGCGAACCTGCGACGCGCCGATCGGCGATCATGCAGATCAGCGCGTCGACGATGAAGAACGAGCGCGAGAAGTCGCGCATGTTCTGGGTCAGCACCATGTAGGCGAGGGCGATCACCTCGGAGACGACGACCGCGGTGGCGATCGCCGCGGCGTCGCGCGCGCCCGCATAGCGCCAGACCGAGCGGTAGAGGCCGAACGGGATGAAGGTCAGGTAGCGGGCGGCGAGGACGACCGGCAGCGTCAAGCCGGCGATGAACCGCTGGCTCGTCGTGCCGGGCCAGCCGAACACGATCGCGTAGGCGGCCACGAAGGAGCCGGTGATCACGACGAAGTCGACGAGCACCTCGACGACGCGCCGCCAGTGGACGGCGAACGCCTGGGTGAGGCCGAGCTCCTGCCCCTCCGTCGGCGGGCGTCGCTCGATGTCGGCGAGGAAGCTCGCGAACTGCACGAGCAGCGCAAAGGTGACCACGACGCCGACCACCGTGTAGCGGACGTTGTCGAGCACGTTGTAGGCGAGGCTCGAGGCGCCGATGCCGGTCGCGATCAGCGCCAGCAGCGCCACCGCGTGCCTCTCCGAGAGGCCGAAGCGGACGAGCCGGTGCGAGGAGTGATCGCGGCCGCCCTGGTAGATCGGCCGCCCCTCGAGCAGCCGTGCGACCGTCACGAGCGCGGTGTCGAGGATCGGCACGGCGAGGATGAGGATCGGCAGCACGAGCGTGGCGGCGGTCGTCCCGGCGACGCGCCAGCTCGCAGCGAGCCCGAGCGCAGCCAGCGCGAAGCCGATCGCGAGGCTCCCGGAGTCGCCCATGAAGACGAGCGCGCGGCCTCTCGGCCGCAGGTTGAACGGCAGGAAGCCGATGCACGCGAAGGCGCCTGCGAGCGCGAAGGCGAGGACGAGCGTGTTCGAGTGGGCGGTGACCGCGTCGATCGCGAAGAAGCCGAACGCGATCGCGGCCAGCGTCGCCGCCAGGCCGTCCATGTTGTCGAGCAGGTTGAACGCGTTCGTGACGCCGACGAGCCAGACGATCGCGATCGCATCGCCGACGATCGCGTTGCCCACCAGCTGCACCTGCGTGCCGGTCGCGAGCACGAGCACCGCCGCGACGACCTGCGCGGCCAGCTTGGCGATCGGGCTCAGGCTGTAGAGGTCGTCGAGGAGGCCGGTGACGAAGAGGAGCGCGCAGCCGGCGTAGATCCCGAGCAGGGCGAGGGTCGGCTCGAACGCACCGACCGCGGCCGCCAGCCAGAGGCCGACGCTGATCCCGAAGAAGATGCCGATCCCGCCGAGCAGGGGCGTCGGCGTCTCGTGCCAGCGGTCGGCCGACGGGAGAGCGACGAGCCGGCGGGCGAGCGGCGAGCGGAGCAGAACCCAGATCGCGGCCGCGCAGGCCGGAAGGGCGGCGACGGCCGAGACGGAGCTCACAGCCGGGGAGGGTAATCGAACGCCGTTAGCACGTTGTGAGGGACGGTACAGCCGTTCCCGGCCGGAAGTGAGCGGGACGAGGTGCGCCCAACGGCGGGCCCGTAACCGGCGCCGGGCCGCCCTACACTTCGGCGATGGCCGTCTACGCCGATCTCGTTCGCTACCGCGAGCTGTTCGCGAACCTCTTCCGGCGCGACTTCCAGGCCAAGTACCGCGGCTCGGTGCTCGGTCTCGTCTGGTCGCTCGTCAACCCGATCGCGCTGATGGCCGTCTACCTCGTGGTCTTCGGCCTGCTCTGGCAGGGCGACACGATCCCGTACTACCCGCTGTACCTGCTGGCCGGCCTCGCCTGCTGGATCTTCTTCGCGACCTCGCTTCAGACGGGCGCGCGGTCGCTCGTCGAGAGCGCCGACCTGGTGAAGAAGGTGCGCTTCCCGCGCCAGCTCGTGCCGCTCTCGGTTGTCGCGACGCAGCTCGTGACGTTCGCGGCGATGCTGCTGATCCTGATCGTGCTGTCGCTCGCGTTCGTGCCGCGCGCACGGCCGTACGTCGTTCTCTCGATCCCGCTCTCGCTGCTCTTCCTCGCCCTCGTTGCCGGCGTCGCGCTGATCGTGGCGTCGCTGAACGTCGTCTTCCGCGACGTCGAGCACATCCTCGCGGCGGCGCTCTTGCCCTGGTTCTTCCTCACGCCGATCCTCTGGAACTTCGCCGAGCTCCCGGAGAGCGTCCAGAGCCACGAGGTGCTGCTCGACGTGCTGCGCTGGGGCAACTTCGTCTGCCCGCCGATCACCGCCGTGCGCGACACGCTCTGGCTGGGCGCCGCGCCGCAGGCCGCGGACGTGATCTACCTCGCGGTCGCTGCCGTGGTCGCGCTCGCGCTCGGCGCGTACGTGTTCGGGCGCGTCGACGACCGGATCGCGATCGAGCTCTGAGCCGTCAGCCGGTCGAGTCTGCGGCCGGCAGCTCGGCGAGAGCCGCGTTCAGCTCGCGCGCAGTGTTCACGCCGACGACGCCGTCGGTGGCGAGACCCTTCGACTTCTGGAACTCGACCACGGCGGCCTCCGTGACCGGCCCGAAGTCCCCGTCGGCCGGGCCGGGCTCGAGCCCGAGCGCGGTCAGGCCCTCCTGGAGTTGCTTCACGACGTCCCCGGAGGAGTCACGCCGGAGCTTCTCGCCCGCCGGAAGGTCCACCGTCAGCGGTGGCGTGGTCGCGGCTGGTGTCGTCGTGGCCGGTGTAGTCGTGGCCGGTGTCGTCGCCGTGCTCGTCGAGGGCTGGCGGGCCGTCGTCGTCTGAAGCGTCTCGCCGGTGCTCCCACCCGAGCCGCCGCCGAACGCGGCCACCGCGACCCAGATGAGGCCGCCGAGGATCACCAGGAGCACCAGCAGCCCGATGGCGCGGCGGCGTCGAATCGTCGCCTCGTGCGGGTTTTTCGCGGCGTGCCGCCGCGGCTCTGCACTCTCGACGCTCCCCGCCCCCGACGGCGCACGGCGCGCGCGCTTCGCGGGCTCGCCCGTGTGCTCCGGCCGGCGGGCGGTCGAGCGCACGTCTCCCTCCCAGTCGATCTCACCCACGTCGCGGAGCCAGTCGTCGCCCTCGCGCCCGTCGAAGCTCGAGTGGCGACCGTCGACAGGCATCACGCGGAGTTCTCCCAGGGCCAGATGAAAAGAGCTTGGGGAATTCGTAAACGCGTCGTGAGCAACGTCACCATGCGCTCCCCGGGCACCGCTACCGCCGCCGCCGGCCGGCGGTCAAGACGATGCGGCCGTCGTAGATCCACGGCTCCTCGGCGGGCGTCGTGTAGGCCGGCAGACCCTCGACGTCGGGCAGCCGTTCGAGATCGACGCCCTCGAGAACGGAGGGGCAGAGCAGCGCGTCGGAGAAGCCGGGGATGCGGCCGGGGCCGGGCGCGTACGGCCCGAGCGCCTTCGGCCGGCGGTGCAGCGGGCTGCCGTGCCACTCGATCGCTCCGGCGACGACGGCGTAGCCCTCCGCGTGCGCGGCCGTCACCCGTTCCTCCCAGTCCGGCGCCGGCCGGACCCAGTCGGGCAGCTCGACGTGTCGTGCGCCCTCGCGCGGCCGCACGTCGACCGTCACCGCGACCATCTCGCTGCCGAGCTCCGAGAACCACGCGCGGCGCTCGGCGACGAGGTCGAGCGCGAAGCGGTACCTCCCCGGCGGGATCGGCGCCCGCACGCGCGCCTCGACGGTCGCGCGCTCGCCGGGCGCGAGCAGCGGCAGCGGTGTTCGACTCGCCGTCCCACACGATCGGGTTGTCGCGGTCGTCGAGCCAGTGGTAGGCGAGCTTGATGCCATCGCGCCAGGCGACGCTGCCGGCGTTCTCGAGCTCGACCCGCGCGCGGCCGACCGCTCCCGCGTGCGGGTCGTCGAGCATCCAGTCGCCCCAGCGGACGGCAAGCGGCCCCGTGGCCATGCGCGGCTAGTCTAGGCCGCGTGGAACCGTTGCTCGTCCGCGCCGCGCGCCGGGAAGCCGTGGAGCGGACGCCGGTGTGGTTCATGCGGCAGGCCGGGCGCTCGCTGCCGGAGTACCGCGCGATCCGCGAGCGGCACGCGTTCTTCGAGATCAACCGGTCGGCCGAGCTGACGGCGGAGGTGACGCTGCAGCCGGTGCGCCGACACGGAGTGGACGCGGCCGTGATGTTCGCGGACATCATGACCCCGGTCGTCGCGATGGGGCTGGAGGTCGAGCTCGTCGAGGGCGTCGGGCCGGTCGTGCGCGAGCCGGTGAGGTCCCTGGCAGCGGTCGAGCGGCTGCGTGTGCCCGATCCGGAGGAGGCTGTGGCGCCGGTGCTGGAGGCGATCGGGATCGTTCGGAGAGAGCTGGCGCCCGACCAGGCGGTGGTCGGCTTCTGCGGCGGCCCGTTCACCGTCGCCGGCTACCTCGTCGAGGGCAAGCCGTCGCGCGAGTTCGCGGTCACGAAGACGCTGATGTACCGCGAGCCCGAAGTCTGGCGCGCGCTGCTCGACAAGCTCGCCGACACGTTCGCCGCGTACACCGTCGCGCAGGCGCGGGCGGGCGCGGACGTGGTGCAGCTCTTCGACTCGTGGGTCGGGTCGCTGTCGGTGGCCGACTACGCGGAGTTCGTCGCGCCGTGGTCGGCCCGCGTGCTCGGCGCGCTCCGAGACGCCGGCGTGCCGACGATCCATTTCGGCACCGGCACGACGACGTTGCTCGGCTCGATGGCGGCTGCGGGTGGCGACGTGATCGGCCTCGACTGGCGGATGCCGCTCGACGCCGGCTGGGCGGCGGTCGGCGACGATCGCGGCGTGCAGGGGAACCTGGACCCAGCGGTGCTGCTCGGCCCGTGGCCGAGGATCGAGACGGCGACGCGCGACGTGCTCGGCGCGCGCGGCGGGGAGGCCGGGCCACATCTTCAACCTCGGCCACGGCGTCCTCCCGAGCACCGATCCCGACGTCCTCGGCCGTGTGCGCGAGCTCGTCCACGCAGAGACGTCGACCGGGACCGACACGCCGTGGAAGGATCGTCACCCTTCCGGCACACCCGCGTGACAAAGGACACCTTGCGCGTCGGCTACCGTGGGCTCATTCCCCTGGGTGGGTGGGGGCTAGGGATGGGTCCTCGACCTGGCTCACGATTCGGCCCCCGCACCCGTCGCCCCGAGCGCATCGAGGCCGCTCTGTACCCTCGGTGAGGTGATGAGCACATGACGCCGGGCCGGGTCGTCGTCGACCGCGTGTCGCAGCGCTTCCGCGTCTCCACGCACCCCCAACGGACGCTCAAGGACATGTTCGTGGCGCGCGGGCGCTCCACGACCCGGGAGGTCTGGGCTCTGCGGGACGTGTCGCTTCTGGCCGAGCCGGGTGAGGCGGTAGGGCTCGTCGGCCGCAACGGCTCCGGCAAGACCACGCTGCTCAAGCTCGTCTCTCGGATCTTCCGGCCGACGTCCGGCCGGATCGAGACCGGCGGCCGGGTCGCCTCGCTGCTCGAGCTCGGCGCGGGGTTCCACCAGGACTTCACCGGCCGCGAGAACGTCTACCTGAACGGCTCGATCTACGGCCTCTCGCGCGCGCGCGTCCGCGAGCTGATGGACGAGATCGTCGCGTTCGCCGAGCTCGAGCGCTTCATCGACCTGCCGGTCAGGACGTACTCGTCCGGGATGTACATGCGGCTCGGCTTCTCGGTCGCGGCCCACATCGAGGCGGACGTGCTCCTGCTCGACGAGGTCTTCGCGGTCGGCGACGAGGACTTCCAGCGGAAGTGCTTCGGCAAGATCGCGCGAGTTCAAGCGGCGTGGCGGGACGATCGTCTTCGTCTCGCACGACGCCCACGCGGTGGAGCGCCTCTGCGACCGCGCCGTGCTGCTGAAGCAGGGTCAGGTCGCGTTCGACGGTCCGACCCGCGAGGCGATCGCCCGCTATCGGCAGCTGCTCGCCGACGACCGCGCCCCGGACGAGCTCGCGGCCGGGCTGCGCGAGTGGGGCAGCGGCGAGGCGCACGTCGTGTCCGCGCGCCTGCTCGATGCCGACGGCGACGAGCGCCGGCAGTTCGCCGCGGGAGAGCCGCTCGTGGTGCGAGCTCCGGGTCGCCTCCGAGCCGGACGTCGCCCCGCCCATGCTGTCGCTCGAGCTACGCGACGACGACGGCGTCGTGCTCGGCGGCGTCTCGGTCGCGACCGCGGAGCTCGGCTGGGATGCGCGGGCAGGGCGAGCGGGAGATCCGCTTCGAGCTCGACCGGCTGCCGCTCGCAGAGGGGCGCTTCCATCTCCGCTGCGCCCTCCTCGACGGCGAGGGCGGCAGGCTGCTGCACTCGCTCGGCGACGCGGTGCAGTTCTTCGTCCTGCCGACCGGAGCCGAGAGCGGCGCGGTGCTGCTGGCCGGGCGCTGGTCGATGCAGGAGATCGCCGCTCCCACGACAATCGGACTTCGATGAGCTCTCGCTCCTGCCCCGACTGGCCGCAACTGATGGAGGTTGCGCCCGAGCTCCAGTTCAAGCACTACACACTCCGCGAGGCTCAGCTGCCGGCCGACGCTCTGGTCAACTGCGGCGAGTGCGACTTCGACGTGGTCGAGATCTGCTGCGACCTCGACAGCCACGTGTTCAACGCCGAGCACACCGACCCCATCGTGACCGAGGCGCTGCGGGCGACGCCACTGGTTCGATCTGCGCGAGTGGCCGAATCGCACGCCCGGCTCCGGCGCCGCCTGATCGCGCGTCCCGGACACGCCAGATCGCGCAGCCGGGCGCCCGAGATCGTGGCATCGATCATCCAGTGGTCTGACCGGCAACGTTGCCGGGTCTCTGGCCCGTGACCCAGAAACCGGGCAACGTTGCCGGTCAAACCACTAGGGTCTCTCGGAGATGCCGACACTGGTCGTTCCCTTCCGCGGCGTGGAGGGCAAGAGCCGGCTCGGGCGCCTGCGGCGCGAGGCGAGGACCGCTCTGGCGCACGCGATGCTCGCCGACGTCGTCGACGCGTGCCTGGCGGTCGGCCCCACCGTCGTCGTTGCTCCGGCCGGCACCCCGGTCGGCGAGGCGATTCTCGTCGCCGATCCGGGAGCCGGCCAGGGCGCGGCTGTCCGCGTCGGGCTCGACGCGGCCGTAGCGGCAGGCGGCGGCGCCCCGTACCTGGTCGTCAACGCCGACCTGCCGTGCGTCGGCGCCCGCGACCTCTTCACGCTTGCGGGCGCCGTCCCCGCCGGTGGGCTCGCGCTCGCTGCGGCCGCGGACGGGACGACGAACGCGCTCGCGTTCGCCTCGCCCGATCTCTTCGCCCCGGTCTACGGGCGGGGCAGCGCCGCCCGGTTCGCCGCGCTGGGGCCGTCGCGCGCCGTCGACGCGCCGAACCTGATCGACGACGTGGACACGGTCGCCGACCTCGAGCGGCTGGCCGGTCGGGTCGGCCCCAGAACCCGCGCGGTGCTCGCGGCGATGCGCCTCGGAGCGGCCGCGTGAGAGTGACCGTGCTGTCGGGCGGCGTCGGCGGCGCGCGCTTCCTTCGGGGCGTCGTGTCGGTCGTCGACCCGCACGACGTCTCGGTGATCGGCAACGTCGGCGACGACGTCGAGGTGCTCGGGCTCCACGTCTCGCCCGACCTCGACAGCGTGCTCTACGCCCTTGCGGGCGTGGCCGACGAGGAGCGCGGCTGGGGGCGCGCCGACGAGACCTGGAACGCGCTCGCCACGGCCGGCGAGCTCGGCGGCGAGGCGTGGTTCAGCCTCGGCGACCGCGACATCGGCCTGCACCTCGTGCGGACGCAGCTCCTGCGCGAGGGCGTCCCGCTATCCGAGGTGACGGCTCGATTGACGCGAGGCTTTCGGTCTCGGCTGCGCGCTGCTCCCGGCGACCGACGCCCCGCTGCGGACGTTCCTCGAGACGCCGGCCGGCACCTTCCCGTTCCAGACCTGGTTCGTCGAGCGCGGGCACCGCGACGAGGTGGACGCCGTGCTCTACACGGGAGCGCCCGATGCGCGCGCGGCGCCCGGCGTGCTCGAGGCGCTCGAGGCGGCCGACGTCGTCGTGATCGCGCCGAGCAACCCGTACGTCTCGATCGGCCCGATCCTCGCCGTCGAGGAGATTCGGCTCGCGCTCGAGCGGCGGCGGGCGCCGTGTGTCGCGGTCAGCCCGCTGATCGGCGGCCGTGCGGTGCAAGCGGCCCGGCCGACCGGATGCTCGCGCGGCTCGCGGGCGGCACGTCGCCGGCGCACGTCGCCGGCTGCTACGCGGGGCTGATCGACGCGCTCGTGATCGACGAGGCGGATGCGCCCGCGGATCTTCCGGCCGGCGTTCGTCCCGTCGTCACGCGGACGCTGATGAACGACGACCACGCGCGGCGCCGCCTTGCCCGAGACGTGCTCGACGCTGCCGGCGCACCCGCGTGAGCTCGCTCACGTCTCAAGGGCGGTCAGAGGCGTGAGGGTCGCGATCCTCGGTGGCACCGGGAGCTTCGGCCGCGCGCTTGCGGCCCGGCTCGTCGCGCTCGGCGAGGACGAGGTCGTGATCGGCTCGCGCGATGCCGAGCGCGCGCGCGCGACGGCGCAGGAGCTCGGTGGAGGCGCAGCGGGTGCGATCAACGAGGACGCCGTGCGCGGGGCCGATCTTGCCGTGCTGGCGGTCAAGGCCGAGGCCGCGCTCGACACTGCGCGTGCGATTGCCGGCGCGCTCGGCGAGACGCCGCTCCTCTCGGTTGCAAGCGCGCTCGGCTTCGCGAAGGACGGTGTTCGGCCCGACCCGGACGCGCGCTCCCTTGCCGAGCGGATCCAGGGGCTCGTCGCGGCGCCCGTCGTCGCGGGGCTGCACTCGATCGCGGCCGCGAACCTCGCCGCCGAGCCGCCCGACGAGGACGCGCTCGTCTGCGGCGACGACCCGCGCGCGAAGGAGCTCGCGCTCGAGCTCGCTGCGAAGCTCGTCGCCGGCCGTGCGCTCGACGCCGGCCCGCTCGCGAGCGCGCGCACGCTCGAGGGGCTGACGGCAGTGATCGTGAACCTGAACCGGCGCTACAAGGCGCACGCCGGCGTCCGCGTCACCGGCATCCCGTCCGCGTGATCTCGATCCACCCAGTCGCCGGCCTGCCCGAGATCGAGGACGGCGAGGAGGTCGGCGCGCTGATCGCCGGCGCGGCCGCGCTCGAGGACGGCGACGTGGTCGTGGTCGCGCACAAGGCGGTCTCGAAGGCGGAAGGCCGCGTCGTGCGTCTCGCCGAGGTCGAGCCGTCCGGGCGGGCGCGCGAGCTCGCCGGCGAGGTGAGCGACCCGCGCAAGGTCGAGGTGATCCTGCGCGAGACGAAGCGTGTCGTGCGCTCGCGCGGCGCGCTCGTGATCGCGGAGACGAGCCACGGCTTCGTCTGCGCGTCGGCCGGAGTCGATGCGTCGAACGCGGCCGAGCCGGGCACGGTCGTCCTCCTGCCGGTCGATCCGGACGAGAGCGCGCGCCGGATCCGAGCCTCGATCCGCCGGCACGCCGGAAAGGACGTCGCGGTGATCGTCAGCGACTCCTTCGGACGGCCGTTCCGCCGCGGAACGACCGACGTCGCGATCGGCGTCGCCGGCCTCGCGCCGCTCCTCGACCTGCGCGGGACGGCCGACCGCGCGGGCTACGTCCTGCGCACCTCGCAGGTCGCCCTGGCCGACGAGATCGCCGCCGCCGCCGACCTCGCGCGCGGAAAGGCCGAGGGCATCCCGGCGGTGGTCGTGCGCGGGCTGCGAACGAGCGGCGACGGCAGCGCGCGCGAGCTCGTGATCCCGCCCGACCGCGATCTGTTCCGGTAGCAGCGCCTGGCGCCGACGCTGGCGTGGCGCCTGCTCGCGTGCCCGCGGCGGTAGCGGCGAGCCCAACCGATCCCTCGCACGTCCCGCCGGCCAGCCGCGCCGGCGGTGCGGCGCAGATTGTGGACAAGGTTTGACGAAATTGGCACGGACCCGCCGCAGATCCGTGCGCATTCGCGCGGTATCGTCGCCGTCGAGGGCGGCGGGTTGGCTCCCCACCCAGGGTGGGGGCGTGGAAAGAACACGTTTGCTGCGCGATGCTGGCTCAGCCGACGAACTCGTCGGCGACCGAGAGCGCCTCGTCGAGGATCGCGATCCCCTCGTCGAGCTCCTCGCGCGTGATCGTCAGCGGCGGGCACACCATGACGACGTTCCAGTGCGTCATCAGGTACAGCCCGCGATCGAGTGCCCGCTTGGCCATCGCTGCGACCGGCTTCGCCGCCTCGCCCGCCCCGTTGAACGGGACGAGCGGCTCGCGCGTCGCGCGGTCCTTCACGAGCTCGAGGCCCCAGAAGCACCCCAGGCCGCGCACCTCGCCGATCGACGGGTGCTTTCCGGCGAGCCGTGCGAGCTCCACCCGGAACACCTCGCCCATCGCGGCTGCGTTCTCGACGATGCCCTCCTCCTGGAACGCCTCGATCGAGGCCACCGCCGACGCGCACGCCAGCGGATGGCCCGAGTACGTCAGCCCGCCCGCGAAGAACCGCGACCGCACCCACTCGGCGATCGGCTCGCGCACGACCATCGCGCCGATCGGGATGTAGCCGGAGTTGATGCCCTTCGCGAGGGTGATGATGTCCGGCACCACGTTCCAGTTGTCAACCGCGAACCACTTGCCGGTGCGGCCGAAGCCGGCCATCACCTCGTCGGCGATGAGCAGGATGCCGTGGCGGTCGCACACCTCGCGGATCGACTGCAGGTAACCGTCCGGCGGGACGATGATCCCGTTCGTCCCGGTCACCGTCTCGAGGATCACCGCAGCGACCGTCTGCGGCCCCTCGTACATCAGGATCTCCTCGAGGTGCGGGCCGCCGGTACACACGGGGCACGGGTCGGGATGGCCGGCCGGGCAGCGGTAGGTGTACGGGTCGAACATGCGCACGACGCCCGGGATCCCGGGCTCGGCGGGCCAGCGGCGTGGATCGCCGGTGAGCGTGATCGTCCCGCCCGTCGCGCCGTGGTAGGAGCGATACCGCGCAACGATCTTGTGCCGGCCCGTGTACCAGCGGGCGAGCTTGATCGCGTTCTCGTTGGCCTCCGTCCCGCCGTTCGTGAAGAACGACAGGTTCAGATCGCCGGGGGTCACTTCGCTGAGGAGCTTCCCGAGCCGCGAGCGCGACTCGGTCGCCATCGGCGGGCCGATCGTCGCCAGCGTCTCGGCCTGCTCCTTGATCGCCGCGACCACCTTCGGGTGGCCGTAGCCGATCGAGACGTTGACGAGCTGTGAGGCGAAGTCGAGGTAGCGCTTGCCGTCGTAGTCCCAGAAGTGCCGCCCCTCGGCGCCCGCGACCGCGATCGGGTTGATCGCGTCCTGCACCGACCACGAGTAGAGGACGTAGCGTTTCGCGTCCTCGACGATCTGCTGCCCGAGCCGGGTGTTCTCGTCGACCGTCGCCACGGCGAGATCGTATAGGTGGTCAGCTGGGGAAACCTCCCGGTCTCCCCAGACCCCTTCCACCGGTCCGCTTCGCGGACGGGCGCTACGCGCCTCCTACAACCGGTCGCGTAGGAGTCGAACGGTGCCGATCGGCTCGAAGCCGAGCCGCTCGAGGATGGGCGCCGACATCGGGCCCGCGCTGACGGCGATCCGCGGCACGCCCCGCTCGGCCGTGTCGCGCCAGCGCGCGTGCACGAGCGAGGTGTAGACGCCGCGCCCGCGTGCCCAGGGCAGCGTCGACCCGCCGAGCAGAATCGCCGCGGCAGGCGTGAACACGGCGCGTGCGAAGCCGGCCGGCTCGCCGTCCACGAACGCGAGGTAGTGGCTCTCTCGCCCGCCGGCCTGAAGCAGCGGCCAGGCTGCCCGCTGCACCGGGCGCTGTCCGGCGCGCTCGTCCTCCGGCACCTGCCAGACGTCCCAGTCGAGCTCGAGTGCGCGCAGATACTCCTCGACCGTCTCGACGCGCCGAACCTCTACGGCCGGCTCCCCTGCCGGAGCGTGGTCGATCGTGAGGCTCGTCATCTCGGGCGTGTCGCGGTCGGGCTCGAACCCGAGCGCCTCGAGCCGGCCCGCGAGCCCGGGCGGTGTCGTGAGCTCGCCGAGCCACCAGGTCACGTGCGCGAACCCGCGCCCGCGGGCCAGCGCGCGGGTCTCCTCGATCGCGCGCTCGACTGCGTCCGGCGCGAGCCGGATCCGTTCGACGGAGGCGGAACGCAGCGACGTGACCACCGTGTAGCCGTCGGCTGCGATCAGCTCACCCGGCGGCGCGAGGGAGATCCACAGGCCCGGTTCCTCCGCGAGCTCGAGCAGGGCGGCGCGCATGCGTGGAGACGCTACCCGGCGATACGCTGAGCGGAGAATGCGAGGAGGCGCGAGTTGACCGTCCGGATGACCGAGCCGCTTGAAGCGCCGACCCGGCAGGCGCGGTAGCCGCATCGTGAGGCGCGTGCTCGTTCTCGCCGGGTCACTTGCCCTGGCGTTTGCGGTGACCGGCAGCGCGCTCGCGGCCCGCTGGGTGCCGGTCGCCATCCACTCCCGGCAGGGAGCGATCTCGGCGACGCTCGCGTTCGAGAAGGACCTCGACCAGGACGCCTACCCGCCGTACCGGAACATGGCGCTCACCGTCTTCAGAGCCGGGAAGGCAGTCTTCACGGAGCGGCTCTGCGCCGGCGGGAGCTGCCAGCCGTCGGTGCCCGGTGCGCTCGACGTGAGGAACGTCTGGGGCGGCAAGCCGGCGGAAGTGCTCGTCGAGCTCAACACGGGCGGTGCCCACTGTTGTTACGAGACCAAGGTCGTGGTCTTCGTCGCCGGCGCCTGGCGCTCGATCGCGCACGACTGGGGCAACCCCGGCTACCGCGGGCAGTCGCACGGCGCCGCCTACTGGTTCATCAGCGGCGACGACCGGTTTGCGTATTCCTACACCGACTACGCCCACTCCTTGCTTCCGCTCTCCGTCTGGAGGATCAACGGCGACGGGCGCCTCGTCGAGGTGACGAGGGAGCGGCTCGACCTCGTTGCTGCGGACGCCAAGACGCTCTGGAAGCTCTACCTCGAGGTCAGGGCGAGGAAGGGCACCGACGTGCGAGGCGTGCTCGGCGCCTGGTGCGCCGACCAGTACCTCCTCGGCGCGGCGGGGAGGTGCGACTCGGCACTCCAGGCGGCGCTGAAGGCCGGCCTCCTGCGCGTCGGCGGGCTCGGCCCGATGGACGCCGCATACATCAAGAAGCTGAAGCGCGACCTGGTTGCGTGGGGTTACGCGAAGTAGCTGCGACCGCGCGGGCCGCCGGCGAGCTGCGCGGTCGCTCCAACCTTGACGGCGTCGAACGCGCTCCGACCTGCGCCAACGGCAGTGAGCCTGGAGGACTCTTTCATTCCTGGGTCCGATGAGAAATAGTCCAGAGCTACCGGGAACCCATTTCCCGCTACTCAAACGAAGGAGCCGCAAATGCCCCCCTTGCTCAAGCTCAAGCAGCCGCTGATGTCAGGGCCCAACGTCCTCGACCTTCAGCAGAAGTTGGTCGTGCACGGCCAGTCCGTCGGCACCGACGGCGTCTTCGGTGCGAAGACAGCCTCTGCCGTGAAAGCGTTCCAGGCGGCCCACGGGCTCACCGCTGACGGCGTGGTGGGCCCGGCGACGTGGGCATCCCTCGCCGCCGACCCGGGTTCGGTCAAGCCGAGTCCTCAGCCAGGCGGCGGCGGCACGTTCCCGCTCACGCCGGCGCAGATCGCCTCGATCTGCAGCTCTCCACCCGAAAACGTCACCAAGCACTGGCCCGGGATCAAGAAGGCGCTCGCCGAGCGCGGCATCAGCGACCGGGCGAGCATGATCGCGGCGGTCGCCACCATCGGCACCGAGGTAAGCGCCTTCCTGCCGATCAACGAATTCGGCGGAGACGAGTACTTCAAGAAGTACGACGGGCGCACTGACCTTGGCAACACCCACCCCGGCGATGGTCCCCGGTACCACGGTCGCGGCTACATCCAGCTCACGGGCCGCGCGAACTACGCCACCTACGGCACGAAGCTCGGAATCCCGCTGGAGCAGAATCCCGAGCTCGCCCTCGAGCCCGAAGTCGCTGCCAAAGTCCTCGCGGAGTACATGAAGGATCGCAGGATTCCGGCGCTGGCGGCGGCCGGGGACTGGCAGGGCGTGCGCAAGGCGGTCAACGGCGGACTCAACGGCTGGCCCAGGTTCTCGAAGCTCGTGGACGACCTGACGGCGGCCTGCGGGACATAGCCCGAGTGAGTCCGCCCGGTGCTGGGACGCCGATCAGAGCCTGGCGGAGCGGTTCGGGCCCGGGCGCAGAGCGCCTCGTGGTCGATCAAGAAGAAGCCGACGAGGGTCGTTACCCGGCCCTGGGCCGACCCGGTAGCCTCGACCGTCGATCTGGACTTCCGGTCTCTCGCTAGGCTGATCCCGACGACGCGAGGAGGAACGAGATGTCCAAGACGATCGAGGCACCGAGCGCGGTCAAGCCGATCAACCACTGGATCGGGGGCAAGCGCTACGAAGGGACGTCCGGGCGGACGGGTCCCGTCTACAACCCGGCGCTCGGCGTCCGGACGGGCGCGGTCGACCTGGCCAGCGCCGAGGAAGTGGATCGCGCAGTCCAGGCAGCGAAGGAGGCGTTTCCCGCCTGGCGGGCGCTCTCGCTCTCGCGCCGGGCCGAGCTCTTCTTCCGCATCCGGCAGGTGTTCGACGCTCACCGCGCAGACCTCGCGCGCCTGCTCACGCTCGAGCACGGCAAGGTCACCACCGACGCGCTCGGCGAGGTCGCGCGCGGGCTCGAGGTGATCGACTTCTGCTGCGGCATCCCGACGCTGCTCAAGGGAGAGTTCTCCGAACAGGCCTCGACCGGGATCGACGTCTACTCGATCCGCCAGCCGCTCGGCGTCGTCGCCGGGATCACGCCGTTCAACTTCCCGGCGATGGTTCCGATGTGGATGTGGGCGCCGGCGCTCGCCTGCGGCAACGCATTCGTGCTCAAGCCGTCCGAGAAGGACCCGTCCGCGTCCGTGCTCACCGCGGAGCTGCTCGCCGAGGCAGGCGTCCCGGACGGCGTGTTCAACGTCGTGCACGGCGACAAGGTCGCGGTCGACGCGCTGCTGGAGCATCCCGACGTGGCGGCGATCTCGTTCGTCGGCTCGACGCCGATCGCGAAGTACGTCTACGAGAGCGCGACCCGTCACGGCAAGCGCTGCCAGGCGCTCGGCGGCGCGAAGAACCACATGATCGTGCTGCCCGACGCCGACATCGAGATGGCCGCAGATGCCGCGGTGTCGGCCGGGTACGGCTCGGCCGGCGAGCGCTGCATGGCCGTCGCGATGGTCGTCGCCGTCGGCGGCGTGGCCGATCCGCTGATCGAGGCGATCAAGGAGCGGATCCCGAACGTCAAGGTCGGCGACGGTCTACACCCCGACTCCGAAATGGGCCCACTCGTGACGAAGGAGCACCGCGACCGGGTCGCCTCGTACGTCGAGCGCGCGCCGGACGAGGGCGCCACGATCGTCGTCGACGGCCGCGAGAGCTCGCCTGGCGGAAACGGCTTCTTCCTCGGGCCGTCGCTGATCGACAACGTCACGCCCGGGATGGACAACTACCGCGACGAGATCTTCGGCCCTGTCCTCGGCGTCACCCGCGTCGGCACCTACGACGAGGCGATCCGCCTCGTGAACGAGAGCCCGTACGGCAACGGCACCGCCATCTTCACGCGAGACGGCGGCGTCGCCCGCCAGTTCCAGTTCGACGTGCAGGCGGGCATGGTCGGCATCAACGTGCCGATCCCCGTGCCGGTGGCCTACTACTCCTTCGGCGGCTGGAAGAACTCCCTCTTCGGCGACCGGCACATCTACGGCCCGGAGGGCATCGACTTCTACACGCGCACGAAGGTCGTCACCTCACGCTGGCCCGACCCGGCCACGTCGAAGGTCGACCTGGGCTTCCCGCAGACGCACTGAACGGGTCTTCCCGTCGCTCGGCTTGCGCCGTCTTTCAGGTCACGCGAAGGAGCACTCGCCCATCCGAGGGTGCTTGCCTAGCTGGCCTCCAAAGGTGGTAGCCCCAGGCAGGATCGGAACGCGTTCTCGATGACCGTTCCAGCTGACCCGTCACCCATCGTCCCGGTGACGAACCCGAGCGCGTACCCACCTTTCGTCGACGCGCCGGCGAAGCTGCCACCGAGCCCACCCATCCCGAAGCCCTCGTCATCGATGCCGAATCCCAACCCCCAGGCGTTGTCGTGCCCGAAGACCTGATCGCGCCCGGAACAGTGTTCGCTCGTTGCCTCGGCAAGCAGTCCCGGCGACAACAGCTCGCCTTCCAGAAGTGCGGCGTAGAGGCCGGCGATGCCGCGGGCGCTGCCGTGCCCGTTGACTGCCGGGACCTCGGCCGCTCGCCACGCCCAGCCGTTGACGACCTCCGCATCCAGCGCCCCCGGCGGGTTCCCGATCGCGCGTCGGTAGAGCTCCGGCCTCCCGGCTTCGTTCGCAAGCCGGAAAGCCTCGTCGAGCCCGGTTAGCTCGACCACGCGTGACTGGTCGCGGTCGGCGAGGCCGACGGCGAAGTCCAGGGCCAAGGGGCCACAGACCTCATCGCGCAGGAAGCGTCCGAGCGAACGTCCGTCCACACGTCGCACCAGCTCGCCGACCAGGTGGCCGTAGAACAGCGCCGCCTCGCCGTGCGCGGTTCCCGGCGCCCAGGCCGGCTCCTGGCCGGCGAGCAGCGAGCAAAGCTGCTCCCAGTCGTAAAAGGCTTCGGTGGGCGCCGGCTCGTCGAGTGCGACGACTCCGGCCTGATGCGAGAGAACCTGCCGAACGGTCGCCGGCGCCCGGAAGTCGGCCCAGTAGCGCTGCACGGGCGCATCGAGGTCGATCTGCACCGCGGTCGACCAGCCGCAGGGCACAGAGCGCGGCGAACGGCTTGCTCACCGAATAGGGCTGAACGATGCTGTCTCGCCGCCACGGCTGGGAGCGGGCGGCGTCCGCCCAGCCGCCCCACAGGTCGACGACCCATGCACCGTCGTACCAAGCCGCGACGGCGGCACCGGTCCCGGCCTGGTCGTCCAGCACCTCCGCGAGGGCCTCTCGAACCGGGGCGAACCGGGGATTGATCGTTCCGCTCACCACGACATCAGCCTCCGAGGCCGTGGCAGCGCACAGTTCCGGGACCTGTGCGCGTTGCCGGCGCGTTTCATCGAGCGATCACAGTCGAAGTATCGGGGCTACCGAGGATGCAAGGCTCGGGATGTCTTTGCACGCGCTGGTGCAGTCGACGGTCGCCTCACGGCGCGACTGGTTTGCGCTGACGGCTAGTAGAAGACGATCTCGAGTGGAATGACGATGAGCCAGACAACGCCCGTGAAGCTGCTGAGACCGAGGACGAGCCGGCGTTCGGTCTGGGGCCGGAACCCGAGCGAGGTGTAGACCCGCAGGAAGGTGACTGTCGAGGTGCTCATCGGATAGGAGGTTCGTCAGGCTCCGGCAAGCCGTCAGGCATGTATCGGCGGGCGCACGTGGAGTCTTGAGATGCCGTGTCTGCTCCGGCCCGGCCGGTATCGACCATGGGAACCGCGGCTCGCCCACCGCCCCCACGCGGGTGGCTCGAGCGGGCGACGGCGCGCGAAATCGGCTCAGGCCCGTGTTAGGGTCGGCCCCTTCGAACCGAGGAAAGGACATGCTGATGCTCTTCCACGTGAGCTGGGAGTCCGTCGACAGGAGCGAGGCAGGGTTCAAGCGCTCGCTCGAGGTTTTCGCCAAATGGCAGCCGCCGCCCGGCGCCGAGTTCAAGGGTTTCTACGGCTTCGCCGAGGGGACGGGCGGCGTTGCGATCGTCGAGGTCGACAGTGCGGCCACGCTTGCGCGCACGACTGCACCCTGGGCGCCTTGGTTGCGCTTCAACGCGACGCCGATCGTGCCGATCGAGGAGTCGGCGGCGATCAGCGGCGAGGCGGTCGCCTTCCGCGACTCGGTCGGCTGAGGCGGCGCGGCGGGTCATGCCGGAGGGCGAACACGCGGTGACGGCCGTGGGCGGGATCTCGCTCGAGGAGTTGCAGCTCGCGGCGCGGAACCACGCTCTGCCGCTGGAAGCGCTGCGGTACCCGGTTACGCCGGTCGGGTTGCACTACCTGTTGATCCACTTCGACATTCCGAACGTCGATCCCGAGAGCTGGCGCCTTCAGATCGGCGGCAGGGTCTCGCGGCCGCTCACGTTGACGCTCGCGGACGTGAAGGCGCGCCCGGCCCGCACCCTTGCCGTGACGATGGAGTGCGCCGGCAACGGGCGCGCGCTGTACGAGCCGCGTCCGCTGAGCCAGCCCTGGCTGCTCGAGGCGGTGGGGACGGCGGAATGGACGGGGACGTCGCTGGCGCCGATCCTCGAGGAGGCCGGGCTCCTGCCCGGCGGCGTCGAGGTCGTCTTCACGGGCCTCGACCGCGGCGTGCAGGGCGAGGTCGAGCACGCCTACGAGCGGAGCCTGCCGCTCGCCGAGGCGTTGCGCGAGGAGGTGTTGCTCGCCTACGAGATCAACGGCCAGCCGCTGCCGCCGCAGCACGGCTTTCCGCTCCGATTGCTCGTGCCGTCGTGGTACGGCATGACCCACGTCAAGTGGCTCCGGTCGGTCACCGTGGTGGACGAGCCCTTCCGCGGCTGGCAGCAGGAGGTCGCCTACCACGTCAAGCAGTCCGAGGACGACCCGGGCACGCCCGTGACGAGGATCCAGCCGCGGGCGCTGATGGTGCCGCCGGGCATTCCCGACTTCCTCTCGCGCTCGCGCTTTCTCTCGCCCGGGCGGTGTGTGCTCGAAGGTCGCGCATGGTCGGGGACGCCGCCCGTCGTGCGGGTCGAGATCAGCGTCGACGGCGGGGAGAGCTGGGGCGAGGCGGCTCTCGAGGAGTCCGCCTCCGCCTTCGCCTGGCAGCGCTGGACGTACGCGTGGGCCGCCGAGCCCGGCGAGCACGTCCTCTGCTGTCGCGCGACCGACGCGACCGGGCGCACCCAGCCGGCGAGCCCCGAGTGGAACTACGACGGCGTCTGCAACAACGTGATCCAGCGCGTCCGGGTCGCGGTTTCGTCCGACAGCTGACCGGCACGGCACGGCACCGCGCCGGAGCTCCGGCCGCGCGGGCGACCCACTGCCGCTGCTGGCGCGCTCCCGCCGCTCACCGAAAGTTGCAGAAGCGTTGCGAAGGGGTTGCAGTTCCGCGCGCTTTCGGCTGATAGCGTCGGTTTCGAGGGCGGCGGGATCGGCTCCCCACCCAGGGTGGGGGCGTGCGTGCGAACCAGGGTGGGGCGTGCGTGAGAGCCGAGTCGACTTGGTCGGCTACGTCGCGACAGCCACGCCCGCGCCCGTCAGCTCCTGGCCGAACTTCGCGCGCTTCACGTACCGGCCGATCCCCGGTGAGGCGACGAGCTCCCCGTTCTCGACCAGGACGTTTCCCCGCAGCAACACCACCTCGGGCGAGCCGACCACCTCGGTGCCCTCGAACAGGTTGTAGTCGATCCTCGAGTGGTGGGTCGCGGCCGAGATCCTGACGCGCTTCTCCGGGTCGAAGACGACGATGTCGGCGTCCGAGCCGACGGCCAGCGTTCCCTTCCTCGGGTAGAGGCCGAACAGCCTCGCCGGATTCGTCGCCAGCAGCTCGACCATGCGGTTGAGCGTGATCCGGCCCTCGCGCACTCCGAAGTGGTGGATCATCTGGAGCCGGTTCTCGAGCCCGGGGCCGCCGTTCGGGATCTTCGAGAAGTCGTCGCGCCCGAGCGACTTCTGCCCGTCCCAGTTGAAGGCGCAGTGGTCGGTCGAGATCGCGCTCAGCACGTCCGTGCGCACCGCGTCCCAGAGCACGTCCTGGTTCGCCTTGTCGCGCGGCGGCGGCGTGTAGACGTACTTCGCGCCCTCGAAGTTCGGCCGCTCGAGGAACGTGTAGTCGACGAAGAAGTACTGCGTGCAGGTCTCGCCCCAGACATCCCAACCCTTGGAGCGGGCGAGCGCGATCGGCTCGACGGACTCCTTGCACGAGACGTGGACGACGTAGAGCGGGCAGCCGGCGACGCGCGCGAGCTGGATCGCGCGGTTGGTTGCCTCGCCCTCGGTCTCGGGCGGGCGGGTGAGCGCGTGCCAGTGCGGCTCGGTGTGGCCCGCGGCGAGCGCCTTGCGCACGAGCACGTCGATCGCGTCGCCGTTCTCGGCGTGCACCATCACGAGCGCGCCGGTCTGGGCGGCGACCTCCATCGTGCGGAAGAGCGTCTCGTCGTCCACCATCAGCGCGCCCTTGTAGGCCATGAAGAGCTTGTAGGAGGTGATCCCCTGGTCGGGCAGCGTCGCGAGCTCTTCGAGCGCGCCGTCCCAGCTCAGGTCGGTGACCGCGATGTGGTAGCCCATGTCGATCACCTGCTTGCCTTCTGCCTTCGCGTGCCAGCCGGCGAGCGCGTCGGCGAAGGTCTGACCCTTGCCCTGGATGCAGAAGTCGACGTGGGTGGTCGTGCCGCCGAACGCGGCCGCGGTCTGGCCCGACTCGACGTCGTCGATCGTGACGGTTCCCCCGAATGGCATGTCGAGATGGGTGTGCGGGTCGACCCCGCCCGGCAGGAGGTACTTGCCGGTGGCGTCGATCACTTTGTCGGCCTCGACGTCGAGTGACTCGCCGACGAGCGTCACGCGCTCGCCCTCGACGAAGACGTCGGCGACGTAGTCGTCGGCCGCGGTTACGACCCGGCCGCCCTTGATCAGCACGGACATGGCTCCTCCTTCTCGCGTGGGGGAACCCGTGGTTCCCCCACGGGCCCCTTCCTTTGGCACGGCGTCGCCGGCCGCTGTATCGCCTCCCGCCGGGCGAAGCCCGGCTCCGGCCGCGACCGGCGACGCTGTGTCATCTGTTTCGAAACGACTACTTCCCTCCGGCGGTCACCACGACCACCGCGGCCTTCCACTTCGTACCCGTCACGTTCACGCCCGCAGCTTTCAACTGCGCGACCGCCTTCCGCGCGAGGTCGGTGCGGTAGGCGCCCGACGGCGCCTTCGAGATCACGTCGAACTGCTCGGCGATCTGCGCTGTCCGCGCATACGCCGCCTTGTTCATGACGCCGATGCCCGCCGAGCTCGTCGGCCAGACGAGCTTGTTGATCTCGTTCATCTGCCAGGTCTGATGACCCCGGGGCAGCGTCGGCCCGGCCTGGAGCGTGATGTTCACGCACGCCTTCCAGTGGTCACGGCAGTAGATCCAGCCCTGGAAGGTTGCCTTCAAGAACCGCACAGCGATGGCCTGGTGGGCCGGGTCCTTCAGCCACGAGCCGGTCGAGAAGATGCCGTCCTCGAGCATCCCGGTGCCGACGTTCTGCATCTTGAGGACGTTCAGGTCGGCGAGCGTGTAGAGCTTGCCCGTGTCCGGGTTCTTCACCTCGAGCACCTGGGCGAGCTCGTTGTAGGTCATCGCCGACGCAGAATCGACGTCGTTGTTCAGGAACAGATTCATGTCGAACGGCTGCTGGACGATCGTCACGTCGCCCGAGCTCTGCGGATCGATCCCGTTCTTCGTCAGCGCCGCGAACAGCTCGAACTCGTTTCCGCCGAGCCAGTTCGCCACCTTCTTGCCCTTCATCTTCGCGATCGAGTCGATCCCCGAGCTCTTCCAGGTGAGCTGCGTCATCCCCGACTTCGCGAAGACCTGCGCGATGTTGACGAGATCGGTGTTCTTGTCGCGTGCGGCCAAGAGGCTCGGCAGCCAGTCGAGTCCGAATTCCGCCTGACCGCTCGCCACGACCTGCTCCGGGATGATGTCCGGGCCGCCCGGCTTGATCGTCACGTCGAGCCCGGCCTTCTTGTAGTAGCCCATCTTCTGCGCGGCGTAATAGCCCGCGAACTGTGCTTGCGGCACCCACTTGAGCTGCACCGTGACCTTGTCGGCCTGTGCCCGCTGAGGTGCGGCCGAGGCCCCTGCGCCGATCGTAAGCGCGGTAAGCGCTCCCACTGCAACGACCCATGTGACCCAACGTCTGTTCATTCGTCCTCCTGTTCCTGTCGAGCGTTGTCGTGATTCTGCACCGATCGCCTGGTCGATTACGAATTCCTGTTCGCCGGCGCCCACCTGACGAGCGCCCGTTCGGCCGCGGCGACGGCGAGGTAGAGAGCAAGGCCGAAGGCCGAGGCGACCACGATCCCCGCCCAGGCCCGCTCGAAGTTGAAGACCTGCGCGTCGGAGCGGATCCGCACGCCGAGCGCCTCGTACGAGCCGCCGAAGTACTCGCCGACGACGGCGCCGATCATCGCGAGCACGCTAGCCACCTTGAGCGCCGTGAACACGTACGGCAGCGCCGTCGGCACACGCACGCGGCGGAAGATGTCGAGCTCTCCGCCCGCGTAGGCCCGCATCAGCTCGATCTGCGACGGCCGCACGCTCTGCAGGCCGCGCAGCGTGTTCACGAGCACCGGGAAGAAGCAGAGGACCGCGGAGATCGCCATCTTCGAGTGCGGCGAGAGCGGGTTGAACCAGACGTTGAAGATCGGTGCGAAGGCGATGATCGGCACGGCGTTTGCGGCGATCGCGATCGGCAGCAGCACGAGGCCGACGACGTGGAAGCGCGCGACGATCGTGGCGAAGACGATGCCGGCGGTCGAGCCGATGACGAAGCCGCCGAGCGCCTCCTTGAACGTGTACCAGCCCGCCGAGAGCAGCGTGCCGTGCTCGTCCCAGAGCGTGCCGCCGATGTCGGTCGGGGAGGGGAGGAGGAACTTCTGGATGTCGAAGACGGCGATCGCGCCCTGCCAGATCACGAGCGTGGCCACCAGCACGACCACGGCCGGGACCCAGTCGCGCACCTGACGCGCGGCCCGCCGCCCGTACCCCGGCGTGACGAACACACTGCTCATTCAGCCTCACCCAGCAGCGCCGCCTCCTCCTCGGGGAGCAGGTGCTCGCCGCGTCGGCGCAGCAGCTCGCGCACCTCGGTCACGAGCTCGAAGTAGCGCGTCTCCTCGCGTGTCTCGACCGTGCGCGGGAACGGCAGGTCGACGGGCACGATCCCGGCGATCCGGCCCGGTCGCGGGCTCATCACGACGACGCGCGTCGAGAGGAACACCGCCTCGGAGATCGAGTGGGTGACGAAGACGACCGTGGAGCGGAGCTGCTGCCAGATCGAGAGGAGCTCCAGGTTCAACCGCTCACGGGTCATCTCGTCGAGCGCCCCGAACGGCTCGTCCATCAGCAGCAGCGCAGGCTCGAAGGCGAGTGCGCGTGCGATCGAGACCCGCTGCTGCATGCCGCCCGAGAGCTGCCACGGATGGTGGTCGCCGAAGCCCGTCAGCTCGACCAGTTCGAGCATCTGCTCGACGCGTGCCTTGCGCCGGGCGCGGTCCCAGCCGAGCATCTCGAGCGGAAGGGCGATGTTCTTCGCCACCGTGCGCCAGTCGAAGAGGACGGCGTCCTGGAAGACGATCCCGTAGTCGCGATCGTTGCGCGCCTGCCGCGCGGCTTTGCCGTTGATGGTGACCGTCCCGGCCGATGGCTCGACGAGGTCGCCGATCACGCGCAGGAGCGTCGACTTCCCGCACCCGGAGGGGCCGATCAGCGAGACGAACTCGCCCGCCTGGAGCTGGAGGTCGATGTCCTGGAGCGCCGTCACGTTGCCGCGCGCGAACGTCTTCGTCACGTGGTCGATCGAGACGACAGGTTGAGCGTCGACGCCCGCTCCGGCGCCGGCGGAGCCGGCGCCTCCGCTCTTGGGCGGCTCCGTCGAGCCTACGCCGCTCATGCCCGCTCCGGCGCCGGCGGAGCCGGCGCCTCCGCTCTTGGCGGCTCCGTCGAGCCTACGCCGCTCATGCCCGCTCCGGCGCCGGCGGAGCCGGCTGCGCTCTTGGTGAGCCCCAGTGCCTACGGCTCATGCCCGCTGCTCCGGCGCGCGGTGGACGACCAGCTTCTCGACGAGGACGACGATCAGGAAGAAGGTGATTCCGAGCGCAGCCGCGACGATGTTCGTCGCCCACAGCTTCTCGGGCTGGATCGAGTAGTACTGGTTGAAGTTGAGGATCGCTCCGCCGAGCCCCGACTGGAGGCCGGACGGCAGCTCGCCGATGATCGCGCCGACCACGCTGGCGGTGGCCGCGATCTTCAAGGCCGAGAAGATGTACGGGAGCGAGCTCGGAACGCGCACCTTCCAGAGCACGCGCCAGTCGCCCGCCGCGTAGGTCCGCATCAGCTCGAGCGCGCGCGGGTCGGCCGATTGCAGGCCGCGCAGCGTGTTGATCGCGACCGGGAAGAAGGTGAGGTAGGCGGCGATCACGGCGACCGCGCCCCAGCCCTGGAGCGGGCCCGGCAGTTTCGGGTTGACCCAGATCACGACCATCGGGGCGATCGCGAGGATCGGGATCGTCTGGCTCCCGACGACGTACGGCATGAAGCCGCGCTGAAGCAGCCGCCATTGCGCGAGGACGACGCCGAGCGCGAACCCGACGATCGCGCCGAGCGCGAAGCCGAACGCCGCCTCCTTGGCCGTGAAGAGCGTCTTGTGCCAGAGGATCGTCGCGAGCGCGGGCTGGTTCACCTGCGTCGGCTCGGCGAACGCTTGCAGGATCGTCCACACGCCCGGCATCGAGGTGGCGTTGACCTCGAACGGCCAGGTCCAGCCGGCCGACATCCAGATCCGGCGGTAGAGCTCCCAGCAGCCGACGAGGACGGCGATCGTCACGACCGCGCCTGCCGCCAGTCGCAGGCCCCGGATGGCGGCGGCCGAGAGAGAGGAGCGCCGCGCTGCCGGTCCGGAAGCTGCCATGCGCGCCACGCGCGATTCTTAGCACGGTCATCACTCGATGGTTGAGCGCGGCGGGCAGTTGTAGGATCGCGGCCCGATGCCGCTCGACCCCGCCCGCACCGTCCGCGAGCTCGAGGAGCTCCGTGAGCTCACCGGAGACGAGAACGGTGCGCAGCGCGTCGCCTGGACGGAGACGTGGGAGCGAGCGCGCGAATGGTTGCGCGAGAAGGTCGCACCGACGGGCGCCGCGTACGAGCTCGACCAGGCGGGCAACCAGTGGTTCACGCTTCCCGGCCGTTCGGAGCAGGCGCTACTGATCGGCGGGCACATGGACTCGGTGCCGAACGGCGGCTGGCTCGACGGCTGCCTGAACGTGCTCGCCGGGGTCGAGGTGCTGCGCCGGATAGCCGAGGAGGGCGAGCCGCCGGTCACCGTGCGGCTGGTCGACTGGGCCGACGAGGAGGGCGCGCGGTTCGGGCGTTCACTCTTTGGCTCGTCGGCGGCTTCGGGATCGATGCGCGACCAGGAGGAGCTGGCGAAGCTGACCGACCGCGACGGGCTGGCACTCCCGGACGCGCTGCGCGAGCACGGCGTCGACCTCGACCGCGCGCTCGAGGCGCGCGCGCAACTCGACCGCGCGGGCGCCTACCTGGAGCTCCACATCGAACAGGGTCCCGTCCTGGAGTCGATGGACTTGCCGCTCGGGGTCGTCCTGGGCACGTTCGGCGTGGAACGCTCGCGGATCACCTGGCGAGGTCAGGCGGCGCACGCGGGCTCGACCCCGATGGACACGCGGCGCGACGCGCTCGCCGGCGCGGCGAAGCTCGCGCTCTACATCCGCGAGATCGCGGCCGCGGTCGGCGACGGCGCCGTGTGCACTTCGGGGGGCGTCGTCTGCAAGCCGGGCATCGTCACCTCGGTCGTCGAGACCGCCGAGCAGTTGTTGGATCAGCGCCACCTCGACGCGGCGAAGCTCGAGCGGATGCTGAAAATGGCGGTCGACGCCTCGGAGCGGTTCGCGCTCGAGGAGAACATCGAGGCGACCTGGGAGCGAATCTGGCGGATCGAGCCGATCCTCTTCGACGATGCGTTGATCGAGCTGGCCGACGAGGCGATCCGCGAGGTCGCGGGCGTGTCGCACCGCCTCCCGTCGGGCCCGCTGCACGACGCCGCCGAGGTCGCGCGAGCAGGAGTGCCGACGGTGATGGTGTTCGTCCAGAGCCTGCGCGGCCTCTCGCACACGCCGCTCGAGGACACGAAGCCCGAGCACCTCGAGCTGTCCGTGCAGGCGCTCGACCGGCTCGCCTCGAAGACGATCGAGCGGCTCGCCGCCGCGACTCTGACGCGGCCGATTCCGGACCACTTGCGGGCGCTCCGACGCGCCAGGCACTCTTGCTCGATGGAAGACGCGCTGGTCTATCGCGACGAAGTCGTCGCAGCTTCTCTTCAGCGTGAGCGACATCGTCGCAGTCGCTGGGAAACATCGAGGCGCTGCTCGAGGAGGTGACGATGGGGAAGAAGGGGAAGTGGACGAAGGCTGATCGCGAGCGCCACGAGACGGATGGAGTGAGAACGCGCCCGGCGACTGCGCGAGCTCGCCGAGAAGGGCGCAAGCCGAGCTCGACCGGAAGAAGCAGGCCGCCGGCGAGGCGTCCTAGAGACGCTCCGCGACGACGGGGTTGCGCAGCACCCCGATCCCGTCGATCTCGATCTCGACCACGTCGCCGTCCTTCATCGACACCGGCGGCGTTCGCGAGTGGCCGACGCCGGACGGTGTTCCGGTCAGGATCAGGTCGCCCGGCTCCAGGGTGAACACGCTCGAGGCGTGGACGACCAGGCGGCGCACGCTGAAGACGAGGTCCGAGGTGTTGCCGTCCTGGAAGAGCTCGCCGTTCAGGCGCTGCACGACGCGCAGGCCGCTGCCCTCGCCGAGCTCCGACACCGGCACGAGGCGGTCACCGAGCGGGCAGAACGTGTCGAAGCCCTTGCCCCTCGTCCATTGCTTATCGCCAAATTGAAGATTGCGGGCCGAGACGTCATTCGCGCAGCGGTAGCCGGCGACGTACTCGAGCGCGTCGTCCTCGGCGATCCGGCGCCCGCGGCGGCCGATCTCGACGGCGAGCTCGGCCTCGGAGTCGACGTGGGTCGCCTCGGGCGGCAGGACGATCGCCTCGCCGGGGCCGATCACCGCGTTCGCGAACTTGCCGAAGAGGAGCGGCTCGGCCGGCGGCTCCATCCCGAGCTCGCGGATGTGCGCGGCGTAGTTGAGACCCGTGCAGATGATCTTCACGTTCGTTTCCCCCGGACTTCCTTGGCGCAGTAGGCTCCCCGGCAAATGGGGATCAGCTTCGGAGTCACGGTCCTGCCGGACCCGCCGCACACGCGCTTCCTCGAGTTGCTCGAGCTCGCCGAGGAGCAGGGCTTCGACTACGGCTGGACGTACGACTCGCACGGTCCTCTGGCAGGAGTCGATTCCGCTGCTGACGCTCGCCGCCGAGCGCACGTCGACGATGAAGCTCGGCCACTTCGTCACCAACCCGGGCACGCGCGAGCCGACGGTGCTCGCGAGCGCCTACGCGACGATGCACGTGATCTCGGGCGGCCGGATGGTGATGGGTATCGGGCGAGGCGACTCGGCTCGGCGCGTGATCGGCCTCCAGCCGGTCAAGGTTGCCGAGTTCGAGGCGGCCTGCCGGATGATCCGGGACTTCATGAACGGCCGCGCCGTCACCTGGAACGACAAGGAGCTGAAGCTCGAGTGGGCGCTCGACGGAGCCGCAGATCCCGCTCTACATCGCGGGCTACGGGCCCAAAGCGCTCGCCGTCGCAGGCCGCGTCTCCGACGGCGTGATCATTCAGCTCGCAGACCCGGTGATCATCGAGTGGATCATGGCGACCGCGCGCGATGCCGCCGAGAAGGCGGGACGCGACCCGGACGCGCTCGAGTGCATCGTCGGCGCCCCGTCGAAGATCGGCAGCGACATGGCTGCGGTGCGAGACGAAGTCAGATGGTTCCCGGCGATGGTCTCGAACCACGTGATGGATCTCATCGAGCGCTACGGATGGGACTCGGACATCCCGTCCGAGCTGACGGACTTCGTCAAGGCGCGGAAGTTCTACGACTACAAGGACCACTCGCGCGTCGGCGCGAAGCACGGCGAGTTCGTCAGCGACGAGATCTGCGACCGCTTCTGCGTGATCGGCTCGGCCGAGGAGTGCACGAAGAAGCTGCGCGAGCTCGAGGCGGTCGGCGTCGACCAGTTCAACCTCTACCTGATGACGAACGACCAGGAAGAGACGCTGCGGACATACGGGAGCGATGTGATCCCGCGTTTCGCGGGCGTCGCCTCGTAGGCTCACGCGCTCGAGCGCTCTGTTTCCGCACGGCCCCCACCCAGGGTGGGGAGCCGACCCCCCGCCGCCCACTGCGGCCGACGCTACCGGCGAAAAGCGCACGTGTCAGGAACGAGTTCGTGTCTTTTCTGGAACTTTCGACGAGCGGTGGCAGCCGTCCGGGCTCGCAGTCGAGTCATCAGGCTGGGCCGAGCACGACGGGCGTTCGATCATGTAAGGGAGATGCGATGAAAGGAGCCAGGGTTGTATCAGGGTGGTTACCGATGGTTTCGGCGGGGCCGCGGCCGCTAGGCTCGACCCATGAACTCCACCGATCCTGTCGTCAGCGCCCGCGACCTCACGCGTCGCTTCGGCGAGGGCGAGACCGCCGTCGACGCCCTCCGTGGCGTCTCCCTCGACGTCCGCCCGGGCGAGCTCGTGGCCGTCATGGGCCCGTCCGGCTCGGGCAAGTCGACGCTGATGCACATTCTCGCCGCACTCGACAAGCCGACCTCGGGCAGCGTCGCCATCGCAGGCGAGGACGTCGGCTCGCTGTCCGACACGGACGTGACCCTGCTGCGCCGCAAGCACATCGGCTTCGTCTTCCAGTTCTTCAACCTGCTGCCGATGCTGAACGCCGAGGAGAACATCGCGCTGCCGCTCTCGATCGCGGGCGAGAAGCCCGACAAGGAGTTCTTCGAGGACCTGCTCAGTCGCGTCGGGCTCGCCGATCGTCGCAAGCACCGCCCCGCCGAGCTGTCCGGCGGCCAGCAGCAGCGCGTCGCGATCGCGCGCTCGCTCGTCTCGCGACCGACGGTCGTCTTCGCCGACGAGCCGACCGGCAACCTCGACTCGCACACCGGGCACGAGATCCTCGAGCTCCTGCGGGCGGCGACCGCGGAGTACGGGCAGACGACCGTGATGGTGACCCACGACGCGGCCGCGGCCGCGATCGCCGATCGCATCCTCTTCCTCGCCGACGGCGTGATCGCCGACGAGCTCGGCAAGAGCGAGCCGGCCGACGATCCTGGCCGCGATGAACCGCATCTCGCGAGCATGACCCGCGTCGCGCTCGCCGGCCTGCTCGGGCGCAAGCTCCGGGCCGCCCTGACGGCGATCGCGATCGTGCTCGGCGTCGCGATGGTCACCGGCACGTTCATCCTCACGGACTCGATCGACAAGGCGTTCGACTCGATCTTCACCGACGTCCGCGAGGGCTCCGACGTCGTCGTCAGCGGCAAGTCCGCGTTCGACCTCAGCAACCAGAACGGCGTCGACCGCCGCCGACGATCAGCCAGAGCCTGCTGCCTCGGGTGCGCGCGCTGCCGGACGTCGCGCAGGCCGAAGGGGGCGTCGACGGCGAGGCGCAGCTGATCGGCAAGGACGGCAAGGCGATCGTCGTACGGCGGCGCGCCGAACCTCGGCTTCAGCATCGCGAACCCGAGCTCGCCCTTCAACCCGCTCACCCTCGTCGAGGGCAAGTGGCCGAAGGGCGACGAGGTGGTGATCGACAAGTCGACGGCGGGGAAGAAGCACTTCGAGATCGGGCAGACGATCGGCGTGCAGGCCGAAGGGCCCGGTGGAGAAGCTGACGCATCTCGGGCATCGTCAAGTTCGGCTCGCGTCGCGACGCTCGGCGGCGCGACGCTCGCGGGCTTCGACCTGCCGACCGCGCAGAGGCTGTTCGACAAGCGCGGGCGAGCTCGACGAGATCGCGATCGCGGCGCAAGCCGGGCGTCACCGACGCCGAGCTGCTCGACGCGAGGTGCAGCTCGATCCTGCCGCCGACCGCCCAGGTGCGGATCGGCCGCGCGAGCAGGCGCAGAAGGACGCGCGAGGACACGAACTCGTTCATCTCCTTCCTGCGCGGCTTCCTGCTCGCGTTCGGCGGGATCGCGCTCTTCGTCGGCAGCTTCGTGATCGCGAACTCGCTCTCGATCACGATCGCCCAGCGGATGCGCGAGTTCGCGACGCTGCGCACGCTCGGCGCGACGCGGCGGCAGGTGCTCTGGTCGGTCGTGATCGAGGCGCTCGTCGTCGGCACGCTCGCGTCGATCGTGGGCCTCGCGCTCGGCTTCCTGCTCGCCGAGGGGCTCTTCTCGCTCTTCGACGCGGTCGGCTTCACGCTGCCCGAACAGCGGGCTGCTCGCTCGAGCCGAAGACGGTGATCATCTCGCTCGCCGTCGGGATCGGCGTCACGCTGCTCGCGAGCCTGCGGCCGGCGTTCCGCGCGACGCGCGTGCCGCCGATCGCGGCCGTGCGCGAGGGCGCGGTGCTGCCCGAGTCGCGCTTCGCGCGCTACCGCACGGCCGGCGCGGCTGCTGACGTCTCGGCTTCGCCGCGCTGCTCTACGGCCTGTTCGCGCCGGCCTCGGCACGACGCAGGTGCTGCTCTGGCTGGGGTCGGCGCCTGCTCGTCTTCTTCGGCGTGGCGCTGCTCTCGGTGCGGATCGTGCGGCCGCTCGCGACGGCCGTGAGCCCGTCGGGACGTGGGCGTCGTCGTCGTGTCTGATCCTCGTCTGGCCGTTCTGGACGCTCCCGTACTGGCTGCTTCGCTTCGGCGCCTTCACGCCGGCCGGGTTCGGGCGCGGCCTCGCGCTCCTCGGCGGCTCGTCCTCAACCCGCTGCTCGCGCTGTCGTGCTCGTGATGTGGCTGCGCTCGAAGGTCGACCGCTGGCGCCCGAGTGGCCGATCGAGTTCCCCGGCGTCTGCCGACGGATCACACCGCCCTCGCGCGCGACAACGCGCGCGGAACCCGCAGCGCACAGCGTCGACCGCGGCCGCGCTGATGATCGGGCTCGCGCTCGTGACGCTCGTCGCCGTGCTCGCGGCCGGGATCACGGCGACCTTCCGCGGCGCCGTCGAACGAGCTCTGGGGCGGCGCCGACTACGCCGTCACCGCGCAGAACAACTTCTCGCCGATCCCGATCTCGGCCGCGGAAGCCGCGGCGAAGGCGCCCGGCGTCGAGGTCGTCGGCAACGTCCGCACGGGCGAGGCCCGGGCGTTCGGCAAGACCATCTTCGCGACCGCGGTCGATCCCGGGGCGAGCGAGCATCTTCAACATGAAGTGGAAGGAGGGCTCGGACGACGTGCTCGCGACGCTCGGCGACGACGGCGCGTTCGTCGACGACGGCTACGCGAAGAAGCACCACCTGACGGTCGGCTCGCCGATCGACCTGACGTTCGCGAGCGGCGCGAACAAGACGCTTCGTGGTCAAGGGCATCTTCGACCCGCCGGCGGGCGGCTCGCCGTTCGGGCGCGGTGACGATCTCGGCCGCGACCTGGGACCGCTTCAACGAGAACCCGCGCAACCTCTACTCGTTCGTGAGGATGCGCGGCGGCGTGACCGACGCGAACACGGCCGCGCTCGAGCGGCAGCTCGCAGGCCTTCCCGAACGCGAAGGCGCAGACGCGCGAGAAGTTCATCGACAACCAGATCGCCGGCCTCAACTCGGTGCTGAACATCCTCTACGTGCTGCTCGCGCTCTCGGTGGTCGTCAGCCTGGTCGGGATCGTCAACACGCTCGTCCTGACCGTGTTCGAGCGGACGCGCGAGCTCGGGATGCTGCGCGCGATCGGGATGACGCGGCGGCAGGTGCGGCGGATGATCCGGCACGAGAGCGTGATCACCGCGCTGATCGGCGGCGTCCTCGGCATCGGCCTCGGGCTCGTGCTCGGCGCGCTGCTCGTCGCGCGCGTCGAGTTCATCGAGTTCACGCTGCCGGTCACCTCGCTCGTCGTGTTCGCGATCGCGGCGATCGTGGTCGGCATCGTCGCGGCGATCTTCCCGGCTCGGCGCGCCTCGCGGCTGAACGTGCTCGAGGCGCTTCAGTACGAGTGAGCCCGAGTAGATGTCGCTGGACGGAGCTCGCGGCGCTGCTCGCGGCTCACCAGGCGGCCGACGCCGAGGAGGCCCGCGACCTGGAGACGATGCGTGGCTACGCGGCATCCCTCGGCGACCCGTTCTCGCGCGACGAGCCCGAGGCGCACTTCACGGCCTCGGCGGTCGTCGTCGACGCCGAGGGCGCGCGGACGCTCCTCGTCCACCACGCGAAGAGCGGCGCCTGGTTCCAGCCCGGGCGGCCACGTCGAGCCCGGCGACGCGACGCTCGCCGAGGCCGCGGCTGCGCGAGGCGCGTGAAGAGACGGGCCTCGACGTGCGCCTCTACGACGGCCGCCTGCTCGACGTCGACGTGCACTGGATCCCGTGGGACGAGCACTACCACCTCGACCTGCGCTTCCTCGCGGTCGCCTCCGGCACGCTCGCGCCCGACGCGGCCGAGGTGCGCGCGGCCGAGTGGCTCGCGTGGGACGAAGCGTTCGCGCGGATCGTCGAGCCGGCGCTGCGACGCGCGCTCGGGAAGGCGCAGGCCGCCGTCAGGCGTTGACGCCGCGCCGGAAGCCGTACCGCTCCGGGAGCGGCGCGAGCGGGCTCGTCTCGAGGCCCTCGCGAGGCTCCGCCGCGTTGTAGCCACCCGGCGCCACGTCGTTCGGCCCGTCGCTCGAGAAGAGCGCTGCCAGGAGCTGGATCTGGCCCCGGCCGGGGCCGAGCTCGAACTGGCCGCCGCCGTAGAGGGCGATTCCTTCCTCCTCGCAACGCTCGTAGAACTCGAGCAGCCGCTCGATGCTGCCGAAGCGCGACGGCTTCACGTTCAGGCACTTCGGCGGGAACGGCAGCGCCTCGACGTCGGCCCACGAGTGGATCGGCGCGTCCCAGGTGATCCGGTCGCGGTGCGGGCGGAGGACGGCGTCGGTCTCCGGTGTCAGTGCGGGGTCCTCGATCCATGCGTCGGGGAAGGCCTCGGCGACGCGCCGGTAGAGGTCGGCGTCGGCCGGGTTGTCGACGGGCGTGCCCTTGTAGGCGCCCTTCAAGTCGAGCACGTCGACGTTGCCGCGGGCCGCGAGCTCGGCGATCAGCTCGTCCGTCCACTCGGGCGTCGGGTCGAGCTTGAAGCGCAGGTCGGGATAGAGCGCGAGCCAGTCCTCGAGCGAGGTGGCGCGCGTCGAGGAGACGAAGGTGACCGGCCGGTACTCGCGCCCGAGCGCCTCGCCGGTCGAGAGCTGAGCCTGCTTCAGCGCCAGGTCGAGCGCCGCCGACTCGAACGCCCAGCGCCGGTAGTTGCGGTAGGCGGCCTGTCCGGGCTCGCCGGCGGGGAAGAGGTCGACCTCGTCGAGGCGCTTCGAGAACGACTCGAGCGTCCAGTCCCCGAGCAGGTCGGGCCACGGCCAGCGGTGCGGCTCGTGCTCGTCCGGGTCGTAGGTGACGTCCTCGCCGACGCCCTCCATCCCGACGTACCTGAAGTAGGGCTCGGGGCGCAGGTGCACGAGGGTCGTCCTGCGCGTGAACTCGGGCGAGATCGGATGCACGTGGACGTCGGTCACGACCTCCTCGATATGGAGCGTCAGCTCGCGGACGGCGTCGTACAGGCTCACTGAGCGAGCCTATCTATCGTGCGGAGCCATGAAAGCGGCCAATGCGGCGTTCCGGTTCCTGCTCGAGGTGTGCGCCCTCCTCGCCATCGGCTACTGGGGCTTCACGACCGCCGACGGCGTGATGGCGTTCGTGCGCGGCCTCGGGCTCCCGCTGCTGATGATCGTCGTCTGGGGCACGTTCGGCGCGCCCGGTGCGCCGTTGCGCGCAGCGCCGCCGGTGCGCCTGGCGTTGCTCGCGGTGATCTACGGCTGGGCAGTCGCGGCCCTCGCGACCACCGGACAGGTCGCGCTCGCCGTTGCCCTCGGCGTGGCCGTCGTCGTCAACACGGCCCTGCTCTACGCGCTCGGCCAGGAGTGATCAGCGAGACGCTGCGAGCCCGAGCGCGGCGCGAAACGCGAGCACGAAGAGCAGCGTGAACGCGAGCGTGATCCCGAGGAAGACGGCCTGGTCGCCGTCGAACGAGCGGCCGAGGGCGAGCGCCCGGATCAGGATCCCGAGCGGTACGCCGACGATCCAGGTGAGGAGCAGCGTCCGCCTCGACGGGTTGCGGTAGGCGCCGAAGAGGAGCGCCGCGGCGAACCAGCCGACGAGCACGGGAAGCGCGTCGCGCGCGTAGCCGCTCAGGCTGAGCGCGTGGTCGTGCGAGAGCAGGCCGACGGTGGCGAACGTGAGGATGCCCAGCGCGTCCGCGACCGGGAGCAGGCGCGACGGCCGCGCCCTGGAGAGGTGCAGCTCCATCGCGGAACGCTAGCGCGTAGGCTCACGCGGACCTCGCACCCGCCGCCAGGAGGACTCTCGATGTCGCTCGCCCCGGTTCCCCGGCAGGAGACTCCGGCACCGCAGCAGAAAGAGACCCGCCCGCCCGAGCTCGGGCTCGCGCTGTCCGGCGGCGGGTTTCGCGCCTCCTTCTTCCACGTCGGCGTTCTGGCCCGGCTTGCCGAGACGGGCACGCTGCGCAAGGTCGAGGTGATCTCGACCGTCTCGGGAGGGTCGATCCTGGGCGCCCTCTACTACCTGGCGCTCAAGGACCTCCTCGAGAACGTCCCGGACGCCGAGATCACCGACGAGCAGTACGTCCAGGTCGTGCGTCGCGTCGAGAAGACGCTGTTCGAGGGCGTCGCCAAGCAGATCCGCGCCCTCGCCTACGCCGATCTCGGCAAGAACCTGCGGATGCGGAAGGCGAACTACTCGCGCAGCGACAGGATCGGCGAGCTCTACGACGAGATCTTCTACGTGCCGACCTGGAACGAGTCGCAGTTCGGCGGCGATCCGACGGTGCGGGGGCCCGAGAACCCGATCCAGATGCGCGAGCTGCTGATCCGCCCGCGGGGCGAGCCCGACACCTTCAAGCCGCTCGGCGACAACGGCCGCCGCAAGGCTCCCGTGCCGGTGCTGATGCTGAACGCGACATCGCTCAACACCGGCCACAACTGGCGCTTCCAGGCGGTGGAGATGGGCGAGCCCCCGCGCAGCCGCGAGGACTGGGTGCAGATCGACAAGAACCAGCGCCTGCTCTCGGCCCGCTACGAGCAGATCGTCGAGCTCCAGCAGGACTTCCCGCTTGGCCACGCGGTCGCCGCGTCGGCCTGCGTTCCCGGTCTCTTCCACCCGCTGGCGGTGAGCGGGCTCTTCCCGGACGTGCGGGTGCAACTCGTCGACGGCGGCGTCCACGACAACCAGGGCGTCGGAGCCCTCTTCGACCTCGAGTGCCGCCGGATGATCGTCAGCGACGCCTCGGGCCAGATGGCCGACTACAACGACCCCTCGACGCGGATCCCGGCCGCGGCCGGCCGCTCGAGCTCGATCTACGGCGACCGGGTGCGCGAGGAGCAGCTGGTCGAGTCGCTGGCCCTGCCCGGGGCGGTACCGACGGTGCTGATGCACCTGCGCAAGGGCCTGCCGGCTCGCGGCATCTCGCCGCTCGGTGTCGACGGCAAGCCCATCGCCAAGACGAGCGAGCTGGGGACGATCGACTACCAGGTCGCACCCGAGGTGCAGGACCGGCTCGCGCGACTGCGCACCGACCTCGACTCGTTCAGCGAGGTCGAGGCGTACTCGCTCTCGCTCTACGGCTACCTGATGACCTGCGGCGAGCTGCACGAGGAGCCCCGGCTCACGTACGAGTGGGGCCTGGACGCCGGCGAGGTCGACGTCCTTCGCGCCGAGCTGCGCAAGCCCGGAGCGGCGTATCTCCGCCAGCTCGCCGTCGCCGGCAAACGCTTCGGCAAGGCCTCGGCGTTGAGCGGCTGGATGCGCCTGCTCGAGATCGTCGTCGGCGGCGATCGTGCTCGTGGCGGCCGGCATCGCGGTCTACCTGCTCCGCGGACTCGCGACCGACGACATCCCGGTGTGGTCTCTGATCCTCGTCGTCGCCGTCCCTGCGTTCCTGGTCTCGCTCTACCTCAAGCAGAAGTTTCGCCAGCCGTGGGCATACGCCGTCGCCGACTGGATCTACACCTGGTTCGCGCCGACGCTCTTGGCGCCGTTCCTCTGGCTCAGCTCGAAGGTGACGATCTGGGCCAGCCGAAAGTTCCTCGCCAAGGGCCGGATCAGGGACGTGGCCGCCAAGGACAAGGCCGGCTGAGCCCGCGCCGCCTCAGAACGAGCTGAGGTACACGGCGGTGCCGTGCCCGCGCTGGCGCTGGGAGGCGTCCTCGTCGGCGGAGCGGACCTTGGACGGGCCGCTGTCTGATCCGTGTGAGACGAGCCACGGGTTCGCGCCGGTCGAGACGAGGATGGCGACGTGCTGGCCCTCGTTCGGCGGCGTCCAGACGACGAGGTCGCCCAGCTTGGTCGCACTCTGGGGAATGTGCCTGCAGTGCGCCAGCATCGTGCCCGTGTAGCCGCCCGCGGCTGCGACGTACGGCCCGGCGAAGTTTGGGTTCGGCGCCTCCGCCCAGCTGTAGCAGAGGGTGGCGAACCCGGAGCAGTCCGTCGCGAGGGGGAGCGAGCCCGGCGTGTCGAGCGCCGAGAGGCGGATCGGCTCCTGGCTGTAGGCGATCTGGGCCGTGTTCTTGACGCCCCAGAGCGCCCACTCGACGATCTTCTGCCTGATTGCCGCCTCCGCCGCCGGTGGCGCCGCCGCGAGAAGCTTTGCCCGCCGCTGCGCGAACGCCGTCGGCAGCGGCTTCGAGCCGTCGAGGTATCCCCGCAGCACCGGTCCGAAGGTGCGGTCAGCCTTCTCGGGAGGGAACCCGAGGGCGAGCTTCGCGCTCTTCGCGGCGTCGGCAGTGATCGGGCCGTATTGGCCGTCGGGGGCGGCGGCCAGGAAGTTCCCGTAGGGGTTCGTTGCGAGGAGCCTTTGCGCATCCTCGACGTCCGGCCCGGTCATGTACGGGTTCGTGAGCTGGAGGACGCGTGGCGCCGCGTCGGCAACCCCGGCGGCGCCCAGCTGGGTCAGCCGCTTGAGGAGCACCGCCGCGCCGCACTGCGCCGAGACCGCGGTCGCCGAGAACGTTCCGTCGGCCACGTACTTCCCGCTCTTGTAGTGGTTCGAGAAGCTCCACAGGTACGGCGAGTTGACGTCGGGGTGGTGGTCGCGGTAGCCCCAGCCGTTGTAGGCCTCGAGCTTGTAGAGCACGCCCGGCGTGCTCCAGTCCTTCCAGCCCGGGAAGCCCTGCATCGTCAGCGCGTCGGTCGCGCTCTCCTCCCAGGTGAAGGGCGGAGCGCCGTTCTTCGGGCGTCCGGCAGGCACGTGCGTCGTTCTCGCCGAGAGCGGGTCGCCATTGTGCAGGTGGGTCGAGAAGTTGCCGCTCGCCTCCATCGTGTGGATGAGGCCGACGACGTACCACGGCGTGCCGAGCGCTTTGCCGACGGCCTCGTAGCGGGCGCGGTTCGCCTTGATCTGCGACGCCGTCTGGTCAACGATCTGCGCCCGGTCAGGCCGGATCAGGCACGAGTCGAAGAGGAGCTGGTAGTTGCTCTTGAGCGCTGCGAGGGTCGGTGCCATGTCTGTCTCCTCTACCTGGGAAGCCTGTCGGCGAGCCTTCCGAGCAGGCTATCCGTTGGGGCGAGCAGCCGTGCTCGAGTCCGATCGCTGCCGAATGCGTGAGGTGAACTGACTGTTGGGGTCGGACGATCATCTGCCGATACAGGTTCCAGGTGCTGCGCCACCGACGTGTTAAGGCCCTGATCCGAGCTGGGGGAACTGACCCAACTCGAGCCGAAAGGGCAGCCATCGACCGGAAGGAACCATGAACAACATCCGCCCCGCTTCCTCCGTTCTCGATCCGGCCTCGACCGCCGCCGCGAGCGAGAGCCTGCTCCACCTCGCGTTCGACAGCGCCCCGGTAGGGATCGCCGTGCTCGAGGCCGACGACGGCCGCCTGGGGAAGGTGCTCGCGGCAAACCAGGAGCTCTCCCGCCTGCTCGGGTGCGACCACGACGTCGTCGTCGGGGCGCGTTTCGAGGCGGTCCTCGAGAGCGTCGGCGCCGCCGCCACCACCACGCTCGAGCCGCTCGTGGTCGGGACCATCGAGCACCATCACTTCGAGGAGTGCCTGCGACGCGACGACGGATCGCTCGCGTTCCTCTCGATCGACGCGACTCTGGTCCAGAGCGGCGACGATCCGTGCTCCCTCGCTGTCGTTGCCATCCGCAACGCGACCGACGTCCACGACCTCGCGGCCCGGTTCGCGTTCGTCGCCCACCACGATCTGCTGACGGCGCTCCTCAACCGTCGCGGCTTCGAGACGCGTCTTGCCCAGACCCTGGCCGGCGCAGTCCGCTACCGCGAGGCGGGCGCGGTCGTGCTGCTCGACCTCGACAGTCTCGCGTCGGTCAACGACACCGACGGCCATGCCGCCGGCGACGGGCTGCTCCAGGTGGTCGCCGAGGCGCTGCGGAAGCGGCTGCGGACGACGGATCTGGTCGGACGCGTCGGCGGCGACGAGTTCGCGCTCATGATCGGCCACGTCGACGCCGCCGGTGCGGTGCACACGGTGGAGAGCCTGCTCGAGCAACTGGGTGCGCGGATCGCGACGCTGTCGGGCGCCGCCTCTCGCGTCACCGTGAGCGCCGGCATCGCGCCGTTTCGCCCCGACCGACCTGCGACCGTCGCCGAGCTGCTCGAAACAGCCGAGGCCGCGCTGCAAGACGCGAAGCGCTCGGGCGGGGGGCGCGCCTCGCTCGCGCCAGACGCGATCTGACCGCCCGCCCGCGACTGGCCCCGGTCAGCTCTCGGTCACGGCAGCGCGGGGAGTGCCGGCGAACTGCCCGCCGGGGCACCCTTCGGCGCTGACCACGCGCTTCGGATTCTGGATCCCGAAGGCGGCGACGACGCCGCCGGCGGCGACCAGGGCCGCGCAGATCACGATCGCCTCGTGGAAGGCGCGCACGGACTCGCCGTTGGGCGCGAACGTGTCTCCGGTGAGCCGGCCGGCGACGACGGCGCCGATCGCCGAGATGCCGACGAGCCCGGCGACGCGGGCGATCGCGTTGTTGATCGCCGAGGCGATCCCGGCGTCGCTCTCGTCGGCGTCGGCGAGCACCGTCGCGGTCAGCGGCGCCACGAGCACCGCGAGCCCCAGCGAGAAGACGATCAGCGCCGGCAGCAGGTCGTAGACGAACGAGGTCTCGATCCCGGCGCGGAGGAAGAGCAGGATGCCCGCGGCCGAGATCAGCGGCCCCGCGGTCATGAAGAGCCTGGGGCCGAAGCGGTCCGCGAGCGCGCCCATGCGGCTCGACAGCACGAACATGATCAGCGTCGAGGGCACGGTGGTGAGCCCGGCCTTCAGCGCCGAGTAGCCGGCGACCTCCTGGAGGAAGATGAAGAGGAAGAAGAACAGGATCGCGAGGCCCGCGTAAGCCGAGAGCGTCTCGAGGTTCCCCATTGCGAAGTTGCGGCGCCGGAACAGGTCGAGCCGCAGCATCGGATGCGAGGCCCGCGCCTCGTAGACGAGGAATGCGCCGAACATGACGACACCGCCGGCGAGCGTCCCCCAGATCGCCGGGCTGCTCCAGCCGTAGATCGGCTGCTCGATCAGCGCGAACACGATGCCCGAGAGCCCGACCGCGCAGAGCCCCGCGCCGACGAAGTCGACCCGGCGGTGGCTCTCCTGCGGGACGTCCGCGACCGCGCTCCGCACGAGCCAGAGCGTGACCAGGACGATCGGCACGTTGATCGCGAAGATCCAGCGCCACGAGGTCTGGTCGACGATCACCCCGCCGGCGAGCGGGCCGACGATCAGCGCGATCCCGCCCCAGGCGGTCCAGGAGCCGATCGCCTTGCCGCGCTCGGCCTGGGCGAACGCCGCCACGATGATCGCGAGCGAGCTCGGCGTCAGCAGCGCGCCCGCGGCGCCCTGCAGCGCGCGCGCCGCGATCAGCGTCTCGGAGGTCGGCGCCACGGCGCAGGCGAGCGAGAGCACGCCGAAAGAGGCGATCCCGAACGAGAACACGCGCCGCTTGCCGTAGATGTCGCCGAGCGACCCGCCGATCAGGATCAGCGAGCCGAGCGTGAGCGTGTAGGCGTTCGTGATCCACTGCTGCGCCTGAAGCCCACCACCGAGGTCGTCCTGGATCGCCGGCAGGGCGACGTTCACGATCGTGCCGTCGATCATCGCGATGCTCGAGCCGAGGATCGCCGCGACGAGCGTCGCCCGCTGGACACGGGTCACGGGGGACCTTCGCTGCCGGCAGGCCTCGCACCCGTGGAGGCGGCCGGGAGGTGGGAGCGCCAGGCGATGCCCGACTGTAGCCAATCGCGTGATCGCGATCGCCGCGCCGGGCTGCGCCGTCTGGTCGCCTGTCAGCGCGCGTTGTCGGCCGCGCCGCGGCAGCTTGCATCAAGCCTCCGACTCGCTGGCCGGAGGCCGAAGGGCACGGCTACCGGCGGGCGGGAGCGGCCCGGTCGCATGCCGGGCGTGCTGCTCCGTTCACGACTCGCCGAATTCTGCGACGCCCACCCGTCGTGCGCGCCGCTGCGCACTTGCTATCGAGCGCCACGGCAGGGGAGACTGTCGTAGGCCGGCAGCCCGCAGGCGCAGTCAATCGTCGGATTGGAGTTCCTATCGTGAGCAAGAAGGTCATCGTCACCAACTTCACGGCCTTGAAAGGCAAGTACGGCCCGGCAGGGGTCACCAGGATCAAAGCCGCACTCAACGGCGTGATTGCGGCGGACGCAGCCCGCGGGTTCCAGACGTCCGTCGTCGACGTCGCCAACGCAACCGCGATGAGAAAGGCCGGTGGACGGGAAGTAACGGCGCCCGGCAATCCCAGGCAGAACAAGCGAGCTGTCGATGCGATCTATCGCGCGTCCGCGCCGGAGTATCTGCTGTTGCTCGGCGCGCCCGATGTGATCCCGCACATCGACCTGCTCAACCCACTCTTCGGGGGCGATGATCCGGACAAGTTTGCCCCCGCCGACCTGCCCTACGCCTGCGAGGCGCCCTACAGCCGGCAGGTCAAGGACTTCATCGGGCCGACCCGAGTCGTGGGCCGCATCCCGGACGTGACCGGTGCCAAGGATCCCGCCTATCTGCTCGGGCTGCTGGACGTGGCGGCAACGTGGAAGTCGCGGCCCGCGTCTGCGTACAAGGGCGTGCTGGGCATCAGCGCGGCGGTGTGGAAAGGTTCCACCGCGTTGAGCCTGAAGAATGTCTTCGGCGCGGCGGCGAAGACGAGGCTCGTTCCCCCCAAGGGACCGCAGTGGACAGCCACGGAGCTGGCCGCCCTGTCGCACTTCATCAACTGCCACGGGGCGGAAGTCGATCCGCACTACTACGGCCAGCTGGGCAGCAACTATCCCGTGGCCCACGACGCCGCCTGGGTGAAGGGCAAGATCAAGGAGGGCACAGTCGCCTCCGTGGAGTGCTGCTATGGCGCACAGCTCTACGACCCCGCGAAGGAGCCGGGGAAGCAGATCGGCATCGGGAACGCCTACCTCGCCAACCGTGCCTACGGATTCTTCGGCAGCACCACCATCGCCTACGGCCCGGCGGACGGCAACGGCGCGGCAGACCTGATCTGCCAGTTCTTCCTCAAGCGCGTGCTTGGCGGCTCATCGCTGGGACGTGCGGCCCTGGAGGCGCGGCAGCGGTTTGCCCAGGGCGCGGCCTCGCTCGACCCGGTCGATCTGAAGACGCTCGTCCAGATGAACCTGTTGGGCGACCCCTCCGTTCACCCCGTGGCCAGGACGACACCGCACGTCGTCGTGAGCGCCAAAGCCATGCAGCGGGCCGTCCCTGGACACCGCCACCGCCGAAGCAACCCGCGCGGATCGTCGCCAGCAGCTCTTTGCCCGCGGAATGTCCATCAGTCAGACGCAGTCGGTCGCCAGCCACGACGACACCGTCAAGCCCGGTGCCGCGGCGCTCAAGACGATGCGGCGACTGGCCAGGGAGCATGATCTGGGCGACGGAACGATCCGTTCGTACCGCATCGAGCGGCCGGCTCTCCCGCATACGTACCCGACGAAACGCGCGTCCGCAGTGGCCGCCCTGATCGCCCCGCCCGGCAACTACCACGTGATCGTGGGCAGGCACACGGGGAGCCCTCGGATGGAGCCGCAGATCTCGGTACTGATCGCCAAGGAGGTAAGCGGCCAGATCGTGTCGTTCCGCCACCTGGTCAGCCGTTGACCGACCTCGGTGAGGGACGCGACCGCCCGGTTGGCCTCCCTCGCCGGGGAGTGGCCTTTGTCGGCAGGATCGACGCTGCATGACGATTGAGGGTTCGGTGATCAAGAAACCCTTTGCCCGCGGCACGAAGAGCGAGCATGAGGCGGTGTGTCTCGTCTCCAGCCAGGGGGAGTTCGTGTTGCGCCGCACGGGTGGGAATCCTTTTTCCGATCCCGAGCTGGACAAGCTCGTGGGCAAGCAGATCCGCGCCGAAGGCGAAGTCGTGGGCTACACCTTCCTCATGTCGGCCTGGAGCGTGGCCTAGCCTGGAGGTCTCAGGCAGCAGGCCCCCGAGCCGCCCGCTCGCCTTCTGGGACTAGGACGACTGCGTGTTGCGCTGCTCCGAGCCGGGCCCGGGGCTGCCGAACTCGCGCTCGGCGCAGGCTGGGCAGTAGAACGCGAGCGCCGGCGGCTCGTCCTCGGTCGGATCGTCGATCCGGTAGCTGCGCCAGCGCCGTGCCTCGAGGCTGCTCAAGGTGCCGCATTCGACGCAGCAGAGCGGGTCGGTGAGGAAGTGGCCGGGGCCACCCGCGTTCTCTGCGCCTCTTTCGTCGCTCACGTTGTCACTATTGTGCCGCGCCCGCATGAGCGCCACTAGCAGTATGGGCGGTTTCTCGTTGAACGCTGGTTTGGCTCGAGCGAGAGACGCGCCTTGCAGCGTCTCGCGGCCCCCCTAGACTCGCACGACCGCGAGCAGAGGAGGAGTGCCATGACCACCGCCGCCAACTTCGACTCCGAACGGCTCGAGACTCTGAAGACGCGTTTCGCCGGGCCGCTTCTTTCCTCGACCGACGAGGGCTACGACGAGGCCCGTCAGGTGCACAACGGACTGATCGACCGGCGTCCGGCGCTCATCGCCCGCTGCCACGACGCGGCGGACATCGCAACCGCGATCAGACTTGCGCGCGAGGAGGGGCTGGGGGTCTCCGTTCGCGGCGGCGGTCACAACGTCGCGGGTCGGGCGGTGATCGACGGCGCGGTGATGATCGACCTCTCGCTGATGAAGAAGATCGAGGTCGACCCCGAGGCGATGACCGTGCGCGCCCAGGGCGGGGTGCTCTGGCACGAGCTCAACGCCGCGGCGGCCGAGCACGGCCTCGCGACCACGGGCGGCGCGATCTCGACGACCGGGATCGCGGGCTTCACGCTCGGCGGCGGGCTCGGCTGGCTGATGGCGAAGTACGGGCTCGCGGCGGACAACGTCGTCTCGGTCGAGCTCGTCACCGCCGACGCCGAGATCCTGAACGTGACCGCCGAGTCGCACCCCGATCTCTTCTGGGCGTTGCGCGGCGGCGGCGGCAACTTCGGCGTCGCGGCCTCCTTCACCTACCGGCTGCACGAGCTCGACACGGTCGTCGGCGGTCTGATCGCCCATCCGATCGACGCGGCCCCCGCGCTCCTCCGCTTCTATCGCGACGCGGTGGAGTCGGCCTCGGACGACCTCACCGTCTTCGCCGTCCTCGCTCACGCACCCGACGGCTCGGGCCTGCCGCTCTGCGCGCTCGTCGTCTTCCATACCGGTACGCCCGAGGAGGCCGAGCGCGAGCTCGCGCCGTTCAAGGAGTGGGGCTCACCGCTCCTGACCCAGGTCGGCCCGATGCCCTATCCCGAGATGAACAAGATCCTCGACGAGAACTACCCGACCGGGTCGCTCAACTACTGGCTCTCGAGCTTCACGAGCGGCTTGCCTGACGGGCTGATCGACACTGCCGCCGAGCGCTTCGCGACGGTGCCGTCGACGATGACCGCGATCCTGCTCGAGCACTTCCACGGCGCCGTGACTCGCATCGGCGTCAGCGACGCGGCTGTTCCGCACCGTGAGAAGGGCTGGAACCTGCTCCTTCCGGGGGTCTGGATGGACCCGGCGGACACCGAGAAGAACATCGCCTGGATCCGGGAGACACACGCCGCCTTCGCCCCCTTCCTCGCCGATCGCCGCTGGCTCAACTACCTCGGCGACGACCAGGGTGAGGACGCGATTCGTGCCGCGTACGGCCCGAACTGGGACCGCCTCGTCGAGGTCAAGCGGCGCTACGACCCCGGCAACGTCTTCCACCAGAACCACAACATCGTCCCGTAGCGCGAGCCCGGGCGGGCCGTGTCAGCAGTTTCCCGGCGCGGGGAACGCAGATTCCCCGATGCGGTCGCGGCCGGGGTGCGCAAGCCTGGACGGATGGACGCGGATGTCCGTGTCCTCCCCTGAAAGGAGGGGCGAGATGGCAACTCTCGAGAAGACAGTCTCGTACGAGGCTCCCGGCCTGCCCGGCAGCCCGGTTTCGCTGAAGCCCCGCTACGAGAACTTCATCGGCGGCGAGTGGGTCGCACCGGTGCGCGGTGCCTACACGGAGAACCTGTCTCCGGTGACGGGCGAGCCGTTCACCGCGGTGCCGCTCTCGACGCCGGAGGACGTCGAGCTCGCGCTCGACGCCGCCCACGCCGCGAAGGTCGCGTGGGGCGAGACCTCGGTGGCCGAGCGCGCAAAGGTGCTGAACGCGATCGCCCAGGCGATCGAGGACAACCTGGAGATGCTCGCGGTGGCCGAGAGCTGGGAGAACGGCAAGCCGGTGCGCGAGACGCTCGCGGCCGACATCCCGCTCGCCGCCGATCACTTCCGCTACTTCGCGGGTGCGATTCGCGGCGAGGAGGGAACGATCTCCGAGCTCGACTCCGACACGGTCGCCTACCACTTCCACGAGCCGCTCGGCGTTGTCGGCCAGATCATCCCGTTCAACTTCCCGCTGCTGATGGCCGCGTGGAAGATGGCTCCGGCACTCGCGGCGGGCAACTGCACGGTGCTGAAGCCGGCAAGCCCGACCCCGTGGTCGATCCTCAAGCTGATGGAGCTCGATCCAGGGAATCGTGCCTCCGGGCGTGGTCAACGTCGTCAACGGCCCGGGCGCCGAGATCGGCAAGGCGCTCGCGTCCAGCAAGCGGATCGCGAAGGTCGCCTTCACGGGCGAGACCGCGACAGGGCGGCTGATCATGCAGTACGCGGCCCAGAACCTGATCCCGTCGACGACCGAGCTCGGCGGCAAGTCGCCGAACATCTTCTTCGCCGACGTGATGGACGAAGACGACGAGTTCCTCGACAAGGCGATCGAGGGCCTCGTGCTCTACGCCTTCAACAAGGGCGAGGTCTGCACCTGCCCGTCGAGGGCGCTGATCGAGGAGTCGATCTACGACGCGTTCATGGAGCGCTGCCTGGAGCGGATCGCGAAGATCCGGCAGGGCAACCCGCTCGACGTCTCGACGCAGCTCGGCGCGCAGGTCTCGACCGCGCAGCTGGAGAAGATCGAGAACTACGTCAAGATCGGCCTCGAGGAGGGCGCCGAGCTCCTGATCGGCGGCCACCGGAACGTGCTCGAGGACGGGCTCGCAGGTGGCTACTACTTCGAGCCGACGGTCTTCAAGGGCTCGAACAAGATGAGGATCTTCCAGGAGGAGATCTTCGGGCCCGTGCTTGCCGTGACCACGTTCAAGGACGAGGCCGAGGCGATCGAGATCGCGAACGACACGCTCTACGGCCTGGGGGCCGGAGTGTGGACGCGCGACACGAGCAAGGCGTTCCGCATGGGCCGCGCGATCAAGGCCGGCCGCGTGTGGACGAACTGCTACCACCTCTACCCGGCTCATGCCGCTTTCGGCGGCTACAAGAGCTCGGGGGTCGGGCGCGAGACCCACAAGATGATGCTCGACCACTACACGCAGACGAAGTGCCTGCTCGTCAGCTACGACCCGAAGCCGTTGGGCTTCTTCTAGGAGCGCGGCTTTCGTGCAGGTGACAGGCACCGACGCCGCCGTCCAGGCTCTGCGGGACCTGGCGGCGGCGCGCGGGCCGCTGATGCTCTTCGTCTCGGGCGGCTGCTGCGACGGGAGCGCGCCGCTGTGCCTGCTTCGCGGCGAGCTGACGATCGGCCAGGGCGACCTGCTCCTTGGCGAGGTCGGCGGGGCGGAGGTCTACATCGACGCCGAGCAGTACGAGCGCTGGAATCGCCCGGAGATCGCGATCGACGTGGCGCCCGGGGCGGCCGGCGGCTTCTCGCTCGAGGGGCTCGCCGGGATCCACTTCGTCACGCGCTAGGCGAGGTTCTTCGCGAGCACGAACACGGCGACCGCGACGAGTAGCGCGGCGAACAGTCGGCGCAGGACGAGGTCCGGGAAGCGTCCGTGCAGGCGCGTGCCGATCACGGCGCCCGCGATCGCGGCGACGGCGAACCCGGACGCGAGGGTGAGGTCGATGCCGCCGCTCGCGAGGTGGGCTCCGAGCGCGGCGCCGCTCGTCAGGGCGATCACGAGCAGCGACGTGCCGACGGCGATAGCCATCGGGAAGCCGAGCGCCAGCGTGAGTGCCGGCACGATCACGAAGCCGCCGCCGACGCCGAAGAAGCCGGTCAGGAGGCCGGTCGCGGCCCCCGCGGCGGCGACGCGCGGCCGGACCCGCAGGTGCGCGGAGACGCTCGTTGCCGGCGCGCGCGGCGGGCGAGCCATCCCGACTGCGGCCGCGAGCAGCAGCAGGCCGAAGCCGACGAGGATCGCCGTCGGTTGGACGAGCCGGTTCAGCGCCGTGCCCGCGACCGCCGCGACCGCGCCGGCCGCGGCGAAGGCGAGCCCGACGCGCCACACCACGCGGCGGTCGCGGGCGGCGGCGAGCGTCCCGACCAGCGCGGTGAGGCCGACGATCAGCAGCGACTCGGTCGTCGCCTGCTTGACCGGCTCGCCGAGCACGTAGACGAGCACGGGTACCGCGAGGATCGAGCCTCCGGCGCCGACGAGCCCGAGCAGGATGCCGATCGCAAGGCCGAACGGCGCCGCGAGCAGCGCCTCGCGCATCTACCTGTCGCCCGTGACGAGCTCGATGCCCTGGCCGCGCAGGTCCTCGACGTTGCCGGCGACGTGCACCAGGCTGTCCGCGCCGTGCCGCCGCAGGAGCGAGACGGCGAGCGAGCTGCGGTTGCCCGCCGAGCAGGCGACCGCGAGCGGGCGGCTGCCGCGCTTCGTAAGCCTGCCAAGTGGCACGTTTCCGCTCGCGAGGCTCGGCCGCTCGCCGGCCAGCTCGTGGTAGGGCACGTGCAGCGAGCCGGGGACGTGGCCTTCTTGCCACTCGTCGTCCTCGCGCACGTCGAGCAGATCGACGTTGCCGGCCCGCAGGTGGTCGGCGAGCGCGGGCACGTCGATCGACGCGGTCGTCTCGGTCGGTCTCCCCGAACCGGCCCACGCCGCCACGCCGCCGCCGAGGTAGCCCCGGATCGCGCGGAAGCCGACGGCTTCGAGCATCCGGCCCATCCGTCGCGCAGCGTCGTCGCTCCCGGCGCTCACGACGACGTCGGACTCCGGGTCGACGACCCAGGCGGCGCGCGTGCCGACGGCAGCGTTGACCATCGTCACGTTGACCGAGCGCGGGACGTGCTCCGAGCCGTACTCGAGCGGCTCGCGACCGTCGAGCAGCGTCGCGCCCGCGGCGAGCAACTGCTCGACGCGGTGCGCCGACAGCGGCTCGAGCGGGGCGGCATGGCGGAGCAGCGGCCCCCGGTTGAGCTCGACGATCCGCTTGAAGTTGGGCGGCTGCGGCTGGAGGTGCCGCGTCAGCTCGTCGACGAACTCGGTCTCGCCGTCGAGACGGAGCAGCGGGTTGAAGCGTCGCTCGAAGCCGATCGTCGAGCCGGGAGTCTCGCTCATGCCGGCGCCGCCGCACAGCGAGCCGCCGATGTGGCCGGGCCAGACCTCGACGAAGTCGTCGAGCTCGAGCAGCTTGCGCAGCGAGCCGTGCAGGTCGCGCGCGCCCTGCCGCGCCTCGACGGCGAGGTCGGGCCGCGCGAGGTCGCCGACGAAGAGCGAGTCGCCGGTCAGCACCATCCACGCGGTGTCCCCGCGACCTCGATCCTCGACCAGGTAGGCCGTGTGCTCCGGGCGGTGGCCGGGCGTCGCCAGCGCGACGATCCGCACCTCGCCGACCTCGACCGCGTCGCCGTCGCCGATCGCGTTGCTCGCGAACTCGACCTCGTCCGCGTTCGGGACGTGAATCGTCGCGCCGGTCGCCTCGGCGAGGCGACCGCGGCCCGAGACGTGGTCGGCGTGGTTGTGGGTCTCGAGGATGTGGCGGATCTCGAAGCCGTTCTCCTCGGCGAGTGCGAGGTACTCCTCGATCTCCCACTTGGGGTCGATCACGGCTCCCTCGCCGCCGTCGGCCACGACGTAGGAGGCGCAGCCGAGATCGCGATGGAGGACCTGACGGAAGAACATCTACGCCACCGCCCTCACGAGTGGCCGAACCGCACGTTCGGCAGGATGCGCTCGAGCCGGCGCGGCACTGCCCACGCCCTGCGGCCGAGCAGGCGCAGCAGAACGGGCATCAGCACGAGCCGGATCAGGAGGGCGTCGAGCAGGACGGCGACGCCGAGGATGACGCCCATCTCCTTCGGTGGCAGCGGCCCGGAGAGCGCGAAGGTGAAGAAGACGGCGACCATCACGGCCGCCGCGGCGAAGATCACCCGACCCGAGTGGGCGAGCCCGCCGACCATCGCCTCGTGCGGGTCGCCGGAGCGGTCGAAGTGCTCCTTCGCCGAGGAGAGAAGGAACACGGTGTAGTCCATCGAGATCGCGAAGATCATCGCGAAGAAGAACACAGGCCCCCAGGCGTCGAGGAAGCCCTGCGACTCGAAGCCGAGCAGGCCCGCGCCGTGGCCGTTCTGGAAGATCAGCCGCGCGACGCCGAACGCGGCGCCGGTCGCGAGCAGGTTGGTCAGCACGCCCGGCGGCGGCGATCAGCGGCGCCTGCAGCGCGACCAACAGCAGCAGGAAGCCGAGCGCTAGCACGACGCCGATCACGAGCGGCGTTCGAGCGGCGAGCGCCCGCTCGAGGTCGTGGTTCTCGGCGACCGTGCCGCCGACGAGCGCTCCCGCGGGTAGGTTCGCGCGCAGACGGTCGATCGTCGCGCCGACGGTTCGTGCTCGACGGGTCGGCGCTCGGGATCGCCTGCACGAGAGCGAGGCCGTTCCGTCCCTGCTGCGCCGGCAGCACGCGCGCGATGCTGCGGTCGCGGGCCGCGGTTGTCTCTACGGCCGAGGCCGTGGCAGTGGGCGCGACGATCTGGAGGGCGCCCGGAGCGCCTTGCCCGAACGCCTGCTGAACCTGGGTGTAGCCGACGCGCGAAGCGTCTCCCGCCGGCACGACCTTGATCGACGGCATCCCGGTGCGCAGGCCGAGCACCGGCAGCGCGAGCAGCAGGAGCACCGCCAGCGCGAGCGAGCCGAACAGGCAGCGGCCGCCGCCAGAGGAGCTCGCCCCAGGCGGCGAAACGCGCCGAGCGGTGCTCGCCCGAGTGGACCCAGCGCAGCGAGAGCCGGTCGACCCGCGGGCCGAGCTTGGCAAGAACTGCCGGCAAGAGCGTCAGCGTGGCGGCGAGCACGAAGACGACCGAGAGCATGATCCCGAGCGCCATCGAGCGGAACGCCGGGCTCGGGACGAGCATCACCGCCGAGAGCGAGATCAGCACCGTCACGCCGGAGAAGAGAACGGCCTTGCCGGCGGTGTCCATCGTCACCGCGACCGCATCGCGTGCCGGAAGCTTCGAGCCGAAGAAGGCAGCGCGAAAGCGATGGACGACGAAGAGCGCGTAGTCGATCCCGAGCGCGAGCGCGAACATCAGCGCGAAGTTCATCGCCCAGATCGAGATCTCGAAGCTCTGACTCGAGCAGCGTGAGCAGGCCCGCGGAGGCGACGAGGCCGAGGATCGTCAGCATCAGCGGCAGCCCGGCGGCGACGAGCGAGCCGAAGGCGAGCAGGAGGATCGCCATCGTCACGGGCCAGCTGATCAGCTCCGACTTCATCATCGCCTCGCGGTTCGCAGTGTTGAAGTCGCTCCACATGCCGGAGGCGCCGGTGAGCGAGACGCCGACGTCGGCGCTGCCGGCCTGATCGAGCTTCGACTTCAGCTCGTCGGCGGCGGCGACCATCGCGGTCGGGTCGCCGTTCGCGCCGGCCGTGACCAGAGCCGTGTGGCCGTCGGCAGAGATCGACGACCCGGCGCGCGGGGCCTGCACCGAGGCGACGTCCTCGCTCGAGCGGAGGACGCTCGCGACGCGGGCGACGGTCTCCTGGAAGCCCGGGTCCGTCGCCGTCAGCCGATCGGAATGCACGACGACCGTGAGCGCCGAGCTCGAGAGGCCGGCGAAATTCGCCTGGACGAGCTCCCTCGCCTGCACCGACTCCGAGCCGTTCGCCTGCCAGCCGGCGCCGGAGAGGACGGTCTCGACCTTCGGTGCGAAGGCGCCGAGCGCGAGTGCGACGACCGCCCATGCGATGCCGACCGTGCGGACATGATCGGCGGTCCAGCGACCGAGCCGACCGATCGGGCCGACCACGGGCGCCGGGCGCTCGGGCGTCGCGGCGAGCCGAGGCGGCGCTGCGACGACCGTCACGCAACCGCCCCTTCGATCACCGCGTTGAGCGTCTGCAGTTGCTCCTGGAGCGCGCCGCAGACCTGGTCGCAGAGCGCGAATACACCCTCGTCGACGATGCGGTAGTAGACGTGGTTGCCGTCTTTTCGCCGGCCGAGGATGCCGACGTCGGCGAGCACGCAGAGGTGTTTGGAGACGTTCTGCTGGGAAGCGCCGAGCGCCTCGGCGAGCTCGTTCACGCTCGCCTCGCCGCCTCGGAGCCGGTCGAGCAGCTTGATGCGCATCGGCTCGCCGATCACGCGGAAGCGGCGGGCGATCAGCTCGACGAGGTCGTCGGGGAGCGGGCGGGGAAGGGTCAACGGTCGTTGTCTCCTTGTGTCGATCTAAACAGTTGTACAGTTGTATAGCACGTCGTGGGCATGCGCCCGAGCGGGACGTTCGTCGGCTACCGCGCGGCGGAGGCGCCGGTCGTACGCGAGCCTCTGGGCGGTCAGCGTCGCGACGCCCGCGATCACGATGCAGGCGAGGTTGAGCACGAGTTGCGAGAGGGCGCCGCGGACCTCCGACCAGTCGGCGTAGGCCGCCGCCACGCCGACGTTCGCGGCCGTCGGCTCGTCGTCCGAGCCGGCGCAGTGTCTCGCCGAGGACGCTCGCCTCTTCCCGCGCCACGTCGCAGAGCGAATCCGGCTAGAGCAGAACGTGATCGGGCTTCGGCGGTTGCCGTTGCCTCACCAGGGCCCGTAGATGCGGCTGTTGGCCTCGCGCAGTGCGCCCACGTAGCCCGCCCGCTCGTAGCCCGACTCGTCCGTGCCGGGCGGCACGGCGAGCCTCCCGCGCACCTCGTCGACGGTCGCGAATCCCTTGCGCGCCATCCAGTCGGAGAGGCCGTCGAGCAGCACGGTCGCGTGCTCGGGGCCGTGCCGCAGCAGCGCCGAGGCGGTCATCACCACGTCGGCGCCGGCGAGCAGGTACTTCGCGACGTCGTCGGAGGCCTCGACGCCGGTGGTCGCCGCGAGCGAGGCCCGCACGCGTCCGTGCAGGAGGGCGATCCACGTGCGCGGCAGCCGCGCCTCGGCAGGGCTCGAGAGGCCGACCTGGGGCACGACGGCGAGCGCTTCGGGATCGACGTCGGGCTGCAGGAAGCGGTTGAAGAGCACGAGCGCGTCGGCGCCGGCCTCGTCCAGCCGCAGCGCCATCTCGCCGGTCGAGCTGAAGTACGGGCTCAGCTTGACCGCCACGGGCACCGCGACCGCCTCCTTGACCCGGGTCAGGACGTCGACGTAGCGCTGCTCGACGTCGCGGCCCGGAGATCTGCGGGTCGCCGGGGAGGTAGTAGACGTTGAGCTCGATCGCGGCGGCGCCGGCGTCCTCCATCGCCCGGGCGTAGTCGGTCCAGCCGCTCGGGCGTGACGCCGTTCAGGCTGCCGATCACCGGCACGTCGACCGCGGCCGCGGCGCGCTCGAGCAGGCTCAGGTAGCGCTGCGGGCCTGCCTCCTCCTCGGCGGTGGCCGGGAAGTAGGAGAGCGACTCGGCGAAGCTCTCGGTGCCTGCGTCGACGAGCTGCGCGTTCCGGGCCGCCTCGCGGCGGAGCTGCTCCTCGAAGAGCGAGTAGAGGACGACCGCGCCGACGCCCGCATCGGCGAGCCGCCGCACGCCGTCCACCGTCTGCGAGAGCGGGGAGGCGGACGCGACGAGCGGGTTGCGCAGCGCGAGGCCCATGTAGCCGGTCGAGAGGTCCATCAGCGCTCCTTGCGCGCGTCGGCGGCGAAGTGCTGCGCGCCGCGGGTCGCCATCTCCTCGTAGACGTCCCAGCGCTGGTCGACCGCCTCCTCGGCCAGCCCGTGCAGCCGCTCGGCCTCGGCCGGGTCGGTGTTCGCGAGCGAGCGGTAGCGCAGCTCACGGTTGGTGTAGTCGGCGAGCGCGATGCGCGGCCGCGGCGAGTCGAGCAGGAACGGGTTGCCGCCGGCCGCGCGCACCATCGGGTCGTACCGGATCGAGCGGCCAGTAGCCGCTCGCGACGGCGCGGTACTGCTGGTCGAGGCCGTTGCGCATCTCGATTCCGTGCGCGATGCAGTGGCTGTAGGCGAGCACGAGCGAGGGGCCGTCGTAGGCCTCCGCCTCGCGGAAGGCGCTCAGCGTCTGCTGCGGATCGGCGCCCATCGCGACCCGGGCGACGTAGACGCTGCCGTAGGCGATCGCCTGGAGGGCGATGTCCTTCTTGGCCACGGTCTTGCCGGCCGCGGCGAACTTGGCGACCGCGCCGAGCGGCGTCGCCTTGGACATCTGGCCGCCGGTGTTGGAGTAGACCTCGGTGTCGAGCACGAGCACGTTGACGTTGCGCCCGCTGGCGAGGACGTGGTCGAGCCCGCCGGAGCCGATGTCGTAGGCCCAGCCGTCGCCGCCGACGATCCAGATGCTCCGCCGAACGAGGTGGTCGACGACGCTCTGCAGGTCGGCGACGGCGGGCCCGTCCAGCCCGTCGAGCCGGCGCTTGAGCTCGGCCACCCGCTCGCGCTGGGCTCGCAGCTCCGACTCGCGCAGTTGCGGCGCGTCCAGGATCTCGTCCACGAGCTCCGTGCCGACCGCGTCGCGCAGCTCGGCCAGGCGCCGGCGGGCGAGCTCGGTGTGCCGGTCGGCGGCGAGCCGGAAGCCGAGCCCGAACTCGGCGTTGTCCTCGAACAGCGAGTTCGACCAGGCCGGGCCGCGCCCGTCGGCGTCGGTCGTCCACGGCGTGGTCGGCAGGTTGCCGCCGTAGATCGACGAGCAGCCGGTGGCGTTCGCGACCATCAGCCGGTCGCCGAAGAGCTGCGAGAGAAGCTTCAGGTACGGCGTCTCGCCGCAGCCCGCGCACGCGCCGGAGAACTCGAACAGCGGCTCGAGGAACTGCGTGCCGCGCACGGTGCCGAAGTCGACGCGCGAGCGGTCGCTCGCGGGCAGCGTCTCGAAGAACGCGATGCTCTCCCGCTCGGCCTCCACCAGGGGCTCGCGCGGCGCGAGGTTGATCGCCTTGCGGGCCGGGTCGCCCGGCGCGACGACCGGGCACGCCTGGACGCACAGCTCGCAGCCGGTGCAGTCCTCGACGTAGACCTGGAGCGTGTAGCGGGTGTCGGGCAGGCCGACGGCGTCGAGCGGAGCCGACCGGAATCCGTCCGGTGCGCCTTCCAGACGTGACTCGTCGTAGTACCGCGAGCGGATCACGCTGTGCGGGCAGACGAAGCTGCAGTTCCCGCACTGGATGCAGAGGTCGGCGTCCCAGACCGCGACGAGCTCGGAGATGTTCCGCTTCTCGAAAGCTGTGGTGCCGCTCGGGTAGGTGCCGTCGACCGGCAGCGCGCTCACCGGCAGGTCGTCGCCGCGGCCGGCCATCATCGCCGCGGTCACGGTGCGGACGAACTCGGGTGCGTGCGCGGGCACGACCGGCGGCAGCTCGCGGGTCGCCGTCGCGCGCTCGGGCACCTCGATCCGGTGCAGAGCTTCGAGCGTGCGGTCGACCGCGGCCTGGTTGCGCTCGACCACCTCGGCGCCGCGCCGGCCGTAGCTCTTGGCGACCGCCGCCTTGATCCGCTCGATCGCCTGCTCGCGCGGCAGGACGCCGGAGACGGCGAAGAAGCAGGTCTGGAGGATGACGTTGACCCGTCCGGCGAGGCCCGCCTCGCGCGCGATCCGGCCGGCGTCGATCGCGTACACGTCGATGTGCTTGGCGAGGATCTGCTCCTGCACCGGGCGTGACAGCGCATCCCAGACCTCCTCCGGCGGGCGCGGACAGTTGAGCAGCAGCGTCGCGCCGTTCGCCGCGCGGCCGAGCACGTCGGCCCGGTCGAGCAGCCCGAACTGGTGGCAGCCGACGAAGCTCGCCTGCTGCACGAGGTAGGGCGCCCGGATCGGCTGCGGTCCGAAGCGCAGGTGCGAGACCGTCTGCGAGCCGGACTTCTTCGAGTCGTAGACGAAGTAGCCCTGCGCGTGCAGGCCCTCCTCGGAGCCGAGGATCTTGATCGTGTTCTTGTTCGCGCCGACCGTCCCGTCGGAGCCGAGGCCGAAGAAGATCGCGCGCACCGTGTCGGCCGGCTCGATGTCGAGCGTCGCGTCGTAGTCGAGGCTCGTGCCGGAGACGTCGTCGGTGATGCCGATCGTGAACCGGCGCCGCGGCTGCTCCCGGGCGAGCTCGTCGAAGACGCCGGCGACCATGCCCGGCGTGAACTCCTTCGAGGACAGGCCGTAGCGCCCGCCGATGATCAGCGGCATCGCCTCCCGCCCGTCCATCAGCGGCCGTCGACCGTGTCGAGGAAGAGCGGCTCGCCGATCGAGCCCGGCTCCTTCGTGCGGTCGAGGACCGCGACGCTGCGCACCGTCTTCGGCAGCGCCTCGGCCAGCGCCTGCCCCGGGAAGGGCCGGTACAGCCGCACCTGCGACCACGCCGACCCGCTCGCCGCGCGCCTCGAGCGCCGCCACGGTCTCGCACACGGTCTCGCCGCCCGAGCCCATGATCACGATCGCGCGCTCGGCCTCGGGGTGGCCGGTGTAGTCGACGACGTGGTAGCGGCGGCCGGTGCGCTCGGCGAGGCTCGCCATCGCGTCCTCGACGGCGTCCGGCACGCGGGCGTAGAACGGGTTCACCGTCTCGCGCGCCTGGAAGTAGACGTCCGGGTTCTGCGCGGTGCCGCGGATGAACGGCCGCTCCGGCGAGAGCGCCCGGCCGCGATGGGCGCGGACGAGCTCCTCGGGCACGAGCGCGCGCAGGTCGTCGTCGGAGAGCAGCTCGATCGTGTTCAGCTCGTGCGAGGTCCGGAACCCGTCGAAGAAGTGCACGAACGGCACGCGCGTCCGGAGCGTCGCGGCCTGCGCGACGAGCGCCAGGTCGTGGGCCTCCTGCACCGATGCCGAGGCGAGCAGCGCGAAGCCCGTCTGGCGCACCGCCATCACGTCGTGGTGGTCGCCGAAGATCGAGAGCCCCTGCGCCGCGAGCGACCGCGCGGCCACGTGCAGCACCGCCGGGGTCAGCTCGCCGGCGATCTTGTACATGTTCGGGATCATCAGCAGCAGGCCCTGCGAGGCGGTGAACGTCGTCGTCAGCGCGCCGCCCTGCAGCGCGCCGTGCAGGGCGCCGGCGGCTCCGCCCTCGCTCTGCATCTCGACCACCGCCGGCACGGTGCCCCAGACGTTGGCCTTGCCCTGGCTCGACCACTCGTCGGCGAGCTCGGCCATCGTCGACGACGGCGTGATCGGGTAGATGCAGCAGACCTCGTTCAGCCGGTAGGCGACCGACGCCGCAGCCTCGTTGCCGTCGACGGTCGTCCGCATCAGCGCTCGCTCTCCGCGACCATGTCGATCGCGTGCACCGGGCACTGCTCGGAGCACACGCCGCAGCCGGTGCAGCGGTCGTAGTCGAACCGGTAGCGGTGGCCGACGCCGAGCTTGATCACGGCGTCCTCCGGGCAGGCGCCCAGGCAGCCGTCGCACTCGAAGCAGTTGCCGCACGACAGGCACCGGCCCGCCTCGTAGACGGCCTCCTCGGCCGAGAGTCCGCCGAGCACCTCGCCGAAGCCCTCGACGCGCTCCGTCGGGCGGGAGCTCGGGCTGCTCGCGGCGGGCGTTGTCGCCGAAGTACCAGAGGTGCAGCTTGTCGAAGCTCGCCAGGTCGTGCTTCGGCGCGCTCACGGCGGCTGTGCTCGCGCAGCCAGGCGTCGATGTGGCGGGCGGCCTTCTTGCCGTGGCCGACGCCGACGGTGACGGTGCGCTCGCTCGGCACCATGTCGCCGCCCGCGAAGACGCCCGGGGCTCCGGTCTGGAGCGACGCCGACACCTGGACGGTCCCGTCGCGCTCGACCTCGACGCCCGGCACCTCGCGCAGGAACGCGGTGTCGGACTCCTGGCCGAGCGCCAGGATCACGGTGTCGGCGGCGAGCGTCTCGAACCGCCCGGTCGGCTGCGGGAAGCCCGACTCGTCGAGCTCCATCACCTCGACCTGCAGCGCTGCATCCCCCCTCGGGGCCGTCGAACGCCGTGATCGTGCGCAGCCAGTTGATCCGCACGCCTTCGCGCTCGGCGTCCTCGGCCTCCTCCTCGTGTGCCGGCATCTGCTCGCGGGTGCGCCGGTAGACGATCAGCGCCTCGTCGGCGCCCAGCCGGCGGGCGACCCGGGCGGCGTCCATCGCGGTGTTGCCGCCGCCGTAGACCGCCACGCGCCGGCCGATCGCCGGCCGCTCGCCCGAGGCGACGCTGCGCAGGAACGACACCGCGTCCACGATCCGGCCGGCGTCCCGCGCCGGGATGTCGACCCGCTTGGACAGGTGGGCGCCGACCGCGACGAAGACCGCGTCGAAGCCGCCCTCCTCCCGTTCGGCGACGAGGTCCTCGACCCGGTGGTTGCAGGTCATCCGCACGCCCAGTGCCGCGATCCGGTCGAGCTCGCCGGCCAAGACGTCGCGGGGCAGCCGGTAGGAGGGGATGCCGTACCGCATCATCCCGCCCGGCTCGGCGCCCGCGTCCCGGATCTCGACCTCGTGGCCGAGCCGGGCCAGGTGGTAGGCGGCCGAGAGCCCGCTGGGCCCGGCGCCGATCACGAGCACCCGCTTGCCGCTGCGCACGGGCGGTGGGTGGAACAGCCAGCCCTGCTCCAGCGCGAGGTCGCCGAGGAAGCGCTCGACCGAATGGATCGAGACGGCGCTGTCGAGGCTGGCGCGGTTGCAGACGCTCTCGCACGGGTGGTAGCAGACCCGCCCGTGGATCGCGGGCAGCGGGTTGTCGGCGACGAGCTGCGCGCCACGCCTCCTCGTGCCGGCCGGCCTGCGTGTGCGACAGCCAGGCCTGGATGTTCTCGCCGGCCGGGCAGCCGGCGTTGCACGGCGGCAGCAGGTCGACGTAGACGGGACGGCGCTCGCGGACCGGGCCGGTGTGGGAGCGCCCGTGCAGCAGGTCGGGCAGCGGCGTGACGTCCCGCATCGGATCCCGCAGCGAATCGCTCATGTCTGTGGGCCGGCCATGGCTCGGACTGGACCCTAACCTGCTCGTGCAAGCGTGGCATGCGGGTTTTCTACGCCCGCCCGCTGCGCGGAAACGCGCAGCCGCTCGCGTAGTTCCGCGGATTCACGGTCGCCCTGCTGGCCGGTGGAGTTCAGCGCACTGGAAGCTTGCCGCGTTCGGGTGGATCGCGATCGCCGTGGTCGCCGTCGTCGTCGGCAGGGCGGTTGGGGCGAAGGAGATGAAGGACTGGGAGATCGCGAACGGCGAGTCGCGTCGCGCCGAGCAGATCCTCGACCAGACTGACCGGTCGGCGAGCAGCTCCCTTCAGCCGAGAGCCGCCGCCGCGATCGCCTGCCCGCGGCCGAGCACCTCGAGCAGCTGCTCGCGGCTGGCGTTGCCGCCGCTCAGGACGAGCGCGACGCGCTTGCCGGCGAGCTGCTCGCGCAGGCGCAGCGCGGCCGCGAGCGGCGCGGCGCCCGCGGCCTCGACGAGGTTCCGCGTCGTCTCGATCATCGTCGCCTGCGCGGCCCGGATCTCGTCGTCCGAGACGAGCACGAAGTCGTCGAGGTGCTCCCGGAGGATCCGCTGCGGGAGCTCGAAGGCGGTGCGCGTGGCGAGGCCCTCGGCGAACGTCTCCATCCGGTCCTCGACCAGGCGGCCCTCCCGCCACGAGCGGTAGGCGGCCGGCGCGCGCTCCGACTGGACGCCGATCACCTTCACGCCGGGGCTCACGGCCGCGGCGACGATGCACGCGCCGGCCGCGCCGCTGCCGCCGCCGATCGGGACGACGATCGCGTCGATCGCCGGCTGCTCCTCCAGGATCTCGAGCGTCCCGGTGGCGACGCCGGCGATCAGCAGCGGCTCGTTGCCGGAGTGCACGTAGCGGTAGCCGTGCTCGGCCGCGAGCCGCTCGCAGTGCTCGCGGGCGTCGTCGAAGTCGCGGCCGTGGACGACGAGCTCGGCGCCGAGGCCGCGCATCGAGGCGACCTTCACCGGGTTCGCGTTCTCGGGGATGCAGATCCTCGCGTGCACGCCGAAGAGTCGCGCGGCGAACGCGATCGACTGGCCGTGGTTCCCGGTCGAGGCCGTGATCACGCCGCGCTCGCGCTCGTCCGCGGCCGAGCTGCGAGACGAGGTTGACGCCGCCGCGCACCTTGAACGCGCCGACCGGCTGGTGGTTCTCGTGCTTGACGAAGACCTCGGCGCCGAGCAGCTCGTCGAGCGCGGCGTAGCGGTAGAGCGGCGTCGGCCGCAGGTGGGGCGCGATCCGGAGTCGCGCCTCCAGCACGTCGACGAGCGTCGGCACCTGCCACTCCATCGGTGCGCCCGACCGTAGCCGAAAGACCGCGAGGCGACGCCAAGGTCGGCGCGAACTACCGAGCCGGCGTTCCGCGGAAAGGCGCAGAACCTCCGCGGAGTTCTCCGGATTCACCGCCGCCGCGGCCGGGCTAGCGTGGGCTCAGTCGCGCAGAAGGAGGGCGGATGCAATGAGCGCCGACAACCTCGCGGGCCGGGCCGGTCGCTGGAGCGCGTCGCACTGGAAGACGGCGGCCTTCGGATGGATCGCGATCGCCGTGCTCGCCGTCGTCGTCGGCGGCAGCGGTCGGCGCGAAGGAGATGAAGGACTGGGCGATCGCGAACGGCGAGTCGCGTCGCGCCGAGCAGATCCTCGACCAGGGCAACTTCAAGATCCCGGCGCGCGAGAGCGTGCTCGTGCAGTCGCAGACGGCGACCGTCGACGAGCCGGCCTTCGCGGCGGCGGTGGGAAGCGTCGTCCTGACGCTCTCCCACGAGCCGAACGTGACCAACATCGTCTCGCCGATCGATCACCCGCAGGCCGGGCTCGTGTCGCGCGACCGGCACTCGGCACTCGTCCAGTTCGACGTGAAGGGCAAGGCCGCGGACGCGAAGGACAAGATCGCCCCGATCCTCGCGGCGATCGACGGCGCGCAGTCGGGCAACCCGAGCGTGATCATCGAGGAGTTCGGGCAGGCCTCGGCCGACTACCAGGTCACGCAGCGCTTCGGCGAGGACATGCGTCGCGCCGAGGTCACGTCGCTGCCGCTCACGGCCGGAATCCTGGTCGTCGCCTTCGGCGCGCTCGTCGCCGCCGGGCTGCCGGTCCTGCTCGCGTTCTCCGCCGTCCTGGCCGCGACAGGGCTGAACAGCCTCGTCAGCCACGTCGTCCCGACCGACGAGCAGACGCTCAGCGCCGATCATCCTCATGATCGGCATGGCCGTCGGGATCGACTACTCGCTCTTCTACCTCCGGCGCGCGCGCGAGGAGCGGGACGCGGGTCACTCGCCGCACGACGCGCTGCTGCGCGCCGCGCGCACCTCGGGGCAGGCGGTGCTCATCTCGGGCGCGACCGTGCTGATCGCGATGGCCGGCATGTTCGTCTCGGGCAACTCGCTCTTCACCACGATCGGGCTCGGCACGATGATCGTCGTCCTGGCGGCGATGATCGGCTCGCTGACCGTCCTTCCGGCGCGTCCTCTACCGCCTCGGCGACAACGTCGACAGGATCCGTATTCCGTTCATTCGCGGCCGCCCGCGTGACGACGGGCCGTGGGCGCGCTTCGTCGGCCGCGTGCTGCGCCATCCGTTGCCCTGGATGCTCGCGTCGGGCGGGGCGCTGCTCGTCCTCGCCATACCCGCGCTCGGGATGCACACGAAGCTCCCGAACCTCACCGATCTGCCGCACGACCTGAAGATCGTGCGAACCTACGAGCGAATCCAGCAGGCCTTCCCCGGCTCGCAGACACCGGCGGTCGTCGTCGTCAAGGCGCCGAAGGTGGACACGCCGCAGATGCGCCGGGCCTACGACCTCTTCAGGCAGCGCGCCCTCGCGACCGGCGAGCTCTTCTCGCCGTTCACGGTCACGACCAACCCGGCGGGCACGGTCGCACGGATCGACTTCGCGATCGCCGGGAACGGCGACAACGCGGCGTCCCTCGCGGCGCTCAACACGCTTCGCGACACCGTGATCCCGCCGATCGCCGCGACGCTTCCCGACACGGAGGTGGCGGTGACCGGGGTGACCGCCGGCACCTACGACTTCAACCACCAGATGCGGGCGCGCCTGCCGTACGTGTTCCTGTTCGTGCTCGGGCTGGCGTTCATGCTTCTGCTGCTCACCTTCAGGTCGCTCGTGATCGCCGCGACGGCCATCGCCCTCAACCTGCTCTCGGTCGCCGCGGCCTACGGCATCCTCGTGCTCGTGTTCCAGCACGGCTGGTTCGCGGGCACGCTCGGCTTCCAGACGAACGGCGCGATCGTCAGCTGGCTGCCGCTGTTCCTGTTCGTCGTCCTCTTCGGCCTCTCGATGGACTACCACGTGTTCATCCTCAGCCGGATGAAGGAGCTGCGCGACGCCGGCGTCTCGACCGACGACGCGGTGCGGATCGCGATCACGCGCACGGCGGGCACCGTCACGAGCGCGGCGATCATCATGGTCGCGGTCTTCGGGCTGTTCGCGACCCTGAGCATGATCATGCTGCAGCAGATGGGCTTCGGCCTCGCGATCGCCGTGCTGATCGACGCGACGGTGATCCGCGCGGTGCTCGTGCCGTCGACCATGAAGCTGCTCGGCGAGTGGAACTGGTACCTGCCGGCCTGGCTCGAGTGGCTCCCGTCGCTGTCGCCCGAAGGAGAGCGCACGCCCCAGCCGCCAGGACGCGCCCTGCCGACGCACTGACCTCGGCGCGGGCTGCTCAGCCGCCGAGCCACTCCCGCGGCCGGACGTGCACGTCCAGGCCGGAGAAGTCGCCGTGGTCGCGAATCTGCTCGGCGGCTGCGGCCAGGGCGCTCACCGCGACCCAGGCGAGCCCGCCGCCGACGCTGATCCGCCGGCCGCCCGCGGCGGCGATCTCGCCGAAGGTCAGGTCGGGACGGGCGAGCACGTTGACGGGCTTCGTCACCGCGTCGCACACGGCGCGGATCTCTTCGACGGAGCGGAGGCCGGGCGCGTACAGGACGTCGGCGCCGGCCTGCTCGTACGCCTGGAGGCGCGCGATCGTGTCGTCGAGGTCGGGGTTGCCGCGGATGTGGTTCTCGGCCCGCGCCGTGAGCGTGAACGGGAAGTCGAGCCGCCTCGCCGCCTCGGCGGCTGCGGCCACCCGTTCGACCGCATGCGCGAGGCCGTAGAGCTCGCGGTCCGGATCCCAGTCCTCGATCGAGCCCCCGACGGCGCCGGCCTCGGCCACGCGGGCGATCGCCAGCGCGGCGTCCTCCGGCGCGGGACCGTGCCCGTTCTCGAGGTCGACGGAGACCGGCAGGCTGGTCGCCCGGTCGAGTGTCCGCGTGTGCTCGACGACCTCGTCGAGCGTGGCGCCGCCGTCCGGCCGGCCGAGTGAGAACGCGAACCCGGAGCTCGTGGTCGCGAGCGCCCGGAACCCGAGCGCGGCCAGCACCTTGGCCGAGCCGGCGTCCCAGGGGTTCGGGATCACGAAGGCTGCGCCCTCGTGCAGGGCGCGGAACGCCTCGCCCTTCTCCTGCTGCGTCGGTTGCACGGCTCCCTCCGCCGGTCGGTCGGCCACGAACCATATGAGCTTCGAGGCCACTCGACGGTCGGGTGGGCTCGCTCCGGGGCGCGGTCGCTGCGGGGAGCTCCGGCTGCGATCCGGGAGCAGCGGGAGTATGCTCGGGCCTCTGAACCGGAGGAGGGAGATGAACATGCCCTGGAAGATCCGCTTCCTCGCGGGCCTCGCCCCGCTGCTGCTCGTTGCCCTCCTTGTCGCCGGCTGCGGAGGCGGCGACGACGAGGCTGGCACGACCTCGACGTCCGCCGTCACAAACACCACGCCCACGGTCGACAGCGAGATCGCCGCTTCGGTTCCCGCCGCCATCAAGTCGAAGGGCACCCTGATCGTCGCCGCGGACGCGACCTATGCGCCCAACGAGTTCATCGGCACCAACGGAACGAGCATCGAGGGCATGAACCCCGACCTCGGCCAGGCCCTTGCCGGTGTGCTGGGGCTCGAGTTCAAGTTCGTCAACGCGAGCTTCGACACCATCATCCCCGGGCTCTCCTCGGGCAAGTACGACATCGGCATGTCCTCCTTCACCGACACGTTGGAGCGCGAGGCGGTCGTCGACTTCGTCACCTACTTCTCGGCCGGCACCTCCTTCTACGTGAAGACCGACGGCCCGACGATCAACACGCTCGCCGATCTCTGCGGGCACTCGGTCGGGGTCGAGCGAGGGACGGTCCAGGCAAGCGACTCGACTGCGCAGAGCGCGAAGTGCAAGAAGGCAGGCAAGCCGGGCGTGAAGGTTCTCGTCTACCCGGATCAGAACGCGGCGAACCTCTCCATCTCGAGCGGCCGGGCAGAGGTCGGCATGGCCGACACCCCCGTCGCGGCCTACATCGTCAAGCAGTCGAGCGGCCAGTTCAAGCTGACGGGCGAGTCGTACAACACCGCGCCGTACGGGATCGCGATTCCCAAGGGGAGCGGCATGGCCGAGCCGATTCTCGACGCGCTGAAGCTGCTCATGTCGAACGGCACCTACGAGGCGGTCCTGACGAAGTGGGGCGTCCAGTCCGGCGCGATCACGGACCCGGTGATCAACGGAGCGATCGGCTAGTCACGGTCAGCGTCGCGGTCTAGCCTCGGTTACGTGGCGTCCCCTTCGGTGAATACCGGACGCCGAGGCCCTGCGGCCCGAGGAGATCAAGGCGATCCCGGTCCGCCACCGCGGGCGCTGGATCGCGGCCGCGATCATCGTCGTGCTGGGGGCCGCCCTCGCCGACTCGATGAGGACGAACGACCGCTTCCAGTGGGGGATCGTCCGCGACTACTTCTTCTCCAGCCGGGTGATGCACGGCCTCGTCGTCACGCTCGAGCTGACGGTGCTCTCCATGGCGATCGGGATCGTGCTCGGCGTCGTGCTTGCCGTGATGCGGCTCTCGCCCAATCCGCTTGTGTCCGGAGCGAGCTGGATCTACATCTGGTTGTTCCGCGGCACGCCGATCCTGGTTCAGATCCTGCTCTGGTACAACATCGCGGCCCTCTATCCGCGCGCCTCTCTCGGCATCCCGTTCGGGCCACAGTTCGCGGACTTCAGCACGGTGTCGCTGATCACGCCGTTCATCGCCGGGGTGCTCGCTCTCGGGCTGAACGAAGGCGCTTACATGGCCGAGATCGTCCGAGCGGGGATCATCTCGGTGGAGGAGGGTCAGACGGAGGCGGCGCAGAGCCTGGGAATGACCCGCCTGCTGACGATCCGCCGAATCGTCCTCCCGCAGGCGATGCGGGTGATCACGCCGCCGACGGGCAACGAGACGATCTCGATGCTGAAGACGACCTCGCTCGTCAGCGTGATCGCGACGACGGACCTGCTCTACTCGGTGCAGTTGATCTACGCCGTCAACTACCGCACGATCCCGCTCCTGATCGTGGCCTGCATCTGGTACCTGATCATCACCACCGTCCTCTCGATCGGGCAGTACTACCTCGAGCGCCACTTCGGTCGCGGAGCCACCCGCGACCTTCCGCAGACGCCGCTCCAGCGGCTTCGCAGGAGCCTCGCATTCCGGCAGGCGAGCGACGAGGTCATGGAGGCCTCCGGGGAGAGACGATGAGCGCCCCGATGGTCAAGGCGGAAGCGGTGCACAAGCGGTTCGGCCGCCTCGAGGTCTTGAAGGGGGTGTCGCTCGAGATTCAGGCCGGCGAGGTCGTGTGCATGATCGGGCCCTCCGGCTCCGGCAAGTCGACCTTCCTGCGCTGCGTCAATCACCTCGAGAAGATCGACGCCGGCCGGCTCTGGGTCGACGGCAGGCTCGTCGGCTACCGCCAGGTCGGCGACAAGCTCTACGAGCTGCGGGATGCGGAGGTCTGCCGCGACCGGGCGGAGATCGGGATGGTCTTCCAGCGGTTCAACCTCTTCGGGCACATGACGGCGCTCGAGAACGTGGTCGAGGCGCCCGTCCGTGTGAGAAGGGTTCGGCGGAGCGAGGCGGTCGAGCAGGCGAAGGTTCTGCTCGAGCGGGTGGGGCTCGGGGACAAGCTCGACGGCTATCCGTCGCAGCTCTCGGGCGGCCAGCAGCAGCGGGTCGCGATTGCCCGGGCGCTGGCGATGAAGCCGAAGCTGATGCTGTTCGACGAGCCCACGTCGGCCCTCGATCCGGAGCTGGTCGGCGAGGTACTCGACGTGATGAAGGGCCTGGCGGTCGACTTCCAGACCACGATGATCGTCGTCACCCACGAGATGGGATTCGCCCGCGAGGCCGCCGACCGCGTCCTGATGATGGACGAGGGCCGCATCATCGAGGACGGGACGCCGGAGCATTTCTTCCAGGCCCCGCGGGAGGAACGGACGAAGCAGTTCCTCTCGGCGATTCTCTAGCGAGCGCGCTCGCGACACGTCTCACCTCCGCTTCGAGAGCTTGCTCTGCAGTAGTTGGGGAGGTGGGCTCGCCGGGGTTCGCGGCGCCAGTGCAGACTGAGGGCGTGGTTACGCCGGACGTCTTCTACGCGCGCAGTGGGGATGTGTCGATCGCCTACCAGGTCGTGGGCGATGAGGGGCCGGCGGATCTCGTGTTCGTGCGCGGGTTTGCGGGGGACATCCTGTCCGTGTGGGAGCAACCGCTGCTCGTTCGCTTCGTCGAGGGGTTGGCGGATCTCGGGCGCGTGATCCTGATCGACAAGCGGGGCACGGGGCTGTCGGACCGGGTGCGCGAGGTCCCGACGCTCGAGACGCGGATGGACGATCTGCGCGCGGTGATGGACGACGCGGGCTCCGAGAGCTCGATCCTCTGGACTGCACAGGAGGGCGCGCGGCTCGCGACCCTGTTCGCAGCGACGCATCCCGAACGGGTTGCGGGCCTCGTCTTGTTCGACCCGACGGCCAAAGGGCGGCGAAGCGACGACTACCCGTGGGCGCTCGGCGATGAGGAGTGGCGCGTGCGGCTGCGCGAGATCCGCGACGGCTGGGGGCGCACGGAGTTTCTCGACACATGTCTTGCGGAGTGGTCGCCGGAGCAGCGAGACGATCCCGAGTTCCGGGCCTGGTTCCACGCGCACATGCGGCGCGGCCTCAGCCCAGGGTCGGCGCTGGCGTTCTTCCGGATGATGATGGACTCCGACGTCACGGACGTCTTGCCGGTGGTTCGAGTGCCGACAGTCGTCCTGTCCAGCCCCGGCGAGCGCGGGCCGGGCGAGTACTTCGCGCGCCGCATCGCCGGTGCGAGGCTGGTCGAGCTGCCGGGGCTGCGCAGCATCTATCACTGGGTCGACGACGGCGCCCACGAGATCGCGTTGCGCGAGACGCAGCGGCTGGTCGAGGCGACCTCGAGCGGGGCGGTTCCGGAACGCGTTCTGGCGACTGTGCTCGTCACCGATCTCGTCGGGTCGACCGAGCGTGCGGCACAGGTCGGCGATCGCGCCTGGGCCGAGCTGCTCGGCCGCCATCACGCGCTCGTGCGGGCACACCTGGATCGCTTCCGCGGCCACGAGATCGACAACGCCGGCGACGGCTTTCTCGCCAGCTTCGACGGACCCGCGCGGGCAATCATGTGCGCCCGCGCGATCACGGACGCGGTTCGCGAGCTCGGCCTCGACGTCCGCAGCGGGCTGCACACCGGCGAGTGCGAGCTCGTCGGCGAGAAGCTCAGCGGCATCGCAGTTCACATCGGCGCACGCGTGGCCTCGACCGCCTCCGCCGGAGAGGTTCTCGTCTCCGCGACGGTCAAGGATCTCGTCGCAGGGTCGGGGATCGAGTTCGAGGACCGCGGCGAGCACACGCTCAAAGGCGTCCCCGGGCAATGGAGGCTGTACGCAGTCAGATAAGCGCCACCCAGCTTGCGCAGAAACCGCCACGAAAGATCAGCGTCCTCCCGGATTTCTCCGTAAGGCAGTATGGGCGATGCTTGGGGTGTTCCGGATGGAGGTGATGAGCGTGTCCGCTGACTTGCTCACGAAGAACGAGCGGACGGCGTCGCCGCCGCTTCCGGACGCGAGGTTCGGCGACCCAAGTCGGACGACTGAGGTGGGGAGACCGTTGCGTCGGCAGACGGAGGGACTCACCTTCTCGCATGTGACCAAGCGGTTCGGAGCCGTGCAGGCGCTCAGCGGCTGCTCCTTCTCGGTCGCGCGTGGGCGGATGGTCGGCTTCCTCGGGCCGAACGGCGCGGGGAAGACGACGGCGATGCGCGCGATCTTCGGGCTCGTCCGGCTCGATGGCGGCGAGCTGCTCTGGGACGGACAGGCGGTCGAGCTGGCTGAGCGGCTGCGCTTCGGCTACATGCCGGAGGAGCGCGGCCTCTACCCGCGGATGCCGGTCGGCGAGCAGCTCGAGTACTTCGGATGTCTGCATGGGCTAACCGCAGGCGAGGCGCGCGCTGCAGCATCGCGATGGCTTGAGCGGCTCGGCCTTGCCAGCCGCGCGGGCGCGAAGGTCGAGGAGCTCTCGCATGGCAACCAGCAGCGCGCGCAGCTCGCGGCGGCGCTGCTCCACGAGCCGGAGCTGCTCGTCCTCGACGAGCCGTTCGCGGGGCTCGACCCGGTCGCCGTCGGCACGCTCGCCGAAGTGCTCCGCGGCGAGGCGGCCCGCGGTGCAGCCGTCCTCTTCTCCAGCCATCAACTCGAGCTCGTGGAGGACATCTGCGAGGAGGTCGCGATCATCGACCACGGCCGGATCGTTGCAACGGGCGGGGTCGACGCGCTGAGACGCGGTTCGCAGCGGCGGCGGATCGAGCTCCAGCTCGACGGAGCGCCGCCGAATTGGTCGCCGACCCTTGCCCACGTCGAGCTCGTCGAGCGCCGCAACGGCAACCTGCGGCTGCTGGTTGGCCGAGACGTCGACCCCGAGAAGGTGCTCGTGGCAGCAGAGGAGGCCGCCCGAGTCGTCGCGTTCAGCTACGGCCCGCCGTCCCTCGCGGAGCTCTTCCTCGAGCTGGTGGCGCAATGAGCGGGCGTCGCGCGATCACGCTCGTCGCATGGCGCGAGATCCGCGAGCGCCTGCGCAGCCGCGCGTTCCTCATCTCGACGCTGTTCCTGCTCCTGCTCGTGGGAGTGTCCACCGCGGCGCCGGCGGTTCTTGCGCCGGAGCGGACGTACAGGGTCGCAGTGACGGCGCCGGCGCCGCGCGGGCTCGACGCCGCACTCCAGCGGGCGGCGGCGCCGTTCGACGCGACGGTGCGGCTGCGGGCGTTCGCCTCGACGGCTGCCGCACGGCAAGCGCTCGCAGCAAAGCGCGTCGACGCGCTCCTGCTCCTGCGCGGCGACCGGCTCGTCTTCCGGGCGGACGTCGACGCGAAGCTGGCAGCGGTCGCGGACACGGCCGTGCGCGCGCTCCGCCGACACCTGCCACCGGCGCCGGAGCTCACGACAGCCACGCTCGAACCCGCGCACGCCGAGGCGTCCGATGCCGAAGTGGCCGTCGCCCTGTTCGGCTCCGTGCTCATGATCCTCTCCCTGTCGATCTACGGGGAATGGGTGCTCGTCGGCGTCGTCGAGGAGAAGAGCAACCGCGTCGTCGAGCTGGTCCTCTCGACGGTGCGGCCGCGCCACCTTCTCGCCGGCAAGGTGATCGGGATCGGGCTGCTCGGACTCGCGCAACTCGCACTCGTCGCCGGGCTCGCGGCCGCCCTCCTTGCCGCGGGCGCCTTCGACGCCCCGGCCGCCCTCGGCGGCAGCATCGCGCTCATCGTGCCCTGGTTTGCGCTCGGATTCGCGCTCTACGCGGTCGCCTACGCCGCAGCAGGCGCGCTCGCCTCCAGGCAGCAGGACGCGACAACGGCGGGACAGCCTGTGACGCTCACGCTCGTGGCCGCCTACCTCGCCAGCTACGTCGCTGTCTCCGCCGACCCGGAAGGCGCCGCCGCACACGCGCTCACCGTCTTTCCGCTCACCTCGCCATTCGTCCTGCCCGCCCGGAGCGCGCTCGTCGGCGTTCCGTTCTGGGAGCACTTGCTCGCAGTCATGTTCCTACTCGGGTCGATCTACGCCCTCGTCCGATTCGCCGGCCGCGTCTACGCCCACGGCCTCCTCCAAAGCGGCCCTCGTCTCGGCGCTCGTGAAGCCTGGCGCCTCACCCACCGTCC
>CAWAGR010000004.1:0-127730 GCA_963781435.1 uncultured Actinomycetes bacterium | reverse complement strand
TCCAAGCGACCCTCACGCCTGCGCCAGAGCAGGATCCCGGCACTCGTGCGCCCCGATTTGTTGGTCGTCACACGTACCTCCTCGCCCGGGCAGCTGGGAAAGAGCGAGCCGTGAATCTACCGCCGGCTCCGTTGACACGAGTTCTCAGTGCCCCAGACGCAGAACCGGGTTAACGCACCCCACACGCCACCAGTTTCGCGAGAGCCCAGAAGCACAACGTCGGCCACGCACGGGAGCCTCGCCCTCCGCCGAACCTGAGGGTCAGTCGAGCCCTACCAGCTTGCGCGCCGTCGCCGGGTCGGCGATGTCGCGTCCAATCGCGTGAGCGACACCCGCGATCCACCCCACGAGCTGCTCGTTTGTCGCGAGTCTGCCCCGTTCGTCGTCGAGCCAGAGGTTGTCCTCAAGCCCGATGCGGACATGGCCGCCCATGGTGACAGCCATCGCGGTCACCAAGCGTTGGTAGCGGCCGATGCCGCCACCGGCCCAGGCGGATCCGGGGGGCATTCGATCGGCAACGGTCGCGAGATTCAGCGGACTCGCCGCGAGCGTGCCAAGGGAGCCGAGGATCAGGTTGAAGTAGTAGGGGGGCCGAAGAACGCCGCGCTCGATGAGGTGGCGTGCGTAGTCGAGCATTCCGAGGTCGAAGATCTCGAGCTCCGGCACGATTCCTCGCTCCTGCATCGTCTCGGCCAGGCGACGGATCATCTCCGGCTCGTTGACGGAGACCTCGCGCGGGAAGTTCATCGAGCCTAGCGTCAGCGACGCCATGTCCGGCCGCAGGTCGTCGTCGAGCGCGAGCACCTGCGAGCGCTCTTCGAACGTCTTGAACGTGCGACCGCTGGTCGAGACGCAGACGATCACGTCGGGGGACCGGCTTCGAACCGCGGACACGATCTCGGCGTATACGTCACGGTGGTAGGTCGGGTTGCCCCTGCCGTCTCGCGCGTGGAGGTGCACGATCGACGCGCCGGCTCGCAGGCAGCGCTCCACGTCCTCGGCGATCTCGTGCGGTGTCTCGGGCACGTGAGGATTGTCCTTCTTGCGCGGGACCATGCCGGTGAGCGCCGCGTTGATCACGAGCGGCGGCAGGACGGTCATCGGCCCTCCACGTTCTCTTTCACGATCCTGCCGCCAGACGAGCAAGGCCGCAGCCCCCTCGCCATTGCATACGTCATCTGCACCACGGAGGGCTTCAGTCCGCCGGCTCGGGGTCGTTGAAGCGAGAGGGGTAGTAGTCGGCGAGGATCTCGCGGACACACCCAAAACGAACACCGGCGCGGAGCATGCGCTGAGCCAGATACCAGTCGCCGGGTACTCCCAGGTCGGCGGCATGGAGCTCACGGGCGAAGAAACGTAAGCCGGCGTGGTACATGGCGCTTGCCCAGGTGAACTCGCCCAGACGGGGCGGGAACGCACCGATGACCACGTCCGGTCGGCCGTTCACGTGGACGGTCGTACGGCCGTAGACCACCTCGAAGCGTTCCTCACGCGCCCGGGCGAGTAGGCGTTCGACGCAGTTTGGCGCCATCGCGTCGTCGTCGTCGAAACACACCACCCAGCTTCCGGTCGCGAGTCGCATGGCCTCGTTTCGCGCCAAGGTCGATGCGACCAACCAGTGGCTGTTCGGGTCGGCGGTGAATTCCAGGCGCTGAGTGAGATTGCAGTACGTGATTCGTCGATCGCCAACCGCGCTCACTGCCTCTGCAGTGGCCTCGTCGGCGTCGTCTCCGACGACGATCACCTCGAGGTTGCTGTATGTCTGGCCCAGGATCGACGGCAGCGAGCGCTCGGCAAGTAGCTTCGCTCGCGCCCTCGTCGCGACCGTGACGGTCACTAGCGGCGTCGGCGTTGTCCAGGCTGCGTCGAAGTCCGGGGTTTCGCGCAGGCGGTACAGCCGTCGACGGTTGGCAGACTCCTCGGCGACAAGTGCGCGCAGAATGGCGCGCACTTCGCCGTTCAGCAGCGCATGCGTCTCCTTGACGAGCACCGACGGCTCGCTAGCAGCGACCATAACCTGCTCCAGATTCGTCATCCGTGACTGCACATCGTCGAGGCGGCTGTCGAGTCGCTCGAGAGCCAGGTACGGTCCGTGGATGCGACGTCTGACGGCAGCAACGAGGCGACGGAGAAGGCTCACGCCAGGCTGGCCGCGACAGGCCGCGCGGGGACACCTTGGACGCGGGTGCCCGGATCGACGTCGTGAAGAACAACCGCCCCCGCAGCAATGACGGCACGAGCCCCGATCGAGCGCCCATTGACCACGGTGGCCCCGATACCGACGAAGACGTCTTCCCCGATTGCCGTGTTGCCGCCGATGTTCGTGCCGGGGTTCAGAACCGAGAAGGCGCCGATGTCGACGTGGTGGCCGACGAGAGCGCCGCGTGAGATGAGGGCGTTGGCGCCGATCACGCTTGCCGCCCCGACGACTGCGAGAGGGCCTATCGTCGCGCCCTCCTCGAGACGCACGTCGGCGGCGAGCGCGGCGTTCGGGTGAACGAGCTCACAGGGAGACCAGCCGGCGGCGGCCAGTCGTTCCCAGCGGGCACGGCGGCTCCCGCCGAATCCCAAGACGACGCGCGCGCCGGCGGCCACAACCTGCGGTCCGGACACTTCGAAGCCGTGCCGAATCGTTCCTATGTTCGAGTCGTCGAGCAACTCGACGAGACCCACGACGCGGTGTCCGGCCGAATGCGCCCAATCGGCGATCTCGGCAGCGAAGCTGCCGGTTCCCGCGATGAAGATGTCCAAAACGGTGTCGTTGTACCTGTGGATCTGGCGACTGTGATCGGTCTCGGGCCGCCGAGGACCGCCGCCTCGCCAGCCTAGCTTGACGAATCCTCCGTCAGCGCCGGAAGCGCCGCAACTCCGCAGAGATCTTGATGGGCCGTGAAGGCCGAATTCAATCCGCGCTGCGAGCGTACGTAAGTAGCGCATGGGGTCGAGAGACCGTCGCCGATTTCCCGCCGGCCACCGACGTCCTTGCGGGCCCACGTGCCGGGCGCCCGAAGGCCGTCAGGAGCGCACTCCCTCGCTTGCGCCAGCGTGCACGAACGTCCCTCGATCAGCTGCGGGCGGGAGCGCCTCGCAAGTCATGTTTTCCGATGGATCGCGATCTTCATGTGTCCCGTTGTGCAAGCGGCACACTGGCCACCTCGATCGTCAATGACATAGGACACCCAACAGCGCCCCCTGGCGGTAGACCGATACCTGCCACGGCGGAAGCGGTCGACGAGACCCGAGCACGCAATCTAGGCTCGAGTCGTACGGGACATCGGCAATCTCGACGGTGACACCAGAACCGGCGAGGTTGGGCGCGACGAGCTGGCACACATTTTCGTCCCACGCCGAGCACACGATGCGATCGGCGCCGATCGACGGCAGATCCCGAATGGTCGCCGGCGTCGTGCCGTAGAGCACATCGTTGCGACTGCTGTGTGTGACGTGCTCCCACTCGCCACTACGCACTGCCGCCGACCACATGATCGCGCCCGAGACGAGCCCGGGCACGAGCAGAACGAGAGCGATGTACTCGAGCCTTCCTCTCGGGAAGGTGGCGACAACAGCCACGACGCCGATCCACATCGCGGGAACGGCAGTGCGGACGAATGGGAGCTCGACGCCGACCACATAGGCGATGGCCGTGAGCCCGAACCAGCACACGCTCATCGCGGATGCGAGGACGCCGAGTTGAGCGGCCGCACCGAGCGCGCGGAGGCTCGCCACTGAGCGGATGTGGTGGTGCTCCCAAACGAAGGCCGCGGCCGCAACGGCTCCAACAAGCACCAGGCAGACGGGTACCAAGCTCACCGCAGCGAGAAGGTCGCCAAACCATGGCCACAACCGCTGGTTCCCGGTCCATGGGACCTTCGACTGAGCGTATACCTGGCCGGCGATGGGAGAGAAGATCAGCGTGACCGCGCCGGTGTACACGGTCGCACCCGCTATGGCCGCGCGCAGACCCCAGATGGCCAGCACCGCCATGACCCAACCAGGCGCCATGAAGGCGTTGGTTGGAATGGTCCACGTCGCGAGGGCGAGGGCCGACGCCCCGAGACACACACCCAGCACCGGGTCACGACGTCCTAGGACGACAGGGAGCGCAGCCGCCACAACGAGGAGTACCGCGGAGAACGTGTAGCCGCGCGACACGAAGAGGTACGTCACGAGGATCGGTGAACCGACCACCACAAACAGGCCGAGGAGCGGGGTAGCGTGTCGTGCCGCCGCCACGCCGATCAGCACGGCGACCATGACGATGCCGCTCGCGACGCCAAGGATCCTGATCGTCCACGGGTCCCAGGCGAGCAGTCGATCAGGGATGAAGGACTGTAGGACGGTGAAGGGGATGTGGTTGTTCGGGGAGTCGTATGTCCGCAAGATCTCGGGGACGCCGAGCTTGCCGTAATACAGCCGGTTAAAGGCTTCGTCGTAGGTCAGCGGAGCCGCATGCCCGAGCAGGGCGATTCCCGCTGCCACCGCGGTGATGAGCACTACATGCCACGATCGAACGGCACGCACCTGCCGTCCGACGACCCGCTCTGACGAGTGTGAGGCGGCACGCCCAGCGACGACGACCTCGAGCGCTGCGAGGAGAGCGCGTCGTGTTCGCATGCCCAGCCCACGGACATGCTCGCGCAGCCTCGCCACGATTGTGAACATACTCCTCGGTCGGCTTGCCCAGCCTCTGACGGGATGAATGGGGGTCCGGCTGAGCCTCAGGCGAACGACGGGGCCGGGCGTAGACTGTCGGCGGCGGCGAGGTGGGCTGGTCGCCTGTGGGGTGCGTTCATTCGATCTCCCCGCAAATCGGACGATCCAGCCTCACCAGCGGGCAGTGAGATAGTCGTACGCCGGGATGGTGAGGAATTCGAGGCAGGGGTCCACGGTTGCGACCTGCTCGAAGAGTTCCCGGGCGTCGTCGCACCCGGCGCCAAGCTCAGCCATCACTTCATCGATGGTGCGACGGAGATCGGCGCCCGTGATCCTTCCGTGGTGGAGCCACTGCCAAATCTGTGAACGGCTGATTTCGGCGGTCGCGGTGTCTTCCATCGGATTCTGGATCGCGACCGCTCCTGACCCCTGGAGCCAGGCGGCGAGGTACTGGATCCCGACGGAAACGTTGGTGTGCGGCCCCTCACTCGTGACCTCCCCTGGCGTGGAGGCAACGTCGAGCAGCTCGGCCGCGCGAACCGAGACGTCGTCGCCACGGCGGTCGATCTGGTTCGGTCGTTCGCCGAGCACCTTCTCGAACTCGGATTCGGCGACGGCGACCAGGTCGGGATGGGCGACCCAGGTGCCGTCGAAGCCCTGCATCGCCTCGCGCTCCTTGTCCTCGCGCACCTTCGAGCGCGACCTGGTTCACAAGTGGGTCGCGGCGAGAGGCGATGTTGGATGAACCCGTGTCGCCCGGCCGCCTCTTCGAGCAATCGGAGTCCGAAACCGCCTGCAGGCGCCGTCTCGTGTCAGGTTGTGGCAGTGAACGGCCCGCCCAGGCTCGCGAGGATCTGCTCGCGGTCGAGGGGCAGCACCCGCAGCTCCGGCGGAGGGCGTCTCAGGAACGAGCCGACGACGAGCAGGTCGTCGAGGTCGTCCGGATCGTTCGCGGGCCCGTCCCCGGCCGCCCGCGTGACGAGCCAGAGCGCCTCCTCGACCTTGGCGCGAGCGCCCGCGCCTCGCGAGAGCGTCCGTTGCGCGACGACGCGACCCGCGGTGACGAAGAAGGCGTCGGTGGCGCCCGCCTCGAGCGCAGGCACGAGGAGGCAAGCCTCGACGCGGCGAAGCCGGTCGAGCCGCGCGAGCTGGTCGACCACGCGCTCGAGCGACGCGATCCGGTCGCGGAGTCGAGCGGCGTCCTCATAGCGGAGACAGTCGGCGAGATCCGCGAGTCGCTCGTACAGCCGCACGAGCGGCGCGCCCGCCAGCAGATCGTCGAACTCCTCCTGCGAGCACCCGGCCAGCGCCCGCGCGGCGCGCTCGGCGTGCGTGCGCCGGCGCAGCGGGCCATAGGCCGAGGGCAGGCGGCTGACGACCACGTCCTTCCCGCGCCGCCGCAGGTAGACGTAGCGCTCGGGCTGCGGCTTGCGGGCGTTCGCCGCGGGACGGAGCTCGCGGATCAGCCTGACCTCCTCGAGCGCCGCGGCGAGCTCCGAGCCGAGCACGCGCCACTCGATCCGCTCGGCCGCGTCGAGCGCCGCCTCGACGGACGCGCGCTGCCGGCCGGTCTGGAAGTACGAGCGGAGCCGGGCGCGCAGGTCACGTGCCTTGCCCACGTACAGCACCCGGTCGAACCGGTCGCGGAAGAGGTAGACGCCCGGGCGTTCCGGCGCACCGTGCACGAGGCTTCGCTTGCCGTGCACGCGGCGCGGCCTCGGCGCGGCGAGCTCCTCGAGCTCGGCTACCGTCCTCGCGCCACGCTCCTGTGCCAGTCCGAGGAGACGCACGAACACCTCGGCGGTCGCCTGCGCGTCGGGCAACGCGCGGTGACACGGCTCGGCCGACACGCCGAAGAAGAATGCGAGCGAGGCGAGACTCAGCCGCTCGACGCGGCCGCGGAGCAGGGTACGAGCGAGCGGCACCGTGTCGATCACGGTCGCCGAGAGCCGCCGACCGGTGAGCCGCTCGAGCTCGCGGTTGACGAACCCGACGTCGAAACGCGCGTTATGGGCGACGAGGACGGCGTCGCCTGCAAAGGCCGAGAACCGTCGCAGCGCCGTCGCTACCCTTGGCGCCCGCCGGAGCACCTCGTCGGAGAGCCCGGTTAAGCGCCCGACCGGCGCGGGCAGCGGCACGCCGGGCGCGACGAGCGTCTCGAACGTTTCGGCGAGCTCGAGCCTCTCGACGCGAACCGCCCCGATCTCGCAGATCCGCGCCGACGCCGCGGCGAGCCCGGTCGTCTCGAGGTCGAAGACCACGAAGGAGGCGTCCTCGAGTGCGGGGTCCTCCGCCTCGACGAGCGCGACGAAGGCCCCGCGCCAGACGAGCCGGGCGTCCTGCTCGACGAGCGGCCCGAGCAGCGACCGGGCGACGCCCTCCGGAGCATGCCGGATGGCGAGTAGATGGCGGGCGGCCTCGCTCGCCTGCACGCGCCCGCCGCGCTCCTCGGCAAGCTCTACCAGCCGGTCGAGCGAGTCGAACGCGAGCTGCATCCCGTGAATCATATGCGAACATATGTTCGTGTACGCCAAGGCGACGATCCTTCACGCCGACGTCGACTCCTTCTACGCCTCGGTCGAGCAGCGGGACGACCCGCGGCTGCGCGGCCGGCCGGTGATCGTCGGCGCGGGCGTCGTGCTCGCGGCGAGCTACGAGGCAAAGGCGTGCGGCGTGCGCACGGCGATGGGCGGTGCGCTCGCGCGACGGTTGTGCCCACAGGCGGCGGTCGTGCCACCGCGCATGTCGGCCTACGTCGAGGCGAGCAAGGCGGTGTTCGCAGTGTTCGAGGACGCCTCGCCACTCGTCGAGGGGCTGTCGATCGACGAGGCGTTCCTGGACGTGCGCGGCCTGGAGCACATCGGCGGCACGCCGCCCGAGATCGCGCAGCGGCTGCGCCGCGACGTGCGCGAGCGGGTGGGACTGCCGATCACGGTCGGGATCGCGAGGACGAAGTTCCTCGCGAAGGTGGCGAGCGGCGTCGCCAAGCCGGACGGTCTGCTTGTCGTCGACCCCGATCGCGAGCTCGCGTTCCTCCACCCTCTCCCGGTCGAGCGGCTCTGGGGCGTCGGGCCGGCGACAGCCGCGAAGCTTCGCGCGTGCGGGCTCGCGACCGTCGGCGAGGTCGCCGGCCTCTCGGAGGCGGCGCTGGTGTGTCTGCTCGGCCGCGCTTCGGGCCGCCACCTGCACGCGCTTGCCCACAACCGCGATCCGCGCCCGGTCGAGGCCCGGCGCCGCCGGCGCTCGATCGGCGCCCAGTGCGCGCTCGGACGCAGGCCGAGGTCGCCCGAGGAGATCGACGCCACGCTGATCGCCCTCGTCGACCGCGTCACCCGCCGCATGCGAGCCGCGAGGCGGACCGGCCGCACAGTCACACTCAGGCTGCGCTTCGCCGACTTCTCGCGCGCGACCCGCTCCCACACGCTGGCGCACGCGACCGCCCACACGCGAACGATCCACGCTGTCGCGCGAGCGCTTCTAGAGGACGCCGGGCCGGTGATCGAACGCCGAGGCCTGACCCTGGTCGGGGTTGCAGTCGGCAACCTCGAAGACGATCTCCCCCTGCAACTCGTTCTGCCCTTCGACCCCGCCGCCGGCGAAGCGCTCGACGCCGCCCTCGACCAGGTCCTCGACCGCTTCGGCGCCGGGGCGCTCACACGAGCGACACTCCTCAACCGTCGCCCCGACCTGACGGTGCCGCTCCTCCCCGACTGAGCGGCCCACCGCAGCTGGGCACCGACGAACCCTCAGGCCTTCGCGGTGGCCGAGTGGCACGACCGGGAGCTCGAGGAACATGACCCTCGCGTCGTTCTTGAGGGCAGCGCTCGACGCCGCCGACGTTCAGGTCGCGGCTGATCGGGACCAGATCAGGAGGTCGAGGATTCGCACCTCGGTGAGCCGGTATGTGCGGCTCGCCAGCTCTTGCTGGATCTCGTGCAGGACCGACCGGTTGCGATCCAGGTCTCGTTTGTAGCTGCGGACGAACGCGGTGGCGCGTTCCCCGAACGACACCGACGCGCGCAGCGCGGGATCGTCCCTCGCCAGGTACGCCTGGACAACGCTGTCGAGCATCGGGATCAGCGCCGGCCGTTTCCTGTGCAGTGCCTTCGTCATCTTCGAGAAACCAATTCCGCGGATGTCCGCGAACGCGTCGAAGAGCCGCGTCAGCTGCATCCACGGGATCGAGCCTGTGGCGTCCGCCAACGATGCATCAGGGTGAACCTTGCGCAACGCGCGTTCGATCTCGCCACGGCGTTCGAGAATCGCTGCAATCTCGGCCGCCGAGATGCGGGCACCGCCCCGGTTCGCCAGCCTGAGGTCACTCTCGTCGAACGACGCGAGGCCCGAGGAGTCGTAGGCCTCAAAGCTCGAGTACGCCGCGAGGAACTCGAGCGCCAACTCGAGCGGATTCTCGACCTCGACACCACCACGAAGAATGACCGTGCCCATACCTGCCACGAACAATCGTCGCACGACCACAGCTCCGCGGTCGCGATAGCCGGAGGCCACGAGCTCCTCGTAACTCGGGGGTCGTTCGATCTAATGCGCGACGACCAGGTCAGAGCCTCCCCCTCAAGGGGACTTAAAGAACTTCTCATAGAACGTTTACGGCCTCATAGAACGTTTACGGCTCGCGTCACCGAACGCTTACAGATCCCCCGCATGTCGGGCCGACCATACGAGGCTTCGGCTTGACATGGACTCACGATCGAGACATTCGGGCGCGAGATCATCCGGCGGGGCGATACCCAGTCGTAAACGGAGACCGGTACTCCTTGCCGCCAGGAAGGGCTCTCCCCAGCTTCGGTCGCACTGGGTGATGGGCGGTCTGATGCTCGCCCTCGCGCTTCTGCTGGGCACCTCGACCGCCGCCGCCCGCCGCGGCCCCAACGATCCCTGCCGGAGCGTTCGGTCGGCAATCGCCGCCACGAGGCACTGCGAGGCGGCCGCGCCGGCGAACGACATTCGCTCCCTCGACGGCAGCGGCAACAACCCCTCGCACCCGACCTGGGGAGCCGCAGGCACCGAGTACCTGCGCGTCGCCCGGCCGAATTACTCGGACGGGGTCGGCGGCATGGTCGGCGGGCCCTCCTTGCGGGCGCTCAGCAACCGGGTGTTCAACGACGTCGGGCAGAACCTCTTCTCCGAGAACGAGATCTCACAGTGGGGATGGGCGTGGGGGCAGTTCATCGACCATGACATGGACCTGCGCAACGAGACGCCCGCCGAGTCCGCGCCGATTCCGTTCGACATGCACGACCCGCTGGAGGGCTTCGTGAACCAGCTCGGCGAGATGGCCTTCGCGCGGACTCCCGCCGCGCCGAATTCCGGAGTGACCAGCAGGCGGCAACAGATCAACACACTCAGCAGCTTCCTCGACGCCTCCCAGGTGTACGGCACCACCGACAGCCGGCTCGCCTGGCTGCGGGCTGACTCCGGCAGCGAGCTCCTGCTTCCGAGCGGCTACCTCCCGCGCTCCGACGCCCGAGGCAACACGGCCGCCGCGCCGCTGATGGGCCTGATGGGTGCTCTGGCCGCAAACCGGAGCGGTGCGATCGTCGCCGGCGACGTCCGGGCGAACGAGAACCTCGCGCTCACCTCGATCCAGACGCTCTTCGCCCGCGAGCACAACCGCATCGTCGCGGCGCTGCCGGCGAGTCTCGGTGCAGACGAGAAGTTCCAGCTCGCCAGGCGGATCGTGGGGGCCGAGATCCAGTACATCACCTACACCGAGTTCCTGCCGACGCTCGGCGTGCGGCTCGACCGGTACCGCCGGTACGACCAGCGTGTCGATCCGTCGGTCAGCAACGAGTTCGCGACCGTCGGCTTCCGGGCCCACAGCATGGTGCACGGCGAGTTCGAGCCCACCGTCCCCGCCGGGACGTACAGCAGCTCGCAGCTGGGGGCGTTCCGGGCGCAGGGAATCACGGTCGAGACGAACCCGGACGGGAGCATCACCCTGGTGATCCCGCTCGGGGTCGCGTTCGGAAACCCGGATCTCGTGCGGCAGGTCGGCCTCGGCCCGGCGCTTCAGAGCCTGGGCGCGGAGCCCGAGTATCGGAACGACGAGCAGATCGACAACACGCTACGCAGCGTTCTCTTCCAGGTGCCCAAGCCGGGTGTCGATCCGAGCGTCTGTGGCGCCCCGCTCGTCAACCCGAGCTGCTTCAGAGACGTGACCGATCTCGGCGCCGTCGACGTGCAGCGAGGCCGCGACCACGGCATGCCCTCCTACAACGACCTGCGCCGCACATACGGGCTCCGTTCCGTGCGGAGGTTCACCGAGATCACCGGCGAGCGCACGGATGAGTTCCCGCGTCGCGATTCGGCGATCGACGCTGCACATCCGAACGACGACCCAAACATCCTGGACTTCGTCCAGCTGTTCGACGGAGACGGCAAGACGGTTCCGCTCGGCGACCTGGAGGAAGCTGTCACCGGTGTTCGCCGCACGACGCTGGCGGCGAGGCTGCGGGCCCTCTACGGGAACGTCGACGCGGTCGATGCGTTCGTCGGCATGGTCTCGGAGCAACACGTGCGCGGCACGGAGTTCGGGCCGCTTCAGCTCGCCATCTGGACGCAGCAGTTCACGGCGCTGCGCGACGGCGACCGCTTCTACTTCGAGAACGATCCCGTGCTGAGCCAGATCCAGGCCCGCTACCGCATCACCTACCGGCACTCACTCGGCGAGCTGATCACCCTCAACACGGGCGCGACGGTCGCAGCGAACGTGTTCAAAGCCTCCTGAGCCCGCTAGCGTGAAGTGACAAGCCGGGACTCCGGCCCGTACCGCCGGATCTCGCTGGTCGGCGGGACTCTTCAGCAGCCTGTGATGTCAGTCCCGAGGCCGACCAAGAGGCCCGCCGCATTGAAGCTGTACCAGAGGTCCTCGCCCGACTCGTAACCGGTATCGCGAAAGATCGCGAGGGTGGAGCCTCCGGAATGTCGCGTGACGCGGGCGTGCGGGTAGCGCCGCCGGACGTCGCGAATGGTTGATCGCCTAATCGTGAACCCAAGGGATGTCCGATCGCCAGGCCTCGTAGTCTCGATCGTGTTGAGGAAGGTCTTGCCTTCACGGCCCACGATGTAGCCCAACCGAAGACCGGGGTAGACGTCGATATAGGAGTCGAGCTTGAACCCTCCGATACATCCACCGGAGTCGTTCATTGGTTGGCGGATCGTCTTCAGAAGGCCCGGGAAAGCCCTGCGATGCATGCCAAGGCGATACGGACCGAGCCCCTCCCCGAGCTGCATCGTCATCGGGTTACCCATAACCGTTGCCGAGAGAAGCAGGGCGACGCGCAGCACGTCCCGCGATTATGACGCCTGACTGGACTGCTCCGCCGTACGGCAACGAGCGCAGGGGGCGCTCTCCTCAACCGTGGCCGCTCCGCTCGGCGCACTCGGGGCGGCAGCGGGCAGCACCTTGATTCACACAGGCGGATGGCCTAAGGTCGCGACCCGAGGCACGAGAACACATGAGGAGCGGAGATGGAAGGTAAAGGGTCCGTCGACATCCTGGTGCTGCGGCGAGTCTTGGGCGCCGTTTTCTCTTGCCGGCTCTTTTTTCGATGTCCACGAACCGAGCCCGGCCGGGCAGGGCGGTGCCTCCGCGCGAGGAGACTGCCGAGGCCGCTCCACGATGGAGGTGATTCCTGAATGTCTGTTGCGTTCCTGAGCCCAGGGCAAACCGACGCTTCGGTGTCGAGGATGAAGAAGGCCCTCGTCCCCGAGCTGCTCGCACTCGGCCTCACGGCGATTGCGCAGAAGATCAGCGTCGAGTCGACAACGTACGGGCCGACCGCGGTGCAAGGCGTAAAGAAGTTCCAAGAGGCGAAGAAGCTCCAGGTCGACGGCCTCGTGGGGAAGGGCACCTGGGCCGCGCTCGGGGTGAACGAGCCGGTCGTCGGGGGTCCCAAGCCCCACGCTGACGAGTTGCTCTTCGACGGGCAGGTGATCATCGCCCCCGGCGCGAACCTCCCCGGCCAGGCCATCCAGGCGATGACGCTCGAGTACATCAGGGACATGGCCGCATCGATCGGGAAGCCGATCACGGTCACGACGGGGACGAACCACAGCAAGATGTCGGCCAGCGGCAAGGTCTCCGACCACTTCAGCGGACACGCATGCGACATCGGGATGGCCGCGAACGGTGGGACGGATGACAGCCCGGTCGGCGATCGGATCATGGAGGCGGCATGCCTCCGCGCGGGCGACTCGAGCGAAGGGGCGAAGGCCAAGGCGCACGATGGCGGGCTCTTCACGTTCACGCACGACAATCAGCGGATCCAGTGCATCTGGAAGACCCTCGAGGGGGGCAACCACCATAACCACGTCCATGTGGGGGTTCGCCCCGCGTGACGCGTTGGGCGCCGGGGCCGGGCAGTCCGGTGAAGGGCGCCATGATGATGTCGTGTCCCATGCGGCGGCTCGGTAGCACTCGTGGATGAGGCTGCCGAGCCGGTCGCGGCGGCGGATCTCGCCCTCAGGCGGTCTCTCTCGTCGTCCGTCGCGTTAGGGGGTCGTTCTGGAACCGTGGTCCGCAGGGACCGAATAGCTCAGCGCACGACGGTGGGTGACGAGGCGTTTGCCAGGAAGAGTCGCGGGGTACCGGTGCCGTCGGCGCGGGCCATCCAGACGCCGCCTGGCCCGCCGTAGAGAACGTGGCTGGGGTCGGCCCAGGCGAGCTGGTCGTCGATGCTTCGCCGTTCCGCGAGCAGCGTCTCGCGCCCGGTCGCGAGTTCGAGAACGGCGAACCGCCATCTGTTGTCTGTCCCGCGTTTCTTGAACGCGACCCGCGTCCGGTCGGGCGAGAGGGAGGGGCACTCGACGTTCGCGTGGACAGTCGTAACGACCCGGTCGGCGAGATCGCCGCGAATGAGGAAGGTTTCCTTTCCGGTGCCCATCGTGGCGTAGAAGTACCGGTCATCGGCGAACGTCACGCCCCAGAAGTTGCGGTTGACGGGCTCGAATCGCTCCCCGTTCTTGAACACGTGGAACTCTTCGAGGGTGTCTACCACCGGTTTGTGCGAGCGAGGACTGAAGATCCTTGTCGTGGTCGAAAACCCACCCGCGGTCTCGTAGGAGTGACCGGCCAAGAAACTGGTGACCGCGGCGAGCTCGCCGGACGGAGAGACGCGGGCGCGGCTGGGGATGCCCCAGCTGCCGGCCGAGCCGTACGGGGAAAACGACTTGCCGAAGTAGTGGACTCGGTATGAGAACCCCGCCCCGAAGGCGCGCACAGAGTGGCGCACGCAGATCCCGACGTCGCCTGCCATCGCGACCCGGTCGCACTTCAGGCCGACGAGCAGGCGACGCTCCGGATGTGCGAGAGGAGCGACGGCGAGCTGGTCATAGGGCCGGCGTCCGGAGGCTGAGCTGAGGAACGTGACGAAGGGCCCGGCGGTGACTGCCCGGAGCTGGGGCCTGCTCGCAGCGGTGGCGCCGCTCTCGCCGCGCAGAGCCGCCCAGGCGACGTAGGCCCCGGAGAAAAGCAAGCAGGCGGCGGCGAGCACGGCAAACGCGACGCCGTTTCGGCGGTCAGACACTCATCACCCGGCCTTTCCCGCGCAGGACAGCGGCCGCGAGCACGACTGAGGTCATGAGCGCGAGGCCGAACACGGTGATTGCGGCGCTCGAGCCCGCGAACACCCAGATGGCGCCGAAAGCCAGCGAACCTGCCATCCGCCCGAGGCTCGTGAAGGTCGAGAGAAGCGCGAGCCCGGTGCCGCGCGCGTGTTCGGGCAGGGAGGCCGAGGCGGCAGCGGCGAACACGCCGTCGGTGGCCGCGTAGTAGGCGCCAAAGAGCGGCAGGACGAGCGCGAGGGTGATTTCGCCGACCGGGAAGAGAAGCAGCCCGTAGGTAACGAGCAGTAGCGCATAGCCGCCGACGAAGACCCGCCCGCGGCCGACGCGGTCGGCCAGCCGCCCGGCGGGCACCGCCAGCAGCATGTAGAAGAAGGCCGAACCCACGAAGAGCAGCGGGAAGTAGCGCGGGTCGAAGGACAGCGAGTCCTGGAGCAGCAAGTAAACGAACGCGTCGCTGATCGTCGCGAGTGCCAGCAGGGTGCCGGCGATGCTGAGCGCGCGAAAGCGTGCGAGCCCAAACAGCTTCGCGATGTCGGCCATGGCCAGGCGTGGCGCGTCGTACGGCCGCCGGTCGGGCTTGACAAGGAGCACGATCACTGCGAGTCCGATCAGCGCCGCGGCGAAGCTGACCACGAATACCGCGTCGAACCCATCCGGCGCCACGACCAGGATGGCGAACGCGGCCAGCGGGCCGAGCATCGCGCCCAGGGTGTCGAGGGCGCGGTGCACCCCGAAGGCGACCCCGAGCCGGTCGCGCGGGACGCTGAGCGAGATCAGCGCGTCGCGAGGCGCCGTCCGGATGCCCTTGCCGATCCGGTCCACCAGCACGATCGCCCCGATCGCGGAAAAGACGCCGCCCACGAGCAGGAAGGCCGGCCGGGTGATCGCCGAGAGGCCGTACCCGACCGCGGCCACCTCCTTGTGACGGTGGAATCGATCGCCGATGCCGCCGCCGACGAGCCGCACAAGTGCCGCGGCGCCGTTGTTCAGGCCATCGATGACGCCGAACTGGAGGGGCGAGAGCCCGACGCTGTAGACGAGATACAGGGGAAGGATCGCCGCGACCATCTCTGAGGACAGGTCCGTGAAAAGGCTCGTGAGGCCGAGGAAGACGACCGTGCGCCCAACACCGATACCGCGGCTGCGGCTCCGCGTGAGCCCCCTCGAGCGCAGCAGCACTCTTGCAGCTTCGGCCTGATACATCCCTCAGCAGCCGCCGTGACCGACGCCGCCGCCAGGGCGCCCGACGTCAAGCAGGCGCCAAGCCCCGATCACGGCAACTCCTCCTCGCTGAGGTCGAGCAGCGGCACTAGGCGCGTCATCGGCACGGCTGACGAGGAACTTGACGCCACCGCGTGGCGCCTCGTCGCGTCGCGCGGCCGAGCCGGAACGCGGAGCTCTGAGGGTCTGGTGTTCGTTCGCCGGGGAGGTGACCTCTCCCGTCGGTCAGTGACTCTGGAGACGGGCTGCCTCGCTGTCTCGGCGGGGCTCGCGCCTTGTTATCCACGACCAACCCTGCTATCAGAGCGCATGGCGAACGAAGCGCCTGATTCCCGCTCTCGGCGCTCGAGTTGGCTGGCGCACCCGGCCTTGCTCCTCGTCCTGACAGCGGCGCTGACCGGACTGCTGGTGCCGTGGTTCACCAACCGCTGGGAAGCGCGGGACAAGCAGGTCGAGGCCAGCCGGGCGGCAACTTCGCTCGAGCTCGAGGTGAAGTCGAAGATCGTCAGCCACATGGGCACGAGCTCGGCGAAGTTCCTGAGCGCGATCGAGGTGGGCGTGATCGACAAGGCCGGAGCGAGAGCTCCGGAGGCCCGCGCCGAGGCCCGCGCCGAGTATCGGGCGCTGAAAACAGCGTCGCTCGAGATCGCGTCGCAGCTCGCTGCCTACTTCCCACGGTCGCGACCGCAGGTCGCCTGGCGCGACTTCACCTACAGCCTGCGCAACGCCTACCTTCTGCTGGGTGAGCCCCCCGGGCGAGCACGAAACCAGTGGCTCGACAAGCTCAACCGCTACCTCGACAAGAAGCCGAAGGCGCTCGACGGCCTCTGCTTCCCGAGCACCAGCCCACACTTCGCTGAGGACATTCGCGAGCTCGTCCTCGCCTTCCAGAACAAGCAGGCGGTCGTCGTGCGAGAGGTCACGGAGAGCAACACCGTGCTCACCGGAACGCCGACGCGTGACTTCAACGTCAAACGCAGGTACTACGATCCGACGAAGAGGCGGCCGTGTGACCTGTACTTCAGTTAGAGGTCTGCGCGAACGCCGCGGAGATGCGCGCGGATCGCGCTCGCAGGGCGCAGCGTTCGCAGCATCAGCATCGTGGCCGTCAGCCCGATCAGGGTGTTGAGCATGGTGATCGTCGCCTGCATTCCGAGCGAGAAGGTGACGAGCGTGGCGGTCGAGGCCGTGGTGTGCAGGAGGTAGGCGAGAAACACCTGCTGCGTCCCGATGCCGCCGGGCGTCGGGACGAGGGTCGAGAGGCCGCCGGCCACGACGACGATCACCGCGGCGGGGATCGTCGCGGGCACGCCGAACGCCGCCAGCAGGAAGTACGCAGCTCCGATCCGACACACCCAGGCCGAGAGCTGGAGCGGGACGACTTCGGTCGCGTAGCGCCGCGGTGTGCCCAGGATCGCGGTCCCGGCCTTGAGTTCGGCCCAGACCCGTGCGAGCCTCGGCGCGAAGCGGCGCCCGAGGACGAAGGTTGCCGCGGCGAGAGCCAAGGCCGATGAAGCCACGACCAGCGGGCGGTCGACGAGAACCGACGTTCCGACCGGCAGGGTGGGCAGGCCGAGCGGGCTCGGCAGCAGCCCGAAGACCGTGAGCAGCCCGATGGCGGTGGCCCCGACCACGGCGTCGAAGAGCGAGACGACGCCCATCGACGAGGCGATCGTGGGCACCGACGAGCCGGAGATGCGCGTCCGCACCAGCGCGATCTTCACGACGTCGCCGCCCCGCGCGGGCGTGAACGAGTTGATCGCGACGCCGGCCGCATACGCACCCGCAATCCCGAGCAGCGGCACGCGGCGGTCCGGATAGGCGGCGCGGAGCACGTTGCGCCAGCCGGCCGAGCGGAAGCCGAAGTTCGCGAGGTGGAAGGCGAGCGCGACGAGCACGAGCCGCGGGTCGACCTGCGCCAGGCTGTCGACGACCGTCGTCAGCGTCGACATCCGCTATGCCGCCTCGGCGCGGGCGGCAACAGAATCGACGAGGCCGGGTCGGTCGCTGATCAGCCCGTCGACGCCGCAGGCGACGAGCTCGCGAGCGCGCTCGCGGGTGTTGACGGGCCAGGTCATGATCACGTCGGCGAACTCGCGGAGCTCGTGCACCGTGCGCGAGTCGAGCAGCCGCTCGTGGATCGAGATGCCGTCGAGTCGCGAACCCGCCGCGCGGCGCCGCAGCAGCCTCAGCTGCCGCGCGCTGCCAACCGAATGCACGCCGCGCACGCCTTCAACGCCGCGAAACGGCTCGAGCAGTGGCCAGCTCCGCGCGCAGATCGTCACGACGGCGCCTGCGCCAAGACGTGGGCGCAGTGCTTCGAGGACCTGCTCCGCGAGACGCCGCTCGCGGCCCTTGAGGTCGAGCACGAGCTCGGTCTCCCGTCCGGCCGCCGCGAGCAGGTCAGCGAGGACGAGCCGCGGTGCGAACGGGCTCGCGAGCTTCCAGCGGTCCCAGAGGATCGGTACGGGACCGAGCGTCTTCAGGTGGCGCACCTCGAGGCGCCCCCGGAAGAGGTGCACGTCTGCCTCGATCACGCGCACGCCGCGCGCCTCCGCCGAGCGCAGGGCGACGAGCGAGTTCCCTGAGCGGTGCGCGATGACGAACGGGCGACGCGGCGACGAAGGCACTGCTTCCCGCCTGCTGTCCACCTTCATCGAGGGTACGTGGTTGCAGCCGGATCGACAAGGCGAGTGCGACGAGAACGACGAGCGTCCCGACGACGATGTCGAGGACGAAGTGGTTCGCCGTCGCGACGGCCGCGAACGCCATCGCCAGCGGCATGGCGACCGCGAAGACGCGAACGGCCCGTGCGCCTCGTGGCCTGGAAGAGAACGATGGCGACGAGCAGGTTCCAGCCCAGCGTGCAAGCTCGGCACCGCCGCGTACTGGTTCGTGAGCGTCGGCGGCTGCAGGGCTCGGTACCCGTGTGAGTACTGCGTGACGGTGTCGACGAGGCCGACCCCCAAGAGCCGGGGCGGCGCGACCGGCACGAGCGCGAAGAAAGCGAAGCCGATCAGGCCGGAGATGATCATCGCGTCGCGCAGCAGCAGGTACTTCTGCCGCCGCCACGTGTACAGCAGCACCAGGCTGACCACGATCACCGGCCAGTGCCCGTAGATGTAGATCCAGTTGGCAATCGCGACGAGACCTTCGTGACCCACGATCAGTCCCTGAAGCCGAGACTCCCAGGCGATGCCGAGGGCGCGCTCGAGGCGGAGCAGGAAGTCCGCGTTCTCGAACGCGCGATCGACGCGTCCCTCGCTCAGGGCACGCACGCCGAAGTACACGAGCACGGCGAACAGGACGACCGCGACCTCCCGCGCCGCGGCAACGACCCTTCTCTGCTCCCGATCCGTCGCTCCCGCCACACGCTCAATCTCCCACGCAGCCGGCGCGCCGGCATCGGTCGAGACGCGGAACGCCCTTGCGCGGAACTACCGAGCGAACACGGCGAGCAACGGCCGAGTTTCCCGACGGCTCCGGCTCGACCTCGAGCGCGAAGCACACCGCGGTCGCGGAGAAACGCGGAGGACGAGTCAGTAGCGGCACCGATGGCGCCGGCCCCTCACGGCAGCATCCTGTCGAGTACGCCAGGCGGTTGTTCGTCGGGCCACTCGAAAATGTCAGCTAACCGCCTCAGCCGCGCCGGAGAGACGATGAAGGCTCTCATCATCGTCGACATGCTGAACGACTTCGTCGAAGGGTCGCTGGGAAATCCCCGCGCCGAGCGAATCATCGAGCCGATCCAGCGTCTGCTCGCCCACGCTCGCGACGACGGCTGGGTCGTCGTCTTCTCCAACGACGCGCATGAGCCGGACGACCCCGAGCTCAAGATCTGGGGTGCGCATGCGATGGCCGGCGACCCTGGCGCACAGGTGATCGACGAGCTTCGACCGAAGCCGGCCGCGAGCGAGTTCGTCTCGCCGAAGCGCGCTTACGGCGCCTTCGACGGAACCGATCTCGACGAACGACTGCGGAGCCTGGGAGTCGACGAGGTCGTCGTCGTCGGCCAGCACACCCACATCTGCGTGCGCCACACGTCATACGGCGCTCTGATCCGCGGCTATGAGATCACCGTCCCCCGTGACGCTGTCTGCGCGTTCGAGGGCGTGGACGAGGAGGAGGCGCTCGAGTACCTGCGCTCGGTCTACGGCGCACGCATCACCACGGTCGCGGAACTGCTCAGACCGACCGTTCCCGTCACGACGTAGCGAGAGCCGCGCCGAAGCCGGCCGGGCACCGGCGGCGGAGCCGCCTCAGTGCCTTGGCAGCGGCCAGCCGCGCCCGCTGACGCCGCCCGCGGTTTCGAGACCCCTGGCGATACCGGACGTGCCGCTCCTCCCAGCGCCGTCCGTGATCGCGGCGTCGTCGCTGACCGCCTCGCATCGCTGTCACTCCTTTCAGCGGCAGAATCGGGCATCCGGACCGAGCACGCATCGGGGGAGGCACTGATCCTCCCCTCGGCTTCCGCGCAACGCGATGGCTCGCGGGTCGCTCACGATGCCGAGCAGGCCCGCCTCGTCGCCGCCTCGCCCGACACGCGGCGTGCCGGGTCGCCGCCTGAGCGTTCGTGCGACGCCGCTGCGGGTTCTCGGCAGGGTGCGGGAAAGCCACCCAACGGATCGGGCCATGCCCCGATGACCGCCACTCCTCGCTCGGTGACACTGAGCGCGGTGAAAGGAGGTCAGCCGTGAACGCACAAACCCCGCGAACTCACCGCGAGCTTGTTGTCACGCCTGGAGAGCTCGAGAGCCTCACCGCCGAGTACCGCCACGTGCTCGAGGAACATCGCCGAACGGGTCCGCAAAGCCGCGGCCGGCGCCGTCTCGAACACGAGCTCGACGCGCTCTCGGACCGCTTCGAGCGCCTACTCGCCCACACGCCGGTCGACGAGGAGACGCGTGCGCTCTGGCGCGCGCACCTGCATCACGGCACGCCGGCTCCGTCCGAGCCCGAGCCGGGCGCGCCGCTCGTTTTCCGTGGACGCTCGGAGATGGGTGCCGAGGCCGTGGTCCGGCGGCTCGGCCCGCGCGAGCTCGACGTGCTCGTCGACGGAGCGCAGGTCGAGCGGCTTTCGACGGCGGACGAGTTGTTCACGAGCTCGCCGGGGCTCGCGTTCCGGGTCGGCGATCAGGTCTACCACGAGACGTTCGGCGCATCGGCCGAGGCCCTCGACGCGCTGCGCACGGCGCTCGAGAGCGGCCAGCCGGCTCCGGCGGACAGCGAGCTGCTGCTCGATGGGCTCGTCGACCGAGACCTCGGGCTGACGCCGCGCGGACGCCGCGCCCTTGCGCTCGCACCACCTCCGCCTCCGGGCGCAGTCGCCGCGACCGAGAGCCCGATCGAGATCGTCACCCGTGGCCCCGTCGGCGGGCGCGCACGGGAGCGGCTCCGCGACGAGCTCGCACGGCTCGTGGAGCTGACGCCGCGGCCGGCGCTCCTCGCCCGCGGCAGCCTCAGCTATGACGAGAACCCGTCGCTCGCGCGGCCCGCCGAGGCCAAAGCGACGATCGATCTCGGCGGTCGTACCGTCCGTGCCCACGCGACGGCCGCCGGAACGACCGAGGCGATCGACCTACTCGTCGGCCGCCTCCGGCGCGCGCTCCGCGAGTTGCGCGAGCGACAGGAGGCCGAACGCCGCGAGCCCGGGGTGGCAGAGCCTGGCCACTGGCGGCACGGGAACCTGCCTCCGCCTCGCCCGGAGCCTCTACCGGCAGTGCCTCCGTCTAAGAAGAGCCAGACGCCTCCGAGCGACACACGCTCCTGAGGAAGCACGCGCAGCGCGGGGAGGCCGCCACACGGCGACTCCCCCGCCCTGCGCCAGGACGCGCGTCAGGACTCGGGCGAGTGCCGGCGGGCCGGCTGCTTGCCCGGGAGACGGATCCCCGACGCCTCGAGTTGCTCGGCCATGCGCAGATGGTCCAACTCCATCACGCGTGCGATGCTGGCCGCTATCGCGTGAATCGTCGGAGCGTTCCCTTCCGCGCGCATCGCCCGGATCAGCTCCTCCTCGAGGCCGTCGCGAAGCCGCTGCTCACTCAACCCGAAGAACGGCGGCATGCTCTCGGTGGCGCTCATCACGCATCTCCTTTCGTGAGCCCGATCCCCTCGACCTGGTGTGCGAGGGTCTCCGGATGCGGCTCGAGCTGGAGCCGCAACTCGAGCACGGCTCGCTGAACGCCTTCGGCGCGCAGGCGGCCCTCGATCGCCCGGACGGCGCCGAGGATCGCCTCGAGCTCGCCTTCGACGCTGGTGCCGAGCGCGCCGACCTCGTAGTGGAGTCCCTGGTCCGCGAGCTCAGCCAGCAGCTTCGCGATCAACTCGCGGGCCGGTCCGTCGGTCTGGGGCACAACCGCGATCTCTCCGATCATCTCTCCACTCCTTTCCTCGCGGGTCGCATCCATCGTCCTCCGCACGGCCCGGCGTGGACATCGGTGGCAGCCCGCATCGCATGGGCGGAAAACCCCGATCCCGCGCCCGCCCGATGAGGCGAGTTGCCGACCGTCGGTAGTTCCCCGCGTGCCCTATCGGAGGCCCCACCGATGCGATCTCTTGCCTGGTGTCACACCATGTGCTCAGAACGTGAACCGACGGGGAGGAGTTGCCCGATGTCATCCGTCAAGGCACGGCCGTCCACGCCGCACGAAGAGTTCCGCGAGCTCGCGTCCTTCCAGGCTGTGAACGGGGTCGTGCTCAGCCTCTACTTCGGCTTCGACCCGGCGGTCACCCTGACCGGCGACGAGGTGGCGACGCGCCTCGGCTCGCTCCTCGAGCACGCAAAGCGGACAGGCGCCGAAGTCTCGGAGCGACAAGGCCACGCCGCGCGTCTCGCATTCGACGCGGACCTCGAGCGGGCCCGCAAAGAGGTGCTGCGCCGGCTCGGGCCGGCGAGCGTCGCCTGTTTCGCCGACTCCGCAGACGGGCTCTGGCGCGCGTACGAGGTGCGCGGACCGCTGCCCGACCTGGCGGAGGTGCGACCTTCGCCGTATCTCGTGCCGCTCGTCGCGGCTCCCGCCGAGGAGCGTGCGATCGTCGCCGCGGTCGGCCGGGAGCGAGGCGAGATCTTCGAGCTCCGCAACGGGCGGCTCGAGCAGGTCGCCGACCTCTCCGAGGACCAGCCGCGCCGGCACCGCGACGGCCACGCGTGGCAGCAGCCGAGCCTCGAGCGACACGTCGACGAGCTCGCGCGCGCGCACCTGCGCAGAGTCGCCACGAACCTCGATGCCCTCTTGCGCGGGTGGCGGGGTGCACGCCTCGTCCTCGCCGGTGAGCAGGAGCACATAGCTGCACTCCTGGCCCTGCTCTCCCAGGACGCGCGTACGGCGGTTGCAGGGGTCGTTCACCCAGAGGCCCACGCAGGCCCGACCGACCTTCTGTCGCTCGCTCTCTCGGTGCTCGAGCGGCGTCGGCAGGACAACGAGAGCGAGCTCGTCGAGCGCTGGGGCGAGGCGGCCGGGAGCGCCGATCGCGCTGTCCACGGATGGGCCGACACGCTCGCCGCCGCCTCGGACGGCCGGATCGAGCTTCTGCTCTTCCGTGACGGCGTCACTCGAGGGGCGTTCGCGTGTCGCGCATGCGGCCGCGCGAGCGCGAGCGCAGGTAACTGCCCGCTCGACGGTCAGCCGCTGGAGGAGTGCGCCGACGGTCTCGACCTCGCGGTCCGGCTCACCCTCACCCACGGCGGCGAGGCCCGAGCCGTCCGTCACCGCGAGGATCTCGACCCCGCCGGGGGAATCGGAGCACTGGTCAGGTTCTAAACCGACGGCGTCGGTGCTCCTCAACGAGCCGGCGCGGTCGAATGCATTCGGCGGTTCTCGTCGAGGAGCCGGATCACCGCTTCGTCGTCGACCTGGGCGAACGATGCGTAGTGAATGCCGACGGCGAAGAAGCGCTCGAGCGCGCGCGGACAGACGACCTCGTCGGCTTCGCGGCGGAGGAGCTCGAGGCTTCTGGCCGACGCGACCGGCACCGCAGCCACGACACGGGCGGCTCCGGCCGCCCTCGCCCACCGCAGCGCGGCGACCATCGTCGCTCCCGTCGCGAGCCCGTCGTCCACGACGAGCACGGTCTTGCCGCCGAGATCGAGCGCCGGGTGCTCGGCGTGCAATTTCCGGTCGAGCAGTGCCACTTTCGCCCTTGTCTCCTCGACGACTGCCGCTAGCTGCGCGTCGGTGAGACCGTTCGGGCCGCGCAGGTAGACGCCGTCACCGGGGGTCACCGCTCCGATGCCGTATTCCCGCTGCCATGGGTGGCTGACCTTGCGCACGGCGACGGCATCGAGCGGCGCAGCCAGGGCACGTGCAACCTCGGCGGCGGTCTCGACCCCGCCCCGCGCGAGCCCGACGACGACGAGCTCGGGCCCGCGCTCGTTCTCGAGCAATGCGGCGAGCACCCTCCCCGCGTCGCGGCGATCGGCGAAGAACGGCGTAAAGCCGTCATCTTCCGCGTCGCCGAACCACCTGAGGGCTCGTCTCGCCATCGAAGCTGGCTCCGAGTGTCGAAGGCACCTTTCTTCCTGAGATGCTGCTGCAAACCGGGGAGCACAGCATCGGGGAGCCTGCCGATCGTCGGTGCGGGGAGCTACGGATCCCCGAACGCCTCCGGCCGCGGCCCCTGGGTATCGGAGTCGGACTGCGGAAAAGCCGAACTCCGCTCGGGAAGCGCCCCGATGCCGGACTCACCGTTTCGACCGAGACTGGCGGTCGTGGAAGCGACGGGCACCGACCTGAGGATGCCGACGCCTCGGGTCGCGAGGTCGCCGGCTGTGACGCGAACGGACCGCCTGGGACGGCTGCGTCGCGGACCGCGGCGGGCACCCGGCGTGCGCCGGCACGACCGGCGCCTGCTGCTCTTCGCCGGGCGTTCCAACCCGGCGCTTGCACAGAGAATCGCCTCAGAGCTCAGCTGCGAGCTCGGCCGCGCGGAGCTCGAGACCTTCGCGAACGGCGAGGTCTACTGCCGCTATCCGGATTCGATCCGCGGCAGCGACGTGTTCCTCGTCCAGACGGGATCGCCGCCGGTCAATGACCACCTCGTCGAGCTGCTCGTGATGGCGGATGCGGCGAAGCTCGCCTCTGCTCACCGGATCACGGCGGTGATGCCGCTCTACCCCTATGCCCGCCAGGACAAGAAGTCGGCGCCGCGCGAGCCGATCAGCGCCAAGCTCGTCGCCGAGCTACTCCAGGTCGCGGGCATCGACCGAGTGCTGACGATGGACTTGCACGCCGGCCAGATCCAGGGCTTCTTCTCGATCCCGGTCGACCACATGACCGCCCTCCTGCTCTTCGCGGCGCACTTCCAGGCACAGGGCCTCCGGGGAAGCAGCGTCGTCTGCGTCTCGCCCGACCTCGGCCGGGTCAAGCTCGCGCGCAGGCTGAGCCGGATGCTCGACGCCGAGCTCGCCGTCGCCAACAAGACGCGGCCAGCGCGCGAGGTCGCCGCCGTCACGCAGGTGATCGGGGATGTGCGCGACAAGGTCGCGCTGATCGGCGACGACATGATCGTCACCGGGGGCACCATCCTCGCGGCGGCCGAGGCCCTGCATGCTGCGGGTGCGCGCGAGGTGCGGGCATTCGCGACCCACCCGCTCTTCAGCCCGGGCGCACTCCAAACCCTCTCCGACAGCGAGCTCTCGGAGATCACCGTCACCGACACCGTCGTCGTCGACTCGCCCGAGCGCTTCCCCAAGCTGACCGTCCTCACCGTCGCCGGCCTCCTCGCCGAGACGATCCAGAACGTCTTCGGAGACGCATCCGTCTCAGCAGTCTTCGCAGGCGAGAACGAGCTCTTCTGATCCGAGCCGGCGACCCGATCACTCCTCCGTCCCGGCCACTCCCGCCGGGCGGCCGGCACCGGCGCCCGTCGGCGCCCTCTTCCACGTGACGACGAGTCGGCCCTCCTCCTCGTCGACCTCCGTGCCCAGGCGGGCGCAGGCAGCGCGAAACCGACGCGCGATCCAGGCCGCATCCTCGCCGTCCGCTCCCCGTGTGTGGCAGTAGTCGAGCTTCAGGGGCAGCGCCTCGAGCTGCACCGGCCCCTGCTCCTCCAGCGTCACCAGAAAGAGGAGCCCGAGGTCGTTGCGCAGGACCGGGTCCGTCGCGTAGTCGTCGATGAAGTCCCCGAGGTCGTAGATGACACTGCGCTCGACGCCGTGGAAGACGTGCGCGGAGTGACCCGCGACCAGCGTCGCGCCTTCCCGGGCGAGCTCGGTCGCGGCGCGCCTGATCCAGCGCAGCGGCTCTGTGGTCATGTTCGGGCCCCAGTGCGGGCTGACGAGCACCGCGTCAGCCTCGACCGCCCGCACGGCTTCGCGGAGCCAGTCGGGCAGGCCGTGGCGCAGGTCGGCGTACGCGACACCGGGCCGGCCCGCCGTCACCGCGTACTCCTCTGGATGATCGGTCAGCCCGATCACCCCGAGCCTGAAGCCGCCGCTCTCGAGCACGGCGGGCGCCCGCGCCCGGTCCGGGTCTGCACCGGCTCCGACCCAGGCGATCCCGGCGGCGTCCAGGAGCTCGAAGGTGTCGAGGAGCGCCTCGGTGCCGAAATCGAGCGCGTGGTTGTTCGCGAGCGTGACGCAGTCCACGCCCAGCAGGGCAAGCGCCTCGACCGCGACCGGCGGCGCGCGGAAGAAGAACGGCTTGTGCGGATCGGCCCACGGGCTCCCGCGCGCCGAGATGCAGCACTCGAGGTTCAGCACGAACAGGTCGGCCTCGTGGGCTGCCGCCACCACCTCGGGGGCGAACAACACCGCCGGCGGGGCCGACGCGAGCGCCTGCGCAACGCTGCGCCCGAGCATCGTGTCTCCCGCGAGCCCGACCTTCACGCGCGCAGGATCGCGATCCATGACAGCAATGTCGCGAAGCGAGCCCACCAGCGCATCCGAGGACGCCCGGCTCCGGGTGCGGCGAACTACGAACGGCGATCCGCGCCGCCTGCACCAGCGGCCACCGTCGCGAGCACGTGGGCGAAGTCGCCGATCGGACGCGGCACGCGGATCGCGCTGGCAGGACGCAGCGTCCGGAGCATCAGCATGGCGGCCGTAGGCCCGATCTCTACGAGCTCGACCTCAGCGCCTTGCGCTCGGGGCAGAAGGGCGGCCCTCCAGCACGAGAAGCTCTGGGAGGGTTTACCCCTCCGGGGCGCGTCGCTTTGGCTCGACGCTGGGCCAGGCGTGCTCGGCTCCCGTTCGAGCACGACGCAGCGCTCGCCGCCCGCGCACGCGGCAACATTGCGACCGTGGGCGAGCGAAAGACGGACGAGCGACGCCTCGAGGTCGCGCCGATCGACCCCGGCGCGGCCGGCGAGCTGCCTCAGCCACTCACGCGGGCTCGCCGATTCGGAAGCGCGCAGAAGCTCCAAGTGCTCCGCCGCCCGTAACGCACGCTCGTTCACCGGCGGATCAGCGGCCGGCCAGACACCGCGCAGCTCCCGCAGGAAGAGCCCGACGGTGACCGGGCCCCATCCGGGGAGAGCATCTAGGGCTGCCTCGAGCTCAGCCGGCTCGACGATCCGCCCGAACGAGGCGATCTGTCCGCCGTGCCGCGCTTCGAGCGCCCGTGCGAGCGCGTGGAGGCGGTTTGCGGTGCGAAAGTCGTAGCGCGCATAGCCGCCGGCGTCGAGCAGCGCGACCAGCTCCTCGAAGCTCGTCGCACCCGCGTCTGCCAGGCTGCTCAGGCCCGCTCGGGCGAGCGTCTCGTACGTGCGCTCGGCGATCTGCGCCGAGATGCGGGCGCCAAGAAGCGTCGCTGCAAGCGCCCACCGCTCGGTCTCCGCAGCGCCGCGGTCGACGTCGATGCCGAGCTCGGCCGAGTAGCGGCCACCGAGCTGCTCGATCAGGCGGCGGGCGAGGCGCGCCGACCCGCCGGCGCTCATCCTGCAGAGCCGACCTCTCGCTCTCTGCGCGGCCGCTCGGCGTCGCCGCCGCTGATGGCATCGATCATCGAGACGCCCACGCCGGACCCTCCCTGTGGGAAAGCCGTATTCGGTTCAGGTCGCCCCCCGATGCTCACGCGCTCGCCGCGATCGAGACTAGAAGCAGGATGAGACTCAGATTAGCGACGAGGGCGAGGTGAGTACCCATTGCGCACCGCGGAAGCAAAGCCTCTCACGAATGACAGCCCGCACGACACGAATGGCAGCCCGGACGAGGTCGTGTTCACGCGCGAAGGTTATGCGGAGCTCGAGGAGGAGCATCGGCGCCTGGTGATGGTCAAGCGACGGGAGGCCGAGACTCGGCTCACGCAGGCGCTCCAGGTTGCCGGTGACCTCGCAGACAATTCGGAGTACCTGGACGCGTGCGCCGAGCTCGACCTCATCGACGAGCGGATTGCGCTGCTCGAGCGACGGCTGCACGCGGCGCGCGTGCTGGGGCCCGACGAGCCTTCGAGCCAGATCGTCTCCCTCGGCTCACACGTCGTGCTCGAGGACCTCGACGACGGGACACGGGAGGACTACGTACTCGTCTCCTCTGCCGAGTCGAACCCAGCCCAAGGACGGCTCTCGAACGAGTCGCCAGTGGGCAGGGCGATCAGCGGACATCGCAGAGGTGACGTCGTCGACGCGCACGCGCCCCATCGGCTCAGGCACCTCCGGATCGTCGACCTGCGTGCCAGACGGCAAGCGTCCTCGATGGGCTAGGGCACGAAGACGACGACCCCGAACAGGCCGACGTCGCCGCCGCCGCGGTCCCAGCCGCCCCGAATCTGGGCCTAACAGGTCACGACTCCCGGGCGCGACGTGCTGTTCACGTGATGGCTCATCGCCGGAGATGTCCGGTGAACCAGCCCGCGGCGAGCGCGGACACTCGCTCAAGTGCGCCCGGTTCCTCGAACAGATGGGTCGCGCCGGAAACGACCGTCAGCTCGTGCTCGCCGCTCCCGAGCTCGGCGAGCGCGCGCCGGTTCAGCTCGAGCACGACCTCGTCTGCGCCGCCGACGATCAGCAGCGTCGGAGCGTGCACGAGCCCCAGCCTCGGCCCTGCGAGATCGGGACGTCCGCCGCGCGAGACGATCGCGCGCACGTCCGCGCCCTCTTCCGCCGCGGCCCAAAGCGCCGCCCCTGCGCCCGTGCTTGCGCCAAAGTAGCCGACGGGCAGCGCCTCGACCTCCGGCTGCGCGCGCAGCCAGCGCCGGGCCGCGTCAAGCCGCCGCGCGAGCAGTGGCACGTCGAACACGTTGGCCCGGTCAACCGCCTCCGCTCCGCTCAGCAAGTCGAACAGCAGCGTGGCCAGGCCCTCCCGGTTGAGCACGTGCGCGACCTGGGCGTTGCGCGGGCTCAGGCGGCCGCTGCCGCTGCCGTGGGCGAAGACGACGACACCGCTCGGGCTCGACGGCACGACGAGCTTCCCGGGCAGCACAACGCCCTCGGTGGCGATCACGACCTCGTACCGGCGCGGTGCTGTCACATCGAGATCCATAACCCCAATCTTCGCGGGGCGAGCCCGCCTTGACATCCGAGGGAGCACGGCTCCGGGTGCGGCGAACTACGAACGGCGGTCGCACGCGGAGAAACCGAGGCTCGAAATCAGTGTCTGCCCGGATGGCCACGACCCACCTGCGACGCGATGATGGCGCCATGGAACAGACCCACCGCCCGCAGCCAGGCGACGTGATCGCGATCCACGGGCACCGCGTCGGTGAGGCAGAGCGCACGGGAGAGGTGCTGGAGGTGCTCGGCGAATCCGGGCACGAGCACTTCCGTGTGCGCTGGGAGGACGGACACGAGAGCGTCTTCTACCCATCGAGCGACGCCATCGTCCGCCCCCACAGCAAGCCCCGCAAGACCAAGCCGTGACCCTCGACCCAGCCGGCGGGCCCACCCGCGGGGTGTCGGTGCGCGATCTCGACGCCGCCGCGCCTGCGCTCCTGACCGACCTCTACGAGCTGACGATGGGCGAGAGCTACGTCGCCGAGGGAATCGCCGAGCGCCCGGCGACCTTCCAGCTTTCCTGCCGAAGCCTGCCGCCCGGCTGGGGTTACTTCGTCGCAGCGGGGCTCGCCGATGCGCTCGGCTACCTCGAAGGGCTCCGCTTCACAGCCGACGAGCTTGCCTACCTCGAGACGACGGGCCTGTTTCGCGCCGCGTTCCTCGACCGGCTCGAGCGCCTGCGCTTCACCGGTGAGGTGCGCGCGATGCCCGAGGGGACGGTCTTCTTCCCGGACGAGCCGGTGCTCGAGGTGACGGCGCCGCTGCTCGAGGCGCAGCTCGTCGAGACGGTCGTCCTGAACGAGATCCACTTCCAGTCGCTCATCGCGAGCAAGGCGGCACGCTGCGTCGACGCTGCGCGCGGGCGGCGGCTGGTCGACTTCGGCCTGCGGCGCGCGCACGGCGGCGAGGCGGGGTTGAAGGTGGCGCGCTCGAGCTACCTGGCCGGCTTCGACGCGACGAGCAACGTCCTGGCGGGACTGCTGTTCGGAATCCCGGCTGCCGGGACGATGGCGCACTCCTTCGTCGAGTGCTTCGAGGACGAGCGGGCCGCCTTCGAGGCGTTCCTGCGCGCCTACCCGCGCGGGAGCACGCTCGTGATCGACACCTACGACACGGTCGAAGGCGCCCGGGTCGCGGCCCGCGCGGCCCGGACCCTCGCCGGCCGCGGAGTCCGTCTGGGGGGCGTACGGCTCGACTCCGGCGACCTGCTCGAGCTCAGCCGAAGCGTGCGCCGCGTGCTCGACGAGGCCGACCTCGCCGATGTGACCATCCTTGCCAGCGGCAACCTCGACGAGCGTGAGATCGCGCGGCTGCTCGCCGAAGGGGCGCCGATCGACGGCTTCGGCGTCGGCTCGCGACTCGGCGTCTCGGCCGACTCGCCCTTCCTCGACGCGGCCTACAAGCTGGTCGCCTTCGACGGGCGTCCCGTCCTGAAGCTCTCGGCCGGGAAGGCCACGCTGCCCTGCCGCGAAACAGGTCTGGCGGCGGCAGCGCGGCGGCCGGTTCGCGCGCGACCTGGTCGCGCTCGCCGCCGAGCCGGCTCCGCGCGGAGCCGTGCCGCTGCTCGTGCCCGTGATGCGAGCGGGCGAGCGGCTCGAGCACGAGCCCCTCGCGAGGGCCCGAGAGCGGGCAGCCGAGCAGCGAGCCGCGCTTGCGCCCGAGCAGCGCCGGCTCGACGCGCAGCCCTACCTCGTCGAGCTGAGCTCCGACCTCGTCGCGCTCCGGGACACGCTGGCGCGTCGCATTCGCAGCGGGCCGGCCGCCGAGCCGACCCGAGCCGGCGAGAGCCCCGCCACGCTCACCCTTTGACGACGCCGATCGGCACGAGCCGTGCGACCCGGCGCGCGAGCCCGGCCCGCTCGACCACGCGGACCACCCGCTCGACGTCCTTGTAGGCGAACGGGGCCTCCTCTGCCAGCCCCTTGTTGGAGGCGCAGCGAACGACGATCCCCTTCGCCTCCAGCTCGCGGCGCAGCTCGGCGCCGCCGATTCGCTTGCGAGCGGCCGTGCGGGACAGCGCGCGGCCGGCGCCGTGACACGTGGTGCCGAACGAGCGCTCCATCGCCCCCGGCTCGCCGCCGAGGACGAAGCTCGCCGTGCCCATGCTGCCGGGGATGAACACCGGCTGACCCACCTCCCGGTAGTCGGCGGGAATCTCGGCCGAGCCGGCCGGGAAGGCGCGGGTCGCGCCCTTGCGGTGGACGAGCAGGTCGCGCCCGCCGTGCCGCTCCACCTTCGCCACGTTGTGGGCGACGTCGTAGACCTGCCGCGTCGCCTCGGCGACCCCGGGCCCGAGGATCCGTGCGACGGCGCCGCGGACCGCGTGAGCGAGCGCCTGCCTGTTGGCAAAGGCGAAGTTCGCGGCGCCCGCCATCGCGGCGAGATAGTCGCGGCCTTCGGGCGAGGAGGCCGGCGCGCAGGCGAGCTGCCGGTCGGGAAGCTCGATGCCGTAGCGAGCGCCGACCGCGTCCATCAGCCGCACGTGGTCGGTGCACACCTGATGGCCGAGGCCGCGCGAGCCCGAGTGGATCAGCACCGTCACCTGTCCCTCGCGCAGCCCGAAGGCCTCGGCCGCGACCGGGTCGAAGACGTGCTCGACTCGCTGGAGCTCGATGAAGTGGTTGCCCGAGCCGACCGTCCCGAGCTGTCCGGCCCCACGCTCGTGCGCGCGGGCGGACACGAGCCCGGCGTCCGCTCCCGGCAGGCAGCCGTGCGACTCGGTGCGCTCGAGGTCGTCCTCACGGCCGATGCCGCGCGCGATCAGCGCGCGCGGCCCGTCGCGCAGAACGCCGTCCAGCTCCGCGCTCGAGAGCGCGAGCGGCCCCTGCTTGCCGGCGCCCGACGGGATCGCGCGGGAAAGCTCGTGCACCAGCGCCTCCCTCCTGCGCCCCAGCTCGACCTCCGAGAGGGGCAGTGCGAGCAGGCGCACGCCGCAGTTGATGTCGTAGCCGACGCCGCCCGGCGAGACCACGCCGTCGGGCAGCTCCATCGCCGCGACGCCGCCGACCGGGAAGCCGTAGCCCTGGTGGATGTCCGGCATCGCCAGGGCCGCCTCGACGATGCCGGGCAAGGTGGCGACGTTCTGCAGCTGCTCGAGCGAGCGGTCTTCGACGATCGCGCCGAGCAGCTCCTGGTCGGCGAACACACGCGCGGGGACGCGCATGTCGGCACGCGTGGCGGCCGGGATCTCCCAGAGCGTCTCGTCCAGCCGGACGAGCTCAGACGTCGAGAACGACGCGGCCACGCCAGCCACCCCCCTCCTCGCGCAACTCGAGGCGATGCAGCGTCACGGCCTTGACGAGCTGGCGCGGGTTACAGCGGCGATGCCCGGCGACGGTCGCACGCAGACGCCCGTCGGCGAGCGCGAACGCCGTCACCCGCTCGGCGACGAAACCGTCGGTCTCGGCGAGAAAGACGAGCTCGCCGAGCCAATCGGCGAGGAGCAGCGAGCGATCGCCGGCGGCAAGCTCGAGCTCGTGCTCGGCCGGCTCTCCGCGCCCTCCTGTCGACACGAGCTCGGCAAAGGCATGGAGCGCCGCAACGAAGACGCCCTCCTCCGTCGGCGCTTCGAGCTCGAGCTCGACCTCGCCGACGTGCTCCGCGAAGCGGTGCCGGATCTCCTTCGCGGTCGCCGACGTCTCCTCGGCCGTTTCGCAACCTGCCTGCGGCACCGTCCGTCACGGCGAGTGCGGTCGCCTCTCCGCTCGCCGCCGCCGGCCAGCGCGAGTACTCGGGTGAAGTCGCTGATCGAGAGCAGTCCGACGAGCCGGCCGTGCTCGACCACGAGCCCGCGCTGGAGCGGCGCTTCGGCGAGCGTTTGCAGCGCCTCGACCGCGGTCTCGTCCTCGCCGAAGCTGGGTACCTCGTCAGGCCGGAGCATGCAGTCGCCGACGCGCCGCTCGCTCCACTCGCGCCAGGGCGTCGCCAGCACGCGTCCGAACGGCAGCACGCCGACTGCACGGCCGTTGCTGATAACCGGGTACGTGGTGAAGCGCGCCGCGCCGGCGACCGTGTCCATGAACTCGGCGAGCGTCTCCTCGGACCGGACCGTCACGGGCTGCGGCTGCATCACGTCGCGCACGCGCAGCCCTGCAAGAGCGTCGTGGACGAGCAGGTACCGCGCCTCCGAGCCGGCCGCCTGGAGCAGGAACCAGCCGATGAACGCGAGCCACGCGCCGCCCACGGGGTCGCCGGCGACGAGAAGAGCAACGCCGGCCGCGACGATCAGGAACGCGAAGGCGCGGCTGACCTGGGCCGCGGCCCGCGTCGCCCATCGGAAGTCGCCCTTCAGCTGCCAGAGGGCTGCGCGGAGCACGCGCCCGCCGTCGAGTGGGATCGCCGGCAGCAGGTTGAACGCGAGCAAGAGCAGGCTGATGAAGCCGAGCCACGTCGCCACGCCATCCGCAGGCGACGCGAGCGGCACGGTCGCCGCGCCGGCGAGGAACACGCAGGCCAGGGCCGCGGTCACGAGCGGGCCGGCGACGGCGATCCGGAACTCTGCGCCGGCACTCGGGAACTCGCCCCTGAAACGGGCGACGCCGCCGAACAGCCAGAGGGTGATGTCCGAGACCTGCATCCCCTCCCGCCGCGCCTGCACCGCGTGGCCCAGCTCGTGGAGGAGCAGCGAGCCGAAGAACAGCAACGCCGCGACGAACGCCATCGCGACGTAGACGCCCGTCGACAGGCCGGGGTTCTGCACGGGGAAGACGTTGTCCGCAAGCGCCCAGACGATCAGGGCGAAGACGATCGCCCAACTCCAGTTGACGCCGATGCGCACGCCGGCGATCCGGCCGATCGTGAAGGTGGGGTTCATTCCCGCGACAGCCTCCTCGCCCTCGCAACTCCTTCCCAGGTGACCAAAGCATCGCGCGCGCGAACCGGCGAGCCATCGGGGAGCGTACGGATGCGCCTGCGGCCCACTACCGAAGCCGCCGGCGCTGCAAGCCGGCTGCAGGCGTTTCTACAGCGCTCGCAGAACCTGCCGGCAAGGAGCGGCGAGCCCGAGGGCGGCCGCGGTCTCGGCGTAGACGTCCGTCCCCGCGAGCGAGTACCTGCCGTCGAAGTCGACGGCGCCGTTCAGCTCGAGCACGACGTACCCCGCGGCGGTCGGGGCGAGGTCGACGCCGACGAGGTCGCCGCCGATCGCCGCGGCGGCGGCCGCCCCGAGCGCACGCGCCGCCGCGTCCGGCTGCGCTCGCCGCAACCGGGCCCCGAGCGAGACGTTCGTGCGCCACTCGCCCGGTGGCGCGACCCGCTCGGCCGCAGCGACGACCCGCCCGCGCGCGACGACGAGCCGGAGGTCGTAGCCCTGCATCGCCAGAAGCTCCTGGACGACCGCCCCGTGCAGCCGGAACCAGCTCCGGTCGCGCACCGCTTCGAGACACTCCGCGAGCTCCTGCGCGGTCGCGCACCGGAACACGTCTCTCCCCCAGCTTCCGTGGCGGGGTTTCACCACCACGGGCGGCGCCAGGCCGATCTCGTCCCCGGGCCGCGTCACGTGAACCGTTCGCGGGTGGGGCAGCCGCGCCGCGCCGAGCCTGACGGCCGTCTCGAGCTTGTCGTGCGCGGCGCGCAGGGCGTCCGGCGGGTTGAGCACGCACGCGCCGTTCCGGATCAGCGTCTCGAGCTCCGCGAAGCCCGGCTCGATCCCGTCGAGGGTCTCGAGCACGTCGAGGCGGGCGACCACGACTTCCCCCGGCGAGACCTCGGCGAGCGCCTGCTCCGGCGCGAGCACGCGAGCGTCGATTCCGAGCGCGCACCAAGCGCGAGCGAGCTCGTCGTTCGTGCTCCCTCGGCGATGCGCCACGATGGTGACCTTCGCAGTCATCGGTCGGAGCGTCGCGAAGGCGCTCGACCTCCGCATCCGGGCACGGCCGGATCAGCCGCCGATTTCCCCGCAACCTCGGTATCGCTCGGTCCGGCGGCGCGCGATCGGCACGTCGAGGTCGAGCCCGGCGACAGCAGTGATCTCGCCGTAGCGCTTCACCACGCCGCGCAGGCGGATTGCCAAGTCGCGCTCCATCGGCCCGGCATGCCAGCCCTCGGTGGCGCGTCAGCCGACGAGCAGGGCGTCGGTCGGCGCGTAGCCGTCGGTCAGCAGCGGGACATCGTCGAGCGGGATCGGGCTCTCCCAGCGGCTCCGGATCGCCCGGCGCAGGTCGAGCGCCAGCGGTGAGGTCGCGCGCAGCCTTGCCCAGTTGCCCTCGAGCACGCTACGGGTCGGCAGGGCGCCCTCGGTCGCGATCACGATCACGTTGGTGGTGCCCCCGTAGCCGTCGACCGGATGCAGCGCAACGGTCGGGAAGACCGACCGATACGTCTTCGTCATCGAGCGCAGCAGCTTCGAGCTCTTGCCTGTGATGGCCCCGATCACGTTCGAGACGACGACGCCGCCCGGCTCAAGGCGCGAGCGCACGAGCTCGAAGAACTGGGCCGTTGCGAGGTGGAACGGGATCGAGTCCGCGAAGTACGCGTCGATCACGATCAAGTCCCAGCGCTGCTCGTGCGTCTGAAGGAAGCGGCGACCGTCCTCCGTTGTCACGTGCAGACGGGAATCGCTCGGCAGCGCGAACCAGCGCCTGGCGACGCGAACGACCTCGGGATCGAGCTCGACCACGTCCAGACGGAGCGCCGGGAAGTCACGCCACATGCGCTTCACAGCCGTCCCGCCGCCGAGGCCGATGTGGAGCACACGCCGCGCGCTCGGTGCATAGGCGAGGCCGAGCTGGAGGTAGTCGGTGTACGGGAAGACGGTGCCGAAGGGGTCGTCGAGCGGCATCCCGCTCTGGAAAGTGCTGTCGAACCGGAGGTAGCGCGTGTTTTCGCCGTCGAGCACGTACAGGCGGTGGTAGCTCGTGTCGCGCGCCTCGCGCACCTCGTAGCTCGGCTCCTGCGCAGCGACGACGTCGAGGTTGAACGCCCTGGGCGCGCGCTGAGCCCGCTCTCGGTACAGCGGAGACCAGTTCTGCACAGCGGACGCTGCGAGGCGGCCCGACTCCTGCGGCGCGAGACTCGTGACCGTGAATCCCGCTGCGATCGCGGCGGCCGCGAGCGCAGCACCCGCAACGAGCAGACGCCCGGCCAGCGCGAGGACGGCCGCCGCGGTGAGCAGAGTGACGGCGCCGATCGCCAGTACCTGATCGGTGCCGAGCTCCGGCACGAGCCAGAACGCGGTCGCGAATGTGCCGAAGATGCTTCCTGCCGTGGAGACGGAGAAGAGCCGGCCGGCCGTACGGCCCAGCCGCTCGAGCGAGCGCGCCGCGAGCCGCACCGCAATCGGAGTCGCAGCGGCCAGGACGATGCTGACGGGGGCAAAGAGCGCGACGGCGGCGAGCAGTGGGTCGAGCCGCGGGCCCGGGTCCCAGGCGACGATCTGCTCGATCACCCAGCCGTCGAGTACGGGCACGAGAAGAACCAGGAGCGCGCCGAGCGCGAGCGTCGCGATAAGGAGGTAGGGCGACGGATACCGATCGGCGAGAGCGCCGCCGACCCAGTAGCCGATCGCGAGACCGGTGAGCACGACACCGATCAGGGAACCCCAGACGTAGAGGGAGCTTCCGAACGCCGGGGCGAGCACGCGACTCGCCGCGATCTCGAGGCCGAGCAACACGGCGCCCGAGAAGAAGACCGCGACCCCGAGCGCCAACCCGCCGGGAGCCTCATGGCGGCGCCTCATACGAAGAGGCTAACCGCGGGTACGCGGGAGCGTCCCGTGCGGAGCCCGCGGATGCAGTCAGCTCCTCTTCGGAACGGTGGCGTGAAAGACGGCGCGCTGGCCCTTGACGGTCACCGTGACGGTGACGCGGGTTCCCGGCGTGAGGGCGATGTCGTTGCCGTAGTGGTAGTCGCGGAGCCCCTCGGCGACCGCAGCCATCATCGAGACCGGTAAGCGTGTCGGCGCCTTCGCCTTCGGGTCGGTGACGACGATCGTCGGCTTCAGACTGGTGACGACGGCGCCGCTCTTCGTGCAGATGTGGACTTCGAGGTTGTAGATGCGCGTGCCGGCGGGCGCCTGATCCATCATCACCATCTCGCCGCCGAGCATCACCTGACCCGTCTTGATCTTCCTCGCCCTGACCTCGGACGGCAGGTACATCTCCTCTCTGGGGCCGAGCACGAGCGCCAGCCGATACGAGGCGGTCGTCACGACGTTCCCGGAGGAGCAGGGGCCCGGCGTCGCCGAGCCGCGTGCAAGTGCCGGGCCCGCAAACACCGACGCCGCGACCAGCATCGCGGGTAGGACGAATGAACGACGTGCGCCGATCATCAAGCTCCGGCGAACAGCCGGACCTCCGCGGCTCAGTGCTCCATGCCTTCCATGCCGTCGTCGACCGTCGTCGAACCACCCGTGCCGCCGTATCCGCCGCCCGTGACCCCGGAGCCGCCGCCGCTGGTGCTGCCACCGCTGCCCGTCTCGCCCTGCTCGGAGCCTGGACGGTCAAGAACTTCGCGTGGCTCATGCTGCTCCGAACCGGATCCCAGATGTGGTACTTGCCGGCCTTTAGCGTCACGGTCAGGCGGGCGGTCTTGCCGATGGCAATCGTGGGCGTGCGCTTCGGAGAGAGTCCCGTGCCCATGATCGCGAGCCCGTGCGTCAGCTTCCCCTTGTTGACGACGACGAAGGTGACCTTGCCCTCCGCGAGGTCGTCGCGGAGACGGTCAGCGTTCCCTCGAGCACCGAGACATTGATCTGGCTCGAAGTTGCTCCGGCGCCGCCGGCGTGACCCCTGCGAGTGCCACGCCTGCGATCCCCAGACCGAGAAGCGCAACGGCGAGAACGATGTTCCTCCTGCCCATCACACGGTCTCCCTTCCTCCCGGGGGATACCCCGGCACGGTACCAGAGAACCGCCTTCAGCGCGGAACTCCGGCGGTCACCGGCCGACCATGACCACGCGCATCATCCCGGCCGACATGTGGTAGAGGTTGTGACAGTGGAACATCCAGTCGCCCGGGTTGTCGCCCAGCAGGTCGAGCTTCACGGTGTGCTGCGGCGGGACGACGATCGTGTCCTTCATCGCCCCGCTCGGCCCTGCGGTCGCGTCACGCAGGAAGTGGCCGTGGAGGTGCATCGGGTGCGCCATCATCGTCTTGTTGCGGATGACGAAACGCACGCGCTCGCCGTGGGCGACGTCGATCATGTCTGCCTCCGGGAAGGACTGGCCGCCCATCGTCCAGAGGTAGGGCTTGCTCATGTCCATATCGAGATCGAGCCGGATCTGCCGCGCCGGGGCTGACGCCTCGCCGGCCGCGGCGTCGCGGAGGTCCTCGTACGACGGCATCCTTGCCGGGCGCTTGGTGGGCGCGCTCGCGGGCAGCGGTCGTCGCGCGCGGCGCGCCTCGGTAGCGCAGCGTCGCGACCGCCTGACCCTTCTTGCCGAGCGGCGAGGCGACCATGCGGTAGGCGCCGGGGCGGTCGGCGTCGAGCAGGACGTCGGCGCGCTCGCCCATCCCGAGCAGGACGGCGTCGCTCCTGACGGGGTCGACCGCCTGGCCGTCGCTCGCGACGAGCGTGAGCGGATGATCGTCCACGGAGAAGCTGAAGAGCGTGTCCGCGGCCGCATTGACCAACCGCAGCCGCAGCCGGTCGCCGCGCGTCACCTGGACGGCGAAGGGGTCCGCCGGCGCGCGGCCGTTCACGAGGTAGAGCGGAAACCGGACGTCGCCCGCGTCGAGCTCCTTGCCCGCCAGCAGGTTCGCGAGCGCCGGCAGCGTGCCCGACAGCGGGTCCTCGCCGGCGAGCGTCACATAGGGCCCGGGGATCGAGAGCGTGCCGTCTCCCAGGGCCTGCAGATCCATGCCGCCGATGCCCATGCCGAACCCCCCCATGCCTGACATGTCAGTCATCCCCGACATGCCGCTCATGTCGTGACCGCTCATCCCGCTCATTCCCGGCATCTGCATCCCTTCGACCAGCAGGCGGTCGAGCGCTTCGTCGGGTGTGCCCGCGATCCCGTCGAGCCAGTCGTCGAGGACGAGCGTGGCCTCGGTGTCATACGAGAGCGTCTCCTGCTGCGGCTCGACGATCAGCGCGCCGTAGAGACCACGGTCGAGCTGCATCCCCACGTGCGGGTGGAACCAGTACGTGCCGGCATCCGGCGGGACGAAGTCATAGACAAAGGAGTCGCCTGGGGCGATCGGCTTCAGGGGCATGTCGGGCACGCCGTCCATCGTGTTCTCGACCCTGACCCCGTGCCAGTGGACGGTCGTCTCCTCGGGGAGCCCGTTCTCCACGCGCACACGTACGCGCTCTCCCTGCTTCACGCGCAGCTCGGGACCCGGGACGCCCGCGCCGTACGTCCACGTGCGGACCGTGCGGCGGCCGAGCTCAACCGTTTCCGCGCGCGGCCGCAGAACGAACTCGTTTGCCGCCTGCGGGTCGGAGAGGAGGCGCGAGAGGCCCCACCCGCCCACGGCCAGAGCCCCGGCTGCGCCGGCGCCGGCGACCACGAGCTCCCTGCGTGTGAGCCGACGGTCGATCAGCGCGTCCTCGCGAACCGCTGAACCGCCTCCAGCAACTCGCTCGTCTTCTGCGCCATCTCGGCCTCGTCACCCGACGCGAACGCACCGGCGACGCAGTGCTTCACGTGCTGGTCGAGGACCTGGAACGCGAGCGACTCCAGCGCGGTGTTCACGGCCGAGATCTGGGTCAGGATGTCGATGCAGTAGCGGTCGTCTCCGACCATCCGCTCGATCCCGCGCACCTGGCCTTCGATCCTGTGCAGCCGATTGACGAGCGCGTCCTTGTCTTTCGTGTAGCCGCGAACCTCACCGGTGTGCTCGGTCACGTGGTCGCTCCTTGACGGGTCACTCGTTCTCTGGGGCTGCGGAAGCGCCGCAGGCGCAGGCTGTTACCGACGACGAAGAGGCTCGATGCCGACATCGCAGCAGCCGCGACGATCGGATTCAGCAACCCGGCCATTGCGAGCGGAATCGCCGCCACGTTGTAGGCGAAGGCCCAGAAGAGGTTGCCCTTGATCGTTCGCAGCGTGCGCCGCGCAAGCCGGATCGCGTCGGCGGCAGCGCGCAGGTCGCCCGAGACGAGTGTCAGGTCGGACGCTTCGATCGCGACGTCGGTGCCGGTGCCGATCGCGAGCCCGAGATCGGCCTGAGCGAGCGCCGGCGCGTCGTTGACGCCGTCGCCGACCATCGCCACGACGTGGCCGCCCTGCTGGAGCCTCTTGATCTCCTGGACCTTGTCCTCGGGGTACACCTCGGCGAGCACACGCTCGATCCCGACCTCCGCGGCCACCCGCGTCGCCGTCTCCTCGGCATCCCCGGTCATCAGCACCGGCGCGAGACCCAGCGCCTTCAACTCGCCGACCGCCTCGGCGCTCGTCGGCTTGACCGTGTCACGAACCTCGAGGATCGCGCGCGGAACGCCTTCCCAGGAAACCTCGATCCGCCCGCCGCGCCGACCGACCGAGACCTCGCGACCGTCGACAACACCGACGACGCCGATCCCGGGCGTGCTGCGAAAGCCCGTCACCTGCGGCAGCTCACCCAGCTCGCCTCGCGCAGCAACGGCCACCGCTCTGGCGATCGGATGCTCGGACGCCGCCTCGACGGCGCCGGCGAGCCGAAGCACGTCGTCGCGCGTAGCGCCGTTCAGGAGAGAGACCTCGGCGAGCACCATCTTCCCCTCGGTGACCGTGCCCGTCTTGTCGAGCACGATCGTGTCGATCCGACGTGTCTGCTCGAGGATCTGCGGCCCCTTGATCAGCACGCCCATCTGCGCCCCCCGCCCGGTGCCCGACCATCAGCGCCGTCGGCGTCGCGAGCCCGAGCGCGCATGGACACGCGATGATCAAGACGGAGACGGCGGCGGTGAAGGCGGCACTCGCACCCGCGCCGAAGGCCAGCCAGCCGACGAGCGTGAGCAGCGAGAGCGCGATCACGATCGGCACGAAGATCGCCGAGACGCGGTCGGCGAGCCGCTGCACCGGCGCCTTCCCCGACTGCGCCGCATCGACCAGACGCGCGATCTGCGCAAGCGCCGTGTCCGCGCCGATCTTCGTCGCGCGAACGACCAGGCGGCCGTAGGTGTTGACGGTCGCCCCCGCGACCTCGCTCTCCACGGCGACCTCGACCGGCACCGACTCGCCCGTGAGCATCGACTGGTCGATCGCCGACTCGCCTTCGACGACCACGCCGTCGGTCGCAACCTTCTCGCCGGGCCGAACGACGAACAGATCGCCGACGCGAACATCCGACACCGGAACGAGCACCTCGGCGCCGTCCCGCAGGACACGCGCCTCCTTCGCACCGAGCTCGAGCAGCTTGCGGATCGCCTCCGAGGAGCGGCCCTTGGCGCGCGCCTCGAGGTAGCGCCCGAGCAGAATCAGCGTCGTCACGACGGCCGCGACCTCGAAATACGTCTCGGTCGCAAGGCCGCCGACGAGCACGACCGTCGACCACGTCCAGGCCGCAAGGGTGCCGAGCGAGATCAACGTGTCCATCGTCGCCGTCGCATGCCGGGCGTTCCGGAGCGCCGCGCGATGGAAGCCGGCCCCCGAATAGAAGACGACCGGGGTCGACAGGGCGAAGGCCACCCACTCCCAACCGGAGAACTGAAGCGGAGCCACCATCGCCAGGAGCGCGACCGGAACCGTCAGCACAGCAGCGACCAACAGGCGCCTCGTGATCACGGCCAGCGGCTCGTCGTGATGGTGATCCTCGTGCGCTTCGTCGCCGTGTTCGTGCCGGTCGTGGACCGGCCGCGCAACCCGCGCCTCGTAGCCGACGGACTCGACCGCCGCGATCAACTCCTCGGCCGACACCTCGGAGTCGCTCCGGATGGTCGCCTGCTCGGTGGCGAAGTTGACCGTAGCCTCGACGCCGTTCAGGTTGTTCAGCCGCTTCTCGATCCGCGCAGCACACGACGCACAGGTCATCCCCTCGAGATCGAGACGCAGCTCCATCCCCGAAACGTGCTTCGCAGCGCTCTTCACGGTCACCGTCAGCCCTGCCCAATCATTCCACTACCTCCGTAAACGTATACCCAAGAAGGGTATCCGATCCGTCCTCAGGCTGGCGGGTCGGCCGATCGTCCGGCGAAGTAGCCTTCCCATCGATCGGGCTGCTGTTCCTGATCCCCGGCGTCGGTGACTCGTTCCGGGTCAACGGACACGGTGTGATCACAGACGATCGGGAGCTGCTCGCGCCAGCGAGGTCGAGGGCTCCGTCTCCAACTCGGGATCGTTGTCTCGATCGAGGAGGCCTACGCCGCGATCGTCGCAAGCCAGATCGCCTCTGAGCGCCACACCATCTCGCGACGGCCGACGAGGTAGGACCACGACCGCCGGGTCGCGAGGGGCGAAACGGGGGACGCAGTACCCGTCTGGCTGTACGGTGTCGGCAGGCGAACGTCGCGGCCGACCGCGGCGGGACTCGAACGAAAGGACTCGATGAGCTCGAAGTCCAAGCGACAGCAAACGATGGCGAAGCGGACGCGCGAGCAGACGGTCAGGGAACGCCGCGCACTGAAGCAGGAGAAGAAGGCTGCCGCCGCTGCCGCGCGCGCCCAAGGGGCCGACGCGCGCGCTCCAGGGCGAAACGGCCGGTGACGAGACCGGCGCCGACCCTGCCCTCGAGGCGCCCGAGGAGCCCGCGGGCGCCTGAGCTCGATGGCGGTCGCGTCCGGACAATCCGAGCAGCTGCTGATCGGCGGCCGGTGGGTAGAGGCGGAGGACGGCGGGCGGTTCGAGGTGTTCGACCCGGCGACGGGCGAGGCGGTCGGCTCGGCGCCCGATGCCGGAGAAGCCGACGTCAGCGCGGCGATCGCCGCCGCCGCGGACGCGCTCGACGGCTGGAAGTCGCTGCCGGCGATCGAGCGGGCGCGGATTCTTCGCCGCTCAGCGGACCTCGTACGCGTCCGCTCGGACGAGATCGCCTCCGTGATGACCGCCGAGCAAGGCAAGCCGCTCGCCGAGGCGGCAGGCGAGGTCGAGTACGCGGCGAGCTTCTTCGAGTGGTTCGCAGGCGAGGCGGAGCGCGTCTACGGGCAGGTCGTGCCGGCCATGAACCCATCCAACCGCGTGCTGGTGCTCCGCCAGCCGGTCGGCGTCACCGCAGCGATCACACCTTGGAACTTCCCGGCCGCGATGATGACGCGCAAGCTCGGGCCGGCGCTCGCGGCCGGCTGTACGAGCATCGTCAAGCCGGCAAGCGCCACGCCGCTCACGGCGGCCCTCGTGGTGCGGGCGATCGAGGACGCCGGCGCTCCGCCGGGCGTCGTGAACCTGATCACGTCGCGCTCGTCGGGGATGGTCGCCGAGGTGCTCTTCGGCGAGCCCCGCGTGAGGAAGATCTCGTTCACCGGCTCGACCGAGGTCGGCAAGGAGCTGATCCGCATGTCGGCCGAGCAGGTCACGCGCCTGTCGCTCGAGCTCGGCGGTCACGCCCCGTACGTGATCTTCGACGACGCCGAGCTCGAGGGCGCCGTCGACGGGCTGATCGCCTCGAAGTTCCGGAACGCCGGCCAGACGTGCGTCTGCGCGAACCGCATCTTCGTCCAGCGCGGCGTCTACGACGACGTCGTGAAGCTGCTCGGGGAGAAGGTCGGGCGCATGGTCGTCGGCCCCGGCGACCGCCCCGGCGTGACCATCGGCCCGCTGATCGACGCGCGGGCGCTGACGAAGGTCGAGGAGCACGTCAGTGACGCGATCGGCCGCGGCGCACGGCTCGTGACCGGCGGCGAGCGCCTGACGGCCGACGAGCTCGCGCGCGGCTCCTTCTTCGCCCCGACGGTGCTCGCCGACGTGACGCCCGAGATGCTGATCTCGCGCGAGGAGACGTTCGGCCCGGTCGCCGGGGTCACGCCCTTCGACACGGAAGAGGAGGCGATCCGGCTCTCGAACGACTCGCCGTACGGCCTGGCCGCGTACTTCCACACACGCGACTACGCGCGGCTGCTGCGAGTGGCAGAGAAGCTCGACTACGGCATCGTCGGCGCGAACTCGGGCCTGATCAGCGCCGCGAACGTGCCGTTCGGCGGGGTCAAGGAGTCGGGCTACGGCCGCGAGGGCGGCGCCTTCGGGATCGACGAGTACCTCGACGTGAAGTACGTGCTCGTCGCCGGCGTCGACGAGTAGCTCCGCGCCATCTGGTTGGCGGTGACGTGCTGAGGTTCGGCAGTTCCTTTCACTCAATACCTTCTAAGTTTCTAAGATACGGAGATGCCAGAAAGCGCGCATCCCGTGCACGAGGTCAAGGCAAGCCTCTTTCGCGTCCTCGGGCACCCGCCCGGTCCGCATCCTCGAGCTGCTGCGTGACGGCGAGCGCTCGGTCGGGGCGCTCCAGGCAGAGCTCGGATCGACTCGAGCGGCACCTCGCAGCACCTTGCGGCGCTTCGCCGCATCGGGCTCGTGAATCGCGGCGCGAGGGACGAGCGTCTACTACCGCGTCGACGACCTGCGCGTGTTCGACCTGCTCGCGGCCGGTCGCGACATCATCGGCCGACGGCTGGCCGAGCAGCAGTCGATCCTGGAAGAGCTCGACCGTCCTGACCGCCGCCTGCTCGTCGCCGGGCTGGGCGCGATCGCGCTCGGCGCGCTCCTCGCCGCCGCGCGCCCGAGCTTCTCGTTCGGAATCGCGACCCAGGCGGCCGGCGCTGCGGTCGTCGCCGTCGCCGGGTTCTGGGTGCTCGCGAGCGGCGACACGTTCGGCGCGGCCTTCACGAGCGAGTTCGCCTTCCGCCTCGGCGTCGACGGCCTGAGCGGATTCTTCCTGGGGACGCTCGGCGTGATCGCGCTGCCGGCGCTCGTCTTCTCGCTGCGCTACGTCGAGCCCACCGCCCGCGGTCGCACTGTCGCTCTTCTCACCGGCGCGTTCCTGCTCGCGCTCGCGGGCGCTCTTCTGCGCGCGCGACCCGCTCACCTTCCTCGCCGCGTGGGAGCTGATGACGCTGCTGCCCGCCGCGGTGATCCTCGTCGCGCGCAGCGCCGACGGGCAGTCACGCCGAACCGTCTTCACCTACCTCGCCGTGACGCACCTCGGCGGCGCCGGGACGTGGATCGCGGTGCTGCTGCTGGCGGAGGCGGGCGCGATCGGCGGCTCGTCGGCGATCGAGCGCGGCTCGGGCTTGCAGATCGCGATCGCTCTGGCGGCGCTCGTCGGCATGGGCACGAAGGCCGGGCTGATGCCGCTGCACGTGTGGCTTCCCCGCGCCCACCCCATGGCGCCCGCGCCGGTGTCGGCGCTGATGAGCGGCGTGATGATCAAGGCTGCGATCTACGCCCTTGTGCGCGTCCTGGTCGACTGGGTCGGGATCCTGCCAGTGTGGTTCGGCGTGCTCGTGCTCGCGCTCGGCGCGCTCTCGGCCGTGGCCGGCGTCACGTACGCGCTCTTCCAGCACGACCTCAAGCGCCTGCTCGCGCTGCACTCGATCGAGAACATCGGGATCATCGTCCTGGGACTCGGCGCCTGCCTTGTCCTCCGGGCCCGCGGCGCCGACACGTGGGCCGCGTTCGCGCTCGCGGCCGCGCTGCTGCACACCCTGAACCACGCGATCTTCAAGGCGCTCCTCTTCCTCGGCGCGGGCGCGTTCGAAAGGGCGGTCGGCTCGCTGGAGCTCGATCGCCTGGGCGGCCTGCTGCGGCGCATGCCGTGGACAGGCGGCGCGTTCCTCGTCGGGGCGATGGCGATCGCCGGACTGCCGCCGCTCAACGGGTTCGCCTCCGAGTGGCTGACGCTCCAGGCCCTCCTGCACGTCACGGCATACGGCGAGATCGCCGACGGGACCGCCGGCGCGATCGCGCTGGCCGCCCTTGCCGCGACCGCTGCGCTGGCCGTCTTCTGCTTCGTCAAGGTCGTCGGCCTCGTGCTCCTCGGGCCGCCGCGACGGGACGGGGCGGCGGCCGCCGAGGAGTCGCCCTTCGCGATGCGCGCAGCGGTCGATCTTCCTCGCGCTCGGCTGCGTCGTGCTCGGTCTCGTGCCGGGAGTGCTCTTCCGCCCGCTGGTCGAGCTCGCTCCCTGGCCCGCGACGGCTCCGGAGGGGGTCGGTCTCGACCTGCCCGGGACGGGATCGCTGCGGACGGTCGGGATCGCGGTGGCGCTGGTCGCGATCACGGCCCTGCTCGCTCGCCTGCGCAGCCGACGGAGCGCCGCACCCGCGCCGAGCTGGGCGTGCGGCCAGGCGCTCGTGCCGCGCCTCGGCTGGACGAGCGCCGGCTTCACGAAGCCGCTGCGCCTCGTGCTCGAGGTGATCCTCCGGCCGCAGCGCGAGATCGAGGTGCGCACGGCGGGCGGCGTGGTGCAGGACGTCTCGTACAGCGGCTCGGTGCCCGCGCTGATCGAGGACCACGTGTACCGGCCGGTCGAGCGACTCGGCCTCGCGGCCGCCGGGCACGCCCGCCGGCTCCAGAGCGGCCGGCTGAGCACGTATGTCGCGTACCTCGCCGGGCTCGTGCTCGTCCTGCTCGCCGCCGCGCGGCTCGGAGCGATCGGGTGAGCCGTAGGCTTCGACGGAGGCTCTCGAGAGGAGCGGAGGTGCCGGCTTTGCCGGCGCCGGAGCGGGAGCTTGGCCGTAGGCTCGACGGAGGCTCCAAAGAGCGGAAGCGCCGGCCTTGCCGGCGCTGGGAGCGGCCATGAGCGCCGCCACCGTCGCCGGCGGTGCGGCACAGCTCGTCGGCGGGGTCCTGCTCGCGCCGCTGCTGCTGGGCCTCGTCCAGTTCGTGAAGGCGCGGCTCCAGGGCCGTCGCGGCGCCTCGCCGCTCCAGCCCTACCGCGAGCTGCGCCGTCTCTGGGGCAAGAGCGCCGTCTCGGTCGAGGGGACGAGCGCCGTCTACCGCTTCGCGCCGGCGGTTGCGGCGGCCGGCGTCGGCGTCGCGGTGCTGCTCGTGCCCGCCGTCGCCGCGGCGCCCGACTGGGGCGTCGGCCACGACGTGCTCGCGCTCGCGGGGCTGCTCGCGCTGGCGCGCTTCGCCGTCGCGGCGGCATCGTGGGACGTCGCCAACGGGTTCGCGCTGATGGGCGCGAGCCGCGACCTGACGATCTCCGTGTTCGTCGAGATCAGCCTGATCCTCTCGCTCGCCGTCGCCGCGCTCGTTGCGGGCACGACCGATCTGGTCGGCATCGTCGCGGGCACGGCCGGCACCGCCGTCTGGTCGACGCCCGCGCTGGCGCTCGCCGCGGTCGCGTTCGCGGCCGTCGTCGTCGCCGAGACGGGACGCCAGCCGGTCGACAACCCGGACACGCACCTCGAGCTGACGATGATCCACGAGGGGCCGCTGCTCGAGTACGGCGGCCGCGACCTGGCGTTGCTGCAGTGGACGGCAGCGGCGCGGCACTGGCTCGTGCTCGTGATCGCCGCGCAGGTCTTCCTGCCGCACGCGGAGGGAGTCTGGTTGCAGCTCGCCGCCCTGCCGCTCGTGCTCGTCGTGCTCTGCGTCGGCCTCGCGCTGACCGAGACGCTCGTCGCGAAGATGCGGATCCTGCTCGTCCCGCGGCTGCTCGCCGTCGGAGCCGTGGTCGCGCTGCTCGGGATCGTCGCGCTCCTCTTGGAGACCACATGAGCCGTAGGCTCGACGGAGGCTCACAAGGAGCGGAGGTGCCGGCTTTGCCGGCCCCGGAGCGGGCATGAGCGGGGGGCTCCTGTGGGTGCTCGTCGCGCTCGGGCTGGTCGCGGTCGTCGCGCGGCACCGCTCGCTGACCGTGGGCGCGGTGACCGTGCAGGCGCTCGTGCTCGTGGTCGTCGCGCTTCGCGATGCGACGAGCGCGGACGAGGTCGCCGCCGCGCTCGCCCTCGGGCTGCGCGCGCTCGGCCTGGCGGCGCTCTTCCTCGTGCTCGTCCGGCGCACGCGCGAGCCGCGGCCGTTTCGCTCCAACGCGAAACCGCTCGTCCGCGCCGGGCTCGCGGTCGCCTTCGCGCTCGCGCTGACCTGGCTCATCCCGGAGATCGGCCTGACCTCGCGCGCCGCCGAGCGCGCGATGCTCGCGCTGATCGCCTTCGGGATCGTCACAGTCGGCACGCGGCGGGCGACGGTGCTCCAGGTGGTGGGGATCGTTCTGCTCGAGAACGGTCTCGCCCTCGGCGCGCTCGCGCTGCCGGACGCCTCGTCGTTCGTGATCGAGATCGGCGTCGCGCTCGACCTGACGCTGATCGCGCTGGTCGCCGCCGTCTTCCACGAGCGGATCTTCGCCGAGTTCGGCGCGGGCGACACCAGCGTGCTGAGGAGCCTGCGTGACTAGCCGCGAGCTGCTCGCCGTCGCCGCGCTCGCGGCGCCGCTGCGTCGCGCTCGCGCTGGTCGCGCTCGCGCCGCGGCGGCATGTGACCCGCGTCGCGGTCGCCGCCGCGCTCCCCGCCGGTGCGCTCGCCCTGGCGCTCGCCGCGGTCGCGCTCGTCCAGTCGGACGATCCGTCGATCGGCAAGTGGCTCGTGATCGACGCGGCGGGCGGCCTGCTCATCGCCGTCGTCGGCGCGGTCGGCCTCGCGAGCGTGCTCGCCTCGCCCGCGTATCTCGGCACCCTCCCGGGCCGGCCGGTGCGCACGTACTTCGTGCTCCTCTACGCGTTCTGGGCGCTGCTGCTCGCGGTTCCGCTCGCGGGGAACCTCGGCTTGGCCTGGCTCCTGGTCGAGGCGACGACCGCGCCGTCCGCGCTGCTCGTCGGCTACAGCGGCAAGGCGCGGGCGCTCGAGGCCGGCTGGAAGTATCTGATCCTCACCTCGCTCGGCCTCGGCGTGGCGCTGCTCGGGATCGTGTTCCTCGCCGCCGGCGTGCCGGGCGGCCTCGGCGAGCTCTCTTGGGTTCGGCTCGGCACCTACTCGTCGGGCAGCGAGACGGCGCTCGTCGCTTACCTGCTGCTGCTTGCCGGCCTCGCCGCGAAGATCGGCTGGGCGCCGGTGCACAACTGGCTGCCGGACGCGCACTCCGAGGCGCCGGCGCCGGTTTCGGCGCTGCTCTCGGCGGCGCTGCTGCCGAGCGTGTTGCTCGTCGCCTGGCGCTCCGAGCAGGCCCTCGACCCGGTGATCGGCGGGAGCAGCGCGCAGGACGTGCTGATCGCGTTCGGGCTCGTCTCGCTCGCGGTTGCGGTGCCGTTCCTCTGGCGCTCGCTCGCGTGGAAGCGGCTGCTCGCCTACTCGAGCCTCGAGCACATGGGCGTGATCGCGCTCGGGATCGGCTTCGCCTCGCCGCTCGCGCTCGCGGGCGTCGCCGTCCACATCGCCGGGCACGCGATCGCGAAGGCGCTCGGCTTCTACGCGGCCACGCCGCTGATCGGGCACGAGCCGCGCGCGGCCGGGCACGCCGCCACCGGCGTCGGTCGCACGAAGCCCGCGCTCGCGGCGTCGATGGGCATCTCGCTGGGCACGCTCGCCGGGCTGCCGCCCTCGCCGCTCTTTGCGAGCGAGGTGCTGATCGTGGCCGGCGGTTTCCAGGCCGGCTACGACTGGGCGGCCGCCGGCGCGACCGTGCTGCTGGCGCTCGGCTTCCTCGGCCTCGTGCACGCGCTGATCGAGACGACGGCGGGCAAGGCCGCAGGCCGGGGCGCTGCACCGGGGCTTCGGGGTGTCACGGTGCTCGCGTCGGCGTCGGTCGTGCTGCTCATCGCTCTCGTCGCGGCCGCGTTCTGGCTGCCCGGAAGCGAGTTCGTCGCGGCGCTCGCGAAGGGGATCACGTGAGCGAGGCCTACCGTGATGCGGTCGCGGCGGCGCTCGCCGAGGGCTGGCGCTTCGGCGGCCTGCACGGCTCCGCGCGGCGGATCGCTCGTGCGGACGCTCCTCGTCGGGCCGGACGGCGCGACGCGGCTCGAGACGGTCGCGGTTCGCGACGGCCGCGTCCCGTCGGTCGTCGACCTCGCGCCGGCGGCCGGCTGGGACGAGCGCGAAGCGGCCGACCTCCACGGGATCGGCTTCGACGGCCACGAGCCGCTGCGCCCGCTTCTCGACCACGACGCGCCGCTCGAGCGCTGGACCGTGCGCATTCGCGGCCACGACCCGTACGACGTCGCGGTCGGGCCGATCCACGCGGGCGTGATCGAGTCGGGCCACTTCCGCTTCCGCGTCGTCGGCGATCGGATCCTCCACATCGACGTCCGGCTCTTCTACAAGCACCGCGGCCTCGAGCGCGCCGCCGAGGGCGCGACGCTCGAGGAGGGGCTCGCGTACGCCGCGCGCGCGTGCGCCGCGTGTGCGGTCACGAACTCGGTCGCCTACGCGCACGCGTGCGAGGAAGCGCTCGGCCTGGCGCCGACGCCCGAGCTCGCGCGCGTGCGGACGATCCTGCTCGAGCTCGAGCGCGTCTGGAGCCATCTGAACGACATCGCCGCGGTCTGCGCCGGCTGCGGCCTGGCCGCGGGCTCGAGCTGGTTCGCCGCGCTCACCGAGCGCGCGCGGCGGCTGAACGCCGTCGTCACGGGCCATCGCTTCCTCTTCGGCAGCGTTCGCGTCGGCGGCAGCGACCTGCGAGCTCGGCCCCGGCGAGGTGCGAGCGGCGCGCGCGGAGCTGGAGAAGCTGCGCGAGGACGCCCTCCGCGGCTGGCGCGAGCTGCTCTTCAACTCTTCGTTCCAGGACCGCCTGCCGGAGATCGGCGTCCTGGCGGCCGGAGAGGCGGAGCGCCTCGGCGCGACCGGCCCGGCGGCGCGGGCCGCCGGGCTCGTGCACGACGTTCGCGCGACCTCGCCGCGCCTCGCCTACGACGCGTTCGAGCCGGCCGTGCCCGAGCGCGCCGCGGGCGACGTCCAGGCCCGGCTCGAGCAGCGCGCGCTCGAGCTGCGGCAGTCGTTCGAGCTGCTCGACGCGCTGCTCGACCGGCCGCTCCACGCCGTCGCCGCCGCTCACGAGGGCGAGGAGCGCGAGATCGGGATCGGCCGCGTCGAGAGCCCGCGCGGCGCGACGAGCTGCATCGTCGAGCGCAGCGGCAGTCACGATCGAGCGACTCCGGCTGCGCACCGGCTCCTACGCGAACTGGCCGTCGGTCGCGCAGGCGGCCGTCGGCGACCTCCTGCCCGACTTCCCGCTCGTCAACAAGAGCTTCGAGCTCTGCTACGCCTGCGCCGACCGCTGATGCTGACGCTCCTCCGCGACCTACGTCGGCTGCGCCTCGAGCTTGCGCTGCCGGGACCGAAGCGGGGCGGCAGCCTGGCGCTCCGGCACGTCGACGCCGGCTCGTGCAACGGCTGCGAGCACGAGCTGACCCTCACCTCGAGCCCGTACTACGACCTCCAGCGCTTCGGCCTGGGCGTCGTCGCCTCGCCGCGGCATGCCGACGTCCTGCTCGTCACCGGCGCGGTGACGACGCGCATGCACGAGCCGCTGCTCGTCGCCTACCGCGCGATGCCCGAGCCGCGCCGCGTCGTGGCGCTCGGCGACTGCGCGCTCGGGTGCAACCTGCTCGGCCGCCGGGAGGAACTCGTGGGCCCGGTCGAGGAGATCCTGCCGGTCGACCTCCGCATCCCCGGCTGCCCGCCCACGCCGGCGGCGATCGCCGAGGCGCTGCTGACGCTGCTTGACGGCTAGTCGGTCTCGAGAGCCGGGTGCTCCGGCGCAGCGTCGCGCGGCTTCACGAAGAGCGCGCGTGCGATCCAGGGCGGGAACCACCAGTTCGCCTCGCCCATCAGCTTCATGATCGACGGCACGAGCACGGATCGGATCAGCGTCGCGTCGATCAGGATCCCGGCGGCGAGGCCGATTCCGAACTGCTTGATGTCGGGCCCCGGCCCGGTCGAGAGCGCGAAGAACGCGAACACGAGCACGAGCGCCGCGCTCGTCACGAGCTTGCCGGTACGCGCGATCCCCATCGAGATCGCCTGCGACGTGTCGCCCGTGTCGTCGTAGATCTCGCGGATCCGCGAGATGATGAACACCTCGTAGTCCATCGAGAGGCCGAAGAGGAACGCGAAGATCATCACGGGGATCCACGAGATCACCGCGTCGGTCGCCTGGATCCCCCAGATCGCCTCGCTGCCGTGGCCCTGCTGGAAGATGAAGACGACGATCCCGAACGCGATCCCGAGCGAGACGAGGTTCATCACCACCGCCTTGGCCGCGAGCACGACCGAGCGGAAGGCGCGCATCAGGAGGATGAAGGTGAGGATGATCACGAACGCGAGCACGTACGGGAAGTTGCCGTAGACCGCGTGCACGAAGTCGCGTTCCTCGGGCGCGGCGCCGCCGAGCGCGAGGGTCGCGCGTCCGCCGAGGGTCGTTTCGAGGTTCGGCAGCGTGTCGTTCTTCACGCGCGCGATCGTCTTCCGTGCCTCGCGGCTCGAGCTGTCGGTGTCCGGGAACGCCTCGACGAGCGCCGTCTGGCCCTTCCGCCATGCGGTCGGAGCTGCGGCGCCGGCGATTCCCTCGGTCGCCTCCAGCTTCGATACGACCTGCTCGAGCTGGGCCGGCGAGGCGTTCTCGGTGAGAACGACGAAAGGCTTGATCACGCCGGCGGAGATCCCCGCAGCCGTCAGCGCGTCGCGGCCGACGAACGCGTCACCGTTGCCGGGGAGGTCCTTCGCCTGGGCGTCGGCCGGGTTGATCTGGAACGCCGGGATCAGGAAGAGGACGACGATCGCAAGCCCGACGAGGAGCACCGGGAGCGGATGGCGGACGACGGTGCCCGCCCAGCGGTGCCAGAAGCCGGTCTCGCCCGGATCGGCGGCGATGATCCGCTTCGGGATCACGCGCAGCGAGTCGATGCGATGGCCGAGCATGGCGAGCAACGCCGGAACGAGCGTGATCGCACCGACCACGGAAACCGCGGGTATCAGCATGCCGCCGATCCCGATCGAGCGGATGAAGGGCAGCGGCAGCAGGATCATGCTGAGCAGGCCGATCGCGACGGTCGAGCCCGAGACGATCACCGAGCGCCCGGCGTGGACCATGGTCTCGACGAGCGCGGACTCGACGTCGCGGCCGTGATGGAGCTCCTCCCGGAAGCGGAAGATCATCAGCAGCGAATAGTCGATCGCGACGCCGAGGCCGACCAGCGCCACAAGGTACTGGACGATGATCGAGACGTCGGTGACGTAGGTCAGCGCCCAGACGAGGCTGAACGTGGTCAAGATCGAGGAGGCGGCGACGACGAGCGGGATCAGCACGGCGGGAACCGTGCCGAACACAAACAGGAGCACGAGCAGCGCGCCGATCCCGCCGATCAGGATCTCGAGCATGAGCGACGGCCCTTCGCTGCCGCCGACGTCCTCGTAGAGGGGATCGCGACCCGTGAGGTGAACGGTGACCCCTTCGGGCGTCTTGTCACGGAGCGCCGCGCGAACCTGCTTGATCTGCTCGGTCGAGGTGAACGTGGGGTTGCCCGGCGGATAGATCTCGGCGAACGTCATGTGCCGGTCGCTCGACACGTAGGCGTCGCTGCCCGTCGTGAAGTACGAGCTCACACGCGAGCCCTTCCAGGCGTTCCCGCCGTTCTCGATCGCAGCCCGGATCCCGGTCAGCTTGGTCACGTCGCCGTCGGCGTGGAAGACCGCGACGAGGGGGAGGAACTCGCCGCTGCCGAAGGTCTTCAGCGTCTTCTGGTTCGTCTCGTAGGCGGCGTAGCCGGGGATCGAGAACGACTCGAACCAGCGGTCGGCCAGGCGCGATGTCGTGAAGAGGCTGACGAAGACGAGCAGTACCCACCCGACCACGACCCAGCGCCGGCGCCGGATCGTGAAGTGCGCGAGCCGTTCGAGCATTCGGGCACCCTAGCGCGCGGATCGAGGCTCGCGCGGCGGTTCGCCGCCGGGAGGCTTTCAGTGGCTCGGCAGCACGAAGAACGCGATCGCCGTCCACTGGAGGGCGACCGCGAGGATCACGAGAACGTGGAAGACCTCGTGGTAGCCGAACACCGCGGGCACCGGGTTCGGGGCGCTCCGTTGCGTAGACGATCCCGCCGATCGTGTAGGCGATCCCGCCGCCGACGAGCAGCAGGCAGCCGGTGAGGCCGATGCTGCCGGTGATCTGGGGGAGGACGAGGACCGCGACCCAGCCGAGCGTGATCGCGATCGAGGCGGCCACCCACTTCGGCGCGTCCATCCAGCAGAACTTGAGGATGATCGCGAGCGCAGCTCCGCCCCAGACGATGCTCAGCACGACGAGCCGCCAGTTTCCCTCCAGGATGAGCAGCCCGAGCGGGGTGTAGCTGCCGGCGATCAGGATGTAGACGCCGGCGTGGTCGATGCGGCGCATCATCGGTCGCCATCTGACCGACCACGTGATGCGGTGGTAGGCGCCGCTCGCGCCGAACATGAACGCGACGGTGGCGGCGTAGGCGATCGCCGACGCGCGCCCCGCGGGCGTGTCCGCCTGAAGGGCGAACACCACGCCGAGCGGCACCGCGACGAAGAACGCAAGCTGGTGGCTCAGTCCACGAAAGCGCGGACGAGCTGCGGCGGTCGAGTCGACCGGAGGGGCGCTGCTAGGCGCCGTTGCGGTGACGGTAGACGATCCGTCCACGCTTGAGGTCATAGGGGGAAAGCTCGACCTTGATGCGGTCGCCCGGGACGATTCTGATCCGGTAGCGGCGCATCTTCCCCGACGTGTAGCCGAGCGTCTCGTGGCCGTTGTCGAGCGCGATCTTGTACATGCCCTTGCCGAACGCCTCGACGATCTCGCCCTCGAGCTCGACCTTCTCTTCCTTTTCAGCGATAACGGCTCCCTTCGTGAGAAAAAAATGGGCGCGCCCGGTGAAACTACCCAGAGGCGCGCCCGTGAATTACGCCGTCGCGACGACGCGTACGTTCTGCGCCTGCGGGCCTTTCGGGCCGTCTTCGACCTCGAACTCGACCTGAGCGCCTTCGGCCAGCGTCTTGAAGCCATCGCCGCTGAGCGCGCTGAAGTGGACGAACACGTCCTTGCTTCCGTCGCTCGGCGCGATGAAGCCGTAGCCCTTCGCGTCGTTGAACCACTTCACGGTTCCGGTTGCCATATGAAAAACACCTCCTTCTGCCACTTCGAGAACGGGCAGAGGAGGCGCCCTGTGCGCATCCGGTACTCGCTCATGTGCAGTCGAACCGTAGCACGCTCGCTGCGGCCGTGTTGACCGCGGCAGTGGGCGGCGCAGAGCGCGGGACCTGCTCCGATCGGGCTCAGCTGAGCGTCGCGGTGACCGCGTCGGCGATCACCTTCATCGGGCGCCCCGACGTCTGGCTCGCCCGGCGCAGGCGGTCGAATGCCTGCGCCTCGGTCAGGCCCTCCTTCACCATCAGGATCCCCTTCGCGCGCTCGATCGTCTTCCTCGCTTCGAGCGCCTCGGCCAGCGAGCTCGCTTGTAGCTTCAGCTCGACGAGCTCGGCGTGGCGCGCCTGCGCCGTTCGGATCGCCGGAATCAGGTCCTGCTCGCGGAACGGCTTCACGAGGTAGCCGAACACGCCGGTCCCCACGGCGCGCGCGACGAGCGCGTCCTCGTCGAAGGCCGTCAGCATCACGATCGGCAGCGGCCGCTCCGCGAGGATCTGCCGCGCTGCCTCGACGCCGTCCAGCCGCGGCATCTTCACGTCCATGATCGCGACGTCAGGCTCGAGTGAGCGCGCGAGCTCGACTGCCTCCTGACCGTCGCGGGCCTCGCCGCAGACCTCGTAGCCGTTCGCCTCGAGCAGCGAGCGAAGGTCGAGGCGGATGATCGTCTCGTCCTCCGCGATCAGGACGCGCGCCGCCATCAGCCGGCTCCCGCCGAGGCGCGCCGGCCGCCTGGCGAGAGGCTGGCTCGGTGTAGCTGCAGCGTTCCGGATGCGACCCGGACGAGCGCCGCGAGGCGGTCGAGCTCGGCTGCGACGAACGGCGTGTCGTCGGCGCGGACGAGCGCGAGCACCATGAACGGCGGCACGCCGCCCGGGATCGCCGCGACGGCGCCGTCGGGAAGTGGCTCCCGGAAGCCGGGAGGCGCCCACGGAACGCGGCCGTCGGCGGTCAGGCACTCGCCGCTGAAGAACGCCGAGCGCAGGAGCGACGTGGCGCCGTCGTCGAGGACGGGTAGGCCCGGCGCCGTCGAGGCGAGTGGCCGCAGAAAGCCATGGCCCTCGCGGGCGCAGACGAACCCGGCCTCGGCGAACACGAGCTGGATCGCGGCGCCGACGAGCTGGCGATACGCCTCGCGGGCGCTGACTGCTGCCGTCACCGTCGCGCAGGCATTCGCCATTGCGAGCCCGGGGTCGAGCAGGTCGACGTTCGGTCGGTTCGCGAGCACCGAGACGTCCGGCCCGAGCTCGGCGAGCGCCGCCGGCAGGCCGGCGCCCGAGACGAGGAAGTCGTCCACCGCCCAGCCGCCCTCGCGGCCGAGCACCTCGAGCCGGAGGACGTTGACGCCGTGCCCGGCGAGGTGCCCGGTGATCGACGCGAGGCTCCCCGGCCGGTCGGGAAGGCGGAGCCGCACCAGCCGAGCGCCGTGAGGCGCCCGGCTGGGTGGCAGCTTGACGAGCGCGGGCTCGCGCCCGGCCCGTGCACTACCGAGCCGCGACAAGCTGCTCATAGGAGAGGCCCTCGCCGCTCACGAGGGCGAGGATCGTGTCGCGGAAGACGTGCGGGTTGTTCTGGTTCGCCTGGATGAAGCGTCGCTCCTCGACGTAGGCGGCCAGGTACTTGTCGCTCAGATGGTGGTGCGGGCCGGCGACGAGCTTCCGGTCTCCCAGCTCGCCGACGATGGTGCGAAGCAGCGGCTGCCCGCGGCCGCGCATCGCGACGCGGATCCGGTGGGTCGTGAACCAGAACGTCTTGTAGCTGCCGCCGAGGATGTGCCTGAGCTCCATCGCAGAGATGCCGTGAGGCGACTCCGTCATCAGCTGGACCGAGATGAACCACTTCCAGAGCGGCAGGTGCGAGCTGTGGAAGAGCGTGCCGGCGGTGACGCTGAACTGGTAGCGGCACGAATAGCAGTGCCACTTCTCGCGGGATTCGAGCCAGAGCAGGCGATCGTTCTCGTCGCAGCGTGGGCACTCGACCCCGCCGGGCCAGCGAAGCGCCTGGAGATAGAGCCGGCAGCGCTCCTCGAGCTCGTCCTGCTTCTTGGCGCCACCCGGCGGCCGGCTCGGGAGTCGCGCCGCAAGCTCGCCGCGGAGGGCGGTGACGTCATGGGTTGGATAGTCGGTACGCATTCTCGTCGCTCCTTCGAGTCGCTAGGAAAAAGCCACGAGCTTCGTCGCTCGACGGAAGCCAAAACCGGCCTCCCGCGCTGCAAGAACCGAGCAGCGCCTTCGGCGTCAACGCCGAGAAGCAACTCGAGCACCGAGATTGCCTCTGGCGCCGAAGGTAGCCGAAGGCACGGACGGTGGCAAGTCGGTGTCGTTCGGCACTTGGGGAAGGAGGGGGCGGGCTGCCCGCCCCCTCCGATCGTCGTTCGCGCTAGAGCATGATCGGCCGGAAGGTCGTACCGGCACCCGGCCCTACCGGGCCCACGGAGCCCGGGCCGCCGCCGGGGCCGCGCGGGGGCGGGCCGGTGCGGTTGACCATCTCATCGACGTGCGACTTCAGCTCGGCGAGCATCGCCGTCTCCTGCGCCGCGGTCAGCTTGCCGGCGGCGACGGCCGCGTCAAGCGTCTTGGTCGCGTCGGCGACGATGGCGTCCTCGAGCCCGCTCACCGTCTTGCCCTGCGCCTTGGCCACGTCGGCGAGCGACTTGCCGGACTCGATCTGCGTCCGGAGTTGCGCGCCGGTGAGGCCGAGGTAGTCGGTCACCGCGGCGATTCCAATCGGGCCGTGGTGGCCGGGTCCGCCGTGCCCGCGGGGGCCGGGGCCGACATGGGTGACCATGTCGTCCACGTGGGCCTTGAGCTCGACGAGCATCGCGCTCGCCTGGGCTGCGGTCAGCTTGCCGTCCGCAACCGCGGCGTCGAGGTGCGCCTTCGCGTCGGCCACGATCGCGTCCTCGAGGCCGCTGACGGTCTTGCCCTGGGTCTTGGCGATGTCGGCGAGCGTCTTGCCCGCTTCGAGCTGCGTTCGCAGCTCCGCGGCGGTGAGGCCGAGGTAGTCGGCGATCGCCTTCGCGCCCGGTCCGGGCCCCGGACCGCCGCGGATCGCGGCGACGCCGGCTTTCTGGACACCGCTCTCGCGGGCCGCCTGGGCGAGGCCGGCACCGACGCCGACCGCGAGCACTGCTGAGGTGATGCCTGCGACGATGCGTCTTGGAGGTCTCATGGTGCGCTCCTTGTTCGAGTTCGGTTGACGCTCCGCATGTCAACAACGCCGCGTGAGAGCAGCCTGAAGGCCTCCCGGGAATCTGATCAGCGAACGCAGTGAATTCGCTGTGAATCGGGCTGCCGGCCCCTCCGGCACACTTCCAGAGCAGGGGCGGTTAGCTCAGCTGGGAGAGCGCCTGGTTTACACCCAGGAGGTCGGCGGTTCGATCCCGTCACCGCCCATCAGATGAAGCCCGGTTAACGCGGGCTTTTCGACGTTCCAGGACTGTGCGTCAGCGGAGCGGCGCGGCCACTCGAGTTCGGTGTGGAGGTAGCCCCCGGTAGGGATAATTGCGGCCGCTGGCGTGGAACGAAGTCGAGCGAGCGCGGGAGAGAGGGGGCGGAGTACTGTTTCCCTCATGGAGTCCCAAGGTTTGATCGAGTTCCGGTACGCGGACGGCGGAGTCGTCACCGGCGACTACGCGCAGTACACGCCTCGGCTGCTGACGAAGGGGGACCAGATCGAGTACGACGGAGGGAACTGGCTGATGTACGACCGCGAGGATCGCGGCGGGGTGACGGTTCATCTCTTTTCACCGGCGGGTAGTGGCGGTGCGGTGGAACCCTCCCGAGCGCGCGCCAGACGGCGGTAAGGCTGCCTAGGGCGCTCGCGTCCCTCTTCTTGCGATCCGGACGAGTCGCCGCGCGGAGACGCTGGGCGGCCTCGCGGGAGTGAAGGTCGTGTTTCCATCGCCGCCGTAAGGACGATGGAAACCACGACCAGAACCACAGACGCCATCCACGAGCACCATGCCGCGTTCCCCAGGGACGGAGCCGGAGACCTGGCCGCCCGCCCTTCGCACCGTTCGGGCTCGTGTTGAGGTGTCCCGAAGGTGTATGTGGTGACCCATCTCTGATCGTCCTGTCCCTCGAACGAGGGAATCCCTCGTTCGAGGGACAGGCGAGGCGCTCTCGTCAGCCGAGCCTCATGGATCCGGCGCGAGAAGACGATCCGTCACGCCCGTTCCACACGCCGGCGGGCGGGCGCAGCACCGCAAGCGTCACATATTTCGACGAACGGTTAGCCCCATTGGCCGAGGACCCTGAAGCCGACGGCGAAGAGTCCTTCTGGCTGGAAGTCGAAGGTGCTGTTTCCGCCCTCGATCAGGATGCACGACGTGAGGACCGCCAGGTTCGCTCTGCCGCTGACCAGGTCCGCGAAGATCGCGCGATTGGCCGGGGCGTAGACCGTGCCCGAGATCGACCCGAGTGCCCCATCGGGACCGGTGCTTGCCATCGAGAGCAGAGCGATATCCCACGTGTCGATGTCGTCCTGCTCGAAGGGATCCATGTCATTGGTCGTCCACGTCTTGTCAAAGCAAGACACACTGCTCACGACGCGGGCCGGGTCTTGGAAGATCAGAAGGCCATCGTAGAGACCGCTCGTTTGCGGACCCAGCGTGACGCTGCCGGTCGTGTTCAAGATGATCTGACCTACTGCGCCGTAGCCGGTGGGATGTGTGGGATCGTTGGTGTTGTAGATCAGGACGTTGGGGGCTGACAGGGTGGAGACGCCGCAGACATGGAAGCCGCCTCCGGCCATGATGTAGGTGCCGGGCAGGAGCGTCACGTTGGCGGTCGGGTTGGCGGTGCCTTCCAGGATCGGGTTGTTGTTGTTGTTGTCGTGCGGCGCGGCGGTCGTGCCGAGATACCCGCGGGTGACCGTGAGCCTGTAGATGCCTCCGCCCTGCGCGACGACGTTGCTGACCAGCATCCACTCGCTGTCGATCTCGATCACGTCGCCGACCGCGACCGCTCCCGCGCTGGAGCTGGAGTCGGAGTCGAGGGTCGTTTGCGAGGCGGTGATGTCGCTGTCCAGATCCTGGCTCGGGCTGTACTCGCGGAAGATGTAGGCACCGGCCCCGCACTCGTCGGAGACACAATCCGAGCCACTCGGGGCCCCGATGCAGATACCGCCGTAATAGGTGCCCGGCGAGAGGGTTGCCGTTCCCGACACCGTGTACGGGGTGGGTATCGCAGCTGATCCCGGATTGTTGAGCGCGACAGCGCCCGTGGAGGGTGTCGCAGCAGGCGTAAAGCTTCCGCTCGTCGCCGTCGCAGCCACGTTGCCGGTTGCCGAGAGCGTGCCGACCGGGCTCACCGTGGTGTTGGCCGCAATGTAGGCGGGCACGGTGGCCGTGCCGCTCGCCGCGCCAGATGCGACGGAGACGATTGTGGTGGTTCCGCTCGCCGCGCCAGATGCGACGTTGGCGACGGTGGCAGTGCCGCTCGCCGCGCTGGATCCGACGTTGGCGACTCTGGCGGTGCCGCTCAGCGCGGCCGAAGCGACGGTCCCGAGCGCGACGGTTGCATTCTGGGTGCCGCTTGCGTTGGCGTGGGTGATCGCATAGGTGATGGTCGAGGCTGTGACCGCCGTGACGGTGAAATTGCCGTTGAGGTAGGTGGGGCCCGCGCCGGTGAAGCCGCTGACCGTGATCGAATTGCCCACTTTTACGCCGTGCGGCGGCGTAGTCACGGTCAGTGTCGCCAGGTTCGAGGCCACGGCCCACGAGGTCGTCGCGATCGTGGCAGGGGTGTAGGAGAAGGTCGTCGTCGAGGGGACGGCCGAGATCGTGAACGTGCCGTCGTACCTGGAGTCGCCGGTACTGACGATCACGGAGTTGCCGACTGCGAAATTGTGCGCCGCCGACGTCGTCAGCGTGGCGACGCCGGTTGTTACCGCACCGTTCGTGACGGTCTTGACGACCGAATACGAGAACGTCCTCGCTCCGGCGTTCACTGCCGTGACGGTGTGAGTGCCGTCGAACCTCGTGTCGGCGATGTTGACGGTCACCGTATCGCCGACCGCAACGTTGGGCGCGACCGACGTCGTCAGCGTGGCGACGCCGTTCGAGAGCGCCTTGTTCGTGACGGTCCGGACGACCGAATACGAGAACGTCTTGGCTCCGGCGTTCACCGCCGTGACGGTGTAGGTGCCGTCGAACTTGTAGTTGCCGATGTTGACGGTCACCGAGTCGCCGACCGCAAAGTTCGGCGCGACCGACATCGTTAGCGTGGCGATGCCGCCGGTCAACGCAGCGTTCGTGACTGTCTGGACGACGGGTGAAGGAACGTACGAGAGCGTTCTGGCTCCGACGTTGACCGCGGTGACGGTGTAGGTGCCGTCGAACCTGGGATCGCCGATGCTGACGGTGACGGTGTCTCCGACCAGGCCGGGGTTCGGCGCGACCGACGTCGTCAGCGTTGCCGTGCCATTGGTCATCGCCTTGTTCGTGACCGTCAGGTTCATCGTCGCGGGACCCGAGTACGCGTACGTGAGTGTCGTGGTCGACGGCACCGACGTGACCGTGAACGGGCCGCCGTTGAGCAGCGCGTCGACGCCGGCCAGGCTGAAGATGTCCCCCACGACCAGGCCGTGCGCCGCCGTCGTTCTCAGTGTGACGACGCCCGACACCAGTCCCTTCCTGTCGACGCTCCGGGTGAACGGACTTCTCGCTTTCGCATACGAGAACGTTGTGGGCGACGGCACCCCCGTGACCGTGTAGGTGCCGTTGAACACGCTGTCGATGCCGCTGACGGTGACCGAGTTGCCGGCTGTCAGGGTGTGAGGCGCCGAAGTGGTGAGTGTCGCCACCCCCGAGGTCAACTGCTTCGACGTGATGGTGGGCGTGTTCGGGCCCGAGTTGTTGTACGAGATCGTCGTCCCGCCACCGCCGATCGCCGTCACCGTGAACACACCGTCGAACGACGAGTCGACGCCGCTGACAGTGATCGAGCCACCCACGACCAGCCCGGCCAACGGCGCCGTTAGGGTCAGCGTTGCCACGTTGCCGTTACGGCTTTTCTTGCTGACGTCAGCAGGCGTGGTGGTACCCCATGCGGGTGGTCCGAGCGTCGGCGTCGGAGTTGAAGCGAACGGGTCGGGGACGACGGGCTGCTCGACGAGCGGACAGCCGGGAGGGGCCGGGGACGCGTTCGAATGCAGGAGGGAACAGAGAGTGCCGTTGACCCGCACGGTGGCGTGCGCGCCCGTGACGTCGTTACCGCCGTCGATCTCCCAGCCACCGACCACGCGAATGTCCGGGGCTGAGATGTTGCCCCCTTCGCCGAAGACGTCGAATGCATCAGGGTCGTCGGGCAAGTCGTTGTGGCACGAGTTGATGTGCACGGCGTTCGTCACCGTGAGCTGCCCACTCGACCTCACCATCAACGTGTGCTTCTCGCAGGTTTGATTGAGGGCGACGAAGTTGTACTGCGGCGGCACGACCTGCACCGCGCCCGTCAGCCTCCGCGTAACGGGAGCCGCCGAAGGACCGGTGGGGTTCCCGACGCTCCCGATCGACGTGATCGTCCACGTCTTGGTCGCCGAGTTGTAGGTTCCGCCCCACGTGACCGTACCGCCGCCGAGGGTGTCGTCGACGGTCGAGTTCGGGTCGCCCGCGGCCGCCGGCGGCGGCTTGACCTGCGTGCTGGTACTGCAGGTTGAGCCGCATTGCGAGATCACGCCCACCGCGTTGTTCATCCCGGCCTCCGCCAGCGCGAACGCCTTCTGATCCGCAACCGAACGGGACGCCGTACCCGAGTTCGAAACCGTGTACTGCACCACCATCGCAAGCACGAGCGACAGTACGAGCATCACGCCCAAAGCCATCACGAGCGCCATCCCCCGCTCGTCAACGCGGAGCCGTTCTCCGGCGCGGAGCCGCAATCTCAGCCGCATGACCTCTCCAGTTCTGAACCAGGTAAGAGCTCCTTGCACCGCGCAAGAAGGCGTTTTTCACCCTTCGGCAGACTCGGGGCCCAGTCAAGCACCCGAACGGGTGATCGCTGGGTGGCGGCGGGCCTCACAGACCACGTGTGGCCGCCGTCCGAACTGATCGGTCTACTTGAGCGAGCAGAGGCCGTACCGATGCGGCGCGGAAGTTACCGCAAGGTGAGCAAACCCATAGAGGAGGCTAAGAATTCAAACCGAACCCACTACCGGCCGCCGCTCTTTACAAGCCCTTCATAGCCCCTCGTTAGCTTGGCCCGGTTCTGGTTAGCTTGCGCGTCTGTCTTTCTTTCTAGTCAGGAGGTCACGCTCGTGCAGCGGTTCGTTCGCGTCGCCCTGATCGCTCTCGCCGTCCTGCTCGCCCTTCCCGCGGCATCCGCCAGGGCGACGCCGCGGATGACGATCGGCTTCTTCGACGACCCGACCTTTCGTTGGACGACGACACCGCAAGCGAACTTTGCCCTGGCCAAGAACGCCCATGCGTCGGTGATCCACGTGCTCGCGGACTGGTCGCAGATCGCCGCGACGAAGCCTGCCTCGCCGCTGAACGGAGACGATCCCGCCTACAAGCTCACCGATCTCGACGCGCTCGTCCGCACGGCGCCGCGGTACAACCTCCAGGTCATGATCGCGATCGCCCGAACGCCGAAATGGGCGAACGGCGGCAAGACGCCGAACTACGCGCCGACGAACATGAACACGCTGACGCAGTTCGCGCACATGCTGGCGGCGCGCTACAACGGGCTTCGGCCGGGTTTCGGAGCCGTGTCGCGCTGGGCGGTCTGGAATGAGCCGAATCTCGAGCTCTTCCTCAAGCCCCAGTTCCGGGGCACGAAGATCGTCAGTCCGTCGATCTACGCGAAGCTCTACCGGGCCGCCTACAAGGGGATCAAGGCCGGAAACCCGCTGGCCCAGGTCGCGGCAGGCGAGACGTCGAACCGCGGCCGGAACAAGCCGTCCAGCGGCAGCGGCTCCGTCGCCCCGGCGACGTTCGCCCGGCTGCTCGCCGAGGCCGATCCGAAGCTGCCGTTCGACGCCTGGGCCACGCACCCGTATCCGACCACTCCGCGCCTCGGGCCGACAGCCAAGGTCGCCTACCCGAACGTGACGATGACGAAGCTGACCCAGTTCGGCGTCTCGCTCAAGCAGTGGTTCCACCGCCGCGTGCCGATCTGGGTGACCGAGTACGGAGAGCAGACTCGGCCGGAGTACCCGGGCGGTGTCTCCCGCGCACAGCAGGCGGCGGACGCGAAGCTGGTGTTGCAGATGGCGGCCGACAATCCCTACATCGAGATGTTCGTCTGGTTCATCCTCCGTGACAGCACCAGTCAGACCTGGTTCAGCGGCCTGCTCACGAAGAACGGCGCGAAGAAGCCGGCGTACGGCACGTTCGCTGCCGCCGCGAAGGGAATCGACGGTCAGTCACAGGTGATCGCCCCGGGCAAGGCGCCGACGGTCCGGCTCGACGTGCCCTTCCTCAGCTACCACAACCGGGTCGGAGCGGTCGTCGGGATCACCTACCGCGTTTACGACGGCAGGACGGTGATCGCGGTCGCACAGCCGACGGCGAGGATCGCGGCCGACCAGACCGTCTCGTTCGTGGCGAAGTTCAAGCCTGCGAAGGGGAAGAGCTACATCTTGAACGCCGTCGTGGGCGACAAGGGCGGCCAGACCAGCAAGCGCTCGGTCTCGCTGGTCGGCGCGTAGCCGCCCGGCGCGGCGTGGCCGGTAACGTGGCCGGCCATGGACCGGCTCGACGGCCTGACCGCGATCGTCACGGGCGCCTCCAGCGGCATCGGCGCGGCGACGGCGCGTGCCCTGGGGCGCGAGGGCGCGAGGGTCGTCGGCGGCGCCCGCCGCGTCGAGCGGCTGAAGACGGATGTGGCGCTCGAGCTCGACGTCACCGATCCCGGCAGCTGCGAGCGCTTCGTCGAGGCGGCCGGCCCCGCGGACGTGCTCGTGAACGCGGCCGGGCTCGCGCTCGGGCGAGAGCCGTTCACCGAGTCGACCGAGGAGGACGAGCGGACGGTCTTCGAGACGAACGTGAACGGGCTCGTTCGCATGACGCGCCTCGTCCTCCAGCGCTCGCTGCGCGAGCCGGGGCACATCGTCAACATCGGCTCGATCGCCGGCCGCTGGGCGTATCCGAACGGCGCCACCTACGTCACGTCCAAGTTCGCGGTTCGCGGCTTCACCCGGGCGCTGCGCGAGGACCTGCTGGGACGCGACATCCGCGTCACGACGGTCGACGCGGGCCTGGTCGAGACGGAGTTCTCGGTCGTCCGCTTCCGCGGCGATTCCGCGCAGGCGAAGTCGGTCTACGAGGGAACCAGGCCGCTCGGCGCCGAGGACGTCGCCGAGTGCGTCCTGTTCGCGGTCACGCGGCCCGCGCACGTGGTCGTCGACGAGCTCGTCGTGATGTCGATCGACCAGTCGAGCGGGGCGCGCGTCCACCGCCGCCCGTGATGCTGACGATCCTCGAAGGCTCGACGTTCTGCATCTCCGACGAGCGCGGCGACATCGCCGGCACCTCGGGCGGGCTCTTCGCGCGGGACACGCGGCGCCTCTCCCGGTTCGTGCTCACGATCAACGGCCGGCGGCCGCTGCTCCTCTCGTCGGGCCAGGTCGAATACTTCTCCGCCGCGTTCTACCTCCGCAACCCGCTGGCGGAGCTGCCGCAGGATGCGCTCTCGATCGCGCGCTCGCGTTTCGTCGGCGACTCGATGCAGGAGCGGATCGTGATCCGGAACGAGTCGATGGAGCCGCTGCGCTTCGAGGTCGGCCTCGAGCTCGGCTCCGACTTCGCAGACATCTTCGCCGTCAAGGAGCACGACTTCACGCTCGGCGATCCCGAGCACGCGAGGCCGCTCCCGCTGTCGGCACCGGCCGAGTGGAACGGCGACGGGTCGGTCTCCTTCGCCGACGGCGACGACCGGACGCAGGTGCTCTTCTCGCTGCCCGGCCGCGCGAACGACTCGCACGTCGTCTGGGAGGTCGAGCTCGCGAGCCGCGAGCGCTGGGAGCTCCTGGTCGAGGTTCTGATCGGCGCCGGCGCGAGTGGCCACAACGGGCGGCCGAGCTTCGGCGAGGAGCTGGCGCGCGTCCGGGACTCGCTCGCCGCGTGGCACTTGCACGTGCCGCAGGTGAACGCGAGTTGGGACACGCTCGGGCAGGCCTACCGGCGGTCGGTGAGCGACCTCGCGGCGCTGCGGATGCGCGCGGACGGCGACATCGGCAAGCTGCCGGCGGCCGGCATGCCGTGGTTCATGACCGTCTTCGGCCGCGACACGATCATCACGTGCCTGCAGACGCTCCTCTTCGGGCCGGAGCTTGCGCGGACGGCGCTGCGCGCGCTCGCACACCTCCAGGCGACTGCCGACGATCCGTCGCGCGACGCCGAGCCCGGGAAGATCGTTCATGAGGTGCGCACGGGCAAGGCGGCCGTCAACTGGTTTGCCCGCTACTACGGCAGCGTGGACGCGACGCCGCTCTACCTCGTCCTGCTGTCGGAGGTCTGGCGCTGGACGGACGACACTGCGCTCGTGAACGAGCTCAAGGAGCCGGCGCTCGCTGCCCTGCGCTGGATCGACGAGTGGGGCGACGGCGACGGCGACGGCTTCGTCGAGTTCGTGCGGCGCGCGCCGCACGGGCTCGAGGTTCAGTCGTGGAAGGACTCGGGCGACTCGCAGCGCTTCCACGACGGCACGATCGCGAAGGGGCCGATCGCCTCGTGCGAGGTGCAGGGCTACGTCTACGCGGCCAAGGTCGGGCTGGCCGAGATCGCGCGCGCGGCATGGCGCGACCGCGCGCTCGCCGACAGACTCGAGCGCGAGGCGGCCGACCTCGCCGCCCGGTTCGACGAGGCGTTCTGGGTCGAGGAGCGGGGCGGCTTCTACGCGCTGGCCCTCGACGGCGAGAAGCGGCAGGTCGACTCGCTCACCTCCAACATCGGCCACCTGCTCTTCACCGGAATCGTGCCGCCCGAACGAGTCGGGCTCGTCGTCGACCGGTTGATGAGCCGGCCGCTCTGGTCGGGCTGGGGCGTGCGGACGATGTCCTCCGACGACGCCGGCTTCAACCCATTGAGCTACCACAACGGCACCGTCTGGCCCCACGACAACTCCCTGATCGCCTGGGGCCTCGCGCGGCAGGGCCACTGGCAGGAGTGCCATCAGATCGTGAGGCGGATGCTGGATGCAGCGGGCCATTTCGACTGGCAGCTTCCCGAGGTGTTCGCCGGGCTCGAACGCTCGGAGACGCCGTTCCCGATTGCCTACCCGACCGCGGCGCGTCCGCAGGCCTGGGCCGCCGGCACGCCGGTGCTGCTGCTCCAGCTCCTGCTCGGGCTCGTCCCGGACCGCGACCGGCACCGCTTGACCACGGTCGCGCCGGAGCTGCCGTCGTGGGCGGGCGACATCCGCGTCGCGGGCATCCCGGCGTTCGACCGCCGCTGGGACGCCGTCGCCGAGGACGGCAGGGTGCGCGTGGAGCGGGGCCGTTGAAAGTCGCGGTCGTCGCGCCGGCGTGGTTCCCGGTGCCGCCGACGGGCTACGGCGGGATCGAGTGGGTCGTCTGGCTGCTCGCAGAAGGCCTCGTCGAGGCCGGGCACGACGTGACGCTCTATGCCGCGGGGCAGTCGCGGACGAAGGCGAAGCTCGAGTACGTCTTCGCGGAGGCGCCGAGCGACGACATCGGCCGCACGTTTCCCGAGCTCCGCCACCTGCTCCACTGCTACTCCCGCCAGGACGACTTCGACCTGATCAACGACCACACGGGCCTGATGGGCGCGGCGATCGGCGGCGCGCTGCGAACGCCGGTCGCGCACACGGTGCACGGCCCCGTCGACGGCATCCCGGGTCTGCTCTACGAGCAGGTGTCGGCGGTCGCGCCGCGCGTGGGGCTGATCTCGATCTCGCTCAACCAGCGCAAGCCCAAGCCTCACCTGAACTGGATCGCCAACTGCCCGAACGCAATCGACTTCGACCTCTACCCGTTCGCGCCGCAGCAGAGTCACGATCGGGGCGACTACCTGCTCTTCGTCGGCCGGATGGCCCCGGACAAGGGCGCGCATCGCGCGGTGCGCACGGCGATCGAGGCGGGCCTGCCGCTGAAGCTCGCCGGGAAGATGCGCGAGCCGCTCGAGATCGCGTACTTCGACGAGTTCGTGCGGCCCCATCTCGGCTCTGACATCGAGTACCTGGGCGAGGTGTCGCACGGCGAGAAGGTCGAGCTGCTCCAGCACGCGCGCGCGACGCTGTTTCCGATCGAGTGGGAGGAGCCGTTCGGCCTCGTGATGATCGAGTCGATGGCCTGTGGCACACCCGTGATCGCGACCCGCTGGGGCGCTGTCCCCGAGATCGTGGCTCCCGGCCGAAGCGGCGTGATCCTCGACCACTGGGGCGACGCTGTCGCGGCGCTCGAGGAAACCGATCAGATTTCGCCGGCGTCGTGCCGCGCTTACGCCGAGGAGCGCTTCACGCCGGGACGCATGGTGGACGACTACCTGGCGGCGTACGAGTCGCTGCTCGACTCGTCCTGACCGGGCTCCTCGCGGTGAGAGCCCGCTCGTTGCGGGCCCTCACCGCGACGTTGCGGTTACGGGTAGGTGAGGTGGATCGTGACGTCGGTGAAGGGGCTGTTCTCGCCTCGCGAGACTTCGACGGAGCTGCCGGTGACGCCCTCGTAGGCGCCGGTGCCCCCGACGATCGCGACGTGCGTTGTGTCGCTGCCGCCGGGTCCCGCGATACCCATGATCTGGCCGCCCTTGAGCGAGTAGAAGCCGTAACACACGAAGAGGCTCTTGACGCCGCCTCGGGCGGCTGTGCAGGTGGCTACGAAGGTTCCCGCGCGGGCGCCCGAGCGCGTGAGGAGATCGGAGGTGAGCGTGAGCTGATCGCCCATCAGCGGCGGCGCATTGAACCCCTGACGCGGCGGATTGTCGACGTAGTTGAACCCGACGTCCTTCATGACCAGACGAAGGGTGACGCTCTTGCCTTTGTGGGTCGCGTTGTTTGTCGCGGCGGTCGCATTCGACGCGACAGCCGCTGCGGCCATGGCCAAGAGGGCCAGCGCTGAGACGATTCGCTTCACTGAACACTCCTTCGCTTGAGTTTGTCGAACCGGGCGACTGTAGTGCGTTGAGGTGCGCTACGTCCCGCCAACCTGAGGAAGATCACCGCTCGCAGGGGAGACCTCGTTCTCCCCGCGTTTGTCCCAGTAGCGACGCAGCCCGAGCCACGACTGAGCGAGCACGTCGGTGGCGTCGTGGACGGCCGCGTCGTGGGCTGCGGGCAGGCGCGCGCGGGCGACGAACTCGTCCTGGCCGATGCCGTCGCGGACCCAGCCGGCCCACCGGTCGAGCTCCTCGTGCAGCCGTGTGAGGTGGTCGGGCACGTCGGTCTCGACGCCGAAGTGGATCAGCGCGAGCGCACTCCGGCTCGCGGCGTGCGATCTCCTCGATCGAGGCGTGCCAGGCCTCGAGGTCGATGTCGGGCGGCGGTGTGGGCGGCAGGATGTAGCGCTCCGGCTGGAGGCGGATGCCGCAGGCGTCGCCCGCGAGGAGGACGCCGTCGCGGAGGTAGCAGACGTGGTGCGAAGCGTGACCCGGGGTCGGGAACGAATCCCACCCGGCCGCGTCGCCGGCGGCGATCCTGACGACGCGCTCCGGCACGGGCACGAGCTCGCCCCAGAAGCGGTCGAAGTCGGCGCCGAAGAGGCGCCGTGCCGACGACTCCAGGCGCGACGGGTCGATCAGGTGGGGCGCGCCGACCTCGGAGACCCACACCGTGAGCTCCGGATGCCGCCGCACGATCGTCCCCGCCGCGCCCGCGTGGTCGAAGTGGATGTGCGAGAGGAGTAGGTGCCGAACGTCGGTCAGCTCGAGGCCGCGCTCGCGCAGGCATTCCTCCAGGCGCGGCAGGGTCGTCGAGGGGCCGCAGTCGAAGAGCGCCGGGCCGTCGTCGGACTCGACCAGGTACACGCCGATCGCGCGCTCGAGGCCGAGGAAGTGCAGGTCGAGCGGAGCGAGCACCGGCCGAGCGTAGCGCCCGGGGTCAGACCCGCCGGTGGATTGCGCGCGGCCCGCTCGCGACGAGGAAGAACGCGCTCGCGGCGAGCTCGGTCGCGCCGCCCGGCGCACGCGGTAGCACGGGCTGAGTCATCGCACCGGCCTGCGCCGACGGGGCCGGGCGTTCGCCCGACCCGCCGGCGTTCACCTCAGTGGTCAGCTGCGCTCCGTTCGGGTCACGGGTAGCTCACCACGGTGACCGGGACATCCGGGTTGGCGATGGTCGACGACCCGCCTGTGTCGTTGACCACGTTGAGGATGCCGCCCTTCCCGACACTCGGATCCAGGAAGATCGTGAGCAGATCGTGGAGGCTCGAGGCCGGCAGGGTGGCCGGGACCTCGAAGGCGTGCGCGGCGAAGATGTCCACGCCCTGGTTGAAGAAGCTGTAGCTGCCCATCCCGTACCCGCTGAACCTGGTCACGGTGTCGGCGACCTTGAAGGCGGGGAAGCCGGGGACACCGGGAGCCTCCATCCACGCCGCCTGGCTCGGCACGTCGTACGGCATCTCGTTCTGGAAGAAGACGACGCTGCCGTTCTGGCCGTTCCAGATCACCTCGTAGCGCTGGTAGTGCTCGACGAAGAGGCCGTACGCCGTGACGTCGTCGCCGTTGACGATCACGCCCGTGTCGGCGGTGTTGGCCGTCCAGCCCACCCCGTTGCCGTGGTCGGCCCGCCAGGCCCAGATGTCGTCCAGGATGACGTCGTCGCTCGACACAACGAGGCTCGTCGTGGCCTTGCCCGGGGTCGCCCCGCCGATGCGGAGGAACACGTCGCTGAGCGTGGTCGGGTCAGCCGGGTCGCTCTTGTGGGCGTTCTTGGTGCCCACCTGAAGCAGGACAGGCGAGTTCACCGGGCCGGCGTCGAACATCAGCCCGGCGAGCTTCACGCCCGTGACGTCGGCGACCGTCATGGCGGCGTCGCCGCTCGGTCGGCACGAGCGTCGGGAAGCCGAGACCGAGCACGACGGTGCCCGCGCGCTTGACCTTGATCGTCTTGTCGAGCTGGTAGACGCCGGGAGTGAAGATCAGGTTCTGGCCGCGGGCGAGCGCGTTGTTGATCGCCTTTGCGTCGTCCGTCGGCCTGGCGACGAAGAAGTCGTCGATCGGGATCGACGTGCCGGCGGTCGGCCCGCTGCCCCACGTGGTGCCGGTGGAGTCACGTTGCACCGCCGGGACGAAGACGTTGTAGTGCCCGCCCGAGTCCACGTACAGGTACGGCGCCTCCCGTGTCACCGGGCTGGTCGCGAGCGTGGTGTACGGGCCGCCGCACGACGGCTGAGCCGGGAAGCACTGGGCGGGTGCGCCGACGACACCCGAGAACACCTGGTTCCAGACGCCGTTCGTCCAGCCGTCGAGCGTGCTGTTCCTGACCACCCACTGCTGCTGTGAGCCGTTGACCACGGTAGAGCCGTCGAACGCCGAGTCGGCGATGAAGCCGCCACTCGCGAACGACGGGCCGGTGCAATAGTCCATCAGGGTGGCGAAGCCATTGACATGCACCCGACGCATCGGCGCGGCCTGCGACACTGCCCAGAACTCGCCGGTGTAGCAGCCGAAGCCGGGCGTGGTCACGTTGATGGTCAGGTTCGACAGCGAGCGCCAGAAGTTGTTGAGCGCGGTGCAGCTGCCGCCGACACACTGGTTACGGACGTAGACGGACCCGTTGATGACGACGTCGTTCGGCGAGAGGCCGAGGCCCGCCACGGCGGTGTAGTACCCGACCTGGAAGTTGAGGGGGTTGGCAGCCGTGCCGTAGGTGCCGGGCTTGAACAGCAGTGCGTAGCGCTGCGATCCGAACTGGTTGGACACCTGCTGGTTGGCGACGGCGTCGACGGCCGCCTGGATCTGGCTCGTCGGCATGCCGGGATCGAAGATCAACACGTTCGGCCCGAAGTCCGGCGGGCCCGACCCGCCAGGTGGAGCCGCGGACACGACCGCCCCGCCCACCGCGGCAGTCACCGCGGCGGCAAGAACGGCGGCGAGGATCGTCACGTGCCGGCCGATTCGGCCTCTGCGGGTACCGGGGTGCGTAGGCGGGCGGGGATTTGCGAGAGCCTCGTGCGATGGCATCACTCGTCACCAACCTTCGTATAGGAGCCCGAGCACCGAACCTAACAGACGTGCTCCGGGTGAGGTGGTCCTCCGGCGGTGGTCGGAGCGTCACACCCGCCGGTGGATCACGCGCGCGCCGCTCGCGACGAGGAAGAACGCGCTCGCCGCCAGCACGATCGTCCCGCCCGGAGGCAGATCGCCGTAGTACGACGTCGTGAGTCCGACCAGCACCGACCCGAGGCCGATCGCGATGGAGATCGCCATCGTGGAACGAAGGCTCCAGGCGATCCGCTGCGCCGCGATCACCGGTAGCACCATCAGCGCGGCGATCAGGAGGATGCCGACGATGCGCATCGAGAGGGCGATCGTCAGCGCGGCGAGGATTGTGACCACTCCGTTGAACAGCGAGACGGGGAGCCCGGAGACGCGCGCGGCCTCCTCGTCGAGGGAGACGGCGAAGAGGCCGCGCAGGAGTACGGCAATCGTGGCGAGTGCGGCGAGCCCGAGCGTGGCGATCACGACGAGGTCCCCGCGCGTCACCGTCAGGATCGAGCCGAAGAGGTACTGGAACAGGTTCACGTTGAGCGCGCCCGCCGACGAGACGATCACGACCCCTGCGGCGATCCCGGTGTAGAAGACGATGGCGAGCGCCTGGTCGCCCGCGGTGCGGCGGCGAGCTCGCAGCCACTCGATCGTCACTGCTCCGATCACGGCCGCGACGAGGGCGGTCAGCACCGGCGAAACGCCGAGCAGGTACCCCGCCGCGACGCCCGCGAAGGCGACGTGGCCGATGCCGTCGCCGATCAGGCTCATCTCGCGCTGGACGAGGAAGAAGCCGACGGCCGGCGCGAGCACGCCCACGATCGCGCCGGCGATGAACGCCAGGCGCATGAACTCGAGCTCAAGCATCGAGGTGCCCATGTATGTGTGACGGGTCATGCCAGACACCGGGCAGCTCGCCCGGCGGGCCGTCGAAGACGATCCGCTCGCGGACGAGCACGATCCGCTGGACGACGTGCTCGATCGCGCCGAACTCATGCGAGACGTAGAGGATCGTGACGCCGAGCTCGCGATGGATCTGCTCGAGCAGTTCCGCGAACGCCTCCTGAGAGGCGACGTCGACGCCGGTCGTCGGCTCGTCCAGGACGAGCAGCTTGGGGTCGGCGGCGAGCGCCTTCGCCATCAACGCGCGCTGCTGCTGTCCGCCCGAGAGCTCGCGGAGCGGCCGCCGAGCACGGTCGGCGAGGCCGACGCGCTCGATCGCCTGGGCCACGGCAACGTGGTCTTCACGACTCAGCCTGCCGTACGGACGCAGCGGCGCGCGGCCGGCCTCGACGACCTCCCGGACGGTGGCCGGTGCGTGTACGCCGATCCGCGTCCGCTGGGCGAGGTAGCCGATGCGTGCTCGTTCGCGGAACGACGCGGCAGGTTCGCCGAAGAGGAGTACGCGCCCGCTCGTCGGCCGCTCCAGGCCGAGCGCGAGCCGCAGCAGGGTCGTCTTGCCACCGCCGTTCGGCCCGGCGATCGCCACGAACTCGCCTGCCTCCACGCGGAGATCGACCTCGCGGAGCACAGGCTGGCCGCGCGTGTACGAAAAGTCGACGCCGTCGACCTCGAGCGCTAGCGGCATCCGAGCGCCTCTCGGAGCGCGGCGAGGTTGGCGCGCATCAATGAGAAGTAGTCCTCGCCGCGGCTCGCCTCGGCCGGCGTAAGCCCCTCGATCGGATCGAGGACGGCCGTCTTGACACCGGCCTCGCGCGCGACGGTTTCGGCAAGCTTCGGCGAGACGAGTGTCTCGAAGAAGACGGTCGTCACGTGGTCGCGGCGGAGTAGCGTCGCGAGGTCGGCGAGGCTCCGCGCGCTCGGCTCCGCCTCGGGGTCGATGCCCGTGATCGCGATCTGCTGCAGGTGGTAGCGGGCGGCGAGGTAGCCGAACGCGGCGTGGCTCGTGACGAACTCGTGCCGCGCGCAGTGCGTGAGGCCGGTGCGGTAGTCGCCGTCGAGCTGCCGGATGTCTGCTGCGAGGGCCTCTGCGCGCTCGGGCGAGCCGAGTGCGGCACCGATGCGCTGCACGACGCGGGCGAAGCGCAGCGGGTCGAGCCACACGTGCGGGTCGGTCTCGCCCGCCTCGTCGCCCACGCCGTTGCGGAGGTCGACGCCGTCGAGCACGTCCACTCCCTTCCCGCGAGCCTGCCCGAGCGCCTGCTCGACCGCCGGCTGGAAGCCGTGCGACAGATACAGGACGAGATCCGCCTTCTGGATGTGCGCGACCTCCTTCGGCGTGAGCTCGACGTCGTGCGGCTCCGATCCCGGCGGCGTCAGGTTCGTGACCGAGACGCCGTTGCCCCCGATCCGCTCGGCCGCGAAGGCGAGCGGATAGAACGCCGCGACGACGTCCGTAGGCCCGCTACCGGAACGGTCCCCCGAGGACGATCCGCAGCCGGTGACCGCTGCGGCGAGCGCGACGGCGCACGTGATAACGCAAACGATTCTCATTTCAGGCGGGACGGTAACGGTTCTCATCGAACTTGTCGAGAACGGTTATCATCTCGAGCGTGTCGAGCTGGACGAACGAAGTGCACTCACGCCTGCAAGACGCGGGCCAGCGCACCGGCGCCGCGCGGGCCGCGGTGATCGCTTACCTCGACGAGCAGCCGTGCTGCCGCGGGGCCCAGGAGATCCACGAGGCGCTGGCCGCACGCGGTTCGACCGTCGGGCTCGCGAGCGTCTACCGCGCCGTCGACGGCCTCGTCGAGCGCGGCCTCCTCCAGCGAGTCGATTTCGGCGACGGGATCGCGCGCTACGAGCCGGTGCGCGCCGGGCACGAGCATCACCACCACGTCGTCTGCAACGACTGCGGCAAGGTCGAGGCGTTCCACGACGCACCGCTCGAGCGCGCGATCGAGGCGATCGAGCAGCAGACCGGCTACCACGTCGTCTCCCACGACGTCGTCCTCCGTGGCGCGTGCGCCGACTGCCGCGCGGCCGCTGACGCCGGCGCGGCGTAGCCGCCGCTAGATCGAGCTGGGCGCGACGCGCGCCGCCGGGCGGACGAGCGCCGCTTCGAGGTCGGCGAGCAGATCGCCGATCGCCTCGATCCCGACCGAGAGGCGAACCAGGTTGCGCGGCGCGGCGAACGGCGCGTCCGCGGTCGAGGCGTGCGTCATCCGGGCCGGGTGCTCGATCAGGCTCTCGACGCCGCCGAGCGACTCGGCAAGCAGGAAGAGCTTCGTTCGCGCGACGAGCGCCACGGCCTCCTCCTCCGACTCGGCGAGAAACGAGACCATGCCGCCGAAGTCACGCATCTGGCGCACCGCGACCTCGTGGCCCGGGTGCGACTCGAGGCCCGGATACAGGACGCGTTCGACGGCGGGATGGCCGTCCAGGAAGCCCACGATCGCGCGCGCGTTCTCGCAGTGCTGCCGCATCCGGACTGCGAGCGTCTTGATCCCGCGCAGGACGAGCCACGCGTCGAACGGGCCGGGCACGGCGCCGAGCGACTTCTGGAGGAAACGCAGCCGTTCGGCGAGCGTGCCGTCGTTCGTTGCGACGAAGCCGCCGATCACGTCGGAGTGGCCGCCGAGGTACTTCGTCGTCGAGTGGACGACCACGTCCGCGCCGAGCTCGAGCGGCTGCTGGAGATACGGCGTCGCGAACGTGTTGTCGACGGCGAGGATCGCTCCGACTGCGTGGGCCTCGTCGGCGGCGCGCCGGATGTCGACAACGTTCAGGAGCGGGTTCGACGGCGACTCGATCCAGACGAGCGCCACGTCCTCGTCGAGGTACGCGGCGAGGTTCTCGTCGAACTCCTCGGCCGCCACGTAGGTAAAGCGGTAGCCCTTCGGCTCGTAGATCTTCGAGGTCATCCGGTAGACGCCGCCGTAGACGTCGGCGATCAGCACGACGCGCTGGCCGGGGTCGACGAGGTGCATCAGCGTGGTCGTCGCGCCGAGTCCGGACGAGAACGCGATCCCGTGCTCCGCGCCCTCGAGGCTCGCGAGCGCCGTCTCGAGCGCGGTCCGCGTCGGGTTTGAGACACGCGAGTACTCGTAGCCCTTGTGCTCACCGACCGCATCCTGGACGTAGGTCGAGGTCTGGTAGATCGGCGTGATCGCCGAGCCGGTCGCCGGATCGGGATCCTGGCCGACGTGGATTGCGCGCGTCTCGAACTCCATGGCGCGGATCGTATCGGGCGTGTCTGGAAGAGCGTCTTGGGCGGCCGCGACCGCGCCGCCACGCCTTCGACATGCAACCGAGCCGATCGTCTACATGACCGCGAGCGGAAGGCCCGCAGGTTGACCGCCTAGCGCTCGACCGCTCCCAGCCCGAGCGACCGCGCCAGCCGCGACGCGGCACGCTCGAGCGGCTCGTCGAGCTTCCGCCGCATGCCGGGCTCCGGCGTGAAGCGCCTGATCTCGAGTACCCCCCGCGCCCGGTCGCTCTTCAGGTCTGCGCGGCCTACGAGGCGGTCGCCGACGAGCAGCGGGAGGACGTAGTAGCCGTAGACCCGCTCGTGCTCGCGCTTGTAGACCTCGATCAGGTGCTCGAAGCCGAACAGGCGGCGCAGGAACGGTCGGTCCCACATCAGGTTGTCGAACGGGCAGAGCAGGACGGCGCCGCTCGGCGCGCCGTCGAGCTCGGCGCCGGCCGGGACGACGACCGGCGGCCCGTCGTCGTCGACCTCGACACGGCGGACGAGGCCCTCGCGCACGAGCGCATCGACGTGCGGGCGTACCTCCTTGGCGCCGCCGCGGAAGCGGCAATGCTCGGCGATCCCGGCCTCGGTAAGCGCGCCGCGGCCCTCGACCGCGCGCTGCGCGTACCCGCGGCGGAACTCCTCGAGCGACGGCGTCGGCGCCTCGAGGTAGGCGCGCGGGATCACCCGCTCGGGCAGGTCGTAGAGGCGCTGGAAGCCCTGGCGACCTGCGATCGCGAGCTCGCCGGCGGCAAGCAGCTGCTCGAGCGCGCGCTTCTCGGGCTTCCAGCCCCAGAGCGGCTCGCTGCGCCCGGCGAAGGCGCGCACGGGCAGCGGCCCCTCCTCGCGGATGCGCTCGACGACGTGCCGTTCGACCTCGGGAACGACGCGCGCGCGACCCCACCAGTGCCGGTCTCGCAGCTCCAGCATGCGCCGCTTGAAGAGCGGATAGTCCTCGATCGGCAGCAGGCACGCCTCGTGCGCCCAGTACTCGAAGCAGCGGCCCTCGCCTAACAGCCGCGAGGCATCGTCTTCGGAATACCGGCCGATCCGCGAGGCGAGCGTCAGCCGGTGCGCGCGGTCGACAGTAGCGATCGAGTCGAGCTGCACCGCCTGGAGACGCCGGATCTCGGCGGCCACATCGTCGCGGCGCGCGTGGCGGAAGCGCGACGCATAGCCCTGATGGGCCACGATGTACCGCCGCAGCGCCGCGACGCTTACCACGGCGGCCCGGCGTCATCTCGTGGCACGCTGCGCGGGCGATGAAACGCTGGCTCCTTCTGCTCGCGCTCCTCTTCGGCATCTGGCTCGCGGTGGCGATCCCGCTCTTCGTCGTCCACTCGGACGACGAGCCGATCCGTGCCGACGCGGTCGTCGTCCTCCAGGGATCGAAGACGCGCCTCCCGCTCGGCTACCAGTTGATGCAGGAGGGCTACGCGCCACTGATGCTGATCTCGCGCGGGTCCAGGCAGAAGCTCGAGGACAGGCTCTGCGGCGGCAAGACACGCCTGGAGGTCATCTGCTTCTCCGCCACCTCGACCCGCGGCGAGGCGAGGATCGTCTCCCGGATCGCGCGAGAACGCGACCTGCGGCGGCTCGACGTCGTCACGTCTCAGTTCCACGTCGCCCGCGCCCGGAGGATCTTCAGCCGCTGCTATCACGGCGAGCTTCGGATGGTCGGCTCGCAGCAGCAGTGGTGGAAGCTGCCGAAGTACATGGTCAGCGAAACCGCCAAGCTGGTCTACCAGTCCGTGTTCGCGCCGCGGCTGCTGAGCCGAGCCGCTCGGCCAGCGCGCGAGGCGAGCGTCAATGCCCGCGGTGGGCGAGGTATTCGAGCAGGTCAGAGCGCGTGACGACGCCGACCGGGCGGCCGTTGCTCGCGACCAGCACGGCGTTCGTACGGCCGGTGAGCGCGGTCACGATCTCGTCCACCGACGCGTTCGCGTCGACCGTCGCAAGTGGCGGTTGCATCGCGGTCGGCGACGTCCTCGTGCAGCGCGTCCGCGTTCTTGAACACGCGATCGAGCAAGTCGCGGTCCTGAAGCGAGCCGATCACGTCGGCGAGCGAGCCGACGGCGCCGTCGCGAACGACGGGGAGCTGCGAGATCGAGTAGCGCTGCATCGCGTCGATCGCCTCGCCGACCTTCTGGTGCGCCGAGATCGTGACGAGCGCCGGTACGTCGCTCTCCTCGACACCCTTCGACTGGAGCAGCTCGGCCACGGTCGGGGCGGGAGCGGTGCGCTCCAGGAAGCCGTGCTCGAGCATCCACTTGTCGTCGAGGAACTTCGAGAGGTACGAGCGTCCCGAGTCGGGCAGCATCGCGAGGATCTGCGCCTCCGGCCCGAGCCGGCGCGCGACCTCGAGCGCCGCCCACACGGTCGTGCCGGAGGAGCCACCTGCAAGCAACCCCTCCTCGCGCGCCAGCCGCCGGGCGGTCAGGAACGAGTCGCGGTCGGAGACGGCCACCCACTCGTCGACCACTTTCGGGTTCATCGTCTCCGGCCAGGTGTCCTTGCCGATTCCCTCGACGAAGTACGGGTGCTGGTCGGCCTCGTCGCGTGAGGTGTAGATGGAGCCCTCGGGGTCGGCGCCCACGATCAGCACGTTTGGGCTTCGCTCCTTGAAGTAGCGGCCGACGCCGCTGATCGTGCCGCCGGTGCCGACCGAGATCACGAGCGCGTCGAGCTCACCGCCGGTCTGCTCCCAGATCTCCGGCCCGGTCATCTCGTAGTGCGCCTGCGGGTTCGCCATGTTCGAGTACTGGTCGGGCTTGAAGCCGCCGGGGATCTCCTCGGCCAGGCGAGACGAGACGGAGTAGTAGGACTCGGGCGAGTCGTGCTCGACCGCGGTCGGAGTGATGACGACCTCGGCGCCGTAGGCGCGCAGCATCGCGATCTTCTCGTTGCTCATCTTGTCGGGCATCACGAAGATGCAGCGGTAGCCCTTGAGCGCGGCTGCGATCGCGAGGCCGACGCCGGTGTTGCCCGAGGTCGGCTCGACGATCGTTCCGCCCGGCTTCAGGCGGCCGTCGCGCTCTGCCGCCTCGATCATCGCAAGGCCGATCCGGTCCTTGACCGAGCCTCCGGGATTCAGGTACTCGAGCTTCGCGAGGACCGTCCCCGGTACGTCGCGGGAGATCCGGTCGAGCCGGACGATCGGCGTCGACCCGACAAGGTCGAGGACGCTCGGATACTCGCGCGGCATCGCGGCGCGAAGCGTACTTGCTCGGGCCTTGTGTGCCAGCCTCGCGTGCGGGCCTTTTCCGAGGAGTGGGGGCAGTGAGCGGACCCCGAATGCTTTCGGGGATTCGTTCGCCGGTGGCTTCAGCGAAGACGGCCTGCCCGAGCGCGCTGCTCGTCGCGAAGGCGATCCGAACAGAACGTTTACACCGCTCCTCCAAGAGTCTTTCGCTTTCGAGTCCATGGTCTGCACGTCGGGTATCGAACGGATCCAGGAGGGAACATGCGCCGGCAGAGACTCGTGGGAACGTGCGCCGCTCTGCTCCTCGGAGCTCTCGTCGTCTGCGATTACGGCTTCACGGGCGCGTTCTCCCTGAACTTGAACCGTGCAGGCGATCCGACCGCCGGGGCCAAGATCTTCGCCTCAGCGGGCTGCGGAGACTGCCACACCTTCGCTCCAGCCGGTGCGACCGGAAAGAGCGGGTCCAATCTTGACAAGCTCCAACTCGACTCGGCAGCGGCAGCTGCGGTGATCGCGGGCGGACGGAACGGCATGCCCTCCTTTAGCGGCCGGCTGACGACGACCCAGATCGCCGACCTGGCTGCCTACCTGGTGGCGCCGGCCGGCGTCACGCCGCCGAGTAGCCCGACGCCCAAGATCGCCAAGCTGGCAATTCGAGTCGTGGACGCCAGGCTCACCCTCTCTCCGGCGGTCGTGGCTTCTGGACGAATAGCCGTTCGCGTGAGAAATGCGGGCAAGCACCCGCATTCGCTCATGATCATGCGGGTGGCGCCATCGCTGCGACTCTTGGCCTCGCTTCGTCCCATCCGTCCCGGCACGGTCATTTCCCGCGCGATGGTGCTCCGGCCGGGGAGCTACCTCTTCGCAACGGGCCTCGGACGGACAGATCGGAAGATGCTTGCCCTCCTGCGCGTTCGCGCAACCTCGGTCGGCGCCAGTCCGGCGTCCGATCCGGCGACGGGCGCTGCACCGGCGAGTCCCGCTCCGGGTAGCGCCGCTTCGGCGAGCACCGCTCCGGGCGACGCTGCGAATGGGGCGCGACTGTTCTCGGCCCTCGGCTGCGGCGCCTGCCACAGATTGGCCGCGGCTGGCGCCACCGGCACGTCCGGCCCGAACCTTGATCTGAGCAAGCCGACCGCCGGCCGGATCGTCGCCGTCCTGGAGGCGGGAGGAGCCGGGATGCCGTCGTTCGGAAACCGGGCCTCGGCACAGGAGATCCTCGATCTCGCCGCTTTCATCAACTCGGCGAGTGGTGCCGGTGCCGGTAGTGGCAGTGGCGCCGCCCCCGGAGCCGGAGGGAGCGTTCCACCGTCGGCAGGCGCCCAGGTGTTCGCGAGCGCCGGGTGTGGCGGCTGCCACGTGCTCGCCGCCGCCGGCGCAGCCGGGGCCGCCGGGCCGAATCTCGACGTCATGCGACCGTCGCCGAACCAGGTCGTCACCGTGGTAACGGCAGGAAAGGGCACGATGCCGGGCTACAGCGGACGCCTCACCGCGACGCAGATCCAGGATGTGGCGACGTTCGTCTCCTCGGTCGCAGGCACGGGCGCGGCAGGAGGGGGATCGACCGGCGGGGGCGCGTCCGGTCCGCCTGGCCTCCAGCTCTTCCAACGCGGAGGCTGTGGCAGCTGCCATACGTTGGCCGCGGCAGGGGCGACCGGAAGGTCCGCTCCCAATCTCGACCGCGAGCACCCAAGCGCCAAGAACGTGGTCGAAGCGGTCACCAAGGGGCCGGACGAAATGCCGTCGTACACGACCGTCTACACAGCTGCCGAGATGCAAGAGCTCGGAAAGTGGATCGAGTCCGTGACTCGAGGGGGCTGAGCACGGTCGAACGGATCTCCCCGGTCGTGATCAATCCCCCAACGCCTCCGTGAACGTCCCCCCGGGCTCGTGACGTCGACGGCATTGCGTCGGCTTACGCGAAGCCAATCCAGAGAAGCCAAATCCAGAAGAGAAGAACGCCGCAGAGCCGGGCTTTCGAATAGCGGGGGCAGGATTTGAACCTGCGACCTCCGGGTTATGAGCCCGGCGAGCTACCTGACTGCTCCACCCCGCGTCGCTAGCATCAGTCTACCAACGTCCCGCTCGAATAGCACGGCCGCGAGCGCGAAGCCGAGGCCGAGCACGAGCATTCCGGCTACGGCGTCGAGGATGAAGTGGTTGCCGGTGACGATCGTCGTCAGCACCACCGCGATCGGGTAGACAACGCCGATCGCCTTCCAGACGAAACGCCGTGCGTAGAGGAACACCCCGATACCGACGCCGAGCGCAAAGCCCGCGTGCAGGGACGGTACGGCCGCAACCGGGTTCGAGAACGACGCGGAACCGGGCGAGCCGATGTCGAGGCCCGAGAGCTGGCGGAGCGTGTCGACGAGCCCGACGTCGGCGAGCCGCGGCGGCGCCGTCGGGAACCGCCAATGGATGACGACGGCGATTGCGCTCGCGGTCATGAATCCGTTGCGGAACGTGCGGAACGCCGGCTGCGAGCGATGGTAGAGCCAGACGAAGAAGACGCCGGTGAGCAAGAAGTGGCCGACGAAGTAGAAGATGTTCATCGCGCGCACCGCGTCCGGCGCACCCAGGAACAGTTGCTGGAGCGGCTGCTCCCAGTGGATGTGGGCGAAGCGCTCGACGGAGACGACGTCCTGCGCGTGCCGCATCGCGACCGGCCAGTTCGGCGTCATCACCTTGCGCGCTTGCTCGTAGCACGCGATGCCGGCGAGGACGATCGCGATCTGCGTCAGCCCGTAATGCGAGGAGACGACGGTCCTCACCCGAGTCATGGCGTGGCATTTTACGGACGCCGTTACGATGGTTCAAATGGCTTCGCTTCCGTGGATCGGGTTGAGCGTGTTCCTCGTCGCGATCGCCGGCGGAATGGCGCTGGCGGCGATCCGCGGGCTCGCCGCGTGGCGCGCGTTCCGGTCGTTCGAGCGGAGGCTCGACCGCGCGGTCGCCGACACGACGCGACTCGTCGACGGGATCGAGCCGCGCGTCGAACGTGCGAGCGAGGCGGCCGTCAGACTCGAGGAGGCCCGCGCCCGGCTGCAGGAGTCGATCGCGACCGCGGCGGTGCTCTTCGCCGCGTTCGGCGAGGCGCGCGCGCTCGTCCGGCGCGTCACCGCCTTCGTCCCGCGCTGAGAGTCCGCCCGTGGCTCGGGTCGCAGCAGTCGACCTCGGGACGAACTCGACCCGGCTGCTCGTCGCCGACGTCGACGGCGATCGCGTCGACGCGATCGTCCGGCGGACGACGGTGACCCGACTCGGCGAGGGCGTCGACGCGACCCGGCGGCTCCTTCCCGCTGCGATCGAGCGTGTCCATGCGGCGCTCGGCGAGTACCGGCGCGAGATCGACGAGCTCGAGGCCGGCCGAGCGCTTGCGGTCGCGACCAGCGCCGTGCGCGACTCGGTCAACGGCGCGGAGTTCCTCCGCGGCGTCGAGCTGGCGTTCGACCTGCCGGCTCGGGTGCTGAGCGGCGACGAGGAGGCGAAGCTGACGCGGCGCGGCGTCGGCGCAGTCGACGACCAGACCCTCGTGCTGGACGTGGGCGGCGGCTCGACGGAGCTGATCGCCGGGTCGTTCCGCACGAGCCTCGACATCGGCTCGACGCGGCTCACGGAGCGCTTTCTGCGCTCCGACCCGCCGCAGCCAGAGGAGCTCGCCGCCGCGGGCGCCTACGTCGGCGGCCTCCTCCCCGCGCTCGACGTGAGTGCGGCGGTCGGCGTCGCCGGCACCGTCGCGCAGCTCCACGAGCTGGCCGGCGCCGCTTACGCTCGAGGCCGTCGAGGCCCAGCTCGAGCGGCTTGCGTCGCTCCCGCTCGCCGAGCGACGCCAGGTGCCGGGCCTCGAGCCGGCTCGCGCGCCGGTGATCGTCGGCGGGGCCGTGATCGTGGCCGAGGTGCTGCGGCGCTACCGCCTCGACACGCTCGCCCTACAGCGTCCGCGATCTCCTGGACGGGATCGCAATCAAGCGGTGGCCGAAGCATCCATAGGATACTTGCGACCGCAAACTTCCTCTGCTACGGTGCTTGTGTCATCAACTGTTGAGCAAGCAACTACAAAGGAGGAAACAGATGAGCACCATCACCCGGCAGGCGACAGGCGAGCGGGACGCAGTTCCGACCGGCACGCTCCACGCAGACGTCGTCCACTCCTCGCTCGGCTTCGAGGTGCGGTACATGGGCATCTCGCTCTTCAGGGGCGAAGTCAAGGACTTCGACGCCTCGCTCGTCGACGGCAGGCTCACCGGGGCGGCGCGAATCGCGAGCCTCGAGACGAAGGACGAGAACCTGCACGCCCACCTGCTCTCGGCGGAGTTCTTCGACGCCGAGCACCACCCCGAGATCGCACTCTCGGGCGAGGTCGTCCCGGCTGCTGACGGTATCGAGGTCGACGGCGAGCTCACGATCAAGGGCGTGACGAGGCCGGCGACCCTGAAGGGCACGTTGACGGGGCCGGTCACCGACCCGTACGGCAACGCGCGCTACGGACTCGACCTCCGGACGACGATCGACCGCACCGAGTTCGGCCTCGACTGGAACGCCGACATGCCTGACGGCACGAAGGCCCTCTCGAACAAGGTCACGCTCAAGGCCGAGCTCTCGCTGGTGGCGGCGGCGTAGCGATGCGCGTCCTTGCCATCTCCGGCAGCCTCCGCCGCGGCTCGCACAACACACTGTTGCTGCGGGCCGCGGCGGAGCACCTGCCGCCGGGCGTCGAGCTCGAGCTGTGGGAGGGCCTGCGCGACGTCCCGCCCTACGACCAGGACGAGGACGTCGAGCCGGCACCTCCGGCGGTCGCGGCGCTGCGCGACGCGGTCGCCGCCGCCGACGCGGTGCTGATCGCAACGCCGGAGTACAACCACTCCATCCCGGGCGCGCTCAAGAACGCGCTCGACTGGGCCTCGCGGCCGTTCGCCACCAACGCGTTCCGCGGCAAGCCGGTCACCGTGATCGGGGCGAGCGCCGGTCTCTTCGGCGCCGTGTGGGCCCAGGCCGAGCTCCGCAAGGTACTCGCCGCGATGGGCGCGCGCGTCGTCGAGGGCGAGCTCGCGGTCGGCCAGGCCCACGAGAACCTCGATTCGGACGGCGGCATCGTCGACGAGGCGCTGCAAGACCGGCTCGAGCACCTGATCTCGGCGCTGGTCGCGGAGACGCAGCCCGTCCGGGTCGCCGCCTAGCCCGCCTCACTCCGAGTCGGGCTCGGGCGGCGGCTCGTCCTCGGCGAGGCGTCGCTGCACGACTGCGCGCGAGAGCACGCCGACCAGCTTTCCCGCCTCGACCACCGGAACACGCTCGAGATCGCGCTCCTCGAGCACGCCGAACGCCCCGGCGAGCGGCATGTCGGACTCGATCGTCGCGATCGGCTCTTCAGCGATCTCGCGCAGCGCCGTGGTGCGCGGGTCGAGTCCCGGAGCCACCACTTCGCGGACGAGCGTCTTGCGCGTGACGACGCCGACCAGCCGTCCGTCTTCGCAGACGAGAACCGCGCGCACGTCGGGCCTCGCCAGCGCCTGGCCCGCCTCCTGCGCCGTGGCCGAGACCTCCAGCGCCAGCGGCTCGGTGACCATCGCGTCGCGCGCCCGCAGATCGCCGCTCGCTGCGGTCACGGGTACATCCCGCGAGCCTCGAGCGCGGCCGCGACCTCGCGGATGCCCGCGACGAGCGCCGCGTCGCGCAACGAAAGGCCGTCCCGGCCGGACAGGTCCCAGACGCGATCGAATGCGTCGCTGAGCTTTTCCGCGAGCCGCCGCCGGATCTCGTCGCGGTCCCAGAAGAAGCGGCCGAGGTCCTGCACCCACTCGAAGTAGGAGACCGTGACGCCGCCGGCGTTCGTGAGCACATCCGGCAGAACGGGGATGCCGCGCGCGGCGAGGGTCGCGTCGCCCGCCACCGAGATCGGCCCGTTCGCGCCCTCCGCGACGAGGCGGCAGCGAAGACTCGCCGCGTTCGCCTCGGTCACCTGATCCTCGCGCGCCGCGAGCACGAGCACGTCGCAGTCGAGCTCGAGCAGCTCGGCATTCGTGATCGGCCTGGCGCCGGGGAAGCCCTCGACGGAGCCGTGCTCGCGGACGTACTCGTGCAACGTCGGCACGTCGAGCCCGTCGGCCGCGACGCCACCGAAGACGTCCGAGACACCGACCACGGTCGCGCCCTTCTCGGCCAGCTCCGTCGCCGCGATCCCGCCGACGTTGCCGAAGCCCTGCACAGCGCAGCGCAGCCCGGCGAGCCTCCAGCCGAGGCGGGCGCAGGCATCCTCGATCACCATCACAACGCCGGCGCCGGTCGCCTCATGCCGGAAGACGGAGCCGCCGATCGAGACCGGCTTGCCGGTGACGATGCCCGGCACGGCGTAGCCCTTCTGCACCGAGTACGTGTCCATCATCCACGCCATCGTCTGCTCGTTCGTCGCCATGTCCGGCGCCGGGATGTCGAGCTGCGGGCCGATGAACGGGGTGAGGTCGGCTGTGAAGCGGCGTGTGATCCGTGACAGCTCGCCGGTCGACAGCTCGCGCGGTTTGCAGCGAACGCCACCCTTCGCGCCGCCGTAGGGCAGGCGCAGCAGCGCGCACTTCCAGGTCATCCACATCGCGAGCGCTGCGCACTCGCCGAGGCTGACCTCGCCGTCATAGCGGATCCCGCCCTTCGTCGGCCCGAGTACGGAGGAGTGCTGCACGCGGTACGCATGGAAGGAGCGCACGTTGCCGTCGTCCAGCGTGACCGGCAGCGTCAGGATCACCGCCCTCTCGGGATAGCGAAGCCGCTCGGCGACCGAGGCTGGGATGTTGGCCTGCGCGACCGCACCCTCGAACTGAGCCCGAGCCTGACGGTAGAGCGGCGTATCCCATTCGAGAGCGGGTGAGGAATCAGCAACCTCGACCACGGCAGGACTATACGAGTTGAGACCGGGCAATCGAGCAGGCACGAAGTGCGTGCCTCGCGAGTGCCGGGGGAGGGAGTCGAACCCCCACGCCCGCGAGGGGCACCCGGTTTTAAGCCGAGCGCGTCTACCAGTTCCGCCACCCCGGCAGGGCGCTAAGGCTAGCGGCCGATGCACCTGAGACGGAGGTGTTGTGTCGCTCGCCCGAGGCTGCACCCATCGGCCTCGGTCTCGCCTGTCTACCATTCCGACCGTGTTGCCGACTCCGCAGCCGGGCGCGCGCGACTCGTCGTGACCCCGCAGCCGGGCTTCGAGGAACACGTGCGGCGGGCTCTCGACGCCTTGCCCCCGCGCATCGCGCAGGCACTCGAGAACGTGGCTGTCGTGGTCGAAGAGGAGGAACCCGGCGACCCCGACCTGTTTGGACTGTGGGAAGCGGACGAGTTCATGCCGGACAAGATCACGATCTTCCGCCGACCGCTCGTCGAGTCGTTCCCCGACCCGATCGAGCTCGAGCGACAGATCCGGATCACCGTGCTGCACGAGCTCGGCCACTACTTCGGCCTCGACGAAGAGCAGATCCAGGAACTCGGCTACGGATAGGGAATCCGTTTCGGGGGATAACCGTTTACCCGAGTATGAGAACGCTGAACGAGATCAAACAGGACATCGAACGGCTCTCCGACCGTCGAGCTGAGGTTCTGCACCGGCTCTCGGACGGGCATGACGCCGGGCTTGCCGCCGAGCACAAGCGCCTCAACGAGGAGCTGGCCGAGCGCTGGGAAGAGCAACGCATCGTGCGCGCCACTATCCGCTTCGGCGACCGCGATCTGATCATCCAGCGGGCGCGGCACGAAGAGCGACTCTCGCGCGCGGCCTGACCGCGCGCCCATCTAGCGGCGTCCCGGCGAGGCAGGGCCGGGAGCCGTCACCTGGCGGCACGCCTGCCGAGATCGGCGCTACAGTCCGTCCGGACGGGGCGTTAGCTCAGCTGGGAGAGCGCCAGCTTTGCAAGCTGGAGGTCATCGGTTCGATCCCGATACGCTCCATTCGACCTACGCGGCTCCACCCTGGCAGGCCACCGCTCTCTGCGCTCTCCCGGGCCCGCATCAGACGAGAACCGAGCGCGCCTTAGCAGCATGGTCTGAATGAACCTGTCCGAACGAGCCATGTTGAGGCCACGCCCCTCCCCGGCTCACGCTCGGGAAGGGACGGATCGCAATGAGCGAGCGCCTGGGCTGTTCGCAGAATCAGCCGCGCCTGAAACCGACCTGTCTAGAAGTGCCCGATCGAGACGAGGGCGTAGTCCTGCGGGCCGTTGGAGACGTTCGAGCCGACGACGTCCACGCGCCAGATGCCCGCGGCCGGCTTGTCGACCTGGACGACCTCCGCGTTGTTGCTCGAGTCGATCGTCTGCGAGCCGCTCTTGGGGCCGTTCCCGACGAACTTGCGCCCGTCGGGCGCCGTCACGATCAGGTTGAGGTTGTTGACGAGCGACGGCCCGGGCGCGTCCGTGTAGGCGAGCGCGATGCGGAGAGGCACGCCGTTCGACTTCACGGTGAGGCTGCGCGACTTGACCTGGCCGGTCGCGAGACCCGGCCTGACCTCGGTGAACTGCGCCGTCGCCGGCGCCCGCGGGCTCAGCACCCCGTCGAGGTTGAGTCGCCCGTAGCCCTGGTGGTTGTCGAGGACCGCGCTGGTCGCGGCGTAGCTCGGCAGCCGCGTCGCGCCGGCGATCAGCGCCGCCTTGAGCAGCGCCGCGGTCGGGCTCGCTGATCCCCTTCTTGCGCAGGTACTCGCGCACCAGCGCGACTGCTCCCGCGATGAGCGGCGTCGCCATGCTCGTTCCGCCCATGTAGAAGTAGAGCCTGCTCGGCGGGAACGCGGCCCAGGCCGTGTTGTTCGGAGCGATCATCGTCGAGCGCGTCGAGAGGATGAACGTGCCGGGCGCGACGATCTCCGGCTTGACGCGGTTCTGCTTCGTCGGGCCGCGGCTGCTGAACGCGACCACCTGGTTCGGGTCGTTGGCCATCGGATCCGCCTTGTACGGCGGCGCCGGGTAGTCCCCCGGCCACCACTTGCCGTACGTCTCGGTATTGAAGGCAGTGCGCTTGTTCTCGCAGGCACCGACCGTGATGCAGTTCTTGGCCGTGCCGGGCGAGGTCACGCTCATCGGGTTGATGCGGCCGTCCCCGTCCATGTCCGTGCCGTCGTTTCCGGCAGCGACGAGGATGCAGAAGTCCTTGTGCTCCCAGACGTACTTGTCGAGCTGACGGCACTGCTCGTCGTAGGAGCCGGGGTCGCCGCCGCCCCAGGAGTTCGAGTGGATGCGCGCGCCCCTGGCATACGCGTCGCCGAAGATGGTCTTCAGGTCAGCCGGGATGCCGGCGAGCAGGTAGCGCCCGTACTGCTGCTGGTCCGACGGGTTCTTCCACTTGATCTCCTGCTCGACCGCCTGGAACACGAGCTTGGCGTTGTAGGCGAGCCCGCGAATGGGAGCGACCTGTCCCGGAAGCATGGCCGATGCCGCGCCGCTGCCGAGGACCGAGCCGGAGACGTGGGTCCCGTGCCCGCTGTCGAGGTCGGCCGGACCGTCGTTGCCGCCGGGGTTGTTCACGTACGGCGTGAAGTCGGGCGTGATCGGGTAGCTCTTGACGTAGGCGAGCCGGCCCGCGAAGTCGGGATGGATCGCGTTCGGGTTCCCGGTGTCGATCCCGGTGTCGCAGATCCCGATCGTCTCGCCCTTGCCGCTCAGCCCGAGGCCCGGATCGCCCATGGCCGCCACCGTGCCCATGACCACGGCCGCGACGTCGTTGCTCGGCCTGTTCACCGCGCGCTCGCGGATCTTCCGCACGCCGTGGACGGCCGAGAGCGCCCTGAGCTGCTTCCGGCGCGCGGCCTGGGTCCCCGCGGTCTCGACGACGAGCAGGCTCGCGCTCGGTTCGCGATGCAGGACCTTCAACCCGAGCTTCCTCGCCTCCCGGGCGCCCCGCTCGACGTCGCCGCTCCCGAAGAACTCGACGGTGTAGACGTCGGGCAGGAGCCGCGTGCGCGGGAGGGTGGACGGAGTTTCCCCGCGGAGGCTCGAGCGCAGCGCGGAGGAAATGCGATCCTCGTGCGCGAGGTGGCCGGCCCAGCGCACGTACGGGAGCGCGACGATCTTCGCCAGCGCGGCCTCGTCGGCGCGAACGACGTACGTGAAGTTCGCGTACAACTCGCGGGGCTCGCCTCCCGCACGCTTGACCCCTCTTAGCCACGCGTCCTTGATCGGCCCGATGAACTGGACGAGGTAGTGATGAGGGCCTGGCGCGAGGGCGGCTTTCCGGAGGTACGCCGGATGCGCGCGCGTCGTGCCGTCGGAGTCGATCCGCGGGACGGAGGTGTCGACCACGCCCGCGGCGACGGGAATCGCATAGAGCTCGCTCACGTCCTCGACCACGAACTCGCGCGCGAGCTTCCGCGCCGCCGTCGCCGGCACCTCGACGAGCACGAACCCGTCGTAGCGTTCGACGACGTGGTACTGATCGGCGATCGGGCCCTGTTCGGCTCCCGATGCGAATACTTTGAGCACACGGTTCATCGTCACTCCCTTCGACGGCGCCTTGTCCGGCCAGGCTCGCACCTCGCCCGCGGTGTGTCAATCACGAGCGCCGGCCCCGCCGCCACGAGTCGCCCCATCGAGCCTGGAACCGCAGCACCACCCTCCTGCAAGTGCCTTCGCGAACCAGCCCGATCACTCCGAACGTCTGCTCGAGAATCTCACCGATCCCGGCTGGGAGTGATGGAAGCGCTTACCCAGACCCTGAGTGATCCGAAGACGGTTGCTGTACGGTGCGCGCCGAGATTTCGGTGCGCCCGGACGCGAACACTCAAAGCGCGGACAGGCGCGGCACGGCTCAGGCGGCGCTCGCCGTCGGTGCCCTGGGCGTCGTGTTCGGGGACATCGGCACGAGTCCGCTGTACACCGTCCAGACGGTCTTCAATCCGACCGACCCCCACCCGGTCGCAGTCTCTGTCGAGAGCGTCTTCGGGATCATCTCGCTGATCTTCTGGTCGGTGACGATCGTCGTGACGCTGACGTACGTGTTGCTCGTCATGCGTGCCGACAACGACGGGGAGGGCGGCATCATGGCGCTGATCACGTTGATCCGGCGCCGTGCGGTGGCCGGCGGGCGTCGGACGAAGGTCGCGCTGGCCGCACTCGGGGTCTTCGGCGCCTCGCTGTTTTTCGGCGACAGCATGATCACACCCGCGATCTCCGTCCTGTCGGCCGTCGAGGGACTCAAAGTCGCAGCGCCGTCGCTCGAGCATCTGATCGTCCCGATCACCGTGGCGATCATCGTCGTCCTCTTCCTCGTACAACGAACGGGCACCGCCGCCGTAGGCCGCCTCTTCGGGCCGGTGATGGCGGTCTGGTTCACCGCGATCGGCGCATGCGGCGTGCGCGGCATCGCCGAGCACCCCGAGATACTGAAGGCGCTCTCACCCACCTACGCTGCGAGCTTTCTGTTCGGCCACTTCTCGGTCGCGTTCTTCTCGCTGGCGGCGGTCGTCCTCGCCGTCACGGGCGCCGAGGCTCTCTACGCGGACATGGGGCACTTCGGGCGGGCACCGATCACCCGCGTGTGGCTGATCCTCGTCTTCCCTGCGTGCATCTTGAGCTACCTGGGTCAGGGCGCGCTGATTCTCGACGACCCCGCGACCATCAGCGGCCCGTTCTTCCTGCTCGTGCCGGAATGGGCCCAGTTGCCGATGGTGTTCCTGGCGACGGCGGCAACGGTGATCGCCTCACAGGCGGTCATCACCGGCGCCTTTTCGGTCGCGAGGCAAGCCGCGCAGCTCGGCTACCTCCCGCGACTCCGGATCGCGCACACCTCGGAAGAGACGATCGGCCAGGTCTACGTCCCGTGGATCAACTGGGTGCTTCTCGTTTCCGTGGTGACGCTCGTCGTGACATTCAAGACCTCGGCAGCGCTGGCCTTCGCCTTCGGGATGGCGGTGACCGGCACCATCACGATCACGACGTTGCTCTTCTTCTATGTCGTCCGCCACCACTGGGGCAAGCCGCTCTGGGTCGTGGCGATCGGCGGCGGCGGCCTCCTTGCCGTCGATCTGCTGTTCCTGGCCGCAAACCTGACGAAGCTGCTGCACGGCGCGTGGGTCCCATTGCTGATCGCCGTCGTCACTTTCACGGTGCTGACGACGTGGCAACGCGGTCGTGCGCTCGTGACCCGTCAACGGCAACTCGCTGAGGGATCGCTGCGCACGTTCGTCGACGAGCTTCACGAGCTGACGCCTCCGCTGCAGCGGGTTCCGGGCACCGCGGTGTTTCTCAACCGCGGCAAGGTCACTGCGCCGTTGGCGATGCGCGCCAACGTCGAGCACAACCACGTCCTTCACGAGCACGTCGTCATCCTCACAATCGAGACGATGCCCGTGCCTCACGTGCCCGCCGACGAACGACTTGTCATCGACGATCTCGGATACGCGGACGACGCGATCACACACGTCACCGCCCGATTCGGCTACATGGACGAACCGAACGTCCCGGACGTGCTGCGGCTCGTCCGGAACGCGGACATCGAGAGCCCGCTGGACGAGGAAGTCTCGTATTTCCTCTCCACGATCGATCTCCACCTCGGCCATGCACCAGGTCTGAGCCGCTGGCGAAAGCGCCTGTTCCTGGCGACGTCGCGCATCACCGCCGACGCCGCCGAATACTTCGGCCTCCCCCGCGATCGCACCGTGATCATGGGCTCGCGCATGGACGTCTAGGGGGCACGACTCGAAGTCACCGCGCTTGTGGGTAGCCACCGCTGCGTGGTCCCCCTTCGCTGCGCCGGCCTGAGTACCCCCAGCGGGATTCGAACCCGCGCTACCGGCGTGAAAGGCCGGCGTCCTAGGCCACTAGACGATGGGGGCCTGGCGCCAGAGTACCGCCCTCGCCGCCAGAATCCCCCTGTGCGCTTCCGGGCTGCGACACCCGACGATCTGACCGCGGTTTCCTCCCTGCTCTCGCTGCGGCCCGAATACGTCCACGCGGACTGGGAGCTTCCGAGCTTCGACCTCGCCCACGACGCCTGGGTCGCCGACGAGTCCGGGCGCGTCGCCGGCTATGCGGCGGTGACGGCCGGGCAGAAGCTCGTCCACGCGGCGGAGGAGCCTGGCGTCGCGGACGCACTCCTCGCGCTCGCCGTCGAGCGCGGGCGCGAACGCGGATTCCGCGCCGTCCGCTTGACGGTCGAGGCGGAGAGCGAGCTCGTCCGGCGACACCCGTTCGAGCTCGAGGGCGAGACGCTCCTGATGTGGCGGCCGCTGAACGACCCGGTCCTGCAAACGGAGTGGCCGCCCGGGACCAGCGTCCGCACGTTCGAGCCGGCCGACGCAGAGGTAGTGCACGCGATGCTCGACGAGGCGTATCGTGCGTGGGACAGTCAGTACGTGCCGCTCGCGCACGACGACTGGCTCCGCTGGATGACTGGCGACATCGACTTCGACCCGACGGTGTGGTTTCTCGCCGAGCGCGACGGCGAGCCTGCCGGCTGCGCGCTCCACTGGCGCACGGGCTGGCTGAAGGATCTCGCCGTGCGCCCGTCGGAGCGAGGGCGCGGCGTCGGCGGCGCGCTCGTACTCCACGGCCTTGCCGAGTTCGCGCGCCGCGGCGTCGAGCGCGTCGGGCTGAAGGTGGACGCCGCCAACCCGACGGGCGCCGTGCGGCTCTACGAGCGGCTCGGCTTCGTCGTCGACCGACGGGAGGGGATCTGGGCCTTGAGCCTGTAAGCGGAGCGGGGAAGGTCAGCCTTCGCCGCTGGCTCCGCCGTCAGCTGCGCCAGCGTGATCCGCTGCGCGAACATCTGGAGGCGTCGATCGAGAACGACGACCCGGCCGAGGCGCGGCGCATCGTCGCGCACTTCGAGTTCACGGAGGATCAGCGCCACCACGTCGAGCGCCTGCTCGAGGAGTGGGAGCGCGACCTACGCGCGCCGGCGGACGACCTGAATCCCCCACGCTCGCCCTGAGGCGAACAGCGCATCGGCGTCCACCTCGTCGGCCCAGCCGACGAAGTGGCGCTCGGGTTCGTCGTCGGTGCTCGCGTAGACGGCCGCGCGCCCGCTGTCGAGCGGCGCCGCGGAGTCGTCGCCGCGCTCGAGCGCGGCCAGCCTCTCCTCGACCGCCGATCCTTCCGCGTACCCTTTCCCCATCTGCGAAGTATCGCGGGCCGGTAGCTCAGTCGGTAGAGCAGGGGACTTTTAATCCCAAGGTCGCAGGTTCGATCCCTGCCCGGCCCATAGAAAACCCCTGCAAAACCCACATCTTGTCGCGCAAGTCGTACGCCCCTTTAGTCGCTGAGTGTCTTTCGCCCGACCGTGGCGTTAGCCTTGCCCCATGGGTGCGGGGGAGTGGCTCCAGAACGTCGATGCCGTTGTCACTTTGGCTATCGCTGTGGGTGCGGTCGTCTGGGGCGCGCTCAAAGTCAAACGCCGCCGCGAGTACTTTCCCCGCGTCGAGTTCACCGTCGGCGTCGACTTCGTGAGTCTGGAACGGGGGCATCGCGTCGTTACGCTGAACGCGTACGTCGAGAACAAGGGCTTCGTTCGCCATGAACTGACCGGCTTCGACTTTGAGCTTCGATATGCGCGCCGCTCAGACCCTCTAGTCGACGGCGATGCGAGCATTGGCCATCAGGCGCGCATCCCGCTCACGCTGAAGAGCGGAAGCTGGCTGGCTGCGTCGGGAGGTCGAGCCTTCGTCGATCCCGGCCTCTCGACACGCTACAGCCATATCGCCTCGCTGCCGGAGGAGTCGTGGCTATTACTTCTGCACGGATGGCTCTCTTTTCAGCACGGTGGGCGATCGTACCGACACGCCGCCGACACGCTTGTTGCCGTGCCTGACACTCCAACGAGTGTCCCCGGCTGAAATCCGACACGTTTCGAAGAACCACTATCGACCACCGCGCGCCGCCCTGCGCGGTCGGCACCCCGGACTCGTTCAAGGCCTCGGCGATCTTCCGCAGCGAGTCGCCTCGTGCGCGCTGGCACTGGATCCGCCGCACCACGTTTGCGGCAACGTGGGCGGACGGCCGAGCCTGACCCCGCTGGCCCGCTTGATAGCGACAGCGTCCTGAGCAAATCGGTGTCTGTCTCGATGCTGGCGGCATGGGGCGCGCGCGCGGGAGCCGTCGCTTCCGATTGACACTCTCCGAGCGGCGGCGTAGAGTCGCTGACAGGCAACGGTGGAGGGCGCCGTGTGGGCGTTTCCTGTGAATGACGTTGCTGCGGCACCTACGACCGGCCTGAGAGGTTCGACGGTCGCGTCGGCGAGACGTGTTCCCTTGCCAGGCCAGCGTCTAGGAGGGCTCGGTCGCGCTGTCGGGACGAGCTCTTCGAGCGTTGGCGATTCGACGTCCTGTTAGGGGGAGCCATGGCAAGGGCTAGGAGGGAAGAGTCGGGCGCTTTTTCGCTCGCGGTTCCGCTCGACGCAGGCGTCGAAGACGCAGGCGACGGCGTTTCGGCGAGCGCGGGCCGCCCGCCGGGGCCACCACGCAGATTGACCCGGGCAGGGAAGAGGACGCGGTCTAGTCCCTTCTGGTGAAGGAGGTCGGTGAAGATCCGGCAGATGTTGGGCCACTACTGGAGCGCGCGGTGATACGGGCGCAGCAGGGGTGTTCTGTGGTCGCGTCGCTGGCGTTGCTCGCTGTTGTCGCTGCCGCGATCCCTGCGGTGGGCTCGGCTGCGTCGCCCTCTGTGGGCAGGGTCCCGTCGGCGGCCGCGTGCCAGAAGTTGCTCAGGCGCGCGCCGGCACCGTCGAGGCGGCCGGTGCAAGTGGCGTCCGAGAAGCCGCTTGTCGACGAGGTCACCGAGTTCGTGGAGCTCTCGGTGCCGGACGACCAGCGGTACGTCTTCCCGACCGACGACGAGCGGGCGCGGTTCCAGTGCGGCTTCCAGTACGCCGCGGCTGGTCAGCTCGAGCGCGCCGCACGCCTCTTGCAGCCGCTCCAGTACGACGTCAAGCAGCTTGTCGATACGGGTGCCCGGGCCAAGAAGCCGCTCGTCCTGCTGGAGGAGCGGAAGTCGAGGGGCCGGGACGGGATCGAGCGCTACCGGCGTGCCTGGGGGCTCTACGTCATAGCCACGAAGGCGAGGTCGCCCGTGCTGGCGGTGGAGGTGCCGCATCCGTGCAAGTCGAGCGCGCGGTGCAACGCGGTCGGAGGCGACCGCCGAACGCACACGATGGCGGTGACGAGCTTCGAGCGGGCCGGGGCGAGGTACCTGTTCATCGCCGGCACCGACCGCGGGGCGACCGCCACCGGCTGCCCGCAGCGTCCCTGCTCGGCGGACGTCGCGCACGAGAACGCGAGCATGTTCGAGGCTGTGCACGAGGCGACGCTCGCGCCGTCGCTGTACGTGCGGGCGGCCGCCCGGGTCTACCAGCCGCATGGCTTCTCCACGACGAATCACCCGCTGAGCTGCCAGCAGGTCGTCGTCTCGGCCGGGATCGAGCAGGACGCCTCGCCCGGGATCGAGACGACGCCTCTGGCGCGCAAGGTCGCCGCGGCCCTGAGGGTGGACCCGAGTGACGTGTACGGGAAAAAGGTGCTGCTCTACGGCCAGGACGTCGCTCCACCTGGGCGGCCCGACGGCCGCGTCGACTGCTCGACTCAGGACGACCCGTCGGGCGGATTGGGCGCGACCACGAACGTCCAGAGCCAGTTCGCGGCCGGACTCACCCCGCCCCGTGACTTCGTCTCGGTCGAGACGAGCGAGCGCGTGCGAAACCGCGCCGCCGAGCGCGACGCTCTCTCCCAGACGATCGGCGCTGTCATCAGCGCAGCGTAGCCTTCCTCCGCCGACGAGACGGCGTACGCCGGGTTCTGTCCTCGCGGGTCAGGTTCGGCACCGACCATTCTGGAGGTCACAGCGAGTGGGCGGGCCTCCCGCTCGCAGCGCTCGCGCCCCGTGCGTCGCCATGTCCGGCACACGGCGGCTCCGGACGCGCCCCGCCGCGCCCGCTGACGCCGTATCCGCTGCACCACCGCTTGCGGCATCGTCGGCGGGCGTCCGAGCCTGACTCCGGCGGCGCGCTTGACGGCGAGCGCCTCCTTCGTCCGCTCGGCCTGCTCGCGGAGGCGCTCGAGCCGTCACAGCGGCGGTACAAACGCGCAGGCCTCATGGGGCTCCCAACCCATGAGCGGCTGCGGCTCGGGTGGGCTCGAGGTGCTCGGACTCGCATAGCGGGTGATGTCGGCCGCGGCGATTGAGTTGCTGGCTGCGCGCACAGGTGCGCGTACAGCGTGACGTACAGCATCGTCTCCCATGACCGCTCCAGGGTGCCTCTCGTTGCATTCGCAACCCGGCATGGCTGCACGCTTTCGCCTCACGCTGCCACTCGTTGCATCTGTCAAGGGCGGACTGTTAATCCCAAGGTCGCAGGTTCGATCCCTGCCCGGCCCATACGGACCCGATCGGCAGGCCGCCCGTCCTCGGCCGTGACAAGCGTTCAGGCCGAGCGACTCGCGGAGGCCCTCCAGAACAGTCCAACCACACCCGTCAACGCTTGTTGGGCCGGTCAGGCCTCGGGCTTATCGACCAGCGCAGCGATCGCGAACGCGGTCCACGACGCCGTCGATGTCTGCATTGACCAGGCCCCGCTGACACCTCCCGTTCCCCGCCCGCGGAAAGCATGTCGGCCTCTCGGTTTCTTGAACCACAGGAGGGATCGAGCGTCCTATCGTTGCGCTGCAAGTCGTTCGCAGGCGGGCGAGTTTCTCGCCGCCTGACGAGCGTTAACCCCGGACTCCGATCGGAGGACGAATGGCGAGCAAGTTGAAGATCAAGGTGAACGGTCTCGTGCACAGCGTGACCGCCAGCCTCGACACACCACTCTTGTACGTCCTGCACAACGAGTTGCATCTGCACGGCCCGCGCTTCGGCTGCGGTCTCGCGCAGTGCGGCGCCTGCTCGGTGCTCTTGGACGGCAAGGAGATCCGTTCGTGTGTGACGCCTGTTGCCGCTGTGAGCGGGAAGGCGATCACCACGCTCGAGGGTATGCCTGCGATGTGGGCGGCGGCGCGTGGCACGACTGCTGCGACTCCGGCTGCTTTGCATCCGTTGCAGCAGGCGTGGATCGATGTGCAGGTGCCGCATTGCGGTTACTGCCAGAACGGGATGATGATCCAGGCCGCCGATCTGTTGGCGACCACGAAGCGTCCGACCGAGGCGCAGATCCGGACCGCGATGAACGGCCATCTCTGCCGTTGTGGGACGTATCCGCGGATTCTGACGGCGATCCAGAAGGCTGCTGCTGTGATGGCGAAGGGTGGGAAGTAACCATGACCGAAATGCTCAAGAAGGAGTTCTCACGCAAGACGTTCGTCAAGGGCGGCGGCGCGATGATCGTCGGCTTCAGCCTCGCCGGCTCCGCGCTTGCGGGCAAGGCGAGCGGGGCCGCGTCCCCGGCGGGATACAACCCGTCGCTGACGAGGCTCGACTCGTGGCTGCGCGTGAACGCGGACAACACGGTCACGCTGCTGACGAGTCAGGGTGAGGTCGGTCAGGGCATCTCGACGGGCTTCCTGATGGTTGCCGCCGAGGAGCTCGACATGGACCTCAGCCAGATGATCTACGGCAACTCGGTCCGGAACGCTCAGGGCGAGGCGCTGAGCTCGGTCAACGACACGTATCAGGTCGCGTTGACGGGCGGCATCGGCGGCTCGAACTCGATGTCGAGCACCGGCCACCGCATCCGCGCGGCGGCTGTTGCTGCGCGTGCGGAGCTGTTGAAGCTGGCCTCGGCGAGCCTCGCCGTGCCGGTTTCGAGCCTGTCGGTGAGCAAGGGCGTCATCTCGGGTGGCGGCAAGTCGACCACCTACGGCCAGCTGCTCGGCGGGAAGCTGTTCAACGTCACGCTGACGACGACCTCGCTCCAGCACGGAGTTGCGCCGGCGAAGGCCGTCAAGGACTACAAGCTGGTCGGCACGATGGCGCCGCGGATCGACATCCCGCAGAAGGTGACCGGCCATCACACCTACGTGCACCACATCAAGCTCCCGGGCATGATCCACGGGCGCTGGATCCGGCCGGGGCAGGGCCCGTGGCTGACGCAGGGCTTCGCGAAGCCGCTCGCGATCGACGCGAGCTCGATCAAGCACCTGCCGAACGTCAAGATCGTCCACGAGAAGGACTTCCTGGGCGTCGTCGGGCCGGTCGAATACGAGGTCGTCCAGGCTGCCGCCCAGCTGAAGGTCACGTGGGCGGAGTCGCCGATCCTGCCGGGCCACGGCAACCTCTGGGCAAGCTTCCGGAAGGCCGACTCGGCCGGGTTGATGCCGGCGCGGATCACGACCAACGTCGGCAACTTCGACACCGCCTTCAAGTCGGCGGCGAAGACGGTCTCGGGTTCGTTCATGTACCCGTACAACGGCCACACCCCGCTCGGGCCGGCGGCCGCTGTCGCCGACTACCGGGCGCTCGGTGGTCCGGACAAGGACACGGTGGTGATCTACAGCAACACGCAGAACGTTGCGAACACGGTCACCAGCACGCAGGCCACGCTGGGGCTGAAGACGCCGGCCCAGGTTCGTAGCATCTTCTACGAGGGCTCGAGCTCGTTCGGCAACGGCTACCACTACCTCGACATCAACGACTCCGCGGCGATCCTGTCGCGTGCCGCGGGCAAGCCGGTTCGCCTGCAGCTGATGCGTTGGGACGAGCAGGGCTGGAACAAGTACGGCCCGGCGATCATGCTCGACATCCGGGGCGGCGTCGACGCGAGCGGCAACATCACCGCGTTCGAGGCCGTGGCGTTCGCCCAGGCCGGAGCGGGCAACAGCGCGGCGAAGCAGCTGCTCGGCGACGTGCCGGCCGCGCCGGGTACAGCCGGGACGAACAACGAGAACCTCGCCCCGATGTACAAGGTGGCAAGCAACGCTCTCGGCAATCAGGGCTATCGCCTGATCGCGAAGACGCAGACCCAGGCGATGGGCATGTTCCAGAACGGCCCGCTGCGCGCCCCGTCGGGACCGCAGACGTCGTTCGCCGCTGAGCAGGTCATCGACATGCTCGCGCAGGCGGCGAACATGGATCCGCACTCGTTCCGCGTGAAGAACATGCGCACGGACGGGTTCGGGGAGGACGAGGAGTGGCCTCGCTACACCGGCGTGCTCAACGCTGCTGTCGCGGCATCCGGCTACAAGCCGCACGTGCCGGCCTCGAACCTCGAGAGCGGCAACGTCGTGAGCGGTTGGGGCATGGCGGTCGGGACGCACAACGACTCGTACGGAGCCGCTGTCGCCTACGTCTCGGTGAACAAGCAGACCGGCAAGATCACGGTCAATCACCTGTGGGCGGGTCAGGACTCCGGCATGGCGATCAACCCCGAGCTGCTGATGAACACGATGGTCGGCAACCTCACGCAGGGCACGAGCAAGGTCCTGCACGAGGAGCTCATGTTCGACAAGAAGCGCGTGATCAGCCGGGACTGGGTCACCTACCCCGTCCTGCGCTTCAAGGACGCGCCGAAGGTGACGGTCGTGCTCGTCAACCGGCCCGATCGGAATGCGTCGGGCTCGGGCGAGCCGCCGCTTGTTCCGGTCGGCGCAGCGATCGCGAACGCGGTCTACGACGCAACGGGCGTCCGCATCACGCAGGCCCCGATGACGCCTGTCCGCGTCCGCGGCTTCCTGCGTAACGCCGGCAAGTAAGCACCAGGACACTCGAGAGCACACGAAACGAGGAAGGGCCCTGCTCGGGGCCCTTCCTCGTTTCCCGCTCAGCGACTCCGCGGGTGCATCGACAGAGCGAGCGGAGTCTCAAGAGTTCTTGATATCAGCCAGCCTCGCCCTTATTGTCTCTTGTTGCAAGTCGTCTGCGGGCGGACGACTTTCCTTGCCGCCGGCCGACGATCAACCCCACGGACTCCGATCGGAGGACGAATGGCGAGCAAGTTGAAGATCAAGGTGAACGGTCTCGTGCACAACGTGACCGCCAGCCTCGACACACCACTCTTGTACGTCCTGCACAACGAGCTCCACCTGCACGGCCCGCGCTTCGGCTGCGGTCTCGCGCAGTGCGGCGCCTGCTCGGTGCTCCTGGACGGCAAGGAGATCCGCTCGTGCGTGACGCCTGTTGCCGCCGTGAGCGGCAAGGCGATCACCACGCTCGAGGGCATGCCTGCGATGTGGGCGGCGGCGCGTGGCACGACCGCTGCGACTCCGGCTGCTTTGCATCCGTTGCAGCAGGCGTGGATCGACGTGCAGGTGCCGCACTGCGGCTACTGCCAGAACGGGATGATGATCCAGGCCGCCGATCTGCTGGCGACCACGAAGCGTCCGACCGAGGCGCAGATCCGGACCGCGATGAACGGCCATCTCTGCCGTTGTGGGACGTATCCGCGGATTCTGACGGCGATCCAGAAGGCTGCTGCTGTGATGGCGAAGGGTGGGAAGTAACCATGACCGAAATGCTCAAGAAGGAGTTCTCACGCAAGACGTTCGTCAAGGGCGGCGGCGCGATGATCGTCGGCTTCAGCCTCGCCGGCTCCGCGCTTGCGGGCAAGGCCAGTGCAGCGTTCCCGGCGCCGTCCCCGGCCGGATACAACCCCTCGCTGACCCAGCTCGACACGTGGCTCCGGGTGAACGCGGACAACACCGTGTCGCTGCTGACGAGCCAGGGTGAGGTCGGTCAGGGCATCTCGACGGGCTTCCTGATGGTTGCCGCCGAGGAGCTCGACATGGACCTCAGCCAGATGATCTACGCCAACTCGGCCCGGACCAAGAACGGCGAGCCGCTGGCGTCGGTCAACGACACGTATGTCGTGGGTCTGACGGGCGGCATCGGCGGCTCGAACTCGATGTCGAGCACCGGCCACCGCATCCGCGCGGCCGCGGTTGCGGCACGTGCCGAGCTGCTGAAGCTCGCCTCGACGAGCCTCGGTACGCCCGTCGCGAACCTGACGGTCGCGAAAGGCGTCGTCTCGGGCGGCGGCAAGTCGACCACCTACGGCGAGCTCGTCGGCGGGAAGCTGTTCAACGTCACCCTGACGACCACGTCGCTCCAGCACGGGGTTTCGCCGGCGAAGGCGGTCAGCGCCTACACGCTGGTCGGAACAGAGGCGCCGCGAATCGACATCCCGCAGAAGGTGACCGGGCATCACAGCTATGTGCACAACATCAAGGTGCCGGGCATGCTGCACGGGCGCTGGATCAGGCCGGGACAGGGGTCATGGGGGACCGACGGCTTCGCGAAGCCGCTCTCGGTCGACGCGAGCTCGATCAAGCATCTGCCGAACGTGAAGGTCATCCATGAAGGCGATTTCCTCGGCGTTGTCGGCCCGGTCGAGTACGAGGTCGTCCAGGCTGCCGCACAGCTCAAGGTCACGTGGGCGCAGACACCTATCCTGCCGGGTCACGCGAATCTCTTCAGCAGCTTCCGGAAGGCGGATTCGGCCGGGTTGATGCCGGCCCGCGTCACGCTGAACACCGGCAACTTCGACAACTCGTTCAAGTCGGCGGCGAAGACCGTGTCGGCGACATTCATGTACCCGTACACGGGTCACACCCCGCTCGGCCCGGCGGCCGCAGTCGGCGATTACCGCGCACTCGGCGGCCCCGACAAGGACATGGTCACCGTCTTCAGCAACACGCAGAACGTCGCCACGACCACCACCGATCTCCAGGCGGCGCTGAAGCTGTCAAGGGCGAACCAGGTCCGGTGCATCTTCTACGAGGGTGCGAGCTCGTTCGGCAACGGCTACCACTACCTCGACATCAACAGCTCGGCGGCCATCCTCTCGCGTGCCGCTGGAGCCCCGGTTCGCCTCCAGCTGATGCGCTGGGACGAGCAGGGCTGGAACAAGTACGGGCCGGCGATCATGAACGACATGCGGGCCGGCATCGACGCGAACGGCAACATCGTCGCGTACGAGGCGGTCGCATTCGCACAGGCGGGAGCCGGGTCGAACGCGGCGCGGAACCTCCTCGGCGAGCCGATGGCGGCCGCGGGTACGGCCGGCAACAACGCGGAGAACCTCGGCCCGATGTACAAGGTCGCCGCGACCGGCATGCGCCACATCGCGAAGACGCAGACCCAGACGATGGGGACGTTCCAGAACGGCGCGCTGCGGGCTCCTTCCGGCCCGCAGACGAACTGGGCATCCGAACAGCTGATCGACATGCTGGCGATCGCGGCCAACATGGACCCGCACTCGTTCCGGATCCAGAACATCCGGACGGACGGTGCGGCCGGGCCGAGCGGCGAGTGGCCCCGCTACGCGGGCGTGCTCAACGCAGCGGTCGCAGCCTCCGGGTACAAGCCGCACGTGTCGGGCTCGCAACTCGAGAGCGGCAGCGTCGTGAGCGGGTGGGGCATGGCCATCGGGACGCACAACGACTCCTACGCGGCCACCGTGGCCCACGTCACAGTGAACAAGAAGACCGGCAAGATCACGGTCAACCACCTCTGGTCTGCGCAGGACTCCGGTTTCGCGATCAACCCGGGCCTGCTCATGAACCAGATGTCGGGCAACCTCGTGATGGGGGCGAGCAAGACCCTCCATGAGCAGCTCGCCTTCAGCAAGGAGCGCGTCACGAGCCGGGACTGGGTGAGCTACCCGATCCTGCGCTTCAGGGACACGCCCAAGGTGACGACGGTGCTCGTCAACCGCCCCGACCGGACGGCGTCCGGCTCGGGCGAGCCGCCGCTGGTTCCGACCGGCGCGGCGATTGCGAACGCGGTCTTCGACGCAACGGGCGTGCGCATGACGCAGGCCCCGTTGACGCCGGCCCGCGTCCGTGGCTTCCTCGCGGGTGCCGGCAAGTAAGCCGACCACCCGATCGACGGCAGACGCACGAGGAAGGGCCCCACCCGGGGCCCTTCCTCTCTTCGCCCAAGCCGTTTCTGCGACGATGGCCGCATGAGCCGTAGGCTTGACGGAGGCGACCAGAGAGCGGAGGTGCCGGCCTTGCCGGCGCCGGAGCGGGTGCTCGCCCGTAGGCTCGACGGAGGCGACCTCCGGCGTAGGCTTGACGGAGCCGGCAGAGAAGCGGCGGAGGTGCCGGCCTTGCCGGCGCCGGAGCGGGTATGAGCTCCTTCCGCCCGTCGGCCTCGTTCAGCGCGACGTTGCGCGTGCACCTCGATGACCGGCCGGGTGCTTTCGCCGATCTTGCCCGAGCGATCGGCGACGCCGGCGGAAGCCTCGGCGCGATCGACCTCGTCCGCGTCGAGGAAGGCAAGAAAGTGCGCGATATCACGGTCGACGCCGCGAGCGCGGACCACATCGAGCAGATCGTCGCCGCCGTCCACGCGCTCGCCGGCGTCGAGGTCGAGCACGTGTCGGATCGAACATTTCTCCTCCATCTCGGCGGCAAGATCGAGATCGCTTCGAAGGCGCCGCTGAAGACCCGCGACGACCTCTCGATGGCCTACACGCCCGGTGTAGCCCGCGTTTGCACGGCGATCGCCGAGGATCCGGTAAAGGTCTGGAATCTGACGATCAAGAGCAACACGGTCGCCGTCGTCAGCGACGGCACCGCGGTTCTCGGTCTCGGCGACATCGGGCCCGAGGCGGCGATGCCGGTGATGGAGGGCAAGGCGATGCTCTTCAAGGAGTTCGGCGGCGTCGACGCGTGGCCGATCTGCCTCGCGACGAAGGACCCCGACGAGATCGTGGCGGCGGTCACGGCGATCGCGCCAGGCTTCGGTGGGATCAACCTCGAGGACATCTCCGCGCCGCGCTGCTTCGAGATCGAGAGCCGGCTGAAGGAGACGCTCGACATTCCCGTCTTCCACGACGACCAGCACGGCACGGCGATCGTCGTGATCGCGGCCTTCCTGAACGCGCTGCGCCTGGTAGGCAAGCGCCCCGAGGGCGTGCGGGTCGTGATCACGGGCGCCGGCGCCGCCGGGGTTGCGACCACCGACATGCTGCTCGCCACGGGCGTGCGCGACATCATCGCCTGCGACCGCCAGGGCGCGCTCCACCGCGGCCGCGAGAACATGAGCCCGTCGAAGGCCGCGTTTGCGGAGCGGACGAACCCGGAGGGCTTCAGCGGCTCGGCCGACGAGGCGCTGGCGGGAGCGGACGTCTTCATCGGCCTCTCCGGACCGGGCGCGATCACGCGCGACGGGGTCGCCTCGATGGCCGCGGACGCGATCGTCTTCGCGATGGCAAACCCGACACCCGAGATCACGCCCGAGGAGATCGAAGGGCTGGCTCAAGTGGTGGCGACCGGCCGTTCCGACTACCCGAACCAGATCAACAACGTCCTTGCGTTCCCTGGTGTCTTCCGCGGAGCGCTCGACGTGCGCGCGTCCGCGATCAACGAGGAGATGAAGCTTGCCGCAGCAGAGGCGATCGCCGCGGTCGTGAAGCCGGACGAGCTGAGCCCGGAGTACGTGATCCCGAGCGTCTTCAACCGCGACGTCGCACCTCTGGTCGCCGCGGCTGTCGCCGCCGCCGCCGAGGCGAGCGGCGTTGCGCGCCGCCACCGCGCAGTGCAGCCCGCCTAGACCACTGATACGTCTCGGAACGACTGAGGCCGGGCAAACCCGGCCTCAGTCGGCGCCACAGCAGGAGGGAGAACTGCTAGCGCCTGACGGTGAACTTCAGTGCGTGCTTGATCGCGTTCGTGGTCGTCGGCGGCCGCCTTCGGGCCGTGGACGCCGTTGACGAAGTCGGTCACCCGCTCGGTCAGCTTGCTCAGGATCGCGGTCGCCTGAGCCTGCGTGATCTTGCTGTCGGCGACCGCCTTGTCGAGCTTCGTCTTCGCGTCGGCCGTCAGCGCCGTCACGAGACCGTCGACCGTCTTGGGCGCCGTGACGAGCTGGGCCAGCGTCTTGCCGCCCTTGAGCGCCGTCTTCAGGTCGGCGACCGTCATCCCGAGGTAGGTCGCCGCCGCGTCGAGCGGGCCGGCCAGCTTCTCGGGCGGAACGGGAGGCCCGTTGTTGACGAGCTCGGTGATCTCCTTGGTGACGCCGTCGAGGACCGCGGTCGCCTGCGACTGCGTGATCCAGCCGGCCGCCACAGCGGCGTCGAGGTTCGTCCTTCGCGTCGTTCGTGAGCGCCGTGATCAGGCTCGGCCGCCGTCTTGCCCTTGGCCGTCGCCTCCTCGGCGAGCGTCTTGCCGCCCTTGAGGTCGGCCTGGAGGTCGGCCAGCGGGATGCCGAGGAACGTCGCCGCCGTCTTCAGCACGCCGGAGGCGAGGACGCCGCCGCCGGGCCACCGCCGCGCATGCCGGGCCCGCCGGGGCCGTGACCGCGCATTCCGGGGCCGCCGAAGACGGGACCGCCCATAGCCGGGACCGCCGATACCCGGGACGCCGAGGCCGGGACCGCCCATACCGCCCATCGCGCGAACGGGCCGAAGCCGCCCATCATCCCGTGCGCAGCCCGCGGGGCGTACTTCGCGTGACCGCGAGCGGCGAGCGCCGACCCGCTGCAGAGCGCCGCGACGACCGCGACAGCACTTCCGACGAACAGTCCGCGCTTCATCGTGTGCAGCATGTCCACCACCTTTCAGTCGTACGGCTCTCCGATGCAGCCCGGACGTTAGTAATCGAGGTTAAGAACGGTCTAAGAAGTCCCTGAGAAAGTCCTGTCAGGACGCGTAGCCGAGCTCGCGCAGGAGCGGGCCCGCCTCGCGCTCCACATCGGCGAGTTGCTCGGACGTGAGATCGCGCCGGAACCGGCCGACCGAGCGGTCGTGAGCCCGGCCGAGGCTGCCGGCGAAGGTCGCCGCGTCGATGTCCAGGTGGCCGGCGATGGCTACCCCGGCGCGCTCGGGCTCGCCGACGAGCGACTCGTAGCGCACCTCCAGCGCCCGCGGGCCTCCGGCGCGCCCTGCGACCACGTAGGAGCGCCAGGCCCAGGCCGCCCGGGTCGCGTCGCTCGCGGCCTCGAACTCGCCCGTCCGCTCCGGCTCGACCCAGAAGCGCGCGCGCGCACCGTACGGCAGCCCCGCGTCGTCTCCACCACTCCGCTCGGCGCTGAGCCAGCCGCGCTCGAGGAGCGAACAGACAACGTCGCGGCCGTCGCGTACCAGGTGCACGCGCACGCGCCGCCGGATACGCCTGGAGAGCGGCGCCGAGCACGAAGGCCGTCTCTGGCGTCTGCTCCACGCCACGCAGGCCGCGAACGAGTGCGAGACGCCGGACCCGCTCCAGCACGCGGCGAAGCTGAACGGCGGCGTCCCTCTGGCCGAGCTCGACGAGCTGGGGGATCGCGGCCTTGAGCGGCGTCACCTCGCCGAGGTCGACGAAGCCGGGGACGGCGCCGATCGCGCCGGTCAGGAACGTCGTTCCCGAGCGCGGCGAGCCGACGACGAAGACGAGCCGCTCCTCGACCGTCAGGACGCGCCGCCTTAGGTCCCGCGCGCCGCCGCGTGGGAGCACGTTCCCCACCGCAGCGGCGTACCGCGCGGCCGACCGCAGAGCCTTCTCCGTCTCGCCCCTGACCGCCGTGCCTCTCACCGGCGGGCAACGATACTGCTACGCCCGCGGGGCGGGAGCGCCCCAACCTGCCGGCGAGACGCCCACCTGCTCCAGGATCGTCTCCAGCAGATGAAACGACGAGAGCACGTGCTCGCGCGCAAGCTCCCGGGCGCCCTCGGGGCTGCGCGCAGCGAGCGCGGCACGAATCGAAGCGTGCTGGCGCTCGTTCAGCAAGTACAACTCATCGATCGTCTCGTCGCCCGGGGCCCAGACGGCCGGGCCGGAGAAGGTGCGCCGTGCATTTTTCGCCGCCTGCTCGATGTACGGCAGGTTCGCTATCCGGTAGATCACGTCGTGGAAGCCATGGTTCGCGCGCATCCACTCGACGGTCAGCGAGCGGCGGTCCTCGCCCGGCTTGCGCGCTCGCAACGCCCGTGCGAGGCGCGAGAACTGCTTCTCCGCCGCCTCCAGCTCCTCGAGGTCAGCCTCCGTCATCTTCTCGGCGGCAATGCCGGTGCACAGGCTCTCGAGCTCTGCGCGGAGCAAGAAGGCCTCCCATATCTCCTGCCGCGAGAGCGTGCGCACACGGAAGCCGCGGTTCGGCTCGAACGAGACGAGCCCGAGCGCGGCGAGGCGGCGCAATGCCTCGCGGACCGGCGTCCGGCTGACGGCGTACTGCGCCGAGACCTGCTCCTGGCGCAGGACCGAACCGGGAACGAGCTCGCCGGAGACGATCGCCTCCTCGAGCGCGAGCGCGAGTTCGTCGGCCTTGGTGCCGCCCGCTTCCACGGAGCCAGTCTACGAACCGCGCACGTGGCAACGGGCCTTGGCCGGTCTCTCGGCACGAACGCTACGCTCGCGGGCAGAGGGCGAGGCCGCTCACGGCCTGACGGTCGCGACCCCGCGAGGGACGGACACTGCCGTGAGTGCCAGCGGCGCGGCCGCGATGGCGACGCCGAGAAGTACGAGGCGATCCGCCGACACAGCCCGCTACACTCGAACGAAATGCGCGCCCTGCTCGCCATGCTGGCCGTTGCCTCGCTCGTCAGCCTGGGAGCGGCAACCGCCGCATCCGGGGCACACACGCGGACCGCGAAGCTGAGCCCCGCAGAGGCCAAGTGGGCAACCCCAGTGGTGAAGCTTTGGAACACGCTCAACGCGGGTCTCGTCGTCGTCGTCTCGCAGGCCCTCGCCAAGGAGGCGCTGCTCATCGGCACGAAGAACAACGGGAAGCTGAACACTACGCTCGCGACCTTCGTCACCTGCAACAAGACGCTGAAGAAGCCGGGCGCAGCACCGGCCCGACTGGCGAAGTTCGGGAGCTCGATGAAGAAGGCCTGCACTGACCTCGAGGCGGGCGCCCACGACTTCGCGAACGCGATCGGGGCGATCCACAAGGGAAATGGAACGCTCGGCCAGAAGCTGGTGATCCAGGGCATCGGCGAGTTCAAGCAAAGCTCGACCAAGCTCGCCACGGCACGCAAGCAGCTGCTGGCAGTCGGCGGCAAGAACGTCTTCGGGTAGACGGACGCGACGCGCGGCGACTGCGCCGCCACACTACGCTTGCGGGCGATGTCCGACCCCTCCCCGTTCCCGTACGAAACGAGGTAGCCGGCCGTGCCGGAGTTGCCCGAGATCGAGGCCTGGCGCCGCCAGCTCGAACCTGACGTCAAGCGCTCGCCGATCGTGGGAGCGGGCCCCACCCACATCGCAACGCTGAAGACGTTCGATCCGCCGCTCGCGGCGCTCGAGGGCGAAGCGTTGCAGGGCGCCCGTCGGCGAGCCAAGCGATTCCTCTTTCCGACCGACGACGGCGAGCTCGTGTTGATGGTGCACCTCATGAGCGCCGGCCGCCTCCGCTACCTCCGCGCCGGCGAGCAAGGCCCGAAGAAGCCGTTGTTCCGGCTCGGCTTCGAGGACGGCGGCGCGCTCGTGCTCACCGAGGCGGGCGCGAAGCGGCGTGCGGGTGTCTGGCTCCTGCGGCCCGGCGAGCTCGGGGAGAAGCTCGCCCACCTCGGCCCCGAGGCCGACGAGCTCGACGCCGAGTCTCTGGGCCGGATCCTCGCCTCCGAGTCACGGCGGCTCCACTCGCTGCTGCGCGACCAGCGGCTGATCGCGGGGATCGGCCGGGCTTGGGCGAACGAGATCCTCCACGCCGCGCAGCTCTCGCCGTACGCCCTCTCGACGCAACTCGACGACGAGGAGGTCGAGCGGCTCGCCACGGCAATTCGGTCCGAGCTGGAACGAGGTGTCGAGCTGCGCCTGCGCGGCGCCTCGAACACGGCCACCTACCGCGTCCACGACCGGCTCGGCCAGCCGTGCTGGCGCTGCGGCACACCGCTCGCACGGGTCGATTTCGAGGAACACACGATCTCGTACTGCACCGTGTGCCAGACCGGAGGTCGTGTGCTCAAGGACCGCCGCCTTTCGAGGCTGCTCCGGTGAGCCGTAGGCTCGACGGAGGCTCCAAAGAGCGGAGGTGCCGGCTTTGCCGGCGCCGGGAGCGGGAATGAAGATCGAACGCGTCACCGAGGCGACACCCGAGCTCGTCGAGACGATCGAGCGTCTCCTGCCGCAGCTCTCGGAAGCGCGGACGCCGCCGACTCTCGACGAGCTGGCTCAGACGGTCGCCGGCGAGACGCTGCTCGTCGCGCGGGACGACGATGGCGAGATTCTCGGGACGCTGACGCTCGTCGTCTACCGCGTCTCGTCCGGGCTCAAGGCGCGAGTCGAGGACGTGATCGTCGACCACGCGGCGCGCGGGCAGGGCATCGGCGAGGCGCTGACGCGCGAGGCGATGCGCCGAGCGACCGAGCTCGGCGTGCGCACGATCGAGCTCACCTCGTTGCCGTACCGCGAGTCGGCGAACCGCCTCTACCGCCGCCTCGGCTTCGTCCGCCGCCCGACGAACGTCTACGTCTGGTGGCCCCGCTAGCGCGGGGGAAAACCTGCGGTTTTCCCCCGCGGGCCCCCTTTCCCTTGGCCGTGGTCGGCGTCGGGTAGCGATGACTCATCGGCCTCCGTTGGGCAACGCCACGCTGTGGCGGAGGCGCGGGCGAAGCCCGCACCTCCGTCTCAACGGCGGCTAGAAGCGGACGCGCAGCGTCTCGCCCTCGAGGGCCAGTGACCCGCCGACGCGCTCGATTACGATCCTGGCTACGAGGGCGCCGAGATCCTTCGGGTCCTCTCCCGTCACGACCCTCGCCGCTGTCGCCGTCACCGGCGCGAGCTCGAGCTCCCGGCCGCGTACCGTCCACGTGACACGCTCGACGCCTCCGTGCCGGAGTGCCGCCGCCGCGAGCGCGCCGAGCGAGCGCCGGACGGCGGACTCGTCCGTCTCGACGGTCTCGCCGCTCCCACTGGTCTCGACTCGCTCGTCATTCGAGTGCGCGAGCGCGAGCGTGTCCACCTCGCGCATGGCCCGGTCGTAGCTGCCGGACTCGATCCGCGCGGCGAGCCCGAGCAGATCGAGCAGGTCGTTCATCTCCGCCGCCGCGGCGTCGATCAGCCCGACGTAGCGAGCTTCGCTCTCGTCGAGCCGACCCGTCCGCAGCAGCGTCTTCGCGAACCCGTTCACGGTCGCGAGCGGCGTGCGCAGGTCGTGACACGCGAGCATCACGAGCCGGGAGAACTCGGGGACGGCCATGCCGGCCGCTACTGGGGCGCCGCGCGCCGCAGCCGAAGCCGGAAGCGGTTCTCGGTCCCGGAGCGGAGTCGTCGCAGGTTCGCTCGGTGCAGGAAGATCACGGCCGCCGCGCTCGCGCAGGTCAGGACGATCACCGCGGGCGGATACTCGAAGACGGCCGCCCAGACCGGCAGGGAGAGCGCGGCAGCGATCGACGCGACGGACGTGTAGCGCGTGACCGCGAAGGCGAGGAGCCAGACGGCTGCGGCGCCGAGCGCGACGAGGACGGCCACGCCGAAGAAGACGCCGCCGGCGGTCGCGACCATCTTCCCGCCCTTCTGGAAACCGAGGAACAGCGGCCGGTAGTGGCCCGCCATCGCGGCGGCCCCGGCAACGATCCCGCACAGGGGCGAGACGGCGTGCACGCCGATGAAGGCCGGCACGAAGCCCTTCGCCACGTCTAGCAGGATCACCGGGAAGCCGAGCCAGGGCCCGTAGGCCCGGATCACGTTCGACCCGCCGATACCGCCGCTCCCGACCCGGCGGATGTCCTCGCCGCGAAAGATGCGAACGAGCCAGTAGCCCCACGGGCACGAGCCGAGCACGTACCCGAGGACGACGATCGACGCGAACGTCACGGACAAGCTCTCACGGCATGACGCCTCGTCGACCGGGTGTGATGGCTGGTGCGAGTCACGGACGCGGGGAGCCCCAGCAGCGCCATCGGGGCGACTGAGGACGTGGGATCGTGCCGCCCAGCGCGGCCGGGCGACTCAGGCTTCATGTCGTGCGAGCTTCTAGCGCCCGAATGCCGTACGCCTCGACCAGGCCGTTGACGACGCCGTAGTCGAGGTTGTGAAAGAACGCCTCGATGTAGGCGGCACGGTCGGTGCCGAAGTCGATGAAGTACGCGTGCTCGTAGACGTCCAGTGCGACAAGCGGAGTGGCGTTCCAGACCGGATAGCTGTTCTGGGCGTCCCCGATGTAGTTGAAGAGCCGGCGCTCGTCCCAGTCGTACGCCGTCCAAGCCCAGCCGCGGCCGGCGAGCCCGGTCGCCTTCAGATCGGCCTTCCAGGCCGCCACGGAGCCGAAATCGCGGGCGACGAGATCTCCGAAGGCGCCCTTGGGGTCGCCGCCGGTGCCGCCGAGGTGCTCGAAGTAGAGCTCGTGGTTCTTGATCCCGCCGATCGCGAACGAGAGCTCCACCTTCAGCGACCGCAGCTCGGAGTACGCCTGGTTCGCGGTGCCGAGGTCGACGGTCGCGAGCTTGCCGAGGATCTCGTTGCGCTTGGCGACGTAGCCCTGATAGAGCCGGTAGTGCGCCTCGATCGTCTCGCGGGAGATGCCGTCGAGTTCGAGAAGCGATGGGCTCAGCTCGCGCGCGGCGATCTCCTCGTGGTTGTACGCAAGCGCCATGCCGTTCCCTCTCGCTCCTCTCGCGACCGCGCTGAGCATATCCTCAGCCTGACGACGAACCCAAGGAGAAGAGATGGCGCATCAGCTACCCCCGTTGCCGTACGACCACGGCGCGCTCGAGCCGACGATCGACGCGAAGACGATGGAGATCCACCACGGCAAGCACCACCAGGCGTACGTCGACAACCTGAACAAGGCGCTCGAAGGAACGCCGTGGGCCGACCGTCCGGTCGAGGACGTGATCCAGAACCTCGACGCGATTCCGGAGGACAGGCGCACGGCCGTCCGCAACAACGGCGGCGGGCACGCAAACCACTCGCTCTTCTGGCAGATCATGCAGCCGAAGGGCGGCGGCGACCCCTCCGGCGAGCTGGAGGCGGCGATCAACGAGACGTTCGGCGACCCCGACGCGCTGAAGGCGGAGATGAACGACGCCGGCGTCAAACGGTTCGGCTCCGGGTGGACCTGGCTGGCCCTCGACGGCGGCAACCTCGTCGTGATGTCGACGCCGAACCAGGACAGCCCCCTGATGGAGGGGAAGACGCCGATCCTCGGCATCGACGTCTGGGAGCACGCCTACTACCTCAAGTACCAGAACCGCCGCCCTGACTACCTTGCTTCGTGGTGGGACGTCGTGAACTGGGAGGAGGTTGCGCGCCGGTACGAGAGCGCGCGCAGCTGAGCACGAGACCCGTTGCCTAGGCTTTGTCTAGGCAACGAAAACCGACGAGCGATTCGGGCCGTAGAACGGAGCATGGCCTTTGCGCTCGACATCCCTAGGATGGCGCTCGTGTGCTCCGACGGCGAGCTGATCCAGCGGACGAGCGCGGGTGACCGCGCCGCATACGAGAAGCTCTACCGGCGCTACGCACGCTCCGTTTTCGGACTCGCCCTCCGACGGCTCGGCGACCGTGGCCGCGCCGAGGATGCAGTACAGGAGACGTTCGCCTCGATCTGGCGCTCCGCCGGCACCTACCGGCCTGATCGCGGCCCTGGCGGACCGTGGCTCTACGGCGTGGCGCGGAACGCGATCATCGACCGCAGCAGGGCGCGCGCCGAGCCTCCGGCCGAAACACCGGACGAGGCGTCGCTCGAGGCATCGCCCGAGGAACGCGCCGAGCAGGCGTGGACGAGCTGGCGCGTGCACCGCGCGCTCGAGGCGCTGCCCGAGCGGGAGCGCGAGGTCGTCGCGCTTGCCTACTGGAGCGACCTTTCGCAGAGCGAGGTCGCGAGAAAGCTCGACATCCCCCTGGGAACCGTGAAGACGCGCACCCGCAGCGCGCTCCAGCACCTTGCGACGATCCTCGACGAGGAGTTGGAATGAGCCGTAGGCTGGACGGAGGCTCCAAGGAGCGGAGGCGCCGGCTCCGCCGGCGCCTGGAGCGGGAATGAGCCGCGGGTTCGAAGACCTGGTCGACGTCAGCGAGCTCACGCCGGGCGAGCGGCAACGACTCCGCAGCGTGCACGACCTGCTCGTCGCCGCCGGCCCGCCACCGGAGCTGACGACGACGCTGCAGCGGCCGCCGCAGCCGGACAGCGGCGACGACACCGTGGTTCCGCTTTCAACCCGACGCCGCCGGCGCGCCGTTTGGGCGCTGATTGCCGCGGCGATCGCCGTAGCCTGCTTCGGCGGCGGCTACGCACTCGGAGACCAGCTCCAGTCGGATGACGACCAGGTCGTGCGGGTCCTGCCGATGCAGGGACTCGGGCAGACCGCGCGCGGCTCGGTCAGCCTGGGCGCCGTCGAGCCCGGCGGCAACTGGCCGATCGAGCTGAAGGTAACCGGCCTACCGAAGCAGTCCGGGCGGGCGTACTACGAGCTCTTCGTCTGGCGCCACGGCAAGCCGGGCTATCCGTGTGGCGGGTTCAAGATGCACGCCGGCACGACGACCGTGCGCTTCACGGTGCCGTACGAGCTGAGGAACTCGACGAAGCTGGTCGTGACGGCGATCGAGCGCGGCAAGAGTCCCTGGCCGGGCCGCGTCGTCATGACGACGACCTGAGCCGCAACTCGTACCGCACATCCCGGAAGCGAAAGGAAGCGCGCGCCGGAAGCGCGCGCTTCCGTTGCCGTCAGGCAGCGATCGAGGTGTCTTCGGCCAGACGGCGGAGCGCCTCCGCCTCGATCTGGCGCACGCGCTCGCGCGTGATACCGAGCTGCCTGCCGACCTGCTCGAGCGAGTTCGGGCCGTCGCCGACCAGGCCGAAGCGGAGCGAGATCACGGCACGCTGCCGTTCCGGCAGCTTCGACACGGCCCGCCGCACCGCGTCACCGCGGAACACGGCGTCGACCTCGTCCTCGGTCGTCGGTCCAGTGGCCGCGAAGAGCTCGCCGAAGCTCGAGTCGCCGTCGGCGCCGATCGGCGCGTCAGTCGACGCGACCGCCCGCGCTGCGTCGCGCACCTCGCGCACCTGCTGGAGCGGGATCTTGGCCTGGAGGGCGATCTCCTCCTCACTCGGGGCGTATCCGAGCTTGGCGAACAACTCGCGCTCGGTCCGCGCGACCTTCTGCTCGCGCTCGACCACGTGCACCGGGATCCGGATCGTGCGCGCCTTGTTCGCCACGCCGCGCTGCACCGCCTGGCGGATCCACCAGGTCGCGTAGGTCGAGAACTTGAAGCCGCGGCGCCAGTCGAACTTCTCGGTCGCACGGATCAGGCCGATCACGCCCTCCTGAATCAGATCGCCGAGGGTGATCCCCTGCGTCTGGTAGCGCCGCGCGATCGAGACGACGAGCCGGAGGTTCGAGGTGATCATCCGGTCCTTGGCGGCCATGTCGCCGCGCTCGATCCGCTTGGCGAGCTCGACCTCCTCCGCCGCGGTGAGCAGCGGGTAGCGACCTGCGTCGTTGAGGAAGAGCTGGAGCGAGTCGGTCGTGAGCGGCGCCTCGGCCGTCAGGTCGAGATCGTGATCGTCATCGAGATCCGCGTCGATCTCGTCCAGCACGTCGGCCGGCGCGGTGACGGCCTCGTCGGGCGCATCCGCGTCGTCGGCAAGCCGCAGGGTGATGTTTCGGTCAGTCATGTGATCCTTCTTTCGTAGGAGACGGGCGCGCGGTTTGCTTTGTTAGCGCTGCGCCGTCGATCCTTACAACGCCCGCACAATGGGGCGCATTCCGCCTACGGAGCCGTCCGGTCGTTTGCGACGAAGGCTGCGTGCGTGACTGGCATCAGCCGCTCGAGAAAACCCTCGGCGGCTTGCGCGTACTCGCGGATCTCGTACTGCGCGTGCTCCGAGTTGCGCAGGGAGCAGAAGTGCATCAGCGAGCGTGGGTTGCAGCTCCAGTAGTACTTGGTGTACATCGCGAGTGGAAGCACGGTGCGCGCGACCTCCTTCGCGACGCCCTGCTCGAGCATTCGCTCGTACGCTGCGAACGCCTGCTCGGCGGCAGCGGCAATCTCAGCGCGCGCCGACTCCGCGACCGCGGGCTCGACCGGCTCGAAGCTGTAGGCCCCGGGCTTGCCGACCTGCGTTCGCACGTAGTCCGGGACGTAGAACTCCGCCTCGAGCTTCGAATAGCGGCCGCTCCATTCGTTGTAACTGTGTCCTGCGCGGTGACGTTGGTGCTCGCGGACGACGAACAGCGGCGCCTTGACGAGAAAGCGGAAGTAGCCGTGCTCGAACGGCGTGCCGTGCCGCTCGCGCAACAGGAAGCGGATCAGCCCCTCGTCGCGCTCGGTCATCTCGTCCGACAAGACGTTGAACGAGACACGCGCGGCGTTCACGACGGCCAGATCCGACGCGAAAGCTCCGTCGAGCGCGAGGAACCCGCGGTCGAGCACCTCGATCGTCAGCTCGGTGGTCTCGTCGGTCGTCACGGTCATAGGGAGTCGGAGGCTAGTCAGCCGCCCGGACGTACCGTACTGCCATGAGCATCCGCGTCGGCACCTCCGGTTGGTCGTATCCCTCGTGGCGGCCCGGCTTCTATTCGCCCGGAACGAAACCCGAGGAGTTCCTGCGCTTCTACGCCGGCCGGTTCGACACGGTCGAGTTGAACACGACCGGTTACCGCCTGCCGGCCGAGGAGCAGTTCCGCCGCTGGGCCGACGCGGTGCCCGACGGGTTCCGCTTCGCACCCAAGCTCACGCTCGCGCGGCTCGACAGGCTCGCGATGTCGGTTGAGCGCCTCACGGCGCTCGGTGACCGGCTCGGGCCGATTCGGCTCGTCGTCCAGAACGCGCGCGACGACGACCTGCTCTCGCACGCGCTCGGCGCGGTCGACCCGGCGCTCGAGCTCGCGTTCGACTTCCGCCACGAGTCGTGGCGCGGCGTCGAACGCGTCGTCTCGGTCAACGACTTCGACGCCGCGCCGTTTCGCTACATCCGCCTGCGCGAGCCGCCGTACTCGGACGACGATCTGCGAGCGCTCGCGGCGAAGCTGCGCCCGCCTGCGTACGTCTACTTCCGGCACGAGGACGAGCCGACCGCGCCGGCCTACGCCACGTGGTTGAAGGAGCTCATCGCCGCGCAGCCTGCGTGACCTGCGGCGGCAGTAGTATCCAGCGCCGGATGACGGCTTCGCTGATCGAGCCACCTGCCGGCCGGTGCGGAGCTGGGTGAGCGGTACGCCTGTTCACGCCGTGCACGGGAGCATCGATGCCCCGGCCGACGGCGAAGAGTTGGCGCCCGGCTCGGTCCGTGTCACCGGGTGGGTCTTGGACGAGGCGGGGCCTGTCGAGCGGGCGGTGCTGATGGTGGGAGACGGACCGGTCACGCGCGTGAGGCTTGGAGCGTGGCGCGAGGACGTCGGCAACGCGTTCCCTGCGGTGGGCCATGCGGGCGCCGAGCGGCTTCGACTGTCTCGTCGACCTCCGTCCCGGCGTCGCATCCCCGACAGTGCGGATCGCATTGCTCGTCCGGACCGCTCGGCATGGCTGGCAAGAGGCCGCCGCAGTCGAGGTCAGGACGGCCGCATCGATCCCGTCACAGACCGGCGCGCGTGCGCGCGCGGCCTTCACGATCGTGAAGAACGAACCGGTCATGCTCCCAATCTGGCTCGACTACTACGGTCGGTATTTCGAGCCGGACGATCTGTACGTGCTCGACCACGACAGCAGCGACGGGAGCACGACAGGGCTCGAGGGACGCTGCCGGGTCGTGCCCGTCCACAGGGAGGCGTCGTTCGATCACCGCTGGTTGCGATCCACGGTCGAGTCGTTCCAGGGCTTCCTACTGGGGTCTTACGGGACCGTCCTGTTCACGGAGGTCGACGAGTTCGTGGTCGCGGATCCGCGCTCGTACGACGGCCTTGACGCCTACATCGAGCGGCTCGAGGGACCGGCTGCGCGCTGTGCCGGCTTCAACGTCGTGCACAAGCCGGATGAGTTGCCGCTCCGCTTCGACGCGCCGCTGCTCGAGCAGCGGCGGTACTGGCATGCCTCGCAGCAATACTCGAAGCGCCTCCTGACCCGGATGCAGCTGCGCTGGTCCGAGGGCTTCCACGAGGAGTACAACGCGCCCGATGATCCGCCCGACCCGGCGCTGATGCTCGTCCACCTGCACCGCATCGACTACGACACGTGCTTGGCGCGCCATCGCGCCGCTGCCGCCCGCGACTGGAGCGAAGAGGACGTCATCCTTGGCTATGGCGCGCAGAACCGGGTCACCGAGCCTGACGAGTTCGAGCAGTGGTTTCGGCAGGGCCCCGACCTCGACGCGCCGCGCGAGCTGATCCCCGAGCATGTCCGCCCCTTGCTGTGAACGCGCTCGTCGTACCGACGAACTCGCCTGAGCGGCTCGCCGATTTCCTGTCGGCCTGGGCGCCGTGGCCCTGGGATCGGATTCTGGTCGTCCAGGACGCGCCCGAGGTTGACCTGCTGATCCCGGAGCCGCTGAAAGAAGTCGCATCCGAGCGGCTCGAGGCATTCAGCTGGGCCGAGATCGACGAGCTGCTGCCTGACCCTTCGATCATCTCGCGCGAGGACAGCGCGATTCGCTCATTCGGTTTCTTGAGGGCCTGGGCGACCGGCGCGGAGATCATCCTCACGCTGGATGACGACTGCTACCCGGCGGGGGACGATGTGGTCGCGCTCCACCGCGACAACCTCTACCACACGCCCAGGTGGCACAGCTCGGTGCCGGGGATGCGCGTCAGGGGCCTGCCGTATCGAAACGTGGGAGTTCTGCCGGACGTTCACGTCAGCATGGGCCTGTGGCGCGGCTGCCCCGACCTCGACGCGGTGATCACGCTCGCAGGCGGCGAGGCGGCGGCGTCGATCTCGTCGGCCGGCACGCGCGTCATGCCCGAGCGCCAGTACTTCCCGCTCTCCGGCATGAACCTGGCGTTCCGGCGTGAGGTCGCTTGCCTGATGTACTTCGCGCCGATGGGCCGTGATCAGCCCTACCGGCGGTTCGACGACATCTGGTGCGGCGTGGTGCTGCAGCGGATCTGCCGCCACCTCGGTTACTCGATCGTCTGCGGCCGGCCGCTCGTCGACCATCGCAGGGCGTCGGACCCGTTCGTCAACCTCGTGAAGGAGGCCCCGGGACTCGCGGCCAACGAACGGCTCTGGGAGACAATCGATGCCGTCCGCCTCAGCGGGCGTGAGCCGCGCGAATGCATGTCCGAGATGGGTGCGCCCTGGCGGCCTCCCACGACGGCGTACATCGCCGGGTGGGGACGCGCGATCTGTGGCTGGTGCGACTTGTTCGACGTGGCCGCGCGCACGCTCGATGTCCCGGCCGGCGCAGGCACATGAAAGCGAACCGCGGAACTGGGAAGGTCACGATCACGGGCGGCAGCGGGTTCGTCGGGCAACTCGTGCGTCGCGGGCTCGCAGCCGAGGGTTACGAGCTCCGTGTCTTCGACCCGTTCCGCGGCGTCCTCGTGGATCTGCTCAGACGTCGATTCCTTGCACACGCCGGCACGCGTCCCGGCCGGTATGCGGCGGGCGCGATCCGTGCCCGGCAGGTGCAAGCCGAGGCACGATTGCGCCGGGCGCGGTTGATTCGGCGCGGGCCCGACGACATCTGCTCGGACCGCGAGGCGCTGGCCGCGATCTTTCGCGGTAGCCACTCGGTGATCCATCTGGCCGGAATCCCGCATCCATACTGGCCCGGGGCGACCGACGAGGATTTCGTGCGCCTCAACTACGACGCCGCCGTGAACGTGTTCGAAGCTGCGCGGGACGCGGGCGTCCGTACATTCGTGTTCGCATCTTCGGCTCAGGTGTACCGGATCAACGACCCGGTGCGCCTCGAAGCGCTGCCGATCCTGGAGTCGAACCACCTTCCGCTGCCATCCGAGGGCCAGAGCACGTATGGCTTCCTCAAGGCTGCGTTCGAGCGCTATCTCGCAGGCGCGAGCGCGTCCGGCGAGACCCAGGCGATCGCGCTCCGGCTCGAGTATCCAGGCTTCCGCTCGACGACCGCGTCGAACCTGTACATCAGCACCTCGATCCAGAACCTGATTGCCGGGTTCTCATGCTCGCTGCGTCCACCCGATGACCTTGGATTCGAGGCGTTCAACATCGCGGATGCCGAGGTCGATCCGCAGATCGTCGACATCCAGTCCTATCTCGGCTCACGCTGGCCCTACGTCCCGAATCACACGGTCGGAAACGAGGGCTTGCTGGCGATCGAGAAGGCTAGGCGGCTGCTCGGGTATCGAGCTGTGAGCGGCGGCAGGTACGTCAACCCGCAGCTCGTCTGGTAGGGAGCGCCAACAGCGAGGTTCGCTGGCGCCGGCGGACTCGAGTTGCCGGTCGGTTTGCACCGCCCGGGAGTGCGTCGCTTGTCTTGAGACCGAAGGCCCTGCGTCTGAAGAGCATTCGGGAGAGCCGACGGGGAGACTCGAACTCCCGACCCCATCATTACGAGTGATGTGCTCTACCAGCTGAGCTACGTCGGCAGAGGCCTACTGAGCCGGACCCGAGTATAGCCCTGGCCCGGCTCGGCTCAGACTTGGCTTCTGCTCAGTGGCCGGCGGCGAACTCGGGTGTGCCGGCACCGTTCGTGTCGGAGCTCACGCACAGCCAGATCAGGATGCCGATGTCGGCGATCAGGCACGCGAGGACGCCGCCGAGGCCCCACATGCTGTCGGTGGCGAAGGTGGCTCCCATGAAGATCGCCATGAGAAGGGCCGGAATGCCGAACCACAGCAGCCAGCGGTTCATCTCCTTGAGCTGGATCTCGGCGACGGCTGGTGCGTCGCCTCGGCCAGGTGCAGTTCAGGCACCACCGTCCTCGCGTCTGTGATCTGCGCAGCTGCGCTCATGTTCCACTCCTCCTCGTTGGATCGGGCGCCTGCTCGCGCCGTTGTCACTAAGTCGGTATGTCGAATTGTCTTTTTCGCTTGTTTCAAGCGAGACGTGCTCGTGTCGTCGTCACTAACTGGATGCTTTTTAGCAGATTACGCAAAGTTGCGCTCACTGCAAGTTTCGGTACAAGTGCGAATGTGCACGTGGATGCTCCGACCGCGTTCGACGGCGCCCGTCGAGCCCCCGGGCTGCGCGAGCGCAAGAAGCAGCGGACGCGCGAGCTGATCGCGAGCGTCGCGCTCGAGCTCTTCGGGCAGCGCGGCTACCAGGCGACCACCGTCGCCGACATCGCGGCGGCGGCCGACGTGTCGGAGCGCACCGTCTTCACCTACTTCCCGACGAAGGAAGACATCCTCTTCAGCGACCACGCCGACTTCCGCGAGCGGCTGACCGAGGCGCTCGAGCAGCGGCCGGCCGGCTCCTCCGCGCTCGACACGCTGCGCGACTTCGTGGTCGAGAACCTGAGCGCGATCGACGAGCCGTCGCGAGTGCGCTGGGAGATCGTCAGCCACGACGAGCACCTGCTGAGCCACCAGCGGGCGCGGCAGGTGGAGCTCGGCGACGCGATCGCCGCCGCCGTCGCCGAGGAACTGAGCGACGAATTGGGCGAGCAAGCCGACGACTTCCGCCTCCAGCTCGTGACCGCGGCGGTGATCGCGGCCGTCACGGCCGTGTACGAGCACCGAGCGAGCGTCCGCTCGCGCACCGCCTCGCGAGCGCAGGCGCTCGCGGTGATCGACGAGGCGATCGCGTTCCTGCGCGGCGGCCTCGCGGCGATCCGCGCCTTCCCGAAGCCGTACTAGTCCTCGGCCAGCCGGGCTCGCGCCGCCGTGATCTTCTCCTCTGCCTCGGCGCGGTTGCCGAAGCCGCGCGTCTCGGTCTTGTGCCGCTCGAGGTCCTTGTAGACCTGGAAGAAGTGCTCGATCTCGTTGCGGAGCTCGGGCGGGACGTCGTGGATGTCGATCACGCGCCCCCAGGCCGGGTCTTTGATCGGGACGCACAGCACCTTCTCGTCCGGGCCCTTCTCGTCGGTCATGTGGAAGACGCCGACCGGCCGCACGCGCACGCGGCAGCCGGGGAACGTGGGCTCGGTGACGAGCACGAGCGCGTCGAGCGGGTCGCCGTCCTCGGCGAGCGTCCCCTCGATGTAGCCGTAGTCGGCCGGGTAGCTCATCGACGTGAACAGGCGCCGGTCGAGCACGATCGCGCCCAGCTCGGCGTCCCACTCGTACTTGTTGCGCGAGCCCGACGGGATCTCGACGAAGACGACGTCATCCACGCCGCACAGCCTACGGTCCGGAGCGACGGTGAAGGCCTCGGTACGCACCTTGAAGCACGCGGGCCGTCGAGTTGGGATGATGCGCGCGGCCGATGAGCCTCGTCGCCTCCAACGTGGTCAACCTCGCGCGGGCGCAGTTCGCGACGACGTCGCTCTACCACTTCCTGTTCGTCCCGCTGACGCTCGGGCTCGGGCCGATCGTCGCGATCATGCAGACGCTCTGGCACCGGACGGGCGACCGGAACTGGCTCCGGCTGACGCACTTCTTCGGGACGCTCTTCCTGATCAACTTCGCGATCGGCGTCGCCACCGGGCTCGTCCAGGAGTTCCAGTTCGGGATGAACTGGTCGGTGTACTCGAAGTTCGTCGGCAACGTCTTCGGCGCGCCGCTCGCGATCGAAGGACTGGCCGCGTTCTTCCTCGAGGCCACCTTCCTCGGCGTCTGGATCTTCGGCTGGAACCGGCTCTCGCCGCGGCTGCACCTGGCGACGCTCTGGATCGCGGTGGCCGGCACCTGGATGTCGGCCTACTTCATCCTCGTCGCCAACTCCTGGATGCAGGATCCGGTCGGCTACGAGATCGTGAACGGCGAGGCCCAGCTGACGAGCGTGTGGGACGCTGCTCTCGAGCCGGTGGGCGCTCTACGCGTTCGGCCACACGATCATGGCCGGGCTCACCGCGGGCGCGGCAGTCGTCTTCGGCGTCTGCTGCTGGCACTTCCTGCGCGGCCGAAACCAGGAGCTCTTCCGGCCGGCCGCGAAGCTCGCGCTGATCGTCCTCGTGCCGGTCGCGGGCGATGAACCTGTGGTTCGGCAGCCACTTCGGGATCCTCGTCACCGAGCTCCAGCCGATGAAGATCTCCGGCAGCCGAGGCGCTGTGGGACACCGAGCAGCCGGCCGCGTTCTCGCTCTTCCAGATCGGCGGCTTCACCGAGGAGGACGAGACGCCGCGCTTCAGCATCGAGATCCCCGACCTGCTCTCGTACCTCTCGACCGGCTCGCTCGACGGCAAGGTGGTCGGCCTGACCGAGCTCAACCGCCAGTACGAGGCGCAGTTCGGGCGCGGGCAACTACGTCCCGCCTGTCCGCACGATCTACTGGAGCATGCGCGTGATGGCCTACGCGGGCAGCTTCGTCGCGCTCGTGGCGCTCGTCGGCGCGATCCTGATGTGGAAGCGGCGACTCGAGCGGTGGCGGTGGTTCCTCTGGATCGCGGTCGCGACCACGTTCCTGCCCTTCATCGCGAGCGGCGGCCGGCTGGTGCCTGACCGAGATCGGGCGGCAGCCGTGGATCGTGCAGGGGCTGCTGAAGACGGCCGACGCGAACTCGCCCGGCGGTCTCCTCGACGATGCTCGGCTTCAGCCTCGGCGTGTTCGTGTGCCTCTACGTGCTGCTGCTCGTGCTCGACATCTGGCTGATGCGGCGCTACGCGAGACTCGACCCACCCGAGCTCGACGAGGGCGAGGCCGGAGTGACCCCGATGCCGGCGATCGGCTACTGAGGAGGCGGGCGCATGGATCTTCCCGAGCTCTGGTTCGTCCTCGTCGCCTTCTTCTTCGCGGGCTACTTCCTGCTCGAGGGGTTCGACTTCGGCGTCGGCATGCTGCTGCCGTTCCTGCCGCGCGACGAGCGCGAGCGGCGCACGATGTTCGAGTCGATCGGCCCGGTCTGGGACGGCAACGAGGTGTGGCTCGTGGTCGCGGGCGGCGCGATGTTCGCGGCCTTTCCGGCTTGGTACGCGACCATGTTCTCGGGCTTCTACATCGCCCTGCTGCTGCTCCTCGTCCTCCTGATCGTGCGCGTGCTCTCGTTCGAATGGCGCGAGAGGAGCGAGAGCGCGCGCTGGCAGGCCGTCTGGGCGTGGGCGAACACGATCGGGAGCATCGGCGCCGCGCTGATCTGGGGCGTCGCGCTCGCGAACCTGCTCTACGGCGTGCCGATCGACTCGAACGGCGACTTCGCCGGCGACTTCTGGGACCTGTTCAGCCTCTACACGCTGCTCGGCGGGGTCGCGGTCGTGCTCCTGTTCGCCTTCCACGGCGCGACGTTCCTGACGCTGCGGACGACCGGCGAGCTGTGCCGGCGCGCGGCTGCGGCCGCCGGGCGGCTGTCGATCGCGGCGGCGCTCGTCGGCGCGGCGTTCCTGATCTGGACCGTGGCGGTCGCCGTCGACCGCAACGACAAGGACGTCTTCCCGCCGTCCTGCCGGCGCTGCTCGCGATCGCGGCGCTCTTGCGTCGCGGTCGCTGTGCGTGCGGCTCGGCCGCAGCGGCTGGGCGTTCGTGCTGACCGCGCGCCGGCGCGTTCCTCACGGTGGCGACGATCTTCACGAGCCTCTTCCCGCGCGTGATGGTCTCGAGCACCGACTTCGCGAACAGCCTCACCGTCGACGGCGCCTCGTCGGCGCACTACACGCTGAAGGTGATGACGGTCGTCGCGGTGATCGTCGCGCCGCTCGTCCTGCTCTACCAGGCCTGGACGTACCGCGTCTTCCGCCCGCGTCGGCGGCGAGGAGCCGCCGGAGCGGGCGCCTGCAGCGCCCGGTGCGAGCCCGCCGCCTGACCGCCGTCTCTGACACGTCTCCGAGAGGTGTCAGACACGTGTCAGGCACTGCACCGAAGTGTGACGCGCGGACGTGCGCTTGCGGATTCACGGCGCAGCCGTGAAGCTTCCGGCGTGGAGCGGCCTCCGAACGAGCGCAGACTCGTCGTCGAGCTCGCTGCGACCGCCGGGCGGCTCGGCGTTGCGACCGGGCGCCTCGTGCTGCGTCCCGCGCGCGCGGCGGCGCGCACGGCGCTGCGCGAGCCGATCGTCCGGGCCGGCACCGAGAGCGTCGCCTCCGCCGCGCGCAGCGCCGGAGCCGGCGCGCGCGGCCGCGATCGAGACGGCGGCGGTCGACGTGCTCGAGGCGCCGGAGACCGCGCGCGCGGTCGACCTCGTGCTCGCAAGCCCGCTGCCCGAGGCCGTCGGCAGGTCGCTGGCCGAGCACCGAGTCGTCGAGCGCGTCGTCGCCGAGATGCTCGCGAGCGCCGACCTCGAGGCGCCGTCGCCTCGCGCTCGAGAGCGAGCGCACGGCGCAACTCGTGCATCAGGTGCTCGCGAGCCCCACGCTCGAGCGCCTGCTGACCGAGGCGCTCGAGAGCCGGCTCACGGCGGACCTCGCTGAGAAGGTCGTGCAGAGCCCCGAGTTCGACCGCCTGCTCGAGCAGGCCGTCTCGAGCCCGGCCGTCCGCGCCGCGCTCGCGCGGCAGACGCAGTCGGTCGGCGCCGAGGCAGTCGAAGGGCTCCGCCGCCGGGCGGTCAGCGCCGACGGCGCAGCCGAGCGAGGGCCACGCCGCGCGCTCCGCCGGCCGCCGCGCGCGCCCGCCACGCCGCAGGCAGGCGTCGCAACGCGCGGGCTCGCACTCGCCGCCGACGCGCTGATCGCGCAGCTCGATCTTCCTCGTGGTCGCCTCGATGGTCGGGCTCGTCGCCTCGCTCGTCGGGACGCTCCGGCCCGAGTGGCTCGTCGCCGCGATCGCCGCCGCCGGCTGGGCGCTCCTCGTCGGCACGTACTTCGTCGCCTTCTGGACGGGCGCGGGCCAGACGCCCGGGATGCGGCTGATGCGGCTGCGCCTGCTCGACGCCTCCGGCGAGCCTCCCGGCCTGTGGCGCTCGCTCGTCCGGCTCGTCGGCCTCGGCGTGGCGATCGCGATCGTCTTCCTCGGCTTCCTGCCCGTGCTCTTCGACGAGCGCCGTCGTGCGCTGCAGGACTTCCTCGCCGGGACGACCGTCGTCTACGACGAGCACGCGCCGCTGCGGGTGGCCGAGGCCGTGGCCGAGGTCGCGCCGCGGCTCGCCGCCAGCACGTAGGTACGCCCGGTGCGCGGGATCGATCCTCGCCTGCTCCGGCGCGCACGGCCCGCGCGGCTGCTGATCCGGCTCGACGCGGCACTCGGCGTCGGGATGGCGCTGCTCGTGCTCGCGCAGGCCGTGCTCCTGGCACACGTCGCCGCACGCGCGTTCGAGGGCGCGTCGCTCGCCGACGTCGCGCTGCCGCTCGAGCTGCTCGTCGCGGTGATCGCCGCGCGCGCCGCGGCGGCGTGGGGCTTCGAGGTCGCCGGCCGACGAGCCGCCGCAAGCGTCCTCTCCACCCTCCGCCTCGACCTCGTCGCGCAGCGTCTGCGCTCGCAGCCGGCCGCGCTCGACGGAGCCGAGAGCGGCGAGGTTGCGACGGCCGCGGTCGCGGGCGTGGACGCGCTCGAGACGCTGTTCGCCCGCTACCTGCCGCAGCTCGTGCTCGCGACCGTCGTGCCGGTCGCGGTGCTCGTGCTCGTCGCCTCGCTCGACTTGGTCGCGGCCGGCGTGATGCTGCTAACGCTGCCGCTCGTGCCGGTCTTCATGTGGCTGATCGGGCGCTCGACGGAGCGCCGCGCGCAGGAGCGCTGGCAGGCGCTGCGACTGCTCTCGACGCACTTCCTCGACGTCGTCCGCGGCCTGCCGACGCTGCGCGCGTTCAACCGCGGCGAGGCGCAGACGGCCGAGATCGCGCGCGTCGCCGACGAGTACCGCCGGACGACGATGGGCACGCTCCGGGTCGCGTTCCTCTCGGGCGCCGTGCTCGAACTGGCGACGACGCTCGGGATCGCGCTCGTCGCGGTAACCGTCGGCGTGCGGCTCGTCGACGGCGGGATCGGCTTCGAGCCCGCGCTGACCGTGCTCGTGCTCGCGCCCGAGCTGTACCTGCCGCTGCGAAACCTCGGCGCGCAGTTCCACGCGAGCGCGGACGGCGTCGCGGTCGCCGGGCGGCTGCTCGACCTCGTCGAGGCGCCGCCCGCGGTCGGCTCGGGCGCCGCCGTCCGCGCCGAGCCCGCGCGAGGCCGCCGTCCGCCTCGAGGCCGTCTCCTTTTCCTACCCGGCGCGAGGCACGGTTCTCGACGGCGTCGACCTCGAGCTCGCGCCGGGCGAGACGGTCGCGCTCGTCGGCGCGAGCGGCGAGCGGCAAGAGCACCGTGGCGTCGCTGCTCCTCCGCCTCGCCGAGCCGACGGGCGGACGCCTGACCGCGGGCGAGGCCGATCTCGCAGCGTGCGACGCCTCGGCCTGGCGCGCGCAGCTCGCGTGGGTGCCGCAGCGCGTGACGATCTTCCGCGGCAGCGTCGCCGACAACATCCGCCTCGGCGACCCGGCGGCGTCGGACGCGCGCGTCCGCGAGGCTGCGGCGCTCGCCGACGCCGACGCATTCGTGCGCGAGCTGCCGGAGGGCTACGAGACGGTCGTCGGCGACGGTGGGCGGCCGCTCTCGGCCGGCCAGGCGCGACGGATCGCGCTCGCGCGCGCCTTCCTCCGCGACGCGCCGCTCGTGATCCTCGACGAGCCGACCGCCGACCTCGACCCCGCGAGCGCCGAGCTCGTCGGCAAGGCGATCGCGAGGCTCGGCAAAGGACGCACGGTGCTCCTGATCGCGCACCGGCCGGAGCTCGTGCGCACCGCCGACCGCGTCGTCACGCTCGCCGGCGGGCGCGTCGCCGCCGCGCCTCCGGCGGAGGCCGCGTGATCACCACCTTGCGCCGCCTCGTCGCGCTCTCGGGGATGAGCGCGCCGCGCATCGGCCTCTCGGTCGGCCTCGGCGCGCTCGCCGTCGGCTTCGGCGTGGCGCTGATGGCGACGGCCGGATACCTGATCTCGCGCGCGGCGGAGCAGCCGCCGATCCTCGCGCTCGGGACGACGATCGTCGCCGTCCGCTTCTTCGGGCTCGCGCGGCCGCTGGCGCGCTACCTCGACCGGCTCGCCTCGCACGACCTGGCGCTGCGCTCGCTCGGCGCGGATCCGCGCGCGCTTCTACGAGCGGATCGAGCCGCTCGCGCCCGGCGAGCTCGCGGGCTACCGCCGCGGCGAGCTGCTCGGCCGGATGGTCGGCGACGTGGACGCCCTCGAGGGGCTGTACCTCCGCTGCCTCGGGCCGCCCGCCGTGGCGCTGCTCGCCGGCGCGGTGTGCGTCGGCGTGACGGCCGCGGTGCTTCCGGCCGCGGCGCTCGTGCTCGCGGCCGGCCTCCTCGCCGGCGGGCTCGCCGTGCCGGCGCTCGCCTGGCCTCGGTCGGGAACTCGGCCGCGCGCCGGCAGTCGGCCGCCCGCGCCGGGCTCACCGCCGAGCTCGTCGAGCTGCTGCGCGGCGCACCCGAGCTCGTCGCCTACGGCCGCGAGGAGGAGACGCTCGCTCGCGTCCGCACTGCCGACGCCGAGCTCGCACGGCTCGGCCGCCGCGACGCGCTCGCGGCCGGCCTAGCCGACGCGCTCTCGACGCTCGTCGCCGGTCTCACCGCGGTCGGCGTGCTCGCGGTCGCCGTCTCGGCCCACGACGCCGGCACGCTCGACCGCGTCCTCGTCGCGAGCCTCGCCCTGCTCGCGCTCGCGTCGTTCGAGGCGGTCGCGCCGCTCCCGGCCGCCGCGCGCGAGCTCTCGGCGACGACCGCGGCGGGCCGGCGCGTGCTCGAGCTGACCGACCGCGAGCCCGCGGTGCGCGACCCGGCCGTGCCGTCGCCGGCGCCGCCCGCCGGGGCACGCATCGCGCTCGAAGGCGTGACCGCGCGCTACGGCCCGGGCGAGGAGCCCGTGCTCGCGAGCCTCGACCTCGCG
>CAWAGR010000003.1:0-181087 GCA_963781435.1 uncultured Actinomycetes bacterium | reverse complement strand
GCTCGCCGGCTGATTCAGCCGCGCGAGACCGCTCGGCCGGCCTGACTGGCCGCATGGCTCCGTAATCCACAGGGCCGGCGAGCCGAACCTGTCCTACCCGTGCCGTCGCGCGTGACTGCATCGAGGCCTTGAAGCCGCGCCTCGGAACTCGCGAAGCGTGGCTCACGTCGCGTCGGCGGAGGTGTAACCGAGCAGGGCGGCGAGCTGCAGCGGCTCGATCCGAAACGGCGTGTTGCTGCCGCCGAAGAACTCGTGCTCGGCGATCAGGTGGGCGCTCAGGACGAACCCCTCCAGCGTCAGGCCGCTCGCGGCGTTGCGAACGAGGAACTGATTCGCGCCGGCTCGTTTGCCTCCGTCACCCTTTCCGCAGCTTGCGTACTCCTCCGGTGCCCACGGGCAGGTGAGGATTCCTCGGCGCTTGCGCACCTCGACCATGAACTCGCCCTCGACCGCCGGAGCGAACCAGTCGCTGTCGCGCCCTGCTTCGAGCAGCTCGCCCAGCCGGTGCCCGAGCTCGACCGCCGCAATACCTCGCGCTCGCAGGGCCTCCGGGTCCGCGGCGATTCGTGCCTGCAAGGACTCGTCGGCCGTCAGCATCGGGGTCACGTACCACCCCCCTGCCCGCATGCGGCGCTGGACCTCTGTTCCGTCGACCAGGTGGGGCTACCTCGTCCGCCGCGGAGGCTGGGCGGGCAGCGCGAAGCGCTTCTTGCCGATCAGCGGCCCGAAGGTCTTGTCGCCCGCGTGCGTGACGAAGGCCGATTTCATCGCGACGTCGTCTTCTTGCACGACGTAGACGAAGGCATACGCAGGTTGGAGCGCCTTCTGCCGATCGAGCGGACCAAGCTCGAAGTAGCAGAGAGACGCCTTCGTCACGACGACGTCGCCGCGCCGCCTGGCGACGTGCTCTTCGAGCTCGCGCATCGCCTCTTCGGGTCTCTTCAGCTTCACCTTGCCGAGCTGCCTCCCGGCCCGGCGCCAGACGCTGCGCAAGGCGATCACGTCACCGTCCGGATCCAGCGTCACCATCACGAATCCACCGGGCCCGTCGACGACGAGATCGCCGACTGCACGGCGATAGACGACACCGGCATCCGTGACCTGCTCGCGCACCTCGCGCGTCTTGACGTCGGCAACGGCACTGCGCATGTGCGTCACGCGGGCGAGCCGGACGGCGTTGACCGGCACGATGTTGGCCTTCGTCAGGAACTTGCGGCCGATCGCATCGGCCCTCCGGTCCGCGATGCTGAACGGCTTGCTCGGCTCGTGCCCGTACTTGTCGCGGTGATGAAACGCCAGTGCTCCGCTGGCGCGATGCACCGTCAGCGAATGCCGGCCCTCGTTGTAGGCCATGAAGTCGGTGGAGGTCACGACGTCCCCGGCGGCGCCGGCAAGTCCCAGCGACTTGGCCGTTGCCCGAAGCGAGGCCGGGCTGATCTTGACGGCCGGTAGTTCATAGACCGCAGCAGACTCGGGAACGTCCTTCGGCAGTCTTGCCTTGTACTTGACGGTCATGTGCGCTCCTTCCCTCCCGCGCTCCTGGGGTTCAGGAGCGCCATCTCCAGGCGAACCACGCCACCTGATTGTTGGGAATGTCTCCGAATCCCGCGCCGAGCCGCTCGTTGTCGCGCCGGTTGATCGCGTCCGCCTGGCTGCGACCGGCGGCCATCGTGACCGGGTTGTCGTCGAGCCCAGAAGGAGTAGCACTCGTCCAGCCAGGCGTTCGTGAGGCGCTCGCCGTTGCCGGCACGCCGGCCGAAGTTGTAGCCACGACCGCCGGTCCACCACGAATCGGAGACGAGATCGGTGAAGGCGAGGATCATGCGAAGGCCGTGAAAGGCGCTCTGCCAGGTCGCGATGATGTTCTTGGTCAGCTCCAGGCTGTTGCACGCGTCGATGCACAGGTACTCGAGCTGGTTGTTGCCGAAGCGCGCCTTGTCCGAGCGCCAGGTGCAGCTGGTGTGCTTGACGCCGAAGAAGCCGGAGAAGACGTTGGACGCGTTCGTCGACCCGTGGGACGAGAAGTGCGCGAAGTCGACGTTGTCGATCCAGTTCGTGTCGTCTCCGCTGAAGGCGGGATCGCGGAAGTCCTGCTCCCAGGCGTTCGCGTTGCCCCAGTTGAAGCTCGCGGTGTGGCCGCGGGACGTCATCCCGTTCAGAAAGCCGACCGACGTGTCGTCGCAGTACGACAGCTCGTTCTGGTCGCACGGGACGGGGAAGTCGTTGATCCATTCGACGCCGACAGTTGCCATGGGCAACCTCCTCGGTAAGCGACTGCGCGCCGCCGCAAGCCCGAAATCGCGTCTGGTTCGTGCAGCCGACACTACAGGACCCGGGACGCTGCTTCAAGCGACGGAGGGCCTCGCGCAGCGCCCGCTCATGCGTCATGCCCGAGATCGACGCGGCCGGCGCGAGGGGCTTTCGAGCGAGCCAAGCTTCGCTGCCGTGGCGGCCAGGATCAGCGTCTCAGCCGCACGAGCGAGGAGCCGGACGGCTTGAAGCGGGTGTCCCACCGCCGGGGCGGCTCACCTGCGAGAGTGTGGGGAGAGGAAGCGAAGGAGGCGCGTCAATGGCAGCTCAACCGAGCAGCGCGGTCCGGATCGAGGGACGGCTCGACGCTGAGCTGAGCCGCTGGCTGTGGCTCGTGAAGTGGCTGCTGGCGATCCCGCACTTCATCGTGCTCGCCTTCCTGTGGATCGCGTTCGTCGTGCTCAGCGTTGTTGCCTTCTTCGCGATTCTCTTCACCGGTCGCTATCCGAGGGGGATCTTCGAGTTCAACCTCGGCGTGCTGCGCTGGACGTGGCGGGTTTCTTTCTACTCGTACGGCGCGCTCGGTACCGACCGTTACCCGCCCTTCACGCTCGGCGAGGCGCGCGACTATCCGGCGACGCTGGATGTCGCCTACCCGGGCGAGCTCTCGCGGGGGCTCGTGCTCGTGAAGTGGTGGCTGCTCGCGATCCCCCACTACCTGGTCGTGGGCGTCTTCGTGGGCGGAGGCTGGGCGGCCTGGGAGGCCGGCGACGGGCGCTGGGGCGCCGGCCCGGGACTGATCGGGTTGCTCGTGCTCTTCGCAGGGGTGGCCCTCCTCTTCTTGGCTCGTTACCCGCGCGGACTCTTCGACTTCGTGCTCGGCCTCGACCGGTGGGTGGCGAGAGTCGCTGCGTACGCCGCGTTGATGACAGACGACTACCCGCCGTTCCGTCTCGACCAGGGCGGCGAGGAACGGGACGGGGGTGGACCTGATGAGCCGGCCGTTCTTGCGCCGGCCAGCGAGGAGGCTGCTGCCGAGACCGCCCCGCCGTCGGGGAAAGGTGCTGGTGGCGTAGCCCTGATCGTCCTGGGCAGCATCGCGGCGTTGCTGGCGTTCGCATTGCTCGCAGGCGGCTGCGCGGCCGTGGTGGTCGACCGCACACAGCGCGACGACGACGGTTTCCTCATGTCGCCGACCCAAAGCTTCTCGACGGCGACGTACGCCATCGTCTCCGAGAGCGTCGACCTCAACGTCGACGGGCCCGACTGGGCGGCGAAGAGCTTCCTCGGGACCGTTCGCATTCGCAGCCAGAGCGAGCGCCCTGTCCTCGTCGGCATCGCCCGCAAGTCGGAGGTCGCCAAGTACCTGAGTGGTGTCGAGCGCGCGGTCGTCACCGATCTCGACAAGCCGCGCTACTCGAACCGCCGGGGCGGCGCGCCCGAGAGCCCACCCGAAGACCAGACGTTCTGGGCCGCCTCCGTCACCGGAGCCGGGGAGCAGACGCTCGACTGGGAGCCAGAAGACGGCACCTGGAACGCCGTCGTCATGAACGCCGACGGATCACGCGGCGTGGCCGCCGACCTCAGCATCGGGGCGGAGCTCGATCCCCTGCTCTGGATCGGGATCGGACTGCTCGTCGCCGGCGGGCTACTCGCCGCCGGCGCAGCTCTTGCGATCACCGCCGGAACCCGCCGGGGCAGCCGTTAGTCAGCCCGAGCCCTCGCTCGATCCACGGGAGCCGGGTCGCCATCCCGCCATCGCGCGCACCAGTACAAGGTCGGCGATCCCCCGAACAGGACTCAGGTTGCGCTTGACCACGGCTGCCGAGTGTGTTGAGGTAGCGGCTCCGGGAAATCGTCGCCGACCGAGACCGGAGGCTCCTGATTCGTTCCGAGTGTGATCGTCGTCCGCCGGGTTGCACACTCGCGACGGTACGGCCGAGCGGCTGGCGCCTCTGAATCGAACGTGGCGTCCACCGAGCCCACTTCGCCGGAGTACACGCGCTTCGTCGCCGCTGAGCGGCGGGCCCAGCGATTTGGCGGACCCCTGGAGCCGGTCGCGTCGGGCACCGTCCTCGAACCGCTCGTCGTCGACCGCGAAGCCTTGAGTCGCCTCTCGGTGGAGGCCGCCAAGCGAGCGGCTGGCTTCTACCGTCCCACCAAGCGAACCGAGGTCGCCTGGGTCAACGGCGACAGCGAGCTCGCGGTGTCCGTCGCCACCGTGCGGGTCGAAACCGGCCGCGGCTGGATCATCGTCAGCATTCCCGTCCGTTGCGACCAGACCGAGCCGACGGAGGTGCACGTGACATTCGCAGTCGGTGCGCCGGGGCAGCCCGCCGGCCTCTTCGCAGCCACGCAACGACGACCGCGCGGGCCTGCGCTCATCGTCGACACCTGGGGCGAGTCAATCGTCGCCTTCGCCTGGAACGTGGTGCTCGAACTGGTCACCGGACTGGCCGGCGCCACCGGCAAGGACACGCGCGGCAACCGGCTCGTCCCCGTGGAGCTCGAGGCCACGCGCGGCGGGCTCGCGATCGTCCCGATGGCCCGCCACCGCTTCTCGGGCTCGACGGGCATCAGCAGGAGACGCGGGTGAGCATCACCGCCGACAACCTCGGCGTCCTCGGAAACCTCGCGACCGCGATCGGGCTGCTCGACGCCGACGGTGACCCCAACCCGAGCTGGTTCGGCGACCCGGCCGAGTCTCTGTCGACAATGCTCGCCGACGAAGGCCAGCGTGAGGCGCTGATCGGGTTCGTCGACGACGCGATGGGCGGCGCCGACCGGGAGACCGACGCCTCGGGAGCCATCTGGCTGCCGATCGTCACGCTCGAGGATCCGAACCTGACCGTCGCGATCACGATCGACGACTCGCCCGCGAACCACGTCGTCATCGGAGTCGGCATTGCGTTCAGCACGACGAACCCAGGATCGCGTTCGTCGGCCTCGGCGCCGCTCTTCAAGGCCGCGAAGCGTGGAAAGTCGGTGTCGACGCCGTTCGTCCTCGGCCAGGCCGGCGGCCGACTGCGCTTCGACACCCGGATCACGATCGACGCAGGCGAGCCGGTTCCCGGGCAGCCGCGTCTCGGCGCGGTCGGCCTCGAGGTCGACGTGCCGACTTCGCCGAGCGACCCGGTCGACGCGTCCTTCGGGCTCGTGCTCGAGGACTTCCAGCTGCCCGGCGCGTCCGCACCGCAGACGCTGCGTGTATCGGCTTCGAGCGCGGACGAGCTCGACAACGCCGTCCTCGACCTCGTCCTCTCGCTCGTACGGGCGCAGGCCCAGGCTGCGGGTGGGCCTGCACTCGCCGCGTTTGCCGGACTGCTTGGTCTCGGGGCGGACGCGGTCGACGACTTCCCGATCGAGCAACTTGCCGCCCAGGGACCGCGCGCGCTCGGAACCTGGCTCGAAGGGATCCTCGCCTCGACTGCGGCACGCCAGGCCTGGCTCGGACACGCCGCGACACTGGTCGGAGGCGCGCGCGTCGGTGACGAGATCACCGTGTCGCTCGGCGCGGTGAACGCGGCGCTGCGCTTCGGGCTTCGCACCGAGGCCGGGCCTTCCGGACACACCAGGCTCACGGCGACGCTCGGCGCCGACGTCGGCGCGACGAGCCCCCGCGTGCAGGCTCGGGTGGACGCGTTTCGGATCGACCTCGGCACGGGCGAGGCGCTGGCGCTGCCGGCCCTCGGTCTCTGGGCGAGCGTCGGGCGCCACGACGGCTCAGGCGCGAGAGTGCTCGACGTCGCCGCCCCGACCGTCGCACGCGCCGACCGGCTGCGCCTCGGCTTCGGCCTCGACCCGACCCGCCGGCTCACGTTCGTGCTCGCGGCGGACGAGGTCAGGCTCGGAACGCACGACTACGCAACGCTCGACCTGACCTCGCCCGACGCGGTGATGGATGCGGCCGGCAACGCGATCGAGGACGTCGCGAACGAGTTGCTCGGTCAGCTCGGCTCGGCGATCGACGGCGTCAAGCTGCTGCTCGGGATCGAGCCGCCACCCGGCCACCCGACCGTCCCCACGATCAGCCTCGCCGACCTCCTCGGCGATCCTTTGGCCGCCGTCTCCGGCTACTGGCGCACGCTGCTGACGGCGCACAGCGACGCCGTGCCGGCCCTCCTGGAGGTGGTGCGGGACGCACTCGCAGACGCGGGGGCGGCCATCAGCCCGATCCAGGGAACCGGACCCGCGACCGACCCTTGGCGGATCCCGCTCGTCGGCCCGGTCGAGCTGGAGGCGTGCGTGGACGGCGACTCACTCGCCGTCGCCGTTGCCGCGGGCACGCGAGTCGACACGCTCGGCCAGCGCTGCACGGTCATCGAGACCCGCCTCGCCGCCACGGTCGCGGTCATCGATCTTGCCGGTGGCAGCGCCCAGCTGCTCCCCTCGGTCGACGGCCGCCTCACAGCGCGTGAGCGCGGCGTCAGCCCGCCGAGAGCGGCGCTCGAGCTCGACGACGGCGTCGTCCTCAGCGCAGACCACGTCGGCGTCAGGCTGTCGTGGGCGGCCGGCCCGGGCCTGTCCGCGCACTTCGAGGCGCCGTCGCTCGCCCTCCAGCTAGGCGGCGAGACCGTTCCGGTCGCGCTCCCGGTCGTCGCCGCCGACGGGTCGGTCACCTTCCCGGCCGAAGGTTGGGACGCACTCCAGGCGCTGATCGGACACCTTGGCGGGCTCCTCCCCGGCTTCACGGGAGACGTGGTCAGGCTGCTCGGCTGGCGCGGGAGCGGCCTCGCGACGCCGAGCCTTCGACTCGCCGACCTCGTCGACGACCCGGGTGCCGCTTTCGCGGCGTGGCTCCCCGAGGTCGTGATGAGCGAGCTCGGGCCCGCCGCGCTCGGGACGCTCGCGGATCTGCTCTCTGCCTCCGGCCCTGTCAGCGGCGCGATCGCGGGTACCGGACACCCGGACGACCCGTACCGCCTCGCGCTCGACCTCGCTCCCGGCGTCCCCGAGCTGGTCGTGTGGTTCCCACCGGAAGGGCTCGAGCCGCGGCTCGTAGGCGCTCCGCAATCGCTGCAGCGCTGGCGCCCTGGCGATCCGGGGCTTCCACCGGAGGCGTTGGCCGACGCGATCCGTCGCGAGGCAGCCGTGTCCGCGGAGTTGCGCGATCTGGCAGCCGGGCGTGACATCGGTGGTGGTCTGGCCGAGCTGATCACGCGCTGGACCTCGAGCGACGGGCGGATCGTTCCGCCCGCGACGGCACCGACAGGTGTCGACGTCGAGCGGATCCGCGTTGCGGCCGGCCAGCTGCTCGGGCGCCTCGACCTCGAGGATCAGCTCGGGCGCGTCCCGACCACCGTCGTGTACGTGGCGATCGGCGCGGCGAGCTGGCCCGACGCGCCCGCGGGCCGCCGTGTCGATCTGACGGCGGCGGGGCTGACTCCCGAGATGTTTGCAGCGCCCACGCCCGCCGCGGGCGACTGGTACGTCGCCCTCGGAGAGCGAGCCGCCAGCCGGCTGGCCTCGGGCGACGACGACGGCACCGTCGGCCAAGCGGCCCGCCTTCGCCGCGTGCTCGACGCGCTGGCGCCACTCGGGGCCGATCTCGTCCTGGTCGGTGTCGGCGGGGCCGGCCATGCTGCACGGCTCGCGGCCGAGGAGCAGCCTGCGTTCTCGGATGTCGTCACCCTGGGCACGCCTCTCGGCCCCGTCTCGCTGACCGCCCTCGGCACGCAGCCGACCGCCGACGCGCTGCGCCTCCTCCAGCGGCTGCTGCCGGCGCCGCTCGCCGAGGCGGGGGACGACGAGGATCTTGCCCTCGGGCGCAACCTGGTCGCGGCGATGATCGACCTCGCCTACGCGGCCGAACCGAGCGCCGAGCTGCGTCCGCCGGCGACCGCTCTCCCGACACCGCGCGCAGGGCTCACCACGACCGCGATCTTCGGGGAGGTAGATGCGGACCAGGTGGGGCGCGCGATCACGGCGATCGTCGCGGCGGGGCTGGCGACCCGGGCGCGCGCCCGAGCCACGACGCCGCTTCCCGAACCGACGGGCGCTCGCTTCGGGGTCCGACTGCTCGTTCCGACCACGACGACGGGGTCGCTCACGGTGGAAGGCGACGCGCTCGTCACGCTCGCGGGTTACGACCGCGTCGGCGGCATCACGATGGCGCGTGAGCTGCGGGCTCGCCTGACCATGCGCGATCGCCTCGGCTGGCTGGCCGCCACGCCCGAGCTTGCGCTGCGCTCGGTCACCGCCGACGTCGTCGTCCCGCTCGGCGGGGGCGCCGGGCCGGGACACACGACGATCACGCTGCACGACGCCCGCGCCCTCGGCATCGATCGCGAGCGGCTCGTGCTCGGGACAACGGCCGAGGCGGTGCCGCTCCTGCCCGAGGCGCGCCTGCTGCTCGCGGTGGCCGTCGAGCGACTCGTCGCCGACGTCGCGAACCCGGTCGCCGCGGCCCTCACGGGGCTGCTCGAGCAGCTCGGCCTGGTCTCCTCGGGCGGGTCGGTTCCGAACGCCTTCGAGCAGTTGATCCACGATCCCGCCGGCCTCGTCAACGGGCGTCTCGCGGCGGCCGGCTCCGCGATCGCCGACGCGCTCGACGAGCTGCTCGGCACCGTCGGCGGATCGGTCGACCTCGCCGCTCGCACGGTGACCGTCACCGGCGGCAGCCCGGCGAGCGGAAAGTTCGGCTGGAACGGCCAGCTCACAGCCGGGCCGGACGCGCTGACGGGTCAGCTCACGATCGGCCCGGGAGGTCCCTACGGCGCCGCGGGGGGTCTCCAGCTCGCACTCGACCTCGCCCCGTTCGCCGCCAAGCTTCACTGGCACAGGCCGTCGGGGGCGGTCGACGAGATCTCGCTCTGGCCCGATCCCGACCCGCACGCAATCGCGGGCGCGCTTGCCCGGGCCGCTCCGAGTCTCGGCGCGCACCTCTCGCTCGAGCTGATGCGCCGCGCCGACGAGGATGCCCGCCCGGTGGTCGAGGCTCTCCTCGATGCGGCCGGCATGTTGGGCGGCGCGCCCGGGGACGATGACCGCCCGCTCCGCCCGCTCGCCGGTCTCATCGCCGACCCGGCAGGTTGGCTGCGAAGCAGCGAGTCGATCGCGTCACAGCCCGCGAAGGCGCAGGCGCTGTTCGACGCGTTGCGACCGCTGACCGGTCTCGGCGGCAACCCTGGCGATCCGCTGCCGCTCGCGAACGGCATCTCGCTGTCCGTTCAGGCCGCCGGGCCAGACCTGCGGCTCGAGCTCGAGGTCGACAGCGCCGGGTGGACGGCCGTCGCCACTCCGCTCGGTCGGCTCGCGGGCGGACTCGCCGCCTCGCTGACGATTCCGAGCTCAGGGCCGCCGACAGCGGGTCTCGCCCTGCACGCCGGGCTTTCCGGCGCGGCGCCCGGCCGCCAGGCCGTGCACGTCGAGCTCGGGGCGACCGGCATCACCGTCTTCGTCCGGCCGTCGACCGGCGCCGACATCCCGCTGATCCCGTTCGCCGGCCTCGGCGCTCTGGCTGCGGCCGCCGAGCGTGCCCTCCCGTTCCTGCTCGACCGGCTCGTCGCGATCCCGGGTCCGGTCGGCGCGGCAGTCGGCGGCGTCGGCGACGCGCTCGCGCTGCGTACAGGCACCCCGAAGGCGTTCGACGGCGACGCGCTGGCGGCGTGGGCGGCAGATCCGGTAGCGGCGCTCGCGAATGCCGTCCCATCGATCGTCTCCACCGGCCTCGGCACGCTCGCACCGCTGGTGGACGCCGTCGTGCCGGCGAACGTCACGGTCTCCGCCACCGCGACCGACCTCACCGCCACCGTCGGGGCCGTCTCCGTCGGCTGGAACCCGACCCAGGCGCGCGTGGCGGTCACCGGCAACGGCATCGACGTGCCGGGAATCGAGGAGCTCTCCTTCACCGTCGCGATCAGCGACAGCGGGCTCGACGAGCTCAGCGTGACGGTCGGCCCGGCTGCGATCGACGCCGGCGTCGTGCTCCGGCCCTTCGTCACGGTCGCCGCCGGCTCGAGCCCGATCGGCGGGCGCCGCGTCGCGGTCGGCCTCGCCCTTGACGACACACACCGGTTCGGCGCCCGCTGGCTGCTCGATACGAACACCTTCTCGCTGATCGCAAGCAACGGGTCGATCGCCACGCCGACCGATCTCACCGACCCGGTCGACGTCGCGCTCCGTGCGGTCGAGGCAGTCGCCGACCTGGTGGCCGCGGTCGCGCTCGGCACACAGGCCGTCCAGGATCTGCTCGACATGCCGGTCGGCGCCGATCAGGTGCGTGACCTGCTCGCCGGCGTGCTGCTCGAGGACACCTCCAACCCGACCGACCTGATCGGCGGCCTGTTCGACCCGTCGTCCGTCCTCGACCGTGTGCAGAAGCTGTTCGAGAACCTGGCCGACGCGGGGCTCTCGGTGACGTTCGAAGGGTTGACGATCAGCCTGCTCGAGGACGCCGGGACGATCGGCGTCCAGCTCGGCCTCGCCCAACGGATGGAGCTCGTCTCGGGCGATGTCACACTCTGGCTCGAGAACGACGACTCGTGGATCGAGAACAACCCGCCCGGCTCGGGCGGGCTCTTCGTCGGGCTCCTGTCCGGAAACGGGACGCTCACGTTCGAGCCCAGCCTCACCGTCAACGGCGTTGGCCTCCGCATCGCGAAGACGAGCGGGCCGCTACTCGACTTCGGGATCACGCTCGAGTCGATCGCCCTCCACACGTTTGCCCGCCTCGATCTCGCGGGGGCGAAGGCCGGCGGCGTACAGCTGCAGTTCACGAACCTCGCGATCTCCGCGTCGGGCGCGAGCGGCGGCAACAGCATCGCCAGCGGGATCCTCAAGGACTCGGGCTCGCAGCCGCCCAAGCCGGCGTTCTCGCCGGCGCTCGCGATCCAGAAGCACGGCAACGATCCCGTGCACGTGACCCTCAGAGCCGGCCCTGGCGACGGGCCGTGGTGGATCGCGATTCAGAAGGGCTTCGGGCCGCTGTACCTCGAGCAGGTCGGGGTCGGCGTGACGATGCCGCAGCAGCGTGTCGAGCGGATCTCGCTCCTGATGGACGGCAGCGTCTCGCTCTTCGGGCTCACCTGCGCCGTCGACGACCTGCAGATCACCTACCTCGTCTCGCGCGGCGACTTCTTCAACCCGGCGAACTGGGAGGTCGACCTCGCCGGGCTCGCCGTGACGGCCGATATGGCCGGGCTCACGATCGCGGGCGGGCTGCTCAAGTCCGGGCAGCCGCCGAACGTCGAGTACCTCGGGATGCTGCTCGCCCGCTTCGGCGTCTACGGGATCACGATCTACGGCGGCTACGGTGAGGGCGTCGCGAACGGCGAGCGGTTCGTCGCGTTCTTCGCCGTCGGCGCGATCAACGGGCCGATCGGCGGCCCGCCCGCGTTCTTCCTCACGGGCATCGGCGGCGGGTTCGGGATCAACCGCGCGCTCGTCGTGCCGACCGATCTCTCGACCTTCGGCGACTACCCGCTGATTCAGGCGCTGGACATCGCCGCCTCGCCGGCGAACCCGATGGACCAGCTGCGCTCGCTCGGGACGTTCTTCCCGATGGAGCGCGGCACCTTCTGGTTCGCCGCCGGCATCTCCTTCAACAGCTTCGCCCTCGTCGACGGGATCGCGGTCGTCGCGGTCGAGGTCGGCGACGGGCTCGACATCAGCCTGCTCGGCCTGGCGCGGATGGCGCTGCCGCGGCCGCAGGTCGCGATCGTGTCGATCGAGATCGCGCTGATCGTCCGGTTCTCGAGCTCGGAGGGCGTGCTCTGGGTGCAGGGGCAGCTCACCGACAACTCGTGGCTGCTCTACCCGGACGTCCGCCTCACCGGCGGCTTCGCCTTCGTCACGTGGTTCAAGGGCGAGTACCGCGGCCAGTTCGTGCTCACCCTCGGCGGCTACCACCCCGACTTCAACAAGCCGGGCTACCCAAAGGTGCCGCGTCTCGGGTTGCGCTGGGGAATCGGCAGTTCGATCGTGATCAAGGCCGGCAGCTACTTCGCGCTGACCTCCGAGGCGGTGATGGCCGGTGGCGACTTCGAGGCCTCGGCGGAGTTCGGGCCGGCGTGGGCGGAGGTGAAATTCGGAGCGCACGGGATCGTCTACTTCGACCCGTTCCGCTACAAGGTCGGCGTCTACGCCCGGATCTCGGCCGGGGTGACGATCGACACCTGGCTGTTCGGCGAGATCACGATCTCGGTCCACCTCGGCGCGAGCATCGAGGTCGAGGGCCCGGACTTCCACGGCAGAGCCACCTTCGAGGTCGGGCCGATCGAGCTCACCGTCGAGTTCGGCAGCAGGGAGCAGACGCGCAAGGAACTGCTCGGAGCCGGCCCGTTCATCGACAAGTACCTGGAGGCGGGGCCGGGCGGCGTCGCGCGCGCGCTCACCGCGATCACCTCCTCCGGCGCGCAGCCCTCCGGCGGCTCCATCCCGACGCCCGATGGGGGAGCGGACCGCCCCTTCGTGGTCGTCTGCGAGTTCAGCCTCGTGCTGACGAGCACGGTGCCGGCGACGGACATCGTCCTGAAGCGGCCGGCCGGAAACGACGCGCCGAGGCACTTCACGCCGACCAGGGCGCTCGGCGTCGCGCCCATGGGCACCGGCTCCGTCTCCCCGAAGATCGAGCTCTCGTGGTTCCGGAAGGGCGCTCAGCAGGACTTCCCGTTCGTCGCCACCGGGCGGGCTTTCGGCGCGTTCCCGATCGGCGTCTGGGGGCCGCCACAGGACGACGACAACCGCAAGACGCCGAAGGGAGACATCGTCGAGGCGCTCAACGAGCTCGACCTCGTCGCGCGCGCCACGGAGTCCCCGGGCGGCCCCGAGATCCCCTACTACCAGGTCGAGATCGGGCCCCGGAAGCCGCTTCCCTTCACACGACGCTCGACCGACGCGACGCGGATCCGCAACGCAGGTGTCGCGCTGGCGGGTCTCGTCCCGGCTCCGGCGACTGTTGACGCCGCCTTCGCAACCGCCGGCCGCTGGCTGGCCGAGAGCACCAGCCCGACCGGCCTCGCCGCGCTCCGAGGCGAGCGGCAGGCTCCGCCTCGATTCGGAACGCTCGGCGAGGGGCTGGACGCGGTCGCCGCCTCGAAGATCCCGGCAATCGCGGAGAAGCCGGCGCCGAAAGTGGTGGACATGGCCGTCTACCCGCCCGTCGCCGTCGGCGTGCTCAGCGCTGCGGGACTCGCGGAAGCGACACGCTCCCCCCGCGGCACCACCGTCGAGGGCTCGAGCCGGATGTGGCGTATGCCACCGCCGACGATGGCCGCAGTCGAGCTGAGCCGCAGCCGCTCGATCGCGTCGCAGCTCGTCCTGCTCGATGCGGAGGCCGAGCCGGGCCGCATCACCCGGACGGTCGTGGCGGCCGGCGAGGTGCCGACGACGGCAGTCGCACGTGCTGCGCCCGCTGCGGTCGGCAGTCGCGGCGGCGAAGGGCGTGACCGGCTCCTCGGGCTGACGGCGTCGCTTACCGCCGGCAGGCGAATCGCCGCGGCGGCTGGAACGCCGGGAGCCGAGCTGGCTGCGGGCGAGGTGGCGGTGCTACGGCTGCCGAATGCCGGTCGCGACGTGGGCGACGCCGACCGGCCGCAGCTCAGTGTCCGCGGGGGGAGCCCGGCGCGCCTCGTCGCACTCGCCAACGGGGGCGACGTGATCGCGGATCTCGATCTGGGTGGCCCCGCTGCCCGCGAGGCGCCGTGGACCGTTCCGGCCGGCACCGAGCGCCTGGCGGTGATCGCCCTCGGCCTTGGCGCCGAGCGGGAGTCGGGCCTCGCCGGCTGGCACGGGGCGATGCAGATGCCCTACGTGGGCTGGTCGACTGCGATCGGTGCGCGCTGCACGACGCGCTCCTTCGGCGGCTCGATCCCGAAGCACCGCGAACGGGCCGAGGCCGGCTGGGTCGCGGGCGCAGAGCTCACCCAGGGCTTGAGCACCGTCTCGACGCGCTTTGCGCTTCCGGTGACGACCGTGCTGGTCGTGCTGGACGATCCCGAGGCGCTCGGAGGCTCGGTCGACGGGCGCCGGCTCGCACTCGGGCTCGACGGCGCCACACGCGCCCTCGACGCGAGCGGGGCGGAACGCCCCCCGATCGTGCTGAGCGCCGAGAACCGCACCGTGCTCGCCTACGACGTCGTCCCTTCGGCCGATGGCCGGCCGGTCACGGTCACGGTGGCCACCGAGCTGGGCTGGTCGCTGGCGGGCGTCCTCGGTGCCTTCGGCACGAGCGCGCAATCGGCGCTCAGCTCGATCGCGGAGCGAGGCCTCGACGCGTCGCTGCGCCCGATCGTGCCTGGCCAGGGCGGCGGCGTCAGGCTGAACTGGCTCGACGAGAAGCCGACGCCACCCAGGACGCCGCGGCGGCCGCCCCGCCCCAGGAAGCCAACTGCGAAAGCAACCCGACCGAGGAAGCGAGAGCGCTGATGCCACCTCCCAAGCGAGGCCACTTCGTCCTGCACTCGAACGTCCTACCGCCCGTGACCGCGGGGAAGTACGAGCTCCGGAGCGACCAGACGGGCACGCCGTTCGACGTCCAGGAGGAGCGAACCCACGTGACGGTGAGCTCGCCGCGCTACACGATGCCACCCGACCAGATCCTGTCCACGTTTCCGCCGGCAAACGGCGAGGGCGCCTTCGGCGATCGCCTCCCGCAGATCGTGCTCAAACGGCGCACCCTGCCCTGGGAGCGCAACCCGGCCGAAGCCGCGGCGGTCTCGGCCACGCCATGGCTCGCCCTTGTCGTCGTCGCCGAGGGGGAGGCCGAGCTCTCGACGTCGGCACCGGTCGAGCAGTGCGTCACGGCGGGTGTCAGTCTCCTCGACCCCGAGGATCGGGACGTCCCGGAGACCGTCTACCTGGCGGTCACGCAGACAGTGCTGAACAAGATCTTCCCGACGCAGGAGGACCTGCCGCTCCTCGTCCACGTCCGCGAGGTCGACGTGCAGGACACGGAGCTGGCCGCCGGAGACGACGACGGCTGGGCGGCGGTGGTGCTCGCGAACCGCCTGCCGGTCTTCGACGCCGGGGCGAACAAGCCGGTGCGCTACATGGCCTGCCTTGTCAACATCGAGGGTCAGCTCGCCTCGCTGCCTCCGCCGGTGCCGCCGGTCAACTTCTTCGAGTACGAGCTGGCTCAGGACTGGACCGTGCTGGCGTCGACGCAGGCCAGCCAGCACGCGGACAAGTTCGTGACCGGGATCGGCTCGTCGTTCGAGCTCGCGCAGGGCCAGCTCGACGCGCAGAGTCTCGCTGCGCTTCCCGCTGAGGGACGCTCGGCCGGGCTGCCGGCGATCGGACCCGACCTCGACGGCACCGCGACTGCGCGAAGCACTGCCAACTCGGCGTGGGCGAAGGGTCCGACCGAGGCGGTCGCGGCGGCGGCTTTCACCACCGATGCGGCCCGAGTCGTCCGCGACACGATGGCCATCGGCTGGCGCTTCCCGATCGAGAAGTTCGCGGTCGAAAAGGTGTTTCGCTTTCCCGTGCTCGCCTACTGGTCGTTCACGACGAACGAGGGAGCCACGTTCGAGACGCTGATGCAGGACCTCGACGTCGGACTGGTCGGCTCCGTCCCACCGGCTGTCCCGCCGGAGCCGGAGGGGCCGACGGTGATCGAATCCGGCCATCTCGAGCTCGAGCACCAGACCCGCCGCGGAGACACGACGAACGCGTGGTACCGCGGCGCGCTCGTTCCGCATCCGACCGATCGCGACAAGCCGGACTCGGACGGCCGGCTGATCGTGGCCCACGCCGCCGACCAGCTGCGACGCGTCGTTCCGGACGGGCGCGAGGACCTGTCGTTTGCGGCCGCGTACGAGATCGGACGCCTGTTGGCGCTCTCGCAGCTGTCGATCGTGTCGGCGCTCCAGCGCTTCCGGGGCGAGCAGTTCGGCGCCGCCCGGGTCAAGTATCTGATCGAGACGATCATCCCTGGCGCGCTCCTCCCGGCGCTCGACGACCTCTTCGACCTGAGCCACATCGTCGCGTCCGGGCTCCTCGACAGGGTGGCGACCAAGCCTGTCTCCGTCGCCGGGCCGCCTCGTCCAGTCGCCGACCCGGGACGGCCGCTGGAGTTCTCGGGCAGCCTCGACAGCGTTGTCGCGTCGGGTCTCGGACTCGATCTGAACGCGATCCGGAAGGCTGCAGACACCGTCGGCATGGCCGCGGCGCTGGCAGCCACCGATGTGCCGCTCGTCGCGTTCGGAGACGGCCCGATCCGCAAAGGACCCCAGCTCGAGGCGATGGGCTCCGCGCTCCGCACCGAGGTCGAGCGCCTGGCCAAGCTTGCAGCGCCGGAGCTCCGTGCTCCGCAAGCGGCTCTCCGCGGTCGTCGAGCGAAGCCGGCCGAGCAGCCTCGCAACGCTCTCGACGACCTGATCGACCGCATTCCCGACGACGAGGAGACCGACTGATGGCCTTCAAGATCGATGCCGCGCTCACGTACGAGGCGACGACGGTCGCCGTCAGCCAGGTGCTGGACACGCTGGTCGAGCACGACCCCGATGACGGCGACCACGTGGTCCCGGGGGAGCTGCGCAGGTTCCTCGCGCGGCTGCGGCTCCTCCACGGCGTGCCGTTCAGCTACCTGGTGCCCGACGCCGACCTGCTGCCGACAGAGTCGATCCGCTTCTTCTATATCGACCGTGGCTGGACCGATGCGCTGGTGCAGGGCGCGCTCAGCGTCGGCACGATCACCACGGCCGACCGCGCGCAACTCGAGGCGATCTACCCGTACATCCGGAACGACGTCGACGAGGCGGAGCGCGTGATCCGCAGCCCCCACGGCGAGGAACGGCTCTCCGGCGCCGGCGGTGCGATCACCGGCTTCCTGCTTCGGTCGCGGGTCGTCTCCGGCTGGCCGGAGCTGCATGTACGCGCCTACCGGCGCGATGTGATCGCAGACGACGCGCTCACCACCGAGGCCGAGTCGCATCCGGATCGCATGAAGCTGCTCCGGGTCGAGCGGCTCGCTCCTGCAGTGCTCCTCGTGCTGATCGACGGCGTCCCCGAGGTGGTCCATATCGAGGAGCCGCGCCGCGGGATCCAGTTCGGCGCTCGTCTCGATCCGGATGACCCGCCCGCTCAGCGCAGTGCGAAGGTCCGGCTTCGCGACGCCACCACCGGCGACTCCGTTCCGCCCACGACGGACTTCACAGCGGACAACTCGGTGCCTGTGCCGTTTCGGCCCGGGGCGCCCGGCGTGATCGACCTGCACCGGCTCCGTGAGCGGATCATCCAGAAGCCCAAGGCGAAGGTGGGACCCACGCTCGAGCCTCACGAGTTTGCGCTCGAGATGCTGCGCTTCCCCTACCGCCAGGTCTTCGGCGACCCGAAGGACACCGAGGGGATCCGGTTCTTCGACCTCGACAAGTTCACAGTGACCACGAGCTTCGCCACCTACAAGGCCGAACTGGCCGAGCGCGTGGCAAAGCTACCGCCGGTGGAGGGGGTGTAGCCGTGTCGGATCTCGAGTTCGATCCCGGGCAGCTCTCGAGCATCATCCAGTCGAAGCGGTTCCTCGTCCTCGACCGCGCGGCGGTCGGCATCGACGAGATCGCCACGTGGGACGACAAGCTGCTCCGTGACATGCGGCTGCTCGTTCCGATCGACGTGCAGGCGCTCTTCGTCGAGCCGGGCAGCGCCGAGCCGATGGTGCGCGTGCCGATGCTGCTCGCCGGCGCCGGCGTCGACGATCCGGCCGCCGGGATGCCGCCGCTCTTCGACCCCGGCACTCCGCGGCCGGCCGGCGTTCACCTCCACTGGGCGATGCCCGACGCGCTGCTGCGCGGCCGGCTCGAGGAGCGTCCCGCCGGCTCCCCCAACCGGCTCGGCCTGCGCGCGCTCCCGGATCGCTGGGTCGTCCTCCGCATCGTGCTCCCGAACGGGGCGAAGCAGCCGTCCCTCAGCGGGTGGGTGATCGAGGCCGACCGCGCCGTTGTCGTGCCGCTCGAACAGTGGAGCGAAGGCGCTCAGGCGTCGAAACAGGCGAAACCCGCAGGCGTCGCGGTCGACCGCGACGAGCTCACGGGTGCGCTCGGCGGCTCGGCCACCTGGGCCGCCGTGTACGACGCCGTGCTCAACCGCTTCGCGTTTCACGACCCGCTCGACGACATCGCAGCCGTGGCGCCCGCCGGCGTCGACAACAACGCGGCGACCTACGTCGTCGCCGGCTGGTGGTCGAGCCCGGCCTCCGATCCACTCGACGCCGCTCGCAGCGAGAAGAGCTTCGCGGAGCTGCTCGATGGTCTTCGCTGGCGGCTGCTCACCGACTGGGCCGGCGGGAGACGGGCGCAGCGGGATAACTCGAGCAACATCGAGCTCCGCAAGGCGCTGGGCCTCGGCACCCTCGACCGCTTCGGCGACAAGCCCCGCGCGGCCTCCCAGCGGGCGGCCGGCGCGTCCCGGGCGCCGACGGCGGCCTCCTCGGCGTTCTCGCCGATCGACAAGACGATCGCGCAGGAAGCGGTCACGGCCAACAGTTCGAAGTTTGTCGCCGATTCCTTCGAGCGCTACGTGACGGAGCCCTGGCATCTGCGCTCGACGCTCCTGCAAGGCGCCGTGTATGGCGTGCCTTTGGCCGGACCGATCCCGGTCGATCAGCGCCCGCCCGCCTCCGCGCTGCGCGTCTCGATCGGCCGGCACGACGACGACGTGATCGCCGCGCTCGCCTCGGTCCCGGGAGCTCCGGCCTCGGCCCGGGAGAGCACCGAGCGGCTCCTTGCGGCGTTTACCGCACAGAAGATCAACCGCATCGGCCAGCCCGACGGGGCGGTCGAGGTCGAGGAGCACCAGCACGCTTCGGCCTTCGCCTCACTTCCGGGCGGCACCGCCGGCACCGACCGCTTCGTCGCCGGCGGGCACGAGGGCACCCAGTCCGGGAGCCGTCGGGCGCGCCGCCAGACGACGATCGACAAGGGCGTCCGCAAGACAGTCGACCCGACGCGCGAGACGAACTCGGTCCAGTCGAGTCTCGTGTTCTCGAAGATGAAGCAGTACGACCTTTTCATCGCGAGCGAGCGCGAGGTTCACGCGGCCATGCGCACGCCCGCCGCCGACGACGTCCCTCCGGCCGAGCCGCGTGTCGTCGCCCGGCCGGCGCCGCGTTTCGCCTTCCCGACAGACCCGCTGGTCGCCGTCTCGGGCGCTCGTCGAAGCCTCCGCCACGGCCGGGACGGACGGGCCTCACCCGACGGGAAGCTGACCTGCCGCTGGCCGACGCAGGCGATCAGCGACGTGCAAGGCGTCATCTCGGGCGAGACGCTGATCAAGACGCTCGGGAGCGGCGCGATTCCAACCGAGGTCGTCCTGCTCGCGCGCGAGGCGGTGCTGCACGACCCCTACCACTCGGGGTGGCTCGCGGCTGCATCCGCCTCGTCCCAAAGCGACGGCGTGATCCGCAGGCGGCTGGTGGCGGAGGCCGCTCTCCGGTTCGGCGCCAACGGGACCTACGACGGTGCGACGCAGGCGTTTACGGCCAAATCAGGTGCATTTGATCGGCGCTGGGTCGGCGACGAGCTGCGCCGTTTCTCGCTCTTCAAGGGCGCCGACCCCGATCCGGTCGGGGTCACGGCCTGGGCGCAGCCCTGGGTGCCGCTCTGGCTGGAGTGGGAGGTCGAGCTGACCAACTCCGCCGAGCCGAGCGTCGCCGGCTGGTCGCTCGACGACGTCGACCTCGAGCGCGACGGGTCGCCGGCGGCCGCTCCAGCCCAACACTCACTCCAGGGCCGCGCGTTACTCACCACGGGCGCCGCGACAACGCTGCGGCGCGCCATCACCGACTGGCTCGCAGCCGAGGATGCCCGCGACATCGCCGGGTCCGGCGAGGCGAACGAGGCGACGGAAACCGCGCTCCGCACGCTCGCGGCCGCATTCGCCGAGGTCGACATCGTCACCTCCGCCCTGGACGGCTTCCGCTCCCAGCTGCTCGGACTTCCGAGCCTCGATGGTCTGCAGCGAGGCGTGGACGGAGACGGCAAGATCGTGCCGCCGGCGCCGACTGCTCCGCCCATCCCGCTCGTCGGCGGGCACCTCCGGCTGACGAAGGCTCGGCTGGTCGACGCTTTCGGCCGCCTGCTCGACGTCCCGGTCGGCGACGTGGCGACGACCGTCGAGGATCGCGTCGAGGGCGAGGCCGGCGCGATGGAGCTCAGCCCGCGCCTCACGCGGGCGTCCCGATGGCAGTTCAACCTCGTCGACGCAGCGTCGCCCACAGGGGCGCTCGACGCCGCCGAGGCGCGCGTCGACCAGGTGGATCCGACACTCGCCGTCAACCCGGTAGCCGGCTTCCTGCTCCCCGACCACCTCGACGAGAGCCTCGAGGTCTTCGGCGTCGACGGCAGCCCGCTCGGCGAGCTGCTCCATGAGCCCATCGGCGGCGGCGTCGTGTGGGAGATCGCCGCCGGCAGGGAGGGCCCGCCGGACGCAGGACCGTCGTTCGGTCTCGCCTCGGCTCAGCAGTCGCTGGGGTGGTTTGCCGCCGGGGTCGTCGCGGCCGACGCCGCCGCGCGCGGCGGCGAGGTCGCCACGTCCGAATCGGCACTGTCGGCGTTGCTCAGGGCGATCGACACCACCCTGTGGACCGTCGACTCGTTCGCGTCGCTCGGCAGCGAACACGTCGCGGGGCTGGTCGGCCGCCCGATCGCGGTCGCCCGCGCGCAGCTGCGTCTGGAGCTTCGGCCCGAGGACGACCTCGACCTCTCCGACCCGGCCCGCGCAGCCGAGCGGGTCGCCGCCGAGCAGGCCCTGGCAGCGGTCGCCTTCCCCGTGCGCATCGGCGAGCTCACCCGCACGGACGACGGCGTGCTCGGCTTCTTCGTCGACGACGACTACAGCCGGTTCCGGCTGGTCGACAAGGTCGTCGCCGCACTCGCGTCCGAGAGCGGCCGCAGCCGCGGTCAGCTCGGATTGCTCGGCCAGTCCGACGCGCTGCCGACGAAGGAGGCGATCACGCACCCGTATGTCGTCGGCGACGGCGAGGGCGACACGCTGTACGTCCACCTCGGCCAGACGGTGACGCTCACGATCCTGATGCACGCCGCGGGCAGAGCGCACCTGACGACCGGGATCCTGCCTCGCAAGGCCCTGGCCCTCGCCCGCGACTGGGTCGGCGCCGGGCTCGCCGCCCTCGCACCGTCCCTGCGCACCGGGCCGGTCCTCGTGGAAACGGATCTGGCCGAGGAGGGCCAGGTGCGGCTGCCGAAGGTCTCGGTGTTCGGACAGAACCAGGCGTTCCTCTGGCGCGACACACCGGCCACGTGGCGGACCGACGCGATCCTCGCGGCGACGCAGACGGCTCTCCTGCCCGACACGCCGGCGGCGTTCCGAGAAGGCTGGATCCGGGTTGTGCCGGAGACGGGAACAGGAGGCGAGCCGTGAGCATCTACGAGTGGCCCTCGGACACCGAACGTGAGAGCGGCGACGATCCGGGGGCACGCCGGCGGTTCACCGCGCCCAAGCGCCAGCAGCTCGACCTCGACGCCGCGCTCCTCGCCGGACGCACGACTGCTGTGCGCGTACCCCGGCGTACCCGCGATCGGGCCCGGAGAATGGGCATCGTCTTCGGCCAACCCACCGGCCCGCGAAACCTCTGGCTGCCGCTCGGCCCGACCTCGATCCTCCGCGGACAGGCGGCGAACAAGCCGCGCGTGTCAGGGCGGGTGCGCGCGCTGTCGGTACACCCGGACGGCGAACGGCTGTACGCGGCTGCGGCAAACGGGGGCATCTGGTATTCGTCCGACCGGGGAGGGTCCTGGCGCTCGATCGGCGGGCTCGCGTCCACCGACGCGAGCGGCATCACGAGGCCGGCTCACCGGCACGCCTGCGGCGCGATCCTCGTCCGGTTCGACTCCGCCGCTCCGAACGACGAGTCGAAGGACGTCGTCTTCGTCGGCACGGGCGAGACGAGCCCGGAGCCACAGGCCCGTCCCGGCAGCAACCTCGGGGGCATCGGGATCCTCGTCGCGACAGGCCCGGTCACGTCGGCGGCATCGGATCCCTGGACGAGGGAGGCGTCGAACCTCGCCGGACAGGGCGTGTTCCGCTTCGCTTCCGAGCCCGGCGGCGGCCGCGTCGTCGTCGCCACGTCGATCGGGCTGTTCGAACGGCCCTCGGCGCCCGGCGCGGACGTCCCCTGGACGAGGTTCGCCGCCGCGCCGTTCGACACGTTCGACGGCGCGTGCACGGACGTCATCTGGACCTCCGCCGCCGGGGCGCGACCTTCGCGGATCTGGGTCTGGGCGACAGGCAAGAAGCCCGGGCTGTGGGTGCAGGACGGTGGGGCGGGAGCCTTCGTCAACGTCGCCACATCCGGGTCGTCCAACGCACGAAGCGTGCTCGCGGCCTCCGAGCCGCCGACGAAGGTCTACGTGCTGAACAACCGCGACGGCGACTCGCTGTTGCCCGGCCTCTACCGGCTCGACAACTCGGGCGCGGCCGCACCGACGGCCAGCCGCGTCACTGCCGGCGTCCCCAACGTCCTGCGCACCCAGGGCGAGTACGACATGACGATGGTCGTCGACCCGTCGAACGCGAATCGGATCGTGATCGCCGGCTCGTACATCGCCGCGACGAATCCGGACAGCAAGCCTTACGAGAGCTACAACGGCTCGCTCATGTCGGCGGAGGTCGGCGACAACGCGGGCACGTTGACGTTCGGCCACCCCGCACCCCCGACGATGATCGGCGTCGGCGTGCACGCCGACGTCCACGACCTGCGGTTCTCCAACGCCGGGACACGCCTGTGGACCTCGTGCGACGGCGGAGTCTTCCGCTCGGAAAAGCCCACACAGCAGGTGGGTTTCGTCGCGTGCAACGACGGTCTCTCGATCGCCGAGGCCAACTTCGTCGCGTCCCATCCGACGTGCGAAGGCCGCATCGTGCTGGGCCTTCAGGACAACGGCGTCATCGAGCGAGACTCGAACGGCGTCTGGCGAGTCGTCGAGGAAGGAGACGGCGGCGGGGTCGCCTTCGATCCGTCCGACACCACGCGCTACCTCTCCCAGTACGTCCAGGCCACCTGGCAGGGATCGTCCGGAGGGTTCGGTCCCCTGCTCGTCCGTGGCGGCACGCCGGTCGCTCCACACAAGGGCGACGAGGACGGAGACTCCGCGTTCTACTCGACGCCGGCTGCGATCAAGCACACGCGCGGGGCCACAGCTGTCGGCCAGGTTCTGATCGGCACCAATCGAGTCTGGTATTCGGAGGACTGGGGCGCCACCTTCGTCACGCTGCCCACCGGCTCCGATCCGATCACGCCGACGACCTACAACCGGAAGCAAGATCAGCTCGGTGAGGCGGTGACGGTCTGCAAGTGGGCCGGCCCCGACGTGGCGTGGATCCTCACCCAGCAGCGCTTCCTGGCGCCGGGCGGGAAGGTTCTGCGCCTGCAGCGGACTCCCGGAAGCGCCGACGCGGGCGGTCCCGGGAGCTGGACGGGCCCGGCAGAGCTCATCCTCGAGCAGAGCAGGAAGAACAAGAAGGACGCGACAAAGGCCGACGGCCCGATCCGGGAAGCGGCCGCGTGGACCGATCTGACTCCAAACCTCGATGCCGGCGGCGCACAGCGAGGGACGAAGGGCGCCGTCTACCTGGGCACGGCTGGTCACCCCGACAAGCCGGATGTCGACACGCTGTGGTGGTTCGACGGCACCAGCAAGTGGCACAAGACGGGCCTGCGTGCCGAAGGCGTTCCCGCGCCGGTCACTGCGGTGCTCTGCGACCCCGCCAACCCTGACCACGTCTACGTCGGCACCACGGTCGGCGTCTGGCGCGGGACGCGCATCCTTGCGGGGACGAACCCGCCCGACTGGGCGTGGGAGCCACTCGTCAACGGGCTGCCGGAGGCAGCCGTGGAGGACCTGTCGCTCTTCGACTCCGGTGGCCTGCGGCTCCTGCGGGCCGGGATCGCCTCGCGCGGCGTCTGGGAGACGCCGATCGACGCCGACGTGACCGACCTCACCTATCTGCGCGCCCACACCGACGACCTGCGGTGGCGCGTGCGCGCGAGCGACCTCAAGCGCGACGGCAAGCCCGGCCGTTCATGGCACGGCAGCCCCGACGTTCGTCCGCGCCCGGCGCCCGGACCCGTCGCCAAGCCCGCGACGCTGTCGTGGACGAAGGGAGACGGCGACATCGTCGAGGAGACCCTCTGGCGTTTCCAGACTGCTCTGCGCGCCAAGACGAACGATCCGAGGTGCCGCCCGACCGGGAGATGGGACTTCTACTTCGAGGAGGTGCTGCGCGACAACGGCGCTCCGCAAGCCGCGAACATCTGCAGCATCGACAGCGACTTCTGGGACTCCGTGATGAAGGCTCCGCACGTCAACGCCGAGCCGTGGGGGACGGCGAGTCCGATCGAGGCGGACCTGTACGAGCTGACACCGAAGCTCGAGGAAGGAGAGGTAGGTGGAGCCTCGGCGAGCCTGCTCACCGGAAAGGCCAAGGTGGAGGTCGTCGTCCATCACCGTGGGCTCAACCCGGTGAACGGCGCCGACGTGCGCGTCACGCTTCTGCACTGGATCGACCCGAAGTCGAAGAAGAAGGCGAATCCCGACGACTCGACGACGTGGTTTCCGGACGACGTGCCGTGGACGGCCGCCGTCAACGAGGTGCTCAACTCGGCCGGCGGGACGACGTCCAAGACGTTCGGCGCCGGCTGGGCGTTCACCTCGCCAGCGCCGAACCGACGCAAGACCCTGGCCGGCCAGACGCTTGATCCGATGCACTCGGGCATCGTCAGCTTCGACATCAACCTCGCCGGTGCAAAGGCCGACTTCGTCGTGATCCTCGTCGCCGTCATCCGCGTCGGCTCGGACATCGCGCTCGCTCCGTCCAAGCTGCCCGATCTCGCGCTCGACAACCCGAATGTCGCGGTCCGTTCGCTGAGGGTCTACAAGTGAAAGGGTTCTCGTGGCCCGCAGGCAGCTGAAGGTGTGCTTCATCCATCCCGGCGGTGACGACACGGCTGCACAGGCCGACCACAACGCCGAGGAGCTCGCCGCGCGGGAGAGGCCCGACAATGTTCGCGTCATGCCCCTCTTCAGCTCGCCGCGGCCCTTCCCGAAAGCCGCAGTCGAGACGATGCGGCTCTGGGAGAACAACAAGCGTCTGCGCGTGCGGTTCCTCGACGGCGATCCGGTGGTGCAGGAGAAGATCGCCGGCATCGCGCCCGAGTGGGAGCAGTACACCAATCTGAAGCTCGACTTCGTACGCGACACCGCCGCCGAGATCCGGATCAGCTTCCGCGACGCCGGCTTCTCGTGGTCGACGGTCGGCACCGACGCGCTCTCGCGCTCGCGGACGTCGGCCTCGATGAACTATGGCTGGCTGAAGCCGACCACGCCGGTGCGCGAGTACAGGCGTGTCGTGCTCCACGAGTTCGGACACGCTCTGGGGATGATCCACGAGCACAACAACCCGGCCGCTGCGGGGCAGATCCCCTGGGACAAGCCCAAGGTCTACGCGTACTACGCCCAGCAGGGCTGGGACAAGGCTGACGTCGACGACAACATCTTCGCCGTGTACTCGCGCGACGCCACGAACTTCAGCCGCTTCGACCCGACGTCGATCATGGAGTACGCCGTCCCCGACGAGCTGACGATCGGCTCGTACTCGATCGGCTGGAACACGGAGCTGTCGGAGCTGGACAAGGACTTCATGCGCCGCCAGTACCCGAAGAACTCACCCGGGATCGTCGACCTGACGGTGGGTGCACCCCCGATCGAGGCGGATCTGTCGATCGGCGCCGAGGTCGACACCTATCGCTTCGTCGTCCCGACTGCGGCGACCCACATCATGAGCACCGCCGGCGTGACCGACGTGGTGATGACGCTTCACGGCCCGAACGATCCCGGAGCTGTCCTCGCCTGGGACGACGACCGGGGCAGCGGCGCGAACGCGCGGATCGTGCGAAAGCTGCATCCAGGCGAGTACTGGCTGAGCGTCCGGCACAAACAGCCGACGGGCACCGGTACCTACACGATCGGCCTCAAGACGCGGAAGCGCTAAGGAAAGCCCCGCAAACGGGGCTTTCTTATGCCAACAGAGCGGCTCGGCAACCTGCGTCGAAGACGGCGGGGTTCAGCTTGGCGCCGAGGTTGCCGATAGCCCATTCGGGCCAAGCCCGATCCCCATTTTGGTCAATTGACGGAAGGACATGCATGGAACGGATTCTTCAGCGGACTGACGAGCGCCCGGGTGATTGCGATGATCGCCCTCTTCGTGGCGCTTGGTGGTACCGCCGGCGCGGCCGGTATCAAGCTCATCACCGGGGCCGACATCAGGGACGAATCGATCACGGGCGTCGACATCAGGCGCGGGAGCGTAACCGGCCTCAACATCCGCGACGGCTCGCTTGGGGTCAACGACTTCTCCCCGGTCGACCTTGGACAGCTCGTCGGTCCGGAAGGCGACACCGGCCCGAAGGGCGACACGGGTGCCACGGGCCCGCAAGGTCCGCCTGGTGCTCCGGCCACGCTGGAGAGCGTCGACTCGACCGGCGTGGACATCAGCAACTACCAGGACGGCGACCCGATCGTGACGGTGAATGCCCCAGCTGCCGGCTACTACATCGCGATCGCCAGCGGCACGGTCACCAACACCGGCGCGAGCGACGACTACCTGAACTGCGGTTTCGACGTCTCGGGCGCGATCTCCGGTGCGGCAGGTTACTCGACGACTGCCGGCAATACCTCGTCGGGCATCTCGGTCACGGTCGCGGCCACAGCCACCCCGACGAGACGGTGACGTACGTCTGTTTCGACAGCGGCGTGACCACCTTCGACCTCTCGAACCTCAAGATGAAGCTGGTCAAGATCGCCGACCAATGACTCGCGGTCGTCGGACCGTGAGAGCCTTCTCCGGCCCTCGCTAGTCGTCCTGGTCTTCGCCCTCGATCGGGCCCGTCGACGGCTGGACGACGCCGGGCGGGGCGGGCTGCAGATTCGTCTGTGTCGGAAGGTTTGCGGTGGGGGTCAGCTTGCCGACCGGGTCGTTGCTCGAGGAGGCGCTGCCGAGCAGGACGACGTTGAGCAGGACCGCCGTGGCAGCCGCGGCGAGCACGACCGCGATCGTTCCCAGCCGGTTCATTCCCGCTCCGGCGCCGGCAAAGCCGGCGCCTCCGCTCTCTGTGAGCCTCCGTCGAGCCTACGGCTCATGTCCCGCTCCGGCGCCGGCAAAGCCGGCACCTCCGCCGGCTTTGCCGGCTCCGTCGAGCCTACGCCGGAGGTCGCCTCCGTCAAGCCTACGGCTCATGCGGCCAACGGTAGCTCGCGCCGCAGCGTCGCGGCCGCCTGCGGACGGTTCGCGAGCAGGGCCGCGCGGAGCCGCCCGTCCGGGGCGAGGTAGCGCGCCGCGAACGACTCGGGATCGCCCTCGAGCTCGACACGGTCGCCCGGCTCGGGCCGGCCGACGAGCTGGAGTCGCAGCCCGAACTGGTCCGACCAGACGTACGGGAGCTCGTCGAACGCCTTCGGGTCGCCGAGGATCGCCCGTGCGACCGAGGCTCCCTGACCGGCCGCGTTCGTCCAGTGCTCGATCCGGACGTGGCGGCCGAGCGACGGACGCCATGAGAGCGCGACGTCGCCGCACGCGTAGACGTTCGGAATCGCGGTTCGGCCGAACGCGTCGGTCGCGACTCCGGGGACGAGCTCGTCTGCCGGCTGGGCGCCGACGGCGGCGAGTACGAGCTCGCGTTCGAGATTCGGTGCGGCCGTGGCGAGCCTGAGGTCGACGCCGTGGTCGAGGTAGCGATCGGCGAGCAACCGGCCGACCTCGATGCCGAGCGTGGCCTCGAATGGGACCGCTGCGAGCTCGTACATCGTCACGGCCACGCCGAGCGAGAGCGCGGTCGAGGCGACCTCGGCGCCCACGAAGCCGCTGCCGACGATCGTCAGCCGTCGGCCCGGGCGCAGCTCGCGCCGCAGCCGCACCGCGTCGTCCAGCGTCCGCAGCACATGGGTGCGCACGGGCAGTCGCCGCGCCCGGGCGCCTGTAGCGAGCACGAGTGCATCCCAGCGGTGCACCGCGCCGGCCGCGGTCGTCGCGGTGCCCTCGCCGAGCTCGACGATGCGGGTGCCGAGCTCGAGCTCGATCCCACGGTCGTGCCAGTGCTCGGGTGGGCGAAGCTCGATGCGCTCGCGCTCTCCGGACAGGAACTCCTTCGAGAGCGCCGGTCGCTCGTAGGGCGGCGTCCGCTCCGCGCCGGCGAGGATCACGCGCCCGGCGAACCCGCCTGCGCGAAGCGCCTCGGCGCAGCGGGAGCCGGCCAGGCCGGCGCCCACGATCAGGACGGTTCGGGTCATGCCGCCTTCTCCTCGATCACCACGATTGCGCCCATCGGGCACGAGGCCGCGACCTTGTATGCGGCGGGATCGTCGCACGTGCCGACGCGGTGGGTGGCAATGCCTTCACCGTCGATCTGGATCAGGTCGGGCGCGAGCTCGGCGCAGAGGCCGAAGCCGCTGCAGAGCGAACGGTCGATCACGATCCTGGCCATGGCGAGCTCCTTTCGGTGTCGAACACGGTCTGCTAGTCGAGTCGAATCTGGGTCAGCGCTTCAGGACGAGTGGGGCGGACGAGAGCACGCCACGCCGTCGCAAACGCAACGGCCCCGACCGCCCCGAGGTAGAGGTCGAACGCCCACGGCCGCGACGAATCCGACCCGGCCAGCAGGCCGTGGGCAGTGGCAAGCAGGAAGACTCCGTAGGTCGCCCAGTGCAGTTTCCGCCAGGCGCGCACGCCGATGCGCTTGCGCAGCGGGAACGAGATCCAGATCAGGGCGGCGAGGTCGACCGCGACGACGCCGAGGCCTGTCCAGAGCGGCCGGTACGGCGAGAGGCCCGGGACGAGCAGCGCTCCCAGGCCGATGTGCACGGTCGAATCGAGCACGAGCGCAGCGGCGTGGACGGCGACTGCGCCGAGCGCAAGGACGGTCAGGAACCTGTGCACGTCCACCACGGACGCCGCCTTCACCGCGCGACCGAACGGCCGCGACTTGACGACGAGCCCTGCGAGCATGCTCAGCGTGAGCAGCACATAGGCGGTCAGGCCGCTCGCGCGAGCGAGAACCCAGAACGTCGGATCTTTCATGCCAGGCCACCTCCCAGACGAACGCAGCCGTCGGCAGTGACGAGGACGCAGGGGATTCCGCTCGCCACGGCCTCGGCCTCACCGGCCAGGAACAGCCACTTCGCGAGCACCTCGGCCTCGACCGCGTCGGAGCCGACGGCGGTCGCCCGGAGCAGGTCTACCTCGGCCGGCGAGCCGGTTGCGGGGTCGATCAGGTGGTGAAGCTCGCGCCCGGCGCGGCGCCAGCGGCGCCGGTCGCGGCCCGACGTGGCCAGGGCACCGTCGGAGAGCTCGAGCGTCACGGCCCCCTCGACGCCGACCGGCCACGAGCCGCCGCGCACGGACACGTCGCCGCCGGCGTTCACGAGGCAGGGGCCCGCAGGCGCGAGCAGCTCGGCCGCCCGGTCGGCCGCATAGCCCTTTCCGATCCCGCCGAGGTCGAGGCGGACGCCCGGGTCGAGCTCGATCCGCGAGCCGGTCAGGCGAACGCCCCCGCCGCAACGGACGGCGCTGGGTGCTTCGCCCGCCTCCGCCGGCACGAGCTCGAACGAGCGGTCGTAGCCGGCCGCGACGACGGCATCGTGCACGGTCGGGTCGAAGCGCCCGTGCGTTCGCTCCCGCGCCTCGAGCGCGAGCCCGACGACGCGCGCCAGGTCCGCCGAGGCGTCGAGTGCGCCCTCCCGATTGAGGTGCGACAGCTCGGAGCTCTCGCGGAAGCGCGAGAGGAGATCTTCGAGACGATGGAACTCGTCCTCGGCTGCGTCGAGCTCCCGGCCGGCGCCGTTAGCCTCGACGAAGAGCTCGACCTCGGTGCCCATCGCGTGGAAGCGCCGCTGCTCCATCACGAGGTCCTCGTGATCGTCAGCGGCGGCAGGGTCACGATCCGGACTGCCGCGCTCGTCCGGGCAGCCGCCGCCGTGAGCTGCCGCTGGCGGGCGGTCGCGATCGCTGCCTTTCTCCGGGTGAGCTGGACGCGATAGACGGCCCAGCGACGTGCCACGACCTTCTTGACGAGCACGCTGTCCCGGCGCAGCTGCTGCTCTCGTGCAACGAGCGCCGCCACTCTCGGGTCGGAACGGGTGGAGGCCCAGGGTCGTGCCGCGATCCCTGCCCAGAGGACGAAGAAGACGACGAGCGCCAGCGCGAGGCTGTAGAGGCGGCCGACGTGGTTAGTCATCGTGCTCTCCACCGCCCGTGCCTTCGTGCTCGGACTCGTAACCGTTGTCATCGTCGCCGTGGTGGCTTCGCGTGTGGACGATGATCGGAGCCGGGCGCTGGTAGATCACTCGTGGCGCCGTTGCGACGGGTGTCGCCGCGCCGGCCGCGGGCATCTTCGGCAATGCGGGAGGCTTGCTCTTCAACGCCTTCTGCAGCGACGCCTCGAACGAATCGAGCTTGTGTGCCCGAGACGCGAGGGTCGCCGCCGATGCCTGCTTCGTCGAAGCGCCCAGGCTGGATGTCCTCGTCACTGCCGCAAGTCCGAGGACGGCCGCGACGGCGAGGACGGCTGCGATTGCGAGTGCGTGGGTCGGTTTCATCGTCGAAGACCTCCAGTGGGGTTGATGCCTCCGAACGTACGCCTGCCCGGGGAATGGACTGTCGAGCGGATCGCCAGGCTTTCGCTGCCGGATTGCCAAGATTCGGGAAAGTCCGGATGCCGAGCTGCGAAGCTGGAGCGACGATGTGCGCGATGAGAGTGCTAATCGTCGAGGACGAGGATGCGATCGCCCTCCCGCTCGCCGACGGATTGAGCCGCGAGGGCTTCGACGTCGTGCGGGTGGCAACCGGCGCGGAGGCGCTCGCGGCGGACGAGCCCGACATCGTCCTGCTCGATCTGCGCCTTCCGGACATCGACGGGCTCGATGTCTGCCGGCGGCTGCGCGAGCGTTCGCAGCTGCCGATCATCATCGTTACCGCCCGTGGGGAGGAAGCCGACCGTGTGGTCGGGCTCGAGCTCGGCGCCGACGACTACGTCGTCAAGCCGTTCGGGCTGCGCGAGCTGATCGCGCGCATCCGCGCGGTGACCAGGCGGGCGGACGACCAGGGCCATGTCACGGCTCCGATCCGTGTCGGCGCGCTGGAGGTGGACGAGCGTGCGCGGCGTGCCTTCCTCGACTCGGTCGAGGTCGATCTGACGCCGAAGGAGTTCGACCTGCTTGCAGCGCTCGCTCGCGATCCGGGCGCCGCTGTCAGCCGCCGCCGGCTGCTCGAGGAGGTCTGGCAGACGAGCTGGGGCGGTTCGTCGAAGACGATCGACGTTCACGTCGCCGCTCTTCGGCGCAAGCTCGGTGACCCGGGCTGGATCGAGACGGTTCGCGGCATCGGGTTCCGGCTCCGCTCGGCGTGACCCGCAGGCTTCTCCTCGGCTATCTCGGGCTGACGCTCTTCGTGCTGCTCGCCCTCGAGCTGCCGCTCGGGATCCAGAACGGCCGGACCGAGCGCCGCGATCTCGAGGCGAAGGTCGAGCACGACGCGACGAACCTCGCGTCGATCGCGCAGACCGCGGTGGGGACACGCTCGGAAGCGCAGCTCCGAGCCGTCGCGTCGATTGCCTCGCGGTACAGCGCAAGGACGGGGGGCCGGGTGCTCGTCGTCGGGCGCGACGGGATCGCCGTGATCGACACGAGCTCGACCGGTACCGGCCGAGAGACCTACGCCTCGCGCCCAGAGATCGCTTCCGCGTTGCGCGGACAGGTCGCCCAGGGCGTGCGCCACTCCGCGACCCTGAACGAGAACCTGCTCTACGTCGCCGTTCCCGTTGCCGCCGGGGGTGTCGTGGACGGCGCCGTGCGGATCACGTACCCGACGTCGGCCGTCGACGCGCGCAGTCACCCGGTACTGGCTGATCCTGCTCGCAATCGCTGCGATCATCCTGGCGCTCGCCGCGCTCGTCGGCGTACAGCTCGCGGCGTTCGTGATCCGTCCGCTTCGAGACCTCGAACGGGCTGCCGCCGCGGTCGGGGACGGCGATCTTGCCGCGCGGGCGCCCGAGGACGAGGGCCCGCCCGAGGTGCGGTCGCTCGCCGCGGTGTTCAACGAGACCGTCGGCCGGCTGGACCAGCTGCTCCGCTCGCAGAGCGAGTTCGTGGCCGACGCATCCCACCAGCTGCGGACGCCGCTGACGGCGCTGCGGCTGCGGCTCGAGAACCTCGAGCGCGACCTTGCCGAACCGGGACGGGCGGACCTCGAGGGCGCGCTCGCGGAGGTCGAGCGCCTCACGCGACTCGTCGAGGCCCTGCTCGTCCTCGCGCGCGCGGATGCCCGTGCCGCTCCTGCGGGCGAGGTCGACCTTCGCGAGCTGGTGGAGGAGCGCGTCGCCGCGTGGGAGGCTCGGGCCGACGACCTTGATGTTCGGCTCGTCTGCGATGCGAGCGGCGGCGGCAGCGCGCGCGCATCGCAGGACGGGCTGCGCCAGGTGCTCGACAACCTGATCGAGAACGCCCTCGAAGCCTCCCCGCCGCAGGGCACGGTGACCGTCGTGGCGGCCGGCGGCGAGCTGCGCGTTCGGGACGAGGGGTCCGGGCTCACGCCCGAGCAGCGCGCTCGAGCGTTCGACCGCTTCTGGCGCGGCCGCCCCGGCACGGGCTCCGGTCTGGGCCTTGCGATCGTCCGCAGGCTCGTCGAGGCGGACGGCGGCGAGGTCGAGCTGCTGCCGGCGACAGGCGGCGGGGTCGAGGCCGTCGTGAAGCTCAGCCGGTCGGACTAGCCCCTCGCCCGGAATCCCGGCGGCCGTGCCACCGGGCATCGCCCTTTTGGGAGAAGATCGGCCGATGGCGACGCCGCGCGTTCACGTGACCGGGCCGGTGCCGGCGGCGATCGAGGCCGCGCTGCGCCTCGACTTCGAGCTCGTCGGTGAATCCGCCGGCGCCGACGGGATCCTCGTGCTGCTGACGACGACCGTCGACGACGCCTATCTCGAACGGGCCGGCCGCGGGCTGAAGGTGGTCGCGAACTACGGCGTCGGCGTGAACAACATCGACGTGGCTGCGGCCCGCGCGCGCGGGATCGTCGTCGCGAACACGCCCGACGTGCTCACGCGGGCAACCGCCGAGCTCGCGATCGCGCTCACCCTGTCGCTGCTGCGGCGGGTGACCGAGGGCGACCGGCTGATCCGCGCCGGTAAGCCGTGGGGCTTCTCGCTCGAGTTCATGCTCGGCGAGAGCCTCGACGGGAAACGCTTCGGAGTGATCGGGCCGGGCCGGATCGGCCGCGAGACGGCCCGCCTCGCCGAGGCCTTCGGCGCGACGGCGCTCTTTGCAGGCCGCGGCGACCCGTTGGAGCCGCTGCTCGCCGAGGCGGACGTCGTCAGCCTCCACTGCCCTTTGACCGAGGGCACGCATCACCTGATCGACGCCGCCGCACTGGCGGCCATGCGGCCGACAGCCGTGCTCGTGAACACGGCGCGCGGCGCGGTCGTCGACGAGCGCGCGCTCGTCGAGGCGCTCGTGCAGGGCCGGCTCGCGGGCGCCGCGCTGGACGTCTACGAGCACGAGCCGGCCGTGCCGCCGGAGCTGCTCGAGCTGGAGAACGTCGTGCTCGCGCCGCACCTGGGGAGCGCGACGAGGGACACGCGCGAGGCGATGGGCATGCTGGCCGTGCGCGCGCTGCGCGCCGTCCTGCTCGAGGGCGTGCGGCCGCCGAACGCTGTCGAGTGACACCGAGGCCCGCCCTCTGCCGGCGGGTTGCGTCCGCACCACGGGGGCTTTAGCGTCGCGCGCGTGGCACGCGTGTGGTTAGCCGCCCTGGCAGCGTTCGCGGCGCTCGCGTACGCCGGGCCGGCCGGCGCACACGCGGGATCCGAGACTCCGGTCGAGCAGGCATGCGACGAGGCCGGCGCGTACCTCACCCAGGGCAGGCTCGCGACGGCGCGCGACGCTTACCTGAAAGCCCTCACCAAGCCGGCTGCGCCGTGCGTCGTGTCCGGGCTCGTGGCGGTCTACGCAGCCGTGCGCCGCGAGGCGGCCTACTGCGCCGCGGGCGACGCGTTCGCGAAGGCGGGCGAGGACGACGAGGCGCGGCGTCAGTACGCGCAGGCCGTCATGCAGAACACCTCCAGCGACTGCGGTCTCGAAGGGCTCGGTGCGTCGTCCGGCTCGAAGTCCTTCTGGGATCGCTCCCGGGACGGTGCGCATCGCTTCGTCGACTACCTGCCGTCGTTTCCCATCCAGCTCGGCTCGCTGCTCTTGATGGTGGTGTTCGCGATCGGGGTCCTCGCTCTCATCCGCTCCGCGGTGCTTCGCAAGGCGTCGCTGGTCGTCCGGCCCTTCGAGGACAAGGCCCTGGACCAGAGGGTCGGTTCGGCGTTCAGCGGCCTCGTCGAGGAGCAGCTCGTCCGCTTCTGGCAGACGCGCCAGCGGGCCCGTGACGACGGCTACAACCTCGACCTCGTGGTCGCGAACGTCGAGCTGCTCGCGCAGGACGAGTCGCTCGGCGACGCCGTCGGAGAGCTCGCCCAGGTGCCGCAGCTCGGCCTGCTCGCCGCCGTCCTGTCCTTCATCGACCGTGTCTTCCTCCAGCGGCGGCTCTCCGTGGCCGGCGAGCTCCTCCCCGAGGGTGCGAACGGGTGCGGCGTCGCGCTCTCGCTCTTCAAACGGAAGCACCTCGAGGCTCGCGGCACGGTGTGGGAGCGCCTGCCCGCCGCTGCGACCGGCGACTCGTCTGCGGCGACCGCCGCGCCGGCCGCGACTCCGCCCGCCGACGCTCCACCCACCATGTCGCGCTACTACGGGCTGGCAGGGCATGCCGCGGCCTGGGTGCAGTACCAGGCCTCTCGCGTTCTGGACGATCGCGTCGGCCTGATCACCTCGAATGCAGAGAGCTTCTCGGAGCTCAGCGCCGGAATCGACGAGCACCGCACGGCTGCCGGCGAGGAGGAGGATGCGGACGCATCGAAGCACTACGACGAGGCCGCGCAGAGATACGACCACGCGCTGAAGTTCGATCGCGAGAACGTCGCCGCGCTCGTGAACCTGGCCCTCGTCCGCGCGCGGCACCTGCAATCCGAGGAGCCGATCGCCGAGCAGCCCGACTCCGGGAAGGCGATGGTCGAGAAGCCAGCCTCCGAGGACGCGACAGCCACGAAGCCCGACTCGGAGGAGGCGATCCCGAACAAGCCAGCCTTCGAGGGCGCCATCGCCAAGCTCGCGCAGGCCGGCACGGCTCTCGATCGCCGGTATGCGGAGACAGCGCCGAGACGGAAGGCGATCCCGAAACGCCAGGAGCTCGCCGACCCGACGTGGTACCGCATTCGGTACGGGATCGCGTCGCAGCAGCTGCACGCTGGGCAGTTCGAGGACGCCGCGGAAACAGCACGACAGCTGGTGAACTCGACGTGTGCGGTGCTCACGGAGATTGGCTGGCGCTGGGCCAACCATACGCCCACCTATTTCACGAGCTGGTACAAGCGCTTTCCTGCCTGGCTGTGGCGCGTGGTGCGGCGCATCGGCCGCCGGGCACGTCGTCGCTCGGTCCTCGGTGACTGGGAACTCGCTCGGTTTCTCGCCCGCACGGTCGAGCCTGCCGCCGTCGTGGTCTGGGCCTCGGCGCTCGTCGAGGATGGTAAGACAGCGATGGTCCTACAGAAGACCGATCACGTGCCGCCGCTCGACCGTCGCAAGAAAGACTTCGACCCTAGCCAAGAAGACAACGCCTGGCTGGCGTCGTATCTCGACGAGCTCCTCGCCGTGAATTCCAACCAGGCCGAGAAGCCCGAACAGGCCAGGGAGTGCAAACAGGCTGGAGAGTCCACGCAGTCCAAGCGCCCTCTGCTCGAGCGCCTCAAGCTTCTGGTCAAGGATCTCATCGGGTCGCTCGGCGCGAGTCGTTGGCGTCCGCCGGACAAGTTGAACGCCCGCGTGCACTACAACCTCGCATGCTTCTTCTCGCGTCTCGCGAAGCGCGACGACGACGAGTCAAAGGAAGCTCACCTGAATCTGTCAGCCATGCACCTCACGTGCTGTCTCGCCGGCGAGTGGGGCCCGCGCCGCGGGGAGTCCAGGCACTGGGCACGGAGAGATCCCGGCCTCGACGCGTTGAACGACACGGACAGGTTCGAGGAGATCGTCGGGCGGGAACTGACGAGCGCCGGAGTCAAGGTGGACGTCTCGTCTCCTGCGCACATCGCATTGCGCAACGCCGCCGTGATCACGGGGTGGGTGCTGGCGCTCGTCGGGCTCGTGGCGATCCTCCTCGCTGTCTTCCCCGGCATCCCGTTCACGTAGCGCCGGCTCCAGCTCGGCTCGCCTTCCGCGTCACGGGGCCGGTGGGTCCTGAGATGCTTGCTGCGAGCCGGGCGTCCCCGTCCTCGGCTCAGCGAGCAGTGGTCGAGCATCCCTTCATCTACGAGATCAACACCTGGGTCTGGCTCGACGAGCTGAGCCGCCGGGAGGGAACGGCGATCGACCTTGCCGGCGTTCCCGGGCACGAGTGGGACGCGATCGCGGTGCTCGGGTTCGACGCCGTCTGGCTGATGGGCGTCTGGGAGCGCAGCCCGGCGGGGATCGCGATCGCGCTCGAGAACGAGGGCCTGATCGAGAGCTTCCGGCGCGCGCTGCCGGACTTCCGCACGGAGGACGTGGTCGGGTCGCCGTACTGCATTCGCGGCTACACGGTCGATGCGCACCTGGGCGGGCCGGCCGGGCTCGCGGCGGCGCGCGCTGCGCTCGCGGAGCGCGGGCTCGGCCTCGTCCTCGACTTCGTGCCGAACCACGTCGCCCCCGATCACCCGTGGGCCGGCGCGCACCCCGAATTCTTCGTCCGCGGCAGCGACGAGGACCTCGAGCGGGACCCGACCTCGTTCGTGCGCGTCGGCGGCGGAGTGCTCGCAAACGGGAGAGACCCGTACTTCCCGGCCTGGCCGGATGTCGTTCAGCTGAACGCGTTTTCGCCCGACCTGCGTGCGGCCGTGATTCAGACGCTGAGCTCGATCGCCGCGCAGTGCGACGGAGTGCGCTGCGACATGGCGATGCTGATGATGAACGACATCTTCGAGCGCACCTGGGGCGAGCGTGGCGGGCTGCGGCCGGACGACCGACTACTGGCCAACTGTGATCCCGGCCGTCAAGGCCGCGCACCCCGGCTTCGTCTTCATGGCCGAGGCCTACTGGGACCTCGAATGGGCGCTCCAGCAGCAGGGCTTCGACCACTGCTACGACAAGCGCCTCTACGACCGCCTCGTCCACGAGGGCGCCGAGCAGGTGCACGGGCACCTGACCGCCGAGACGGCCTACCAGGAGCGCCTCGTCCGCTTCATCGAGAACCACGACGAGCCACGCGCGGCCGCGACCTTCCCGCGGGAGAAGGCGCGCGCTGCCGCGGTGACCACGCTGACCCAGACCGGCGCCCGGCTCGTCCACGAGGGCCAGCTCGAGGGGCGGACGGTGCAGCTGCCGGTCTTCCTGGCCCGCCGGCCCGACGAGCCGGCGGACAGCGAGCTGAAGGAGTTCTACTGCCGCCTCTTGACCGGGCTTCGCGACGGCGTCTACCGCGACGGCGAGTGGCAGCTCGGGCAGCGCAGCGGCTGGGACGGGAACGACACCTGGCAGAACCTCGTCGTCTGGGGCTGGCGCGGCGAGTCCCGCAAGCTCGTGGTCGTGAACCTTGGCGACGAGCCCGCGTCCGGCCACGTCTCGCTGCCGTGGGACGACCTGCGCGGGCGGGCCTGGCAGCTCGACGACGCGGCGACGCGCGAGCGCTACGAGCGCAGCGGCGACGACCTCCGCGACGGGCTCTACGTCGCTCTCGACCCGTGGGCCTGGCACCTCTTCTCACTGACCCCACTCGACTCCCCGGAGGACTGACCGATGCCGCAAGCCGCCGAGCGCCCGCCGACCGCCGAGCACGCGCGCCTCGCCGAGGCGACCGGCCGCGCCGAGGACGACCTCTTCTCCGCGAACCCGTGGTACGAGTGGGGCCCGTACCTGAGCGAGCGCGCCTGGGGCACGGTTCGCGAGGACTACTCCGAAAGCGGGGACGCCTGGGAGTACTTCCCGCACGACCACGCCCGCTCCCGCGCGTACCGCTGGAACGAGGACGGCATGGCCGGGATCTCCGACATCCGCCATGAGCTGTGCCTGGCGCTCGCGCTCTGGAACGGCCAGGACGCGATCCTCAAGGAGCGCATGTTCGGCCTCACCGGGCCGCAGGGAAACCACGGCGAGGACGTCAAGGAGTACTGGTGGTACCTCGAGGGCCTGCCGAGCCACGCGCTGCTGCACTGGCGCTACCACTATCCGCAGGTCGCGTTCCCGTACGAGCGGCTGGTCAACCACGGCCGCGGCCTGCACGACCCCGAGCTCGAGCTGCTCGACACCGGTGCGTTCGACGACGACAGGTACTGGTCGGTCGACCTGACCTACGCCAAGGCTTCCCCAACCGAGGTGCTGGTCCGGATCGTCGTCGAGAACCACGCAGCCGACGTGGCGACGCTGGAGGTGCTGCCGACGCTCTGGTTCCGGAACAGGTGGTCGTGGGGCGACGAGGTGACGCGCCCGCGGATCGAGGGCGACGGCTCCGCGCTCGTCGTTTCCGACCACGCGCTCGCCGGCTACCGGCTCGAGGCCGGGACCGGCCCCGACGGCAAGCTTCCGGAGGCGCTCTTCTGCGAGAACGAGACGAACGCTCCGCGCATCTTCCAGTCGGAGCCGACCACGCCGTACCCGAAGGACGGCATCACGACCACGTCGTCTCGGGCGCGGCGACGGTCAACCCGGAAGGCTTCGGCACGAAGGCGGCGCTGCGCTACCGCGTGACCGTGCCGGGCGGCGGCAAGGCCGAGCTGCGGCTGCGGCTGCACCGGCCCGCGACCAAGAAGACGAGCGCCTGGGCGGGCGCGGCCTTCGACGAAGTCGTTGCAGCCCGCGAGGCCGATGCCGACGAGTTCTACACGGCGCTCGCCCCGAAGGGGACGACGCCAGAGGCGATGCAGATCCTGCGCCAGTCCTGCGCCGGGCTTGTCTGGAGCAAGCAGATGTACCCCTACAACGTGCGCCGCTGGCTCGACGGCGACCCCGGCGAGCTGCCGCCGCCGGAGGCCCACCGGCACGGCCGCAACAGCGGCTGGCGGCACCTCGACGCGTTCGACGTGCTCGCGATGCCGGACCCGTGGGAGTACCCGTGGTTCGCCGCCTGGGACCTCGGCTTCCACGCGATCCCCTGGGCGCACCTCGATCCGGCCTTCGCGAAGTACCAGCTCGTCGTGCTGCTCCGCGAGTGGTTCCTGCACCCGAACGGTGCGCTCCCGGCCTACGAGTGGAACTTCGACGACGTCAACCCGCCGGTGCACGTGCTGGCCGCGCTTCGCGTGTTCCGCATCGACGGCGACCGCGACCGCGAGTTCCTCGAGCGCATCTTCCAGAAGCTGCTCGTCAACTTCACCTGGTGGCTCAACCGCGAGGACGCGGACGGAAACAACGTCTTCAGCGGCGGCTTCCTCGGGCTCGACAACATCAGCCCCATCGACCGCTCGAACCTCCCCGAGGGCGTCAGGCTCGAGCAGGCCGACGGCACGGCGTGGATGGCCTACTACGCGCTCTCGATGCTCGTGATCGCGATCGAGCTCGCCGAGGAGAACGACGTCTACCTGGACATGGTGATCAAGTTCCTCGAGCAGTTCGTCCTCATCGCCCGGGCGCTCGACCGGCAAGGGCTCTACGACACCGAGGACGCGTTCTTCTACGACCGGCTCGTCTACCCGTCGGGGGAGTCGACCCAGGTGAAGGTGCAGACGATCTCGGGCCTGATCCCGGTGCTCCCGGCCGTCGGCCTGCCGACCAAGGCGGTCGAGGTCGCCGGCAAGCTGGGCAAGCGGTTCGCGCGCCTGCGCGACAGCTGGGCCGAGACCGGCGGCAGCATGGTCGGCCGCGTGCGGGAGGTCGGCGACGAGCGGATGGTGGTGCTCTCGGTGATCAACCCCGATGACCTCCGGCACACGTTCAAGGAGTTCTTCGACGAGAGCGCGTTCCTCTCGCCGCACGGGCTGCGAGCGGTCTCGAAGCGTTACGAGGGGAACCCGTACACCCTCGAAGGCGTGCCCGGCGCGTGGATCGACTACCAGCCGGCCGAGTCGACCACCAGCATGTTCGGCGGCAACTCGAACTGGCGCGGCCCGATCTGGATGCCGGTCAACTACCTGGCGATCCGCCAGTTCGCCGTCTACCAGCGCTTCTTCGGCGACGACTTCAAGGTCGAGTACCCGACGGGCTCGGGGCAAGAGCGCACGTTCGGGGAGATCGCGCAGGACCTCGCCGACAGGATCATCGCGATCTGGCTGCCGGGCCCCGACGGCCGCCGCCCGCTCTACGGCGACACCGAGCGGCTTCAGACCGATCCGGCCTGGAAGGACAACCTCTTCTTCAACGAGTACTTCCACGGCGACAACGGTGCGGGCCTGGGCGCGGCGCACCAGACCGGCTGGACGGCGCTCGTCGCGGACCTGATCCTCGATCCCCCGGCGGGTCCGAGCTGACGCTGACCTCTGCCGTCCATTCGACGCGGACTACTGCGCTCGGGGCTCTTCAGCCACGCGGGCAAGCTCAGGAGAAGGCACGCCTGGCCGCTTGCCTTCCCAGGCGGCGCGGGCTCAGCGGTCGCCGGCCATCCAGAAGGCGGCGACCGCGAGCCCGTAGACGCCGACGAGCGCGAAGCCCTTCCAGCGTTGCGAGCGCCCGTCGAGCACCATCAGGCCGACGAGGAGCGTCGCCCCCGCCATCGCCGCGAGCTCGATCGGGCGGAACGCGAGCGGCAGCCCCGTGCCGACCGCGAACGAGAGGAGCGCGGCCGCCGGCGCGACGAAGACCGCCACCTGCGCCGCCGACGACACCGCGATCTCGGTTGCGAGCTTCGTCTTGCCGCGCCGCGCGACCACGATCGCGCCGCCGTGCTCGGCCGCGTTGCCGACGATCGCGACGATCACGACGGCGACGAAGAAGTCCGAGAGCCCGGCTGCCTCCCCGAACTCCTCGAGCGAGCCGACGAGCATTTCGGCCACGAGCGCCGTCGCGACCGTCGCCACCCCGAGCACGACGAGGGCTGTCCGCATGCTCCAGGCCCCCAAGGAGGGGGCCGTGACGTGCTCGGCGTGGTGCCTGCGCAGGTTGTAGACCGTGATCCCGATGTAGAGCGCGATCACCGCCACGGCCACCGGCAGCGTCACGAGGTAGAGGCTGTGCCGGTCCGGGTTGCCCTCCCATCCGGGGATGGAGGGGATGAGGAACCCGATCGTCGCGGCCATCACGATCGCGAGCTGGAGGAACAGCGAGCGGCGATCGACCTCGCCGCGCCCGCCCGCGATCATCGTCAGCCCGAGCACGAGCAGGAGGTTCGACACGACCGAGCCGATGATCGAGCCGCGGACGACTTCCGGCAACCCGTTGTAGACCGCAAGCAAGGCGATGATCAGCTCCGGAGCGTTGCCGAAGCTCGCGTTGAAGAAGCCGCCGATCCCGGGCCCCGTGTGCTCGGCAACGTGCTCGGTCGCCTCGCCGATCAGCCAGGCGAGCGGCATCAGCGCGAGCGCCGCGAGCACGAATGTGGCCGTCTCGCTGACGTGGAAGACGTAGTGCGCAATCAGCGCGATCGGGGTGAGCGCAAGTGTCCCCAGGAGGATCTTGCGAGTCACGCGGCTAGCCTAGCGACCCTCGTCAGTGCCGCTCCCGGACCTCGGCTTGCCGGATCTGGAGCAGCCCTTCCGGCTGGGCGTGGTCGACCTGGAGCGTCGTGTGGTCGAGTGCGAACCGCTCTGCGAGCAGGAGCTCGAGCTCTCGTCGCAGTCCGTGGCAGTCGGCGTCGGGCTCGACGAGCACGTGCGCCGAGAGCGCCGCGAAGCCGCTGCCGATCTCCCACACGTGCAGGTCGTGCACCTCGGTGACGCGGGGATGGCGTGCCATCGCGTCGCCCACTTCGTCCACGTCGAGGTGGGCCGGCGCGATTTCGAGCAGTACCCGCCCGGAGGCGCGCAGCAGCCCGATCGCCGCGCGCAGCATGAAGGCAGCGACGCACAGCGCGGCAATCGGGTCGGCACGATTGAAGCCGGTGGTGAGGATGACGACGCCGGCCAGCCCGGTGAGCGCGAAGGCGACGAGGTCGGTCAGGATGTGCTGGAACGAGCCCTCGATGTTGATCGACTCGCGGTTGGCCCTGGCGAGCTGCTGCGTGACGAGGGCGGTGACCGCAACGCCGACGATCGAGACGATCACGATCACGAGCCCTTCCGGCTCCTGCGGCGTGATCAGCCGCTGGATGCCGCCGTAGACGATCAGGCAGGCGAGCACGAGCAGCGTGGCGCCGTTCGCCTGCGCCGAAAGCACCTCCGTGCGCCGCAGCCCGTAGGTCAGGTTCCCCTGCGCGGGGCGGCGGACGAGCCGGAGCACGATCAGCGAGAGGAAGAGCGCGCCGGCGTCCGTGAGCATGTGCGCAGCGTCCGAGAGGAGCGCGAGCGAGTCGGCGAGGATGCCCGCGATCACCTCGCCGACCATGAAGGCGACGATCAGCGCGAGGCCGATGCGGAGCCGGCGCGCGTCGGTGTCGGGGCCGACGGCGACGTGCCCAGCGTGCGATTGAGCGTCGTGCTCGTGCCGGCTCATCCCGGCGAGCCTACCCCCGCCGCTACTCGAGATCGGGCAAAGCGCGCTCGTAGTTGCGGTGCAGGACGACGAGCGCGTCCGCGAGGTCCGGCGAGGTGAGCGCGTCCTTGCTCAGGTAGCCCACCGCCCCGGCGGCCTCGGCCTTGGCGATGTCGGCGAACTCGTCCGAGCCGGTGTAGATGACGACGTGCTGGTTCGGGTTCAGCTCGTGGATCAATCGCGTCGCCTCGATCCCGTTGCACGCCGGCATCACGATGTCCATCAGGACGAGCTCCGGATGCCGCTCGCCCGTGAGCTCGACCGCCTCGTCGCCGTTTGCCGCGCGCCCGACGACCACGAAGCGCCCGTCCTCGTCCAGGATCGTTCGGATCAGCTCCGCGAGACGGTCGTCGTCCTCCGCGATCACGACGCGCACCGGCGTCTCGGCCACCTCGGGAGCGTGTCAGATCCGTCCATACGATGCGCCGATGATCCTCGACGGGCACAACGACCTCGTTCTGCGGCTGTGGCGGGGCGAGCAGCCGCGGCACATCGACCTCACGCGGGCGGCCGAGGCGGACTTCTCGGGCGGCTTCTTCGCGCTCTACGTCCCGGGGCAGCCGCTGCACGCGCTGGACGAGCCGCCGCAGGCGCCGTACTCGCTGCCGCTCGACCACGCGATCCCGCCCGAGGAGGCACGTCGCGTGGCCGGGGAGCTCGCGGCGGTCCTCGAGGGCCTCGACGTGACGATCGTCCGGCACGTGGACGACTTCCAGCCGGGTCGCGTTGCGGCGATCATGCACCTCGAGGGCGCCGAGCCGCTCGCGCCCGACCTCTCGGACCTCGAGCGCTGGTACGACCGCGGGCTGCGCTCGGTCGGGATCGTCTGGTCGCGGCCGAACGCCTTCGGCGAAGGGGTGCCGTTCCGCTTTCCCGGCTCGCCCGACACGGGCCCCGGGCTGACCGACGCCGGCCGCAACCTCGTGCTCGCCTGCAACCGGCTCGGCATCCTCGTCGACGTCTCGCATCTGAACGCGGCCGGCTTCTGGGACGTCGCCCGCGCCTCGATGGCGCCGCTCGTCGCGACGCACTCGAACGCCCACGCGCTGTGCGCCTCCACGCGCAACCTCACCGACGCGCAGCTCGATGCGATCGGCGCCTCCCGCGGCGTCGTCGGCGTCAACTTCGCGATCGGGTTCCTGCGGGCGGACGGCCAGGTGGCCGCCGAGACGCCACTCGACGAGATCGTCCGCCACGTCGACTACCTCGTCGAGCGGATCGGCGTCGACTGCGTCGCGTTCGGCTCCGACTTCGAGGGCTCCACGATCCCGAACGAGCTCGGCGGCATGGCGGGCCTCCCGCGTCTCGTCGAGTTGATGCAGGAGCGCGGCTACGACGACGACGCGCTCGCGAAGATCACGCATGGCAACTGGCTGCGCGTGCTCGGCGAGACGTGGCGGCGCTGGGGCCGCTACTTCGACCGTGCGGGCGACGATCCGCGCCCGACGCTGCTCGAGGCGCTCGACCGCTTCACCTCGCCCGGTCTTGCCGTCGACCTCGGCGCGGGCACGGGCCGCGACACGGCCGAGCTGCTCCGTCGCGGCTGGAGCGTGATCGCGATCGACGGTGAGCGGGAGGCGATCGACCGCCTGCACGCCCTTGCCGGCCCGCCGTCGCCGCGACTCGAGACGCGCGTCGCCTCGTTCACCGAGGCGCGATGGCCGACGTGCGACCTCGTGAACGCGAGCTTCTCGCTCCCGTTCGCGCCGCCCGGAGAGCTCGACGCGCTCTGGGCGAGGATCGTCGAGTCGCTACGCCCGGGCGGGCGGTTCAGCGGCCAGCTCTTCGGCGTGCACGACGAGTGGGCGGGCTCCGGTCTGCACGTGCACACGCGCGACGAGGTGGAGCGGCTGCTCGCGCCGTTCGAGATCGAGCGACTCGAGGAGGTCGACGAGGTCGGCACGACGGTGGTCGGCACGAACAAGCACTGGCACCTCTTCCACATCGTCGCCCGCAAGCGGTAGGCGCAGACGCGTGAAGCGGTCGGCCGATGAGCTCGCCGAGCTGCGCGGGCTGTAGCCTCGCGGCGATGGAGCCGGCGCGCCCCGACTACGACCTCTGGCAGCAGATGGCGTCGCGCTGGGACCGGCGCCGCAGGCTGCTCTTCGACTCGACCCGCGAGATCAGCGAGTGGCTCGTCGACCGCCTCGAGCCGCGTCCCGGCCAGACGATCCTCGAGCTCGCGGCCGGCACCGGCGAGACGGGCTTCCTCGCAGCGGCGCGCCTGGGCGAGCAGGGACGGCTGATCTCGAGCGACCGCTCGCCGAACATGGTCGAGGCCGCGCAGCGCAACGCGCGCGAGCTCGGGATCGCGAACGCGGAGTTCCGCGTGATCGACTCGGAGCGGATCGAGCTCGGGGACGCGAGCGTTGACGGGATCCTCTGCCGCTTCGGCTACCTCCTCAAGGGCGACCCTCCGCCGGCACTCCGCGAGGCCAGGCGCGTGCTCCGCCCGGGCGGCCGCCTCGCGTTCTCCGTCTGGGCGGGTCGTGAGCGGAATCCGTGGATGACGGTGCCCGCCGCGGTGATGGTCGAGCTCGGCTACATGCCCGCACGGGTTCCGGACGCGGGCGACCCGTTCGCGCGGCGCAGCGCCGCGGGTGTCGCGGAGCTCCTGGCCGACGCGGGTTTCCGCGAGCCTGAGCTCGAGGAGCTGCCGATGAGCTACCGCTTCGCCGACTCCGACGAGCTGTGGGCGTTCGTCAGCGAGCTCCGCGGCCCGATCGCCCTCGCGATCGAGAATCTCGGCGAGCGCGAGCGGACAGCGGTCCGAGCCGAGATCCAGGCCAGAGCCGGCCACACGGCGGACGGCAGCTTCGCCCTGGCAGGCGTGAGCCTCAACGCCGTCACCGCCTGAGCGCGCGAGACCTTGCGTACCATGCCCCCTCTGGCGCCTTGGCCGAGTGGTTAGGCAGCGGCCTGCAAAGCCGTTTACAGCAGTTCGAATCTGCTAGGCGCCTCTCTGGCCTGCCCCGGTGACGGCGGTCGCGGCTCTGCTCCGGTCGCCCGTCGCGTCGCTCGTCGCAAGCGCTGGTTGGTGCTCCGCATCGGCTCGCGCTCGGTCGTGGCCGAGGAGGAGTGGCTCGCACGCAGTCTCGCCGGCACGCCGCTCCCTTGACCGAGGCGAGGGGCGCGGCCGTCGCTACGGCTTCGCGAGGTAGGTCCGACCCGCCCGCACGGTGATCTGCCGCCGCTGCGGAAGGTCTGTGACCTGGATCACTCCACGAACGACCCTCGTAAGGGTTCCGTCGCAGCGGTCGGCCGTCAGCCAGTTGGTGCCGCGAACCGTCGCCGCGGCATACCTGCCGCGTGTCCTGAAGCGGCCCGTGCCGTCGCCCCAGAGCTGGCGGACCGGCGTTGCTGCGATTCGGCTGGCACTGCTCTTCTTGCGCTTCGGGCAGACGCTGAAGTCGCCCCGCGTCAGGCGGAGCTCCACGACCGACTGCTTCCTGTCGGTACCGCGGAGGAGCACGAACACCGCCGAGATGCCGCCGGCGCCCCTGACCGTCAAGGTGCCCGTGTCGGCCCGGAGCAGGAGCCGGCCGTTCGTGACGTCGACAGTTGACCTGTAGGGGATCGTTCCGCCGGCGAAGGGCCTCCCGTTGACGAGCACCGTTCCCGTGGGTGTGCCGGTCGGCGGCGGCGCGGCCGCGCCGCCGGGCGTGGTCGTCGTCGTTGTCGGAGGTCCGCCGCCCGGCGGTGCGCCCGCGAGCGGGTAGGAGGCGAGGAAGTCCGCGAGATCGTTTCCGCCGGCGTTCGCGAAGTGTCCTCCCGCGACGAGATCCTTGTCGAACGTCGTGAGTGCCGAGACGTTGCCGTTCAGCGGGCCATCCCCGGCGCCGTTCGAGCCGACGGGCTGCCAGGCCTTTCCGTCGAACTCGGCAACCATGTCGGCGAGCTTGTCCCCGTTCGCGTTCTGGAACGACCCTGCGGCGAAGACACGCGATCCGGATGTCGTCAGTGCGTTGATGAAGGTCGAGGACGGGAACCACCCGTCTCGCGCCTGCGGAGTTCGAGCCCATGGCGCTCCAGGCCGAGCCGTTCCACTTCGCGACGTGATCGGCCTGCGCGATGCCCGCGATGTTGACGGAGTCCGTGCCGACGTACACGTTGGTCCCGTTCGCCGTGAGGCCGCGGACGAAGCTGTCGACGGCTCCTCCGCCCTGTCCGGGGCCGGTGCCCATCGCGTGCCACCCGGAGCCGTTGAAGTACGCGACGTTGTCGGTGGCGGGAACGCCGGCCAGATTGCCGAACCTGCCGCCAGCGTAGAGGTTGCCCTTGCTGTCGGCGGTCAGCGCGTAGACCGGGCCGCTGAACTCGCCGTCCTTCGCGACCGTCGATCTCGGTGCGCCGGTCGCCAGGTCGCAGGCGAGCAGGTAGTCGGCCGAGGCGATGCCGGCGCCGTTCTGGAACATGCCGCCGACGTAGATCGTCGAGCCGACGATCTGGAGGGCGAGCTGACGTTGCCGCCGATCGGCGGGCCGGTCGTGTTGCAGACCGTTCCCCACTTGGTGCCGTCCCATACCGCCAGGAAGTCGGCGTTGGGGTTGCCGCCCGCGTTGACGAAGACGCCGCCGACGTAGAGCTTGCCGGCGCGGTAGGCGATTGCGTTGACGGAGGCGGTCAGCGGCACCGAGACGGCCCTCGTCCAGCGGCCGTTCTTCCATTGCGCGAGGAAGTCGGCGCTCAGGTCGCCGCCGGCATCGATGAAGCGCCCTCCCGCGTAGAGCACGCCCGGCGCGTCCGAGTTCAGCGCGTAGACCGCGTCGACGAACGCGGACGAGGTGGGTTTGGACCCGGTCCCGAGATTGTCCCAACCACCGGGCCCCGGAGTCGCCGACGCTCCCGCGGTGAGCGCGACGACGACCCCGATCGAAAGCGCGAAGAGGGCTACTCGCAGCGAGCGGCGCACGCGGGCTTCCATTCCGGCCGGTGAACCCTCACGCAACCAGCGTACTCGCGTCCGGCACGTCGTAGAGTGCCGCCGATGAGCGGCGAAGCCGTCAAGACCGTGTGGCTCGACAACCCGCCCGTGAACGCGGTGGACGCCGCAATGATCGAGACGATCCAGCGGGAGCTCGGGCAGCCCGGCGAGGCGACGCGAGTCGTCGTCCTGCGCGGCCGCGGCGTGCGCGCGTTCTCGGTGGGCGCCGACGTCCGCGACTTCGCAAACGGGGACGGCAGCCTCGCTGCCGCGATCCAGCAGACGGCGAATCTGATCGAGACGGCGCCCGTGCCCGTGGTCGCCGCGATCCAGGGCTTCTGCCTGGGCGGCGGGCTCGAGCTCGCGCTCGCCTGCGACCTGCGGATCGCGACGGAAGACTCGTCGCTGGGGTTTCCCGAGGTGCGCCTGGGCCTGATGCCGGGCGGGGGCGGCACGCAACGTGCGCCTCGCCTGATCGGTCCCGGCCGCGCGAAGTGGATGATGATGTCGGGCGACCGCATCCCGGCGGTCAAGGCGCAGGTGTGGGGTCTCGTCGAGTTCGTCGTCGAGAGCCTGGACGAGGGCGTCGAGCAGTTCGCGGGCACCCTCGCCGCACAGAGCCCGAGCACGCTGCGCGAGATCAGGGAGCTCCTCCGCGACACCCGCGACGAGCGCAGCGACGAGCGCGAGCTCGCCGCCTTTCTCCGCTGCCTCGAGTCCGAGGACGGCCGCGAGGGCGTGGCTGCGTTCCTCGAGGGACGCGCCCCGATCTGGGCTGGGCGCTAGCTCAGTTCAGGCTCGGGTCGAACGGCATCGTCGCGAGCAGCGAGTAGCGGCCGCCCTTGCGGCGGATCACCGTGCGCCAGAGCTCGTCCGGGTCGGCCGCGAAGACGTCGTCCGGATCGGCCGGGACGACGATCCAGGCCGGCTCCGCCATCTCGGCCTCGAGCTGGCCGGGGCCCCAGCCGGAGTAGCCCGCGAACACGCGCGCGCGTGTGATCGGCATGTCCTCCGGCTCGGCGTCACCCGGCAGGAAGCCGACCGCGCCCACGACCGGCTCGACCTCGTCGTCCGGCTCCTCGAGCTCGACCAGCGCGATGATCGCGTCGGTCTGCACGGGCCCGCCGATGTAGACGCTGTCGGCGCCCGGAAAGTCGGCGAGGCCGGGCACGGCCTCTGCGACGCTCAGCTCCGAGGGCCGCGAGAGCACGAGGCCCATCGCCCCTTCCTCGTCGTGGTGGGTCATCAGGACCACGGTCCGCCGGAAGTTCGGGTCGACGAGCGACGGCGACGAGACGATCAGCTTGCCGGCGAGCGACTCCATCGCCGGGAGAATCGCACGCCGGCGGGTCATCAGCCTGCGCTGAGCGCTGCGACGCCGGTGAGCGCGATCGCGATCCCGGCCACCTGCACGCGCGTGAGCCGTTCGTGCAGCAGTGCGTAGGCGAGCAGCACCGTCGTCACCGGGTAGAGCGAGCCGAGCACCGAGACGAGTGAGAGCAGGCCCTGGGTGCTCGCAAGCGCGAAGAGCGCGTTCGCGGCGACGTCGCAGAGGCCGACCGCCGCGACGGGCCAGAGCCAGCGCCGCTCGATCCGCAGGGGCGCGCGGCGCGCGGCCGCGAGCGTGAGAAGGATCGTGAGCGAGCCGACGCGCGCGCCCACGAGCGTCGAGAGTGCGCTCCCCTCGCGGCTGCCGAGCCCGAGGAAGTAGGTGAAGAGGCCCAGCGCGACCGCCGCGACCGCTGCGATCAGCACGGCCCGCGCGCGGTCGCCGCCGGGCGCGCGCCGCTCCTCGGTCGAGGCGAGCACCGCGCCGGAGAGCGCGATCGCGGCGCCCGCGAGCGCGAGCGCCGACGGCCGCTCGCCGGTGACGAGCGAGATCGCGAACGGGACGACGGCGCCGCACGCGACGATCGGCGAGACGATGCTCATCGTCCCGAGCGAGAGCGCCTTGTAGAACGCGGCGAGGCCGATCCCGCCGCCGAGGCCGGCGACGACGCCGAGTGCGAAGGAGCGGCCGTCGATCCCGCCCCCGATCAGCACGAATGCCACGAGCAGTGCGACGAACCCTGCCGCCTGCGAGATGACCGTGACGGAGATCGTCGGCAGCCGCCGGGCGAGGAGTCCGCCCGCGAAGTCGGCGACACCCCACGTCGCCGAGGAGGCAAGCGCGAGCAGGACGGCAAGGGCGCTCATCGCAGCAAGCTTCGCATCGAGAACCTCGCCCCTTCCGCGCTCGCAACCGCAGCGAGCCATGCCGGGGAACCTCTCGGTTCCCCCAGACCCCCTCCACTGGTCCGCTTTGCGGACAGGCGCTACGCGCCCCCGGCGATACCATCTGGCTCCATGGATGCGCTCCGGATCGGCGTTCTGGCCGTGCAGGGCAACTTCCGCGAGCACGCGGCGATGCTGCGCGGACTGGGCGCGCACGTCGTCGAGGTGCGTAAGCCGGAGCAGCTCGACGGCCTCGACGGTCTCGTCATCCCGGGCGGCGAGTCGACCGCCTTCACGCGCCTGATGCGCCTCTACTCACTCGACGAGGCGGTGCGGCGCTTCGAAGGCCCGGTCTTCGGCACGTGCGCCGGGATGATCGTGCTCGACCGCGACCACCTCGGGCTCGTCGACGTCCGCGTGCGGCGAAACGCCTTCGGCCGCCAGGTGGCGTCGTTCGAGACCGACCTCGAGCCGGCCGGCTGGGACGAGCCGCTGCGCGCCGTCTTCATCCGCGCGCCGTGGATCGAGGAGGCCGGGCCGAACGTCGAGGTGCTGGCCGAGCTCGACGGCCATCCGGTTCTCGCGCGCGAGGGCCGCTTCCTCGTCGCGGCTTTCCACCCGGAGCTGACCGCGGACGCGCGGCTCCACGAGCTGTTCCTCGAATCGGTGCGGGAGGAGAGACTTGTCCGGGCATAGCAAGTGGTCGTCGATCAAGCACAAGAAGGGCGCCGCCGACGCCAAGCGCGGCAAGCTCTTCTCGAAGCTGACGCGCGCGATCATCGTCGCGGCGAAGGAGGGCGGCGGCGATCCCGCGAACAACAACTCGCTCCAGAACGCGATCGAGAAGGCGAAGTCGTACTCGATGCCGAAGGACAACATCGAGCGCGCGATCGCGAAGGGCGCCGGCGAAGGCGAGGGCGGCGAGGCGTTCGAGACGATCGTCTACGAGGGCTACGGGCCCGAGGGCGTGGCGGTGATCGTCGAGGCGCTGACCGACAACCGCAACCGCACCGCGGCCGACGTCCGCCACGCGTTCACCAAGCACGGCGGCGCGCTCGGCACGGCTGGCGCGGTCGCGTGGCAGTTCGAGCGCCACGGCATCGTGATCGTGCCGGCGGAGGGTGTCGACGAGGACGAGCTCTTCCTGGCCGCGGCCGACGCGGGCGCCGAGGACGTCGAGCAGGACGGCGACGTCTTCCAGGTGACGAGCGCGCCCGAGAGCCTGACCGCTGTGCGCGAGGCGATCGAGGCCGCGGGCTTCACAGTCGACTCGGCCGAGCTCTCGCTCGTCCCGAAGACGACGGTCGCGGTCGAGGACGAGGCGGCTGCCAAGCGCGTGCTGCGGCTGATCGAGACGCTCGAGGACTCGGACGACGTCCAGGACGTGTACGCGAACTTCGACATCCCCGAGCAGGTGCTCGAGGCCGTCGCGTCGTAGCGGGTCGTAAACCGCGGCCAAGAACGACGAGGCGCCCCGGTGATCGGGCTGCCCTGCCGCCGAGCATCCTCTATCGTCGCGGCCGAGGGATGACGGTCACGAGGGAGCTCACCGGCCGCGTCGAGGCGCTCTGCGGCGACCTCGCGTCGATCCGCGCGCCCCGCGGGACGGCGCTCAACGCGGGCTCGTGGCAGACGGAGGCGCCCCTGCGGATGCTGCTCAACAACCTCGACCCGGAGGTGGCCGAGCATCCGGAGCGGCTCGTCGTCTACGGCGGCACCGGCCGCGCCGCGCGCTCGCACGACGCGCTGCGCACGATCGTCGCGACGCTGCTGCGCCTCCGCGACGACGAGACCCTGCTCGTGCAGAGCGGCAAGGCAGTCGGCGTCTTCCGCACGCACGAGGACGCACCGCGCGTCCTGATCGCGAACGCGCTGCTCGTCCCGCGCTGGGCGACGTGGGACGAGTTCCGCCGGCTCGAGGCGCTCGGGCTGACGATGTACGGCCAGATGACCGCCGGCTCGTGGATCTACATCGGCACGCAGGGGATCCTCCAGGGCACGTTCCAGACCTTCGCCGCCGCCGGGCAGACGCACTTCGGCTCGCCCGACCTCGCCGGGCGGACGGTGCTGACGGCCGGGCTCGGCGGCATGGGCGGTGCGCAGCCGCTCGCCGCGACGATGGCCGGTGCGGCGATCCTCTGCGTCGAGGTCGACCGGTCACGGATCGAGCGCCGCCTCGAGACGCGCTACCTCGACGAGTGGACGGACTCGCTCGACGATGCGCTCGGCCGCGTGCGCGCTGCGGCTGCGGCTCGGCTGCCGCTCTCGGTCGGCCTGCTTGCCAATGCGGCCGACGTCGTGCCCGAGCTCGCGCGCCGCGGCGAGCGCTTCGACCTCGTCACCGACCAGACGGCCGCGCACGACCCGCTCACCGGCTACGTCCCTCAGGGCCTGTCCGTCGAGGAGGCGGCCGTTCTGCGCGCGGCCGACCCGGACGAGTACCTGCGCCGCGCCCGCGCGTCGATCGTGCGCCACGTCGAGGGCATGCTCGCGTTCGCCCGCGCCGGAAGCCACGTCTTCGACTACGGGAACAACCTGCGCGGCGAGGCCCGCGACGGCGGCGTCGAGGACGCGTTCGCCTACCCGGGCTTCGTCCCCGCGTACATCCGGCCGCTCTTCTGCCGCGGGATCGGCCCGTTCCGCTGGGCGGCGCTCTCCGGCGACCCCGCGGACATCGCCGCGATCGACGCCGAGCTCGGGCGGCTCTTCCCGGACGATGCGCTCCTGCGACGCTGGCTCGAGCTCGCAGTGGAGAAGGTCGCGTTCCAGGGACTGCCCGCGCGGATCTGCTGGCTCGGCTACGGCGACCGCGCGAGGGCGGGGCTCGCGATCAACGAGCTCGTCCAGTCGGGCCGTGTCTCGGCGCCGGTCGTGATCGGACGCGACCACCTCGACGCGGGGTCGGTCGCCTCGCCCTACCGCGAGACCGAGGCGATGCGGGACGGCTCCGACGCGATCGCCGACTGGCCGATCCTGAACGCGCTGCTCAACGTCGCCGCGGGCGCGACGTGGGTCTCGGTTCACCACGGCGGCGGCGTCGGGATCGGCAACTCGATCCACGCCGGCATGGTCGTGCTCGCCGACGGAACCGACCGTGCGGCCGGCCGCCTGGAGCGGGTGCTGACGACCGACCCCGGCACCGGGGTGATGCGGCACGCGGACGCCGGGTACGAGGAGGCGCTCGCCGCGGCGCGCGAGACCGGGCTGGATCTGCCCAGCGTGAACCAGCCCAGTGCGCCGCTGTGACGGCGCTCCAGCTCGTGCGCGACCTCGCGCAGCTCGCGACGCCCTCCGGCACCGGCGCCCCGCTCCGCGGGCCCGAGCTCGGCGCGGTCGACGTGATCGAGGACGCCTACGTGCTCTCCCGCGGCGGCACGATCGAGGCCGTCGGCCGCATGCGCGAGCTCGGTCCGGTCGACGGCGACGTCGAGGAGGTGGACGGCCGCGGCCTGTGCGCGATCCCGGGCCTCGTCGACTGCCACACGCACGCGTGCTTCGCCGGCGACCGCGTCGAGGAGTTCGCGCTGCGGGCGGCGGGCGCGAGCTACGAGGAGCTGCACGCTGCGGGCGGCGGCATCCTCTCGACCGTCCGCGCGACGCGCGCCGCGGGAGAGGACGCGCTCGTCGCCGGCGACCGTGCGCCACCGCGACTGGATGCGCGCGCACGGCACGACGACGTTCGAGGCCAAGTCGGGCTACGGGCTCGACGTCGAGACCGAGCTCGCCCAGCTCCGTGCGATCCGCACGGCGGGCGGCGTTCCGACCTGGCTCGGCGCGCACGCCCTCCCGCCCGAGCACCCGGACGCGGATGCCTACCTCGACTTCCTGCTCGCCGACGTGCTGCCGGCGGCGGCGCAGCTCGCGGAGGCGGCGGACGTCTTCCTGGAGCGCGGCGCGTTCGACGCGGCACAGGCGCGGCGGTACCTCGAGGCGTGCGCCGCCGCCGGGCTCGCGCTCCGCCTGCACGGCGACCAGTTCACCGAGGCCGGCGCGGTTCCCCTCGCGATCGAGCTCGCCGCGCGCTCGGTCGACCATCTCGAGGCGACCGGACCGGACGGCGTGCGCGCGCTCGCCGCGAGCGACGTCACCGGCGTGCTGCTGCCCGCGTGCGCGCTCTTCCTGGGGCGGCCGATGCCCCGGGCGCGCGAGCTCGTCGACGCCGGCGCAGCGGTCGCGCTCGCGACCGACTTCAACCCCGGAAGCGCCTTCTGCGAGAGCCTGCCGCTCGTGTGCTCCCTCGCCGTCACGCAACTCCGCCTCACGCCCGCCGAGGCGCTGTCGGCGTGCACCGTCAACGCCGCCTTCGTGCTCGGCCGCGCCGGGCGCCTCGGCCGGCTCGCGCCGGGCTACGCGGCGCACGTCGTCCTGCTCGACGCGCCCGACTGGCGCTATCTCGCCTACCACCTCGGCGGCGATGTCGTGCACTCGGTGCTCGACAGTGAGCTCGCTGTCGCTGCCCGGGTTCGTGAACGCGCACAGCCACGCGTTCCAGCGCGCGCTGCGCGGTCGCGCCGGCGGCGGCGATTTCTGGGGCTGGCGCGAGGCGATGCTGGCCGAGGCCGACACGCTCACACCCGACCGCGTTCGCGAGCTGTACGCCGCGACCTATCGCGAGCTGCTCGCCGCCGGCTGGACCGCCGTCGGCGAGTTCCACTACGTGGGGCAGGCCGAGGCCCACGCTGCGGTCGAGGCCGCGCACGAGGCGGGGATCGAGCTCGTGCTGCTGCTCGCCGCATACGCGCGCGGCGGTCTCGAGCGGTTTCGCGACGACTCCGTCGCGGGCTACCTGCGGCGGCTCGAGGAGCTTCGCGCGACCGGCGTCCGCGTCGGCGTCGCGCCGCACTCCGTACGCGCCTGCCCACCCGACTGGCTCGCGGAGCTCGGACGGTACGCCGACCGGGAAGCGCTCGTCCTGCACGTCCACGCCTGCGAGCAGCCGCGCGAGGTCGAGGACTGCCTCGCCGAGTACGGCCGCCGGCCGGTCGAGCTGCTCGCCGACGCGGGCTGCCTCGGCCCGCGCACGACGGTCGTCCACGCCACGCACGCCGACGACCGCGAGCTCGACCTGCTCGCGCAGGCGGGCGCGCGGGTCTGCCTCTGCCCGACGACCGAGGCCGACCTCGGCGACGGTTGTCCCGCGCACCGAGGCGCTGCTCGCGCGCGGCATCGAGCTCTGCATCGGCTCCGACTCGAACGTGCGCGTCGACCCGCTCGAGGAGCTGCGCGAGCTCGAGGGGATCGCGCGCCGGCAAGCGCTGCGGCGCGGCGTGATCCCCGTCGAGCAGCTGTTCGCGATCGGCGGCGCAAACGGCGCAGCGGCCCTCGGGCTCGACGCCTGGCCGCCGGTCCGCGTGGACATCGGTCACCGCTCGCTCGCCGGGGTCGCGCCCGGGGACGTGCCGGCCGCGCTCGTCTCCGGGTGCGGCGCCGACGTGCTGCTGACGGGGGCCCGCGCGTGACGGTCGAGGTCGGCAGCGCGGGTGTGACCGCGGCCGACGTGGTCGCGGTCGCCCGCCGTGACGAGCCGGTCGCGCTGAGCGCCGACGCCCGCGCCGCGATGGAGGCGGGCGCGGCGATCATCGAACGGCTCGCCGCGTCGGACGAGCCGGTCTACGGGGTCTCGACCGGCTTCGGATCGCTCGCGACGACGCGCATCCCGCCGGAGCGGCGCGAGGAGCTCCAGCGGGCGCTCGTCCGCTCGCACGCCGCCGGCATGGGGGCGGCGGTCGAGCGCGAGGTCGTGCGCGCCATGCTCTTCCTGCGCCTGCGCACGCTCGCGACCGGCCGGACGGGCGCGCGGCCGCTCGTCGCCGAGACGATCGCTGCGTTGCTCGACGCGGGCGTCACGCCCCTCGTGCCGGAGCACGGCTCGCTTGGCGCGAGCGGCGACCTCGCGCCGCTCGCCCACTGCGCGCTCACGCTGATCGGCGAAGGCGAGGTGCTCGACGGAAATGACCGGCTTCGCCCCGCCGCCGAGGCTCTCGCCGAGGCCGGCATCGAGCACGTCACGCTCACCGCCAAGGAGGGCCTCGCGCTCGTGAACGGCACCGACGGCATCCTCGGCATGCTCGTGCTTGCGCTCGAGGACCTCGGAGCGCTGCAGAAGCTCGCCGATGTCGCCGCGGCGATGTCGGTCGAGGCGCTGCTCGGCACCGACCGCGCCTTCGCCGCCGACCTGCTCTCGCTGCGGCCGCACCCCGGCCAGGCTGCGAGCGCCGCCAACCTCCGCCGCCTGCTCGAGGGATCGCCGATCGTGGCGAGCCACCGCATCGGCGACCCGCGCGTTCAGGACGCCTACTCGCTCCGCTGCGCGCCCCAGGTGCACGGCGCCGCCCGTGACACCGTCGACCACGCCGGCCGCGTGGCCGGGATCGAGCTCGTCTCCGCCATCGACAACCCCGTGGTCATGGCCGACGGTCGAGTCGAGTCGTGCGGCAACTTCCACGGCGCCCCGCTCGGCTACGCCTGCGACTTCCTCGCGGTCGCCGTCGCCGACGTCGGAGCGATGTCCGAGCGCCGCACCGACCGCCTGCTCGACGCGACGCGCTCGCACGGCCTGGCGCCGTTCCTCGCGGACGACCCGGGCATCGACTCGGGGCTGATGCTCGCGCAGTACACGCAGGCCGCGATGGTGGCCGAGAACCGCCGCCTGGCCGTGCCGGCGAGCGCCGACACGCTGCCGACGAGCGCGATGCAGGAGGACCACGTCTCGATGGCGTGGGGCGCCGCCCGGAAGCTCCGCACGGCGGTCGCGAACCTGCGCCGGATCCTCGCCATCGAGCTCGTCGCCGCGGCACGCGGTCTCGACCTGCGCGCTCCGCTCGAGCCCGCCGCAGGCACGGGCGCCGCGCTCGCCGCACTGCGCCGCCGCGTGCCCGGCCCGGGCCCCGACCGCCAGGCCTCCCCGGAGCTCGCCGCCGCCGAGGCGCTGTGCGCCGGCGGCGAGCTCCTGGCCGAGGTCGAGCGCGCGGTCGGCCTTCTCGGGTGACGGCGCTTCCGACGGAGGAACGTCCGGGGCCGGACCTAACCTTTCTCCGTGAAGGTTCTGGCTTGAAGGTTCTGGGCATCGATCCAGGGACGGCTGCTTGCGGGTACGGGATCGTCCAAGAAAGCGACGGGCGCCTCCGGGCCGTGTGCCACGGGTGGTGGCGAACGCGGCCCAGGCAGCGGGTAGAGCTGCGGCTACGCACGATCTTCGACGGGGTGGGGGAGCTGATTGCGGAGCACGCCCCGGATGCCGTCGCCCTGGAGGAGTCGTACGTCGGCGCCGACGCCCGCATCGCGCTCTCCGTCGGGCAGGCGCGGGGCGCCGTGCTCGTCGCGGCGGCGTCCGCCGGCGTCGAGTGCGTCGAATACGCGCCGGCGAGCGTCAAGCAGGCGGTCTGCGGCTACGGCCGCGCCGACAAGGAGCAGGTGCAGCGGATGGTGAAGGCGATCCTCGGCCTCGAGGAGGTGCCCCATCCGCACCACGCGGCCGACGCGCTCGCGGTCGCGATCTGCCACGCGCTCGCGCCCCCGCTCCTGCGCGTCGCCGGCTGAGCACCGTTCGCCGAAAGTCACACACTTGTTCGTAAGTCGTTGCAGATCCGCGTGTCTTTGCCGGGTATCGTCGCCGTCGAGGGCGGCGGGCGCGACCCCACCCGGGCGGGGGTCCTCGCCGAGCCCGGCCCGGAACGCGTGGTCCGACACGGCCGTAGCGGCTCTCTTCGTGCAGGAGTCATCCGGCTCCGGCCGTACCGTTAGCGAGATGGCTCGCTACGGAGAGGAAGATGATCGCGCGCCTCCGCGGCACGGTCGCCGCACGCACCGGGGCCGGGATCGTCGTCGACGTGGGCGGCGTCGGCTACCTCGTCGCGGCGACGCCGCGGGTGAACGCGCGCGTCGGCGAGGAGACGACGGTCGAGACCTACCTGCACGTCCGCGAGGACGCGCTCCAGCTCTACGGGTTCGCATCGGCCGAGGAGCGCGAGCTGTTCGAGTTGCTGCTCGGCGTCTCGAGCGTCGGGCCCAAGGTGGCGCTCGCGATCGTCTCCGGTTCGACGCCGGAAGAACTGCGCCGCGCGATCGTGCGCGACGACACGGCGCGCTTCGAGGCGATCCCCGGGATCGGCCGCAAGACCGCGCAGCGGGTCGTGCTCGAGCTGAAGGAGAAGCTCTCGGCCGGCGTCGCCGTCCCTGCGCCCGCCGCCGAGGCCGGCTCGCTGCTCGCGCGCGACGCTCTCGTGGAGCTCGGCTGGTCGCTCGTCGACGCCGACCGTGCACTCTCGGGCGTCGACGACTCGCTGCCGGTCGAGGAGCAGGTGCGCGCAGCCCTGCGGCAGGCGGCATGAGCCGTAGGCTTGACGGAGGCGACGAAGGAGCGGAGGTGCCGGCTTTGCCGGCACCGCAGCGGGCATGAGCGGCGACCGCATCCTCGCCACGGCCGCCCACGACGGCGGCGACGAAGAGGAGCTCGAGCGCTCGCTCCGCCCGCAGTCGCTCGCCGACTTCGTCGGGCAGGAGCGCGTGAAGGAGCAGCTCGCGGTCGCGCTCGACGCCGCGAAGGCACGCGGCGAGGCGCTCGACCACGTGCTGCTCGCCGGGCCGCCCGGGCTCGGCAAGACCTCGCTCGCGCAGATCGTCCGGCGCGAGCTCGGCGTCGGGATCCGGCAGATCGCCGGCCCGGCGCTCGAGCGCAAGGGCGACATCGCCGCGATCCTCACCGCGCTCGAGCCCCACGACGTGCTCTTCGTCGACGAGATCCACCGGCTGAACCGCGCCGTCGAGGAGATCCTCTACCCGGCGCTCGAGGACTACCGGCTCGACATCATCGTCGGTCAAGGCCCGGCGGCCCGCACGCTCACGCTCGACCTTCCGCCGTTCACGCTCGTCGGGGCGACCACCCGGACGGGCCTCCTGACGACGCCGCTGCGTGATCGGTTTGGCCTGACGTTCAGGCTCGACCTCTACAGCCCCGGAGAGCTGGGCACGATCGTCCGCCGCAGCGCGCGCATCCTGGGCGTCGAGATCGCCGAGGATGCGGCCGACGAGATCGCCCGCCGCGCGCGCGGCACGCCGAGGATCGCGAACCGGATCCTGCGGCGCGTCCGCGACGTCGCCGAGGTGCGGCATGCCGGCGTGATCACGACGGACATCGCCGACGAGGCGCTCGAGCTGCTCGAGGTCGACGAGGCGGGACTCGAGCGCTTCGACCGCGACCTCCTGCGCGCCGTGGTCGAGAAGTTCGGCGGCGGACCCGTCGGGCTCTCGACGCTGGCGGTTGCGCTCGGCGAGGAGGCGGAGACGATCGAGGACGTCTACGAGCCGTACCTGCTCCAGCTCGGCTTTCTCCAACGGACGCCGCGCGGCAGGATCGTGACCGAGCTCGGTCGCGACCACGTCGGCGTTCTGCGCGAGACCTCGACGCTCTTCTAACCCGCTGCAGCCCGGAGCGTCATAGTCAGCGAGGTGTCGTCGGAGAGGGCGCGCACAGCGGCGGAGTCCGTCGGTGCCGCCGATCTGTTCGTGCTTCGCAGGGTGACCGCGGGGCGATTCGTTCATTTCGGCGGCAGCGGGCGTGGCGAGGGTTGGGCCGGGATCGTGGAGGTCTCGCTCGACGACGAGGCGCCGCTGGCCGAGGCGCTGCGCACGGAGCGGCCGGTTCGCGTCGACCACGACGGCCGCGAGCTCGTCTTCGGCCCCTACTACGCGCGCGGCGCGGCGATCGTGCCGGTCGTCCCGGACCTCGTCGTCGTCTTCGGCGCCGCCGACGGCGAGGTCGAAGCCGACGATTCGACGCTCACCGCCGCGGCACGCACGGCCGTCGAGGCCGTCGAGGCGCCGGGCCGCGCGAAGGAGCTTGCGGACGAGCTCGAGCTGCTCGAGGCGGTGCGGGCCGCGGCCGCCGCGGTTCCGCCGGCTTCCGTGGAGGACGCCATGCGGGTGCTCGCCGCCATCGCCGCCGAGGCGCTCTCATGCGAGCTCGGCATCGTGTACCTCGCCGACGGCGACCGCGTCACCGTCGTCGAGCGCGGCTGGTCGCTCGCGTGCTCGCGCGAGGATCTCGTGGCGTCGCTGGCGGGCGTGCTCACGTGCGGTGAGTTCCCGTACTGCGTCCAGGACGCGAACCCGGTACCGCTGCCCGGAGCGCTTGCGGCGGAGATCGGGATCCGCTCGTACTACCTGCTCGAGCTGACCGGCCTCGCCCGCGGCGTCCTGCTCGTCGCCCACACCGACGCCGCCCCGCGCGGCTTCACGCTGCTCTGCCGCCGGTTGGGTGCGCGGCTGGCGGAGATCGGCTCCGCGAGCCTCGGCGTCGCGATCACCCGTGAGTGGATCTCGGCAGAGGCCGCCCGGCTTCAGGCCGCTTTCGCCGAGCTCGAAGGCTGACGAACGGCACCAGCGCGGGCACGATGAGCAGCGCCATCACGTCGAACCAGATGTAGCCCGAGGCGACGCCCGAAGGCGGGTTTCCGTCCGGGATGCCGAGGCCCGGAACCTCGGCCGCCCAGCGCCACGTGCCGATCGCGGTGCCGTAGAACTCGAGCGCGGCGACCACGAGGAAGACGCCGGCGTAGATCGCACGGTTGCGCGAGCGCCAGAAGAAGAGCAGGAGCAGCGGGATGCCGAGCGCGCCCGCGACGTCGCGGCGCGGGACCGCGAGCAGACCGAGCACGCCCCAGGTCGCGGCGGCGACCGTGGCCGCCGCGACGAGCGCGCGCCCATGCCGGGCGAGCGCGAACGCGAGCGAGAGCCCGGTCAGGAAGACGAGCCCGTGCGCCGGCGGCACGAACATCGGCAGGTTCTCCAGCCGGTAGCTGTAGAGGCCCCAGACGAGCGAGCCGGTGACCTCGCCGAGCGTGGCGAAGACGATCACGCCGATCGTCTGCGCCCGCCGCTGCACCGGAAGCCGGCTGAGCCAGGCGAAGAGGACGAGCCAGGTCAGCCCGCCGAGCGCGAGCTGTTGCGGGTACGACGCGAAGCGGTCGGCGGCGAGCAATGCCGCGAGGTATGTCGCCCCGGCAGCTCCGAAGACGGCGTGGGACAGAGCCGGCGTCAGCGGCAGCCGGAGCGCGCCGGGCAGAAGGTGCCGAGCCGGCGGCGCGATCGCGACAGGGAGGAGAGGGCGCGCGGGAGAGACAGCGTCTCCCGGAAGCGCTACCCCTTGAACTGCAGCTCGTGCCACGACGGGACCGGGGCAAGTTCGAGGAGGGGCCGGCCACCGCCCGGATGCTGGTAGGCGAACTCGGCCTCGAATTCGTTCCAGACGATCTCGAGCGCGCCGCGCTTGACCTGGTGGTCGAGCCACGCGCCGCGGAAGACCAGCTTGCGCAGCCAGTAGACGAGCGACTCGCCGCCGACGAGCGCGACACGCTCCCAGTTGCGCGCGAGGTACCGGCCGAGCCGCGACTCCGGGTCCTCGATCAGGCCCTGTGCCGCGAGAGCCACGAGGTCGCGCGTCTCCTCCTCGTCGAGCTCGTTCGCCTCGACGAGCCCGAGCTTGACCGCGGCGGCGATCACGCGCTGCTCGAAGTCGCAGGCGTTGAAGGTGAACCTGAAGCCGAGGAACTCGACGATGTACTCGTCGCCGGAGCTGTAGTTCGTGCCGGTATCGGTCGTGTCGAGGGTCACGCTTGCCGCTCAGGATAACCTCGCCGGCCCGGATGCTCGGCTCGAATGATCCCTGCTCGGCGGGCAGGCTACGGTTGTCGCCGTGGTCGCCTCGGCTCCCGACTGGCAGCGCTACCTCGTGCTCGCGCCCGCGTTCGTGATCGGCGCCGGCCTGATCGCCGCGGTCCTGATCCTGCTCGGCCGCGCTTTCGTCGAGTCGGTGCGGGAGAGCGGCCACACGAGGCTGATCGTCGCCGGCCTCGTCGGGCTCGCCGTCTTCATCGTGATCCTGACCTACCTCGGGCGTGGAGCTGCCCAGAGAGGGCGGCTAGGGCGTTTAGAGGATCACGACCGGAGTGCCGACCGCGACGTGGTTGAACAGCCACTCCGCGTCGGGAATGTGCATCCGGATGCAGCCGTGCGAGCGTGAGTAGCCGATCGAGGCGTCGTCCGGCGTGCCGTGCATGCCGACCCCGGGCGCAGAGATGCCCATCCACCGTGTCCCGAGCGGGTTGCCCGGGCCCGGCGGCACCGGCTTCAGCCCCTTCGCCCACGAGGAGTTCGGCGGCAGCCACCACGGGTTGAGCTGCATGTCGACGACCGAGAAGACACCCGCCGGGGTCGGGTAGATCGACTGCCCGGTGGCGACGTGGAAGGTGCGGAAGAGGCGGGTCGCCGAGTACAGCTTGAGCGTGTTCCGGCCGCGGTCGATCACGACGATGGAGTCGAAGCTCGCCGGGGTCCGGGCCGGCCGCACCGCGCTCATCATCAGCACGAGCGGCGAGCGCGAGCCCGTTGAGAGCTGCTGCTCGAGCGCGCTGCGCATCGTCTCGCGCTCGACTGCGAGGCCGAGGTGTCCTTCGCGGAAGATGGGCCCGCTCGAGTCCGCGCCGATCACCGCCGCGTTCTTAGGGGTCCGACCGAAGCGCTCGGCCAGTTGATCGACGTACGCGGCGACGGCCTGGTCGGAGAACTGGACCGGGAGGTCGATGCGGCTGTGCGGCGTGGCAGCGAGCGCCGAGCGGACGGCCTGGTCGACGCTTGCGCGCGTCCCGAGCTGCTGCGGTGTGACGGACATCGTCTGGCCGCGGTAGACGATCTCGATCGGTCGCGTGAAGGCGCTCTCGATCCGGTGGCGTGCGGGCTGTGCGGTCAGGCCGCCGACGCGTGTGCCGAGCACTGTGACGCCGGGGGCGATCGCATACAACTCCTCCGCCGCGGGCGCGGCGGCGCACGCGATGCCGGCGGCGACTGCGACTGCGACGGCTGTTCTCAGCACGGTCCGGAATTCAAGCATATGCAGCGGAAATCGCCAGGACGCCGTCCCGACCCCGCCGCCGTTCCGGCTCGTGCACCGTCCGGGCCGCTCCGTACCCTCGACGGTCGAATGGAGAACGCGACGTGGACGATCGGCGCCTGCCCTGAAGCCGCTGTCCGGGAGCTGGTCGAGGAGCTCGGCGTCTCGCCCACGACCGCTTCCGTCCTCGCGCGCCGCGGGTACGGCGACCCGTCGGCGGCACGTTTGTTCCTGGAAGGGGCGCTGCCCGGGCACGATCCTTTCGCTCTCGGCGACATGCGCGCGGCGGTCGACCGGATCACGGCCGCGGTCGCGTCCGGTGCCCGCATCTGCGTGCACGGCGACTACGACGCCGACGGGATCTGCGCAACCGCGCTCGGTGTTCTCCTGCTGCGGGAGCTCGGCGCGGAGCCGACGTGGCACCTTCCCTCGCGGTTCGAGGAGGGCTACGGGCTCGCGAGCGAGACGCTGTCGCGTCTCGCCGCCGACGGCGTCGACCTCGTGCTGACGGTCGACTGCGGAATCACCGCCGTCGCGGAGGTCGAGGAGGCGGCGCGCCTCGGGCTCGAGGTCGTGATCACCGATCACCACCGGCCCGCAGAGACGTTCCCCGACTGCCCCGTCGTCGCGCCCCTCAAGGGCGACTATCCCTTTGTCGGGCTCTGCGGCACGGGCGTCGTCTGGAAGCTCGCCGAGGCGCTGCTCGGACCGGGTCACGCGTTCCTCGAACGCCACCTGGACGTGGTCGCCCTCGCGACAGTTGCCGACGTCGTCCCGCTTCTCGACGAGAACCGGGCGCTCGCCCGCCTCGGTCTGCGTCGGCTCGCACAGACGCAGAGGGTGGGGTTGCTGGCGCTCATGCGGGTCGCCGGGGTCGATCCCGCCGCGTGCGAGGAGAGCGCGATCGGGTTCAGGCTCGCGCCCAGGATCAACGCCGCCGGCCGCCTCGGCCGCCCCGAGGCTGCGCTCGAGCTACTGCTGACCGACGACCCGGCCGAGGCGACGAGACTCGCGGAGGACCTCGAGCGGCTGAACCGCGAGCGGCAGGGCGTGGAGGAGCGGATCCTCCGGGCCGCGAGCGGCGAGATCGATTCGTGGCCCGAGACGCGTCGGCGTCACCGCGGCTACGTCGTCGCGGGCGCGGACTGGCACGAGGGCGTGATCGGGATCGTCGCTTCGCGCCTGGTCGAGCGGTACGGCCGCCCGGTGGTGCTGATCGCCGGGACGGACGGCGACTGGAAGGGCTCCGGGCGGTCGACCTCCGCGTTCGACCTGCACGGAGCGCTCGCGGCGTGCTCGGAGCACCTCGAGCGCTTCGGCGGTCACCGCGCCGCCGCCGGCCTCACGATTCGGCCCGACCGCGTCGAGGCCTTTGCCGCAGCGTTCGCGGCGCACGCCGACGAGGCGCTCGCCGACGCCGACCTGCGGCCGAGGATCGCCGTCGACGCCGTCGTCTCGGGAACGGAGCTCGGACTGCCGCTCTGCGAAGAGCTGGCGCGTCTCGCACCGTTCGGCCTCGGTAACCCGGGCGTGACGCTCCTCACCGACGGCTGCCAGCTGACCGGCCTCTCGACGGTCGGCGACGGCAAGCACCTGCGCTTCCGGGTAAGCCAGGGCGGCCGCGACGCGGGCTCCGCCATCGCCTTCGGCTTCGGCTCCCAGCTCGACCGGCTCCGCCGGCCGGGCCGCTACGACGTCGCGTTCCGCTTGTCGGAGAATCGCTGGAACGGCACCGTCTCGCCTCAACTGGTCGTGCGCCGGATCTTTGACGCGAGCGACCGGTACGACGAGCTGCGCAGCTGGCTCGCGGTCGAGTGGGGCCGCGGTGAGACCGCCTGGACGGCCGAGGCGCGCGCGATCTTCGAGGAGCTCGAGCTCGCCGGAGCCGCAGGCCATGCTGTGCGGCGGCGGAGCCTGCTCGAGTCGGAGTCGTTCCGCCGCTTGCTCGACTCGTCGCCGCCGCTCGCGGAAGCGGCCTAGAGACGTCGCCTGTCAAGCTGCGGCAAGCCGGCTCCGCCGACAGCCGCTCCTCGCCACGGCCGCCTACCTCGACCGCAGCCGCTCTCTGCGATCGCCGCCCACCGAAAGTTCCAGAATCGGCACAGACCCGTTACACCTGCGTCGGCTCACCGGCGGTATCGTCGCCCTTGAGGGCGGCGGGATCGGCTCCCCACCCAGGGTGGGGGTGCGGCCGGGGAGGTGCGCTCTAACCGCGCCCGAGGATGGCGCGGCCACGCGGGTGGAGCCGGCGGTTGTGCAATGGGCGGTGCGCGCCGGCATCAAGCTCGAGCAGGACCTGGGCGACCCGGCGCAGCTTCCTCATCTGTCGGCGACGGCGGAGCATGGGACGGAGAGGTTCCCTGTAGGAGCTCCGTTTCCTGCCCCTCGCTGCCGATTTCGGGCGGGGAGGAGCTCGCCAGGCACCGGGGTACACTGAGCCCGTGGCGGTACTCGAGCGACATCACGATCTTGTCGAGGAGTTGCTCGCCGAGGTCGAGGGCTACAAGCCTGACGCGGACCGCGAGTTGCTCGCTCGCGCGTTCGACTTCGCGGCCAACGCGCACGACGGCCAGCTGCGCCGCTCGGGGCAGGAGTTCATCTACCACCCGTGGGGTGCGGCGAAGATCCTCGCCGGGCTGCGGATGGACGAGGCGACGCTCGCGGCGGCGTTGCTGCACGACACGGTCGAGGACACGGGCGTCGAGATCGAGACCATCCGCGCCGAGTTCGGGAAGGAGATCGCGAAGCTCGTCGAGGGCGTCACCAAGCTGACCCGCGTCCAGTTCCAGAGCCGCGAGCACGCCGAGGCCGAGAACTACCGCAAGTTGATCGTCGCGATGGCCGAGGACGTGCGCGTGATCCTGATCAAGCTCGCCGACCGCCTCCACAACCTCCGCACGATCGAGTACATGGGCAAGCAGACCCAGGTGCGCAAGGCGCGCGAGACGCTCGAGGTGTACGCGCCGCTCGCGCACCGGCTCGGCATCTACGCCCTCAAGTGGGAGCTCGAGGACCTCGCGTTCCAGACGCTGCACCCGCGCAAGTACGAGGAGATCAAGCAGATGGTCACCGAGCGCCGCGCCGACCGCGAGGAGCACGTTCGCGAGGCGTCGATGGTGCTTCAGAGCGAGCTCGACAAGGTCGATATCCCCGCCGAGATCTCGGGCCGCGCGAAGCACTTCTACTCGATCTACGACAAGATGGCGAAGAAGGGTCGCGAGTTCAACGAGATCTACGACCTGACCGCCATGCGCGTGATCGTGGAGCGCGACGGCGACGAGGGGACGCGCGACTGCTACGGCGCGCTCGGCCTGATCCACTCGCTCTGGAGGCCGATGCCCGGCCGGTTCAAGGACTACGTTGCGATGCCGAAGTTCAACGGCTACCGCGCCCTGCACACGACGGTGATCGGGCCGCAGGGCCGTCCGCTCGAGATGCAGGTGCGCACGCGCGAGATGCACACCACCGCCGAGTACGGCGTCGCCGCGCACTGGCTCTACAAGCAGGGCAAGAAGCAGGGGGACGACGAGTGGACGACGTGGGTCAAGCAGCTGATGGACGTCGACTCCGACGAGGCCGACCCGCGCGAGTTCATGAAGAGCTTCCGCACCGACCTGTTCGAGGACGAGGTGCACGTCTTCACGCCGAAGGGCCAGGTGAAGACGCTCCCGGCCGGCTCGACACCGATCGACTTCGCCTACGCCGTACACACGGATGTCGGCCACAAGACGGTCGGCGCGAAGATCAACGGGCGAATCGTGCCGCTGCACTACCGGCTGAAGAACGGCGACTTCGTCGAGATCCTCACCTCGAAACAGGGCCGCGGCCCGTCGCGCGATTGGCTCTCGGTCGCGAAGAGCACGCGCGCCCGCAACAAGATCCGCCAGTGGTTCTCGCGCGAGACGCGTGAGGAACAGGAGCAGAAGGGGCGCGACTCGCTCGAGCAGGCGCTCAAGCAGCAGAACCTGCCCTACGCCAAGCTGCGCGGGTCGTCGGTGCTCGCGCAGGTGATCCGCGACTCGGGCTTCAAGAAGGCCGAGGACTTCTACGTCGCGCTCGGCTCGGGGAAGCTGTCGGCCGGAGCGATCGTCAACAAGGTGATTCAGCGCTTGAAGACGGACGAGGTCGTCGAAGAGGCGCCGGTCGTCACGAAGGCGCCGCGGGCGCGCGATGCGGTCTCCGGGCAGGACATCGGCGTGGTCGTGCAGGGCGTCGAGGACGTGCTCGTGCGCCTCGCGAAGTGCTGCACCCCGGTGCCGGGCGACCCGATCGTCGGCTACATCTCGCTCGGCAAGGGGATCGCCATCCACCGCGAGGACTGCCCGAACGTGAAGGCGCTCAAGCGCAACGAGGAGCGCTTCACGCCGATCGAATGGGACGGCGACGCGACGAAGTCGTTCCGCGTTCAGATCGCGGTGAACTCGTGGGACCGCCCGCGGCTGCTCGAGGACGTCGCGCGCACGTTCGCCGAACACGGCGCGAACATCGTCAACTACGGCGGCAGCGTCGAGGATCAGCTCGCGAAGAACTGGTACACGGCCGAGGTCGGCGACGTGAAGGCGCTCCGGTCGCTGCTGAACGCGTTGCGCGGGCTCGACTCGGTGTTCGACGCGTACCGCGTCACGCCGTCATAGCCGCCGAGCCTACACCCTCCACCCCGACGCGTACTCGTTCGCCTCGGTCGCGGAGCTCTACGAGCGGGCGCGGCCCGGCTATCCGGACGAGGCGATCGACTGGCTGGTGTCGCGGCTCGGGTTGCGCGCCGGTCGCGTCGTGGTCGACCTCGCCGCGGGAACCGGCAAGCTCACCCGCCGGCTCGTGCCGAGTGGCGCGGGCGTCGTTGCGGTCGAGCCGCTCGCAGAGATGCGCGCCCAGCTCGAGCACCTCGTCCCGGCGGCGGACGTGGTCGACGGGACGGCGGAGCAGCTGCCGCTGGAGTCGGCCAGCGCGGACGCCGTCACGGTCGGGCAGGCGTTCCACTGGTTCGACGCGGGGCGCGCTTTGGCAGAGATCGCGCGCGTGCTGCGGCCCGGCGGCGCGCTCGCGCTTGTCTGGAACATCCGCGATCTCTCGGACTCCCTCCAGCAGCGGATCAACGAGCTGCTCGTCCCGGTGCGCCGCGACACACCGTCGGAGCACGAGCAGCCGTGGCGCGCCGTGCTCGCGTCGGCCCCGTCGTTCGGCCCGGCCGAGGAGCGATCGTTCCCGTGGGTGCAGGCGCACACGACTGCAGAGCTGCTCGACCGGATCGGCTCGATCAGCTTCGTCGCGCGGCTCGCTCCGGCTGCGCGCGATCAGCTGCTGGCGCAGGTGGTCGAGGAGGTCGCCGGCCTGCCGCAGCCGTTCGAGTTTCGCTACCGCACCGACGTCTACGTGTTCCCGCGCTTCTAGGCGTCGGGGTCCCAGGGGACGCCGCCGGTGTCCCAGCCGACCAGGCAGTAGTCCGCGATCAGGACGGCCGCGCGTTCGAGCAATGCCCAGTCGTCGCAGCCGTCCACGACGAGCTGGGCGACGCGGTCGCCCTGGAACTCGACCGGGAGCTGCGTCCGCGAGTCGGGCCGCTGTGCGCCGGCCTCGGGCCCGAGCACGAGCTCGCCGTTCTCGACGAAGAGGATCCCGGCCCACTCGCAGCTGCCCTGCGTGACGAGCACGTCGACCACCGCGCGCAGCACGTCGTCCGCGTCGCCGCTCTCGCTCAAGGCCCGCTCGACGGCCGCGAGCGCCTCGTCGTTCACGCCTCGAACTCGGCCACGCGGTCACGGAACGAGTCGGGCACGGGCACCGGCAGGCGCGTGTCGAGGTCGATCAGCACGAGTGTCTGCTTCGCCGTCGCCATCAGCACGTCCGCGACGCCGTCCTCGTCGCAGCGGTACGCGGCGTGGTCGTACGTGACGCTCGTCGTGCCGACCCGCTCGACGCGCACGAACACCTCGAGCAGGTCGTCGAAGCGAGCGGGCGCGTGGTACTCGACGTGCGACGCGCGCATCGCGAACTCCCCGCGAATGGCGATCGCCCCCAGGTGCCGGTGGTACTCGGTGCGCGCGAGGTCGAAGTAGGGCAGGTAGCGCCCGTAGTAGACGACGCCCTGCGCGTCCGTGTCGGAGAAGCCGACGCGCGTGTAGGCCGCGTAGCGAAAAGGAGGCTTGACGTCGGTGAGGTGGCCGAGCTCGATCACGCCTGGATCACCGCGAGCACCTCGTCGCGCTTCGCTTGCATCAGCTCTTGCGAGCGCGCTTCGAGGTTCAGGCGGAGCAGCGGCTCGGTGTTCGACGGGCGCACGTTCATCTGCCAGTCGTCCGCCTCGACCGAGAGGCCGTCGAGGTGCGAGACGCGGCCATCGGGGCCGAAGCGCTCCTTCAGCTCTTGCAGCTTCACGGCCACGTCCTTCACGGGCGTGTTGATCTCGCCGGTGAGGAAGTAGCGCGAGCGGAGGGGGGCGAGGATCTCGCTCAGCCGCTGCCCGCGCAACGACACGAGCTCGAGCATGAGCAGGAACGGGATCACACCGGAGTCCGCCTGCGTGAAGTCGCGGAAGTAGTAGTGCGCCGAGACCTCGCCGCCGAAGACGGCGCCCACGTCGCGCATCCGCTGCTTGATGAACGCGTGGCCGACGCGGTTCACGAGCGGCTCGCCTCCGGCGGCGAGGATCGCCTCGGGCACCGCCCACGAGGCGCGCACGTCGTAGATCACCTTGCCGCCCGGCTCCTTCGCGAGGATCGACTCCGCGAACAGCGCCGTCGTGAAGTCGCCGGGGATGAACTCGCCCTGGTCGTCGACGAAGAAGCAGCGGTCGGCGTCGCCGTCGTAGGCGACCCCGAAGTCGGCGTTCTCCTCCTGCATCTTCCGCACGATGAACTCGCGGTTCTCGGGCAGGAGTGGGTTCGGCTCGTGGTTGGGGAACGAGCCGTCGGGCTCGAAGTAGCAACGGACCGCGACGACCTGCGGGAGCCGCTCGAGCACCGGCGGCAGCATCGCGCCGGCCATGCCGTTCGCGGCGTCGATCACCACGCGAAGCGGCGCGATTCTCTCCGGCTCGACGAACGACAGCACCCGCGAGACGAACCGCTCCCAGATGTCCTCGGCGGTGATCTCGCCGCTGCGGGGCGGCTCGCGCCACTCGCCGCGCACCGCGCGGTCCCGCACCTCGAAGAGGCCGGACTCGCTGCCGACGGGCAGCGCCCCGCGCCGCACGATCTTCATCCCGGTGTACTCCTTCGGGTTGTGCGAGGCGGTCACCATCACGCCGCCGTCGAGGCCGAGCTCGCCGACGGCGAAGTAGACCATCTCCGTCCCGACCATCCCGATGTCGACGACGTCCACCCCGCCGTCGGCCGCGCCCTCGATCAGAGCCTTCGCCATCGACGGCGAGGACAGCCGCATGTCGCGCCCGACCGCGATTCGCCGCGGCTCGAACTGCTCGACGTAGGCCCGTCCGATGGCGTACGCGCCGGCCTCGTCGAGATTCGACGGGTAGATGCCGCGCACGTCGTACGCCTGGAAGACCTTGGGGTCGAGCATGGCGCCGATGCTATGGAAGATCCCCGCTCCGGTGCCGGCGAAGCCGCCACCTGCGCTCTTGTGCGTCTCCGACTCTGGCTCGGCTCCGGCCTTACCGCTCATGCGGCCTACCGCGCGAAGACCCGCTGCGCCTTCTCCTGCCACACGCCGATCGCGCCCGGCTCGAGGAAGTTGCAGCCGCCGGCCTGCACCTCCTCCGGCATCGACTCGTAGAACTTGTCGGCGACGAGTCGCAGCTCCCGGTCGCCCTCCTCCGTCTCGGCCGACGGGGTGGCGAGCTCGAACGCGACCGCGAGCTGCTCGCGCGGGTAGCCGAAGTCCTCGGTGACCTCGGTCAGGCCGACGTACGACGCGCGGATGACGTCGATCGGCTCGCAGAAGGACTTCACGGTCGCCGCGAGCTCGGCGGGCACGCGCTCCGGGGCAGTCTCGAGCAGTCGCTGCTTGATGCCCACCGTGCGATCCTATGCTCCGAGAATGGCGCGGATCGTCTGCGACGACTCCTCGTCCGGCGACTCGGAGATCACGGTCGCCGACCTCGCGAAGCCCCCGAGCGCCTCTGCCAGGGGCTCCGCGCGCAGCGTCCCCTGGCCGTAACTCAGGTGCTTCGTCTCGTTGCGGTTCGCATAGGCGATGTCCGAGAAGTGGATGTGGAACGGCACTGCATCTTCGAGAATCGCATCGACCCTGGAGAGCGCAGCGATGAACGGCTCCACCGACGTGAACGCGCCGTCCGAGGTTGCGTGCATGTGGGCGAAGTCGATCACCGGCCGCACCCAGCCCAGGCGGCGTGAAATCTCGACGACGTCGTCCACCGAGCCGAGCTCGCGCACGCGGCCCATCACCTCTATCCCGAACGGCACCGCGCGATCCTTCCCCTCCAGCCGTTCGCGCAGCTCGCCAAGCTGCTCGCACACCGAGTCGATCGCCGCCTCGCGCGTACGGCCGAGGAGGAAGCCGGGATGAAAGACGACCACCTCCGCGCCGGCGGCCTTCGCGATCCCGGCCGAGTGGTCGAGCATGCCGATCGCCATGTTCAGCTTCTTGCCGCGCTCGGCATGGCCCATGAACCCGGCGATAGGCGCGTGCACCGAGAGCGCGATCGCGTTCGCGCGCGCCAGCTCGCCGAACCGGGCGGCGAAGTCGTAGTCCATCCAGAAACGGCTCTCGAAGTCGATCTCGCAGGCGCTGTAGGAGCGCTCGAGCAGCAGCTCGATCGCCGCCTCGGGGCTCTCCTGCGAGGGCACTCGCGCCGGGCCGAAGTGGAGGCTACGAGCCATGCGCAGGAGCCTACGTTAGTCCGTCCGACCCGTTTTCTACCCTCGTTGCATGCCCGAACGCCCCTCGCGAATCGACCTGCTCGAGCTCGACATCGACCTGCGCCTCGTCGACCTGTGGCGGGAGGCCGCGGGGATCGGCGAATGGTCGCTGGAGGTGGTCGCGGCCTTCATGCGCGCGGCCTACGGGAAGGGCTACTGCGACTCCCTGACGGAGGAAGCGCCCGGGTCGCTCTGCGCCGACCACGGCTACCGCGTGCCCGACCGGCAGCCGACCGCGCACGCAGACGCCTGACCCGACCCTCTGACAGGACCATGGTGCTCCAGCCAGGCTAGACTGCCCTCAGTGGCCCGCTCGAAGCGCAGTCCGGCGCGGCTCGTCGTCGCCCTCTCGGTGGCGGCGCTGCTTGCCGTATTCCTGCTCTACACCGCCGTCGCCGGCAGCTCGACGCCGACCTTTGCGCCGAGCGAGCTCGCGGGTCAGACCGGCACGCTCTCGGTCACCGGAAAGGTCGTCGGCCCGATCACCGGCGACGCCCACTCGCCTGGCGGCCTCCGGTTCGCTGTCCGCGACATCAAACCGGACGCCGGCAACAAGGCGGCGACGGTGCGGGTCGTCTACCACGGCTCGGTGCCCGACATGTTCAAGCCTGGCCGCGACGTCAACGCGACCGGCAAGCTCGAAGGCGGATCGTTCGTCGCCACCGCGATGACGACGAAGTGCCCGAGCAAGTACACCGACAAGAAGGCGTAGGCCCAGTTGGCCGACCTCGGTAGGGCGGCGCTCGTCGTCAGCCTCGGGTTGGCGGTGTACGCGCTCGTAGCCGGGACGCTCGCCGCCGTCACGAACCGCCGCCGGCTCGCGGACTCCGCGCGCAACGCAATGCTCGCCTGCTTCGGCTCCACCGTCGTCGCTTCGATCGTGCTGGCGCTGGCGCTCGCGCGGCACGACTTCACCTTTGCGTACGTCACGGCGCACACGAGCCGCGATCTGCCGACGATGTACGCGCTGAGTGCGTTCTGGGGCGGCCAGGAGGGCTCGCTCCTGCTCTGGCTGCTCGTCCTCACCGGTTATGGCGCGCTCGCGGTGGCCGTCAACCGGCGGCTCCTGCGCGACCTGATCGCATGGGTCGTGCCGGTGATCGCCGGCATCGCCACCTTCTTCGCGTTCATGCTCGTCGCCGTCTCGAGCCCGTTCATGACGCAGCCGCGCGCGCTCGACGGGGCGGGCCTCACACCGAGCCTTCAGAACCCGTACATGGTCGCCCACCCGCCGATGCTCTACCTCGGCTACGTCGGCCTCGCGATTCCGTTTGCATTCGCCGCCGGAGCGCTCCTCTCAGGCCGGACCGACGAGCGCTGGATCGTGGCCACGCGCCGCTGGACCCTCGGCGCCTGGATGTTCCTCGGCATCGGGCAGCTGCTCGGCTCCCACTGGGCCTACGTCGAGGTCGGCTGGGGCGGCTACTACGCGTGGGACCCGGTCGAGAACGCCGCGCTGATGCCATGGCTCGCCGCGACCGCGTTCCTCCACTCGGTGATGGTGCAGGAGAAGAAGGGGATGCTGAAGGTCTGGAACATGGTGCTCGTCGCGCTCGCGTTCGAGCTCTCCATCCTCGGCACGTTCCTGACGCGGTCCGGCATCGTCAACTCGATCCACTCGTTCGCGGAGAGCCCGATCGGCGCCTGGTTCCTCTCGTTCCTCATCCTGTCGACGCTCTTCTCCGTGGCGCTGATCCTCTGGCGGCTGCCGCTCCTCCGCGCGAAGACCAAGCTCGAGTCGCCGCTCTCACGCGAGGCGACCTTCCTCTACAACAACCTGCTCCTGGTTGCGCTCTGCCTGACGATCCTCTGGGGTGTGATCTTCCCGGTGCTGAGCGACCTCTTCCTCGGCGAGACGCGCACGATCGGGCGGCCGTATTTCGACTTCTTCCTCAGGGCATTCGGCTTACCGCTGCTCCTCCTGATGGGGATCGGGCCGCTGATCGCGTGGCGCCGGACCTCGGTGCGTGCGCTGATGCGGACGCTGCGCTGGCCGATCGGCGTAGCGCTTGTCACCGGCGTCGCGCTCGTCGCGCTCGGCGCCGGCTCGTCGCGTCCAGGCCTGATCGCCTACACCTTCTCGGCCTTCGTCATGACGACGATCATCGTCGAGCTCGTGCGAGGCACGCGCGTCACGGGCTCGCTGTTTCTGCTCGTCTCGCGCAACCGCCGCCGCTACGGCGGCTACATCGTCCACGCCTCGATCGTCCTGCTTGCGATCGGCATCGCCGGCTCGAGCTCGTATTCCTCCGAGGTCGACCGCAAGCTCTCGCCGGGGCAGTCGGTCACGGTCGCCGGCAACACGTTCACCTACCGCTCACTCGAGGTCGACAAGAGCGTGAACGCGAACGAGACGCGCGCCGTGCTCGACATCAGCGGCCGCACAAACGGGACGCTCCGCACCGGCATCAACAACTACTTCAACGGGGACACCTCGCGTGAGGTCGGCATCCACACGAACTGGCTGCGCGCGGAGGACCTCTACGTGATCTTCGACCAGAGGGATGGCGACACCGTGTTCTTCAAGGTGCTCGTGAAGCCGCTCGTGAACCTGCTCTGGATCGCAGGGTTCGTCTTCATCTTCGGCTCGCTCGTCGCGCTCTGGCCGGACGCGCGCGAGCAGCGGCGGCTGATCGCGCGGCTCGCACTTGCGAGGACATGACCGAGCTCGTCCTGGGCGGGCTGATCGCGGCGATCGCGGTCTTTCTCGTCGCGCTGCCGTTCCTGCGTAATCCCGCCGCCGCCGACGACCGGCTGGATGCGCCGACCGAGGCCGAGGAGAAGCGGCTTGCTCTGATCGAGGAGCGCGACCACGCGCTTGCGGCGCTCAAGGAGCTCGAGTTCGACCACCGCACGGGCAAGGTCGACGACGTCGACTACCGAGCCATGGTGGTTCCGCTGCGTCGAGCCGCCGCGGACGCGCTCCAGGCGCTGGACACCCTCCCCTCGGAGGAGTAGCCGGCCGGGTGAAGAACCTCGGCCGGGTGACGACGTTTCGGGCGGCGACAACGCGCATCGTCCTGGGCCCACTCTTGCTGGGCCTGCTCGTGTTCTGCGCGCTCGCCGCGCCTGCGCTCGCCGACGACATCATCGGCGAGAAGCGCGACGTCGACCAGCGCATCGAGGCCCTCAGCGTCAATCTCGCCGCTCACAGGCAGAGTGAGGCGGCCCTGCGCAACGAGATCGACGCCGTCAGCGTTCGCATCCGCAGGCTCGAGGCAAGCGTCGGCGACGTCTCGCTCCAGCTCTCGACGCTCGAGCAGGACCTTGCCCTGCACCGGGAACGCCTCGCGAAGCTGACCAGGCTCTACAAGCTCCAGTCGAACCGGCTCGGCGGGCTCCGCCGCCAGTACGGGGTCGCCGTCCAGCGCCTGGATCGCCGCCTCGTCCAGATCTACGTGGCCGGCCAGCCGTCGCTGCTCGAGTTCGTGTTCGGCGCGACCTCGATCGACGACGTGCTCGACAAGGTCGACTACATGGGCCGCATCGCCCGCGAGGACCGCCGGATTGCCGTGGAGGTCGCGAACGCGAAGCGCGCGATGCAGCGGGCGCGGGTGCGGACGAGGCAGGTCCGGCGGCGGGTCGCGGGTGCAGCGCACGTGATCACGACGCGCGCGGCCCAGGTTCGCGAGACGCGGAGCGCACTCGTCGGCGCCCGCGACTCGCTCGCCGCTTCGAAGGGGCACAAGCTGGTCGCGCTCTCCGAGTTGAGCGCGCAGGAGCAAGCCGAGGCGGCCGAGATCGACGGCCTCAGGGCGTCGAGCGCGCAGCTCGCCGCGCAGATCCGCGCCGCGCAGGCGAGCAGCGCCGGCGGCCCGACTGCGACCCCGTCCTCGGCCGGCCTGATCTGGCCGGTACCTGGCGGTGTGACGAGCCCGTTCGGCTGGCGCTGGGGCCGCATGCACGAGGGGATCGACATCGGCGCCGGCTACGGCACGCCGATCCGCGCGGCCGCGGCCGGCAACGTCATCTACTGCGGCTGGGAGGGCGGCTACGGCAATCTGGTCGTGATCGACCACGGCGGCAGCCTTGCGACCGCGTACGGGCACCAGTCGGCGATCGCCGTCTCGTGCGGGCAGCAGGTGAGCCAGGGCCAGGTGATCGGCTACGTCGGCAGCACGGGGCACTCGACCGGCCCGCATCTGCACTTCGAGGTGCGGATCAACGGTAACGCGGTCGACCCGCTCGGCTACCTCTGAGGAGAGGCGGACGTGCGGGCTCAGCCCGTGCGTCCGCTGGAGCCGACGATCGTCCACCTGGGGCGTCCCGAACCGCGAGCGTGAGAAGACCCACGTCTGCGAGGAAGAAGGGGGCTCACGGGGGAAACATGGTTTCCCCCGTGCTACTACAGGCCGAGGGTCTGGGCCAGCAGGAAGAGCGTTCAGCGCGATGATCACGGCGGCGACCACGATGGCGACCACGGTCGTGACGCGGCGGTTCACGAGCGGGCCCATCAGATCGCGGCGCGAGGTGAAGCGGATCAAGGGCACGAGTGCGAACGGGATTCCGAACGACAGCACGACCTGCGAGATCACGAGCGTGCGACCCGGGTTGACGCCGATCGCGACGACGACGAACGCCGGAGCCATCGTCACGAGCCGTCGCACCGTCACCGGAATCCGGCGCTGGACGAAGCCCTGCATCACGACCTGGCCGGCCAGCGTGCCGACCGCCGAGGACGAGAGGCCCGAGGCGAGGAGCGCAATTGCGAACAGCGTCGCGGACGCGGGGCCGAGGATCGGCTCGAGCGTCCGGTGGGCGGTCTCGATCGAGTCGACGCTCGTGAGGCCGTGGGCCGAGAACGTCGACGCCGCCATCACCAGCATCGAGAGGTTGATCAGTCCCGCGACCGACATCGCGACGATCACGTCCATGCGCGTGTAGCGCAGGAGCCGGCGCGCGTTCTGCTCCGACCCGGCCACGATCCGGTCCTGCGTGAGCGCGGAGTGGAGGTAGATCACGTGCGGCATCACGGTGGCGCCGAGGATGCCGACCGCCAGGAGAAGCGATTCCGAGCCCTCGAGCTGCGGAACCAGCGCGTGGTGGCCGACCGCCGCGAAGTCCGGGTGCGCGAAGACGAGCTCCGCGATGTAGCAGACGCCGATCACGCCGACGATCACCGCGATCACGGCCTCGAAGATCCGGAACCCGAACCGTTGCAGGCCGAGGATCGCGAAGGACGCGAACGCCGTGATCACCGTCGAGACCATGAGGCTCGTCCCGAGCAGCAGGTTGAACCCGATCGCAGCGCCGAGGAACTCCGCCAGGTCGGTCGCCATGGCGATCAGCTCCGCCTGCACCCACAGCCCGCGAGACGTCCGACGGGAGTACTGCTCGCGGCAGATTTCGGGCAGGTTCCTGCGAGTCGCGATTCCAAGCTTCGCCGACAGCGTCTGGATCAGGACCGCCATCAGGTTGGCGACGACGATCACCCAGACGAGCGTGTAACCGAACTGCGACCCACCGGCGATGTTGGTCGCGAAGTTGCCGGGGTCGATGTAGGCGACGCACGCGATGAACGCCGGGCCGAGGAAGGGGAGAGCGCGGAAGCGCGTGCGGTGGAACGCCTCGTCAACGGTCTGCAGCCCTTCCGGGAGCGGCTCGGCTACGACGGGTGCGGCTGGCTGCACCCCGAAAGTTTAGCCGTGGCTAAACTTCGCCGGCTTACTCGACCAGGTGCAGGTCCGGCAGGTTGCGGCCGCGCTCGTTCAACGCGAAGCCGTAGCCGACGAAGAACTCGTCCGGGATCGTGAAGCCGACGTAGCGGATCGGCAGGTCGTCCACGAGGCGGCGGTACGGGCGGTCGAAGAGCGCGGCGCACGCGAGCGACTCGGGCTCTCGCAGGGCGAGCGCGCCGTGGAGGTAGTGCATCGTCAGGCCCGTGTCGATCACCTCGTCCACGATCACGACGTCCCGGCCGGCTATCTCCATGTCGAGGTCCTTGAGGAAGCGGATCCGCTCGTGACCGCCCATCCGCGCCGTGCCATAGCCGGCGAGCTCGACGAAGTCGAGGGCGTGGGCGATCGGGATCGCTCTCGACAGATCCGCGACGAACGGAACGCACGCCTTCAACGAGCCGACCAGAACGGGTTCGAGGCCGGCGTAGTCGCGCGCCAGCTCGGCGCCCAGCTCGCGCACGCGGGCCGCGATCTCCGCAGCGCCCAGGTACACGCTCCCGATGCGCTTGCCGGTCGCGCTCAGCTCGCCTGACGCAGCCCGTACCGGGCCGCGATCCGCTCGAAGTCGCGCTCGTAGAAGAGCTTGATGCGCACGTCGGGGTAGAGCTCTCGCACCTTCCGCAGCTTGCGGTTCTTGCGGGTGACGAGCGACTGCTTCATCACGGTGACCTCGAGGTAGAGATCCTGCTCGGGGAGGTAGAAGTCCGGCGTGAACGCCTCGATCACGCGGCCGTCCTCGGCGCGCTCGAGCACGAACGTGCGGGGCTCGTACAGCCACGGGATGCCGTGGTAGTCGAGGATCTTCGCGTACTCGAGTTCCGCCTCGTTGACGAAACGCGGTGTCTCGTCACCGCGATATGCCTGGAAATTGGGCGTTTCCAGTGCCACCGGAGTTCACGGTAGCAGCGAATCCGGATACCGCGGCGAAACGCCGTTCTAGACTCCGACCATGCCGTCGTCCTTCACGATCGCCCATCTGTCGGACATCCACTGCGGCGACGTGCACTTCGTGCCCGACCTGATGGAGCGCGCGATCGCCGACATCAACGCGCTCGAGCCCGACATCGTCATCTGCACGGGCGATCTGACGACCTTCGGATTCAAGGAGGAGTACGCCCAGGCGAAGCGCTATCTCGACCAGATCGAGTGCGAGTCGTTCGTGGTCGTGCCGGGCAACCACGACTCGAGGAACGTCGGCTACGTCCACTTCGAAAACCTCTACGGCAACCGCAACTCCGTACTGCACAAGGGCGGCATCTCGGTCGTCGCGGTCGACTCGACCGAGCCCGACCTCGACCACGGCCAGATCGGGCGCGGCCGCTACGCGTGGATCGAGGAGCAGTTCGCGCCGCCGGCCGAGATGAAGATCTTCGTGCTGCACCACCACCTGCTGCCGGTGCCCGGCACGGGCCGGGAGCGGAACATCGTCTACGACGCCGGCGACGTGATCGAGTGCCTTCAGCGCTCGGGTGTGAACCTCGTCCTCTCGGGGCACAAGCACGTGCCGTATGCCTGGCGCCTCGAGAACCTGTTCGTGGTCAGCACCGGCACCGTCTCGTGCCTGCGCCTTCGGGGAGCGACGCGTCCCTGTTACAACGTGATCGAGGTGTCCGGCACGCACGTCGCGATCTGGCGGCGCTACCCCTACCACGGCCAGGAGCGGATCATCCAGTTCGATCTGGCGACGCTCGAGTACGAGAAGTACACGGGGCGGATCGAGCGCGAGGTGATCCCGCAGCGATGAGCTCGCTCGCGTTCCTGAGTAGTGGCGGCAGCCTTTGGCGGAGCCCGGCTCACCGGCGTAGGCTCGACGGAGCCGGTCAGGAGCGGAGGGGGCGGCTCTGCCGGCCCCGGAGCGGACAACCGGGCGGGAGCCAAAGGCGGTCAGGGACGTGAGGGCCGTGGCGCTGATCGACGGGGAGCACTATCCCGACGTCGTGCGCGAGGCGCTCGTCGAGCTGCCGTACGAGTGGGCCGGGGCGATCCTCGTCGGCGGCACCGAGAAGTTGCGCGGCGACGCCGACTACGGCGTGCCCCTGCTCGACGACTTCGGCGACGCGGAGGTCGTGGTCGATCTCTCGGACGAGCCCGTACTCGGCCCCGAGGACCGTTTTCGCTGGGCCTCTCAGGCTCTGGCCGCCGGCCTCGCGTACGTCGGCGCGGACTTCAGGTTCGACCCGCCGGTCTTTGCGGACTTCGAGCTGCCGTCGATCGCCGTGATCGGCGCCGGCAAGCGGGTGGGGAAGACCGCCCTGTCGGCGCACCTGGCGTCGCTGCTCGCGCAGGAGCGTGACGTGGTCGTGGTCGCGATGGGTCGTGGCGGCCCCGCCGAGCCGGAGGTGATCGAGCGGCGGCCGACCGTCAACGACCTCGTCGAGGTCTCGCGCGCGGGGCGGCACGCCGCCTCCGACTACCTCGAGATCGCGGCCATCTGCGGCGTGCCCACGATCGGCTGCCGGCGCGCGGGCGGTGGGCTCGCCGGGCGGGTGTTCGTGTCGAACGTGCTCGCAGGCGCGCGTCTCGCCGCCGAGCGGAAGCCGGACATCGTCGTCTTCGACTCGAGCGGCGCCTCCATCCCGCCGATCGCCGTCGATCGGCGCGTGCTGCTCGTCGGCGCCCGCCACGACGTCGACTCGTACTTCAACACGTACCGCCGGCTCGTCTCCGATCTCGTCGTCGCGATCGACTGCGAGGTGGAGGGCGCGGTCACGGCGACGCTGCGGCTGCGCCCGCTCGCGCCGCTCGAGGGCCGCGTCGCGGTGTTCACCGCCGGCGGGGCCGACGTCTCGCACCTCGACGCCGAGGTCGTTCACGTCTCGCCCCGGCTCGCCGATCGTGGAGCCCTGCGCGCCGAGCTGGCGGTCCTCGACGCCGACACCTACCTCGTCGAGGTGAAGGCGGCGGCAATCGACGTCGTCGCCGAGGACGCGCTGGCGCGCGGCCGACAGGTCGTGCTCGCCGCCAACGACGTTGTCGGGCCCGGTCTGGACGAGGCGCTGCTCTCGCTCCTGCCGGCACTGGAGCTCGCGTGAGCCCGCGGCGGTACGGAGAGCCACTGCCGCTCGGTGAGCCGGGTGGGCTGCCGTACTCGAAGGGGATCATGGCGCGCGCGCTCGTCACCGCGGGCGTCTCGATCGAGCGCGCGTACGAGCTCGCGACGCGGATCGAGCTCGACCTGGCCGAGCGTGACGAGCGGTCGACCGACCTGGAGCGGCTCGAGGAGCTCGCCTGCGAGGTGCTCGGAGACGACGAGGGGCCGGAGGTCGTGGCGCGCCTGCGCCGGTACGCCGCCCTGCACGCGCTCGACCTTCCGATCCTGCTTCTCGTCGGTGGCGCCACCGGAACCGGCAAGTCGACCGTCGCCACCGAGGCCGCGCACCGGCTCGGGATCACGCGCGTCACCTCGACGGACTTCATCCGCCAGACGATCCGCGCGTTCTTCTCGCGGGAGTTCATGCCGTCGGTGCACTACTCGAGCTTCGAGGCGGGGCAGTCCGTGGTCGACTCCGAGACAGGCGATCCGACCCTCCTCGGCTTTCTGGAGCAGACGCGGAACGTGCTCGTGGGCGTCGAGGGTGCGATCCAGCGCGCGCTTGCGGAAGGGTGGTCGATGGTGCTCGAGGGCGTCCATCTCGTGCCCGGGATGGTGCCGCGGCGCATCGACGGCGTGCTGGTGGTGCACGTCGTGCTCGCGATCGAAAGCGAGGACGTGCACCGCACGCATTTCCACGTCCGTGACCTCGCGACCGGCGGTGTACGCGCCATGGACAAGTACCTCGATCAGCTCGGTGACATCCGCAGGATCCAGAACCACATCGTCCGGCGCGCCGAGAAGACCGGAGTCCCGGTGATCGAAAGCTCGAATCCCGAGCGCGCGACGGCCGATCTGTTGGAGCTCGTGCTTCGCTCCGCCGAGCGCCTGGAGGTCACCTTGTGACGGATCTCCGGATCGACCCGGAGCGGCTCGCGGCGGAAGTCGGGCCCCGCCGGCCCTGTATCTGCGAGAGCTACGCGCGCGTGACCGAGCGCGCGGCGCTCGCGGGCGCACGCTGGCTGGGCCGGGCCGACCAGGACGCCGCCGAGGAGGCCGCTTTCTCGGGCGCGCGCTTCGCGCTCGAATCGTTGCCGATCAGCGGCCGCATCGTGATCGGGGCCCCCGAGGGCGCCGACCAGCTCGCCGTCGGGACGGAGATCGGCTCGGGCGGCGAGGAGGTCGACCTCGCCCTCGATCCGCTGGAGGGGCGTGCGGTCACGGCTCGCGGCGGCAACAACGCCCTTTCGATGATCGCCGTCGGCCCGCGCGGCTCGATGCCGTCACTGCCGGACATGTACATGCGCAAGATGGCCGTCGGGCCGCGCGCCCGCGGGCGCATCTCACTCTCGATGTCGGTCGGCGACAACATCCGCGCGATCGCCGACGCCTACGGGCGGATGGTCAACGACGTGACCACGATCATCCTCGACCGTCCCCGCCACCACGACCTGATCGAGGAGATCCGCGCGGCCGGCGCGCGGATCAAGCTGATCCAGGACGGCGACGTGCTCGCCTCGATCTCCGCCGCCGTGCGCGGGACGAACGACCACCTCGCGATCGGGATCGGCGGCACCCGGCAGGCGGTGCTCGCGGCCGCGGCCCTGCGCTGCCTCGGCGGCGAGCTCCAGGCGCAGCTCTGGCCGACGCGCCGCGCCGAGATCGAGGACGCGCACGCCCACGGGATCGAGGACCTCGACCGGATCTTCACGATCGACGATCTCGCCCCCCAGGAGGTGGTCGTTGCCGCGACCGGCGTCTCGAACGGCGAGCTCATGCGGGGCGTCCGCTACCTCGCCGACTCGGCGCTGACCCACTCGCTCGTCATGTGCACCCGCTGCAACTGGGTGCGCTTCATCGAGGCGACCCACTTCTTCGCGCGCGAGCGCCGCGAGGAAGTCAGGCTCACCTAGTAGCACGGGGGAGCACCTTCGGTTCTCCCCCGTGGGCCCCCTCTCCGACACATGGCTTCTCGTGACGGACGAGCACGGGCGGAGCCCGCGCTCGTCGCGGGCTCGGCGTGCATTCGCGGACCGCGCAGGCCTCGACCCGGTTCGAGCGCCTAGACTGCTTCCATGCCAACTCAGGAAGAAGTTGTCGACGCGCTACGCCAGGTCGAGGACCCGGAGCTCGGGATGGACATCGTCGAGCTCGGGCTCTTCTACGACGCGGTGATCGACGGGCCGAAGGTCAAGGTCACCTACTCGCTGACGTCGATGGCCTGCCCGGTTGGGCCGATGATCGAGGAGGAGATCTCGCGCGTCGTCTCCGAGGTTCCCGGCGTCGAGGACGTCGAGGCGGAGCTGACGTTCGACCCGCCGTGGACGCCCGAGTTGATGTCCGAAGACGCCAAGTTCATCCTCGGCTTCTACGCGGGGAAACCATGTTCCCCGCGAGCCCCCTTCTTCTCGCGAGGTCGGCGCTGGTGGTGACGGTGCGGACTCGACCGGCGCTGCCAGCGGAGGCGCCGGCGAAGCCGGCACCTCCGCCACCGGGATTCGCGCCGAATCGATGCACAATGCGCCGGTGACGGTGACCACCGCGGACGTCCGGCGACTGGGGGAGGAGCTCGGGCTCGACGCAGTCGGAGTCGCGCGGGCGGAGGCCTACGTCGGAACGGAGCGGCACATCCGCGAGCGGTGGGCGCGCGGGCTCTTCGGGCGGATGCGGTTCACGATGGCGCATCCCGAGGTCTCGTGCCACCCCGAGCAGCTGCTCGAGGGCGCACGCACGGTCGTCTCGGCCGCGCTTTGTTACTACCGGCCCGAGCCGGAGCGGCCGCGCGGGCACGGCCGGCTGCCGCGCTACATCTGGCACGACTGCTACGCCGACCTGCGGGAGAAGCTCGACGCGCTCGGCCGCGCGCTCGGGGGCGGCTACCGCGTCCTCGTCGACGCGAATCAGCACGTCGACCGTGAGGCCGCGGTGCGCTCGGGCGTCGGTTTCTACGGCAAGAACACGATGGTGCTCACGCGCAGGCACGGCTCCTGGGTCGTGCTCGGGACGCTCGTCACGACCGTCGAGCTCCAGCCGACGCCGCCGCTCGACCCAGGCTGCGGCGCCTGCACGCGCTGCGTCGACGCCTGCCCGACCGGCGCGCTCGACGAGCCGGGCGTACTCGACGCGAACCGCTGCCTGTCGTACTGGACGCAGGCGCCCGAGCCGATCCCGGTGGCCTACCGCGCCGAGCTCGGCGCCCAGGTCTACGGCTGCGACATCTGCCAGGACGTCTGCCCGTGGAACCGAGGCATCGAGGGGCGGCACGCCCACCTTGCGCCAGACCCGGCCGCGCACGTCGACCTCGTGGCCTGGCTGGAGGCCGACTCTCGCGAGCTCGTCGAGAGATTCGACCGGCTCTACGTTCCCCGCAACGACCCGCGCTGGCTGCGTCGGAACGCGCTCGTCGCGCTCGGCAACACCGGCGCGCTCGAGCCGCGTACGCGCGACGTGTTGAACCGCTTTGCGGACGGCGAGGACGAGCTGCTCGCCGAGCACGCGGAGTGGGCGCTCGCACGCCTGGAGGAGCGGTGCGGGTAAGGCGGGCACACGGGGAGACCACGGCAGAGCTGCGGCGCGAACTCGACGAGCTACAGCGCCGCGCAGCCCGTCGCGCCGAGTTCGTCGCTCTTGTTGCGCACGATTTGCGGACACCGCTCGCGGCGGTCATCGGCTCCGTACAGACGCTGCAGCAGCGCTGGGTGGACCTCTCCCAGACGCAGCGGGATGCGCTCCTTGCCGTGATAGAGACGGAGGCCGACCGGCTAGCGGCGCTCATCGACGACGTGTTCGCCACGTCCCGCATCGATTCCGACACGTTTCGTTACGCGTTTGCCGACGTCGACGTGGGCGAGCTCGTCGACGAGGCGGTGGCCGCGGCGGCCGCGATCCGGGAGGCGGAGATCGTCAAGCACGTGGCGGCCGAGCTGCCGGTCGTTCGCGGCGACCGGGCGCGGCTCCGGCAAGTGCTCTCGAACCTGATCGACAACGCGGTCAAGTACGCGCCGACCGGCGGCCCGGTCGAGGTGAGCGCCACGGCGGCGATGAGGCAGGTCGTGGTCGAGGTCACCGATCACGGAGACGGGATCGCGTCGGAGGACCAGCAGTTGATCTTCGAGCAGTTCGGACGCGTCCGCGGCAAGTCCGCCGAGCCGGGGACGGGTCTCGGCCTCTACATCTCGCGGGCGATTGCCGAGGCGCACGGCGGCACGCTCGACGTCTCGTCGGCCCCGGGCCGGGGCGCGACCTTCACCCTGACGTTGCCGCCGGCCTAGCGGGCCGCAGCTCGCGCTCGAGCTCGCGCGCCCGGGCGGCCACCCGATCACGCAGCTCCGCCGGCTCGAGGATGACCGCCTCGCCGCGGAACGAGAGCACCTCGCCGACGAGCCACTCCGGGCTGCCGACGGCCCGCTCCGAGACGGCGGCGCCGTCGACGAGCGGGAGCGCACCCTTCTCCACCTCCCAGCGGGCGACCTCGGGCGAGTACCAGATGCGGGCGGTTGTCGTGCGCTGGAGCTCGGCGGGGTCGAAGCCGTCGCGGGGCGCGAAGCCGCGGCGCAGTGCCTTTGCCTTGCGCGTGCGGTCGAGCCGGTAGCTGCGCGGGGCGTCGCGATCGACGTCCCACGTGTGGACGTACCAGTGCGGCAGCCGACGCTCGATCGTGTACGGCTCGACCGTCCTCGTCGTCACCTCGGTCGACTCGGGCTTCAGGTATTCGAGCTCGACCACACGGTGCTCTGCGATCGCGCGCGTGAGCGTCGCGACGAGATCCTCCTCTGCGCCGGCTTGCGGAGTGGGCGTCCGCGTCAGCTCGAAGACGCCGAACGTCTCCTCGAGCTTCGCGCGCACCCGGTCGAGCGGTGAGTGGGCGCCGGCCGCGATCATCGGGCCGACGAACTCGAGCGCGAGACGGATCGCGCGCGCCTCGAGCGGCGTCAGCCGCGGCGGCCCCCGAAAGGTGTCGCCGAAGAGTTCCTTGTCCACGTGCACCTCGTCTCCGTGCAGCTCGGCGTACACGGCGTAACAGCCGCCGCCGAAGTTGACGAGGTTGAGCAGCGAGAGGTGCTCCTCGAGCGCTTCGGGCGCGATCGAGAAGCGCGCGATCAGCTCGTGCGCCGGGATCACCGCCTCGGGCTCTTCGCCGCACGCGGCGAGCAGGTAGGCGAGCAGCGACTGGAGGACGCCGAAGCGCTCGGGCGCGACGGGGCCGGCCGGACGATCGCCCGGCGCCTCGCGCCAGCCTCCACGCACCTCGGCGGCCGGGGCCGGGGGCGCGCCCTCGTGCGTCCTGCGCGCGGCGCGTGCGCCTTCGACGGCAAGCCTGCGCAGCGCCGGCGGCTCGAGCGGGATCGCGCGGCCGTCCTGGCGCAGGATCCAGCGCGCGAGCAGCGGCAGCGATGCGTACTCGGTGACGAAAGCGTCGCCCTCGACGCGGTTCCGCCGGCCGCCGTAGGCGCGCCTCACCCACCATGCCGTGTCCGGAGCCACCTCGATCCGCGCCTCGCCGGCGACATCGCCGAACTGCCAGTCGGCCCGGCCGCGGAACTCCTCGACGTCGAAGTCGGCGGGAAAGCGGAAGTCACGCTCGCGCCGCGTCGCGAAGCGGATCTCCGAGCGGATGCGTGAGACCCGGAAGTTCTTGACGACGTCGTCGTCCAGGTCCTGTCCGATCACGTACCAGGTGCCGTTCTCGGGCAACAGTGCGTACGGGTTGACGGTGCGCTCGCGGTCCTCGTCCCGGCCGATCGACCAGTAGCGGAAGCGGATCGTGCGCTGCTTCGAGATCGCGCCCTCGAGCTTGCCGAGGCGTCCTTGCAGCTCCGGCGAGTAGTCGGGGTCGCGCACCTCGACGCGCACCGCGGTCGCGGTCGGGCCGTCGTCGAGCCTGCCAGGCGAGCGGCCGAGCGCCAGGTTCTGGAGAGCGAGACGAAGCGGCTCTGCGTAGGCGAAGCGGCCCTCGAGCAGGTAGAGGCACGTCTGGAGTGCCGCCAGCTCGTCGTCGTCGAGCTCGAGCGGCGGCAGGAAGTACCGCTCGGAGCGAAGCGTGTAGAGCTCCTCGCCGGTGAACTCGTCCCGCTGCGAGTCGAGCGGCACTCCGAGGCCGACCAGCTCGGCCCGGTCGGAGTAGAAGCGTCGGGCGAACGCCTCGTCGCTCATCTCCTGGTAGCCCTCGACGTTGCCCTTGATGTCGCGCGCCGTCAGCGGCCGGCGCTCCGCCATCAGGAACGCGACCAGCGAGAGCTGCCGGATCAGCTTGTCGGTGTCGTGGCTCAAAGTCTTGCGAGCTTAGCTCGCAAGACTTTGCAGGACAGCAACGTCCGGCGCGGAGCCTCGGCCAGAGCCGTTCCGAGCCTGACGCGAAAGCGTCAGGCTGCGATCTTCGAGCGATCGAGGTGCTGGTGCGAAGGGCAGTAGTCGCGCTCCGCCAGCGGCGTGCGCTGGCAGGGCTTGCCTTTGCGCGTGGTCGCGTGGCAGCGTGCCACGCCGCCCTCGAACAGGCCGGACTCGATCTGCTCCTCGACGAACTCGACCGCAGCGCCGACGCCGTGGCTGACCGCCCAGGCGACCTGGGCCTGCACCGTGATCGGGAAGTACCGGCGAATGTCCTGGAATAGCGTCCGGTCAGGCTTCGCGAAGTAGTGCGGATCCGAGGCGAGGCGCTCCATCGTCCCCTCACAGGCGGAGAGCACCTCGCGGCGGTACTCGAGCCGCGTGGCGCCGTCGACGTACGGATCGATGAGGTCTCTGATCGACCTATAGATCGCACGCGAATATTGATACATGCAGTGCTGAATTTTCAGGATCCGCTCGTCCATTGCAACTCGCTCGATTCCTCCTGGGTCTGTCGGGTTTCGTGCTAACAAGCCGTAAACAGGCGATCCCCCACGCCCACGCGCCCGACTCTACACGGTCTGGAGGCGTGTTACAAATGGTTTCTTTTGAGGCAACAGAGCCGGCACTCTAAGAGTGGCGTTCGGAACCTTCAGCGGGAGATCTCCCTGGTGTACGCAGTGCCGAAACCGGTGGCGCGGGCGCCCGTCAGCGCCGCCTCTGCGTCTGCTCGGGAGCTGTAGACGCCGCTGAAGACGATCGCGTAGCCCGGGTGAAGACTCGAGAAGTCGGACGAGTCGAGCACGCCGACCTCGGTCAGGCCGAGGCCCGCGGCGCGGCGCGCGGTCGCGAGGGGCGCCGCGCGGCCGCGCGACGCCGGGTACGAGATGAGCACGATCGTCCAGCCACTCCTGGTCGCGGGCCAGGTCAGGCGACCGTTCGGTTGCCTCCCGGTCGAGAGCGGAGGGGCCGTCGGCTGCGTTTTCCCCCGGCCGGCTCCGGAGCGGACGGCAGCGTCGTCAGCCTGCTGGTCGGCGGCAGCGTCCCGCGCAGCGCCAGCGGCGGCGCCGAGGCGACGAGGGTGGTGCCGCCATTCGCGCCGCCATCCTCGGTCAGTGCGATTGCGACCGCAGCGCCTGCGATAGCGACGAGCAGCGTCGGCAGAGAGACCCAGACCCAGTCGCCCGGGTACCAGCCGACGCGGCGCACCCAGGTGCGGCGCAGCGACGCAAGCCGCCCGGTCACGGGAGGAAGGCGCAGCCCGCACTCGACGCAATAGACCTGGCCGGGCTCGCGTGCACCGGCGCAGCGCGGGCAGGTCCCCTCGGAGACGGCGATCGCGGCCTCGCGCTTCGAACCCGGCGGCAAGGACACCTAGCTCTCCTCGGTTCCGCTGTCGGCCGCGTCGAGTGCCCGGCCGCAGTTCGGGCAAAAATGCGAGCCGCGCAGAATTGGCGCGCCGCATTCGCAGCGCGGCACGTGCCGCTCCGCGTGCAGCAGGTCGTCGATCTCCGCGAGGCGCGCGTCGATGCCGACCGTTTCGGCGCACGCCTCCGCGAGCAGGTCCTCACGAAACGCGCCGCGGCGGTACATCTCCACGACGAGCCCGCCGAGGTCGCGCAGCCGTGCCTCGCGCGCCCGCAGCAGCGCCTTCTGCTCGCGCCGGAGCATCCCCGCGTGAGGGCGCCGGGGAGCGACGCCCTCGACCTCGGCAGCGGCCACCTCGTTCTGGGGGCGGCGAAACGGCGACATGCCGTCCGAGTCTAGATCGCGAGCCTTACGGACAGCCGGGCGCGCTTGGCTCCCCGGCCGGGAGGGACGTCTCGCTACCTGTGACTCGGCCGCTCGGCGTGCGGCCGCGGGGCGATCCGCCTCATCGGAACGCCGAGTCGGCGCGCCGCGTGCGGGATCGTCGTCCCCTGGACGAGGACCGACGCGAGCACGACGACGAAGACGAGGTTGTAGATCCGCCCTGCGTCGTGGATCCCGTGCCCGAGCGCGAACGCCGCGAGCAGGATCGGCACCGCCCCCTTCAGGCCTCCCCAGACCACGAATGCCCGCTCGCCGTGGCGCAGACGGGTCGGCAGGAGCAGCGGCCAGACGACGCAGGGCCGGATCACGAACGCCAGCGCCGCTGCGAGCAACAGACCGTCGCGCCAGGTCTCGCTTCCGAGCGACGAGAGCGAGATGGTCAGTCCGAGGGCGACGAAGACGACGATCTCCGCCAGCGACGAGAGCGCCTCGTGGAAGACCTCGCTCTCGGTCTTGAACGGGGCGCGGACGTCGGCGACGAGCAGGCCGGCGACGAAGACCGCAAGGAAGCCGGAGCCGCCTGCGACCGCGGCGACGCCGTAGATCACCCCGGCCCCCGCCAGCATGCGCAGCGTGTACAGGCCGGGACTCGGCAGCGAGAACCGCTTCAACGCCTCGCCGAGTAGGAGCCCGCCTGTCACGCCGACCGCAAGGCCGATCGCCATCTCGCGCGAGAACTCCTGCACGACGATCCAGGCGCTGCCGCCCGGATGGTCGGCGAGCTCGATCATCCCGATCATCAGCGCGATCCCGACCGGGTCGTTCGCGCCCGACTCTCCCTTCAGGATCGTCCCGGTGCGCCCGCCGATCTCGCGGTCGCCGAGCACCGAGAACATCACGGCCGGGTCGGTCGGCGCAACCGCGGCACCCAGCAGGCCGGCGGCCGTCCAGTCGAGCCCGATTACGTAATGCGCAAACAGCGCTGCGCCGCCCGCAGTCGCGAACGTGCCGATCACGCCGAGCGAGGTGATCGGCACCGCGGAGGCACGGAAGCGCCGCCAGCCGATCGAGAGCCCGCCGTCGAAGAGGATCACGATCAATGCGACCGTCGCGACCCGGATCACGGCCTCGGTCGAGATGACGAGCCGTGGGAAGATGTCCGATGCGATTGCGGCGGCGACGAGGAACGGTGCTGCCGCCGGGACCGAGACGCGCTCGCTCAGCTTGCTAGCGAAAAGGGCGGCCGTCAGCGCCCCCGCAAAGAGCAGGATTCCCCCTCCGAAAGTCGTGACGTCGTCCACGACGGCTGACCGTACCCTGCCCCTCGGAGGGGGGTCGTAGGGCTCCGCGAAGAAAACTCCTAACGTTTCCGTGATTCACGGCATACTTGGGAAGGAAATACTGGGTTTCACCCATGCGCCGACTCTCACTTCTGCTGCTGCTTCTCTCCGTCCTCGCGCTTCCCACGCCGGCGCTCTCGGCGTCGGGCGACGGGGCGTTGGTCGTCACGCGCGCGAGCGGCGTGATCACCGTCCAGGGCAAGGGCGTCATCTTCGGGCACTTCGACCGCGGCAGCCTGACCGTCCTCTCCTACAAGGCGGACGGCAGCGCAGCGCCCACCGTAGGCGGTTCGAAGATCAAGCTCAGCCGCGGCCGCGCCAACGTCTACTCGGGGAACGACGTCCGCTTCCTCTTTCCGAGCGGCACGTACACGCTCAAGTTCGACGGCGCCGTGATCGACATTTCGGCGGTCGGGAAGGGGAGCGTCCAGGTGGCGGGTAAGGGCTCAGGCGACGACGGCTCGTTTGCGGTGAACGGCGCGAAGGCGCTGTCGCTCACTTCCGCCTCGGCGTCCGCGAGCTTCGGCGCTACTACCGCAACCACCGTCGAAAAGGGGAGCGGCACGAGCGGTAGGTCCTCGTAGCGTGTCGGCCTCCGCCCCGACCATCCTGGTCGTCGAGGACGAGAGCTCGATCGCGTCGTTCGTCTCGCTCTATCTGAAGAACGCCGGCTACGCCGTCAAGACCGCCTCCACCGGCTCCGAGGCGCTGACGCAGGTGGCCGCCCACGAGCCGGCGCTGATCGTGCTCGACCTCATGCTGCCGGACATCGACGGCATCGAGGTCTGCAAGCGGGTCCGCCAGCACTCCGACGTGCCGATCCTGATGCTGACCGCGCGCGACGAGGACGTCGACAAGATCATCGGCCTCGAGGTCGGCGCAGACGACTACCTGACGAAGCCGTTCAACCCGCGGGAGCTCGTGGCGCGGATCAGGTCGATTCTCCGTCGCGCGACGCCGGAGCGGCGCGAACGCGAGAGCGAGGTGATCCAGCACGGCGACCTGCGCGTGGACGCCGGGCGCCGCGAGGCCCGGGTGGTAGACGAGGAGATCCAGCTCGCGCCGAAGGAGTTCGACCTGCTGTGGGAGTTGCTCGACCATCGCGGCCTCGTCCTGACCCGCGACCAGCTGCTCGAGCGCGTGTGGGGTTACACGTTCGCTGGCGACACGCGAACCGTCGATGTCCACGTCCGCCAGGTGCGGCGCAAGCTCGGCGACGCGTCGCCGATCGTGACGGTGTGGGGCGTCGGCTACAAGGTCTCGCCCGCGCGGGACGCTCAGAAGGATCCGGCGACCGCATAAGAAAGGGGGGCGCGTGTTCTCGTCGCTCCGCGTCAGGCTCCCGCTCCTCTTCCTCGCCGGGATCGTGCTCTACGGCATGGTCACCACGCTGATCGCGATTCGGCTCTTCGAGGACTTCGCGCACGACCAGAAGGTGGCCGAGCTGCGACGAGAGGCTGCGGGGATCGCGAAGCTGTACTCGAACGCGGTCACGGAGACGTTCAACACGAGCTCGCGTCGTGCTCCGACGTTCGCCGCAGCGAACCTCGAGCGACGCGACCGGCGACCGTCATCTACTACGTCGGGGTGCCGCCGTTCCCCGGCGAGCAGTCCGGCCTGCGGCCGCTCGACCTCGCGTCGATCGACTGGACGTCGGGGAAGACGCTGACGTTCGAGTTCACGCCTCCGGGTTTCGATCGCACCTACATCGCGGTCGCGGAGCCGGTGTCGATCAGGAACCAGGCGATCGGCGCGATCGTCGTCGCGAAGCAGAAGACCGACATCAACGAGCGGGTGCAGGAGTTGGTGCGCCGGCTCGCGATCGCCGGCGCGCTCGGGCTGCTCGTGGCCGGCGCGCTCGTCTGGTACCTCTCACGCGGAATCGTGAAGCCCGTGCTCGCGCTCTCGCGCGCAGCCGACGAGGTTGCGGGCGGGAACTACGCAGTGGAGATCCCGGAGGGCGGGGCCGGCGAGATCGGCCACCTCGCCGAGCGGTTCGAGGAGATGACAGACCGGCTCGCCGAGGCCGAGGCCCTGGAGCGGAACTTCCTCATGTCGGTCTCGCACGAGCTGCGGACGCCGCTGACGGCGATCCGCGGGCACGTGGCGGCCCTGCTCGAGGGTGTCGCGGAGGACCCGGCGCAGCGCACGAGCTCGCTCGAGGTGGTCGAGGCGGAGGCGCGGCGGCTCGAGCGACTCGTCGGCGACATCCTCGATCTCGCGAAGCTCGACGCGCACCGCTTCACCGTCCTGCGCGAGGAGGTCGACATGGAGCAGCTCGTGGAGCAGGCCTACGAGACCTTCAGCGAAGAGGCCCGGCGGCGCTCGATCGACTACCGCGTCGACGTCCGCGACCGGCCGGTGATCGTCTCGGACGGCGACCGCGTGCTCCAGATCGTCGGCAACCTGCTCTCGAACGCGTTTCGAGCGACGCCCGACGGCGGCCGGATCAAGCTCGAGCTGGAGAGATCGAACGGGCACGTCCTCGTAGCGGTCGAGGACACGGGCCCGGGGATCGCGCCCGCGCAGCGGGAGCGGCTCTTCCGCGCCTTCGTCTCGGGGGCCGGCAGCACGGGGCTCGGGCTGGCGATCGCAAAGGAGCTGTCGTCGGCGCTCGGCGGCAGGATCGACCTCGAGTCTGAGCTCGGCCGCGGGTCGAGGTTCGAGCTCGTGCTGCCGGCCGCGTAGCGACGTGTCCGTGGAGCGGATCGTGGAGCGCGGAGGTTTCCCCGGCGGCGCCGGCCGGCGCGAGCTCAGCCGGAGTCGGCCGGACGTAACGACACGACGTTCGTGCGCGGCTGTTCGAGGGCGCGCTCGATCCGGTCGAGGCGCTCGTTCATCGTGCGCCACTGGCCTGTGATCAGGTCGACCAGGAGCGCGAGGTCGTCGACGCGCGCGCGGCGCTCGGCGAGCAGGTCGGTCTCGAGCCGCTCCATGCGACGGACCATCTGGTTCGAGAGGCCCTTGACCTCGGCCAGGCGGCGCGAGATCGGCGCCGCTTCCTCGCGGAGGCCGTCGCGGAGCGCGCTGCCGACGGCGTCCGGGAGGACGACCTGGAGCTCGTTCGCGGTCTGGGCGAGGGCCTCGACCTGGAAGCGCGCGCGCTCGAGCGCGGCGGCGATGTCGGGCGGCAGCGAGTAGCGGTCGTCCATCAATGCGACGGTAACGTCGCGGTCGGATGAAGGCAAGTGCCTTGGAGTACGAGTTGCCTCCCGACTTGATCGCGCAGCACCCGGCGGCACGGCGCGATGAGTCGCGGCTGCTCGTGTACTCGCGGTCGACCGGGGAGGTGCGCCACCGCGTCTTCCGGGAGCTTCCGGACGAGCTGCCGCCGGACATGCTCACCGTGGTCAACGAGACGCGGGTCGTGCCCGCGCGGATCCGGATCGACCGGCCGCGCGGCGAGGTGCTCCTGCTCGAGCGGCTGGACGGCGACGAGTGGGAGGGGCTCGCCCGGCCGACACGGCGGCTCCGCGCGGGGAGGCGGTACGGATCGGTCGAGCTGCTGGAGCACCTCGGCGAGGGGCGCTGGCGGCTGCGGCTGGAGGGCGCGCCCGCGGGCGAGACGCCGCTCCCGCCGTACATTCGGGAGCCGCTCGCCGACTCCGAGCGCTACCAGACGGTGTACGGGCGCAAGGAGGGCTCGGCCGCGGCGCCGACCGCAGGGCTTCACTTCACCCCTGAGGTGCTGGCGCGGTTGCCGGTCGAGCGCGTCACGCTGCACGTCGGGCTCGACACCTTCCGGCCGCTGACGGAGGAAACGGTCGAGGAGCATGCGATCCACGGCGAGCGCTACGAGGTACGGCCCGAGGCGTGGGAGCGGATCGCCGGCGCCGAGCGCGTGCTGGCGGTCGGCACCACGACGGTGCGCGTGCTGGAGACGCTCGCGCGCGGCGCCCCGCTCGCCGGCCGCACCGAGCTCTTCGTCACCCCGGGCTTCGAGTTCGGTCGGGTCGACTGCCTGCTGACGAACTTCCACCTCCCGCGCTCGACCCTGCTCGCGCTCGTGATGGCGTTCGCGGGCGTCGAGGAGACGCGCCGCCTCTACCGGCTCGCGATCGAGGAGCGGTACCGCTTCTACTCCTTTGGCGACGCGATGCTCATCCTCTAGTAGGCGTGGGGGAAACCTCCGGTTTCCCCCCATGGGCCCCCCTTCCGACACGTCACATCTCGCAGCGAGCGAGCACGGGCAAAGCCCGCACTCGCGGCCCCCTCCTTGTCCGGTCGCGGCCCGCTGAGCTCTCGGTACGAGCGCGCGAGTGCCACGAGCAGCGATGCTTGCGCGCATGTTCCGCGTCACCGCGACGGACGGGGCGGCGCGCGCCGGTGTGCTGACGACGGCGCATGGCGAAGTGCGCACGCCCGCGTTCATGCCGGTCGGCACGAAGGCGACCGTGAAGACGCTCGATCCGGAGGAGGTGCGCGGGCTGGGCGCGCAGATCGTGCTCGGCAACTCCTACCACCTGCATTTCCGTCCCGGCGACGAGCTGATCGCCGAGCTCGGCGGCCTGCACCGGTTCATGGCCTGGGACGGCCCGATCCTGACCGACTCCGGCGGCTTCCAGGTCTTCTCGCTGCGCGACACCCTCCTCGCGGTGGACGACGACGGCGTCACCTTCCGCAGCGTGTACGACGGCGTGGCCACCCGGTTCACGCCGGAGCTCGCCGCCCGGGTCCAGCGCAACCTCGGCAGCGATGTCGCGATGTGCCTCGACCAGGTGCCGCCGCCCGGCGTCGACCGGCGCGAGCTCGAGGACGCGGTGCGAAGGACGAGCGAGTGGGCGAGGAGGCAGCGCCACGCGGAGCGCGCGGAGGGCCAACTCCGGTTCGCGATCAACCAGGGCGGCGCCGACCCGGAGCTACGGCGGCGCTCGATCGAGGAGCTGCTCGAGCTGGACTTCGACGGGAATGCGGTCGGCGGTCTTGCGATCGGCGAGGACCGCGAGCTGATGTTCGAGACGACCGACTGGGTGACGGCGCTGCTGCCGCCCGAGAAGCCGCGCTACTTCATGGGCATCGGCGACGCCGAAGGCATCCTCGAGGTGATCGAGGCGGGCGTCGACATGTTCGACTGCGTCCTGCCCACCCGCACCGCCCGCACCGGCAGCGCGATCACATGGCAGGGTCGTCTGAACATGCGCAACGCCCGCTTCGCACGCGACTCCTCGCCGCTCGACGAGGGCTGCGACTGTCCGGCCTGCTCGCGGTTCTCAAGAGCGTATATCCGCCATCTCGTGAACCAGAACGAGCTCCTGGGATTGCGCCTGCTCTCGCTGCACAATCTACGCTTCCTCCTCGAGCTCACCCACCGCGCGCGCGAGGCGATCGAGCAACGCGCGTTCGACTCCTTCAAACGCGACGCACTGGAGCGCCTCGGCAGATGCCAACCCTGATCTTCGTCCTCATCCTCGTTCTCTTCGCGTGGCTCTTCCTCGTGCTGCCGTCGCGCCGGCGGCAGCGCTCGCACCGGGCGATGCAGGACTCGGTCGAGATCGGCGACGAGATCATCACCGCAGGCGGCATCCACGGCTTCGTCCGCGAGCTCGGCGGGGAGGACGTCCGGCTCGAGATCGCAGACGGTGTGGTGGTGAAGATCGACCGCCGCGCCATCGCCGCCGTCGCTCGAGACATCCCCGGAGATGACGAAAGCGACGAGGGCGAAATGCAGGAGCAGGCTGAGGAATCCCTAAAAGGTTGATTCGGATTTCGGTCTTGCGGGCCTTCTGTCCCCCTTCCGTCGCAAATCTCACGCGACCGCGCTCGATAACCTGTCCCACTAGCTTGGCCTCGCGCCGTAACCACCTGACGCTGATCGGGCTGCTCCTTGCGGCGCTCGTCGGCGTCGCGCTGCTTGCCTTTCCGGGCTCGCCGATCCACCACGAGCTGCGCAAGGGCCTCGACCTTCAGGGCGGACTCGAGGTCGTGCTCGAGGCGAGGCCGGAGCGCGGCCACGAGCTGACGAGGGAAGACCTCGACCGCTCCGTCAGCATCATGCGCGAGCGCGTCGACAAGCTCGGCGTCTCCGAGCCCGAGATCCGCAAGCAGGGCTCGAACCAGATCGTGATCCAGCTGCCGGCGGTCCACGACGTGAACGAGGCGGCGTCGATCATCGGTCAGACCGCGCAGCTCGAGCTCTACGACCTGGAAACCTCCCTTGTTCCACCTTCGGTCGGCGTCTCGCAGAACCCGATCGCGTTCACGAGCCTCTACAGCCTGCTCACCCGCGTCCAGTCGAGCCAGGACGGGCTGCCGGCCCAGTACTGGCTCTTCAACTCGCGGACGAAGAGGCTCGTCGCCGGCCCGACCGAGACGCTCCGACAGCTCAAGAACAGTGCGACGGTGAGGGCGCTCAAACCGCTCAAGACCGCGCCCGCGACGACTCCCAAGGGCAAGGGCACGACCGCGCCCGCGAAAGGCCTCACGACGACTCCCGGCTTCCCGAACGGCTACCAGCTGCTGACAACGCCGAGCAAGCGCGTGGTCATCACCTGTGCCGCCGGCACGTCGGTCGTCTGCCCGGGCCTGCCGGACTATCCGTTGCCGGGGGTGACCTACTACTACCTCTTCGAGCACGACCTCAACGCCGACCCGCCCGTGCCGCAGATGACCGGGGACATGCTGAAGCTGGACGGCACCCGGCAGGACTTCGACACCCAGAGCGGGCAGCCGATCGTGACGATGCAGTTCACGGGCGCCGGCAACAAGCGCTTCCACGAGATCACGAGGGACGAGGCGATTCGCGGTCGCGCGCTCGGCCAGCCGCAGCACTTCGCGATCGTGCTCGACAACGAGATCCGGTCGTTCCCGCAGATCGACTACAGCCTCTACCCGGACGGGATCGACCCGCGCGGTGGCGGCGCGCAGATCACCGGCCTCGCCTCGCTCAAAGAGGCGAAGAACCTCGCCCTCGTGCTCCAGACGGGCGCCCTGCCGGTCAAGTTCGTCACCGTCGAGCGCTCGGACGTCTCGGCCACGCTCGGCCAGGACTCGCTTCGCCAGGCGCGCAACGCGGCGATCGTCGGCCTGCTGCTCGTCGTGATCTTCCTGCTCGCCGTCTACCGCTTCCTCGGCGTTGTCGCGGTGCTCGGCCTCGGTGTCTACGCGGCGCTGATGTACGGCGCGATCCTGCTCTTCGGCGTCACGCTCACCCTGCCGGGCTTTGCCGGCCTGATCCTCACGATCGGGGTCGCGGCCGACGCGAACATCATCATCTTCGAACGCATCAAGGAGGAGTCACGCTCGGGAAAATCTGTCCGAGCAGCAATTTCAGCCGGGTACGCGAAGGGCTTCCACACGATCCTCGACGCGAACGCGGTCACGTGCATCACCGCGCTCGTGCTGTTCGCCGTCGCGACCGCGAGCGTGAAGGGCTTCGCGCTCATGCTTCTCCTCGGCACGGTGATCTCGCTGGTCACGGCCGTGGCGGCAACGCGCGCGATGCTCGGCCTGCTTGCCGAGTTCCGCTGGTTCGACAACCCGCGTTTCATGGGCGCGACGGCGAGGGAGGTTCCGGCCTGGCAGCGGTTCGACGTCGTCGGCCGGCGCCGCCTCTGGTTCATCCTCTCGCTCGTCGCAATCGGTCTCAGCATCGGCGCGCTCATCGTCAACGGACTGAACCTGGGCATCGACTTCAAGGGCGGCGTCCAAGTCACGTTCGTGACGCCGAAGGCGATCCCGATCTCGGTCGTTCGCGAGCAGGCGGCCGCGATCGGGCACGGCGACGCGGTCGTCCAGGGACGCGGCACGGCCACCGGGGCAGATCGGTACAAGAGCTTCCAGGTCCGGCTGAAGAAGCTCGAGCCGAGCGAGCAGGCGAAGCTCACGAACGCGCTGGAGACCCGCCTGGGTGCGGACAAGCTGGGGGTGAAGAACGTCTCCTCGAGCTTCAGCCGGCAGATCCTGAGGGGCGCGATCATCGCGATCGTCGTCTCGTTCGCGCTGATCGCGCTCTTCGTGACGATGCGCTACCAGTGGCGGTTCGCGGTTCCCATCCTGCGCACTCTCGTCAACGACGTGCTGATCACGCTCGGCGTCTACGCGATCTCGGGACGCGAGGTGTCGGCGTCGACGGTGGCCGCGCTCCTGACCATCCTCGGCTTCTCGATCTACGACACGATCATCGTCTTCGATCGGGTGCGCGAGAACATGAAGCTGATGCCGCGTGCATCGATCGCGCGGATCGCGAACGTCTCGGTGTGGGAGGTGCTCCGGCGGTCGTGCTTCACGACCGTGATCGTGCTGCTGCCGATCGCGGCCCTGTACATCTTCGGCGGCGCGACACTGCAGGACTTCGCGTTCGCGATCATGGTCGGGATCGTGATCGGCGCGGTATCGACGATCTTCATCGCGACGCCGCTGCTGACAGTTCTCATGGAGCAGGACCCGGAGTACGCGCGGCGCAAGGACCTGCCGGACGAGGACACGAAGCTTCAGGCACTCCGTCGCGCCGAACGCGCGGCGGCCGAGGCGCCCAGCCCGGCGACGCCGCTCGACGCGATCGAAGACGCGATCGAGGCCGTCACCGGCATCGACGTCGACGGGGACGGCGAGGTCACAACGCGCGACGCGAAGCGGGAGAAGCGGCGCCAGCGCAGGAAGTCGAGGCCCCATGGACGAGCCCGGTAACGGTTCCGATCCGGGCAAGAGCAGCGACCCGGCCCCCGACGACGACACTCGCGACCCAGGTCGCGACGACGACACTGGCCGCGACCAAGGTCGCGACTCTGTCGAGCGCCTGCTCGCGCTGATCGGGCCGCGAATCGACGAGGCGCGCTCGCTGCTCGGCGACTCGACCTCGCGCTGGCGCGGAGACGCGCTTCGCGTGGGCGAGGGGACGCGGCAGCGGCTGCGCGAGCTCTTTCGCGAGCTCGGCCTCGTCACCCGCGACGACTGGGACGAGCTCGAGCTCCGCGTCGCCCAGCTCGAGCACCGGCTCGCGCTGCTCGAGGAACGCGAGGACGCCAAGCCTTGACGGACGAGCTGACACCGAAGCAGGCCGAAGCGCTGCGCGCGGAGGTGGCCGAGCTCGAGGGGCCGCGGCGGACCGAGGCCGTGGCCGCGATCAAGAAGGCCCGCGAGTTCGGCGACCTCTCGGAGAACTTCGAGTACCACGCCGCGAAGAACGAGCAAGGGCTGCTCGAGGCGCGGATCCGCACGCTGCGCGCCCGGCTCGACCACGCGGTGATCGTCGAGCAGGCGACCGGCGACGAGGTCGGAATCGGCTCGCTGGTCGAGGTCGAGGACGAGCGGGGCGAGACGATGACGATCGAGATCAGCGCCGTCGGCGGCTCGGGCACCGTGTCGCCGACCTCGCCGCTCGGCGCCGTGCTGCTCGGCCGCAAAGTGGGGGACGTCGTCGAGGTGCCCGCGCCACGCGGCGCGTGGAAGGCGACGATCCTCGCGGTCCGCTCGCACGAGTGAGCGCAGGCGGCGTAGGCTCGACGGAGCCGCCCAGGAGCGGAGGTGCCGGCTTGGCTGGCGCAGGAGCGGGTGACGTCGCCGCCATCGCCGGCGACACCGAGCTCGACAAGCTCGTCGCGCGGTCTCGCCTGATCGGGGCGGATCCCGCGCTCGTCCTCCACGGCGGCGGCAACACCTCGAGCAAGCTCGTCGAGCGCGACCACCTCGGCCGCGAGCAGCGTGTGCTGCGGATCAAGGGCAGCGGCTCCGACCTGGCGACGATCGAGGCGCGGCACTTCCCGGGCCTGCGGCTCGACGACCTCGAGCCGCTGCGCGAGCGCGCCGCGATGAGCGACGAGGAGATGGTCGCCTACCTCACGCGCTGCCTGGTCGAGCCGGACGCGCCGCGGCCGTCGATCGAGACGCTTCTGCACGCGTTCCTGCCTGCCGCGCACGTCGACCACGTCCATGCCGACGCGATCTGCGCGCTCGCGAACGCGCCCGATCCCGCCGCGGCCGTCGAGGAGGCGCTCGGCGCCGACGTGGCCGTCGTCGAGTACGTGCGGCCGGGCTTCGAGCTCTCGTGCCGCGTCGCCGAGCTGGCCGACCGCCGCGCCGTCGTGCTCGCCCACCACGGGCTCGTCACGTGGGGCGAGACGCACGAGGAGTCGTACGACCTGACGCTGGAGCTCGTCGCTCGCGCGGGCGAGTACGTTCGCTCCCGCGCCGGGGCTGCGGCAATCGTCCCCGGCGCGGTGCTCACCACCGAGCAAGCGGAGCGCTTCCTGGTGCGGCTGCGGGGCCGGCTCTCGCGCGAGCGCCGGCAGGTGCTGGCGTGGGACCGGAGCCGCGACGTCTCCGACAGGCCCGATGTCGAGAGCGTCGCCGCGCTGCGCAGCACGCCGGACCACATGCTCCGGATCGGCGCTCGCTCGTGCGTCGTCGGGCTCGACGACGACCTCGACGCACGCGTCACCGACTACGAAGCCGTGGCGCGGACCTCCTACGAGCGGCAGGCGGGCGCCGCTTCGCCGCCGATGCTGCCGCCGGCGCCCCGCGTGGTCCTCGTGCCGGGGCTCGGCTGCGTGGCGGCCGGGCCGGACGCGACCGCCGCCGAGGTGAGACGTGAGCTCGCTGCCCACTCGCATGCGACGGCAGCGACCACTCTCGACGCCTTCGGCGGCGCCTCCTGGCTCGGCGAGCGAGAGGTGTTCGAGTTCGAGTACTGGCCGCTCGAGCTGTACAAGCTCACGCTCGCGCCGTCGCCGCCCGAGCTCGCCGGAGGGGTCGCGCTTGTCACCGGCGCCGCCTCCGGCATCGGCCGCGCCGTCGCGCTCGACCTGGCCGCGCGCGGGGCGCACATCGTGCTCGCGGACGTCGATGCGGCCGGCCTCGAGGAGACGGGCGCCGGTATCGCCGCGGGCCGCGCGGTCACGGTCGTGGGCGACTTGACCGAGCCGCCCGTCGTCGACGAGCTCGTGCGCACGGCCGTCGAGAGCTTCGGCGGGCTCGACGCGGTCGTCTTCAACGCCGGGATCGCCTCGACGGGAACGCTCGACGAGCTGCCCGAGGAGGAGTGGCGGCGAAGCCTCGAGGTCAACCTGACCGCACACTTCCTGCTCACCAAGCGGGTCTGGCGCGTGCTGGTCGAGCAGGCGATCGGCGGCAGCCTCGTCTACGTCGCCTCGAAGAACGCCTTCGCCCCCGGCGCCGGCTTCGGCCCGTACTCGGTGGCGAAGGCCGGGCTCGTCCAGCTCGCGAAGGTCGCCGCGCTCGAGGGCGGCACGGCCGGCATCCGCGCGAACGTCGTCAACCCGGACGCCGTGTTCGGCGGCTCGCACCTGTGGTCGGTCGAGCTTCGAGCCCAGCGCGCCGAGGCGCACGGCGTGCCGCTGGACGAGCTCGAGCGCTTCTACGCCTCGCGCAGCCTGCTCGGCCGCGAAGTGACGGCCGCCGACGTGGCCGAAGCGGTCGCGTTCCTCGTCTCCGACCGCTCCCGCGCCACGACCGGTTGCACGATCTCGGTCGACGGGGGCGTCCCGGCAGCCTTCCCGCGATAGGGAGCACAATGTGTGCGTGATGAAACGAGCGCCCGTCGTCCTCGCAGCCGTCGCAGCGCTCGCGACCGCGCCGTCGTCGCTCGCGGCGGCTTCCAGCACCGGTTTCCTACGGCTGCCGCCGGCCACAAAGGCGGGCGAGCAGCTGTTCTACGGCCACATCAAGTCGCTGACGCCGAGCGGCCGCCGGTACGTGCTGCGGTTCGATCCGGCCTGGCTGCTCGAGGGCGTGACTGCGCAGCGCGCAGCCGTCGAGGACGGGGTGCTGGGCCCGGGCGAGCCGGTCCCGAACGACAACTACACCCGCGACGAGAGTCATCGCCTGCTCACGTTCCTGGTTCCGCGGACCGCCCAGGTGACCATCCTCACGAACCAAGGGACGAGGGGGCTCTCCTCGACGCCGATCGCCGTCTCCGAGCTGGCGCAGATCCTGAAAGGGAAGAACCCGAGACACCGCGCGCTCTTCGGGAACCCGCGCGGCTTCGGCTTCTGGGCCCGCGTGGCGATCGACAAGGTGCGCTCGCTCGACGAGCAGTACCACCCGTAGCACACACTTCCCGGGGCGCGACCGGGGCTCCGGCCCACGCGCGTGCAACACTTGCGCGCATGGCCACGAGCTCGAAGTCGCTGAACATCGGCCGGCTCGGGGAGATCGCCCAGGTCGCGGTGCGGCACGGCTTCGGCTACCTGATCGAGGGACGCCGCGGTGGCCCGGCCGATCCCGACGGGCCGACGGCGCGCGGGCGGCACCTGCGCGAGATGCTCGATGAGCTCGGGCCGACGTTCGTCAAGTTCGGGCAGCTGCTCTCGACGCGCCCGGACGTCGTTCCGCCCGACATCATCGCCGAGCTGCGCGGGCTCCAGGACGACGTGCGCCCGTTCCCGTTCGTCGACATCGAGCGGGTGATCCGCGAGGAGCTCGGCCAGTCGATCGAGCGCCTCTTCCTCGAGTTCGACGAGGAGCCGCTGGCCGCCGCCTCGATCGGACAGGTGCACCGGGCGGTGCTGCCGAACGGCCGGCGGGTCGCGGTGAAGGTGCAGCGGCCGCGCGCGCCCCAGCAGGTCGAGAGCGACATCCAGCTGCTCGAGCAGGCGGCCCGGCTCGTCCGCGAACGCGTCCGAGCGCTCGACTTCCTCGACACCCGAGAGATCGTGGACGAGTTCGCGCGCTCGATCCGGCAGGAGCTCGACTACCGGCAGGAGGGGCGCAACGCCGACGCCTCCCACGTCAACTTCGCAGGCCATCCGCACGTCGCCGTGCCGCGCGTGTACTGGAGCTACACCAGGCCGCGCGTCCTGACGCTCGAGTACCTCGACGGCGTTCAGCTCAGCGACCTCGTGCTCGACGAATGGTCGATCGAGCAGCGCCGGCGGCTCGCCTACATCATCGCGGACGCCTGGATGACGATGATCTTCCGGCACGGCTTCTTCCACGGCGATCCGCATCCGGCGAACATTCTCGTCCTCTCGCCCGAGCGGATCGGCCTGGTGGACTTCGGCCTCTGCGGCAAGCTGACCGACCGCGACCTGTCGAAGCTGACGCGGCTCTTCATCGACGCGATGAACGAGAACGTCGAGCTGCTGCCGAGGCGGCTTTCCGAGCTCGGTGTGCGTTTCCCGCCCGAGCGCGAGGAGGAGCTCGTCGGCGAGCTGCACGCCATGTACGCGCGCTACTACGGCGCGAGCCTCCAGGAGATCGACCCGCTTCAGGTGATCCGCGAGGCGTTCGCGCTGATCTACGCGATGAACATGCGCCTGCCCACGCGGTTCGTGCTCCTCGACAAGGCGATCGCGACGGTGGGCGCGGTCGGCGTCGACCTCTACCCCGACTTCAACGTCTTCGAAGTCGCCCAGCCGCACGCGCGCGCGCTGATGGTGGAGCGGTTCACGCCGCGCCGCGTCCTCGGCCGCGCCCGGCGCGAGGGCTTCCAGCTCGCCTCGATGGCGGCCGACCTGCCGTACCAGATCCACGAGACGCTGGAGCAGGTGCGTGAGGGCCAGATCGAGGTCGGCTTCGTCCACAAGGGACTCGACGACTTCATGCACAAGCTGGACGCCGTGATGAACCGGCTCGTGATCGCACTCGTCGTCACGGGCGGCCTGATCGGCTCGAGCCTGATCGGCATCTTCGCGACGAGCGGCCCGCACATACTCGGCGTACACGTCCTTTCGGTGGTCGGCTTCCTGGTTTCCGGCGTGCTCGGCGTGTGGCTCCTGTGGGGCGTAATCCGCTCCGGACGGCTCTGACGCGCCCGCGGCCGCTCTCTGGCGGCCGCAGGCACGTCGTGATGCAGAAGTGAGCTAGTCGTCGTCGTCGTGGTGCCCGCCTCCGTGGCCTCTCGCTTCGTCGACCTGGCCACGGATCTCGCCGCCCGGGCTCACAGCCGTGTGGACGTTCGCGTACGCGAAGCCGTCCCTGATCTCGTCGATGATCGCGCCGAGGTCGCCGGCAGGCGTGAGCTGCGCGGCGATCAGCCCGACATCAGTGGCGGTGATCGTGCCAGTCACGGTGGCCGGGCCCGCCGCGGTCGTACCCGCTGGGCATGCCGGCTTGGGAACACTGCCGGCAACACCGCCGCCGCAGAAGAAGAACGACACGGCGCCGTTCACGTTCGGCTGTCCGAAATGGATGTGCGCGACCGTCGCCGCGTTCGAAAGGTCGGAATACGTCAACTCGAACGACATGGTGTTGTCGGCGTTGATCGTGAGTGACAGGCGTCCTTGGCCCGCGCTATGGGTGGCCGGCACCTCGTTGTGTCCGATCAGCACCGCCTTGAACTGGTTCTGGTCCTTCTGGTGCTTGGGGCCCTGACTTGCGGCAATCGCGAGCGAAGCTCCGACGAGGCTCAGAACGAGCATTGCCGGGACCATGAAGCGGAATCGTCTACTTCGCATCTTGTCTCCCTCTCTCTGTAGGCGGGTTCTGCACTTTTATCCGCGAGGGGGTCCTGCCGAGAGCGTTCCCTGAGCTCGGCCGTCGACCTGCGTGCACGTGCCACCTCGCGTTGTCACCGGTTTCACCACTTCCTAGATCTACTTCGGCCCTACCGTCCCGAACGGATTCGGCCTACGGGTCTTCTCCGACATCGTTGCCCCGCCGAAAGACAAGGCCGTGGCCGGTCGAGGCGCCGGCGTTTCTTCGTCACAGGCTCGCAAGCCGTGCGCGATCACGGGCTCACTTGGTGGTTCTAGACCGGCCGCTCGCGCTCGCCGATCGCCCAGGCCTCGACGGCCGGCCAGGCGCCGTAGCCGGCAGGAGGTGTTGACGTGGCCGCCGTTCTCGATCCAGTCGATCGCGACCCCGATCGTCTCGCCGATCCGTTGCGAGGTCTCGGGCGGGCACCACGGGTCGTCGGTGGAGCAAACGAGCAGCGTCGCGTCTGCGGCCGCGGCAACTCCCTCGCGGTCGAGCGGCACCGGCCGGAAGCCGGCGCACTGGGCGTCGTCCACGTCCGGCTGCGGCGGGGCCACGAGCAAGGCGCGCGCGACCGGCCCGGGCGACCGCCGGGCGGCACGGTGAAGCCACAGCAAGCACCCGAGCGAGTGACAGATGACGGTCGTCTCCGCCGCCGGGAGCCGGGCGAGCTCCTGCTCCAGCGCGTCGAGCCAGCGGTCGAGTCGAGGGTTGTTCGCCTCCGGCAGGGACGGGTAGGCAACCTCGAGGCCTCGTTCCCGCAGCCGGCCGGCGAGCCAGGTCTGCCAGTGCTCCGGCCCGGATCCCTCGAGCCCGTGGAGGATCAGAAACGTCACGTGGTGAGTCTTGCGGTTTGCGGCGTCGAACGGAAGCTGCCCACGTGCGCTCCGCCCAACAGTCGTGGCCGAGTGGCACACGATCCGTGCGGGCGGCTGGGGATTCTTCGTCACAGACTCGCGGCAAAGGACATCTATCCGCGCCTCGCCGCCGTGGGTAGCGTCGCCTCATGTCCACCACGGTGCTCCTTGCCGACCGAGAGGCGGCTATGCGCGGGTTCCTCGAGCGGCGCCTGCCTCGCGACGGGTTCGAGGTCGTCGCCGCAGAGGAGCGGCGGCCGGATCTCGTGATCGCGGGCGACGACGCCGCGCTCGAGCGCTGGCGCGGCGAGGCGCCGGTGATCGTGCTCGGTCGCCCGGAAGCGGCTCCCGTCGACCGCGTGCGCGCCTTCCGCCGCGGCTGCGACGACTACGTCCCGCGGCCGTTCCACTACGACGAGCTGGTCGAGCGGATCCACGCGGTGCTCCGGCGAGCGGGCACGAGAGCGCTCGAGACGGTTGTCGCAGGGCCGATCGTGATCGACGCGAGAACACGCGTCGTCGCGGTCGCCGGGACGCCGCTCCCGCTCGCGCAGAAGGAGTACGAGCTGCTGTTGAAGCTCGCCACCGACCCGCAACGTGTCTTCACGAAGGAGGAGCTGCTCAGAGACGTCTGGGACTACCGCTCGAGCTCGCGCACGCGAACCCTCGATTCCCACGCGTCCCGCCTACGACGCAAGCTGCGCCAGCTCGACGACGAGACGTCGTTCGTCGAGAACGTCTGGGGCGTCGGCTACCGGCTGCTCGGTCTATTGCCCGCGCCGTGAGTTGCACCTATCGTCCGACCATGGCCGACGAAGCGCCCGCGCCCCCGAACCCCGAGATCATCCTCCGCCAGGAGCTCATGCCCGGGGTCTGGGCGAACTTCGCGCAGGTCAGCCACAGCCAACACGAGTTCACGATCGACTTCGTGCGCATGGACGGGACGGCTCCTCCGCCCGGGCGTGGGATCGTCGTCGCTCGTGTGTCGATGTCGCCGCTCTTCATCACGCAGCTGATCGACGCGCTCCAGCAGAACTGGAGCGGGTACGCGCAGAAGGCGATGCCACGCGACCTCCTCGAGGGCGGCTCGACCGACCCGAGCCCGGAGGGCTGACTCGCTCGAATCAGACTGCGAGTGTCGCGCCCTCGAGCTCGAGCAGCGCACGCTTGACGTGAAGGCCGCCGGCGTAGCCGGTGAGGGAGCCGTTCGCGCCGACGATGCGGTGGCACGGCAGGACGATCGGAATCGGGTTGCGGTTCATCACCGAGCCTACGGCGCGGGCGGCGCGCGGGCGGCCGACCTTCGCGGCGAGGCCGCCGTAGGTGTCCAGGTGCCCGTAGGGCACGCGGGCGAGCTCGTGCAGCACGGCCTCGTGGAACGGCGCCACGCGCAGGTCGAGCTTCAGGTCGAAGTCGCGGCGGCGCCCGGCGAAGTACTCGTCGAGCTCACGCCGCACCTCGTCGAGCGGCGCGCGCAGAACGCGAAGGCCGAACATGCGCGCGAGCGCCTCGTCCTGGCCGTCGACCGTGTAGGAGATGCGGCAGAGGCCGCGCGGCGTCGCGGCGAGCAGCAGCTCGCCGACCGGCGAGGCGACGATGTCGTAGCGGACGTCCACGAGGCCCGCGGCCAGCGCGGCGTCGCGAAAACGCGTGTCGAGATCAGGGCTGACGTTCAAGGTTCCTCCTCAGTCTGCGGACGCCGGACGACGCGGCGGCGCGCGCGGCCTCCTCGGACGAGCCGAGCGCGTCGCCGATCTCGGCGTAGGGCAGGTCGTAGCCGTAGCGCAGCACGACGGCCGCGCGCTCGGTCGGCGGCAGTGACCCCGTCAGGTGCTCGAGCTCGCGGTAGGCGGGCGGCCCGAGCTCCGGCGCCGCCTTCTCCGCAACGCCGTTCCCGTCCAGTGGCAGGTTGCCGCTTGCCTTCGACCGCAGCTCGTCCATGGCCACGCGCGTGGCGATCGTGAACACCCAGGCGCGAAGATGCCGCCCGTGTTCGAGGCGGTCGTAGGCGCGCAGCGCGCGCAGGAACGTCTCCTGCCACGCGTCTTCGGCCCGCTGGCCGAGCAGGCGGCGGAGGTAGCCCAGCACCTCGTCGCGGTACTGAACGTAGAAGCGCTCGAAGGGAGGGATCGCCACCGCGGTCATCATGGGCTGAAACGTGTCACTCTGTCGCGCTGTGAGATGCGCGGTCGTCGGGCACGTGGAGTGGACGGAGTTCGTCCTCGTCGACGAGGTGCCGGCGCCCGGGCACATCGCCCACTCGATCGACTCCTGGGCCGAGCCGGCCGGCGGCGGCGCCGTGATGGCCGTTCAGACCGCGCGGCTCGCGGGCGGTTGCGACTTCTTCACCGGGCTCGGCGACGACGAGCTCGGCCGCCGCTCGCTCGAGCGGCTGACCGCACTCGGCGTCACCGTGCACGCGGAGTGGTTCGAGGCGACGCGGCGCGCGCTCGTGCACGTCGACCGCCACGGCGAGCGGACGATCACCACCATCGGCCCGAAGCTCCGCCCACACGGGCCGCTCCCGCTCGAGGGCATGGACTCGGTCTTCTTCGTTGCAGGCGAGCCCGAGGCGCTGCGCTCGGCGCGCCTGGCGCGCTTCCTCGCCGCGACCGCGCGCGAGGTACCGACGCTGCTCGAGGGCGTCGTGCGGCTCGACCTGCTCGTCGGCAGCGGCAACGATCCGGGGGAGGTCTACGAGGGCGGGCTCGACGTGGGCGTTCTCGTCAAGACCGACGGCGCGCGCGGCGGCACCGCGAATGGCCGCCGCTATCAGGCGGCGCCGCTCAGCGGGCCGATTGCCGACACCTACGGCGCCGGGGACACCTTCGGCGCCACGCTCTGCTTCGCGCTCGGCCGGGGCGACGACCTCGACTCGGCGCTGGCGCTCGCCGCGCGCGAGTCGGCGGCGGTGCTCGGCGTCAGAGGCCCCTATCGCGGGACCTGATCGCGCGAGCTCTCAGACGCACGGCTCGGTCGAGAACGTCTGGTGGCCGCGGCCCGGCCAGCAGCGCTGCGCCGTCACGGCGGAGGTGAGCTTCCAGTTGTCGCCGTCCGGGCCGAGCACGAGCACGTAGCGCTGCGCCCGCACTGAGTCGTCCGGAAGCCCGTCGAGGGTGACCGTGACCGTGGTGGGGCCCGAGCCCTCCGCGGTCGCCTCGGCGACGACTGACGTCGTCGCTGCACCCGTCGTGCGGTCGAGCCGCAGGAACTCGGTGGCAGCGATCACCGGCGAGCGCGCGTACTCGTCGTACTCCGCCAGGTAGTCGTTGAAGTCCTCGACGCCGAGTCTGCCCCCGTCTCCGGGCCGTGGCGGCCCGGCCCATTCGTCCTCGGCACTCGAGCTGCAAGCCGCAAGAGGAAGCACGGCGAGTGCGAGGAATGCCGCGAGAGCCGATCTCACATCCTGGTTATACCGGTGTCGAGAGGGTTTACAGGTGGGGCATAGTGGGGTAGAGTGGGGCGCAGTGGACCATGCTGCTCGGTGAACATGAGCACTCACTCGACGACAAGAACCGCCTCACGCTCCCGGCGAAGCTCCGCGAGCAGCTCGGCGATCACGTCGTCATCACGCGCGGGATGGACGGGTGCCTGTCCGTCTACGCCCGCAGCGCCTGGGACGAGCTCGCGGGCCGGATCAGCGGCCTCGACTCGCTCAGCGCCGCCTCGCGCCAGATGCAGCGCCACTTCTTCGTCAACGCCACCACAGGTGAGCTCGACAAGCAGGGCCGTGTCGTGATCCCGGCGACGCTCCTCGAGCGAGCGGGCATCGGCCGCGAGGTGACCGTGACGGGCGTCTTTGACCACCTCGAGATCTGGGACCGCGCCGCATGGCGCAAGCAGCAGCAAGAGGTCGAAGGGAGCGCAGAAGATGTTGCCGAGCGTCTTGCCAATCGAGTCTGATCACGTTCCCGTCCTTGCGGACGAGGTGATCGCTGTCCTCGGCCCGCGTCCGGGCGAGACGGTGATCGACTGCACGTTCGGAGCCGGCGGTCACGCCGGGCTTCTGGCCGAGCGCCTCCACGGCAAGGGCAAGCTGATCGCGATCGACCGTGACCCGACCGTCGCGCCGTTCTTCGAGCGGCTGCGCCGCGCGAGCGCCGTCAAGATGCGGCTCCTGAACGGCGAGTTCTCTGCCGTACTCGGCCAGCTCGCGGCCAACGACGTGCATGCAGACGCGATTCTGCTCGACCTCGGAGTCTCGTCGATGCAGCTCGACCGGCCGGAGCGCGGTTTCTCGTACGCCGCGGATGCGCCGCTCGACATGCGCATGGACCCGTCGGCCGAGACGAGCGCGCGCGAGATCGTGAACGAGGCCGACGAGAGCGAGCTGGCGGACATCTTCCGCCGCTACGGCGAGGAGCGCTACTCGCGGCAGATCGCGCGGGCGATCGTCGCGCGCCGGCGCAAGCAGCCGTTCGAGCGCACGGGCGAGCTCGTGGAGACGATCAAGCAGGCGATTCCTGCCCCGGCGCGGTTCGGCGAAGGCCATCCGGCGAGGCGCGTCTTCCAGGCGCTCCGGATCGAGGTCAACGACGAGCTCGGCTCGCTCGAGCGGGCCCTGCCGGCGGCGCTCGAGATCCTTCGCCCACAAGGACGGCTCGCGGTGATCTCGTTCCACTCGCTCGAGGACCGGATCGTGAAGCGCTTCCTGCGCTCGCAGGAGCACGGGTGCACCTGCCCGCCCGACTTCCCGCTCTGCGTCTGCGGCTCGCAGCCGACTCTGCGTGCAATACCGCGCCGGGCAATGCGTCCCACGGCCGCTGAAGTGGCACGCAACCCGCGCGCGCAGTCGGCGCGGCTACGCGTGGGGGTGAAAGTTGACTAGCTCGTACTCAGAGGCCGTCGCCACCCCGGCGCCGCGGACGCGGACGCGTACCGGCACACGCCCTGGACCTGCGGCGAAGCCGAAGCCGCGTGTGAAGGCCGCGGCGAGGAAGCGCACCCGCGCGCGCGGTGCGATCGTCTGGATCGTCGTGAGCGCGATCCTGCTCGCCGGAGTCGTGTTCGTGAACCTCGCGGTGCTCCGCCTGAACCTGAGCCTCGACGGCGCCACGCAGGAGCGCTCGAAGCTCCGCGCCGAGAACGCGGCGCTGGCATCGGAGCTCTCGAGCGCGCTCGCCTCGCCGCGCATCCAGTCGCTGGCGCTTCGCAAGGACGGCCTGGTCCAGGCCGACCCCTCCACCATCGGCTACCTCGATCTCGGCCGCTGACGTGCGCGAGAGGCAGGCCAACCGGAGGATCCGCCTGCTGCTCGCGATCTTCGTGCTCCTCTTCGCTGCGGTCCTCGCAAAGGCAGTGTGGCTGCAAGGGCTCCACGGGGCGCACTACGCGCAGATGGCGCAGAGCCAGCACCGCGAGACGCAGAAGACCCCGGCCGGCCGCGGCACGATCTTCGATCGCACCGGGGTTCAGCTCGCGATCGGCGAGCAGAGGACGACGGTCTTCGCCGATCCGCACCAGATCCGCAACCCACACACGGTCGCACGGGCCGCGCACGAGCTCCTCGGAGTCGACGCGAACGTCCTCTACCCGAAGCTGCTCGACAAGACCACTCAGTTCCTCTACGTGCAGCGTTTTGCCGATCCTGCGAAGGCGGCCGCGCTCGAGAAGAAGGGGCTTGCCGGTCTCGGCTTCTACCCGGAGGAGCGGCGGACGTACCCGCAGAGGAAGGTCGGCGCGCAGGTGATCGGCTACGCCGGCGTCGACAACAAGGGCCTGACGGGCCTCGAGGTCGCCTACGACAACAAGCTCTCGGGTCGCCCGGGGAGCCGCACGATCGTGCGCGACGGGCGCGGCCGCGCCATCGACGTGATCAAGTCGCTGCCCGAGCAGAAGGGCGCCGACGTCTTCACGACGCTCGACCACACGATTCAGGCGAATGCCGAGTCTGTCCTGCGCCAGACGGTCGCGAACTGGGGTGCGAAGGCGGCGACCGCGATCGTGCTCGATCCGCGGACGGGCGAGGTGCTCGCGATGGCGCAGGCGCCGGGCTTCGACGCGAACCGCGCCGCCGACGTCCCGCTTGACCTCCTGCGGAACCGGGCCGTCACCGACCTCTACGAGCCGGGGTCGACCTTCAAGCTCGTCACGGTCACCGGCGTCCTCTCGGACGGCCTCGTCAAGCCGACGACACCGTTCACGTTGCCGTACTCGATCCAGGTCGCCGATCGGATCATCCACGACTCCCATGGACGCGCCACGGAGACGTTGACGGTGGCGCAGATCCTCGAGTACTCGTCCAACGTCGGCGCGGTCACGCTCGCGCTGAAGCTCGGCGACGCCGGCCTCGCCCGCTGGGTCGACAGGTTCGGCTTCGGCCGGACGACCGGCATCGACTTCCCCGGCGAGAGCCCCGGGATCGTGCTCCCGCTCGAGCAGTGGTCGGGCTCGACGATCGGCAACGTCCCGATCGGCCAGGGCATCTCGGTGACCCCGCTCCAGATGGCGTCCGTCTACGCCGCGGTCGCGAACGACGGCCTTTGGGTGCAGCCGCACCTGGTGAGCCGCGTCGGCGGGCGGGCGCCGTTCCGCCCGGAGCGGCGGCGGATCATGTCGCCCGAGGTGAACAGGCAGGTGAAGGTCATGCTCAAGGACGTCGTGGCCGCGGGCACAGGCACCGAGGCCGCCGTTCCCGGCTATACCGTCGCCGGAAAGACCGGCACCGCACAGAAGCCGGACGGGCACGGCGGCTACTCGAGCTCGAAGTTCGTCGCCTCGTTCGTGGGGATGGTGCCGGCGTCGAACCCGCGCCTCGTCGTCGCCGTCACGGTCGACGAGCCGAGCGCGGCGATCTGGGGCGGCGTCGTCGCCGCGCCGGCCTTCGCGGAGATCGCGAAGTTCGACCTCCAGTACCTGGAGGTCCCACCGGACGCGCCCGAGCGGAACGCGCTTTCGGCCTCTTCCACGCCGTAGTCCCCTTCGGGCCGAGGATCGGTGGTGACTGAGGAGACCTGCAGATCACTCTGCGAGTACGACTACACGTCGAGACCCCGCCAGAGCTGTCCGACCTCGGTGGCGCCCATCGCGATCGTTGGGTGCGGGCAGTGGGTCGACAGGAAGGTGTGTCGTGTGTCACAGCTCTGTGCCGAATCTGTGCCAATCGGCCGGCGGTAGACTCGGCGCGCGATGGACCTGGAGCGCTTCATCGCGGCGCTCGGCGCGACCGAGGTCGTGAACCGTGCTTCGAGCACCGCTCAGGTCGACGTCCGCGAGCTCGCGTACGACACCCGCGCGGTGGGGCCCGGCACGCTCTTTTTCTGCGTGCGCGGGGCGATCAGCGACGGGCACGCGTTCGCGGCGACGGCCGCGGCGCTCGGCGCCGCCGCCGTTGTGGTGGAGCACCCCGTCGACGTTGGGCTGCCCCAGCTCGTCGTCGGCGACGTGCGCGCCGCGATGCCGCGGGCGGCGACGCTCTTCTTCGACGAGCCGACGCGCGAGCTCGCTGTCGCCGCGATCACGGGGACGAACGGGAAGACGACGACGGCGTTCCTTCTGCACGCGATCCTCCAGGCGGACGGGCGCCGGGCCGGCCTCTTGACGAACATCGAGCGGCGGGTCGGCAGCGTGAGCCGCCCGACGGGGCTCAACACTCCCGAGGCCATCGACCTGCAGCGGCTGTTTCGCCAGATGGCGGATGCCGGCGACACCGCGTGCGTGATGGAGGCGACCTCGATCGCGCAGGCGCAGGGACGCCTCGCCGGCACGCGCTTCGCTGTGCTCGTGTTCACGAACCTGACGCAGGACCACCTCGACTTCCACGGCTCGATGGAGGCGTACTTCGAGGCCAAGCGCGCGCTGTTCGCGCAGGCCGACCGGGCCGTCGTGAACGTCGGCGACGAGTACGGCCTGCGGCTCGCTCGCGAACTCCCGGACGCGATCACGTTCGACGCGGGCTCGGACGCGCTCGACGGGATCGATCTGAAGCTGCCCGGTCGCTTCAACCGCGAGAACGCGCTCGGCGCCGCGCTCGCCGCTCGTGCGCTCGGCGTGGCTGACAACGCGGTCCTCCGCGGGATCGAGTCGGTCGCCGGCGTGCCCGGGCGCTTCGAGGCGATCGACGAGGGCCAGCCGTTCGCCGTGATCGTGGACTATGCCCACACGCCGGACTCGCTCGACAACGTGATTCGCGCCGCACGCGGGCTCGGCGAGGGCCGGCTCGTGGTCGTGTTCGGCGCCGGCGGCGACCGCGACCAGGCGAAGCGGCCGCTGATGGGCCGCGTCGTCGCCGAGCTCGCCGACCGGGCGATCCTCACCTCCGACAACCCGCGCGGCGAGGATCCGGCCGCGATCGCGTCCGAGGTCGCCGCGGGAGCCCTCGGAGAGATGCACGTCGAGCTCGACCGCCGCGCGGCGATCGAGCTGGCCCTCGCAGAAGCGCGCCCGGGCGACGTGGTGGTAATCGCCGGACGCGGCGCCGAGCAGGAGCAGGAGCTCGCGTCCGGGAAGATCCCGTTCGACGATCGCGATGTTGCGCGGGAGGCGTTGCGGCGGGTCGCGGCGCGGCAATGATTCCGTTCGAGCTGGAGCTGATCGAGCCGCTCGGCCGCCTGCACGCCCGGCCCTGGGCGAGCGAGGTCACCGGGGTGCAGATCGACTCGCGGCGGATCGAGGAAGGCGACCTGTTCGTCGCGGTCGGGGCGGCAGGGGCCGACTTCGTGCAGCACGCGCTCGCGCGCGGCGCCGCGGCGGCGCTCGTTCCCGACCATGCGCACGCCGCGCTAGCGACCATCGCGGGCGAGGTGCGCGAGCGCTCACACGCGCGCGTCGTGGCGATCACCGGCGCCACCGGCAAGACGACGACGAAGGACATCCTCGCGTCGCTCTGCTCGAGGCACGCCCGCACGATCGCCTCCGAGGGGAACTACAACAACGAGCTCGGCGTGCCGCTCACGCTCTGCCGGCTCGAGCACGACACCGAGGTCTGCATCACCGAGCTGGGCATGCGCGGCCTGGGCCAGATCGCGTGGCTCGCGTCGTTCACACGGCCCGACGTAGGGCTGATCACGAACGTCGCGCCGGTGCACCTCGAGCTCGTCGAGACGGTGGAGAATGTCGCGCGTGCCAAAGCCGAGTTGATCCTGGCGTTGCCGCCGGGCGGCGTTGCGGTCGTGCCCCACGAGCCACTGCTCGAGCCCTACCTCACGCGCACCGACATCGAGATCCGCCGCTTCGGTCACGTCGAGGAGCCCGGCGTCTTTCGCGTCGGCGAACGAACGATCCGGCTCGACACGAGCTATACGGCCCGGCACCAGCTCGACAACACGCTGGCGGCGCTCGTCGTCTGCGACGTGCTCGGCATCCCGGTCGACGACGGCGAGCTGGTCGTCGAGTTCTCGGCGCTCCGGGAGGAGGAGATCATGCTCCCCGGCGACGTGCTCCTGATCAACGACTGCTACAACGCGAACCCGCTCTCGATGCGGGCGGCGCTTCTGCACCTCGCCGAGCGTGCCGGCCCACGCCGCCGGATCGCCGTCCTCGGCGAGATGGCCGAGCTCGGCGCGGGCGCGTCGGAGTACCACAGCGGGGTCGGTGCGCTATTGGCCGAGCTCGGCGTCGAGGAGCTGATCGCCGTCGGCCCGCTTGCGCGCGAATACGAGGCGGCCGCGAACGGTGTCGCCACGCGCCACGCGGAGACCGCCGCCGCCGCTGCCGAGGCGCTGGAGGCGATTCTCCGGCCGGGAGACGTCGTGCTCGTGAAAGGCTCCCGTGCGGTGGGACTCGAAGCGGTTGCGGCGAAACTGATCGGCGAATGACACGTGTACTGATTGCGGCGCTCGTCGCGCTGATCGTCTCGCTGCTCGGCGGGCCCGTTCTTCATCGACTTCCTGCGCCGGCGGGCTTACGGCCAGCAGATTCGCGAAGAAGGGCCGCAGCACCACTCGGCCAAGCAGGGCACACCGACGATGGGCGGGCTGCTGATCGTCGCCGCCGCGGCGATCGCGGTGCTCGTGACCGCGAGCGCGAACACGCTGCCGGCGCTGACGATCTTCGGGACGATGCTCGCCTGCGGCGCGATCGGCTTCGCGGATGACCTGATCAAGCTGCGCCACCGGCGCTCGCTCGGGCTCTCGGGTCGCTGGAAGATGCTGCTCCTGCTCGGTATTGCGATCGCCGTCGGCATTGCCGCGCACCACCAGCAGTTGAGCCACGACGTCTTCGTGCCGGTCCTGAACGAGTCGATCCCGCTCGGCTGGGGCTGGTACGTGCTCGTCTTCTTCATCATCGCCGGCGCCGCCAACGCGGTGAACCTCACCGACGGCATCGACGGGCTCGCCGCCGGGACGTCGATCATCACCGTGTTCACGCTCACCGCGATGGCGGTGACGATCTACATCCGCTCAGGCCCGGCCGGCGAGCGGATCGGGACGCGGCTCGACGCGGCGTTCGTCGGCGCCGCCGTGATCGGGGCCGCGATCGGGTTCCTCTGGTTCAACGCGTTTCCGGCAGAGGTGTTCATGGGCGATACCGGAGCGATGGCGCTCGGTGGCGCGATCGCCGCGATGGCGATCTTCCTCAAGGTCGAGCTGCTGCTCGTGCTCGTCGGCGGCATCTTTGTGATCGAGGCGCTGTCGGTGATGCTCCAGGTGATCTCGTTCAAGTGGTGGGGCCGGCGCGTGTTCCTGATGGCCCCGCTCCACCACCACTTCGAGATGAAGGCGTGGTCCGAGACGAAGATCATGGTGCGCTTCTGGGTCGTGGCCGGGATCCTCTGCGCCGCCGGGTTCGCGCTCTTCTACAAGTACTACCCGCAGATCCGGCCCCAATGATGGAGCCGTGAGGGCGCTCGTCTACTACGCCGACGGCATCTCCGGGACGGCCGCCTCGGCGCGCCTGGCGGAGCGGGGCGACGAGGTCGTGCCGGTCGACCGGACGATCGGCAACGAGGAGGACGTGGCGCTGCTCGACGGCGTCGACGTGGTCGTGAAGACGCCCGGCGTGCCGCCCGGCGTGACGCTCCTGGGCGCTGCGCGGGAGCGTGGACTGCCGGTCTGGTCGGAGGTCGAGCTCGGCTACCGGCTGCTACCGGGCGCGCGGTTCGTCGGCGTCACCGGCACGAACGGCAAGACCACGACCGCGGCGCTGCTCGGCGCGATCTTCCGGGCGGCGGGTCGCGACGTCACGGTCGCAGGCAACATCGGCATCCCGCTGACCTCGGTCCGCGAGGCCGACTGGGTCGTGTGCGAGCTGTCGTCGTTCCAGCTCGAGGACGTCGACACGTTCGCGTGCGAGGTCGCGGTGCTGCTCAACCTGGAGCCCGACCACCTCGATCGGTACGCGTCGTTCGACGACTACCGCGACGCGAAGCTGCGGATCTTCGAGCGCGCGCGTGCGAAGGTCGTGCCGCGCGGGCTGCCACACTTATTGGGCCTCGACGGCACCGAGTTCGCGGCCGACGACCCGCTGCCGGCCGAGCCGCTGATCCGGGGTGCCCACAACCGCGAGAACGCGGCCGCCGCGACCGCTGCGGCGCGCGCCGCCGGGATCGGGGACGCAGCGATCGCCGAGGCGCTGCGAACATTTCCCGGTGTTCCCCATCGGCTCGAGCCCGTCGGCGAGGCCGGCGGCGTCCGCTTCGTCAACGACTCGAAGGCGACGAACGTCGCCGCCGCCCGCCGCGCTCTCGCGGCCTACGCGGATGAGCCGGTGCACCTGATCCTCGGCGGCTCTTTGAAGGGCGAGAGCTTTGCGCCGCTCGCCGGTGCGATCGGGGCGAACGTCCGCTCGATCCATCTTGTGGGCGAGGCCGCGCCGGTGCTCGCCGAGGCGCTCGCCGGTCTGGCGTACGAGAACTCCGGGACCCTCGGCAGCGCAGTCGCGCATGCTGCGAAGGTGGCGCAGCCAGGTGACGTGGTTCTGCTCAGCCCGGCCTGCGCGAGCTACGACCAGTTCGAGAACTTCGAACACCGTGGCGACGAGTTCCGGCGCCTGGTCGCCGCGCTTGCGGCCCGCCCATGACGCGCTTTCAGCGCAACCGGACGGAGGGTGAGGAGCAGAGGGCGACGACCCTGGAGCTCTTCTACGACCTGGTATTCGTCTTCGCGGTCACCCAGGTCTCGCACCTCTTGCTGACCAACCTGACGTGGCGCGGCGCGGGCCAGGCGGCGCTCGTGCTGCTCGTGGTGTGGTGGGCGTGGAACTACACCACCTGGGTCACGAACGAGCTCGATCCCGACTCGGTGGTGGTGCGCCTCGTGCTGCTGGGAATCATGTTCTTGAGCCTGCTGATGGCCGTTGCGATCCCGGACGCGTTCGGCGAACGGGCACTGCTCTTCGCCGGCTCGTACGTCGCGATCCAGGTGGGCCGACACGCGTTTCTCACGTTCGGCTCGGCACGGGAGGGGACGATCGAGCGCGAGCGTGCGCTGCACATCCTCATCTGGCTGAGCGCGGCAGGTGTCTTCTGGCTCGCCGGCGGCGTGGCGGACGGGTCGGCGCGCACGGTGCTGTGGCTCGCAGCTCTGGCGATCGACTACTGCGCGCCGCTCGTCCTGTACCGGGTCCCCGGGCGACCGATCCTGACGAGCGCCTCGTGGGTCGTCGAGACGGCGCACTTCGCGGAGCGTTTCCAGCTCTTCATGATCATCGCGCTCGGCGAGTCGATCGTGCTCATCGGAGCGACCACCGCCGACCTCGAGCTCGATGCCGCGAGAACCGCTGCGCTTGGACTCGCGTTTCTCGCGACGGCCGCGATGTGGTGGCTGTACTTCAGCTTCGTCGCCGGGATAGCGCAACGCCGGCTCGAGGTCGCGCCCGACCGGACGAGGCTCGCCCGCGACGGCTACACGTACCTCCACGTCGTGCTCGTGGCGGGTGTGATCGTGTCCGCGGTCGGGGAGGAGCTCGTGATCGCGCACCCGACGGACGTGCTGCCGGTCGAGGAGATCGTCGCGGTCGTGGCGGGCCCCGCGATCTACCTCATCGGCCACGTGCTCTTCCGCCTCGTGATGGCGGGCTCGCTGAGCTGGAGGCGTCTGGCCGGCGCGCTCGCGTGCGTCGTGGTTGGCTTGTGCGGCGCGTTCGCGCCGGCGCTCGCTCTCGCCGCCCTGCTCGTCTGCGTCCTGGTCACGGTGATCGTGGCGGAGCGCATCGCCTGGGCGCGCGACAGAGCGCGTCGAGTGCCGTCGCCGCTCGAGCGCCTCGAGATGTCGGTGACCGCACAAGACGCCGACGCCTGACGCGCGAGGAATCCGCCTGCGGCGCGCGAAAACGTGCCGGATGGAGCGGCGGCGATGAAGCGGGGCGCGGCTAGGCCGGGTGAGCTCGAGTCGAGGATCCTGATCCTCGTCACGCTGGCGCTGGTCGCGTTCGGGATCGTGATGGTCTACTCCGCGACCTCGGCCGCCGCCGCGGTCGGCGGGACGAACCCGAACTACTACCTCCAGCGGCAGGTCACCTACGCGGCGCTCGGGATCGTCCTGCTCGTGATCGCGCAGCATTGGGACTACCGCCGCCTGCGCTCGCTCGCGCCGGGGCTCGTCCTCGTCTCGCTCGCTCTGCTCGTGGCGGTGCTGGTGATCGGCCCGACCGTGAACGGCGCCCAGCGCTGGCTCACGATTGGCCCGGCCGTCTTCCAGCCGTCGGAGCTGGCGAAGCTCGCGCTCGCGATCTGGGCCGCCGGCTACCTCTCGAGCCATCGGGCTCCGCGCACGCTCGGCGAGCTCGCCCGGCCGTTCGGGTTGCTCGCGGCTCTCTTCGCGGGCCTCGTGATTCTCGAGCCCGACCTCGGCACCGCGATCGCGATCGTCTTGATGCTCTTCGCGATGCTGCTCGTCGCGGGCACGCGGCTCTCGGTACTCGGCCTCGCGCTCGCGATCGCCGGTGCGGCCGGGATCGCCGCGATCTGGCTCGAGCCCTACCGCCGCGCCCGGTTCTTCTCGTTCCTCCACCCGTGGGACGACGCGCAGGCGAGCGGCTACCAGATCGTGCAGGCCATGATCGGCATGGGCTCCGGGGGGATCTTCGGCGTCGGTCTCGGCCAGGGCCTGGGGAAGATCTTCTACCTCCCCGAGGCGCCCACCGACATGATGCTCGCGAACATCGGCGAGGAGCTCGGCCTCGTGGGCGTCTTCGCCGTCGTGATGGCCTACGTCCTCTTCGCCTACGCCGGATTGAGGATCGCGCTCGGCTGCCGCGACCCCTTTGGCAAGCGCCTTGCCGCCGGACTGACCGTGCTCGTCTGCGGCCAGGCCGCGGTCAACGCCTCGGCTGTGGTGGGGATCGCCCCGCTGACGGGAATCCCGCTACCGTTCCTCTCGTACGGCGGCTCGAGCCTTGTGGTGTTGCTCGCGTCGGTCGGCATCCTCCTGAACATCGCCCAGCGTGGCAGTGCAAAGACAGCTTCGGTGCCTGATCGCGGCCGGCGGGACGGCAGGACACGTGCTGCCGGCACTCGCAGTCGCGGAAGCGCTGACGGCGCGCGGCGTGTTCGTGACGTTCGCCGGGTCGCCGGATCGGGTCGAAGCGCGGCTCGTTCCTGACGCGGGCTACGAGCTCGACACGTTCCGGATCAGCGGCTTCCCGCGCCAGCCGACGCCGGCCCTCCTGAGCGCGCTGTACCGCGCCGGCCTCGCACCGTCGGCGTGCCGCGCGATCCTGCGCACGGCGGCGGCCGGACGTCGTCTTCGGCGCGGGCGGCTACGTGGCCGGGCCGATGGTGGTCGCGGCGGCGTCGAAGCGGATCCCGGCCGCGCTATCCGAGGGCGACGCGCACGTCGGGCTCGCGAACCGGCTGGCCGCTCCCTTCGCGAAGCGCGTCTTCCTCGCGTACCCGTTGCCGGGACTCGACGACAGCAAGCACAAGGTGGTCGGAAGGCCGATCCCGGCGCGCGCGCGCAGCATGCCGCAGACCAGCGCGCGCGAGATCTTCGAGCTGCCGCCAGATGGGCCGGTGCTGCTCGTCGCGGGCGCCCTGGCCGGCGCGCATTCGCTGAACGAGCTCGTCGTCGAGTCGTTCGCAGAGGTGGGGCCGGCGATCCTGCACATCACGGGACAGCGGGACTACGAGACGGTGCGTCGGCGGGTCGCACGTCCCGGGTACCGCGTGATTCCCGAGACCGACCGGATCGGCGCTGCGTACTCGGCGGCCGACCTCGTGCTCGCGCGCGCGGGCAGCTCGGTCTTCGAGCTCGCGGCAGCCGGAAAGCCGGCGATCCTCGTCCCGTACCCGTTCGCGACCGGCGACCACCAGGCTCTGAACGCAGAGCACTTCGTGCGCGCCGGCGGAGCGATCATGGTGCGCGACCTCGACCTCGAGGACGTTCCGGACCACGTGCGGTCCCTGCTCGACGACCGCCCGCGGCTGGAGCAGATGGGCGCGGCGATGTTGCGCGTGGCGAGGCCGCATGCCGCGGACGAGATCGCCGAGGGGCTGATCGAGCTTGCGTCCGCTTGAGGGGCGCCGGCTGTGGTTCGTCGGCATCGGCGGTTCAGGGCTCTCGGCGTACGCGCGGCTCGCGCGGGCATGGGGGGCGGAGGTCGGCGGCTGGGACCGTGTCGAGACGCCGTACCTCGAGGGGCTGAGCGGTGTTCGGGTCGAGATCTCGCCCGAGTGGGTCGTCCCGGAGGGGTGGGAGCCGGTCGTCTCGGCCGCCTATCCGGACGCCCCCGGGCGGGCGCGGGCTGACTTCCTCGCAGAGCTCGTCGGGCTGCGGCGCTCGATCGTCGTCGGCGGGACGCACGGCAAGGGCACGACCGCGGCGATGGTCGCCTATGTCCTGCGCGAGACCGGCCGCGACCCGGCGTGGCTGATCGGGGCGCCCGTGCCGCAGCTCGGCGCGAACGCCGGCGCCGGGGAGGGCTGGCTCGTCGTCGAGGGCGACGAGTCGGATCGCTCCGTGTTCCGGCTACCGGCCGGGATCGCGGTCGTGACGAACGTCGAGCTCGACCACCACACCGAGTTCGCCTCGCTCGCCGAGCTGGAGGACGCGTTTGCGGGTTGGACGGCAACCGCGGACGCGGTGGTGCGCGATGCGCCGCCCTTCGAGGGGGCGCTGACCGTGCCGGGCGAGCACAACCGGCGGAACGCGGGCACCGCCCTTGCCGCCCTCGAGCTCGCGGGCGTCCCGAGGGCCGAGGCGGAGCCGGTGCTTGCTCGGTTCACCGGCACGGGCCGCCGGTTCGAGACCTCCGAGGCGGGCGGAGTGACGATCGTCGACGACTACGGTCATCATCCGAGCGAGCTCGCGGCGACGATCGCGGCGGTGCGCGAGGTGTATCCCGAGCGAAGGCTGCGCGTCCTCTTCCAGCCGCATCTCTACTCGCGCACGCGATATCTCGCCGCCGAACTGGGCGAGGCTCTCTCGGCCGCGGATGACGTGACGGTGACGGACGTCTATCCCGCGCGTGAGGCGCCGCTCGCCGGCGTGAGCGGCAAGCTCGTCGTTGACGCGCTCTCCGACCGCGGCCGACTCGCGGCATGGATGCCCACCGTCGAGCAGGGCGCCGCGTACGTGGCGCAACGCGCCGAGGCGGGCGATGTCCTGCTCGTCATCGGCGCCGGCGACGTCGACCGCGCGCCGGCCCTTCTGCACGAGCGGCTCGGCTGAGGCTGGCGTTGGCGCCGAACGCACCCGTCGAGGAGGGCGTCGCGCTGTCGCGCTTCACGACGCTCGGCACCGGCGGGCCGGCACGTTTCTTCGCGCGTCCCGGCGCGCTCGGCGAGTTGCAGGAGCTGCTCGCGTGGGCGACCGAGCAGGGCCACCAGGTCGAGACGATCGGGCTCGGCTCGAACCTTCTGGTGCACGACGCGGGCGTGGACGCGCTCGTGCTCAGGCTCGCGGGTCGTCTGGCGGAGGCTCACGTCGAGGGGACGATCCTCGTCGCGGGCGGCGGCGCGACGAACGCCGTCTGTCTTCACCGCGCTCGCGATGCCGGCCTCGGCGGCTTCGAGTTCGCCTCCGCTATCCCGGGGACGGCGGGTGGCGGTGTGCGCATGAACGCCGGTGCGTACGGGCGTGACTGGCGTGCGGTGGTGATCGACGCGGTCGTCGTCGACGCCGGCGGCGCGCGCACGGCCACGGGCCACGAGCTCGACCTGTCGTACCGACATTCCGCGCTCATGCCCGGGCAGGTGGTGGCCCAGGTTCGCTTCCAGCTCGAGCCGCGGCCGCGCGACGAGATCAGGAACACGGTCGCCGATCTGCTCGCGCATCGAAAGGCGACGCAGCCGACGACGAAGCGGACGTTCGGCAGCGTCTTCAAGAACCCGCCGGGCGAACGGAGCGCGGGTCTGCTCATCGAGCAGTGTGGGCTGAAGGGATTCCGGATCGGCGGCGCCCTGATCTCGGACCGCCACGCGAACTTCATCGAAAACGTGGGCGGCGCGACCTCGGCCGACGCCCTCGCGCTGATGGCCGAGGCGCGCCGGCGGGTGCACGAGCAGTTCGGAATCGAGCTCGAGCACGAGGTGCGATTTCTCGGGCCGCTCGAGCTGCCGCCGCTGTAGGGGAACGGGGCGGCGCACCGAAACAGGGGTGCGTGGCCCCTCCCCGGAGAGCGACCGCGCGCACGGCGGCTCCGCCTGCCTCCCGGCCGCTGCCGGCGTTCTTGCGGCTGCTGCCCTCGTCGCGCTCGCTCGCGGTCGGGCTCGTGCTGATCGGCCTCGCGGCCGGCGCATTCCTCGGCGCGCGCGAGACCTCCATCTTCGCGGTTCGCAAGCTCGAGATCGTCGGCGGCTCGCCGCGCTTGCAGGCGCAGGTTCGGAGAGCGCTCGCACCGGAGGTCGGGCGGAGCCTCGTCCGGATCCGCGGCGGTGAGATCGACCGGCGAGTCGCTGCCATCCCGGGTGTGCAGTCGGTGCGCTACGACCGTGTCTTCCCGCACACGCTGCGAGTGGTGGTGACGCCGGAGCGGGCCGTGCTCCTCCTGCGCCGCGGGAGCGAAGGCTGGGTCGTCTCGGCTCGCGGCCGCGTCCTTCGTGCGGTGCGCAATGTCCGCGTCAGCTCGCTGCCGCGCGTCTGGGTGGCGAAGGACACGGCGGTCGAGGCGGGGGAGATGCTCGCTCCTGAAAGCGGCGGTGTCGTCGCGGGCGTGCTCGCGCCGCTCGCCGCGAGCCACTTCCCGGCACGCGTGCGGTCGGTCCGGGCGAAGGAGTCGGAGCTCACGCTCGTGCTCCGCTCGGGGCTCGAGCTGCGGCTCGGCGATAGTGGCGACCTGCGCCTCAAGCTCGCGGTGGCGCGGCGAATCCTCGTTCTGCAAGGCCCGGATCCCGCGGCGGCGTACGTCGACGTGAGCGTTCCCGAACGGCCCGTCGTGGGTGGCGAGAACGCTCAAGTCGAAGGTGAAGCTTGACGGTTACGCGCGTCGAGGCTGACGTTTGCCGCATTGACAAGCCATGCCTACGTCCTTACTCTGCCGGGGAAAGGAGGCGCGTGCTAGCCCCAGCCTGCACTACAGCTTGAGGTCGACTCCCATCGAGATGAGAGATCGCTCCGGCAACTACCTCGCCGTGATCAAGGTCGTCGGCGTCGGCGGCGGCGGCACGAACGCCGTCAATCGAATGGTCGACGCCGCCCTCACGGGCGTCGAGTTCGTCGCCGTCAACACCGACGCGCAGGCGCTGCTGATGTGCGACGCCGACGTGAAGATCCACATCGGCGCGAAGGCGACGCGCGGCCTGGGCGCAGGCGCCGACCCGGCGGTCGGGCACGCGGCCGGGATGGAGAGCCGCGACGAGTTGAAGGAGGCGCTGAAGGGCGCCGACATGGTCTTCGTCACCGCCGGCGAGGGCGGCGGGACAGGGACGGGCGCCGCGCCCGTGGTGGCCGAGATCGCGCGCGAGCTGGAGGCGCTGACGGTCGGCGTCGTCACGCGGCCGTTCCAGTTCGAAGGGCGGCGGCGGGCACAGCAGGCGGAGCAGGGAATCCTCGACCTTGCCGACAAGGTGGACACGCTGATCGTGATCGAGAACGACCGGCTGCTGCAGGTGGTCGAGAAGCGCACGCCGCTCTCGGATGCCTTCAAGATGGCCGACGACATCCTGCGCCAGGGCGTCCAGGGGATCACCGACCTGATCACCGTCCCGGGCATCGTCAACCTCGACTTCGCCGACGTGCGCACGATCATGCGCGACGCCGGCTCCGCCCTGATGGGGATCGGCGTCGGCCAGGGCGAGAACCGCGCGAGTGAGGCCGCTCGCACCGCCGTCAGCTCACCGCTCCTCGAGTCGTCGATCGAAGGCGCGACCGGCATCCTCCTCAGCATCACCGGCCCCGCCGATCTGGGCCTGTTCGAGGTGAACGAGGCGGCCGAGGTGGTCACGAGCGCCGCCGACCAGAACGCGAACGTCATCTTCGGCGCGGTGATCGACGACGGCCAGCGCGACGAGGTGCGTGTCACCGTGATCGCGACCGGCTTCGGCGTCCAGCGGCGGCGCCGCCCGCGCGTCGGCCTCGAGACCGGGCCCGTCGCCGGCCCGCCGGCCGAGTTCGACGCGGACGTGCTCGACGTGCCGTCCTTCTTGAGAGACGACTGAAGTCGCTTCGGGCGTGGGCGAGTCGCTTGAGCCTCCCCAACGACGAGCCCTGATCTCCGGCCTCGCGATGCTTGGTTCTCCCGCCGGTGCGGCGCCGCGGCTGCGGCCGACACGGCTGACTCGGTGACCCGTCACGAACGGCTCTTCAAACGATGGCACGAGCGCAACGGTCGTCGCCGAAGCCGGGCTCCGCCCGGCGGAGGCCAGCACGCTTCGCCGGAGATGGGCTGCGGAAATCTAGGATTCCCGCGCCAAAGAACGACGCCGCCACCCCGCCGCCCCCACCCGACCCTCAGTAGCATCGCGGCGGTGCAGACCCTCCGCCGCACGCCCCTCTACGAACGACACGTCGAAGCCGGCGCGCGACTCGTGCCGTTCGCCGGCTGGGAGATGCCCGTGCAGTACGAGGGCGTGATCGAGGAGCACCGGACCGTTCGTACCGACGCCGGGGTGTTCGACGTTTCGCACATGGGCGAGCTCGAGGTCGAGGGCCCGCGGGCGCAGGAGCTACTCCAGTCGATGCTCTCGAACGACGTGGCGAAGCTCGAGCCGGGCGAGGCGCAGTACACGCTGCTGACGAACGAGGACGGCGGGATCATCGACGACCTGATCGTCTACCGGACCGGCGTCTGTCGGTACCTCCTGGTCGTGAACGCCTCGAACCGGGAGGCCGACTTCGACTGGCTGGTAGAGCACGAGCTTCGCGGCTCCGACGTGCGGGATGTCTCGGACGACTACGCCCTGCTGGCGGTGCAGGGCCCGCGTGCGCTCGCGCGGCTCGGGCTCCCGAGCGTCAAGCCGTTCACGTGGGAGATGGGCGCGCTCGACGGCGTCGAGGTGATGGTCAACCGCACCGGCTACACGGGCGAGGACGGAGTCGAGCTCGGATGCATGGCCGACGACGCGCCGGCGCTCTGGGACGCGATCGTCGCGCGCGGCGTCACCCCCTGCGGGCTCGGGGCGCGAGACACGCTGCGGCTCGAGGTCTGCTACCCGCTGCACGGATCAGACATCGGGCCGCAGTGGGACGCGATCTCGAGCGGCCTCGGGTGGGTCTGCGCCCTGGACACGGAATTCACGGGCGCCGGGCGGCTGCGCGAGATCAAGGCACACGGGCCCGAGCGGAAGCTCGTGGCGTTGCGGATGACCGAGCAGGCGATCCCGCGTCAGGGAATGGCGATCGAGGGCGGCGGCGAGGTGACCTCCGGCTCGCTGTCGCCGATGCTGGGCGTCGGCATCGGCCTCGGCTACGTACCGGCCACGATGAGCGCGCCGGGCACCGAGCTGACGATCGACGTCCGCGGCCGCCCGCGCCGCGCGGAGGTCGTGACCAAACCGATCTACACGAGAGGGGAGTGACGGTGGCCGCGAGCGAGTCCTATCCGGACGATCTGCTCTACAACCGCGAGCACGACTGGGCCCGGATCGAGGGCGACGAGGCCGTGCTCGGGATCACCTGGTACGCGCACGACGCGCTGGGCGAGCTCGTCCACTACGAGCCGCCCGAGGAAGGCGCAATGGTTGTGAAGGGCACCGCGTACGGCGAGGTCGAGTCGGTGAAGGCGGTCTCGGACGTGATCGCGCCGCTCTCCGGCGAGGTGCTGGCCGTGAACGCGAAGGTGGTCGCGGCGCCCGAGACGGTGAACGAGGACGCCTACGGCGAGGGCTGGCTTGTCCGGATCCGGATGAGCGACCCGTCGGAGCGCGACTCGCTGCTCGACGCCGAGGGCTACCGTCGGGTGCTCGCCGAACAGTGAGCTACCTCTCGCTCACCGACTCGGACCGCGAGCAGATGCTCGCGGCGATCGGCGTCTCGTCGATCGAGGAGCTCTTCCGGGACATCCCGCCGGGCGTCCGCTTCGGGCGCGAGCTCGACGTGCCGCCGGCACTCGCCGAGGCCGAGCTGACGCGTCACCTGGAAGAGCTTGCGGCGAAGAACGTTCTCGACGATGTCTCGTTCCTCGGCGCAGGCATCTACGACCACTACGTGCCGGCCGTCGTCGACGCCGTGCTCCAGCGCGGCGAGTTCCTGACCGCGTACACGCCGTACCAGCCCGAGCTCTCGCAGGGCGTGCTCCAGGCGATCTTCGAGTACCAGACGGCGATCTGCGAGCTGACGGGAATGGACGTCTCGAACGCCTCCGGCTACGACGGGGCGACGGTCGCGGCCGACGCGTGCTTCGTCGCCAAGGCGGCAACCGGCCGCTCGAAGGTCGTCGTCACCGAGGCGACGAACCCGCAGGTGCGCCAGGTCGTCAAGACCTACGCCCGCGGCTTCGAGCTCGAGGTGGTCGAGGTGCCGCACTGTGTCTCCGGTTCTCGGGGCGGCACGACCGACCCCGACCGGGTGCGCGAGGCGGCCCGTGACGCGGCCGCGGTGATCTTCCAGCAGCCGAACTTCTTCGGCTGCCTCGAGCCGGCGCCGGACCTCGCTGCGGCGGCCGCCGGAGAGGGAGCGCTGCCGATCGCGCACGTCGACCCCGTCAGCCTCGGCGTGCTCGAGGCGCCCGGCAACTACGGCTGCGCGCTCGCGATCGGCGAAGGGCAGGCGGCCGGAAACTCCATGAGCTACGGCGGTCCGCACTACGGCTTCCTCGCAGCGCGCGAGCAGTACATCCGCCGGCTTCCGGGACGGATCGTCGGCGAGACGGTGGACGCCGCGGGGGAGCGCGGCTACGTGCTCACGCTGCAGACGCGCGAGCAGCACATCAGGCGCGAGAAGGCGACCTCGAACATCACCACGAACCAGACCCTGCTCGCCCTGGCCGGGCTGGTGCACCTGTCGCTGCTCGGCGCGCAGGGACTGCGCGAGACGGGAGAGACCTGCATGGCCCTCAGCGCCTACGCGAAGCAGCAGTTGGCGGAGCGCGGCCTCGAGCTCGCCTTCCCCGAGACGGCGACGTTCAAGGAGTTCGCGGTGCGGGTCGGCCGGCCGGCGACCGAGGCGATCCGGGCCGCAAGGGAGCGCGGCGTCAACCCGGGCTATCCGCTCGGGCGCGACTACGCGGGCCTCGACGACACGCTGCTCGTCGCGGTCACCGAGCGGCGTACCGTCGAGGACATCGACCGCCTCGTGGAAGCGCTCAGCCGATGAAGCTGATCTACGAGAAGTCGCAGGCGGGCCGCCGCGGGCTCGCCGTGCCGAAGCCGGACCTGCCCGTGCCGTCGGTTCCCGCCGAGCTCGCGCGCAAGGCGCTGCCGCGCTTGCCGGAGCTCGCCGAGCCCGAGGTGCTGCGCCACTTCACGGCGCTCTCGCGCCGCAACTTCGGCATCGACACCGGCTTCTATCCGCTCGGCTCCTGCACGATGAAATACAACCCTCGCGTCAACGAGCGGCTGGTGGGCCTGCCGGGCTTCCGCGACCTGCACCCCCTCGTCGAAGACGACTCCGCGCAGGGCGCGCTCGAGCTCGAGTGGCGGCTCCAGGAGATCCTCCGCGAGGTGACCGGGCTCGATGCGATCAGCCTCCAGCCGGCCGCGGGAAGCCAGGGCGAGCTGACCGGCCTGCTGCTGATGCGCGCGTACTTCGACGACCGCGGCGAGGGCATGGAGCGGCGGAAGATCGTGATCCCGGACACTGCGCACGGGACGAACCCGGCGAGCGTGACGATGGCCGGCTACGAGATGACGCCGGTCTCGACCGACGCGCGCGGCAACATCGACCTCGACGACCTCCGCGGCAAGGTCGACGAGCACACCGCCGGCCTGATGCTGACGAACCCGTCCACGCTGGGCCTGTTCGACGAGTCGATCGAGCAGATCCGCGACATCTTCCACGCGGCCGGCGCGCTCATGTACTACGACGGCGCGAATCTGAACGCCGTCTGCGGCATCTCGCGGCCGGGCGACATGGGGTTCGACATCGTCCACATCAACCTGCACAAGACGTTCTCGCAGCCGCACGGCGGGGGCGGTCCCGGGCGGCGGTCCGATCGCTGTGCGCGAGAGCCTCGAGACGTTCCTGCCTGTGCCCGTCGTGGTGCGCGAGAGGTCACCGCTTCCGGCTCGACCACGACCGGCCGAAGTCGATCGGCAAGGTGCGCGGGTTCAGCGGCCCGTTCGGCGTCTTCGTCCGCTCGTACGCGTTCATGCGCGCCTGGGGGCCGGGGCTGCGTGAGATGAGCGAGGTCGCGGTGCTGAACGCGAACTACATGCTCGCGCGCCTGCGCGAGGCCTACGACCTGCCGTTCGATCGCCTCTGCATGCACGAGTTCGTACTCAGCGCGCGCACGCTCAAGCGCGAGCACGGCGTGAGCGCGCTCGACGTGGCGAAGCGGCTGATGGACTTCGGTTTCCACCCGCCGACGGTCTACTTCCCGCTGGTCGTCCCCGAGGCCCTGATGATCGAGCCGACCGAGACCGAGGCGAAAGAGACGCTCGACGCGTTCGTCGACGCGATGCTGGCGATCGCGCGAGAGGCGCGAGACGACGCCGAGGCGATCAAGTCGGCGCCGCACGGCCAGGCGGTCGGTCGGCTCGACGAGGTGCGCGCCGCGAAGCAGCCGGTCGTCCGCTACCGCTTCGAGGAGCACGATGCACCGCAGCCGTCAGCTGGCGAGCCGCTGGAGCTCGATGCGCAGAGGGGCGTCTAGGGCGAGCCGAGCGGCAGCGAGGCTGCCAGCTCCCAGAGGCGTCCGTCCGTCTCGGCTGCGGCGACCACCTCCCGATCGCCCTCACCGAGCGGAAGCTTCTGGGACGGCGACGATCAGCGCAGTTCGCAGAACGCGCAGACGCGGATCCTAAGAAGTCCGTGAGAGCGTTCTGAGCGGGAACCGACCCCGGCAAGGCCTCGTTTCATAAGGTAGAAGGACGGGAAAGAAGCCCGTCCGAGTCGAAAGGAGCGCGATTGACGAACGTTCAGAAGACCGACGCGGAATGGCGCGCCGAGCTCGACGCGGAGCAGTACCGGATCCTTCGCCAGAAGGGTACGGAGGCGCCGTTCTCGGGCGAGTACGACCACGTCTTCGAGCCGGGCACCTACCACTGCGCCGGCTGCGGAGCCGAGCTCTTCGTTTCCGACGCGAAGTACGACTCGGGCTGCGGCTGGCCCGCGTTCTCCGCGCCCGCGAGCGAGGAAGCGGTCGACGAGGAGACCGACACCGGCCACGGGATGGTGCGCACCGAGGTGCTCTGCGCGAGCTGCGGCGGCCATCTCGGACACGTCTTTCCCGACGGGCCGCAGCCTACGGGGCTCCGGTACTGCATCAACTCTGCGGCACTCAGGCTGGAGGAGGTCTAGATGGAGAAGCGAGCGACGTTCGGCGCAGGTTGTTTCTGGGGCGTGGAGGCGGCGTTCCGCCGGCTCGACGGCGTGACCGCGACCGCGGTCGGCTACGCGGGCGGCGGCGTCGACAACCCGACCTATGAGCAGGTGTGCAGCCACCAAACCGGCCACGCCGAGGTGGTCGAGGTCACCTACGACCCGGAGCGGGTCCCCTACGAGCAGCTGCTGACGGTTTTCTGGGCCGAGCACGACCCGACCCAGCTCAATCGTCAGGGGCCCGACATCGGCGACCAGTACCGCTCCGTGATCTTCGTGCACGACGCCGAGCAGCGCCTCGCCGCCGAGGCCTCTCGCGACCAGGTGCAGGGCCGGCTTTCGCGGCCGGTCGTGACCCAGATCGAGGACGCGCCGAGGTTCTGGCCGGCCGAGGACTACCACCAGCGCTACCTCGAGAAGCGCGGCCTCTCGAGCTGCCACGTGTCGCTCGCGAGCTGACGGCTCGACGAGCGTCGACGCTAGACGTTGACTGCTTGCTCGCGCTTGCGGCGCGAGGTCAACGTCTGGCGTTTCGAAGCCGAGAGCTCCACCTTGCGCAGCCGAATCGAGCGCGGCGTCACCTCGACCGACTCGTCGTCTCGGATGAACTCGAGCGCCTGCTCCAGCGAGAGCGGCCGCGGCGGGATCAGGCGGATCAGCTCGTCGGCCGAGGCCGCGCGCATGTTCGTCAGCTTCTTCGGCTTCGATGCGTTCACGTCGAGGTCGTTGTCGCGCGAGTTCTCGCCGACGACCATGCCCTCGTAGAGGTCGTCGGTGGGTGCGATAAAGAGCGAGCCGCGTTCCTGGAGCGCCTGGATCGCGAAGCCGGTCGCCTTGCCGCGCCGGTCGGCGACGAGGCTTCCGGTCGGCCGCGTGCGCAGCTCGCCGTGCCATGGCTCCCATGCTTCGAAGACGTGGTGGAGGATGCCCGTGCCGCGCGTCTCGGTCAGGAACTCGGTGCGAAAGCCGATCAGGCCGCGCGCCGGCACGAGGTACTCCATGCGCGCCCAGCCGGTGCCGTGGTTGACCATCTGGGTCACGCGGCCCTTGCGCAGCGCGAGGAGCTGGGTGACGACGCCGATGTAGTCCTCGGGCACGTCGATCGCGACCCGCTCGACCGGCTCGTGCCGGTTCCCGTCGATCTCCTTCGTCAGCACCTCGGGCTTGCCGACCGTCAGCTCGAAGCCCTCGCGGCGCATCAGCTCGACGAGCACCGCGAGTTGGAGCTCGCCGCGGCCCTGCACCTCCCACGCATCCGGCCGCGAGGTGGGGAGCACGCGCAGCGAGACGTTGCCGACGAGCTCCTGGTCGAGCCGGTTCTTGATCTGGCTCGCGGTCACCTTGTCTCCCTCGGTACCCGCAAGCGGGCTCGTGTTGATTCCGATCGTGACCGAGAGGCTCGGCTCGTCGACGGTCGTGACCGGCAGCGGCCGCGGGTCGTCGGGGTCGGCGATCGTCTCGCCGATCGTGATCTCCGGCAGTCCCGCGAGCGCGACGATCTCGCCCGCGCCGGCCTCGTTCGTGGGCACCCGGTCGAGCGCCTCGGTGACGAAGAGCTCGGTCACACGCGCCGTCTCGATGCTGCCGTCGGCGCGACACCACGCGACCTGCTCGCCCTTGCGGAGCGTGCCGTGGTGGATGCGGAGCAGCGCGAGCCGGCCGACGTACGGGTTCGCGTCGAGGTTCGTGACGAGCGCCTGGAGCGGATGCTCGGGGTCGTACGAGGGCGCCGGGATCGTCTCGAGCAGCGTCTCGAAGAGCGGCTCCAGGTCGTCGGCGAGCTCGTCGGGGGAGTCACCCGCCCGACCAGCTCTGGCGTTCGCGTAGACGATCGGGAACTCGATCTGCTGCTCGCTCGCGTCGAGGTCGAGGAAGAGCTCGTAGACCTCGTTCACGACCTCCTCGACGCGTGCGTCGGGCCGGTCGACCTTGTTGACGACGAGCACGACGGGCAGCTGCAGCTCGCAGCGCCTTGCGAAGCACGAACCGCGTCTGCGGCAGCGGCCCCTCGCTTGCATCGACGAGCAGCAGCACGCCGTCGACCATCGTCAGCCCGCGCTCCACCTCGCCGCCGAAGTCGGCGTGCCCGGGCGTGTCGACGATGTTGATCTTCACGCCGCCGTGCTGCACCGCCGTGTTCTTGGCGAGGATCGTGATCCCCTTCTCGCGCTCGAGGTCGGTCGAGTCCATGACCCGCTCGCCGACGTCCTGGTTCTCGCGGAACGATCCGGACTGCCAGAGCATCGCGTCGACCAGGGTGGTCTTGCCGTGGTCGACGTGCGCCACGATCGCGACGTTGCGGAGGTCGTTGCGGAAGGCGAGACTCGAGTCGGGCACGGCCAGGCAGGGTACCCGGGCGGACGCGGACCGGGACGTCTGGGACTGGCCGGATGCGCTCGTGCTCGTTGGCGACGACGAGATCGGGTCGCGCAGGCGACGATCGATCGACGCCACATCTAGCCGATAGAGTCGTTGACCGAGCAGCAACGGAAGGTTACTGTCGCCGTCGGGGGCGAATGATTTTGCGCGCTGCGGACAAGGGCTCGCCGAGTCGGTACAGAATGCCTCCTTGGAGAGCGGTCGAAGTCAGCCGAGAGGAGTGCATCCGTGCCCGCTAGTAAACCCGTCCGCCAATCGCCACCGCCGGCCGTGAGAGCGAAGAGGAAATGGCTTGCCGCGTATGCGGGGTTGATCGTTGCACTGGTTGCAGCCGTCTTGGTGGTCGCCCCGATTGCTTCGGCGCATCATCCGGAGATCACCGTGAGTCTGGCTTGTGATGGGACGGTGTCGTACACGGTGACGGCCGATGTGCAGAACAGCACCCGGAACAACTCTGATATTCGGGTGTACGACAACGCAGCGTTGACGAATCAGGTTGGGGCGGGTGTGTTCAACAGCGCGAACAACTGGCAGTTCAGCGGCAGTTACACGGTGGCGCCGTCGGTGACGTCGGTGACGTTGTGGCCGGTCGCGCGTCGGGCAGTGGGGATATGGCTACCCGGGCGGTCGACATTGGTCCGCCGGCGACGGCGACCCGGCCGACCAGTTGCAAGACGTCCACGACGGTGACCACGATTCACAACGCGGCTCACGCGACGGTCACGTCGGTCCCGGCCGGGTCGGTCGTCCATGACTCGGCGACCGTGTCCGGGAATGGCGGGACGCCGACGGGGAACGTCACCTTCGACTGGTTCACGAACGGAACGTGCTCGGGTACCCCGGCGGCGACCTCGGGGAACGTCGCGCTCGTCGACGGGACGGCTCACGCGATCGGGTTCGCGCAGACGGTGTCGATTGCGGGCTCGTACGGATTCCGCGCGCACTACAAGGGCACCAGTACTCGCCGCGCCTCCGACGGGGCCTGCGAGCCTTTGACCGTCGGGAATGTGACGGTGCGGACGGACGTCCACAACGCTGCTCATGCGGTGGTGACGTCGGTGGTGTTGGGCACGGTCGTGCACGACAAGGCGTTCGTCGCGAGGACGCAGGGGACGCCGGCCTCGGTGCCCGATCCGACCGGGAATGTCGTCTTCCATCGGTACGCGACGATCGGGTGCACGGGCGCGTCGGTCGATCAGACGGTCGCGATCGGGGCGGACGGGACGGCCGAGTCGAGCGCGTTCACAACCGTGGGCGACATGTCGTACAAGGCCGACTACGCCGGTGATGCGAACTATCCGGCCGATTCGGGTGCGTGTGAGCCGTTGGCGGTCACGCCGCCGCCGGGCCAACCGGATGTGACGGTGCGGACGGATATCCACAACGCTGCTCATGCGGTGGTGACGTCGGTCGTGTCGGGCACGGTTGTGCACGACAAGGCGTTTGTGGCGAGGACGGCGGGGACGCCGGGCTCGGTGCCCGATCCGACCGGCAACGTCGTCTTCCATCGCTACGCGACGATCGGCTGCACCGGCGCGTCGGTCGATCAGACGGTCGCGATCGGGGCGGACGGGACGGCCGAGTCGAGCGCGTTCACAGCCGTGGGCGACATGTCGTACAAGGCCGACTACGCGGGTGATGCGAACTATCCGGCCCGTTCGGGTGCGTGCGAGCCGCTCACGGTCACGCCGTCGCCGGGCCAACCGGACGTGACGGTGCGGACGGACATCCACAACGCGGCTCATGCGGTGGTGACGTCGGTCGTGACGGGCACGGTTGTGCACGACAAGGCGTTCGTGGCGAGGACGGCGGGGACGCCGGCTCGGTGCCCGACCCGACCGGCAACGTGGTCTTCCATCGCTACACGAACCTCGCCTGCACCGGCGCGTCGGTCGATCAGACGGTCGCGATCGGGGCGGACGGGACGGCCGAGTCGAGCGCGTTCACAGCCGTGGGCGACATGTCGTACAAGGCCGACTACGCGGGTAATGCGAACTATCCGGCCCGTTCGGGCGCGTGTGAGCCGCTGACGGTTACGACGCCGTCCACGGTCCCGCCTGATGTGACGGTGCGGACGGACGTCCACAACGCTGCTCATGCGGTGGTGACGTCGGTCGTGGCGGGCACGGTTGTGCACGACAAGGCGTTTGTGGCGAGGACGGCGGGGACGCCGGGCTCGGTGCCCGACCCGACCGGAAATGTCGTGTTCCATCGGTACGCGACGATCGGGTGCACCGGCGCGGCGGTCGATCAGACGGTCGCGATCGGGGCGGACGGGACGGCCGAGTCGAGCGCGTTCACAGCCGTGGGCGACATGTCGTACCGGGCGGACTATGCGGGTGATGCGAACTATCCGGCGCGTTCAGGCGCGTGCGAGCCGCTCACGGTCACGCCGTCGTCGGGCCCGGGGGATGTGACGGTGCGGACGGACATCCACAACGCGAGTCATGGTGTGGTGACGTCGGTGGCGTCGGGGACGGTCGTGCACGACAAGGTGTTCGTGACGAAGACACCGGGTTCGGTGCCGAACCCGGGCGGCAACGTGGTCTTCCATCGCTACACGAACCTCACCTGCACGGGCGCGTCGGTCGACCAGACGGTCGCGATCGGGGCGGACGGGACGGCCGAGTCGAACGCGTTCACGGCCACCGCCAACATGTCGTACAAGGCCGACTACGCAGGTGATGCGAACTATCCGGCGCGTTCCGGCGCGTGCGAGCCGCTCACTATCCGCGCCGTGGACGCGAACATTCAGATCAGGCCGAACGGGACGAACCAAGTCGGGACCGGCCACGTCTTCACGGCTCACGTGAACGTGAACAGCGGCTCCGGTTTCGTGTCGGCCCCGGCGGGGACCTCGATCAGGTTCACGATCAACTCCGGCCCGGGCTCGTTCACGACGGCGAACCCGTGCACGACCGTGGGCACCACCGGCAGCTGCACGGTCAGGCTGACCTCGCCGACTCCGGGGACGACGGTCGTCGGCGCGCGCGTCACCGTCTCGGTCGGTGGCGTCTCGCTCACGCGCCGCACCAACGACACGGGCGCCAACTCAGGCCCCGCGACAAAGCTCTGGTGGGAGCTGGATGAGCACTCGAATGTCCACAACGCGAAGCACCAGGTGGTCACGGCGGTGCCGAACCCGTCGGGCGTGATTCCCGAAGTGCTGCCTGGCACGGTTGTTCACGACAAGGCGTTCGTCAAGAAGGCCGCCGGGACGCCCGCGTCGGTAGCGAACCCGACGGGCAGCGTCGTCTTCCACCGCTTCGCCAAGAGAAATTGCACCGGGCCGTCGGTCGACGAGAAGGTGAGGCTGGGAGACGACGGCACCGCCGAGTCGAGCTCGTTCACCGTGGTCACCGAGATCTGTTACAGGGCCGACTACCTCGGCGACTCGTTCTACCCGTCCGTCAAGGGCGGCCTCGAACCTGTGCAGGTCGTGTTGGCTGCGAAGGTCGCGATTGAAATCGTCAAGTGCCCGGCGAAGGTGGCGCAGTGCACGAAGACGACAGATCCTCAGGACTCGAAGGATCAGCAGTACGAGACGACGGGAACGTGGACGGCCAGCTTCAAGATCACCGTCACGAACACGGGCACTGTGGCGCTGCGTAACGTGACGGTCACCGACCCCGTGTCGCCCGAATGCAACAAGACCAGGTCCGGCCTCCTCCAGCCCGGCAAGTCATGGACGTACACGTGCACCCACACGCGGGCCCCCGTCACGGATCCCAGTGCGCCGTGCGGGTACCAGAATGTCGCGCAGGCCGTCGGCACCTCGACCACCGGCACAAGGGTCAGCGATTCCGATCCGACGAGCGTCTTCCACCTCCCCATCCCCTGCTGGACCGGCTAACACCGACCGATCCTCGGTGGGCGGCCCTCGGGTCGCCCACCGTTCACCCGTTCGAAGCGCGGATAGTCTGAGTTGCGTCGCATGTCCGAAGATCGAGTGACCCCGAGGCTCCTGGAGCGGTTCGCCGCCGTCTTTGCTGTGGCGGCTTTCGTGTTCCTGCTGTTCGGTCCGGCCGTCCACGCGCGTGGTGGCTCGGTCGTCTGGGCTTCGCCGACGCACCCTGACCGGACGCGGTTCACCGCGACGGTCGACTCGAAGCTCACCTTGGCGCTGACCGCGTCGACCTCGATACCGGACGCGGCCGTCGCGATCGAGGCCGTCGGAAAGCTCCCCAAGGGGGCGATCGTCAAGTCGTCGAGAGGGAGCGTCTCGCACGCGACCTTCCGCTGGACTCCGAGCCAGGTGGGCAAGCAGGTGATCAGGTTCGGCGCCACGGCCGGCAGCGGCGCCTCTGCGCCGATCCTCACCTACGTCGTCGAGGTACGCGCGAAGGCTCAGGTTCGCTACCCGCGCTCGTACGTGCTCGCAAACGACCGGATCGCGCACTGGGCGGTCGTGCTGAGGCGCGTGGCCGTGCACGCTCAGCCGAGGCAGTCGGCACGGGTCGTGACGACGCTGGACACAGCGACATCCGACGGCACGCAGAACCTCGTCCTCGCGTTGAACGGCGTCGACCGGAGCCCGACGAAGAAGTGGTATCGGGTCCGGCTGGCGATCCTCCCCAACAACTCGACCGGCTGGGTGCCTGCCAGCGCCCTCGGCAAGCTCACGACGGTTCGACACGCACCTCTACGTCGACCGCGCGAAGCTGACGGCGACGCTGAAACGCGACGGCGTCACCGTCTTCAAGACGATCGTCGGCGTCGGACGCTCCTACTGGCCGACGCCACGCGGGGAGTACTACATCCTGGACAAGCTCAGCGGCTTCGGCAATCCGGTCTACGGGCCGGTCGCGTTCGGGACGAGCGCCCGCTCGGCGGTGCTGACGGACTGGCCGGGCGGCGGCTTCGTCGGCGTCCACGGCACGAACGAGCCGCACATCCTGCCCGGCGCGGTCTCGCACGGCTGCATCCGGATGCCGAACGAGTCGATCCTGAAGCTGGCGCGGCTGATGCACGTCGGCACGCCGCTGACGATTCGCTGAGCGGCCCGCCGCGGGCTTACGCGGGGGCTGAGGCCCTCCGGCTACAGGCTCGTCGCGACGAAGCTGCGGGGCGTGCTCGATGTCTGCACGGCCCGATAGCCGGCGTCCGCGAACACGGAGCTGCCCTCGAACGGCTGCCAGTTGCCGCCGCTCGCGTGTGCCAGCGTGACGTTCGTGAAGCGGTAGGCGTAGCTGTTGCAGGCGCCGGTGCCGCCGTTCCAGTTCTCGCCCACGGCCTGCGTGTACCACGCGCTGTGGCTTCCCGGGAGGTGGATCGGTGGGCTGACGGGCCGGTGGTCTACCCAAACACGCCACCACGCCTTCCGGCCGGACATCTCGAGGACAGAGACACGGTGCGCATCACCGGGCTCGACGTTCGGGTCGAGCCGGACGAAGTAGGGCGTCGCACCGGGAGCCGCCACCTCGTAGTACATCTGGCTCATGCGGCTGCCGTGACCGCTGAAAGTGGCGAGCCCCACCTGGAGCCACCCGCCGGCGCCGCCCGGGCCCGCACCGCCGACGCCGACCCAGCCGGCGACGTGTCCGCTGGAGACCGACGGCGCCCTTGTCGGGACGAGCGTGGCCGCGACACCGTGCGCCTTACGGTCGCTCCCCAGGCCGGCGTACGAGAACGGGCTCACACCGCAGCCGCTCACACCGGAGCCTCCGCCCTGTGCAGGCGAGACGGCGAGGAAGGCGAGGCAGGAAACGGCGACGAGCTGGGCGGTGTGCTTGAACAGGGCGACCTCCGAGTGCCGACACGGACGTGCGGCTCTGTCCCGGAGATCGGATGAAGGTCGTCCGCGTTCGCTCGCTCGAACGGAGGATCAAGTCGCGAAGGCGCCGTTCCCTCACCACGACGCGTTCGACTGGCTCGCAGAGAAGCTCGACGTCACCGGGCCGAATGACCCCGGCGCCGCGACCGAGTCCGTCGGGTGACCCCGCGCGAGCTGCCTACGGCCTCGCCAGGTAGCTACGGCCTGCGCGAAGCGTCACCTGGCGGTTCCGCGGGAGATCGGTGACCTGGACGACGCCCTTCGTGACCCTCGTCTGCGTGCCGTCGCAGCGATCGGCCGTCAGCCATCTCGTTCCGCGCACGGTTGCCGCCGAGTAACGGCCCCGTGTCCGGAAGCGCCCGCTCCCGTCGCCCCACAGCTGGCGGACCACGGTTGCGGCGAGCCGCGACGCGCCGCTCGTCTTCCGCTTCGGGCAGACGGCGAAGTTGCCCTTCGCGAGGCGGAGCTCGACGACCGACCTCCCGCGGTCGGTGCCGCGGACGAGGACGAACGCCGCGGTGATCCCGCCCGCGCCGGTGACCGCGAGCGTGCCGGTGTCGGCTCGCAGCGCGAGCCGTCCTCTCGTCACGTCGACCGTCGCGTTGTAGGGGATCGTGCCGGTGGTGAACGGGCGGCCGTTGACGAGCACGGTGCCCGTGGCCGTTCCGGTGGGCGGCGGGCCGCTACTTCCGCCCGGGGTGGTCGTCGTCGTGCCGCCGCCGCCCGGAGGCGCTCCCGCCAGCGGGTAGGAGACGAGGAAGCTGGCCGGGCCGGTACCGGCCACGGCTCGTGAAGTTGCCGCCCGCGTAGAGCTTCCCGCCGAAGACGGCCAGGGCGGTAACGGGGGCGTTGAGCGCCCCGTTGCCCGCTCCGTCCGAGCCGACCGGCTGCCAGCTCTTGCCGTCGAAGACGACGAGGTTGTCCGAGAGCGGATTGCCGTTCGCGTTCGCGAACGTCCCGCCGGCGAAGACGCGCGAGCCGGAGACCAGGATCGCGTGGACGCTCGATCTCGGCGGGAAGATCCCGTTCTTCCCGCCGGCGTTCGCGCCGACCGCGCTCCACGTGGAGCCGTTCCACCTTGCGATGTTGTCTGCCTGGGGGATCCCGGCGACGTCTGTGAAGTCGCCTCCGATGTAGGCGTCCGTTCCCGCGACCGTGAGAGAGCGAACCCAGGTCGTCACGGCTCCACCTTCCGGAGGTGGGCCGCTCCCGAGAGCGCGCCACGTCGCCGCCGCTGTAGGCGGCCACCATGTCTGCGGCGGGGATGCCGTCGAGGTCGCCGAACCCGCCGCCGGCATAGAGCGTGCCGCGGCTGTCGAAGCCGAGCCCGGCCACCGAGCTCGAGGTGTAGCCGTCGACCAGCGCCCGCGCGGCGCCGGTCGTTCAGGTCGCAGGCGAGCATGTAGTTGGCGTTGGAGATGCCCGCCCCCCTCTGGAACGAGCCGCCGATGTACAGCGTCGAGCCGGAGATCTCGAGGGCGTCGACGTTTCCCCCCGGCCCCGACGGCTTGCAGACGGGCCCCCACTTCGTCCCGTCCCAGACGGCGAGGAAGCCGGCGGCCGAATTGCCGCCGGCGGCGGTGAAGTTGCCGCCGGCGTAGACCTTCCCGTTGCGGTAGGCGATCGAGGTCACCTGTGCGTTCAGCTTCGGCGCGCCGAGCGCTTTCCAGGTCTTCCCGTCCCATTGCGCGATGTAGTCCGCGTTCGGATCCCCTCCGGCGTCCGTGAAGTTCCCTCCCACGTACATCACGCCCGGCTTGTCGGTGTTCAGGGCAAGGACGATCCCGTTCAGCGCTGGCTGGGCCGGCGCGGCGGTGTTGCCTCCGACCTGCTCCCAGCCGCCCGGGAGCGAAGCCGCCCGGGTCTCGATGCCTACGAGCACGCCGAAGACGGCGAGCGTGAGCGCCAGGAGGGCGGTGAGCGCCGGACGACGCACCGTGTCATTCTCTCCTGAAGGGTTCAGCCGTCTTGGAGCGCGTTGCGCGACCGGATTGGGGTGAGCCGCTGAGATGACCTGTCTCGCTTTCTCGAGGTCGAGGCGGGTGCTACTCGTACCACATCACCGTCGCGAGGATCACGTACAGGCCGACGAGCGCCGCGCCCTCGAAGAGGAGCGCCTCGCCGTCGCCGGTGATCTGCCACATCGCGAGCGCGGTCACCACGAGCGCGCCGATGAAGATGGGGCTGAGGACGAAGGTCAGGTGCGGGTCGAACGCGAGCGAGAGGAGCACGAGCGCGGGGAAGAGGAAGGCGGCGATCTGGGCGACGGAGTTCTTGACGACCGAGACGGCGAGGTCCGACTTGCCTTTCGCGGCGAGGCTGATGCCGACGACGTTCTCGACCGCGTTCCCGGCGATCGCGACGATCACGAGGCCCGTGAACGCCTTCGAGATTCCGAGCGCCTCGACGGCCGGGTCGAGGGCGTCGATGAACCAGTCGGACACGAGTGCCGCCATGGTGCCGCTCACCGCGAGGACGACGACCGCAGGTCGGAACGGCAGGTTCGGCCGTGCCGTCTCGACGTGCGCTTCCTCGCGCGGCCCGTCGGAGTGGAGGTAGTTCCACACCCAGAGGCCATACACAGCGAGGAGCACGAGGGCGCCCACCACCGAGATCGCCGTCTCGTGCTCGCTCGCGCGGTCGCCGGCCTCGTGAGACAGGCCGAGCAGGACGATGATCCCGATCGCGAGCAGGAGCAGCGTGGCGGTGTCCTGTGGCAGCCGCGGGTGGAATCGCATGATCCCGTCGGGCGCCGCCCGCGAGCCGGAGACGATCACGAGGCCGAGCACGAGGAGCCCGTTCGCAAAGAGCGAGCCGAGGATCGACGTCTGCGCGACAACGATCTCGCCGGCCGAGAGCGCGAACAGCACGATGAAGAGCTCCGGCAGGTTGCCGAGCGTCGACTGGAGCGCGCCCGTGACCGCCGGGCCGTACCGCTCGCCCACCGACTCGGTCGCGATCGAGATCGCCCAGGCGAGCCCGCCGAGCGCGACCGCTGCGACGACGAACACGACCACCGGGTCGGCGCCCGCGAAATGCAGCACGCCGGTGAGAACGGCGAGCGCCATGACGGCTGCGAGGATGAAGGCCGTCCGGCGCACCGCGGCATTCTGTCCGAAGGCGGTTCCGGCGGGAGCCGTTGCGGCCGAGTTCTCGTGATTTAGGCGACGCCCTCGGCGAGGGCGAGGCCAGCTTGGGGAAGAGCTTGACGAACGCGGCGGTCGAACGATGCGAGTGTGGCTTTGTGCGCCGTCGCGGTCGCCATCGCGAAGCCGTCGGCGAGGCTGACGTTGAGAGCCCGGAAGCGCGCGGCGTCACGGGCGATGGTCGGCGTTGGCGCGATCAGCTCGATTCCGAGTGTCGCGATCGCATCGATCGCGACCCTGAATGTCCGTTCGTCCTCGGCAGGTCGGACAAGCGTCTCGGCGTAGTTGACGAGCGAGAGAAGGAGTGCGACCTCCTGCTCGATCATCGACCGCAGACCGTCAGTTGCCGCGCGGTGATGGGCGTCGTTTCGATCAAGCACCGCGATCATCACGTCCGTGTCGAGAACGCACGCGCTCAAGCGCGTTCGCCGGCGCGAAGCCGCTCGAGATAGCCCGGCTCGTAGAGGCCGTCGAAGACGCCGAACGCGGCCGTGCGATCACGTTCGGATCGCCGGACGACGATTCGGTCGGGTCCTTCGGCCTCGATCACGACGTCGTCGCCCGCCTTCAGGCCGGCGCGCTCGAGAATCTTGACCGGAAGCGTCACCTGGTGTTTGGAGGAGATCTTCGGCATGCCTTTACTCTAACGTAAAGGCATAACGCTTCCGAGTCCAGCTCTGGTGCAGGATCGATCAGGACAGGCGAGCTGCGGCTGCGTAGATCGTTGCCCAGAATCCCTCGCGAAGCTCGTACTTACGACACAAACACAGTCCCTGGCCAGGGCCGGGGCCATCCGCTTTGCTGCCTAGCCTGTCGCGAACGTGGACGAGACCGTGGCGATTTACGGCAACGACTTCCTGAATGAGCAGACGCGGCGAGAGCGGCGTGCTCTCAACCTCGTTGCGATGGGCTCACTGATAGTCGTCATCTTCGACCTCGTTCCTACACGGATCTCGACTCTTGGGATCGACTTCGGAGCCCACAACCAACGCGACCTGATCTGGCTTCTCTTGATCTTCACGGTTGTGCTCTTGGCTCTGTTCGTCGTCTATGCGCTTGCCGACCTCACCCGCTGGCGAGACCTCCACGCCAGGCTCAACAAGGAGCTGGGCGACCAAGAGGAAAATCGTTTCCTTCGGATGCAGTTGGTCCAAGAGGGTGTTGAGCGTTACGTCGTCGCCGGGACGGAAGAAGACCGCCTCGAAGCCGGCCAGTGGATCACGGGGCAGGCTCTAGAGTTCGCTCGCAACACCATCCGGATCCGGACTGGCCGCGCCCTCCTTGCATTCGGCTGGTTCCGGGCGCTGATCGATTTCGTCGCTCCCATCCTGCTTGGGGTGAGCGCGATCGTCGTTCTGCTCGTAAAGCTCGCGTAAGCCCGACGGCGCGTGTCAACCGATTGTCAACCAGCGCTCCGAAACGGGTGGCTAACGGTGGTCGCCGGTCTGAGCTGCGAGTTGGCCGCAGGCGGCTGCGATGTCGCGCCCGCGCGTGAGCCGCACCGTCGCCGGCAACGCGCGCGCGGTCGAGCACCGACTTGAAGCGCGAGATCGTGCTCGCGTCGACGAGCCGTCGTACATGCCGGTCGGGTTGTACGGGATCAGGTTCACCTTGAAGAGCTTCGGGTCGAGGAGCTTCGCCAGCGCCGCCGCGTTCTCGACCGAGTCGTTCACGCCGGCGAGCATCACGTACTCGACGTAGACCTTCCGGCCGCGGAGTGCGACGTAGCGGCGGCACTCGGCCAGCACATCCTCGAGCGGGTAGCGATCGTTGACAGGCATCAGCTTGCTGCGCAGCGCGTCGGTCGGCGCGTGGAGGGAAAGCGCGAGGCGGATCGGCTCTTCGACCTCATTCACGAATTGCGTCAGGCCGGGCAGCCAGCCGACCGTCGAGATCGTCATCCGGCGGTAGGTGACGCCCACCTCGGGCAGCCGACGCGCGGCCTCGAGCACCGCGTCGAGGTTCATCATCGGCTCGCCCATGCCCATGAAGACGAGGTGGTCGATCGGCTCGATCCGCCGGAAGTGCAGCGCCTGGTCGAGGATCTCGCCGGCGGTCAGGTTGCGGCCGAACTGCATCTGCCCCGTCGCGCAGAAGGTGCACGTGAGCGGGCAGCCCGACTGCGACGAGACGCAGACCGAGCGCCGCCCGTCGCGGAAGCGCATGAGCACGGCCTCGAGCCGCTTGCGGTCGTGCGTGCGGAAGAGCACCTTCAGCGTGCCGTCCTTCGCGAGCGTCTCGTCCACCGTCTCGAGCGACGAGAAGGGCACCCGCTCCTCGAGTAGTGCGCGGAGGCCTGCGGGCAGGTTCGTCATCTCACCGTAGGAGGCCGCGCCGCGCGCGGTCCACTCCCAGACCTGGCGGGCGCGGTAGGCCGGCTCGTCCGCCAGCGTCTGCTCGAGGAGCTCGAGGTTCACGCGGACACCGTAGCGTCCGTGCGTCGCGCCTTCAGGCGCGCGGGATGCGGTCGCGCCTTCAGGCGCGCGGGATGCGGCGGCGCAGCGCTTCGGGCAGGTCGGGGCCGGCCGGCCACTCGTGACTCGCGACGACCTGGCCGTCGGCGTCGAGGAGCTCGACCGTCGCCTCAGGACGCTCGACCGGATCGTCGATGAAGAAGACGCACCCAGCCGGTCTCGGTGTCGTCCTCGAGCTCGATCCCGTTTCCGAACCGCAGCCGCACGCGGTCGATCTCGGCCGTCGGGGCGACCACCCTGCCGCCGCCGCAGAAGCCGAACATGCCCCAGCTGCCGCCGAGCAAGACGCGCGGTTCGGCCAGATGCGGCTCGGCCACGCTTGCGCCGGCGCCGATGCCGCGTGCGACCCAGCCCAGGCCGGTCACCCGCTCGGCACGCACGACCATCGTCATCGGCAAGCGTCCCGCCCGCAGGTGGTCGGCCTCGAAGCTGACGACGTACACACGGCGGCCGAGGATCTCGCGCTCCTTGAGGATCTCGACCGTGTCGAGATCCGCGGTCCAGGGCACTCCGCCGATCGAGGGTCTGGCGCTCGGCGTTCGCGCTCCGCCCGCGCCTACCCCGGCGAGAGCTCGTTCCCGGCTGCGTACGGCCGGCCGCACCCCGGCGAGGTGATCGAGAACTGCCTGCTCAGGGTCCCGCGCCACCGCGCAATCGTGCACCCATGTGCTCTGCAAGTCAACATGTGCAGATGGAGCAACGCGTCTCACTGATCACGCTCGGCGTCCGCGACCTCGGCCGGGCACGCGCGTTCTACGAGGCACTCGGCTGGCGGACCGGCGCCGGCCCGGATGACGACGTGGTGTTCTTCCAGGCCGGCGGCATGGTGGTGGCGCTCTGGGGCCGGGACAAGCTCGCCGAGGACTCTGGCGTGGAGGACGCCGGCGGCTGGGGTGGGGTCACGCTCGCCTACAACGTCCGCTCGCCCGCCGAGGTCGACACCGTGATCGAGGAGGCCCGGCGCGCGGGCGCGACGATCCCGCGCGAGGGTGCCCCGACGTTCTGGGGCGGCTACTCGGGCGTCTTCGTCGACCCCGACGGCCATCCGTGGGAGGTCGCCCACAACCCGCACTGGCACGTCGCGGACGACGGCTCGGTCAGCCTCTCTCCTCCGCCGCCGTGATCGACCTCCGCTCGGACACGCAGACGAAGCCGTCGCCCGCGATGCGCGACGCGATGGCACGCGCCGAGGTCGGGGACGAGCAGCGCCGCGAGGATCCGACCGTGCTCGCGCTCGAGGAGCGGGCGGCGGCGTTCCTCGGGCAGGACGAGGCGGTCTACCTGCCGACGGCGACGATGGCGAACCAGATCGCGCTCGCGATCCTCGGTGAGCGCGGGACGGAGCTGATCGTCGAGGAGACGGCCCACATCATGGTTGCCGAGCTCGGCGGGGCGGCGATGCACTCCGGCCTCCAGACGCGCGGGCTGCCCGGCCAGCGTGGCTGCATCTCCGTCGACCAGGTGCGCACGGCGGCGCGGCCCTCCGACGGCCTGCACATCCCGCGCGCCTCGGTGGTGGCGCTCGAGAACACGCACAACAGCGCCGGCGGCACCGTCTGGCCGCTCGAGGAGCTGCATGCGGTGGTCGAGGCGGCGCGGGAGCTCGGCCTCGCCGTCCACCTCGACGGCGCACGCCTTGCGAACGCGGCTGTCGCCTTGGGCGTGCCCGCGGCCGAGATCGGCGGCCGCTTCGACACCGTCACGCTCTGCCTCTCGAAGGGCCTCGGCGCGCCGCTCGGTGCGGTGATCGCGGGCTCGCCCGGGCTGATGGCGCGCGCGCGGGTCGAGAAGCACCGCTTCGGCGGCGCGATGCGGCAGGCCGGAATCGTCGCCGCGGCCGGGATCTACGCGCTCGAGCACAACGTCGAGCGGCTCGCCGACGACCACGCGCGGGCGCGACGGCTCGCCGAGGGCTGGCGGGCGGGCGGCGTGCCAATCGCCGCAGCCGGTGGAGACGAACTTCGTCCTGGTCGACGTCGGCTCGCTCGGGCTCACCTCGGCCGAGGCGGTCGCACGGCTCGCCGAGGCCGGCGTCGGCCTGAGCGCGACGGTCAGCCCGGGCGTGATCCGCGCGGTCACGCACCTCGACGTGGACGACGCCGACGTCGCGCGCGCAGTCGAGCTCGTGCCGCGCGCCCTCGACACGCTCGTCCGCGCGTAGATGATTGATTCCCGGTGCTCGAGGCCGTTCTCTTCGACTGGGGCGGTACGCTCCTCCAGTTCGAGTGGGACGACGAGCTGCTCGCCGCCGGCCATGCCGCGGGGCTTGCGGCGCTCGGGCGCGGGGAGGAGGCCGAGGCGTTCACGCGCCGGTTCGCGGACGAGAAGCTGCCGGCGCTGCGGGCGCTCGGGGCTGCCGAGCAGCTCGACTACACGGCGGAGCTCCGCGAGCTGCTCGGGCCGGTCTCGGACGACGAGCTCGACCGCTTCCTCGACGCCGAGCACGCCGCGTGGCGGCCGGCGCGGGCGCTTGTCGGAAGCGCGCACGCGCTGCTCGAGGCGCTCCGCGACCGTGGCCTGCGGCTCGCCGTGGTCGCCAACACCTGGCCCGACCCGCCGCGGCTCGTGCGCCGCGAGCTCGAGGAGCTGGGCGTGGCGGCGCGGGTGGATGCAATCGTGCTCTCGGGCGAGGTCGGCGTGCGCAAGCCGGCTCCCGCGATCTTCGAGCGCGCGCTCGCAGACCTCGAGACAGACCCGCTCGAGGCGCTCTTCGTGGGCGACCGCCTGCTCGACGACGTCGCGGGCGCCGCGGCGCTCGGGATGATGACCGTGCAAGCCCTCTGGTTCCGTGCGGAAGATCCGAGCGGGACTGTTCGGAGTGAGAGCGTCGAGCCGGACTTCCTTGCGTTCGATCCGACCGATGTGCTAGCTGCCGTCAAGCGGCTCGCGGGCTGATCCGCTAGCGCTGTTGGAGGCGAAAGTCAAGTCTTGCGGGCAGCCCGGAGCGGGCACACAATGCGCGGGATGCAGCAAGAAAAGGTTGCGCCGGCGCTTCCTCTGCACCCGCAGGACGAGATGGAGTGCCGCCGCTGCGAGGTGCACTGCGACAAGGTCGTCTACCCCGGCGCCTGCCTCGCGCGAAGCTGCCCGTTCGTCTACTCGTACGAGGCCTGGGGGCACACCTACGTCGGGTGCATGCAGAAGATCTACGCCGTCGAGATCGACCTCGACATGCTGCGCGCGGCCGAGCGGCGCCAGGCGGGGTTCGGCGCGATCCGGGCGATGCGGCAGCCGCTGCCGATGTGTCACGCCGAGGTCGAGCAGACCTACGCCTCGCGGTCGGCGGCGACGGGCTGCGTCAACCCCGAGTTCGGCGAGCTGCCGGACGGCGTGCCGACCTTCCGCGTCTTCGCCCAGCGTCACTAGCCGAGCTGAGCAGCGCGCTCCTCGCGCCGGCGGCGCAATCCGCGGGCGACGAGGAACCAGCCGAGCAGCGACAGCAGGACGACCGGCGTGCCGAGCGCGAGCGCGTAGACGGCGCCGATGCCGATCCAGGTGAACGCGACGCCGAGGCCGTGCAGTGGGCCGTCTTCGTCCTCGCTCGGCACGGTCTGCGGGCGGCGTCGCGAGCTCGGAGCTCGACGGTCGCGTACTGCGCGGCGCGGAGCGTGGCGGCGCGCGCGACGCTGGAGCCGCTCGAGCTGCGCCGTCGAGCGATGCGATCTGCTTCGTCGACCTCCTCGGTCTGCGGCTGCGTCTGCAGCGCGGCGAGCCTGCTCTGGAGCCGCGCGATCGTGCGGCTCGTCGTGTCGACGCCCGCCTGGAGATCCTGGATCGAGACGTTCTCGCCGACGATCGTGCCGAGCGCGCCGAGCCGGCGGACGGCATCCTGGACGTGGTTCCGCGGCACCTTCACGACGAGGTACGCGTCGCCGTCCTTGCGTCCTGGCGTTCGACACGCACGGTCTGCGGGTAGCCGCCGAGCGAGGCGGTGATCCGGAGCGCCCGCGCGGTCGCGGCCGAGACGGCGTTCGCCGTCGGCAGGCGCAGCGTCAGCGTCGCCGAGTAGCGCTGGGCGCGTGTGCTCGAGGTGGGTGGCGCCGGGGAGGCGAGCCTGGTGGCGTCGGCGGTCGCTTTGGCGATCGGAGGCGCCGCGGCGGAGCCGGTGGACTCAGGCGTGAGTGTCCCGAGCACTTGCCCGTCCTGGCTTGGTGCGAAAGCACGTCCTGCGCGCAACTCGGGGGCGGAAGGGCCGTCTCCGCGCGGCAGGAAGGCGACCGCGAGCGCGACGGCGGCGGCGACCGGTGCGAGCACGACGAACGCGCGGCGCCAGGAGGCGACGGCGGCGCGGCGCAGGTGCCGTCGCGGCGAGCTGCCGGACATGCTCGCGCAGCTCGGCGGGCGCGACCGGGCGGTTCTCGCGGAGCTGGGCGATCAGGTCAAGCTGCGACATGGACTGCCTCCTCGAGCTTCTTGAGCGCGCGGTTCAGGCGCGTCGTGCAGTTGGTGGACGAGATGCCGAGCACGCGCGCGGCGGTGCCCGCGTCGAGGTCGAGAACGACGCGCAACGCGATCACTTCGCGCTCTCCCGCGGTCAGCGCGCGCAGGCCGGACTCGAGCTCGGGCGAGAAGCCCTCGGCGAGTCGTTGCTCGAAGGCCTCCGGCACGGCGGCGAGCTCCTCGCGGCGCACGCGACGCGCTCGGAGCGGAAGTGGTCGAGCGCGACCGTGCGCGCCACCTGGCAGAGCCAGGTGCGGGCCGAGCCGCGCTCCGGGTCGAAGCGGTGCCAGAGCCGAGCGCGCGCTCGAACGTCTCGGCGGCGAGATCCTCGGCGGCGAAGCGGTCGCCGGTGAACCAGGCGAGGTAGCCGTAGACGTCGTCGAGGTGCCGCTCGGCGGCCTGCGCGAAGGTCGGGCTCGTCATGGCGGTGATACGCCGCCGCGCCGGTTCATGTCACACGCCACCGGCCGTGTAGTTGGCGAAGCGTCGTGAGTCGCGGCTTGCGTCAGGGCCCTCGTTCTTCGGGCCGGGCGTCTCGAGGTACGCGGCGAGCTGCTGGAACGCCGGATGCGCGAGGAACAGCGCCGAGGCCCTCGCCCATCTCGCCCTCGAGCACGTTCGCGTGCCGGTCGCGGTTCGAGCCGAGCGGCGTCGCGCTGTCGTTCACGTGCAGCGCACGCAGCCGGTCGAGGCCGATCGTCGCGTCGACCTCGGCGACGAGGGCGTCGAGCGCAACCGCGTCGGTGACGTCGTAACCCGAGGCGTACAGGTGGCACGAGTCGAGGCAGATCCCGAGCCGCTCGTGCCGGTCGAGCGCGTTCACGAGTTGCGCGAGCTCGTCGATCGAGCGCCCGATCGTGCCGCCCGTGCCGGCCGAGTTCTCCATCAGCAGCCACGTGTCGCCCTCGCAGCGCCTCAGGATCTTCTTCATCGCCCTCACGACCCGCGTGCTCCCGGCGTCGAAGCCGGCGCCGAGGTGCGAGCCGACGTGGAAGATCACGGCGTCGGCCTCGATCGCGACGGCGGCGTCGACCGTCGCGCACAGCGCCGTCACCGACTTCTCGTAGACGTCGTCGTTCGGCGCGGCGAGGTTGCAGAGGTAGAGCGCATGGCAGACGACGCCGCCGATCCCGGCCTCGGCGCGCCGCGCCTTGAACCGCTCGATCGCCTCCGGCTTGTGAGCGGTCGGCTTCCACATGCGCGGGCTCTGCGTGAAGACCTGCACGCAGTCGCCGCCGATCGCCTCGATGCGGTCGATCGCGGTGTCGATCCCGCCGGCTGAGGAGACGTGAGCGCCGAACTGCATCTCTAGACCCGCTGGAGGTGCGTGTCCTTGAACCCCGTCGGGTACTTGAGCCCATAGCCGAGAACCCGGTCGGCGCCGATGTGGGCGAGCCAGATCAGCGCGACCTGAACGAGCGCGTCGGTGCCGCCGAGGACGCCCGCGACTGCGAGGCAGACGGGCCAGATCTCCGTGTGGGCGAGGTCGTACGCGATCGACCCTGCGCGCGCGTTTGCGAGGTAGCCGAGCGCCGAGAGGTCCGGCGCGAGGATGAGCACCACGAGCAGCAGCCAGCCGAAGCCAAGATGGAAGTACAACGTGAGCGCGCCGGCGAGCAGGGCCAATCCTTCGAGCCGGAGGAGGCGGCGCGGGAGCCAGGGCACGCACCTACGATAGAGCCGATGTCCGTCCGAGTGCGCATGGCGCCGAGCCCGACCGGCTTCCTCCACATCGGCGGGGTGCGTACCTTCCTCTTCAACTGGCTCTTCGCGCGCCAGCGTGGGCGGCGAGTGCCGGCTGCGGATCGAGAACACCGACACGAGCCGCGAGGTCGAGGAGTCGGTCGAGCAGATCCAGGAGTCGCTGCGCTGGCTCGGGATCGACTGGGACGGCCCGGTCACCTTCCAGCTCGACCGGATGGACGACGCGCGTCGCCTGGGCGAGAAGCTCGTCGCGGAGGGCAAGGCCTACGAGGACGAGGGCGCGATCCGCTTCCGCATGCCCGACGAGGGCACGGTCGCGTGGGACGACGCGGTGCGCGGCCGGATCGAGTTCGCGAACGAGAACCTCGCCGACCCGGTGATCGTCCGCTCCGACGGCCGCGCCACCTACAACTTCGCCTCGCCCGGTCGACGACTCGCTCGACGGGATCACGCACGTGATCCGCGGCGATGACCACGTCTCGAACACGCCGACGCAGATCCACATGCTGCGCGCGCTCGGCGCCGACCTGCCGGTCTACGCGCACGTGCCGAACATCTTCGGCGCCGGACGGCAAGAAGCTCTCCAAGCGGCACGGTGCCGTGGCAGTCGAGGCGTTCCGCGAGGACGGCTACCTCCCGGCGGCGCTGATGAACTTCCTCGCCCTGCTCGGCTGGAGCTACGACGACAAGCACGACGATCATGTCGCCGCGCCGAGCTCGTCGAGCGCTTCTCGCTCGAGCGCGTCGTTCCGAGCCCGGCGACGTTCGACTACGAGAAGCTCGACTGGATGAACGGCGTCTACCTGCGCGCGCTGCCCGAGGACGAGTACGCGGCGGCGCTGCTGCGCTGGCTCGGCGAGCAGGGGATCGAGTGGCCGGAGGAGCGAGTGCGCGCGACGGTGCCGCTCGTGCAGGAGAAGATCGAGAAGTTCTCGCGTACCCCGAGCGCGTGCGCTTCCTCTTCGAGCCGGTGAGCCCCGACGGTGCCGATGCCGAGACGTGCCGCGCCGCCGCAGAGGCGCTCGAGGCGGTCGAGCCGTGGGAGACGGCGCAGATCGAGGAGACGCTGCGAGCGCTCGCCGACGCGCTCGGGCAGAAGCCGCGCCAGGCGTTCGCAGCCGATCCGCCTCGCCGTCACCGGCTCGAAGATCTCCCCGGGCCTGTTCGAGAGCCTGGAGCTTCTCGGCAGAGACGAGTCGCTCGCGAGGCTTCGCGCGGCAGGTCCCTAGCGGCGGAACGCGAGCACGGAGCTACAGACGGCGATCAGTCCCGCGATCCACACCGGCCACAGCTCGGCCGTCGCGCCGGCGACGAAGATCGCCGCCCCTCCGACGACGAGCCCGCCCGCTGCCAGCGGCGCCCGCAGGCTCGGCCGCGAGACCGGCTCGAGGCTCGTCTCAAGGCGCGACGACCCGGCGAGTCGCAGCCGCGCGAGCCGCACCCGGAAGAGCGCGCCGCGCCACTCGTAGACGAGCGGCTCGCCGCGTCGCTGCCCCGGTCGTCGGCCGTCTCGACGACCCGTGCCGTCGCGTCGCGCGCCCCGGCGAGCGCCGCCGCGAGCTCGGTGTGCACGGGCTCGGTGCCGGCCGGCGGCGAGAGCCCGAAAGCGTGCTCGCTCGCGCTGTGCAGCGCGTACTGGAGCCGCCGCAGGAGGTCGAGCTGCTTCTCGTCCTCGAGCCGGTCGGGCTCCGCCGCGAGCGCCTCGAGTTGCGAGAGCGTCTGCGCGAGCCCGCTCCAGAGCGCGCCCACCTGTGTCGCATATCGCTCTCCGGTGCCGGCCTTGGACGCCACGGGAGCATCCTAGTGATCCGGCCGCCAGGCGGCCACACCGGTGGCTGGTCGATCGACGAGATCGTGGAAGCAATCATCTAGGATCGCCGTCCGTGACGGGCGCGGGGCCGCTCATTCTCGTTGTCGAGGACGATCCTTCGCTCCGCCTGCTCTGCCGTGTCAACCTCGAGCTCGAGCACTACCGCGTCGAGGAGGCGGCCACGATCGAGACCGCGCGCGAAGCGGTCGCCGCCGAGCGCCCGGCGCTCGTCTTCCTCGACGTGCGCCTCGGAACGGAGGACTGCGACGTGCTGCTCGACGAGTTGCGCCTCGCGGGAATCCCGGTGGTGCTCGTCAGCGGCGTCTCCGACGTCGACCGCTACCGCGACCGTGCGACCGAGGTGCTGGGCAAGCCGTTCGAGCCGCAGGCGCTCGTGGACGCCGCGAGGAGGCTGGCCGTCGGTAGCGTGTCCGCGCCTTGAGCGTCGCCGCCGTCCGCAATCCGACCGAGTTCGAGAGCCGCCTCGCGCGCTACCTCTTCGAGCGCTCCGAGGAAGGCCGTGCGGTGCGCGTCGGCGAGAAGGACGTCTCCGAGCAGACCGAGATCGTCAAGCGCTACGCCGACCTCTTCAGCGTCGAGCAGCTCGAGGCGCTTCGCGAGGCGGAGGACGCCGCCTCGGGCGACGAGCGCGAGCTTCTCTACCGCCTGCGCAAGACGTGCGAGGGCGGCCTCATCTCGGCGGCGCTCGTCGAGCGCGAGGACGAGCTGGAGAACCGCATGCTCGCCGAGCGGATCACGTTCAGGGACGAGGAGATGCCGCTGCGGAACGCACAGGCGCAGCTCGCGGTGCTGACGGCCTACGGCGACCGCGAGGAGCTCGGCGAGATCCAGGCGGCCGCGAGCGCGGCGTTCAACGACGACCGGCTCGGGCTGATCGCGGCCGCTGAGCAGCTCGCCGCCGAGCTGTCGGGCGTTCCCGACCCGATCGAGCGCAACGAAGAGGAGAAAGCGATCTCGCTCCGCGAGCTCTCCGGCGTGCTGAAGGCAGCGAGCGACACCGCCACCGATTCGTTTGCGGTGCAGCGCGACGCGGTGGTTCGAGAAGCTCCTCGGCCCGGACCGCGAGGAGGTGCCGTCGAGCTACCACACCGCCTACATGCGCCGGCTCTCGCCGCTCGAGTCGACCTACACGAAGGAGCGCGCGACCGAGATCTGCCTGGCGACGCTGACCGAGCTCGGCTTCGACCTCGCCGCGGCGACCAACATCAAGCTCGACCTCGACGACCGGCCGCAGAAGGCGCCGCGCGCCTGCGTGATCGCGAGCGATCCGCCGAGCGTCGTGCACCTGATCACGCGCGCCCAGGGCGGGCTGCACGACTACCAGGCGTTCCTGCACGAGGCCGGCCACGCGCTCCACTACGGCGGCGTCGACCCGGCGCTCCCCTACACCTTCCGGCGCATCTCGCGCGACCACGCGCTGACCGAGATCTACTCGTACATCGTCGAAGCGATCACCCGCGAGCCGGGCTGGCACAGTCGACATTTCGGCCTTTCCGACGACACAGGCGCGCCGAGAACGCCGACGCGACGATCTTCCTCGAGGCGCTCCTCTTCCGACGCTACGAGGCGAAGCTGCGCTACGAGCTCGGCTTCTGGACGCGCTTCCCCGAGGACGGCGGCACGCCGGAGGGCTACGAGGAGTTCCTCACCGCCGCGACCGGCATCCGCTACCGCGCCGACCACTACCTCTCCGACATGGACGCGGGCTTCTACTCGGCCGACTACCTGCGAGCGTGGATCCGCTCGGCGCAGCTGCGGCGCCACCTGATCCAGACGGTGGGCGAGGACTGGTGGCGCAACCCGGCGACGGGCGAGCTGCTGCGCCGAGCTGTTCGCCGAGGGCACGAAGCCGTCGAGCGAGGAGATCGCGAAGCGCATCGGCTTCGACCCGCACGACACGGCGCCGCTGCTGCACGAGATCGGCGCGTAGCTCGGCTACACTGCCGCGGTCACGACGGGGCCCATTCGTCTAGTGGCCTAGGACACCGCCCTCTCACGGCGGCGGCACGGGTTCGAATCCCGTATGGGCCTTAAAACACCTGCAAATCGCCTATTTTCGTTGTCTCTACGGAAGAGACCCTCGGGCGAGAGTGGGATTCGAACCTCTCAATTTCCAGGAACAGTTCGAATCCGGCGACCTCTCGGTCTCTCGGTACCGCGTCTCCGCCCTGGGTGTTGGTGTCGAGCTCATGCCGGTGTAGGTGCGTCAGCGACGTTCCTTGATCAGTCGCGCCCCGCGTCCGTGGGTGAGGAAGCTCATCGTCCAGCGGAGCACGACGAGCAAGCGGTTCTGGAACCCGATCAGGTAGAAGAGGTGGACGACGAGCCAGATCACCCATGCGGGGAAGCCGGCGACACGGATCCGTTTGATGTCGGCGACGGCTTTTGATCGGCCGATCGTTGCGAGATTGCCTTTATCGCGGTAGCGGAACGGCTTTGTCTCCCGTTCCTTCAGACGGTTCGCAACGAGCCTTGCGGCGTAGCGGCCTTGTTGAATCGCGACCGGTGCGACTCCAGGCAGCGGCATGATCGTCCCGTCGGGCGCTCGCACGCGGACCATGTCTCCGATCGCGAGCACGTCGGGATGCCCGGGAAGAGTCAAGTCCGGCGCGACCGTCACGTGGCCTGAAGGATCGACCGCGAGCCCCGCCGCGTTCGCGAGCGTCGCGGCGAGGCCGGATGCGGTGACGCCGGCGGCCCAGACGACGGTTCGCGTCCCCACCTGCTCGACGTTCCCGTCCGGCCCGCGGATCGCGACGGAGTCGCCTGTGACGTCGATGACCATGTGCTCGAGCAACGGCGTCACGCCGAGCTGCTCGAGCGCTCGCGCCGCCTTCTTCGACAGCGAGTCGGGGAAGCTCGTGAGCACTCGGTTGGACGCCTCGAGGAGGAGCACGCGCGTCATGCTGATGTCGACGGAGCGGAAGTCGCGGCGGAGCGTGTTGTGTGCGAGCTCGGCGATCTGGCCCGCCATCTCAACGCCGGTGGGGCCGGCGCCGACAACGACGAAGGTGAGCCAGCTACGGCGCCGTTCCGCATCGTCGTCGAGTTCTGCTGCTTCGAACGCATTGAGGATCCGGCTGCGAATGTCGAGGGCGCCCTCGAGTGACTTCAGCTCGGGGCAAACGGCTGCCAGTCGTCGTGGCCGAAGTAGGAGTAGCGCGAGCCCCCGGCCACGATGAGCGTGTCGTAGCCGATCGCGCTCGGTGGGAGGCTGCCGGAAACGGGATCGATGATCACCTCGCGCCGGTCGAGGTCGACGCCGGTCACCTCGCCGAGCAGCACGCGGGCGTTCGGCTGCCGCTTCAGCACGCCCCGGAGCGGCACCGCGATCTCGGCTGCCGACAGGGCGCCGGTCGCGACCTGATAGGCGAGTGGCTGGAAGAGGTGGAAGTTCCGTCGGTCGACGAGCGTGACGTCTACCGGCGTGCGCCGAAGCGCGCGCACTGCCTGCAATCCACCGAAGCCTCCGCCGACGACGACGACTCGATGCCTTTCCCCGGAGTCCACTGCGCCTGGGGCGAGAGCTGACGGCGACGGGAATTGCGTCACCAGGCGCCTCAAGGGATCAAGTAATAGGCAGCCTCTGCGAGGGTGGCCATGAGCAAGAAAACGACAAGGTCGTGAAGATCACGTGCTCCGCGGACGAGCGCGTGAACCGAGTGCTGTGGGTCGAGTGAGGTCAGCGTGCGTCGGTGGATTACCGTCGGGGCATCGATGTTGGTGCTCACTTTTCCTCCTTTGATGGTCGTGTGTGCGCCGTGATTCGTGGTCGGGAGTCAGGCGGGTTGTGCAGCACGAGTTCTGTGGCTCCTCGCCTTGTGCCGGTAACGCAGCTGGTTCGTGGTGTTGGCGGCCATGTGGGTTCTTCTGTCGACATGATCGCGGGTCCGCCGTGACCGATTCACGCCGCCTGCAGGTGTGTGGTCCGGTAGTCGATGCCTCGCCAGGCGGCGTAGGCGTACGGGTGCTCGTAGACGTCGAGCGCGTTGACGCCCGGTTCTACGAACAGCTCGAACTGGTCGTCGCTGCTGTCATCGAACACGAGCACGGCGACGGCGTTCGTGTTTGCGGCCCAAAGGAGCGTCACGCGGATGCCTCCGTTCTCGCGGCTCGCGAGCACGACACCGGGGTTGGGCTGGTCGGAGCCGCTCATCGTGCTCCGCCTCCTCCGACACCACCGGGGTTCAGCGCAGCCCGTGGGCCTGTGTCACGCGCTCACGCGAAGCGCGCGGGACTGTGCGGCCCAGCGCTGAGCGGGCGAGCGCGTAGAGGGCCGAGACGGTCGCCCAGACGAGGGCGCCGAGGGCCGCCACCACGGCGAGCACGACGGCCATGAGCACGATCACGGCCAGATACGGAATGGTCATGATGATGACCGTCCCGAAGAGGACGACGAGGGGTGTCCATGCGTAGAAGTAGCGCACCATCAGCTGTTCACCTCCTGCACACGCGTGTCGCGCGTGGACGCGAGCGTGTTGCGTGGATTGCAGATCAAGGGTGTTGCGTGTGGTCATGGAGCGAGGGTCTCGCAACCGACACGCGCTCGCATCGGCCGAGACGCCAGCCCGAGTGGCCAGTCAAGTCTTGGCCGGCCGGTGCACGGCGCGACCCACAACGCGCCGCGTTGGTTCGACGGCCTAGGCGGGACTGAGACGGCTGGCCGGAATGCGGCCGAGCTGGTTGCGCGAGGTGATGTCGAGCTTCTGGAAGACCTTGCGCAGGTGGTACTGCACCGTGCGAGGGCTGATGAACAGTTGTGCGCCGATCTCGGGGTTGGAGAGACCGTCTCTGGCCAGCCTGGCGATGTGGGCCTCCTGGGGCGTGAGCACGCCGCGCGTGTCGTCGGTGCGCGCTCGCACGGTCTCACCCGTGGCCAGGAGCTCGTGACGGGCGCGCTCGGCAAACCCCTCGGCCCCGATGCCGCCGAACAATCTGGTGGGCTGCTCGGAGTTGCTCACGCGCGTCGACGCGGCGGTTCTCGCGACGCAGCCATTCGCCGTACAGGAGCCGGGCGCGGGCGAGGTGGACAACGCCACGGCAGCGCCCGAGCCGCTCGACCGCCTCGCGGTAGAGGGGCTCGGCGTCTCGTGCGTCGGTAAGCAGCGCGCGTGAGCCAGCCTCGATGCCGAGCGCCCAATCGGTGCCGCTCGCTCGCGTGCGCGCGCTCAGGCGATCGAGCGCAGCGGCGGTCGTGTCCGTCGCGCCGCTGCGGACGCCTGCCTCGATCAGCTCGACGAGGGACCACGCGAAGAGCCCGACATCGTCGTGTTCGCAGCCTCGCTGGGCGGCCGCGAGTGCCTCGGCGTAGCGGCCGCACCCGTTGTACAGCAGTGCTGTGGCCCACTCGATGACGCCCAGCCCCATGCCCTCGCCCCTTGCCGTCGCCTCGAGCCTCCCAGCCTCGATCAGCTCGAGGGCGTCGGCCTCGTTGCCGCGCCACGCGGCGAGCATCAGCGACGCGTACTTCAGCGGGTGCCATGTCGGTCGCGTTCGTGATCGCGTCGGCCTCCTCGATCAGCGACGAAGCGGCGCCGAAGGCTCCCGCATGAACGTGGAGGGACGCGCGATACGTGGCCGCGATCGGGAGCATGCTGAGCGCGCCCGTCTCGCGCGCGACGCGCAACCCGCGGGTCGCGAGCACGTACCAGAGCTCGTCGTCCCAGAGATCCTGGGCCAGGCGACACGCCAGCCACAGCCAGCGCACGTCGCCTGCGGTCGAGCCCTCCACGTCGTCGGAACGCGTCGAGTGCCCTCCGGAGCGGCGGTAGCCCGGCCGAGTAGCCCTCGGTGAATCTCGTCGCCAGGCCGTCGAGGAGCAGGTCGACCGCGCGTGGCGGCTGCGGCGCCGCCGGCGCAGCCTGAGCGGCCTCGGCAGCCTCGCGGACGCCTGGATCGTCGCCGAAGCGACCGGCGAACATCGCCGCGGCCATCGCCTCGAGATGCGTCTCGCGAGCCATCGCTGCGTCGAGCGGTTCGAGGCGCCGGGCGGCATCGAGCAGCAGGGCGGGAGCGTCGCTGCCGCGGGTGCGGGCGAACGCGATCTCCGCGCGCAGGCGCTCCAACCGCGCGCGCTGAAGCTCGTCGAGCGGGGCGAGCTCGGCGGTCGCCAGCAACTCGAGCGCCGCGTCCGACGCCGCAGCGTCGAACTTCGCCTGCGCGGCAGCCAGGGCCCGCCTGCCCCTCTCCGCCGGATCGGGGGTCAGCTCCGTCGCGCGCGCCAGGAACGCCGCAGCAGCCGCCGCGCCGCCGCGGGCCTGCGCCCGGTCGGCCGAGCGCTCCAGCTCGGCGGCCACCTCCTCGTCGACACCCACCGCCGCGTGAGCACGATGCCACGCTCGACGATCGGGATCGGTATCCGGATCGGTCGCCTCGGCCAACGCCCGATGCGCGGCTCGCCGCTCGGAGACGACCGCCGCCCGGTACACCGCGGATCGCACCAGTGGATGCCGGAAGCGGACGCGGGCTCCGACCTCGACCAGCTGCGCGTCCTCTGCCGGGCCGATCGAGCTACTTCTCGATGCCGAGCCCGTGGGCCGCGCGCCAGACGAGCGTCGCGTCACCGATCGGCTCGGCCGCCGCCAGCAGCAGCAGTCGCTGGGTTGCCTCGGGCAGTTCGCCGGCGCGCTGGAGATAGTGATCCTCGAGGTGGCGCGGGAGGTCTGTCGCAGCGACAAGCTCGAAGCCGCCTGCCAGCTCGGTTGCGCTCATGCTCCGCGGCAGATCGAGCAGCGCGAGCGGGTTGCCGCGGGTTTCCGCGACGATGCGGTCGCGAACGCGGTCGTCGAGCCGACCCGGGACGGCTCTGGCGAGCAGGGTGTGCGCATCCTCCTCGGCGAGCCCGCGCAGCAGCAGCTCGGGCAGGCCGTCGAAGTCGTGCCTGGTATTCGGCTCGCGAACGGCGACCACGATCGCCACCGATTCCGCCAGCAGCCGTCGCGCGATGAAGCCGAGGATCAGCCCGGAGGCGTCGTCCAGCCATTGAGCGTCCTCGACGAGACAGAGCAGCGGCTGCATCCTCGGCCGCGGCAGAGAGCAGGCCGAGCACGGCGAGTCCGACCAGGAACCGGTTCGGGACGTCGCCGGATGCGAGACCCAAGGCGACGTTCAGCGCGTCCTGCTGCGGCTGCGGCAGCGCGTCGAGCTGGTCGAGCAGCGGCGCGCAGAGCTGATGGATCCCGGCGAACGGCAGCTCCATCTCCGCCTCCACGCTCGTGACCTGCGCCACCCGGAATCCCAGGGCATGACGAGCGGCGTACCGGAGCAGCTCCGGTCTTTCCGATGCCGGCCTCGCCTCGGATGACCAGGACCGCGCTCTGACCCTCGCGCACATGCGCCAGGAGCCGGTCGAGCACCTCGCGCTCGCTGGTCCGGTCGAGAAACCCGGACTCGAGGATGGCGGTCATTTCGCAGGCAACGCTAACCGACCGCCATGCTCGGGCAGCGGGAACCGGAAGCGCGGGGATCCGGTCACGACGTGGCGAAGGCCCGCGGCGCGTTGGAACCGGCAGAATCGCGTCAGGAGTGAGGCTCGAACCTCTGCAGCGGTCACCCCGCGGCTGCTGGTCACCGGCGGAACCGGCGTGCTCGGCCGCGCGCTGCGGCCGCTCGCGGAGGCCGCGGGCCATGAGCTCGCGATGCCCGGGCGCGAAGACCTCGACCTCTTCGACCCCTCCGCGGTCGCCGACGCCGTGCGCGACGTCGACGGCCGTCCTGCACCTGGCGACCCGGATCCGCCCGCTCGAGCAGATCTCGGATCCGGACGCGTGGCGCGAGAACGATCGGCTTCGCGCGGACGCTTCGAGGATCCTCGTCGACGCGGCGATCGCGGCCGGCGTGGCGGTCTACGTCCAGCCCACCGTCACGTTCGTCTACCCGCCGAACGGCACGGTCTCCGAGGACACGTCGGTCGGCGAGGTCTCGCCGATGCTGCGCTCCGCGCTCGTCGCCGAGCAGCAGACCGAGCGTTTCGCCCGCGCCGGCGGACGCGGCGTCGTGCTTCGACTGGGGCTGCTCGACGGCCCCGGCACCGGCGAGTACCCGCCGTTGGCCGAGCTCGGCGCCACGCTGCACGTCTCTGATGCCGGGCGCGCGCTCCTCTCGGCGCTGTCGCTGCCCAGCGGCATCTACAACGTCTGCCGCCACGGGGAGCGTGTCTCGAGCGAGCGCTTCGCCCGGGTCGCCGGATGGCACCCGGCGGCGTAGATTCCCGACATGGCGCTCTCAGAGACAACAGACCTTCAGAGCCGCTGCGACCTGCTGCGGTCGCTGCATCGTCCCGGCGACCCGCTTCTGCTTCCGAACGCCTGGGACGTGGCGACGGCGAGAGCCGTGGTCGCAGCTGGGTTTCCCGTGGTCGCGACCACCAGCGGCGGCGTGGCCGCCACGCTCGGCTATGAGGATCACGAGGGTGCGCCGGGCGACGAGATGCTCGCTGCGGCCGCGCGAATCGCGAGGGGCGTCGACGTGCCCGTGACGGTCGACGCCGAGGCCGGCTACGGCATGGAGCCGGCCGAGCTGGTGGCCGCGCTGCGAACCATGGGGGCCGCCGGCTGCAACCTCGAAGACACCGACTACACCGCCGGTAGCCTCCGCGATCCCGACCGACACGCGGAGTGGCTCGCGGCGGTTCGTCGGGCCGCGTCGGAGGACGGCTACCCGCTCGTCATCAACGCCCGGGTCGACGTCTTCCTCGGCCGGTTTCCTCGCCGGCGCCGGCCCCGGGACCCAGGAGGAGCTCGTTCCCGAGGCGCTGCGGCGCGCGAATGCCTACCTCGAGGCCGGGCGCCGACTGCGTCTTCCCGATCGCCCTCTGGGAGGCGGTTCGCCCTGCGCCGTTTCATGTCGGATGTCCAGCGGCCCGGTGAACGTCATCCGACTGCCGCAGACGCCGTCGCTCGCCGAGCTGGCCGCGCTCGGCGTGGCCCGGGTGAGCTGGGCAACCCTCTTGTACCGCGACGCGATGGCTCGCTTCGCGGACCAGCTCGCCTCGCTTCAGGACTGAGAACGCCCCGCTGATCCGGCCCGGTGCGGCCGTAGCCGCGACAGGCGACTGGCGACTCGGCTGGCATGTCGGCGGATGCGAGTGCGTCCCCGGCACGTGATCCTCGCTCCATACGAACGCAACGACCCCAAGGAGGAGCGAGATGACCATCGCAATCACCGAGCAGACCATCACCGAGCACGAGGCAGCGCAGGTCGAGCGCGCGAACGCCTCGAGCGCCACACCCGTTGTCTTCGTTCACGGGCTCTGGCTGCTGCCCTCGAGCTGGGACAACTGGGTGACGCTGTTCGAGGAGGCCGGCTACGTGGGGCTGACACCGGGCTGGCCCGACGATCCCGAGACGGTCGAAGAGGCCCGGGCGAACCCGGACGTCCTCGCCAAGAAGACCTTGAAGCAGATCGCCGATCACACCACCGAGATCATCAATGCCTTGGACAAGAAACCAGCGGTGATGGGGCACTCGACCGGGGGCTTGCTGGCGCAGATGCTCGCGGGCCGGGGTCTCTCGGCGGCCACGGTGGCGATCGACCCCGGAGTCTTCCGCGGCGTTCTGCCTCTGCCGGCCTCGGTGCTCAAGGGGGTGGGCCCGTTCCTGGTCAACCCGCTCACGCGCGGCCGCGCGATCACGCTCACGTTCGACCAGTTCAAGTACGGCTGGGCGAACGCGTTGGACGAGAAGGAGGCGAAAGAGCTCTACGACACGTTCCACGTCGCCGGCTCCGGGATCTCTCTCGTGCAGATGGGGAACGCGAACCTCAACCCGTGGACGGAGGCGAAGGTGAACACGACGAACCCCGACCGCGGTCCCCTGCTGATCATCGAGGGCGAGAAGGACCACACGGTCCCCTGGGCGATCGCGAACGCGGCCTACAAGAAGCAGAAGCGCAACCCGGGCGTGACCGAGATCGTGAAGATGCCGGGCCGTGGGCACGCGCTGACGATCGACGCCCGCTGGCGGGAGGTCGCCGAGACGTCGCTCGAGTTCGTCAGGCGGTTCGCGTGAGCGCGTTCTCGCACGGATTCCAGCAGGAGCCAACGCGCGTAGCACGCCGGCTCACCGGCGGGATCGAAGACTGGCTCGGCCAGTCCGTGGCCGAGTCACAGACCCTCGCAAACCAAAGGAGATCGTCATGAATCCGATGAAACCGACAATCGTGCTCGTGCACGGCGACTGGGCCGACGCATCGTCCTGGGCAGGCGTCATCAAGCGCCTGCAGCACAAGGGCTTCACGGTCGTCGCTCCGCCCAACCTGCTGCGCGGACCGGTCGCCGACGCGCCGTACCTCGCCAGCTACCTCAACTCGATCTCGGGCCCGATCGTGCTCGTCGCCCACTCCTACGGCGGGTTCGTCATGACCAACGCCGCCACGGGCAACGCGAACGTGAAGGCACTCGTCTACATCGACGCCTTCATGCCCGACGAAGGCGAGGCCCTCGGCGAGCTCGCAGCACGTGGGGGCTCCTGCATCGACGAGAGCGCTCTCAACGCCGTGCCGTTCGACGGGGGAGTGGACCTGTACCTGCGCTGGGAGGCGAACCCGCCCTATCCCGGCTTCACCGAGTGTTTCGCCAACGGGGTCGACCGAGAGGAAGCCGCCGTCCTTGCCGCCATGCAGCGGCCCGCGGCAGCTGCCCAGTTCGTCGAGCCCTCCGGGCCTCCGGCCTGGAAGACGATCCCGTCCTGGTCACTCATCGGAACGCAGGACCACGTGATCCCGCCCGCACTGCAGGAGGAGATGTCGGGCCGGGCCGGCGCTCACGTCACCAGGGTCAAGGCCGGCCACCTGTCGCCCGTCACACATCCTGATGACGTCACCAAGGTGATCCTCTCGGCGGTGGGCGCGACGTCGAGCTCGTCTGCACCGGCTTCGTCGGCTCGTGAGTCCGTCCTGACGACGGCGGGTTGAACGAGGGAACTCGTGGCAACACCGGGTCATCATCATCGCCCGGCCCAGATGTGCGGGCGATGGTGATGCCCTCGCGTCCCGAGCCTGGCCTGTCGGCGGATTCGAGCACACACCCGCTGCCGCGACCCTCGGGGCCATGAACAGCAGCACCCGGTCGACGGTCCGTCGGCTCGGGAACAACAAGGGAAAGGGGACGACCATGAAGATCGTTGTGATCGGCGGAACCGGCCTCATCGGGTCGAAGCTCGTCGAGAGACTGCGCGAGGACGGCCACGAGCCGTTCGCGGCGTCACCGGATACGGGCGTCAACACGATCACCGGCGAGGGACTGGCCGAGGCGCTCGAGGGTGCCCACGTCGTCGTCGACGTCGCGAACGCGCCCGCGTGGGAGGACGCGGCGGTCATGGACTTCTTCCGGACGTCGACTCGGAACATCCTGGCGGCGGAAGCCGCAGCAGGTGTCAGGCATCACGTCGTGTTGTCGGTCGTCGGCACCGACCGGCTCCCGGACAGCGGATACTTCCGCGCGAAGGTCGCTCAGGAAGAGACGGTGAAGGCGGGCTCCGTGCCCTACACGATCCTCCGCGCGACGCAGTTCTTCGAGTTCATCGGCCGCATCGCCGACTCGAACACCGACGGCGAGACGGTTCGTCTGGCGCCGGTCCTCGTCCAGCCCGAGTCGGCCGACGACGTCGCTGCGGCGCTCGCGGACGTTGCCGTGAGCGCGCCGCTCAACGGCATCGTCGAGCTGGCAGGTCCCGAACGCTTCCGACTCGACGAGCTCGCGCGGCGCGTCCTCGTCGCGAACCACGACTCCCGGCGCGTGACGGCCGATGTGCAGGCCCGCTACTTCGGCGCCGAGCTCCACGACGACTCCCTCACGCCGGGCAGCGACGCGCGCATCGCCCCGACCCGCTTCGAGGACTGGCTTAGCGCGTCGGTGGCCGGCTAACGCCCCTGCAATCCGAAGGAGATCCTCATGAAACCGACCATCGTCCTCGTCCGCGGCGCGTTCGCCGCGTCGGCGAGTGTGACCTGATCCTCCAGGCCGCGTCCGCGGCGCTGCATGGCGGCCTGAGCCACAACGACCACAAGGGAGCTGAAGATGGCCATCACCACCACACGACCGGTCGTGCTCGAGCCGCGTCGCAGGAGTTCGTCGACGCGACCTCGACGCCGCCGTTCATCTACGAGCTCACCCCTGCCGAGGCGCGCAAGGTGCTCGACGACGTCCAGGCCGCGCCGATCGACAAGCTGCCCGTCGACGAGCGCTGGATCACCGTCCCCGCCGAGGTCGGCGACGTGCGCGTGCGCATCGTGCGCCCGCCGGACGCCGACGGGGCGCTGCCGGCGATCCTCTACATGCACGGCGGCGGCTGGGTGCTCGGCAACGCCGACACGCACGACCGGCTCGTCCGCGAGCTCGCCGTCGGCACCGGCGCCGCGCGTCGTCGTTCGTCGAGTACGACCGCTCGCCGGAAGCCCACTACCCGGTCGCGATCGAGCAGGGCTACGCCACCGCCCAGTGGATCGTGCGCGAGGGCGCCGCCAACCAGCTCGACCCCGACCGCATCGCCGTCGCCGGCGACTCGGTCGGCGGCGGCATGACCGCCGCGCTGGCGCTCATGGCCAACGAGCGCGGCGACGTCCGCTTCGTGCAGCAGTCGATGTACTACCCGGTCACCGACGCCGCCATGGACACCGGCTCGTACGAGCAGTTCGCGGAGGGCTACTTCCTCGCCGCGAAGGGGATGGCGTGGTTCTGGGACGCCTACCTGCCCGACCTCGAGCGGCGCTCGGAGCCGTACGCGTCGCCGCTGCGCGCGAGCGACGAGCAGCTCGCCGGTCTCCCGCCGGCGTTCGTGATCGTCGACGAGGCCGACGTGCTCCGCGACGAGGGCGAGGCCTACGCGGCGCGCCTGCGGGCGGCCGGGGTCGCGGTCACGACCGTCCGCTACGACGGCATCACGCACGACTTCATGATGCTCAACCCGCTCAGCGACACACACGCCACGCGCGCCGCAGTCGCCCAGGCGATCTCGATCCTGCGCGACGCCTTGCACGGCGCCTGACAGACCGACACCGCGCCGCGCCTCAGTGAGACGCGGCGCGGTGCGCCTCGGCCTCGGGTCGGCGCGACACGACGATCGTCCACAACTCAGGTGCTTCCCTTGAGAGGAGTGGGCGTGTTGCAGCAGGGTCAAGTGTTCAGGCTGACGTCGACCGTAGAGGTGCCGAAATTGGAAGCGACGCCTCGTCTCGATGAGCCGGCGTCCGAAGGGGTATGTACCGTGAATTTGCGGTCTGTGGGCTTGGCTCGACATGCCAGACAGGTCACCCAAACTTTCAGCGCAGCACGGAAGGTGACCACTCGGTGCTCACGCGTCATCGAAAAAGTAGTGATTTGCAGGGATGTTCGAGCCCCGTATGGGCCTTCCGCATCCCTGCAGATCCCGTCACTCGCAGCGCTCAGCCGGGCGTGGCGCCGACCGCCTCAGACCCCGCGAGGGACTGGACTAGTCTCTTCTACAGATGAGAAGCAGCGGCGTGAGCGCCCACAGTCCAGCCACTCCCGAGCGAAGCGATTTCATCCGCGAGATCGTCGCCGCCGACGTGCGCGAGGGCAGGGTCTCGGAGGTCGTGACCCGCTTCCCGCCCGAGCCGAACGGATACCTCCATATCGGCCACCCCAAGTCGATCGCGCTCAACTTCGGGATCGCCCAGGAGTTCGGCGGGCGCTGCCACCTGCGCTTCGACGACACCAACCCGATCAAGGAAGAGCAGGAGTACATCGACGCGATCCAGGAAGACATCCGCTGGCTCGGGTTCGACTGGGGCGAGCATCTCTACTACGCCTCCGACTACTTCCAGCAGCTCTACGACTGGGCCGTCCACCTGATCAAGGCCGGCAAGGCCTACGTCGACGACCTCTCCGCTGACGAGATCCGCGAGCACCGCGGCACGTTCACCGAGCCCGGCAAGAACAGCCCCTGGCGCGACCGTCCGATCGACGAGAGTCTCGACCTGTTCGAGCGCATGCGCGCGGGCGAGTTTCCGGACGGCGCCAGGGTGCTGCGGGCCAGGATCGACATGGCCTCGCCCAACATCAACATGCGCGACCCGGTGCTCTACCGGATCCTGCACGCGACCCACCCGCGGACCGGCGACGAGTGGTGCATCTATCCGCTGTACGACTTCGCCCACGGCCAGTCGGACGCGATCGAGGGCGTCACCCACTCGATCTGCACGCTCGAGTTCGAGGATCACCGGCCGCTCTACGACTGGCTGATCGAGAACCTGCCGGTGCCTTCGCGCCCGCACCAGTACGAGTTCGCCCGCTTGAACCTCACCTACACCGTGCTCTCGAAGCGCTTCCTGGGCCGGCTCGTGAGCGAGGGCGCCGTCCGAGGCTGGGACGATCCGCGCATGCCCACCGTCTCGGCCCTGCGCCGGCGCGGCTTCCCGCCCGAGGGGCTGCGCAACTTCCTGGACGCGGTCGGGGTGGGAGGCAAGGGCCAGGGCGCGGTCGAGATCGAGCTGCTCGAGCACGAGGTCAGGGACGTGCTGAACCGGCGCTCGCCGCGACGCTTCGCGGTCCTGCGCCCGCTCAGGCTCGTGATCGAGAACTACCCCGAGGGGCAGGTCGAGGAGCTGGATGCGGTCAACAATCCGGAGGATCCCTCGGCCGGGACGCGCAAGGTGCGCTTCGCGCGCGAGCTCTGGATCGAGCGCGACGATTTCATGGAGGATCCGCCGAGCAAGTTCTTCCGCCTCGCCCCGGGCCGCGAGGTGCGCCTCCGCTACGCCTACTTCGTGACCTGCACCGAGGTGGTGAAGGACGCGAGCGGTGAGATCGTCGAGCTCCGCTGCACCTGCGATCCCGAGACGCGCGGCGGCGACGCCCCGGACGGGCGCCGGCCCAAGGCGACTCTGCACTGGCTCTCGGCAGGTCACGCCGTGCCGGCCGAAGTCCGTCTCTACGACCGCCTCTTCACCCGCCCCGATCCCGGCGCTGACTGCGACCCGTTCGCCGACATCAACCCCGACTCCGAGACGGTGCTCGAGGAGTGCCTGGTCGAGCCTGCGCTCGCGGAACTGCCGGTTGGTGAGACCGTGCAGTTCGAGCGCCTCGGCTACTTCTGCCCGGATCCCGACTCGATGAGCGGGCGGCTCGTCTTCAACCGCACACTCGGCCTCAAGGACACCTGGGCCAGGCTCCAGGCGTAGGGCCGCCGGCCTTCACTGCGGCGCAATCAGCCCTCGACCGCGCCGAGCGCGTATCAGGCGTACCGGAGCGCCTCGCCGGGCCGGTAGCGGACCGCACGCCTGATCGGCAGCAGCGTGATCACGAGCGCGAGCAGCACGGTGCCGACGAGCGCGAGTACGACGTTGGAGAGCGGGAAGGCGAGCGGGACCTCGACGTTCACGACCTCCTTGACGAGCCAGACGAGGAAGACGTCGAGGAGGTAGCCGACCGGGATCCCGAGCAGCCAGCCTCCCGTCGCGAGCACGACGCTCTCGGTCGCGAAGATGCGCCGAACGTCGCGGGCCCGCGCTCCGATCGTGCGGAGGATGCCGACCTCGCGGGTGCGCTCGATCACGCTCATCGTGATCGCGTTCGCGAGCCCGACCATGCTGATCGCGACGATCAGGAACCCGAGCACGGCGATCGTCGTCGTGACCGTGCGGTTGCTCGCGACGTTGTCGGCCTCGCCGACGTACTCGATCTCGGTGCCGATGTCGTAGCCGGCGGCGCCGAGCGTGTCCTCGAGCTGCGTCGTCGTGCGATCGACGAGCGCGTGGTCGCGCGAGGTCGTGCGGATCCAGTAGTCGTTCGAGCGGGCGTTCCCGAGGATCGCGTGCATCGTCGTCAGCGGCACGAAGAGCGCCGTGCCGTTCTCCTGCTGGTTCGTGGCGACGCCGATCACGCGGAACGTGATCGGGCCGGTCGCGGTCTCGACGCGGACCCGGTCGCCGACGCGGGTACCGGTGACGCGCGCGATGTTGCGCTCGACGACCGCCACGCGGGCCTGGGCGCGCTCCTCGGCCGGCGTGTACCAGCGGCCGTCCGCGATCCGGTAGTGGAACATCGTCGCGCCGCGGACGGCCCAGATGAACCCGTCTTTGCCCGCCAGGTTCGCGTCGACGACGAACATCGGCTCGGCCGCGGCGACGCCGGGCGTGCCGCGCATGATGCTGACGGCGAGCGCGTCGAACGGCCGGCCCTGCGAGAAGAGCTTCACGTCCTCGCCGTGGTCGCGCCACTCCGCGTGCGTCGTCTGCGAGATCGCGGCGGCGAGGCCGAGGATCGCGAGCAGGTTGCCGACCGCGAGCGCGACCATGAGCATGGTCGCGAGGCTGCGCCGCCGCCGCCGCCCGACTCCGCGCAGGCCGATTTGCGCCGTGCGCGGCAGGAAGCGGACCCGACGCAGGAGCCGGTCGCCGGCGTCCTGGGCGCCGACCGCGGAGCCGCTCGCCTCGAGCGCCTCGCGAAGGGGCACGTTGACGGCCCGCCGGATCGCCGGCAGCGCCGCCAGCGCCGGCCCGAGCACGCCGACGAGCACGCTCGCGACGAGGATGCGCCAGTCGACGCCGAAGCCGACGTCGATCGCGAAGAAGGTCGAGCCGAGGTAGCGGACGAGCACGTTCGAGAGCGCGATCCCGAGCAGGATCCCGGCGATCGTCCCGAGCGCGCCGAGGAGGAGTGCGGTCTTCACGTACACGGCCGCGATCTGCCTGCGCCGCCCGCCCACCGCCTTCATCGTCCCGATCTCGGGGGTCTGTTCGGCGACGAGGGTCGTCATCGTGTTCGCGATCAGCACGAGCGCCGACAGCAGCGCGAGCGCCGTGATCACGAAGAAGAAGTCGGAGAAGCGCTCGAAGTCCTGCTTGCCGGGCCAGTCGCCGGCTGCGCGCACGTCCGGCAGGCCGGTGAAGCGGCTGAAGCCTGCGACGCCGCGGAGGGAGCCGCGCACGGCGGTGAGCGTCGCGGCTACCGCGGCCGGCCGCGTGTCGGCGAGCCGGAAGGCGAACGAGCCATAGTCGGCGCCGCCGCCGAGGACGGCGACGGTCGCCGGCGTCGCGTAGAGGACGACGAGGTTGTCGTCGGTGACCCACTTGCCGCCGTTGAGGTTGCGGCCGACGCCGCTGATCCGCAGCGTCTGGATGGAGCCGTCGCTCGCGACGACGCTCACGCTCGCGCCCGTCTTCACGCCGAGGACACCCTGGTTCGCGTTCTGCACGTCGGTCAGCACCTCGCCCGCGCGCGGCGGAGCACCCGAGTCGACGTGGACGACGTCGACGCGCTGCCGCGCGAAGTCCCGGACGCCGACCACGTACACGGGCGCGCGCCTCTCGCCGACGTAGACGCGGCCGGAGAAGCCGGTACGCGGCTCCACGGCCAGCACGTTCGGCAGCGCCCCGAGTGCCCGGAACTTCGCAGCGTCGAGCGCGAGCGGGTTCGTGTACACGGTCAGGTCGGCGAGCTTCCCGGACCTGACCTCGGCCTGCATCGAGCGGTCCATCAGCGCCGGCATCGCGAAGATGCCGATGCTCGCGACCGCCAGGGCGAGCGTCGCGGCGGCGAAGAAGGTGCGCGCCCGGCGTCGGCTCAGGTCGGTGACCGACTTGCGCAGCAGCGCGGAGGTCATCCAGCCCACCTACGAGGCGACGACGACGCCGTCGCGGATCGTGACGACGCGGTGTGCCCGTCGCGCGAGCTCGAGGTCGTGCGTGACGTAGAGGATGGTCTTGCCCTCCCCGTTCAGGCGCTCGAACAGCTCGAACATCTCGGCGGCGGTGACCGTGTCGAGGTTGCCGGTCGGCTCGTCGCCGACGACGAGCTTCGGGTCCGACGCCAGGGCGCGCGCGATCGCGACTCGCTGCTGCTCGCCGCCCGAGAGCTCGGCCGGCAGATGGTCAAGCTTGTCGCCGAGGCCGACCAGCTCGAGGTTGTGGCGGGCGCGCTCGAAGCGCTCGCGCTTCGAGCCCCGGCGGGCGAAGTCGAGGGGCAGCACCGCGTTCTCGAGCGCCGACAGCGTCGGCAGGAGCTGGAAGAACTGGAACACGATCCCGACGTTCGCGCCCCGCCACACCGCGAGCGCCTCCTCGCCGAGCTCGTCGAGGCGGCGGCCGTCGACCGTCACGGTCCCGGCCGTCGGGCGGTCGATCCCGGTGACCATGTTCAGGATCGTGGTCTTGCCGCTGCCCGACGGCCCGACGATCGCGACGAGCTCGCCCGCGCCGATCGCGAGGTCGATCCCGCGCAGCGCCCGATAGTCGAGCCGGCCCATCCGGTACGTCTTCTCGACGCGCTCTAACTCGATCAGCACAGCCGGCTCCTGCCGGCGCGCCGGCGCTTCCACGCGCTCCCTGATCTCGGTCGGCGTCGCGGTGATCGCGCCACCTCCTTCCGGCTCCACGGATGCTGCCCTTTGCGGTGCGGAACCGCATCCGGGTGTTCCCGGAACGGGCTACGACAAAGTACGGAGATCGCCTCGCGGGCGTCGTCCAACGAGGCGCGGCGTCCGGGCATCCAGGCCGAGACGGGCGTCCGATCGCCGCTCCACGGCTCAGCGCGATCGGGTGGTCGGACTAGTCTTCCGCTGGCCATGATTGACTGGCTGCACGACCTACCATTCGTCTGGCTCGTCGTCGTGGTGTTCGGCGCGACCTACCTCGTCGCCGCCGCAATCTCGTGGGCTGTGCTGGCGCTCGCCGTCGGCGACCGGGCGCTCGCGTTCAAAGCCGTGTCGCCGGGGATGCTCCCACCACTGGGCGTGGTCTTCGGCTTGGTCGTCGGGTTTCTCGCGGTCCAGGTCTGGAACGATGTCGGTCAGGCGCAAGCAGCGGTCAATCGCGAGGCCAGCGCGTTGCGGGCCGTCGTCCTTCTGGACGCCAGTTTCCACGGAGGGCCAGAGGCGCGAATGCGCACGCTCGTGCGCCGGCACATCGAGACAGCCGTGAACGAGGAATGGCCGGCCATGGCCCGTCAGCATGAGACGCTCACGGTCGTGCCGGCCTCGCTCGCCCAGGCGCTCGGGGTGGCCCTCGCGCTCACGCCTCACTCGGAGGGCCAGAAGGTCGCGCAGCGTGAGATCGTCGCGGCGCTCGAGACCGCTCTCGACGCACGGCGGCAGCGCATCATCGTCAGCGAATCGCGGATCACCTGGGCCAAGTGGGCGGGCGTCGTCCTGTTGGGGGCCCTCACCTTGCTCGCCATTGCCTTCGTTCACAGCGACAACCGAGCCGCTACGGCGATCACGACGGGCATCTTCGCCTCGGCCGTGGCGGTGTGCCTGTTGCTGATCGCCTCCCAGGACAGGCCGTTCGCCGGGCCCTTCGCCGTGAAGCCGGACGCCCTCGTGCAGGTCATGCCGGGGGCATCCTAAGCGCGAGAACGATGCGGCTCTGGATCTATGATCGCCTCGCGTGGAGCCTCGTCGTTATCCGGCAGCGATGCCATGAGCCCGGGACCTCGGTCGACGGAGACGGCGGAGGAGCGTCGCCTCCGCGAGGCTGACGCGGACGGGGTCCCCTGGCGGCGTTTCGGGCCGTACCTGAGCGACCGCCAGTGGGGCACGGTGCGGGAGGACTACAGCGCGGACGGCAATGCCTGGGACTACTTCACGCACGACCAGGCGCGCTCGCGCGTGTACCGGCGTGGAGAGGACGGGCTCGCGGGCCTGAGCGACGACCGTCAGTTGCTCTGTTTCTCGCCGGCGCTTTGGAACGGGGCGGACCCGATCCTCAAGGAGCGGCTGTTCGGGCTGACCAACTCGCAGGGCAATCACGGCGAGGACGTGAAGGAGTACTACTTCCACCTCGACTCGACGCCGACGCACTCCTACATGCGGATGCTCTACAAGTACCCGCAGGCGGCGTACCCGTACGAGGATCTCGTCGGCACCAACCGCGGCCGGTCGAGGACGGAGTTCGAGTACGAGCTGCTCGACACCGGTGTGTTCGACGACGGCCGCTACTTCGACGTCTTCGTCGAGTACGCGAAGGCGGCGCCCGACGATGTGCTCTGCCGGATCACGATCGCGAATCGCGGTCCGGACGCGGCGGAGCTGCACGTGCTCCCGACCGTCTGGTGGCGCAACACGTGGGGCGAGGATCGCGAATCTCGGCCGAGCCTGCGCCGCGTCGAGCCCGGCGTCATCGAGCTCACGCATGCGGAGCTCGGTGACCTGGTTCGATGCACGTGTCTTCCGAGGCCGAGCTGCTGTTCACGGAGAACGAGACGAACGTCGCCCGGCTCTGGGGTGGCGCGAACCCGACGCCTTTCGTCAAGGACGGGATCAACGATCACGTCGTCGCCGGACTCCCGACCGTCAGCCCGACGCAGGAGGGGACGAAGGCGGCTGCATGGCACCGGCTGACCGTCGGGGCGGGCGCCGAGGCCGTGGTCGACGTTCGTCTCCGTCCGGCGGACGCACCGGCCGTGAAGGGCGGGCCGTTGGGCTCGGAGTTCGGGTCGGTGCTGGCAGCAGCGCCGGGCCGAGGCCGACGAGTTCTACGAGGCGATCACGCCGCCCGGCCTCGACGAGGACGCTGCCATGGTGATGCGCCGCGCGCTAGCCGGGATGCTGTGGACGAAGCAGTGGTACGGCTACGACGTCGACGGCTGGCTGAACGAGCTCGGCGCGCACCCGATGCGCTCGCCCTCCCGGTCCGTCCGCAATCAGCAGTGGTTCCACATGCGCAACGCCGACGTGCTGTCGATGCCGGACAAGTGGGAGTACCCCTGGTACGCCGCGTGGGACCTCGCATTCCACTGCGTTCCGCTGACGATGGTGGATCCGGCGTTCGCGCGGAACCAGCTCGCGCTGATGCTCAGCGAGGCCTACCTGCACCCGAGCGGCCAGATCCCCGCCTACGAGTGGAACTTCGGCGATGTGAACCCGCCCGTCCATGCCTGGGCGACGCTCTTCGCCTATAGCGCAGGGCTCGGCGGCACCCCGGAGGAGGACCTCGACTTCCTCCGCGATGCGTTTCGCAAGCTGCTCTTGAACTTCACGTGGTGGGTCAATCGCAAGGATCCCGAAGGGCGCAACCTCTACGAAGGCGGGTTCCTCGGGCTCGACAACATCGGTGTCTTCGACCGCAGCGCCGAGCTCCCGACCGGCGGGTCACCTCGAGCAGGCAGACGGGACCGCGTGGATGGCGCTCTTCAGCCAGAACATGCTCGAGCTCTCGCTCGAGCTCGCCACGCGCGACCCGAGCTTCGAGGAGTTCGCGCTCAAGTTCGTGCGGCACTTCTTCTGGATCGCGGCGTCGATGGACCGCGTCGGCGAGACCGACGACGAGCTCTGGGACGAGGAGGACGGGTTCTTCTACGACGTGCTCCGCCTTCCCGACGGATCCGCGACTCGGCTGAAGATCCGCTCACTGGTCGGCCTGCTCCCGCTGTGCGCCGCAACCGTCATCTCAGCCGAGACGCTCGAGCGCTTCCCGGAGCTGACAGAGCGGGTCCGCGAGCATGTCGGCCGGCACCCCGACCTGCTCTCGAACATCGCCGATCCGTCGGCGCCGGGTGTGCACGGCCGTCGACTGCTCTCGATCCTCGACGAGACGAAGCTGCGCCGGGTTCTGGCGCGCATGCTCGACGAGGAGCGCTTCCTCAGCCCGCACGGCATCCGCTCGCTGTCGCGCTGGCATCTCGACCATCCGTACGTGTTCGAGGTCGGCGGCCAGGAGTTCCGCGTCGGCTACCTGCCTGCCGAATCCGACACGGGCATGTTCGGAGGCAACTCCAACTGGCGCGGCCCGGTCTGGTTCCCGGTCAACCTGCTGATCATCCGCGCGCTCCTCCAGTACTACCTCTACTACGGCGACGACTTCACGATCGAGTGCCCGACCGGCTCCGGACGAGAGCTGACCCTGTTCGAGGTGGCCAAGGAGCTCGCCGACCGGCTCGCAGCGATCTTCCTGCGCGATGGCGACGGCCGCCGGCCGGTGTACGGCGACCTACCGCTCTTTCAAGACGACCCGCACTGGCGCGACCTCATCCTCTTCCACGAGTACTTTCACGGCGACAACGGCGCCGGACTGGGTGCGAGCCACCAGACGGGCTGGACCGGGGCCGTTGCGAAACTCATCCAGCTCTTCGCCGCCACCACCGCGGAGGAAGTGCTCAGCGGGGGGACGCGGCCGGTCACCAAGCCGTACCGCCGCAGCACCGCGCGAGCCGGTCAACCGGCATAGGCCGTGCCGACGTCGCGCTCGAGGAGCAGCTCGAGCCGGGAGACCGAGTTGATCGATAGCGCCGGCGGGGACTCTCGCTCTTCGAGCGCCATTCGAACGACACGACGCGCACGATGAGGAAGACGAGGACGAGCAGGAGCGCGACGAGAAGCCCGAGAACATCGTTGCGTACCACGCGGGGAACGCCGCGAACGTCGCGCCGCCGGCGACGACGAGCCACACTTCGTTCCCGTCCCAGGCGGGGCCGATCGTCCGGAGTATCGTTCGCCGCTCCTCCTCGTCGCGCGGGAGGAACGGCAGCAGCATTCCGACCCGAAGTCGAAGCCCTCGAGCGCGAAGTAGCCTGCCCAGAGGATTGCGATGAGGCAGAACCCGAGCAGCCCGAGGTCCATCAGTAGCCCGCCACCGGAACCGCGAACTCGTCGCCATGGCCACCGACCTCGGGCGGTCGACCCGCGCGTACCTGCGCATGAGCACGACGTCGACCACGGCGAGCGCGCCGTAGCACGGCGAACGTCCCCAGACTGAACGCGATGGTCGTGGTGCTCACGCTCGGCGAGTTGGCGTCGGCCGTCTTCAACAAGCCGAACACGATCCACGGCTGGCGCCCGATCTCCGTGAGCAGCCATCCCGCAAGCGCCGCGAAATACGGAGCGGGATCGAGTAGATGCCGACCCACAGGAACCAACGCTTCGTCGCCAGTGTGCCGCGCCGGTAGAGCAACGCTCCGAAGGCGAGCACCAGGAACACGAGCGACCCGAGGTAACCGATCCCGGCGATCTCGGTGGACCAGCCACCCGGAACCAAGGCACCCTTCCCGTCGGTCAAACGGGATTGACCCTCACGATCTCGATGTTGCGATCCTGGAGCCACCCCAACACGCCGTGCAGATGCGACTGGTCGATGACGTCCACGAGGATCACGGTCTTGCCGCTGCACGGAACGAACCGGCGCGCGCCCAGGTCCGCGACGAGATCGTCGCTCAGCTCTCCGCGTACGAGCACCTCGTACGTCGTCGATCCTGCTCCCTCAAGCCCGGTGCTCATCGGAGGTCCAGCATGACGACCGCTCCACGCGGCGTCATTACTGACCCCCGCGGTTCATCCGGGTGAACTTCGGATTGCCGCCGGCGCGAGAATGAGGGAGAGTTCACGCGTGGCGAGCAGACCGAAGACGGTGGACCCGGGGGTGTCGCCACGGGCGCCGTACGTCGTCCCGACCAAGCTCCGCCCCCCGCATGTCCAGGACGGTCTGCTCCAGCGCCCAGCTCTTGTCCAGAGGCTGCGCAGCGGGAGGGAGCGGACGCTCACGCTCGTCTGTGCTCCTGCGGGTTACGGCAAGACGACGCTCCTTGCCCAGTGGGCGGCAGCGGACGCCGACCGAAGTGCCTTCGCGTGGGTCTCGCTCGACGCGATGGACTCCGACCCAGCGAGGCTGTGGGCCCATGTGATCACGGCGCTCCAGGAGGTCCACGTCCGCGCAGGCCAGCGCTCACTCTTGGCGTTCTCCGCAGGGCCGAGAGAGATCGCCGAGGTGGGGATTCCGCTCCTCGTCGACGAGCTTTCGGACTGCCCTCCGGTCGTCCTCGTCCTCGACGACTGGCACACAGCGGCGAGCCGTGCCTGCGACGAGACATTCGGCGCGTTCGTGGAGCGCGCCCCCGGCGCCGTCCAGGTCGTCATCTCGAGCCGTCGCGACCCCCGGCTGCCGATTGCCCGGCTCCGCGCCCACGGCGACCTGACGGAGCTCAGAGCGCGTGATCTCAGTGTCTCGTCCACCGCGGCCGACGCGCTCTTTCGAGAGGCCGACGTTCGGCTCACGACCCGTGAAGTCCGGAAACTCACCGAGCGGACGGAGGGATGGCTGGCGGGACTCTGTCTGGCCGCGATCGTGCTCAAGGAGCAGGTGGACCCTCGGCGCTTCGTCGATGAGTTCTCGGGTGACACACGCGACGTCTTCGACTACCTCGCCCACGATGTCGTGGCGACGGCAGATCCCGCTATCCGAGACTTCATGACGCACTCGTCGGTGCTCGAGAGACTGTCTGCGCCGCTCTGCGACGCCGTACTCGAGCGCGCCGACTCCGCCTCGAAGCTCGCCGAGATCGAGCGCTCGAACTTTTTCCTCGTCCCTCTCGACGTGACCGGGGCCGAATACCGGTACCACCATCTCTTCGCGGCCGTCTTGAGGCGGCAGCTCGAGTCCACCGATCCCGGCGCCGTTCCCGGGCTGCATGCCCGAGCTTCGCTCTGGTTCGAGGCCCACGGGGAGATCGAGCGCGCCATAGACCACGCGATTGCCTGCAGGGACGTCACCCGCGCGAGCGCGCTCGTGATGCGTGTCGCCGTCCCGCTGCTGTCTGCCGGTCGGATGGCGACGCTCAACCGCTGGTTCGACGCGCTCTCCTGGCCGGAGGCCCTGGGCGACCGCGAGCTCGCGACCATGCGCGCGCTCACCGCGCGACTGAGCGGGCAGGGACGCGACGAGGTCGAGCGATGGCTCCGCGTGGCAGAGGACGGACCCGACCACGGCCCGCTCGCCAACGGAATCACGTCGCTCCGCTCCGTGGTCGCGATGGTCAGCTCGACGTACCTCAGCCGCGGGATCGCTGACGCCGAGCGGTCGGCCAGGCTCGTGCTCGAGAGCGAGCCTGCCGGAAGTGAATGGCGATACGCGGGCCTCGTACCGCTGGGACAGGCGCTCTTCCTCGCCGGTCGCCATGGAGAGGCGCGCGCACCGCTCGAGGAGGCCCGGACACTCCCCGGAGCGCGGCGCCGCGCGACGAGCGCCCTCGCACTGGCGTATCTCTCGCTTATCGAGCTCGCAGACGGCGATGCCGAGCGCGCGGAAGGTCTCGCACGAGACGCCCTCGCGCTCGCCGAGGAGATCGGCCACGCCGCGAGCGTCACCGCCGCCAATCCACGCCTCGCGCTCGGATGCGTCCTGATGCGCGGTGCGGATCTCCATGCGGCGATCGAGCACCTCGAACGTGCCGTGGAGCTCGCCGGCGCAGACGAACCGTCGTACTGGCACGCGCATGCCCTCATCCGGCTCGCCGCGGCCCGCCGTCTCATCGGCGACACGGGCGGGGCCTTCGATGCACTCGATGCCAGTTGCAGAGAGCTCGACGAGCTTCCGGACAGAGGCATGCTCGAGACACTGCTCGAGAAGACGCGGGATGAGCTCTCCTTACGCGCGCGCCGTGACGGGTTCCTGGGCGACGACCTCAGCGAGGCGGAGCTCAAGGTGCTCCGCGTACTCGCCTCGGGGGCGTCGCTTGGAGACGTCGCTCGCGAGCTCTACCTCTCGCCCAACACGGTGAAGACGCACAGGCGCAGCATCTACCGCAAGCTGGGCGTTCGCACACGCGAGGAGTTGCTCGTCCGTGTCGCAGAGCTGGGAACCCTCTCCAGCGAGGCGGAAGTTCACCCTGGGTGAATGACGCCGAGCGGATAGGCGCCGTGGCCGCTGCGCTCTAGAGTCGGCTCGTTCTCGGAACGACAGGGAGGATTCCGATGTCAACACAGGGTTATACGGCGCAGGATGATGACCCGAGGGCTGGGTGGGTGACGTTTTCGGCGATCGTGCTGTTTTCGGTCGGGTTCGTTCGGATCATCTCGGCGATCAGGTATTTCGACGACAGCTCGGATGTCGCGAATCTGACGGCGGGGATCTTCGGGGACACGCTTTGGGCGTGGGGCCTCTGGGATCTGTGTATCGCGGCGCTGGCGTTGTTCGCGGGCTGGTCGCTCTTGAGTAACGGCGGCTTTGGCAGGGTGGTGGCCTATATCTGGGCGGTGGTGGTGATCGTGAACAGCTTTGTGATCATCGAGCATGCGCCGTGGTTTGCGGCTGCGACGATCGCGTTGGCGTCGTCTGTGATCTACGGGCTGGCGGTGTCGCCGGCGCGGTCGGAGGCCTGACCTCATGAGCAGGAGAGGATGGATCACCGTTCTTGTCCTCGTCGGGGTCGGGCTGGCGATCGTGATCGGACTCCTCGCCGACGGCGGGGGAGGCGAGTCGCAGGCCGAGGCGCAGGCGAACTTCTGCGGCAGCGTCAGCTCGCTCGAGAGCTCGATCAACAGCCTGACGAGCCTGAGCCCGACGACGGCTTCGGAGTCCGACTACCAGTCGGCGGTGTCGCAGGTTGAGGACGACTGGGGCCAGGTCAAGAGCGATGCCTCCGACCTGGCGAACATCTCGACGAGCCAGCTCGACAGCGCCTGGGACAGCTTCAAGTCCGCTGTCGACGACGTTCCCGACGACGCTTCGGTGAGCGACGCGCTGAACGACGTCGCATCGTCGGCGAAGACGCTGGCCTCGACGGCGAAGTCGACCCTCACCGGGCCCGACTGCTCGTCGTCATAGTTACGACCGCGAAGCCGCGGGCCGCCCGAACGTTTCGGCGGCCTGCGGCTGACTGCGCCATCCGTGGACGGTTCATCCGGGTGAAACTCCGCGTGCTGCTTCGCGGCGGCAGTCCGGTGCGAAAGAATCGGGCCGTGGACGAGGGCGCGTACGTCGAGAGGCTGCCGTGACTGAGCTCGCAGGAGGTCGTGGGGAGGCGCCCGCGCGCGCCAAGCTCGTTCTCGTTTCTCTGATCCTGGTCGCGGCGGTCGCGAACCTGAACCTGTCGGTCGCGAACGTGGCGCTGCCCGACATCGGCGAGTCGTTCGACGCCTCCCAGACCGCGCTCGACCTGATCGCCGTCGGCTACTCGCTCGGGCTTGCCGCGTCCGTCCTTTGGTTCGGGGCGCTCGGCGACCGGTACGGGCGCAAGCTGATGATCGTCGCGGGCATGTCGCTGACGGTTCCTGCGTGTCTGCTCGCCGGCTTCGCGCCGTCGTCCGGCGTCCTGTTCGCCGCGCGCGTGTTCGGTGGGCTGGCGGCGGGAATGGCCTATCCGACGACGCTGGCGCTGATCACGGCGCTGTGGTCGGGACCGGCGCGCACGAAGGCGATCGCACTGTGGTCGGCGCTCGGCGGGGGCGTCGCGCTCCTCGGACCGCTCATCTCCGGGGCCTTGCTCGAGCACTTCGACTGGGGGTCGGTGTTCCTGGTCACGTTGCCGCTCGTCGCGGTCGCGGTGCCGATGGCGATCAAGCTTCGTCCCGAGTCACGTCAACGAGGGAACCGAGCCGGTCGACAACCTCGGCGGGCATGCTCTCGGCTGTGCTGGTCGGCGCGCTGATCGTCTCGATCAACTTCTTGCCCGTCGCGGGCGAGCAGACTCTTGCGCTCGCTCTGCTCGCAGTTGCCGCCGTCGCCGGAGTCCTGTTCGTCGTGCAGCAGCGCCGCGCCTCGAATCCGCTCTACGACCTCCACATCGCCGCACGTCCGACCTTCTGGGTCGCGGCCTGCGCAGGGATCATCGTGTTCGGCTCGCTGATGGGCGCCGCGTACATCAGCCAGCAGTTCCTGCAGAACGTGCTCGGCTACTCGACGCTCGAGGCAGGCGCCGCGATCCTCCCCGCTGGCATCTTCATGGTGCTCGTCGCTCCGCGCTCGGCCAAGCTCGTGGGCCTGCACGGATCGCGGCGGACGCTGCTCACCGGGCAGGCGCTCCTCCTCGTCGCCTTCGTCCTGATGTTGCTGTTCTGGAAGGAGCACATCTCGTACTGGGAGGTCGCGATCCCGTACGCCTTCCTGGGGACGGGGTCGGGCCTCGCCGGCACGCCGTCCTCGAACTCGTTGACGGGCTCGGTGCCCGTGACGCGTGTCGGTATGGCGTCCGGAACGGCTGACCTGCAGCGCGACCTCGGCGGGGCGCTGATGACCTCGATCTTTGGCGCGCTCCTCACCGCCGGCTATGCATCGGCGATGGGGACCGCGATCGCCGAGTCGGGGAAGCACGTCACCGACAGCACGCAGGCCACGCTCCAACTCTCCTACGCGAGCGCCGAGGACGTCGCCGCGCAGCATCCGCATACGCGAGCCAGATCACGGCTGCGGCCCAGTCGTCGTTCCTCAACGGCGACCAGTGGGCCTACCTCGCCGCGATCGTCGCGATCCTGATCGGGATGGCGCTGGTCTACCGCTTCTTCCCGAAGCAGGACGCAGGAGGAGACGCTGCGCGCCTCGTACGAAGCTGCGGAGGAGCGGAGGCGGCGAAGGGGTCGGCGTCGAGCCGGCCCCGACGCATATCCGCGTGCCCGGCGGTCCAGCGCCGGGCGCGCGGGCCACATCCCACCCCCGGAGGACCGCGAGTAAGTGGTCGTCTCGCAGTTGCTCGCGGACTCGGGAACGGTCACGTTCCTCGAGGGCTGGGACTTCACCGGCAGCTTCACGTTCGTCGACCTGGTGGCGGCCTCGACGAACGCATTGAACGGCGCGCTGCTCTGCCGGCGGCCCGACCACTACAAGATGTACACGATCGTCGGCGTGCTGATGATGGCGCTGCTCGGCGGCCTCGGAGGAGGGATCACGCGTGACGTGATGCTCGGCGACGTGCCGTCGGCGCTCACGAACCCCGCCTACATCACGCTTGCGCTCGGCTTCGGCACGCTCGGCTACTTCCTCGCCTACGCGCAGGGACAGCTCTTCCGCGAGGGGCTCTTCCAGTTCATGACCTCGTTCTCGCTGCCCTGGTACGCGATCGTGGGTGCCCAGAAAGCGGTCGGCCAGGGGATCCCGGTGGCAGGCGCGATCCTGCTCGCGGTGATCGGCCCGACCGCCGGCCGCTGGTTCATCGACGTCTCGAGCGGGGTGACGCCGAAGCACTTCATCCGCGGCGAGTGGTTCGTCCCGATCGCGGCGATGACGGGCCTCGTGTGGATCCTCGTCTACTGGGCGGGCGGGAACACGTGGATCGCGGCCGGCGTCGCGTTCGTCGTCGGCTACACGCTGCGCGTGCTGGCGCTCTGGTACGCGTGGGAGGAGCCGCTCGCGAGCGAGCCGGCGGGCGTCTACCAGCACTCGGACGGCCGGCCGATGCTCGGTCGCAAGCTCAAGGGCAAGTCGCAGCGCGAGCTGCGCGACCTCGGCCTGCTGGTCGAGGACGAGAACGAGCCCGAGACAGCGGCGGCGAGCTCGGGATGAGAAGCGCAACCAGTTTCGGATCGAGGGGTGGCTGAGCATGCCGATCGAGCGCATCGCCGGACTGCCCGACGCCGTGGTCGGCCTCGAGGCCGTGGGCGAGGTCACCTCGGAGGACTACGAGCGTGTCGCGATCCCCGCGATCGCGCGTGCGCGTGAAGCGCACGAGAAGATCCGGCTCGTCCACGTCCTCGACGAGCGGCTCGAGGGCCACACGGCCGGAGCGCTCTGGGAGGACGCGAAACTCGGCGTGACCAACCTGCGCTCGTTGGAGCGCATCGCGGTCGTCACCGATCTGGAGCAGATCCGCACGCTCGTGAAGGGAGTGGCGTGGTCGCTCCCCGGGGAGGTGAGGCTCTTC
>CAWAGR010000002.1:0-69271 GCA_963781435.1 uncultured Actinomycetes bacterium | reverse complement strand
GAACAGCTGCTCGTCGTTCACGACCAGCTTCGGCTCGAGATCGCGGAAGAGCTGCCACGTCTGCTCGAGGCGGTTGACGGAGTCGACGGCACCCTCGCGCGTGTCGGCGCGGCGCGACTCGATGTCGAGGTACATCTCGCGCACCTTCAGCGCCCACTGGATCAGCGCGTCGAGGTCCTCCTTCTGGATCTTGCCGTCCGTGCGCAGACAGAGGTCGTTCGCCAGCTCGCGCACGTCGGTGTCGTCGCCGGAGGCGGCGACCACGTCGGCGAGCAGGCCGTTGCCGAGGTCGCGCACCTTCTCGAGGTTCTTCACGTCGACCTGCTGGACGAGCTCGGCGTCCTCGGCGTGAAGGGGCGAACCGGTGAGCAGCGAGTCGAGCACGCGCTTGATGTGCTTCGACACGGCGCCTTTCTTCGAGCCAGTTGCACCGTCCTGCTCGGTGCGGAGCGGTGCGAGCGACGCGCGGATCTGCTCCGCCGCCACGGCCACGAGCTCCAGCTCACGTGGTGTCAGCTTGCGGTCGTCGCGGATCGCGGCGTTACGAACCAGCTCACGGATCTTCTTCGAGTCTTCGGTCGTGATCTGCGCAACGAGCTCGACGAAGAGACCGCTGACGAGGCGGCGGGCCTCCTCGAGCGTCGGCAGTCCCTGCTCCTCGGCCCAGGTCGAGAGACCGCGAACCCAGAAATCGTCGTCCTCGTCGAAGCCCTTGTCCTTGCCCTGGGCGAAGAACGCGCGCCGGCGGGCGAGTCGTTGCTCGAGCGCGGCGAGCTGCTCGTCCCGATCGATGTAGATGCGCTCGAACTCCGCCTTGACCTTGTCCTCGAGGTCGTTCAGGTCCTTCGCGCGCGCGTCGACGTCCACGCTCGTAACGATCGAAGCGGCGAAGTAGAGCACCTTTTCGAGCTCCCGCGGGGCGATGTCGAGCAGGTAGCCGATCCGGCTCGGGACGCCCTTGAAGAACCAGATGTGCGAGACCGGCGCCGCCAGGTCGATGTGACCCATCCGCTCGCGGCGCACCTTCTGGCGCGTAACCTCGACGCCGCAGCGCTCGCAGATGATTCCCTTGTAGCGGACGCGCTTGTACTTACCGCAGTAGCACTCCCAATCCTTCGTCGGTCCAAAGATGCGCTCGCAGAAGAGGCCGTCGCGCTCCGGCTTGAGAGTTCGGTAGTTGATCGTCTCCGGCTTGGTTACCTCGCCGGACGACCAGTCGCGAATCTGCTTGCTCGACGCAAGCCCGATCCGAATCGCGTCGAAATCGTTGATGTCGATCATCTTTCACCTTCGGTGAAAAATGAGAGAGAAAGCGCCTTCTGACTCACGGTTTCCTTTCTCTTGAGCGAAGCCGGTTGTTCCAATCCAAAATCCGCTAAAGAAGATCTATTCCTCGAGCTCGGCGTCGACCTCGTCGATAGCGCCGACTGGCGTGTCTTCGACGTCAAGAACCTCGGCCTCGAGCACAAGCGCGTCGAAGTCCTCGAGCGCCTCGTCGGCCGGGAGCGCAAGGTCTCCGTCGGTGTCGATGCGGTCCTGTCCCTCCTCGATCTCCTGCCCGGTCGGCTGGCGCGCGGCAGCGCGCAGCGAGCCGGGTGAGAGATCGATCCCGAGCTCCTCCGCAGCGCGAAGCAGCTCGTCGTCCTCCTCCCGCACCTCGACTTCGCCGCCTCCCTCCGAAAGCACGCTGACGTCGAGCGCGAGCGACTGCATCTCCTTCAGGAGCACCTTGAAGGACTCCGGGATAGACGGTTCGGCGATGTTCTCGCCCTTCACGATCGCCTCGTAGGCCTTTACCCGCCCGACGGTGTCGTCGGACTTGATTGTCAGCATCTCCTGGAGGGTGTAGGCGGCGCCGTAGGCCTCGAGGGCCCAGACCTCCATCTCCCCGAAGCGCTGGCCGCCGAACTGTGCTTTCCCTCCAAGAGGCTGTTGCGTGACGAGCGAGTACGGGCCGGTCGAGCGGGCGTGGATCTTGTCGTCGACCAGGTGGAGCAGCTTGAGGATGTACATGTAGCCGACGGTGACCTTCTGCTCGAAGGGCTCACCGGTACGCCCGCTGAACAGCCTCACCTTGCCCGACGCCTTGCGCCCGGCCGGCTGCTTCTTGTCGACCGCGAGCTTGATCGGGCTGTCGCCGTTCGTCTCGGCCCAGGTTACGAGCGCGTCGTCGACGTCCTCGACCGTCGCGCCGTCGAAGACGGGCGTGGCGACGGGGGTTGGCGACGGTGCGTTGATCACGCGCCGGGCGTTGCCGTTCATCACGTCCACGCCGTCGCCGGCGAACACGCCGTGCGCAGCGGCCCAGCCGAGATGCGTCTCGAGGATCTGGCCGATGTTCATTCTGCTCGGCACGCCCAGAGGATTCAGCAGGATGTCGACGGCGCGTCCGTCCTCGAGGAACGGCATGTCCTCCTGCGCGACGATCTTCGAGATCACGCCCTTGTTGCCGTGGCGGCCGGCGAGCTTGTCGCCCTCGCTGATCTTGCGCTTCTTGGCCACGTACACGCGGACGAGCTCGTTGACGCCCGCCGACAGGTCGTCGCCCGCGTTCCGCGAGAACGTCTTCACGTCGATCACGACGCCGCCTTCGCCGTGCGGAACCTTGAGCGACGTGTCGCGGACCTCGCGAGCCTTCTCCTTGAAGATGGCGCGGATCAGCTTCTCTTCAGCCGTCAGCTCGGTCTCGCCCTTCGGCGTCACCTTGCCGACGAGCAGATCGCCCGAGCCGACCTCGGCCCCGACGCGGATGATGCCGCGGTCGTCGAGGTTGCGCAGCGACTCCTCGGAGCGGTTCGGGATGTCCCGCGTGACCTCCTCGTCGCCCAGCTTGGTGGAGCGGGCGTCGATCTCGTACTCGTGGATGTGGATCGAGGTGAGCACCTCGTCCTTCACGAGCCGCTCCGAGATCACGATCGCGTCCTCGAAGTTGTAGCCCTCGAACGGCATGAACGCGACGAGCAGGTTCGCGCCAAGCGCGAGCTCGCCGTGGTCGGTCGAGGAGCCATCGGCGAGAACGGCCCCCGCCTGCACCTTGTCGCCGAGCCGGACGATCGGCTTGTGGTGAATCAGCGTGCCCTGGTTCGAGCGCATGAACTTCGTCAGGTCGTAGGCCTCGCGCGTGCCTTTGCCCTCGACGACGATGTGGGTCGCGTCGAGCTCGACGACCTCACCCGCAGTGCGCGAGACGACGACGTCGCCGGAGTCGACCGCCGCGCGGTACTCGAGCCCGGTGCCGACGAGCGGCGCCTGCGGGATCATCAGCGGCACCGCCTGCCGCTGCATGTTGGCTCCCATGAGCGCCCTGTTCGCATCATTGTGCTCGAGGAAGGGGATCATCGCCGTGGCGACCGAAACGATCTGGGCCGGCGATACGTCCATGAACTCGATCTCCGGGGGAGTCGCCATCACGGCCTCGCCCTCGCGCGAGCGGCAGAGCACCTGCTCGTGGAGGAAGCGGCCAGTCTTCTCGTCGACCGGTTCCGAGGCCTGCGCGATCGTGTACTGCGCCTCCTCGGCCGCGTCCAGGTAGATGATCTCGTCAGAAACCTTTCCCTTCGCGACCTTGCGATACGGCGTCTGGATGAAGCCGAACTCGGACACCGTCGCCATTGACGCGAGCGAGCCGATCAGGCCGATGTTCGGGCCTTCCGGCGTCTCGATCGGGCACATGCGGCCGTAGTGGGTCGGGTGGACGTCGCGCACCTCGATCGGGGCACGCTCACGGGTAAGGCCCCCCGCTCCCAGAGCACTCAGCCGCCGACGGTGGGTTAGACCGTCGAGCGAGTTGGTCTGCTGCATGAACTGCGAGAGCTGCGAGGAGCCGAAGAACTCCTTCAAGGCGGCCACCACGGGACGAATGTTGATGATCGTCTGCGGCGTGATCGTGTCCACGTCCTCGGTGGTCATCCGCTCGCGAACGACGCGCTCCATGCGGTAGAGGCCGACCCGGAACGCTTCCTGGATCAGCTCGCCGGTCGTGCGCAGGCGACGGTTGCCGAAGTGCTCGTACTCGTCGAGCTCGGCCCGGATCGGGTCACGCGAGAGCGCGATCGCATCCGCCGCGTAGTCCTTCGAATCCTCGGGCACGCCGAGCTGGTGCGGCAGCGCGATGAGCCTCTGGACGAGCGCGAGGATGTCCTGCGTCGTCAGGACGCGGACGCCGTCGGGCACGTCCACACCCAGCCGCTGGTTCAGCTTGTAGCGGCCGACCTTCGTCAGGTCGTAGCGCTTGGGGTCGAAGAACAACGTCCGCAGGAGGTTGCGCGCATTGTCGAGGGTAGGCGGTTCGCCGGGACGCTGCTTCTTGAAGACCTCGATCAGCGCCTCCTCCTCGCGCGTGGTCGTGTCCTTCTCGAGCGTGTTGCGAATGAAGACCGAGTCGTTGAAGAGCGCGAGGATCGCCTCGTTCGAGCTCGTGTCGAGGGCGAAGCCGGTCTCCGGATCCTCGTTCGGAAGCGCACGCAGGAGCGTCGTGATCGGCAGCTTGCGCTTCCGGTCGATGCGCGCGTACGCCACGCCTTTCTTGTCGATCTCGAGCTCGAGCCAGGAACCGCGGCTCGGCATCAGATTCGCAATGAAGACCTGTTTCGTCGCGTCCTTCGGCTCCATCAGGTAGGCGCCGGGGCTGCGCACGAGCTGCGTGACGATCACGCGCTCGGTCCCGTTGATGATGAACGTTCCCCACTCGGTCATCATCGGGAAGTCACCCATGAAGACCGTCTGCTCGCGGATCTCGCCCGTGTCCTTGTTGACGAAGCGGACCGTCATTGAGAGCGGCGCCTGGTAGGTCAGGTCCTTCTCTCGGCACTCCTGGATCGAGAACTGAGGGTCACCGAAGCGGTAGTCGCCGAACTCGACGGCGAGCGAACCGGTGTAATCCTCGATCGGCGAGATGTCGTCGATCGTCTCGCGGAGCCCTTCGCTGAGGAACCAGTCGAAGGACTGCCGCTGGATGTCGATCAGGTTGGGGAGGTCGAGGACGTGCTTGAGTCGTGAGAACGATTTGCGCGCGCGAGGCGCAGTGACCGTTTGGGCCAAGTAGAACAGCCTCCCTTAGGGTGCTAGGTGGTGAGGGGCGCGGCGGGAAAAAACGTGCGAGAACTGAAGCGGTGTCCGGGTGTCGGCGAACCGTCCAGGATAGCGAACACGGCTCTCCAGTCGCAAGGCACGCGACGAGGGCCGGCCGCGCCGACGCAACAGAATAGCATGCGGCGCCTCGGCGTCTCGAGCGAGCGGACCCGCTCGCGGCCTTACGAAACGAGCCCTCGGTCCGAGATTTCGTCGACCCCGACGCGAGTAAGGCGAGCAGAGCGTCACAGCGAAGGGCCGCTGACGCGGCCCTTCGCTCGAACTGCGTTGCGGTGTCGAGACGCGCCTACTTGAGCTCGACTGACGCGCCGGCTTCCTCGAGCTGCGCTTTGACCGAGTCGGCCTCCTCCTGGTTCACGCCTTCCTTGACGGCCTGCGGAGCACCGTCGACGAGATCCTTGGCCTCCTTCAGGCCGAGGCCGGTCACAGCGCGCACGACCTTGATCACCTGGATCTTCTGCTGTCCGGCGCCCGTCAGAACGACGTCGAACGACGTCTTCTCCTCGGCCACCGCACCGGCGTCGCCGCCGGCCGCGCCGGGGGCCGCGACCGCGACTGGTGCCGCCGCCGTGATACCCCATTCGTCCTCGATCTTCGTCTTGAGCTCGACCAGCTCGAGCACGGTCATGCTCCCGAGCTGCTCGAAGACGGTGTCAACTGCTGCCATCGTCACGCCTCCTGGTCGTCTGTTTCGGGTTCCTCTGCCGGAGCCTCGGCTTCCGCCTCGGTCTCCACGGTCTCTGTCTCGGCTTCCGTCTCGGCGGCCGGTTCCGCGTCCGCCTCTGCACCCTGCTCCGAATCTGCCTCGACGGCGGCCTCGGCCTCGGCTTCCAGAGCTGGACTCTGGCTCGGTGGCCATTGCCTCGAGGGCAACTGCGCCGCTCGTGTCGCCCTGCGCCTCGAGCTGCTCGATACGAGCGTCGATCAGGCCGATCAGGTTCTGAAGCGGCGCCTTCACGAGCGCCAGCAGCTGCGTGAGCGGCGCGATGATGACGCCGATCACCTGGCCACGGAGCACGTCGAGCGGAGGGAGCTTCGCGAGTCCGTCGATGTCGGAGTCCGAGATCTGGCGGCCGCGCATGACCCCGCCGCGAATCGCGAGCACCTTTGTCTCGCGGGCGGAGTCGGAGAGCGCCTTGGCGACGGCTGCCGCATCGCCCTCGCTCTCGATGAACGCGATCGCCGAGGGGCCCTCGAGCAGCGCGAGCAGCGCGTCCGCCCCGGCGGCCTCGGCCGCACGGCGGGTGAGCGTGTTCTTGACCACGCTCAGCCGGGCGCCGCTCTCGAGCAGCTTCCCGCGCAGAGCGTCGATCTGCGGCATCGTCAGGCCGCGGTAGTCGGCGACGATCAGCGTCTCCGCCGTGCGGAGCCTCTCGGTCAGCTCGGCGACGACCCGTTCCTTGTCCTCTTTCTGCATCCACCTCCTCCTTTCACGAAAAGAGCCCGCTGGAATGGCGGACTCACGGGAGAGAGGTGCTGCTCCTGGAGCCGCCTCGGGAAGACTTCCGCACGATTGCCCTCAGGCGGTTCGCGCTGCTTCCTGTCTCTGGCGACGGGCTTGGGGTTGACTGGCTACGCGCTGACGGGCTCCGCCTCCTGCAGGTCGAGCTCCTCGACGATGCCGCGCGTGCGCGCCGTGTCGATGTGGATCCCGGGTCCCATCGTGCTCGCAAGCGTGATCTTCTTGATGTACCGGCCCTTCGCGACCGCCGGCTTCGCGCGCACGATCTCGTCGAGCAGCGCGGCGTAGTTCTCGATCAGCTGGCGCTCGTCGAAGCTCCTCTTCCCGATCGGGACGTGCACGTTCGCGCCACGGTCGGTGCGGTACTCGAGCTTGCCGGCCTTCGCCTCGCGCACTGCCTTCGCGATGTCGAACGTGACCGTACCCGTCTTGGGGTTCGGCATCAGCCCGCGCGGCCCGAGGACGCGGCCGAGCCTGCCGACGTTGCCCATCTGGTCGGGCGTCGCGATCGCGACGTCGAAGTCCGTGAAACCTTCCTCGACGCGCTTGGCGAGGTCGGCGGAGCCGACGATGTCGGCGCCGGCCTCCTCGGCCTCCTTCGCCTTCTCGCCCTCGGCGAAGACGGCAACGCGCGCCTCGCGGCCGGTGCCGTGCGGGAGCATGAGCGTCCCGCGCAACTGCTCGTCGGCGTGGCGGACGTTCAGGCCGAGGTTCAGGTGCACCTCGACCGTCTCGTCGAACTTCGCGCCCTCGGTGGACTTGAGCAGACGGACGGCTTCCACGGGGGAGTAGGCCCGCTCGCGATCAATCCCGCCGCGGGCGTTCGCGTACCGCTTCCCGTGCTGCGTCATTGCTCCACCTCCACGCCCATGGAGCGCGCGGTGCCGGCGATCACCTTCATCGCCTGCTCGACGTCGCGCGCGTTCAGATCGACCAGCTTCGTCTCGGCGATCGACCGCACCTGATCGCGCGTCAGACGCCCGACCTTGTTGCGGTTCGGCTCCGCCGAGCCCTTCTCGAGCCGCAGCGCCTCCTTGATCAGGACGGCGGCCGGCGGCGTCTTCGTGATGAAGTCGAAGCTGCGGTCCTCGTAGACCGTGATCTCGACCGGGGTGATGCGGCCGTTCTCCTGCGCGGTCTGCGTGTTGAACGCCTTGCAGAACTCCATGATGTTTACGCCGTGCTGACCGAGCGCAGGCCCGACCGGGGGCGCGGGGTTGGCCTGCCCACCCGGGATCTGCAGCTTGATCTTTGTCATGACCTTCTTTGCCATAAGTCGATCGTCCGCCCTCAGTCGAGTTTCTTGACCTGGTCGAAGCCGAGCTCGACCGGGACCTGGCGCTCGAAGATGTCTACCAGGACCTTGAGCTTCTGCTGGTCGGGGTTCACGTCGACGATCTCGCCGTCGAAGTCGGAGAGCGGGCCGCTCGTCACCTTGACCGACTCGCCGAGCGAGAACGCGACCTGCGCGCGCGGCCGCTCGGAGCTCGCGGCGCCGGTCTTGAGGATGCGGTCGACCTCGCCCTGCGACAGCGGCACGGGCTTCGAGCCGGCGCCGACGAAACCGGTCACGCCGGGTGTGTTCTTGACCACCGTCCAGGCGTCGTCGTTCAGATCCATGTTGACGAGGACGTAGCCGGGCAGGACGCGCTTCTCCGCCTGCACCTTCTGCCCGTCCTTCGTCTCGATCACCTGCTCGGTCGGAACGACGACGCGGCGGAAGCGCGGGCGCTGCCCCATGGACTCGATGCGGTGCTCGAGGTTGGCCTTGACCTTGTTCTCATGCCCGGAATAGGTGTTGACGACGTACCAGCGAAACATGACCGGTCCCGCCTACTGCCCGAGGATGAGCCGCTCGACGACCTGCTTCCAGAGCTGGTCGTTGAGCCACAAGTAGATGCCGGCGATCGTGCAGGCAACCAGCACGACGACCGTGCCCTGGATCACCTGGTTTTGGTTCGGCCACTCGACCTTCTTCAACTCGGCCCAGGACTCCAACACGAAGTTCCGGCGGCGTTCGACCTCGCCGGCAGGACGAGCATCCGCGAGTGGACGACCCAGGTTGGCTTCGCGCGCCATGCCTAGCGCGTCTCCCGGTGCGGCGTGTGCGATCCGCACCAGCGGCAGTACTTCTTGAACTCGACGCGGTCGGGCGTGTTCCGCTTCGACTTGCTGGTCTGGTAGTTGCGCCGCTTGCACTCGGTGCAGGCGAGCGTGATTGCGACTCTGACTCCGGTCTTTGCCATGGCTGAGTAGGTACTCCGATCGTGCTCCGCGGCATGCTGAGGCACCGCCGTCGGGTCGCACGAGTGTAGCGGGACCTGCGTGCACCCGTGCTGCCGAGAGGAGTAGCGGCGGGTGGGCTCGAACCACCGACCTCCGGGTTATGAGTCCGGCGCTCTAACCAGCTGAGCTACGCCGCCAGGCGCGGTGACAATGCTACCCAAGGCTCCTCGCAGTTCCCGATCTGTGGACGACGGTGGAGCCGCGCCAGCTTGTCCCGCGCCGGCTCCGGCTTGACGCCCACCCTCCGATCCGTCAGATTGGCCTGGCGTGTGCTGCTTCCTGATTCTGCTCGGCGGGTTCGGCCCCCGAGTCGCACTCGCCGCGTGGTGGATCTTCGGTGACAAGGTCGACGCCGCGTTCGACGGCTGGGTCTGGCCGCTGCTCGGACTGCTCTTCCTCCCCTGGACGACGATCATGTACGTGCTGGCCTGGGGGCCGCTCTACGGGGTGAGTGGCGCCGGCTGGCTGCTCGTCGCCCTCGGAGTGGCCTTCGACATCGCGTCGTACAGCTCCCGCGCTGCGCAGTCCCGGTTCGGCAACGCCTGAGGCCTCGGGCCCGGTCTACGTCGGCGGGCCAGCGTCGGGCGCCTCGCGAGCGACCTGCCGGCGCAGCACCTCGAATCCGACCACGGAGAGCACGAGCAGGATCACCGTGTTCCGGAACTCCTGCACGGGCAGCAGCCAGAGCACGACCAGGAGCAGAACCGCGAACACGGCGTAGGCGACCCCGGTTCGCCGGAGGTGCGGCGCGAGCCACCTGCGCGACGATGTCGCACGGTCGCCCTCACCCGTCAGCCAGGCGCCGACCGCCGTCAGCGCACCGACCCACACAGCCGCCCAGGCCGACGCGGCGAGACTGTCGGTGAGAATCCTCCACGCCTCGCTCGCGGCGGGCCGGACGGACTCCGTGACGACGACGTTGTCGACGATGTAGTTCCCTGCGAGCGTGCGAATCAAGAGCACGAGCACCCCGGCGACGATCAGGCCGATCCCGATCGCCCGCACTTCCTTGCGGCGCCGGCCGCGGACGAGCCAGATCGCACCGGCCCAGGAGGCGAGCGCGAGCACCCAGATCCAGTTGGCGATCGCCTTGAGCCACTGGGTGATGTTCTGCGCCGTGTCGAGGTCATCCGACTTGAGGATCGTCACCTGGGCGGAATCCTGCGGGATCCGTTCGGCGAGGTTGCTGACGAACTGGAAGCGGTCTCCGAGCTCGAGCACGAGCGGTCGGATGTCGAGGACGACGTTGCCGTTGGTCGTCTCGACGACCTTGGTGTCGCCCTCGAGCACGGCGATGAACTGCTTCTGGGCGGCGGACGACGCGGTGACGAACAGCTGCTGCACGGCCGGCCGCTGCAGCAGCTCGCGCGCCGCCCTGTCTGCGAGCTCGCGCGAGATCCCGGCGATCGGCCCGGAGAGAGCCTTGAAGTTGCCGGGGAGCTGGTCCTTCAGCTCGGTGGAGACGTCGACGTTCGAGTAGAGCGTTTCCACCATCGTCGCCGCGAGCTGGTTGCTGATCTCGTCGTTCGCGATCAGCTCCTCCGAGGTCTGGCGGAACGTGTCGGAGTCGAGGGCCTCGCGCTTGACGAAGTTCGCGAGCATGCTGATGACGAGGATGACGATGCCGAGCACGACGAGGATGTGCGCCGCAATCACGCGGCCGCGGGAGGCGGCGTGTGCAGGCGCGGACTTGGGTGCGGGCTCGGTCATGAGGTCTCCTCGGCGCTCGACGGGACGCACATCCTATTCCGCCAGGCGATCGGGGGCCGTGGTGGGCGCCGGGGAGCGACGCCAGCGATGCTCGTGGACCTCCACGCGCTCCATCTGCACCCTCGGATGAGCCTCGAACCACGTGGCGTAGCGATCGGTCAGCGGCCGGGCGGAGATCCCGTGCGCGAACACCGAGAGCCCGATCGTGACGAAGATCGTCACGAGGATCGTGCTGGTGTGCGGGAGGTCAGCCTCCTCCACGATCAGCGCCGCGAACACGATCGACGCGAGCCCGCGTGGGCCGAACCAGCCGAGGTAGGCGACCGTCGGCGGCCTCGCGTGCGTCCCGATCAGGGCGAGCGCGACCGGGAGCATGCGCACGACGGTGAGGCTGAGCACGGCGACGACGACCATCTGCCAGGTCACGTCGTCGAGCGCGGGACCGAGGATCGCCGCGCCGAAGATGAGGAACGTGAACGCGCCGAGGACGAGCCCGACCTCGTCCACGAGATAGGTCACCTCGCCACCGTCGCGGCGGTGCATCCGTCCGAAGACCATGCCCCCGACGAAGGCGGCGATGAAGCCGCTGCCGCCGAGCCCGACAGCGATGCCGTAAGCGAGCAGCGCGGCGGCAGCCGGGATCACCTGCAGCCACGCGGGCTCGACGAGCCTCCGGCGCACGGCGTGCCGGACGACGAGCGCCCCGAGCACACCCGCAGCCACACCGCCGACGACGCCCCAGCCGATCTCCTCGGCGACGAGCTGCACCGACTCGCTGACGCCGAGACTCCCGTCCTGCGTCTCGCCGATCGCGAGCGCGATGAAGAGCAGCGGCACGCACAGGCCGTCGTTCAGCCCGCTCTCGACGTTCAGGCCCTGGCGGATGCGCGAGGGCAGGCGCGGGTCGGTCACCACCGCCTGGCCGAGCGCCGCGTCGGTCGGCGCGAGCACGATCGCGAGCACGAGCGCCTCGGCGAACGTGAGCACGGGCAGGAGCCCCAGCGCGACGAGCGTGCCGGCGAGGATCGTCAGCGGCAGCCCGATCCCGAGGAGCCGCGCCGGCACGTCGACCTCCTTGCGCAGCGCGCGCAGGTCGATCCGCGAGGCGTCGGCGAAGAGGACGAGCGTCAACGCCCCTTCTACGATCGCGCGGACGACCGACGTCCGCAGGCTCGGTTCCAGCCAGCCGGCGCCAGCGGTGCCGAGGGCAAGGCCGACGCCCACGAACACCATCGGCCCCGTCACGATCGTGCGGTCGAGTCGGCGCGACACGGCGGCGTAGCCGAGCAGCGTCAGCGCCACGATCGCGAGCCCCCAGCTATGCATCGCGCGCGACTCGGAAACCCAGGTTCCCCCCGGCGGCGTCGCTCACGAGGCTCGCGTGTCGATCATCGCTCGGGGAGGATCTGCCGGCCGAGACTGCGCGGGCTCGTGCCCGTCCGTCCCGGCCGGCTCGGCTCGTTCTCTAGAGCCCGAGGATCTGCTTCTTCTTGGCCTCGAACTCCTCGCTCGTGATGATCCCCTGGTTCTTCAGCTGGTTGAGCTGCTCGAGCTCCGCCATGTAGTCCGGCTCGGCCGGCTCGGCCGGCGCCGCCTCGACGTAGACGGGCTCTGGCGGCGCAGCGGCCTGCTGAGCGGCCGCCTCCTGGTTGGAGTACTTCTGTCTGCTGGTGGTGCGAGACGGCTCCTGCCGTGCCCGCGACCACGGCGGTGGTCGCCGCAACGCGTACCAACCCTGGGCCTCGACGTCCTAGCATCGTTACCTCTCCTCGTGTGACATGCGGTCAGTTGTTGGCGAGCGCCCACTCGCGCGCCGCCTGGACGACATCGTGCGGCAGCCGCTCGAACGCGACGAGCTCGCCACCGGCATCGCGGATCGCCTGCGCGGTCTTGGCGGCCCAGACGTTCTCCCAGACAAGAAGCGCCGCCGACGAGTTCGGCTCGAGCGCCTCGCCCGCGTCCGCCAGGTCGTCCTCGTTGAAGAGCCCGCCGACCTCGACGCCGGCCTTCTCGAGTCCCGCCTGGACGTCGGGGTCGAGCTCGGTCAGCTCGAAGGCCACCACGTCGCCGTCGGCGTTCTTGCCGACGAACGCGACGTCGATGATCCGGATCGTGCCGGCATCGACCAGCTCGGCGAGCGCCGGCCCGATCTCCCCGCGGAACTCGTTCCCCGGGAACGCCACGATCATGTAGTCGACAGGTCCGATCTCCATACCGTTCCTCCTTTAGGAAAGCGCCTTCGTCTTGATGGCGTCGTACTCGGCCTGCGTGATGGCGCCGCTGTCGAGCAGGCCCTTGGCCTTTGCGATCTGCTCGGCCGGATCGGCGGACGTGGCGACGGTCTTGACGTACGCATCGAAATCCTCTTGCTGCGCCTGCGCCTGCTTCATGTTGCGCTCGGACATGCCGGCGCCGTTGACGATCACGTAGACGAGCACGCCCAGGAACGGCGCGACGATCACGAAGATGATCCAGATCGCCTTCTTGACGCCACTGGCGTCGTGCCGGCGAAAGATGTCGGCGATGACGTAGAACAGGAGCATGATCCAGATGATCCACAAGAAGACAATGAAGACCGTGTACATGAGATTGAGGAACGGATAGTCCACGTCAGCGAGCACCTGCCAACCTCCCGGTTTGAGAACACGACGGCAAAATCTGCGCATCCCTCCCGCGCGATGCCGATCATAGACTCGAACGGAGAACCGCGGACCCCGCTCGATCGCACGCGGTCCGGATCGCACGCCGCCGGGTCAGGTGCGACACTCCCGCGATGTCCGTGACCGCGACCTCATTCGGCCAGGCACCCAGTCCTCGTGACGTGAAGGTGCCCATCCGGCCGTTGCGACTCGTCGTCTCCTGGGTGATGAGCGCGATCAGCCTGGTGATCGCCGCCTGGATCGTCCCGGGAGTCGAGGTCAAGGACTTCTGGGGCGCGCTCGCTGTCGCCGCCGTGATCGCGGTGCTGAACGCGATCGTGCCGCCGGTGCTCGCGGCGATCCGGCTTCCGTACACGATCGGAGCCACCTTCATCCTCGTGCTGATCGCGGACGCGCTGATGCTGATGGCAGCGTCGAGCCTGACCGAGGGCGCGATCGAGGTGAGCCGCTTCGGCTGGGCGCTCCTGACGGCGTTGCTCGCCTCGGCGGTGACGGTCGTGCTGGCGGTCGTGGCGGGCACGAACGACGAGGACGAGTACACGCTCCGGGTGATCCAGCGGATCGCCCGCCGTTCGGGCGAGCAGATCAAGACCGACGTGCCGGGCATCGTCTTCCTCGAGATCGACGGGCTCGCGAAGCCCGTGCTCCAGCGCGCGATGCGCGACGGCAACGCGCCCGAGATGGCGCGTTGGCTCGCCGACGACACACACCGCCTGGTCGAGTGGGAGACCGACCTCTCCTCCCAGACCGGCGCGAGCCAGGCGGGCATCCTGCTCGGCTCGAACGAGGACATCCCGGCGTTCCGCTGGGTCGAGAAGGAGACCGGGACGCTCATGGTGTGCTCGAACCCCGACGACTGCGCCGAGATCGAGCGGCGGCACTCGAACGGCGACGGCCTGCTCGCGAACGGCGGTGCGAGCCGGGGGAACCTGCTCTCGGGCGACGCCGACCACGTGTTGCTGACGGTGAGCCGGATCAGCGCCGAGAAGCAGGCGAACCCCGGCTACCGCCCGTTCTTCGCCAACGGGTTCAACGTCACGCGCGTGCTCGTGCTGTTCTTCTGGGAGGTGTTCCTCGAATGGACCGCGGCGCTGCGCCAGAAGAAGCGCGACGTGCATCCGAGGGGACACCGGGGTGGCGCCTATCCGTTCATCCGCGCGGGCGTCGCCGTGGTCGTCCGCGACCTCACGGTCAACGCCGTCCTGTCGGACATGTTCAAGGGCCGCCCCGCCGTCTACGCCACGTTCGCGAGCTACGACGAGGTCGCCCACCACTCCGGCCTCGAGCGCCCCGACACGCTCGAGGCGCTGCGCAAGCTCGACCAGCAGTTCGGGCGCATCTCGCGCGCCCGCAAGTACGCGCCGCGGCCGTACGAGATCGTCGTCCTCTCCGACCACGGCCAGACGCAGGGAGCGACGTTCAAGCAGCGCCACGGCCACGGGCTCGACGAGCTGATCCGCCGCTCGATCGACAGCGAAGTGCAGGCGATCGGCGGCGAGGACGAAAACCAGTCCGTCGTCGGCACCGCCCTCGACGAGGCAACCGGAAAGGGATCGGAGTCCGGCAAGAAGCGCGGCTCCAAGAACGACGTGAGCGGCGAGCAGGTCGTCGTGCTCGGCTCGGGCAATCTCGGCCTCGTCTATCTGATGGACGCTCGTCACCGGCTGACGCTCGAGGAGATCGAGCAGCGCCACCCGAAGCTCGTCCCCACCCTCCGCGAGCATCCCCATGTCGGCTTCGTGCTCGTGCGCTCCGCGGCCGGGCCCGTCGTGCTCGGCGCACGCGGAGCGCGCTGGCTGGCCGACGACCGCGTCGAGGGAGACGATCCCCTCGAGCACTTCTCGCCGACAGCGGCTCAGCACCTGCTCCGCGCCGACGGGTTCGAGCATTGCCCCGACCTCTACGTGGGGAGCTTCTACGACCCGGAGCTGGACGAGGGCTGCGCCTTCGAGGAGCTGATCTCGTTCCACGGCGGCCTGGGCGGGCTCCAGACAAGGCCGTTCATCCTCTCGCCGATGACCCTGCCGCTGCCCGACGAGCCGATCATCGGCGCTGCACACGTTCACGCAGTGCTCAAGGGCTGGCGCCGGCTGCTCGAGAACGGCGAGGCGTCTGCGGCGGTACCCGAATCGACGCAGCTCTCCGACGCTCCTGTCGTGTGAGCACACCGCTCGAGGGTCAGCTCGACGAGCATCGGGCCCTCCGCCGGCAGCTCGAGGCGGCAGTGCTCCAGCGCGCCTCGTCGCTCGACGGCCGGGCGTTCATGCTCCAGGCGGCCGTGGACGGGCTCGATCTCCAGGTCGGCGGGTACGCGGTCGTCGAGACCTCCGACGGGCCGCGGATCGGACAGGTCGTCTCGCTCGAGCTCGCGACCACGAACGGGCCCGACCTCGCCGCTCCCGACGGCACGTTCCGCACGACCGTCCAGAATCCGCGCCGTTCAGGGCCGCGGCGTCGTGCTCGGCGGCCCGTCCCGACCGTTCCACGACGCACCGCTGCGGCCGGCCGGCCCCGCCGAGGTCGGCGAATGGCTCGCCGGAAATCGCCCTGCCCGCGCGTCCCTCGAGGTCGGCACGCTCTCGCTCGCCGAGGGCGTCCCGTTCGCGCTCGACGCCGGCGGGCTTCGACCGCCACACGTTCCTCTGCGGCCAGTCGGGGTCGGGCAAGACGTACGCGCTCGGGGCGATCCTCGAGCGGCTGCTGCTCGAGACCTCGCTGCGCATCGTCGATCCTCGACCCCAACTCCGACTACGTCCGCCTCGCGGAGACGAGGACCGAGACCGCCCCGGAGATCGCCGCGCGCTACGCCGCTGCGGCCGAGGGAATCGCCGTCCGCCGCGGAGGGTCCGACGGCGACGGCCGGCTCCGCATCCGGGCGGCCGACCTCGAGCCTGCCCTCCAGGCCGCCGTGCTCCGCCTCGATCCGATCGCCGACCGCGACGAGTACGCGAGCCTGCTCGACATCCTCGGCGAATCCGCGGCAACCGGCGCGCCCGCGTCGCTCGACGGCCTTGCCGGCAGCGACCGCCCCGGGGCGCGTGCGCTCGGCCTCCGGCTCCGCGCGCTCGGGATCGCGGACTGGAAGGTCTGGGCGCGCGGACGAGCCCGGCTCGCTGCTCGACGACCTCGGCCCCGACGGGCCGCGCTGCGTCGTCGTCGATCTCGGCTCGCTCGAGACGGCCGAGGAGCAGGCGCTCGTCGCGGAAGCGACCCTCGCGGCGCTCTGGCGGCGCCGGAACGACCGGCAGCCGGTGCTGATCGTGATCGACGAGGCCCACAACGTCTGCCCGGCGGCGCCGGACGATCTCGTCACCGCGCTCACCACCGAGCACGCCGTCCGGATCGCGGGCGAGGGCAGAAAGTTCGGCCTCTACCTGCTCGTCGCCACCCAGCGGCCGCAGAAGGTGCACGAGAACGTCGTCTCGCAGTGCGACAACCTCGCGCTCATGCGCATGAACTCGCTCGCCGACCTCGCCTACGTCGGCGAGGTGTTCTCGTTCGTCCCCGACCCGCTGCTCGAGCGGGCAACCGCGTTTCGCCAGGGCGAGTCGCTCGTGGCCGGCAAGCTCGTGAGCCATCCGACGTACGGGCGCTTCGGGCCCCGGTTCGCGCAGGAGGGTGGTGCTGACGTGCCGGCCACCTGGGCCGAGGCGCGGCCCGGTTGACGCACCGAGGTGCGCCTGCCGACGAGGCGGTTATCCTCCGCCCATGTCTCTGCCGCTGACGGCGAACGGGGCCTGACACACGTCGATGAGCGACGTCGCCCTTCCTCCCGTCCCTCAGCGCCGGTTCAATCCAAAGCGGCTCCTGATCATCACCGCGACCGTCGCGGTGATCTGGCTGCTGACCGTGGCTGCTCGGCTGGGACGTCGTTCGCGTGGTTCGCGGAGCTCTGGGACACGATGACGGAGATCTCGGCCGCCTACATCGTGGCCGGGCTCGCGATGCAGACGGTGCAGACGACGGCGATCGCCTACGCGTGGGTGCCGATCCTCCGTTATGCCTATCCCGAGGCCGAGATCCCGTTCCGACCAGTGCTCGCGAGCTACGCGATCGGCGTCGCTCTGAACGGCTTCCTGCCGGCGAACATCGGGACGTTCGTGATGATGTTCCTCTTCCTCACGTTCATCCCGGGATCGACCTTTCCCGGCATCTTCGCGGGCTTCCTCGTCCAGAAGATCTTCTTTACGGTCATCGGCACGTTCGTCTACCTCTATCTGTTTCTCTCGATCCCGGGCTCGTTCGATCTCCAACTCGGGAACATCTCCGACCACCGGGCGCTGACGGCACTGATCATCGCCGGTGGCGTCTTCCTGCTCGTGATCCTGTGCCGCATCTTCTGGCGCAAGGTCCAGAAGCTGTGGGAGAAGGCGAAGGTTGGCGGCGCCGTCCTGTCACACCCGCGCGTCTACTTCACCCGCGTCGTCTCGTTCCAGTTCATCGGCTGGTGCGCGAAGCTCGGCGTGATCGGCATCTTCCTCGCCGCGTACGGGATCCCGGTCACGTTCGACTCGATCATGACCGTCGTAGGCGGCAACTCGCTCGCCAATGTCGTCTCGGTCACCCCAGGCGGCGTCGGCGTCAACCAGGCGATCAACACGCTCACGCTCCAGGCCTACACCGACCCGGAGACCGCAGCGGCGTACTCGCTTGGGCAGCAGCTGATCGTCACGGCCTGGAACCAGATCTTCGCGATCGTGCTCATGATCTGGGCGTTCGGCTGGACGGGCGGAAAGATGCTGGTGAAGGACTCCTACTCCGAGGCCAAGGTCAAGGCGGCGGAGCAGAGCGAGGCCCGCAAGGAGAGGAAGGCCGCGAAGAAGGCTGCGGGCTCGGACGCTGTCTAGCGTGGGGGAACCCAGGTTCCCCCACGGGCCCCCTCCTTCTCCGCGCTCGCTGACCGGTCGCACTTGGCCTCCCGCCGGGCAACGCCCGGCTCCGGCCGCCGGCGCCGTGCCTGGCCCGCGTCAAGATGGGCTAGACGCGGATGGCCGAGATCGCGCCCGAGCAGGACGACAAGCCCTCGAAGCGACTCACCCCGACACGGATCGGGCTCGGCGCATCAGCATCGCGATCGTCGTCGCGACGTTCGTCTTCGTCCTGCCGAAGATCGCCGACTACCGCGACGTCTGGGACGTCGTCGGAGAGCTCTCGTGGCAGTGGATCGTCGCGCTCGCTGGCGGTCACGGCGCTCAACATCGCGACCTTCGCGCCGCCGTGGATGGTCGCGCTGCCGGGCCTGCGCTTCCGGCCGGCGCTGACGATGACCCAGGCGTCGACCGCGCTCTCGATCGTCACCCCCGGCGGCGCGGCGGTGGGAATCGCCGGCTCCTACGGGATCCTCCGTTCCTGGGGCTTCCAGGGCAAGGCGGTCGGACGTGCGGTGACGCTGACCGGGCTCTGGAACCAGTTCGCCAATCTCGCGTTCCCGATCGTCGCCGTCTTCGCACTCGCCGTCACCGGCGCCCAGACGGCCGTCCTTGCAACCGCCGCGTTCGTCGGGGCGGCGATCCTCGGCGTCGCGATCGCGGCGCTCGTGCTCGTCCTCTACTCAGACCGTCTGGCCGAGGACATCGGCGACGCGGCCGCGCGCGCTTCGAGCTGGGTGCTCGCGAAGGTGCACCGGAGCCCGGTCGGCTGGAACGGCTCGAGCTTCGAGCGGTTCCGCCGGGACGCGGTCGACCTGCTCAAGCGTCGTTGGCACATGCTCACGCTCACCACGCTCCTCGGCAGCCTGACCGTCTTCCTCGTCCTCCTCGTCTCGCTGCGCGCGCTCCAGGTTCCGGCCACCGAGGTCTCGGTGATCGACGCGTTCGCGGCGTGGTCGCTCGCCCGCCTGCTCGGCAGCATTCCGATCACGCCGGGCGGGATCGGCGTCGTCGAGCTCAGCCTCACCGGAACGCTCGTCGGCTTCGGCGGCAATAACGCGGGCGTCGTGGCGGCGGTGCTCGTGTACCGGTTCCTGACGCTCGTCCCGACGCTCCTGCTCGGCCTGATCGCGGCCGGCACCTTTCGGCGGCATCGACCGGCCGACGCGACGCAGCCGACGTAGCTGAGACCGGCGGCCCCGGAGCCGTAGACTCGGCTCGACCGTCAGCAAGTGACAGGCCGGCGGGTGACAAGTGGTCACCTGCGGCGTTGAGCGGAAAGGAGCACCGATGGATGACGGAAGTCTTGGCTCAGGGTTCGTGGTGAAGCTGTTCGCCGCCCTGATCGGCATCGGCCTCGCCGTCCTCCTGGGCCTGGTGTTCATCTCGAATCTGGTCGCGAGGTGGGGCCTGATCGGCGGGGTGATCGTGCTCAGCGTGATCCTCCTCGTCGCGGCCTGGCTCTTCGACAGGCGAGAGGCGCGCAAGGACCGCGAGTTCGGCGACTGACCGTGCCTGCTGCGGGCGCCGAAATGACAGCCGGACATCAACGGAAGGGGACAGGATGAGTGCACCGTTCAAGGGGACGATCAACGTCGACATCCGGGACTCCGACGCCGGACTGGGAGCCGTTCGAGCCGCCGAAGGCGCCGGAGGGCGCGCCCAGCGTCGTCTACATCGTGCTCGACGACGTCGGCTTCTCGGCGCATGGGCTGCTACGGCGGGCCGATCGAGACGCCCAACATCGACCGGCTCGCGGCCGAGGGAGTGCGCTACACGCAGTGGCACACGACGGCGCTCTGCTCGCCGACCCGCTCGTGCCTGCTCACCGGGCGCAACCACACGCGCAACAGCATGGCCTGCATCACCGAGGCCGCGATCGGCTTCCCGAACGCGAGCGGCACGATCCCGCCCGAGAACGGGATGCTGTCGGAGATCCTCGGCGAGCGCGGCTGGAACACCTACTTCGTGGGCAAGTGGCACCTCTGCCCCGAGGACGAGATGAACCTCGCCTCGACGCGGCGGAACTGGCCGAGCGGCCGCGGCTTCGAGCGCTCCTACGGCTTCCTCGGCGCCGAGACGAACCAGTGGTATCCCGACCTCTTCTACGACAACCACCTGGTCGACCAGCCGCGCATCGCCCGAGGAGGGCTACCACCTGACCGTCGACCTCACCGACAAGGCGATCGAGTTCATCCGCGACGCGAAGGCGATCGCGCCCGAGAAGCCGTTCTTCCTCTACTACGCGCCCGGCGCCTGCCACGCGCCCCACCACGTGCCGAAGGAGTGGATCGAGCGCTACAAGGGCCGCTTCGACATGGGCTACGAGGCGCTGCGCGAGCAGACGCTCGCCCGCCAGAAGGAGCTCGGCATCGTCCCGGCCGACACGGAGCTGCCGCCGCTCAACCCGATCGGCACGACCGAGACCCGCTCAGGGCCGGAAGGGAAGCCGTTCCCGGCGGTCGACGTCACGCGCCCGTGGGACTCGCTGCCGGCCGAGGAGAAGGAGCTCTTCTGCCGGATGGCCGAGGTCTACGCCGGCTTCCTCACCCACACCGACGACCAGATCGGCCGCCTGCTCGGCTTCCTCGAGGAGTGGGGTTGGCGCGAGAACACGCTCGTCTACCTCGTCTCCGACAACGGCGCCTCGGGCGAGGGCGGCCCGAACGGCTCGGTGAACGAGATGAAGATCACGAACGGCATCCCCGACCTCGTCGAGGACAACCTGCCGCTGCTCGACGAGCTCGGCGGCACGAAGACGTACGGCCACTACCCGAACGGCTGGGCGATGGCGTTCAACACGCCGTTCAAGATGTGGAAGCGCTACGAGTACAACGGCGGCTCGTGCGACCCGTGCATCGTCTCGTGGCCCGCAGGCATGAAGGCGAAGGGCGAGATCCGCCACCAGTACCACCACGCGATCGACCTCGTCCCGACCGTCCTGGACGCGCTCGACGTCGAGGCGCCGAGTGCGATCAAGGGCCATACCCAGAGTCACTTCGACGGGGTGAGCATGCGCTACAGCTTCGACGACGGAGCCGCCCCGTCCGCGCGCCGGACGCAGTTCTACGCGATGCTCGGCTCACGGGCGATCTGGCACGACGGCTGGAAGGCGGTCACGAACCACCCGACGATCGCCGGTTGGAGCAACTTCAACGACGACGAGTGGGAGCTGTACCACGTCGAGACGGATCGCTCGGAGCTGCACAACGTCGCCTCCGAGAACTGGGACAAGGTGCGCGAGCTCCAGAACCTCTGGTTCGCCGAGGCGGGCGCGAACGGCGCCTTCCCGCTCGACGACCGCTCGGCGCTCGAGATCCTCACCACGCCGCGGCCAGTGCTCTCGCCGCCGCGCAACCGGTACGTCTACTTCCCGGACACGGCGGAGATCCCGGAGTCGCAGGCGGTCAACGTCCGCAACCGCTCGTACGCGATCGGTGCGCTCGTCGACATCCCGGCGCCGGGCGCCGAGGGCGTGATCTTCGCGCACGGCTCGCTGTTCGGCGGCCACGCCCTCTACGTCAAGGACAACCGGCTGCACTACGCCTACAACTTCGTCGGCATGAACCAGCAGCTCGTGGTGGCGCTCCGAGGACGTCCCGACCGGCGAGAACCTGATCCTGTCGGCGTCGTTCGAGAAGACCGGCGAGAACCCGCCCGGCGTCGCGAACGGCACGCTCTCGCTCTGGCACGCTGACACGAAGGTCGGCGAGGCGGAGATCATGACCCAGCCCGGCAAGTTCACGATCGGCGGCGAGGGCCTCTGCATCGGCCGCGACGGCGGCTCCGGCGTGACCGCCGACTACCCGGGCGTCGAGCCGTGGGCGTTCACCGGCGGCACGATCCGCCGCGTCGCGGTCGACGTCAGCGGCGAGCCGTACCTCGACCTCGAGCGCGAGGCGGCCGCGATGCTGATGCGGGAGTAGCCACCCGCACGGAGCCGGGCAGCGCAAACGCCGCGACCCGAGCTGAAAAGGGCGCCGAGGCCCTCGCCCGGGCCTCGGCGCAAGCTCGCGCGGCGCGCGCTACTGCACGAGCTCGAGCATCTTGAACATCGGCAGGTACATCGAGATCACGATCGAGCCGACCATGAGACCGACGCCGATCATCATCACCGGCTCGATGATCGAGGTCAGCGACTGGATGCTCGTGTCGACCTCGTCCTCGTAGAAGTCGGCGACCTTGCCGAGCATCTTGTCGAGCTCGCCGGTCTCCTCGCCGATCTTGATCATCTGGCTGACCATCGGCGGGAAGACGGGGTCGGCGGCAAGCGGCTCGCTGATCGGCACGCCCTCCTCGACGCGTATTCGGACCGTCTCGAGCGAGCGCTCGACCACCCAGTTGCCGGAGGTCGCGCCCGTGATCTCGAGCGCCTTGATGATGTCGACGCCTCCCGTGACGAGACTCGAGAGCGTCCGCGAGAAACGGGCCAGCGCGACCTTGCGGACGACCTCGCCGATCTTCATCGGGATGCGAAGCTTGAAGGTGTCCCAGCTCCGGCGACCCCGCTCGGTCTGCTTGGCCCGGCGCAACCCGTAGAACATCAGGCCGACGACCGGGAAAGATGATGAACCACCAGTTGCGCAGCAGTGTCGACAGGTTCGACGATCACTTGCGTCGGCCTCGGGAGGTCACCGCCCAGGTCGTCGAAGACCTTCACGAAGACGGGCACGATGAACATGAGCATGAAGACGAGGATGATCGTCGCGAAGGCGAGGACGACGAGCGGGTAGACCATCGCGCTCTTCACGCGGCGCTTGATCTGGGCCTCCTTCTCGATCTGGATCGCGAGCCGGTCGAGCACGGCGTCGAGGGTGCCCGACGACTCTCCGGCTTCGATCATCGCGACGAACAGCCGGTTGAACACCTTCGTATGCCGAGCGAACGCCTTCGAGAGCATCATCCCGGCCTCGACGTCGGAGCGGATCTCCCCGATCACCTCGCGGAGGTACTTGTCGTCGGTCTGCTCCTCCAGTGTCGCGAAGGCGCTGACGACGTTGACGCCGGCCTCGATCATCGTCGCGAGCTGGCGCGTAAAGATCTGGAGCGACCTCGGCTTGATCTTCTTGAACTTGGTCTTTCCGCTCGTACCGCTCGCAGGGCGCTCGCGCAGTGTCTGCGGCAGCAGGCCGCGCGCCCTGAGCTGTTCCCGCGCGGTGCCGAGATCGGCCGCGTGGATCTCCCCGCTCAGCAGGAACCCCTGGGCATTGACTGCGTCGTAGCTGAAAGCTGCCATCTCTTCCTCCTGGGCTCAGGTCGACTCGTCGAACGTGGACGTCTCGCGGACGTAGGTCTTCGAGGTGGTCGCGGAGTCGCGCACGACGACCGTCACCTTCTTGGCGGGTCGCGCAACCGACTCGCCCGACAGGATGCACCCCGGGCTCGCCTGCGAGTACGTCACCGCGTCGATCGTCCCGCTCGTGGTCAGAGTGCCGACGGCGCAGTTCCAGACGATGAACGAGTCGACCCGGTAGCTTCGCCCGTCTGGCCCCGGCACCGTCGCCCGGACGGGCGTGCACGTGACGTGCGAGGTGTCATCGCAGTAGGTTCCGTCGTATTCCGTCGACAAGGTCGTCCCGAAGAGGCCGCCGGTGCCTCCGGTGAGCGTGACGTTGCCGACGTATGCGGCGTCCGTCTTGTAGAGGCCGGTTGGGGATTCGGCGTTGACGGCCGAGTACTTGAGCGCGATCTGCGTGTACGGCAGCGCGCGGTAGGCCTCCATCTGCTTGTCCGCAAGCGTTCCCGCGGTCGAGGTGCGGCTCGCGCTGTTCAGGGCGATGATGCCCGAGCTGAAGCCGGCGGCGACCGCCATGATCCCGATCGTCATCACGGTCATCGCGATCAGCAGCTCGACGAGACCGAAGCCGCCTTCGCCTGAGGCGAGTTGACGCATGGCCAGCTAGCTCCGCTCGACCCTGAAGATCGGGATCGTGATCCGGACGCGCTGCCCGGCCGACCAGCTCAGTTCCTGGGCGCCGGGGATCGAGGCGTCGAGACCGCGGACGCGGTACCACCAGGTGCCGGGTTTCAGCGGCAGGGTCGCGGAGGTCGCGTACGTCTCGAGCGTGCCCCTCGTCCGCCACGGATTGCGCGTGCGGCTCCACTGGAGCTCGTACCGCGTCGCCCCCGGCGCCGGCTTCCACGCGACGAGCGGGAAGCCGTAGAACCGGCCGGGCGCCGCCGCGGGCGAGAACAGGTTGCCGACCGGCGACAGCCCTGTCGCGAACGGAGCGCTGTGGCCGGCGAGAGCAGGTGCTGCGCTTGCCTTCGAAAAGGACGCCTTCCTCGCGCGACATGCCTCCTGCGGCGACTCGAGGTCGTGATACGAGCCGTTGGCCCGACGCTCGACGGGAACGACGGTCCAGTAGTAGCGGCTATTCGGCCCGTTGCTGTCCCGGAGATCGATCCGCGCCCAGGCGTCGGGGGCGGAGCTCGGCGCGGCCTCGGTGGGCCTGATCGGGCGGCCGTCCTTCATGAAGACCTGCCCGTCGTTGACGGCGATCGGCGCACGTGAGTCCTTCGCGTACTGGGTCGCCCGCGGCGCGAAGGCGCTGCCGCGGACGACCGCGCTGTTGAAGACGACGTTCGTGCAACCGGCGTCGGTGGCGAGATAGATGTGGTGGAGCGCGGTGGGGTCCTTCGCCCCGAACAGGAACGCGGGCATCAGCCTGTGCTCGGGGCGAGCCTGCTTCGGCCCGACGCCTTCGGAGACCGTCGCCAGCGCCGCCGAAGCGTTCAGTCCGACGGGAGAGGTGTTCGTCTCGCTCCAGGGCCCGTACGAGGCTGCCGGCAAGCCCGTCTTCGCCGACGCTTGCGACAGCCGAGCGGCCCGGACGCGCCAGCGGACCTCGGCGGGAGCTCCGTCGTGGAAGTAGTCGCGAAGGTCGGCCACGGTGGTGGTTGTCGAGATCACCTTGTGCAGGTTCACGAACCACACCTCGTATCCGGTTGCTCCGCGCACCGGCGTCCATCGGATGTACCCGTGACCCACCTCGGGCACCATCCGCGAGACGTCGTCCCACTGCATTCGAAAGCCGCCGGGCGCGCTCCACGCAGAGGCGCGGCCGGAGCCGGCCGCCCGCACGCGCCAGTACAGCGAGTACTCCTCGCCGGTGGGCAGCCACGGCAGAGCGAGCGGGACCGTCGCGGCGGGGGCCCTCAACGTCCTGCTCGACCAGATGACACTGTCGTCACCGAACCTCGGACTTCTCGAGAGCTCGAAGTGGTAGCGCTCCGCCCCGCGGACCGGGTTCCATGCGAACGAGGGCGTCCGGGGGAACTGCGTGGCCGGCGCGGCCGGCGTCGTCTTCGAGTCGCTGGCGCGAAGCAGGAAGGTCTGGAGACCCGTCGGTGCCGCGAGCGCTCGGCCGGCCTTCGTCGAGCCCGTGGCGACGGGAACGGCGACAGGAACGGCGGCGGCGGCGACCAGCACCGCAATGACGACGAGCCTCGGCCGCCGGAGTGACCTCATCAGGCGCCTCAGTGTCCGCTCGTGCTCGCCGCGGATGAAGGCGCCCCCGAGCTCGCCGACCTTGCCAGCGTGAAGCTGAGGACGTACTGGACGCCGGTGGCGATGTTCGTGAGCGTCACGATCTCGCCTCGATCAACCCTGATCGTCTGCGAGCCGCCTTCGAACGCGCCGCCGACGACCCTGATCTTCGCGACTGTGCGACCGAGCCCGGCGAGCCGGAACGAGGTATCGCCGATCGTGAAGAGCTTGTCGACGCCGATCACGCGCCGCTGACCGTTCGTCCAGATCACGGCCGAGGTCGCCACGAACGCCGGCGCCGCAACGGCCGCTGTCGAAGGCTTGGTCGAGGGTGTCGCGGCTGCGGCCGGCTTGGTCGAGACGACCGGTTTGGTCGAGACGGCCGGCTTGGTCGAGGCAGCCGGCTTGGTCGAGGCGGCCGGCTTGGTCGAGGCGGCCGGCTTGGTCGAGGCGGCCGGCTTGGTCGAGGCGGCCGGCGTGGTCGCGTACTCCGGTTCTTCTCTTCACCTGTCTCCGGAGTGGCGGTGGGCGTCGTCGGGACCGCCGGGGTGAACGGGTCGTTCTCCCCGCCGGTGTCGAGGTGGCGGGAGCCTGGGCCGGTGTCCCGGTGTCGCTGACGAGCGGGATGAACGGGTCGCTGGCGCGGAGGCGGCTGAGCGCCGTCGCCTTGGCGACCGGGCCTGCCGTCGCCCCGCTGCCGTTCTGGTTCGCGGTCGGGGTGACCACTTCGGGAACCGCAGACGTTTCGCTCGTGGAGTCGGAGCGGTTGAGCACGCGGGGCACCTGGAACACGAGCACCACGACCAGGACTCCGCCGAGTCCGATCAGGAGCAGCCTCTTTCTCCTCTCGCCGGGCTTCTCGCTGTTCGTCGTCCGTCCAGCCCGACTCTTGACCGCGACACTCATCACGGCGTCCCGACCGGCGCGGCTGCAGAAGCCGAGGTCGAGCCTGCCGCCGAAGTGGGCTCGGTCGTGGTCGAGGCATCCGGCGCGGCGCCGCTGTAGACGAACGCGTCGATGCGCATCGTTCCGGTCAGCTCGGGCAGCCCGTTGCCCCCGGGCTCGAGCCCGAACGTCTCGACGGCGAACAGCCGCCCGGAGGCGTGGACGTGGCCGCCCTTGGAGCCGGCCTGCATTCGGAGCAGGCGCATGAAGCGCTGGATCTGGCCGTACCGGCCGGTGACGCTGAGCTCGATCGGAATCGCCTCGTAGCCGGTGAGCGCGGTTCCGGCCGACGGTGCGACCGATTCGAGGCTGACGTTCGAAACGGTCGCCAGACGCCGCAGCTGGAGCAGGATCGACGGCATCCTGACGTCTGCCGGAAACGCCGTCGCGAGGAGGGTGGCCGGAGCCTCCTTCCCCTTGCCGCCGCGCGCCCGCGCGAGCGTACTCGCGGCCGCGAGGCTCGCCTGCGTCTCCGCGATCTGCCGGTCGAGCGTCGACGACTTCGACCGCTGCGACGAGACGAGGCCGAACCACCCGCCGAGCGCGACGAGCGCGAGCACGGCGAGGACCACGATCGCCACCGTCCTCCGGGACGGCCTGCCGTTCATCAGCGCTCTCCGTTCGCGTTGACGTTCGCGCTCATCGTGAACTGGTAGGCCCTGTGGCCTCCGATATCCGACCGCTGGCTCCGCTGCAGTGTCACGTCCGCGAGCATCGGAACGAGCGCGAGCCGCTCCATCACCACCGCGACCGTGTCGTGCGAGAGGGCGTAGCCGGAAACGACGAAGGCCGTCGGCACGGTCGTGTCGGTGCCCGTGGTGGTGCCCGGAGCGCTCGTGCTCGGTGTCGGGGCCTGCACCGTCAGGTTCGAGAGCCAGGCGCCTGACGGGAGCACCCGTGACACGTCGGCGAGCAGGGTGTCCCATGAGATCCGCGCCAAGGCCGCACTGTTGAACGTCGCGAGCCGGGCCTGAGTGTCGTTGAGCGCGGCTGTGGTGGTGGCCTGCTGCGCTCGGGCCTGCGTTAGCTCCTGCTGGAACGCCTGCAGCGTCTCGCGCTTGTTCGAGACCTCGTTGCGCTCGTTCACGAACGTGAACCCGACGAAGATGCAGGCGATCGTCAGGAGGCCTGCTCCGAGGGGAACCACCCACTTGGCGGTCAGGTACCCGCTCTTGCCTTCCTGCTCACGCTGCCGATCGTCGGGAAGAAGGTTCACAGCACGCATCAGTCGTCCACCCCCAGTCCGATTGCGATGGCCAGGGAAGCGAGATCGTCGCGGTCACCGACGCCTTCATCGACCGTGACGCGCACGAGGGGATCGGCAAGCCGCACGCGCACCCGTGTCAGGCGCTCGAGCTCGGCCGCAAGCCCAGGGATGCGGCTCGTCCCGCCGGCGAGGAGGATCTCGGAGAACGGCAGAGATCCGGGTTGCCCCTGGTAGAACTGAAGCGACGCCACGAGCTCCCGTCGCAAGTGTCTGGAGCTCGCGCAGGACGGCCTCCCGCGCGGACGAGCGCTCCTCGTCGGGCGCAGCGGTTACCTCTGGCTCGAGAGAGACGTCGAGCAAGAGCTGCGCCGTATCCTTCGCTGAGGTCGGCAGCTCGCGTTCGATCGCAGTCGACAGCTTGGAGCCGCCCCACTCGATGACGCGGGTGAACTGACAGATGCTCCCGTCCGAGACGGCGAGCGTCGTTCGCTCGTGCCCGACGCTGACGGCGACGACCGCCGCGGTGGGTCGCGCGTCGTCGGGCGCCGGAGCGCGGACTGCTCGAAGGAGCGCAAACGCCTCGAGGTCGATCCCGACGAGCTCCAGGCCCGCCTCGCGAAAGGCTGCCCTGTAACGCTCGATCGGCTCCCGATAGGCCGCGACGAGCAGGATGCGACGGACGGCGGAGCCGCTCTCGTCCACCTTCTCGTCGATCACGCGGTAGTCGATCACGGCCTCGTCGACGGGAATCGAGACCACCTCGTGGGCGCGGAAGAGCACCGCGTTCGCGAGTTGGCGCTCGTCGTCGATGCCGGCGATCTCGAAGATGCGGACGCCGACGTGGTTCGTGGCAAGTCCGAGCCGGACGCCACGGCGCGGGAGACTGTGCGTGCCGAAGAACTCCTGCAGCCCGGCCGCGAGCGCAGGCACGTCTGCGACCTCACCGCCGCCGACGATCCCGGGCGGCAGAGGCTGCCGCGCGAGCTGGAGCAGCTTCGGCTGCGGCCCGCCGTTCAGGACACGCGCGGCCGCGAGCTGCGTCGCGCCGATCTTCAGCCCGACGAGCTCGCCGCTCGTCGACTTCGTCCCGAAGGGCCGCGACCGCTTCCGGCTGCTCCGCGTGAGCGGCTGCTGGTTCCGCTGGTTCGTCCGCGCGGTCCTGCGGACGAGGTCCGAGAGATGGATCTCCTTCTTGAGGTCGATCATGCGGCCCCCGCAACGACTTTGAGCCCGTTGCCCGAAACGGACTCGAGCTCGACGGGCGACAGGCCGCCGCGCTCGAGCAGCGCGAGCAGCTGGTCGGGGCGGCTCGTGCGCGTAAACGCGGCCTCGACGGTGATCATGCGCCTGAGAGTCAGGTCCGCGAGCGCCTGCTCCATCGTCTGCATTCCGCGCAGGACGTTTGTCTGCATCACGGAGTAGATCTGCTCGACCTTGCCCTGGCGGATCAGGTTCCGCACGGCATCGTCGGGGAGGAGGATCTCGAGCGCCGCGACTCGACCACGGCCGTCAGCGCTGGGAACGAGGTTCTGCGTCACGATGCCCGCGAGCGTCGCCGCGAGCTGAACGCGCACCTGACCCTGCTGCGCGGAAGGGAAGACGTCGATCACGCGGTCGATCGTCTGCGGCGCGCTTTGGGTGTGCAGCGTCGCGAAGACGAGGTGTCCGGTCTCGGCCGCGGTCAGCGCGGTCGAGATCGTCTCGAGGTCGCGCATCTCGCCGACGAGGATTACGTCCGGGTCCTGCCGGAGAGCGGCGCGAAGGCCGCCGGCGAACGTCGCCGCATCCGAGCCGATCTCACGCTGGTTGACGATGCAGCTTCCGTGCCAGTGCAGGAACTCGATCGGATCCTCGATCGTGAGGATGTGCTCCGCACGGGTGTGGTTGATCCGGTCGACCAGCGCCGCGAGCGTCGTCGACTTGCCCGATCCCGTCGGCCCCGTCACGAGCACGAGACCACGCGGCTTGTCGCAGAGCTCGTAGAGACGCTCGGGCATCCGGAGCTCGTCGAGCGTGCGGATTCGGGCGGGGATCAGGCGGAAGGCAGCGCCGACGCTCGCCCGCTGGAAGTAGGCATTGACGCGGAAGCGGGCGAGCCCGGGGACCGCGTAGGCGAAGTCGAGTTGCCGCTCAGCCTCGAGCCGCTTCTGCTGCTCGGTGGAGAGAATGCCGTAGATCAGGTCCCGCGTCTCCTCGGAACCGAGCTTGGGCTCGTCCGGGATGCGCGCGAGCCGACCGTGGACGCGCATGACCGCCGGCGAGCCGACGGTGAGGTGGAGGTCGGAGGCGTCGTGCTCGACCATCCGGCCGAGCAGTTCGTCGATGGAGTGAGGTGGTGTGTTGGGCATGTCTCAAGTCCTCTTCGGCGTCAAGTGGAGAGAACTTGAGACTGGATTTTCGATCGGCGCCCCGCCTACCTTTACTCGTTCACTGAGACCAGCCGCAGGGGCCGTGAGGCGACCCTGTCGCTGTGGCCGACGCGATCGGGGCCGAGCACGGAGCGGAGCGCCTCGACGCATGCGGGGTCGAACTGTTTCCCGGCTCCGCTCTCGAGCTCCCGGAACGCCTCTGCCGGCTGCCGCGCGCTGCGGTAGGGCCGGTCCGCCGTCATCGCCTCGAACGCGTCCGCGACGAGAATGATGCGCGACTCGAGCGGGATCGCCGAGCCCTTCATGCCTGCCAGGTAGCCGCTGCCGTCGACGTGCTCGTGGTGGTGGAGGATCCACTCCGCCTCCACCAAGAGGCCCGCGGCCATGACGATCGCGTGCCCGATGTTGACGTGACCGATCATCGCCTGTCGCTCGGAGGTATCGAGCGCGAGGGGCTTTTGGAGGACGAGGTCCGGAATGCCGATCTTGCCCACGTCGTGCAGCAGCCCGGCCAGGCGCAGCTGCTCGAGGCGCTCACCCTCCACGCCGAGTTTCTGTCCAACGAGGACGCAGAGCGCCGACACCGTCTCGCAGTGGTTGCGGGTGCCCACGTCCTTGGCGTCGACCGCCTCCGCAAGTGCGGTCGCGAGCAACCGGTGGTGACGGCGCGAGGCGACGTCCTCGGGCCGGTCGTCGGCCCTGGGGCCGAGGCCGTCGGAGTAGATCACGATCCGCCTGCCGGTGTTCTTTGCCTCGTGGAGCGCGATGTCGGCGCGGCGTACGAGCGTGTCCGCACTCTCGAGGCCCTCCGACTCGACGATCCCGCAGCTGACGCCGAGTCCGTTTCCCCGCCGCGCGATCTCTGCCTCGAGCCGCTGCGCGAACGTGAGGGCGCCCCACGCCCGCTCGCCCGGAAGCAGCACCATGAACTCGTCGCCGCCGATGCGGTAGCCGCCGTCGCTCCCGCGCACGGTCTGCTTGAGGGACGTCGCGACCGCGCGGATCCGGTCGTCGCCCGCCTCGTGGTCGAGGGTGTCGTTGATCTCCTCCACGCGGTTGAGGTCGAGCATGACGATGCTGAAGCAGGAGTCGTTCCGCGCACGGAGCGCTATCTCGCGCCTCAGGTCCTCGTAGAAGGAGCGGTGGTTTCCGAGCCCCGTCAGGTTGTCGCTCAGGGCCTGCTCCTCGAGCCGAACCAGCGCCTCGCGGGCGCGTTCGGCTCGCCGGCGGTGGCCAACCAGGCGCGCCAGGAAGAACGCCGCACCGATGAGGCCCATCGCGACGAGCAGAGCCATCGCTGCGAGCGCGGTGTTCTGGACGGGCTGCGTCGGCGAGGTGCTGTCGCTTCGTGCGCGGACGGCGGCGAGGGAGCGTGCGAGGGTGGCGTCCAGCTGGTCGGCCTGCGGCTCGATGCTCTTGCTCACGAGCGTGCGCGCCAACGCCACGTCGCCGCCTTCGCGCGCCGTGAGCATCTGCGCGGCCGACTCGAGGAGGCCGACGTGCTTCCTCGCGAGCAGCGCCGCGAGCGCGGCGTCCTCCGGCGCGCCCGCATCGCGGACGAGACGGAGGTCGGCGCGGAACGCGGCGGCGGCGATGCCCAGGTCACGCCGCCCGCGAGCCGGTTGCGGATCGCGGATCGCCGAGCGCTCGAGCGCAAGCGCGTAGCGCACCTGCTCGACCGCGCTCTCGAGCCGCTTCGAGTGGTCGTACGCCTGCACGCTCCTGACCGCCGAGAGCGCACCCCAGACGCCCGCCGAGGCGACCAGGATCACGGCAAGGGCGAGTGCCAGACGCACCGGCGCCCCGCTCCCGATCGGGTCGGGGTTTCGGTGCCGGTTCGTGATGGTGTTTGTGACCGCCCTCATGTGTGCGCCGACAATCGACGTGCCCGGCGCCCCGAGCCACGTCGAGGTCGAGGTCGATTCTGTATGAAGCCGGTCGCTGGCGGATCCCCCGGATGGGGGTTGCGGATCCGTTCAGTTTGAGAAGCAGCGAGGGGCGCGGCCGGTGGCCGCGCCCCTCGCTCAACCCTCGATCATTGATCAGGTACGAACGTCGCCGGGCGTTAGCAGGTCGTGCCCTCGGTCACCTTGCCGCCGGCGAGCGGCGCAGCGCCGCGCGTCACCGACGATGTGAAGCCGTTGACCGTGGCCTCGATGCAGTACGAGGCGTTACCCACGCCGACGCCCGCGGCCGAAGTGATGTCATCGGAGAGGCCCGAGTCGAGCGCCTGGAGCGCCGCAACGCTGATGTCGTAGTCGCCGTTGTCGGCGTAGTACTGCTCCGCGTCCGGGATGGCCGCGCGGACGTCCGCCGACGCGGCCCTCTGGTTCGCGCTGTCCTTGAAGCCGAGGTACGACGGGATTGCAATTGCGAGCAGGATCCCGATGATCGCAACAACGACGAGTAGCTCGATCAGGGTAAAGCCATCCTCGCGAGCGAGGCGGTGCCGCAAGCGGTTCATGCAATTCTCCTTGTGTTGGTTGACGCGCACCGAGTACGTATCGTTGGCGCCCGGTGCCGCGAGGACCCCCGTTTGGGTGATTCGCGCGGGACATTCGGGTCAGCCGCCCTTCCCGGCCCGGCACCCGCGCCGATGCAGATCCCCGAACGAGTGATGCGGCCTGAGCGTCCCAGCGCCGATGCTGGAACCATGCAGATGGCGTACTCCGCACCACGGACGGGCGGTCTCGAGATCCGCCAGGTTCTGCGGGACGGAAACGTCGTCGCCGTCCTGATGGCGATCGACAACGGCGAGACGTTCACCGTCGTCACCGAGATTCACGGCCAGGGCGAGGACGAAACGAACGGCGTCCAGAGGCGTCCGTACACCTTCCCCAACGCCGACTCGGCGCAATCCTTCATCGCCGAGACGCTCACCGCCTTCACCTATCTCGGCTGCGAAGTCCGGCAGCAGTCCTAGAGACTCGAGTCCTTGAGACTCGGCACGGTCTTCGGGGCGCGCGACTCAGACGACGACGCGCGCGAGCTCCTCGACGGAGGTGAGCCCAGCCATCACCTTGTCGAGCCCGTCGTCCCAGAGCGAGCGCATGCCCGAACCCATCGCCGCGTGCTCGAGCTCGTCGCGGGTGGCCTTCCTCGCCGTGAGCTGCTCGAGCTCGTCGTTCATCGCCATGTACTGGAAGATGCCGATCCGGCCGCGGTAGCCCGTCTTCGAGCAGCGGGCGCAGCCGACACTCTTGTAGAACTTCGCCCCGTCGAATGACCCGGCGAGCTCCGGGTCGACACGGAGGCGGATCAGATCCTCCGTGGAGACCTCGTAGGGCTGGGCGCAGTGCTGGCAGAGCTTCCGGGCGAGCCGCTGGGCGAGCACGCCCGAGACGGCCGCGCCGGTGACGAACGGCTCGACGCCCATCTCGTTCAGCCGCGTGACCGCACCCGGCGCGTCGTTCGTGTGCATCGTCGAGAGGACGAAATGACCCGTCAGGGCCGCCTCGATCGAGATCCGGGCCGTCTCCCCGTCTCGAATCTCACCGACCATCACGACATCCGGGTCCGAGCGCAGGATCGCGCGCAGCGCAGTCGCGAAGGTGAGGCCGGCGCGCTGGTTGATCTGAACCTGGCTCGTGCCGCGGAGCCGGTACTCGACCGGATCCTCGACCGTGATCACGTTGATCTCCGGACGGCTCGTCTCGGCCAGGACTGCGTACAGCGTCGTCGACTTCCCGGCGCCCGTCGGCCCGGTCACGAGCAGCGCCCCGGTCGGCCGGGCGATCAGCGCGAGCAGCTGGTCACGCATGGCGTCCGCCAGCCCGATCTCCTCGAGCGTCGGCGCCTCGCGCGACTTGTCGAGCAGGCGCATCGTGATCGACTCTCCCTCGACCGTGGGAAGGGTCGCCACGCGGATGTCGAGCAGCCGCCCGGCGGCGGCCGCGTTCAACGAGATACGTCCGTCCTGCGGCTTGCGCCGCTCGGCGATGTCGAGCTTCGCGAGCACCTTCAGCCGTGTCGTGACCCCGGAGGCGAGCCGGATCGGGATGCGCTCCGACCACGTGGAGGACGCCGTCGATCCGGACGCGGACGATCAGCACGTCCTCCTGAGGCTCGAAGTGGATGTCGCTCGCGCCCTCCTCGGCCGCCTGGAAGATGATCGAGTTGACGAGCCGGACGAGCGGCGCGTCGGAGATCCCGTCGTCCGCCTCGAGGTCGGCATCATCCGCGCTCGCGATCGCCACCGCGTCGTCCATCAGGCTGACGTTGAGCGTCTCCGACGCGCGCGCCAGACGGCGAAGCTCGGTCAGCACGTCCTCGCGGGGCGACGACCGAGAACTCGGTCGAGTGACGCGTCGCGAGCCGGAGCTCGTCGAGCCCCTGCACGTTCTGCGGTTCGGTGATCCCGACCCGCAGCCGCTCTCCGTCGAAGGCGAAGGGGATCGCGCAGACCCGCTCGAGGACCGGAAGCGGGATCATCTTGCTCGCCTCGGCGTCGACGCCCTCCACCGCGAGGTCGACGAGCGGGAGGTGGTACTGCTCGGCGAGGTTGCGTGCGACGCCGAGCGAGTGAGCGAAGCCCTCGTCGAGCAGCGCGCGGGAGAACGAGCCGCCACGTGCGCGTGTGCGCACGGCTTCGAGCTTGTCGGGCGCCAGCAACCCGCTGTCGCCGATGAGCTGCGCGACGAGGTCGCTCTGCTCCGTCATCCCGGGCTCGCTCAGGGTTGGAGCGTCCTCGAGCTCCTCACCGGCCGAAGGCACAGGCCAGAGCTTGGGATGCTCTTCTTCGTTGGACACGGGGCTGAACTCCACGTTAGATCAGGCCGAGGTAGGCGTCGAGGAGCCGATCGCCGACGAAGAGGGCGACGATCCCGCCGAGGGCGAGAAACGGCCCGAACGGAATTCTCATCTTGCGCGCGGCCGTGCCGTGGCGCGCGAACAGCACGAGTGAGGGCACGAGCGCCGCGATCATCGCGACCATCATCGCGATCGGCACCGTGCGTCCAAGCTCGAAGCCGAGCAGGAGCGCGAGCTTGACGTCGCCCATCCCCATCCCGGCCGGATACACAAGCGCCGCGATCAAGAAGAAGAGCGCGGCGCCCAGCCCGGCGAGCACCCACTCGGGCGAAGGGTCGAGCGCAGTCTGCGCAACGAGGACGACGGCGGCAGCGGGGAGCACGATCCGATTCGGAATCACGTACCGCTCGATGTCGATCACCGAGACCGCGACGAGTACGGCGCAGAAGAAGGCGGCAACCGCAGCCTCGGCGGTGAGCCCGAAGACGAGCGCGCAGGCGGCGACGAGGAGCGCGGTGACGAGCTCGACGGCGGGGTAGCGCCACGGGATCCCGGCGCCGCAGTTCCGGCAGCGGCCGCGCAGGAGGAGGTACGAGACGACCGGAATGTTGTCGCGACGCGCGATCGGCGTTTCGCACGAAAGACACGCCGACCGCGGGCGCATGACCGACCGCCCGAGCGGAAGCCGCGCGGCGACGACGTTCAGGAAGCTCCCGATCGCGAGGCCGGGGACGAAGACGATGGCTGCGAGCGCGGCCTCCATTTACGACCTCGCGGTGTTCCGAAGGACGATGTCGTCCTTCAGCCGGTAGAGACCGGAGGTCGTCAGAGGCGTCAGGTCGACCGGCAGGTCGACGCTCAGCTTCGCGCGCAGCCCGCCGCCCGGCAGCGTGTAAGGGCCGAAAGCCTGGCTACTCGTCAGGTAGTCCGCCTTCTTGACCGGGTTGAGGCTGGGATTCGCCGTCGTGCACACCGCCCCTTCGACGCGCCACAGAGCGTAAGGGGCGCTGCCACCGATCGTGCACCAGGTGACGCTCTGGCTGGGTTTGACGGGAGGGCTGCCGGTGGCCACCGCGGTGTTCGTCGGGCAGTAGCCGTCCAGCGTGATCGTGATCGAGCTCGAAGTCGAGACGCCGCCGTTCAGCACGACTGCGCTCGCACAGTGGATCTCGCGCCGGAGCCCTTCGAGGGCGAGCCTGCCTTCCTGCTGGGCGCGGAAGCGGGTGCTCATGTCGACCTCCGCGCGAGTCGCGGAGACGAGGAGCTGCACCAGGGCTCCGACCACGACGCCGAGGATCGCCAGCACGACGAGCAGCTCGGTCAGCGTCATCCCGTCCTGCTCCCTGAGCCGGAGGAGGCGCGCCTTCACAACACCGATCCCTGGGCGTCCGCGGCCTCGATCACCCGCAGCCACGGCAGCTCCGTGGCGTCCCCACCGCTGGCACCGGTCTCGTCCACTTCCACCTTCGCGGCGCGCGCCTTCTCGGCGCGCTCGAGCAAGATCAGGAAGTCGTGGCGGCTCGGCGCCGCCGTCGCGGCGGTCTCACGCTCGACGTGCCCGCCGATCACGAGGTCGATCAGCGCATCCGTAAGGGTTTGCATGTCGAAGTACTCGCCGTCGGAGATCGCCGCCGGGATCTCCTCCGTCCTGTTCTCGCGGATCAGCTCCTCGATCCGCTTGTTGTTGACCATCACCTCGACCGCCGGCACCCGGCCGCCTCCGATTCGAGCCAGCAGGCGCTGGCTGACCACGCCGCACAGGACGCCGGCGAGGATCGAGCGAACCTGCGCATGCTTGACCGGCGGGAAGAACTCGATCATCCGGCGGATCGTCTCGGCGGCGTCGATCGTGTGCATGGTCGAGAGCACGAGGTGGCCGGACTCGGCCGCCTGGAGCGCCGTCTCCGCCGTCTCGGTGTCGCGCAGCTCGCCGATCAGGATCACGTCGGGGTCCTGGCGGAGCGCGCGGCGGAGCGCCTGCGTCGAAGGAGGCGGTGTCGAGCCCGACCTCTCGCTGATTGACGATGCAGCCCTCGTCCGCATGGAGGATCTCGATCGGGTCCTCGATCGTGACGATGTGCTGGCGACGGGTCCTGTTGATGTGACCGACCATCGACGCGAGCGTGGTCGTCTTCCCCGCACCGGTGGCGCCGGTCGCGAGGATCAGGCCCTGGCGGTACTCGGCCAGTCGCAGCACGCCGGGCGGAAGCCGGAGGTGCTCGAAGGTGGGGACGTCGTCCGGGATCACGCGGAATGCGAACGAGTTCTCGCCGCGCTGGAGGAACGCGTTCACGCGGAAGCGCGGCAGGCCGGCCTGCTGGTAGGCGGTATCCAGCTCGCCGCTCTCTCGAAACGCGGCGAGGCGGGGCGGGTCGGACGCGCCCACGATCTGCACGACCTCTTCGAGCTGTGCCGACTCGAGCGGCGGCCAGCCCTCGAGCGGGCCGGAGCGTTCCGTCGCGGCGAACGATTGGCGGCTGGGCGATCTTGAGGTGCAGATCGCTCGCGCCCACTTCGACGACGTGGCGCAGCAGACGGTTCAGATCCACGCCTCGATGATCGGCAGAACCGCCGCCTTCGTTTAGAGGAAGCTCGTGCACGGCCCAGACGCCCCCTTCGTGTCGACCGACTGCGCCCTCGGAGCGTAGCCCGCTCGCGCTCGGGACGCACTGGCCTGTCCGGGCGAGTGGCCTGCGGACGAGCAAGCGCCATCGCGGCATGCCGCAATGCCGAGCGCGGTCGCACGGCACGGGCCACCGGCGAGCTGAAAGCGTCGGCTGGATCCACGGGCGCGATCCTCGCGGATCCCTTGATACCTCGAACGAGTGACGCGCCGGGCGCGGTGCGCGCCGATGATTCGCCTGCGGCCCCACCTCGCCGCCGCAACCCGACGGTAGCGCCGGAGAGGGGCTGCTTTCCCATGTTTGCGGTCAATCACGAGATACAGGCGCCGAACCAGGCCTCGATCGCCGATAACCCCGTTCCTTCGATCACCGTTGCGGGAATCGTCGAGGGTCTGGCGCGAGCGCTCGAGCTCCACGACTACCGTCGTGGCACGTTCGGCGAGACGGCGGCCCACACGGACCGCGTCATGCGGCTCGCCTGCCTGCTCACGGAGCGCATCGCGCCCGAGCTCGCCGCAGATCCGCAGCTCGCGGGCGGCTTTCGCCTCCACGACATCGGCATGATCGGAATCCCGACTCAGGTTCTCACGAAACAGGGCCCGCTGACGCCGGACGAGCTGAGCGAGATCCGTGAGCATCCCTGGCTCGGCGAGCGGATCGTCGCGCCGATCGGATGCCTGAACGGCCTCGCACGACAGGTGATCGCGTGCCACCACGAGAAGTGGGACGGCTCCGGCTACCCGCGCGGCCTCCGGGGCTTCGAGATCCCGCTCGCCGCGAGGATCTTCGCCGTCGTCGACGCCTACGACTCGATGACGAACGTGCAGCCGTACCGCGAACCGCTGCCGGTCGAGTTCGCGCTGGCCGAGATCGACGCAGAGGCGGGATCGCACTTCGAGCCCGCCGTGGCAGCTGCGTTCCTGGCCTGGCAAAGCGAGCACCGCGCGGCCGACGCCAGCTGACCTGATCCGGCCGCTCGACAGGCCGCAGCGTCGACCACCCGTGGGTCGCGCGGGCAGCAGGCCGACGGCTCGAAAGGCGTGTGGGCTGACGCCGGCGGCGAGCGATCCTAGGCCGGAGACGCGGCCAAGCGATCGGCAACAAAAATCGTCGAATCCCTCTCGCGGGGGATTTACCAATGACCACCGGACGTACATGGTGCGTTCGGGACGCGCTGCGTCCTACCCAGAACGGTAGATCGGAGGTCTTGCATTGCGGCTCAAGCTCCTTATTGCGGACGATCACCAACTGATGTTGGAAGGGATCCGCCTCGCGTTCGCAGATGCACCCGACATCGAGATCGTCGGCGAGACTTCCCTGGGTGAGCAGGTTCTGCCACTCGTGCGGCAGACCTCGCCGGACGTCGTCCTCCTCGATCTCCGCATGCCTGGAATGGACGGTCTCCGTTGTCTCGAGTCGCTCCGCCAGCGGCATCCCACCGTCAAGGCCATCGTCCTCTCGGGAAGCGAAGAGCCGGAACTGATCGAGGCCGCGTTTCAGCGCGGCGCGATGGCCTTCATCCTCAAGCGCATCGACCCGCTCGATCTCGCGCCGGTGATCCGGCAGGCGCTCGACGGCAACGTCTTCTATCCGGTCGAAGCGCGGCCGCCCGCAGCCGACGTTCCCGACTCGGGACTGACCCAGCGCGAGGCGGACATCCTCAAGGCCCTCGCCGAAGGGCTCTCGAACAAGCAGATCGCGCGTCAGTTCTGGCTTTCCGAGCAGACGATCAAGTTCCACCTGACGAACATCTACCGCAAGCTCGAAGTCGGCAGCAGGACCGAGGCCGTCCGTCACGCCTACGAGAACGGGATGATCGAGCACCCGATGCTCCGCGCGACGGCCGACTCAGCCTGATCCAGCCGCGCCGCCCCCGCCCTGGATCTGATCCGAACGCAGACTCACCTCGACGCCGCCGTGGCTTGCCTGCCAAGCACGCAGGAAGAAACGAATCTCGTTCCATTCCTCAGCGGCGTCCACTGCTTCCAGGTGCACGACGTGACAGACGCGATCGTCGACGGGGCGTGTCACGCAGCCGCTGGCCGCGAGCTGTTTGACAAGTTCTGGCAGCAGCGCCGGTGTCTTGATCTCGAGCATGAGTCCCAAGTTGAACTCATTCTCACGACTCGCCGCCGCACCGGCCCCGTCGAAACGTCGCACCTGCTCTCCCCGATCGGGTAGGTCGCGGCGGGTGCAGCCAAAACGCTCAATTCCCGTTCGGCTCTGCCTCAAACCCTGAAACAGAGCGCACTTCCTCGTTCGAGCGAAGGCGCAGCGACACGGCTGAAGCGCCTTTCGCGAGCTTGCTCCAACTACGAGCGACCGAGGATCGCAAGCGCGCGCATCGGCACGCGGGCAAGGCCGCGCTGTTCGCCGGGGTCGGCAAGCTCGCCCTGGAGCATGCCCTCGATGCTCCGCCAGAAGAGCGCGGTGCGGGCGATGCGCCACGAGGCGCCCGGCCATCTGTCGAGGGCCTTCTTCAGCTTCCACGACGCACGGTGGAGCGGCGCGAGGGCTGCATCCACGGCCGCTTCGTACGGCTCGAGCGTCGTTGCGCGGCCGGCGAGCAGGTCGAGGATCGCGTCGGTCGCGAGCCGCGCGGAGTAGAAGCACTCGTACATGCCGTCGCCGGACACCGGGTCCATCAGCCCCGCGGCATCGCCGACAACGAGCGCCCGCTCCCCTGCGATCCGAGTCCTCGGCATCCGCAGCGGCAGCCGGTGACCGCGCAGGCTCTCGAGCGCGGCCGGGTCGAGGCCGTGGGCCTCGCAGACGCGGCGCAGATGCTCACGGATCCGCGGCCCCTCCTCCTGCCAGCAGCCGACGCCGACATTCGCGTGGTCGCCTTTCGGGAAGACCCAGCCGTAGCCGCCGGGAATGTCGGCAAGCTCGATCACGACACGCCGCGCGTACCGCTCGCGCGAGATCGTCGGGTAGGGGACGTTCCCCTCGTAGGCGACGCCGTTCAGGATCCCCGCGCCGAGCCCGACGGCGCGCCCGGTTGTCCCGTTTGCCCCGTCCGCCCCGACGAGCACGTCCGCGACGAACCTCTCCCCCGTCGCGAGCGACACGACATTGCCCGGCTCGACCTTGACGGAGACGCCCTCGTGCACCTCCACCCCGCGCTCGCGCGCGGCGTCGAGCAGGTGCGCGTCGAGCCGCCGCCGCTGCGTCATCCAGACGAACGGCCGCGGCGAGCGGCGAACGACCGCATCGCGATAGCGGAAGCGCAGCTCGACCACGTCGATCAACTCCTCGACCACGGACGTGACGTCCACGGGAAGGTGGTGAACGGCCCGCATCGTCAGTCCGCCGCCGCACGGCTTATCGCGCGGAAAGCACGCCTTGTCGAGCAGCAGAACCGACGCGCCGGCGTCGGCGAGCCGGTACCCGGTCATCGACCCGGCAGGCCCGCCCCCGACCACGATGGCGTCGAAGCGCTTCACGATGAGGAGGCTACAATGCGGCGCTCTTCAAGGGGGTGTGCCCGAGCGGCCAAAGGGAACGGGCTGTAAACCCGTCGGCTCAGCCTACGGAGCCGCGCCCGCGCATGTCGCGCGCGCCAACGCACGGACACCGATGTCCTTGTCAAACGATTCGATAGGTGGCGGTTACAATGCCCCGCGCTTCAAGGGGGTGTGCCCGAGTGGCCAAAGGGAACGGGCTGTAAACCCGTCGGCTCAGCCTACGGAGGTTCGAATCCTCCCGCCCCCATTGTCCCGCGCATGGAAATCCTAGATTTCCGCGCTCGCCCTTTGAGAGCTGGTCGTGGGTGAGCACGGGCGAACCCGTGCTCACGATGGCTCGGGGTTCATCGCCGGCCGCTCGAAGGCGCCCGACCGCCCGACGCCAGGGCGCGCGCCACGCGCGTGCTTCCGCCGCGTTAGCTCCTTCGTTGGCCCGCCGGCATGAGTGCCGTTCCGCAGCCACCGCGGGGATCGCGGCCCGTGCAGTAGAGGTTCACACACGCACCGATCGCGAAGCGCCCGAGGCCGCCTTCGAACATCCGTTCGTTCGTGCACTATTGATTCAAGTGACTCTCGATCCGAAATTTCAAGCGCCCTCGGCTGTTTCGCGGCGGCGACTCATTCACGCTTCGCGACTGCCGTCGGGCGCTCGAAGCCTACGAGCTCCCAGAACGCACCCCGCTCCCGCGCGTTGAGCGCGAGGCCGCGGGCGCCCGCGACGGCCACGATCGCCGCCGGCGGATGCAGGTACACCCGGAACGCCCTCCGCCGCAGCCGCTGGACGAGGTTGATCGTGCGCAGACCGAAGCGCGTCCACCAGGCGTCACGGGGAAAGGTCAGGAACAACCGCTGGCGAGTGTGGTCGGCGGCGGCGCCGACGAGCGTCTCGTAGTCCGGGTAGCAGCAGACGACGCGGTTCAGCACGACGAGGTCCGCGGGCTCGACGCTGTCGCCCTCGGCGGCGAAGTCGAGGAGGCGCCGGTCGACACGCCCCTCGAGCGCGCTGGCCCGGAGCAGCTGTACGGCGAACGGCTCGTAGGCGGGCGAGAGCTCGACGTTCACCGTGCGCTCGGCGCCCGCGCGAAGGAGCTCGAGCTGGATCGCCCCCACGCCGCCGCCGACCTCGAGCACCGTCCTCCCCTGCACCCCACCTCGCTCGGCGAGCTCGACGATCCGGCGCGCGGTGCCGTCGAGCCCCTTCCGCCGATAGCGTCGGGCGTCGCGGTGCGCGATGCGCTCGCCGAAGAACTCGTCGCACCCCTTCCCGGAACAGCAGGTCATCAGCCCACACGGATCCTATGACGTCGCCCTGGCCCGCAGTCCGCTCGCCGGGACGCGCGCGCTCGATGATTACTGTATTCGCGCGCGCCGTGGCGAGCGAGTAAATCGTTTGTGCCCCGGAGTGGGTGCGGCAATTTCCTGGGGAAGGCGCTGTCCGTGCAAGGAGCACCCACAGCACGGCGGAGCGGGCGCGGACCGATCACACCCGGCCGCCCCAGTGAAGCCTCGGTCATGCGAGAGGACCGTCGCCGAGCGCGAGCTGTACAGCGTCGTCGAACGCGGTCGCGCGGCCCTCTGCCCAGACTGCATCGGCGTCCGCACCCAGTTGCTCGCGCGCGTTGCCGAGATACCGCTCGAGGAGCGCATCCCAGAAGGCGACGGAGATCGACGTGCCGAGTGACTCCCACAGAGCCTCGACGGACCCAGCAAGGCGAAGGGCGCGGTTCGGGTCGCCGGCGCCGGCGGCCGCCATCGCGACGCCCTGGACCTCGAAGCTCGTCTCGATCACGTCTCCGAGCGGAAGGGCGGCTTGCAGGCTCTCGCGGTACCGCTTCCCAGCCGCTTCGACGTCTCCGCCGATGAGGGCGCAGTCGGCCAGGAAGTGGTGGGCGAAGTGCACGGTGCGTGGGTCGCTGCCTGCCATCCCGAGCAGCTCGCGCGAGAGCGACTCCGCCCGTTCAACCTCGCCCAGTGCGACGAGCACCTGGCAGACGCCGACGAGCGCGCGGGTCTCGCCGGGTCGATCCGCCAGCTCGCGGCGGAGCTCGAGGCTCTGCTCGAACGCCTCGAGCGAGCCGGCGTCGTCTCCGGCGTCGTAGACGAGGAGCCAGCCGAGAGCGTCGAGCGTCGAGGCGAGCTCCTCCCGATCGCCGAGCTCGCGCCAGAGCTCGATCGCCGCGTCGAGCTGCGCTCTCCCCTCCTCGACGTCACCCTGCCGGGCAGTGAGCGATCCCGAGGCCGTGAGTGCCCGGGCCCGTGCCCGACCGGTTGCCGCCGACCCGGCGAGCGCCCCGGCCAGTCGTCCACGGCCCTCGCCCAGATGCCCGTGGGAGAGCCAGAACCAGCCGAGCGCGCCTGCGAGCACGAGCGCCCGCTCCTGGTCGTTCACGGCCAGCCAGTCGAGCGCGGCACGAAGGTCGTCGTGGTCGAGCTCGAGCCGCTCGGACCACTCGGCCTCGGCGTCGAACCGGCGCTCGTACGCTTGCTCGGCGAGTCCACTGAAGAAGTCCGCGTGTCGCCCACGGAGATCCCCGTCCTCCGGCCCCGCGAGCCGTTCGAGCGCGTACTCACGGACCGTCTTCAGCATCAGCAACCGGTCGTCGCCGATCGGCTTCACGAGGCTCGAGTCGACGAGCACCGCGAGGCCGTCGAGGTCGGCGCCGCAGACCTCCTCGGCGGCCGCGAGCGGGAACGCGCCCGCGAAGACGGAGAGGCGCGCAAAGAGCTGCCCACTCGCCGTGTCGAGGAGGTCGTAGCTCCACTCGATCGTGGCGCGCAGCGTGCGCTGCCGCTCAGGGGCGTCGCGCGGCCCACCCGTCAGAAGCGGGAGGGCCGAGTCGAGGCGTTCGAGGAGCCGGTCGGGCGCGAGAAGCTTGGTGCGCGCCGCGGCGAGCTCGACCGCCAGTGGGAGGCCGTCGAGCCGGCGGCAGATCGCCTCGACCGTGGCGTCAGGCACGAGCTCCCGTCCGACCGCGCGGGCCCGCTCGACGAAGAGCGCGGCGGCATCGCCGACCGGAAGCGGCTCGAGGCTGTACTCCCGCTCACCCGAGATGCGAAGCGGCGCCCGGCTGGTGACGAGCACGCGGAGGTCGCTCGAGGCGGCGAGGATCATGCCGACGGATCGAGCAGCGTCGAGAAGGTGCTCGAAGTTGTCGAGCAGGAGCAGAAGCTCCTTCCCGCGCAAGAATCCGGCGAGGTCGTCGCGCGCTCCGATCGCCTGCGCCACCTCCGAGGTCACGAGCTCAGGGTCGGACAGGCCCGCGAGCGGAACCCAGAACACCCCGTCGCGCAAGCCACCGACGAGCTCGGCTGCGACCTGGAGCCCGAGGCGGGTCTTTCCGGTGCCCCCGGGCCCCGTCACGGTGAGCAGGCGCGTACCGTTCGAAAGCAGCGCGACGAGCTCCTCGAGCTCGTGCTCTCTCCCCACCAGCGGACTGGTAGCGATAGGCAGATTCGTGGCATCGAGCGTCCGGAGCGGCGGGAAGTCGCCACCGCCGAGCTGGTACAGGCGCTCCGCCTTGGTCAGGTCCTTCAGGCGGTGCTCTCCAAGATCGCGAACCGAGAAGTCGCTGTCCAAGAGACCCCGGGTCGTCTCGGAGAGAACGATCTGTCCCCCGTGGGCGGCGGCGGCGATCCGCGCCGCGCGATGGAGCGCCATGCCGTGGTATCCGAACTCGCCGACCGAAGGCTCGCCGGTGTGGATGCCCATCCGGACGCGAACCTCCGCACCGTCCGGCCACGGATGAGCAGCAAGCGCACGTTGCGCCGCAGTCGCGGCCGCGACTGCGGCGCGCGCGGTTCGGAAGGCGACGAAGAAGGCGTCGCCCTGCGTGTCGACCTCATGGCCGCCTGCGCCTGTGAACGCAGTGCGGAGAAGCCGGTGATGGTCGGCCAGCACATCGCCGTAGCCGTCCCCAAGCTGCTGCAGCAGCCGAGTGGACCCCTCGATGTCGGTGAAGAGAAGGCTCACGGTGCCGGCCGGAAGCTCGCGCCCACTCACGGAGCGATCATGCCACCGGCTGAAACATCACCTTGCCGTGTGCCGCGGGACGACCCGGGCCGGTCGGGGAGCAAGACCGACAGGCAGGTCACGCAGCCCTCGAGCTTCTGGAACTCGCCGACGTCGACGACGATCGGCTCGTAGCCGAGGCCGGTGAGGAGCTCGGCGCTCCTCGGACAGTCGGCTGCGAGCAGGAGCTTGCCGCCGCCCAGCAAGACCACGTGGGCACCCGACTCCTCGGGCACCTCGACGAGCCGTGGGAAGAGCGCCGGATCGTCCACGTTCGGGAGGTAGCCGACAATCGAGCCGTCCGGCAGGGCGGTCACCGCGGACTTCAGATGCAGAACCCTGCCGACCGGGACGGCGGTGACGACGGCGCCGCGAGGCTCGAGGATCCTCCGAAGCTGGTCGATGCCCTCGACGTTCGTCCTGTTGCCCCGGCCCACGTAGACGGTCTCGCCGACCTTCAGCACGTCCCCGCCGTCAAGGGTCCCCGGGGCGGCGATCCGCTCCACGTCGTACCCGAGCGCCGCGACCAGGCCCTCGACCCCGGCCACCTCCGCCCGGCGCTCGTCGGCGCCCGGTCTCGCGAGAACGGCGACGTCCTGGTAGACGACGAGGACGTCCTCGACGAAGACGCCGTCGGGACAGCCGTCGGCCGGTGGCACCTCGACGGTCTCCCAACCGGCCGAGCGCAGCGCGTGGACGTAGCCCTCCCACTGGCGCAGCGCAAGCGCCGGGTCGACCGGGCGGCGCTCGACGTACGTGACGATGCCCTCGGCGAGCCGAGGGCTCGGTCGGCGCACCAGAGCTTTCAAGCCTTGACGTAGATCAGGTCGCTGAAGATGCTCGTCCTGCCGCTTCCGAACGTCGTCACGTACCGCTCCCGCAGCTCTCGCTGGCGGTCGTGGAGCTCCGCGAGGAGCGCGGGCAAGTCATCGGCCGCAGTGAGGAGCATGAACTCGCTCAGGAACACGCCGTCGCCTTTGAAGAACAGATCAGGCCAGGTGCGACTGTGGATCAACAGGTTGCCGTGGGGGAGCGTGATCACCGTCCCGGTCGCCTCCAGCGCGGCGGTCACCTCGGCGAAGTTGACGTCGTTCGTGATCTGAACGGCGTGCGCGGCCTCGTTGCCGTAGAGCCTGAAGAACGCCTTCGGCACGTCATCTTCCTCCGGGTACTCGACCTCCACGAAGGGAGGAAGCGTCTGTTGAGGCTCGGCGTACTGGCGTGCATCGGCGTATCGCTCCATGAATCCATAGTCGTGGACGAGGGCAATGCCGCCGCTCCCGAGGAGCCGGACGATCCCGTGCATCAGCCGCAGCGACTCCTCCGAGGTCGCCGTCAACGTGCCGGCGGGCATGTCGGCGAGCTCTCCCTCTTTCGCAACAGCCGTCGCGGCCACCTTCACGCGCCACTTTGGCCCGTCGGCGTAGGCGTGCGCCGAGAGCTCGCGTCGCCTGCCCTTCGCATCGGCGTAGAACGCGCGGCAGGGCAGATCGTCGAGCAGCTCGTTGAGGATCACGACATCGAAGCTCTCGGTCGCACGACTCACGAATCGATTCGCGTCGGCGTGAACGAGCGAGAGCTCCGCCGAGATCGAGTCTTGGCGGCGCAGATGCGCAAGCATCGCCGTCTGCTCACCAACGCCGGCGGGCCGCGCCTGCGCGGGCTTGATCTTCTGGTACCCGCGCTGTACGGCCGAACGCAGGGCGGCCCCGAGCGCGACCTGCGAGTAATCGACGGCCGTGTAGTCAACCTGCTCGAGCGTCGTCTCGCCCCCCATCACGAGCCGCCCGAGGACCTCGAGAAAGGCGATCGCGAAGAGACACGTGCTCGCGCCGAGCTCGAGGATCCTGAACTCGCGCTTGCCGAGGCGTGCGGCCTGGCCCGCCACGAGTCGCGCGACCGCCACCTGGTGGAAGCCGATCTGGACCTCGGTTTCAAACGCAGTCTCGGGATCGACTGCGTCGTAGAACCGCTCGTTGAGCGCTTTCTTGTTGAGAGGCTGGATTCGGGACATGACGACTGCTGCCGTCACCGTAAGCCTCTCACACCGCGTCACCGACGCAAAGCCCGCCGCGGAGAACGACGGCCCTCCGTCGCTGCGAGCGCGAAAGAAGCGCGGCGATCAGCGCGGCTGCCTTGGCGGCGCCGTCGCGCTCAAACGCAGGTCTTGCCGGATCTCAAATCGCCACAGTCGAGCGCGAACGGAGTTCTCTGACTAAGATCAGACAATGACCGACGAGGCCGTGGCCCAGGTGCGCAGTTTCAACCGGCTCGTCACGCAGCGGGTCGGCGCTCTCCACGACGGGTACCTCGCTCGCAACCGGCCGCTCGGCGAGGCCCGTGTGCTCTGGGAGATCGGCGCCGGCGGATGCGACGTGCGCGTGCTGCGCTCCCGGCTCGGCCTCGACTCGGGCTACCTCAGCCGCCTCCTCCGCTCGCTCGAGGCGGCGCAGCTCGTCAGCGTGGACCGGAGCCAGAGCGACGGGCGTGTGCGAACCGCGCGACTCACACCGGCCGGGCTCGCCGAGCGGGACCTGCTCGACCAGCGCAGCGACGAGCTCGCCCACTCGATTCTCGAGCCGCTGGACGAGCCGCGACGCGAGCGCCTCATGGCCGCGATGGCGGAGGTGGAGAAGTTGCTCACCGGCGCGCTCGTCGAGATCGACGCCGTCGACCCGGCCGACCCAGGCGCCCGGCACTGCCTGGGCGAGTACTTCGCCGAGCTCGGACGACGGTTCGACACCGGGTTCGACCCTCCGTCGAGCATCCCAGCCGAGCTCCATGAGCTCAGGCCTCCGGCCGGTCTGTTCCTGGTCGCGAGACTGCGTGGGGAGCCGATCGGCTGCGGCGGCTTGAAGTTCCAACGCGACGAGCCGACCGAGCTGAAACGCATGTGGGTCGCCGAGTCGGCGCGCGGCCTCGGGATCGGCCGTCGCCTGTTGACGGAGCTCGAGCGCCGAGCCGCGGCGCACGGCAGCCGTGCGCTCAGGCTCGAGACGAACAAGGCTCTCACCGAGGCGATCGCTCTCTACCGCTCAGCCGGGTACCGCGAGGTCGACGCCTTCAACGACCTGCCCTACGCGCACCACTGGTTCGAGAAGCGGCTCAGTCAGTAATCGCGTGCCGACGCGCTAGAGCGAGCGCTCCTTGAGCCAGCCCACCACCGCGTCGGCGACCTCGCGCCAGCGGCTGTCGAGGGCGAGCGAGTGGCCGCGGTCCGGGAACTCCTTGAGCTCCGTCACCGCGGGTGACTTGCCGTACCGCTTGACGGTCGCCGAGTATTTATCTACATCCGCCTCCCCTCCTTCCTACTCTCCACGTCGATCTGCGAATCCACACTCCTCTGCCTCTCCTCACTCTACTACGTCAACCACCTAGCTACGCAGCACCGCGGCACGCACCTGCGTGTCGCCGAGCGGACCTGCTCGACCAGCGCAGCGACGAGCTCGCCCACTCGATTCCTCGAGCCGCTGGACGAGCCGCCGTCGCGAGCGCCTCATGGCCGCGATGGCGGAGGTGGAGAAGTTGCTCACCGGCGCGCTCGTCGAGATCGACGCCGTCGACCCAGCCGACCCAGGCGCCCGGCACTGTCTGGGCGAATACTTCGCCGAGCTTGGCCGACGGTTCGACACCGGGTTCGACCCTCCGTCGAGCAACTCAGCCGAGCTGGCTGCCCTCAGGCCTCCGGCCGGTCTGTTCCTGATTGCGAGCCTGCGTGGGGAGCCGATCGGCTGCGGCGGGTTGAAGTTCCAGCGCGACGAGCCGACCGAGCTGAAACGCATGTGGGTCGCCGAGTCGGCGCGCGGCCTCGGGATCGGCCGTCGCCTGTTGACGGAGCTCGAGCGCCGAGCCGCGGCGCACGGCAGCCGTGCGCTCAGGCTCGAGACGAACAAGGCTCTCATCGAAGCGATCGCTCTCTACCGATCGGCCGGGTACCGCGAGGTCGACGCGTTCAACGACCTGCCCTACGCGCACCACTGGTTCGAGAAGCGGCTCAGTCAGTAATCGCGTGCCGACGCGCTAGAGGGAGCGCTCCCTGAGCCAGCCCACCACCGCGTCGGCGACCTCGCGCCAGCGGCTGTCGAGGGCGAGCGAGTGGCCGCGGTCCGGGAACTCCTTGAGCTCCGTCACCGCCGACGACTTGCTGTACCGCTTCACGGTCGCTCTCGAGACAGCGGCCGGGACTGTGTGATCCTTGCCTCCGGCGGTTACGAGCAGAGGCCCTCGCGTCGCATTGCCGGTGTTGACCTTGGCCGGCGAGCCGGGCGAGAAGTTGGCGAACGCGGCCTCGAACAGCGGCTTCCCCGGCGACGGAACCGCCCAGCGCTCGTACAGCTCCTTCGACTCCGCCTCGGGGATCGCGTTGCCGAAGCCGTAGTGCCACTGCTCGAGGGTGAGCGCCACCGCGCGCTTCTTGTTGCCGGGGTTCCGCAGAGCGATCGAGGCGACTCGCAGCGCCGACGGCGGCAGGTAGAGGATGCCCTTGATCGGCGCCGGGTCGATCGCCACCGCCGCCGCAGCGAGGTCCTGCCCGAGCAGCCGCTGGACGATCAGGCCGCCGAACGAATGCCCGATCACGATCGGCCTGGCGCCCAGCTCGCCGATGATCCTCGCGTAGTGCTCGACGATCGCGTCGATGCCGTAGCCGGCGACGCGCTCGGGGTTCGCCCGGGTCTCCTCGATCGTGTCCGCGTCGCCGGGCCAGCCGGGCGCGACCGGCGCGTAGCCGGCCTCGCGGAAGAGATCGACCCAGGGGCCCCACGAGTCCGCGTGCAACCAGAGACCGTGAACGAAGACGACGGGAGTGGGTTCTGCTGTGGCCATGAGTTCTCTTCTCCTGAGACTCGAAAACGGCTGAAGCGGGGAGTCTCTCACGGTGCCTCGGTCTTGACACGTGACCTATTTGGTCACCTACTCCTCTCACGCCATGGCCGACGACGACCGCGTCTTCAAGGCACTCGCCGACCCGACGCGTCGCTTCCTGCTCGACCGGCTCTTCGCGCGTGACGGCCGCACGCTCACCGAGCTCGAGTCGGAGCTGGAGATGACGCGCTTCGGGGTGATGAAACACCTGCGCGTGCTCGAAGACGCGGGCCTCGTCGTCGCCCGCCGGCAGGGCCGGGAGAAGCTGCACTTCCTGAACCCGGTGCCGATCCGGCTGATCCACGACCGGTGGATCGACAAGTACACGGAGCGCCACGTGTCGGCGCTCCTCGACCTCAAGACCGAACTGGAGGAAACTGCATGACGACGATGACGGAGACGAAGGTGACCACGCAGGTCTACCGCGTGTACATCAAGGCGACCCCGGAGGCGATCTGGGAGGCGATTACGAAGCCGGAGTGGACGCAGCGCTACGGCTATGGCGGGTGCGTCGAGTACGACCTGCGCCCGAATGGCGAATTCCGTTGGCTCACGACCGCAGAAATGCGGGAGATGGGCCTCTCGGAAGTGGGAATCGATGGCGAGGTCGTCGAGGCCGACGCGCCGCGGAAGCTCGTCCAGACCTGGCGGATGCTCATGGACGAGACGACGTCCGCAGAAGGCTTCACGCGCCTCACCTACGAGCTCGAGCCGGGGCAGGCCGGGGTCACAAAGCTCACGGTGACCCATGACCTCGAAGGCGCACCGACCCTGGCCGTGCTCGTTTCCGGCGGCATGGAAGAAGCCGGAGGCGGCGGCGCAGGAGGCGGTTGGAGTTGGGTGCTCAGCGACCTCAAGTCGCTCCTCGAAACCGGCAGCTCCCTCAGTCAGTGAACTCGTCGCGTCGGGCTGGCGGAGGCTCGGTCACAGAGCCTCCGTCGGCAGCGGCGTCATTTCAGAAGCGTCGCCGCGTGATCCGGGACGTAGCGAAACAGCGACCGCGGCGGGCGCTCGTACTGACCCGGGCCGGGCCGCGGCGGCAGCTCGAGTGGCGTCTCGATCACGTCTTCGTAGGGGACGATCGAGAGCAGGTGGGCGATGCAGTTCAGGCGAGCGCGGCGCTTGTCGTCGCCCTCGACGACGTACCACGGCGCTTCCGGGATGTCGGTGTGAACGAACATCTCGTCCTTCGCCTGCGAGAACTCGACCCACCGCGCCCGCGACTCGAGGTCGATCGGCGACAGCTTCCAGCTTCGCATCGGGTCCTCGAGGCGCGACCGGAAGCGCCGCTCCTGCTCCTCGTCGCTGACCGAGAACCAGTACTTGACGAGCAGGATGCCGTCCTCGACGAGGAGGCGCTCGAAGATCGGAGCCTGGTGGAGGAAGCGGCGGTACTCGTCGGGGGTGCAGAAACCCATCACGTGCTCGACCCCGGCGCGGTTGTACCAGCTTCGGTCGAAGAGCACGATCTCGCCCGCGGCCGGTAGGTGCGCGACGTACCGCTGGAAGTACCACTGGCCCTGCTCGCGCTCCGTCGGTCCGGGCAGCGCCACGGTACGCGCGACACGCGGGTTGAGGTACTCGGTGATGCGCTTGATGGCCCCGCCCTTGCCGGCGGCATCGCGTCCCTCGAACACGACCAGCACGCGGAGCCCGGTCGAGCGCACCCACTCCTTGAGCTTGACGAGCTCCCCCTGGAGACGCAGCAGCTCGCGCTCGTACTCCCGACGCGGGAACTTGCTCGCATGATCGTGCTTTGTCTTTTTCGGGTTCGACGGCTCGCCCACGCGCCTCGCGCCTCTTGTCGACGCACCGACTCTAGGTCATGCGGAGATGCGCCGGGGTCTGACGGCCTGGGGTGCACTGCTCGCGCCGCCCGGCATGAGCGATCAGTTCGCTCGGGGTAAGCACCCGAGGCAGCCCGCAAAGACCGCGTCGGCCAGGCCAAGAAGTTCCATCGTGACTATTGCAGCTAACCGACGAAGGCTTATAGGCTTGCGCGCGTGCCGAGACGCGTATCTGTGTCTTGGCAGCGCCTTGCGAAAGGCGATTCGCAACGTTCGCACTAGGAGGGACGAATGGCGAGCAAGTTGAAGATCAAGGTGAACGGTCTCGTGCACAGCGTGACCGCGAGCCTCGACACACCGCTCCTGTACGTGTTGCACAACGAGTTGCATCTGCACGGCCCGCGCTTCGGCTGCGGTCTCGCGCAGTGCGGCGCCTGCTCGGTGCTGCTTGGACGGCAAGGAGATCCGTTCGTGTGTGACGCCTGTTGCCGCTGTGAGCGGGAAGGCGATCACGACGCTCGAGGGTATGCCTGCGATGTGGGCGGCGGCGCGTGGCACGACTGCTGCGACTCCGGCTGCTTTGCATCCGTTGCAGCAGGCGTGGATCGATGTGCAGGTGCCGCACTGCGGCTACTGCCAGAACGGGATGATGATCCAGGCCGCCGATCTGTTGGCGACCACGAAGCGTCCGACCGAGGCGCAGATCCGGACCGCGATGAACGGCCATCTCTGCCGTTGCGGGACGTATCCGCGGATTCTGACGGCGATCCAGAAGGCTGCTGCTGTGATGGCGAAGGGTGGGAAGTAACCATGACCGAAATGCTCAAGAAAGAGTTCTCACGCAAGACGTTCGTCAAGGGCGGCGGCGCCATGGTCGTCGGGTTCAGCCTCGCCGGCTCCGCACTTGCGGGCAAGGCGGGCGCGGCAACCGCTCCCACCTCGGCCGGCTACCTGCCGGATCTGACGAAGGCCGACTCGTACCTGAGGATCGACCCCGACAACACCGTGTGGTTGAAGATGAGCCAGGTCGAGATCGGCAACGGCATCACGACCGGCTTCCTGATGGTCGCCGCCGAGGAGCTCGACGTCCCGATGAGCCAGATGAGGTACGGCTCGTCGATCCACGACAAGAACGGCGTCGAGATCGCAACGATCACCGACAACTGGAACTCGCCGAACACGGGCGGCCACGGCGGCTCGAACGCGATGTCGGGCCAGGGACCCCGCATCCGTGCGGCCGCTGTAGCCGCGCGCGGAGCGCTGCTGAGCCTCGCTGCGACGCAGTTCGCCGTGCCGGTGGCGAGTCTGTCGGTAAAGGACGGTGTCGTCTCGGGCGGCGGCAAGTCGGCCACCTACGGCGAGCTGGTGGGCGGAAAGCTGCTCAACGTCACGATCGGGGCGAACCTCCAGCCCGGCGTCGCTCCGGCGAAGCCGATCAACCAGTACAGCCTCGTGACGACGCGGAACGCGCCGCGGGTCGATATCCCGGCGAAGGTCGAAGGTCGCTACGCGTACCTGCAGTCGATCCGGCTGCCGGGGATGCTGCACGGCCGCTGGGTGCGGCCGCGTGGTCAGGGCCCGTGGCTGACGGAGGGCTTTGCGAAGCCGTTGAAGGTCGACGAGAGCTCGATCAAGCACCTGAAGGGCGTGCAACTCGTCCGCGAAGGCGACTTCGTCGGCGTGGTTGCGGCGCGGAGTACGACGCGATCCAGGCTGCTGCGCAGTTGAGGTGACGTGGCCGACAAGCCGATCATGTCGACACGGCAACATCTGGAACTCGTATCGCAAGTGGGATGCGGCGGGCCTGTCCCGGCGCGGATCACGGGCAACGTCACTTCGACCGCGTCAGCGCCGCGAGCGGTGTCGCTTCGTTTGCCTACCCACACTCAAACGATCCCGCTGCTTGTCGCCGACGTCCGCGCAGACAGTGCGACGGTCTACAGCACACGCAGAACGGCCCGCAGTCGAAGGCGACGCACGTAGCGTCCGCGAAATGCCGACGGCACGGCTGACCCCGTTTCGCCCCGACGTCGAGGACGGTGACGCGTGAGGCTCGGCGCGGACGCACGGCGGATCCTGCTCGTCCAGGCTCTCCGCGCGTTCGCCTACGGCCTCGGCAGCGTCCTCATCGGCGTCACGCTCGCCGACCTCGGCTTCTCGGGCGTGCAGGTCGGGCTCGTGCTCGGCGCACTCGTCGGCGGCACGGCGCTCGTCTCGATCGCGCTCGCCCGCTCGGGCGACCGGATCGGACGCCGCCGCTGGTATGTCCGGCTGCTCGTCGTCATGGGCGTCGCCGGCACCGTCTTCGCCCTTACCGGCTCCGTCTGGCTGCTCGTTCTCGTCGCCCTCACGGGCACGCTCTCGACGGAGGTCGTCGAGTCGGGGCCGTTCACCTCGCTCGAGCAGGCGATGCTCCCGGACGCAGCCGAAGGCCGCGACCCGACGCCGCTCTTCGGCACCTACAACACGATCGCGACGCTCGCAGGCTCGCTGGGCGCGCTCGCCGCGATCGCGACCCGCCTCGTCGACGTCGAGCCGCAGCGGTTCCTGCTCGCCTATCCGCTTGTGGCCGCCGCCGCGACCGTCGTCGCCATGGGGCTCACCTCGACCGTCGAGTCGCGCCGTACCGACCAGGCCGCTCCGCCGCGTCCGCTGGAGCGCTCACGCGGCATCGTCCGTCGCCTCAGCGGGCTCTTCGCGCTCGACGCGTTCGGCGGCGGCTTCGTCACCCAGGCCTTCCTCGCCTACTGGTTCACCGAGAAATGGGGCACGTCGACCGCGACGCTCGGGGTCGCCTTCTTCGCGATCGGACTCCTCCAGGCGGTCTCCTTCCAGATCGCGGTACGCCTCGCCGGGCGCATCGGGCTGCTCAACACGATGGTCTTCAGCCACCTCCCTTCCAACCTCCTCCTCGCGCTCATCCCCTTCGCCCCGAGCCAGCGCACCGCGATCGCCCTGCTCCTCGCCCGCTCGGTGCTCTCGCAGATGGACGTCCCGACGAGGCAGGCGTACGTCGTCGCAGTCGTCGACCCCGACGAGCGCGTCGCCGCGGCGGCGTACACGAACACGGCGCGCTACGTCGTTCGCCCCCTCGGCCCGCTGCTCGCCGGCCCGATCATCACCGTGTCGCTCGGCGCCCCATTCGTGATCGCAGGAGCGCTCAAGAGCGTCTACGACCTCGGTCTCTACGCACTCTTCCGAGAGACGAAGCCGCCCGGCCAATGAGTGCTGGATCCGCTCAGGTCCAGACGAAAGGCGGGGAGACACCCGTGTAGGGTCGGCCCGTGCGCCTGCGTGAAGCGGAAGAGTGATGCGCGTGCGGTCGGGCTGGGCCGTGGCCGCAGCCGCGCTCGCAGCGCTTCTCTTCGCCGGCGTGATCGCCCGGGCCGAGGGCGCGACGCGGCCGCCTCTCCCGGCCGGCGCCCACAAGCTCGCGCCCGGCCAACTCCCGCGGCAGTGCACGGTCAAGGACGGCGCACTCAACGCCTACGGCATGAACCCGGGCTACTACTTCTCGACCGCCGCCAACACCTGGATCTCCGCGCCGTGGTGCTACCCGCGCTGGGGCAACCTCGAAGCCTCCCCGTCGCAGATCACCCGTGACGGCGGCAAGGTGACGGTGACAGCGATCCCCACCGAAGGGTCGAACTCCGCCGAGTGGGCGCCGAAGACGAAGTCGATCACGTGGACGTACCCGGGGAAGCGCGTAGCCGGCTGCGGCAAGGCCGACATGTCGTGCACGGTGATCGTCAGCCGGGCACCCGGCACGGTCGCGACCGAGTGGCAGTGGTTCGAGTTCCACGTCTCGATGCCGCGCACGTTCTTCATCGACTCGCCCGGCGAGTTCTGCGCCGGCGTGCACGCCTGCCCCGGAAACGCGACCCAGGCCTGGTCGTACGTCGGCATCGGGCCGGGCGGCACGAAGCCGAAGAAGCCGACGAGGAGCAGGGCAGCATCTCGGGCCGCGTGGTCGAGACGGACTGCAGCGGTTCGGCTGCAAGCTCACGGGGCTCTCCGGCGTCGCGGTCACCGCGACGGGCCCGGGCGGCACCGTGCGCACCTCGACCGCGACAGCGGGAACTACACGGTGAAGGTGGACAAGGGCAGCTGGACGGTCACGCCCGCCCTCGGCGACCGAGAGTTCGACCCGCTATCCGACAGCGTCAGCGTCAGCGCGAACGGCCACTCCGTTGCAAGCTTCAAGACGTGCGAAGTGCATCTGCGGCGCTTCGCCGAACCCTTGCGCCGTCGGTCAGTGTGGACTGTCCCGGGGGTGCCTGTTGCGCTCGCTGCGACGGTCGGCGGTGCGATCCCGATCCACCCACTCGGGCGGACGGTTGCAAACCCCGGACGCCAACCCAGCCACAGCGGAGGTGTCGTGCTCTTCCGTGGTCCGCGCTCGTGCAGCGGATTGACGAGGTGGAGACGGCTCGCGGGTACGGTGGGTGCGCTGACCTCGTGTTCGGCGTGCGCCTGCTCATCGTCGCTTGCCGTGCTCACCGCGGTGGCCGGTGGCCGTCGCCGACCGGGGCTGCGCGACAGGCGAGAGCGCGAGGCCCACGCGGACCGTGAAGCTCGCGTGGCAGATCGTGGCGGATGATCGGTCGATCGGAGCAGGGTGCAGTGTGACCGCCTACCTGCAGATCGCCGCCGTTCCAGGCGCGATCTCCTACGCAGTGACGATCGTCGACTCCGCCACGGGCACGTACAACTTCTCGGGGCCGCCGTTTCCGGGAGACAAGGTGGATGTGGCGGGGCAGATCGTGCGTGCGCCGGCCGGGAAGCATCGCTGGGGGTTGAGCTCCTACGGGGAGAACACTCGGGGTGAGGGGTGCGCGCTTGCCAAGGCGGGGTTCCTGAGCGGCAAGCGCTGGAAGGTGACGAGCGCGACAGCGACGGTGGCGGGAAAGCCGGAGCCGAAGAAGGAAGAAGAAGCCCGGGTCGATCGCCGGCCGGGTAGTCGAGACGGAGTGCGGCGGCAACGGGTGCACCGTGAAGGGCCTCGCCGGGGTCGCGGTGACAGCGGCCGGGAACGGCGGCGGAAGCGCGACCACCAAGAGGGACGGGCGCTACTCGATCGAGGTCGAGCCGGGTCGCTATCGGGTGACGCCGTCGCTGGAGAATCGCGACTTCGATCCCCCATCGAGCCCGGTGACCGTCGCGAAGGGTGGGACCGCGCCTGCGGACTTCAGGACGTGCGCCGAGCCCAGGACGACGCAGTCCGCCCGGCGGATTCTCCGTCTGACGACGAAGTGCAGCCCAGGCCCGGATGGGCTCGACTGGGCTGTGGATGACAGGGTGCAGAACCAGGTGAAGCATTGGTCCGACGTCTCTCCCCTCCACACGAGCGACGTCTATCCGTCCAACTGGCCCGTCAATCTGTTCCTGACGGCGAAGGGCGACCCCTACGTCGACTGCGACCCCCAGATCTGGAAGTGGAAGGTCACGCCCCCGAAGGGCGCGACCGTGAAGAAGGAGCCGGAGAGCGGGTGCGCACCGTCGATGAAGGTGTCCGATCTCGGCACCTACAAGGTCGAGGTCACCGGCAAGGTCAACGGCAAGAAGGTGACGATCAAGAAGGACGTCGTCGTCAAGGACTGGTTGATCGTCGGGATGGGAGACTCGAACGGCTCGGGCGAGGGCAACGCACCCTTCAAGGTCGAGCGGTGCAACCGCGGCATCGCGTCCTACCAGTACCTGACCGCCAAGTACGTCGAGGAGCAGGATCCGCACACGACCGTCACCTTCATCTTCGCCTCGTGCTCGGGCGCCGGCGTCGTGAACCTCGTCTCGAAGGACTACGCCGGCGTGCGCCCGGCCTCACCGCCGCTCGATCCGCAGATCGACCAGGCGACGTGGCTGCTCGCCCGCGGGGCCGAAGGGAAGGCCGGCGAGGAGAAGACGCCGCGCAAGGTCGACGCCGCAATCATCTCCATCGGCGTCAACAACGTGGCCTTCGGGCCGCTGATGGAGACCTGCACGATGTCCGCCGGGCTGAAGCCACAGCTGATCGCGGACACCGTCTCGAAGCTCGCGAACGGGACGTGCATCGACTGGCCCGTGGAGCTCTTCGAGGACGAGCACTCCTTCCAGCACTTCCGGTGGCCGATCGACCTCAAGTTCAACCCGAAGAACTTCGGCTCGAAGGACTACGTGATCGGGGCGAAGCCCACCCAGATCTACAAGGACTGGCTGAAGGGCAAGGGCACGACGGTCAGGCAGCTGATCAACCAGTACATCCACGACCTGCCGGAGATCTACGACGGGCTCGCGACGCGCCTGGCGAAGCCGATCGAGCTGCGAAACGGCGGGCTCGGCATCACCGACCCGAGCCGGGTCTTCCTCACGCAGTACCCCGACTTCACAAGCGACGCCGACGGGCACCTCTGCAACAGCAAGGTCGGCGGGGCATTCCCGAACTGGGACAGCGAGGTGTGGGGCTTCATCCGCAGCTCCGGCGTCGGCCTGAACGCCGACGTCGCGAAGGCGGCCGGCATGCACCACTTCTCGACGATCGAGATCCCCGCTAAGGCCTGGCGCGGCCACGGCTACTGCGCGGGAGCGGCGACCTGGTTCACGTCCATCTGGAAGGGCGTTTCCCCCTTCAGCGTCGTGTTCAACCCGGAGCTGAACAACGTTGCCGGCTCGTTCCATCCGAACGCGCTCGGGCACGAGCAGAACTTCCGCTACGCACGCGCCAAGGTCTGCGCCAAGCTCTACAAGACGCCGGACTGCACGGGGGAGCCGCGCGGCTGATCGGTTTGGGGGAAAGTCGTCTGAGCCTCAGGCACGTGCGGTTGACTTCCTCGAAGGGGAGGCGAATACTCGCCCGCATGCGGTGGCCGGGGCTTGCGGCAACGGTACTCGGCGTGCTGGCCGGGACGCTGGCGCTGGCCGGGTCGGCTAGCGGGTCGCCGTCGCATCATGGGCCTGCCGTCTGGTCGGGGCAATGGAAGACATCTACGGGTGCGGTCGGGTTCAGGCGGATGAACGACGAGGAGATCGAGAGCGCACAAACCGAGCCGGAGGCGGATGCGCTGTTCAACCAGCTTCCCTGCAAGCAGGGCCCGACTTCTATCGCGGCGGATACACGGCGGGCAAGGACACCGGCAAGGTGATCGCCTGCGGGTCGGCAGACCGCCTACGCGGCCGCTGGCTGAGCTACACGAACAGCGCCGACCAGGGATCGTTCGACATCCGCCTGGGCTCGGCGACGACCTACACGGGCAAGGCGTTGTCGGACACCTCGGAGACGCCGTTCGAGTACAAGGGCACGTTCAAGGCCCATTTCAGCGGCGACAGGTGCTGCGACCCGGAGCTGACGATCGCCTCCGGGCGCCTCGACATCGCGATGGTGCGAAAAGCTCTTCGCGCCGAGGGTGATCCGCATCCGCGCCGGCACGATCCTGCGCTTCTGCAACCGACAGCCGTTTATCGAGCGTCCCTTCAGCTACAGCAAGCACAACGAGTTCGGGGCGCAGGCGCGAATCCACAAGCGCAATGACCCCGACAGCATCCTCCTGATGTCCGGCGAGTGCTGGACGTACACCGTCAAGAACCCGACCAACGAGCCGATCGTCCTGAAGGTCTTCAGTGAAGTCCACTCGCAGATGAAGGCCGTTTACACGATCCTCCCGGCTGGCTGAGCGACCTTCTGCGGGCTGGTACGCGACGCCGGCGGCCTTCAGCACCGCGCGGACGCCGCGATCCTCGCCCGGTACGGCCGAAGACTACGATCCCGCTCGTGTCGAACAGCCGGCTCGTCTACTCCACCGACGACGGCGATCGCCGGCGTGACGCGGACGACGAAGCCCCGGCCGAGGAGCACGACCCGCAGCCGGGCGACCGCATCGTGCGCGTGGCCCGCGAGAAGACCGGCCGTCGCGGCAAGACCGTGACGGTCGTCCGCGGCCTGGCCGCCGGCGACCTGAGCGACGACCGCGAGCGATCTGAAGCGGCATTGCGGCTCGGGCGGCGCCGTCAAGAACGGCGCGATCGAGCTCCAGGGCGACCACCGCGAGAAGGTCGCCGCCCGCCTGCGCTCGCAGGGTCACGAGGTGAAGATCGCCGGCGGCTGAGCCTGGAACCGACCTTGACTCATATCGATATTATTCGTTACGATGTTCATCGATATGACGGCTCTCGACGTCCTCACCTGCTGCCGGCCGCTCGCCAGTGCCCGCGCTCGCCGACGACGAGGCTGCCGCGACCGCGACGCTCTTCAAGGCGCTCGGCGACCCGGCCCGCGTGAAGATCGTCAACCTGCTCGCGACGACCGACGCCCCGGTCTGCGCCTGCGACTTCGAGCCGGCGCTCGGCCTCTCGCAGGCGACGGTCAGCCACCATCTGAGGAAGCTCACCGACGCAGGCCTCCTCGAGCGCGAGCAGCGCGGCAAGTGGGCGTACTTCTCGCTCAACCGGCGGCGATCGAGCGCGTGGCCGTCGCTCGTTCAACTCCCGGAGGTGACGCGATGACCACGACCGCCGACGACCTGCGCGAGCAGGTTCGCGCCCACTACGCTCGCGCTGCCCTCGCCGTGACCGACCGCGCCGGCTGCGGCGGCGGGTCGTGCTGCGGGGAGGCGAGCGCGACGAGTCGGTCGCCGAGAGCCTGTACACCCCGGCCGAGCGCGACGAAGTGCCGGAGGGGGCCGCCGTAGCCTCGATCGGCTGCGGCAACCCGACCGCCGTCTCCGAGCTGCACGAGGGCGAGGTCGTGCTCGACCTCGGCTCGGGCGGCGGGATCGACGTGATCCTCTCGGCGCACCGAGTCGGCCCGACCGGCGTCGCCTACGGCCTCGACATGACCGACGAGATGCTCGCGCTCGCCCGGGCGAACGCACGCGAGGCAGGCGTGTCGAACGTCCACTTTCTGAAGGGCGCGATCGAGGCGATCCCGCTCCCCGCCGACTCGGTCGACGTCGTGATCTCGAACTGCGTGGTCAACCTCTCGGCCGACAAGGCGGCCGTGCTCGCCGAGACCTCACGCGTGCTGCGGCCGGGCGGCCGGATCGCGATCAGCGACGTCGTCGCCGAGGATCGCCTGCTCGCCGGAGCAGCGCGCCGAGCGGGGTAGCCACGTCGGTTGCATCGCCGGCGCGCTCTCGCGCAGCGAGTACGTCGCGGGCCTCGAGGCCGCCGGCTTCGAGGACGTGAGCGTCGAGTTCACGCACGAGGTCGCGGACGGCCTCCACGGTGCGGTCGTCCGAGGCCGCAAGACGGCCGAGCCTGAGCGCAAGGGCCTGCCGGTGATCGTGCCGGCGGCGCGTGCCGGCTGCTGCTGATGCCGGTTCCGCCACTCGCCCGCCCGCTCGTGGCGGAGGCGATCGGCACGTTCGCGCTCGTGTTCGCGGGCTGCGGCGCGGTCATGGTCGAGGCGAAGACGCATGCGCTCGGCCAGGTCGGCGTTGCGCTCACGTTCGGACTCGTGATCATGGCGATGATCTACGCGGTCGGCCACGTCTCGGGCGCGCATTTCAACCCGGCGGTGACGTTCTCCTTCGCACTCACGAGGCACTTTCCCTGGAGCCGCGCCGGCTCCTACTGGGTCGCGCAGCTCGCCGGCGCGCTTGCCGCGGCGCTGCTGTTGCGTGCGTCGCTCGGCAACATCGCCAACGTCGGCGCAACCCAGCCGTCGGGCTCGGAGGCGCAGTCGTTTCTGTGGGAGCTCGTGATGACCGCATTCCTGATGTTCGTGATCCTCGCCGTCGCGACCGACACGCGCGCGATCGGCGAGGCCGCCGCGATCGCGATCGGCGGCACGATCGCCCTCGACGCGCTGTTCGGCGGTCCGATCTCGGGCGCCTCGATGAACCCGACGCGATCGCTCGCCCCGGCGCTCGTCTCGGGCGACCTGCACGCGCTCTGGCTCTACATCGTCGCACCGGTGATCGGCGCCGCTGTCGGCGCGCTTGCCTACCAGTTCGTCCGCGGCGAGCACCCGCAGGCGGCAGAGGAGGAAGCGTGAGCCGCGTGTTGTTCGTCTGCGTCGCGAACAGCGGCCGCAGCGTGATGGCGGAGCGCCTCTTCCGCCGGGCGGCGGGTGATCGCCACCAGGCCCGCTCGGCGGGGTCGGCCCCTGGCCCGGCCGCGCATCCGGTCGTGCTCGAGGCGCTGGCGGAGCTCGGCATCGACGCGTCCGACCATGTCCCGACACGGCTCGACGACAAGGCGGTCGACTGGGCAGACGTCGTGGTCGCAACGTGCGACGACGCCTGCCCGGTCGTCCCGGGCAAGCGCTACGTGAGCTGGCAGCTCCCGGACCCGAAGAACCAGCCCCTCGAAGAGGTCAGGCGAATCCGAGACGACATCGCCGCCCGCGTCGAAGCGGCTCGCCGCCGAGCTCTGAGCCGCGTCCCGAGCGGGCTACACTCCCGCGGAGCGCCCTCTTAGCTCAGTTGGTAGAGCACCTCCATGGTAAGGAGGGGGTCGACGGTTCGAGTCCGTCAGAGGGCTCTAAGATCCCCGCAAAACGTGGATCCGCGCGACCGCCGCGACGAGGAGGAACAGCGCCGCTGCGGCTGCCGCGCCGAGGAGCCCGGTGGCGAGGCCGTGTCGGGCGGGAACGGCGGCCGCCAGGAGGGCCACGGTCGCGCCGGCGAACGCGAGCAGCGCAGCGACGAGCAGGCGCCCCACCAGGACGGCGGTGACAGCCGGTCGCTCGACCGCCGCGTCCGGCGCCGGGCCGCGGGACAGAGAGACGAGCTCGCACAGGATGAGGACGGCGGCGGCGAGGAGCGGAATGCTCCAAACGGGGGCGTCTTCGCCGTAGAGAACCGCGAGCGCACCGAGAACGGCGCCGAGGCCGAGCGCCGCGGCTGCGGCGGCGCGCCGAAGACGTCTTCCGCTCATCGTGCCGCGGCGAGGGCTTCGACGGGAGCGGCGATCGGCTCGTCCGGTCCCCACGACGCGAGCGCGATCCCTGCGCCGGCGAGCTGCGTTCGGACGGCGTCCCGCTCGAGCAACCAGGTTCGCCAGGCGATCGGCCCGGCGGCGGCCTCGGCGTCGGCGAGGTACGGGAGCGGATCGACCTCGACGATCGAGACCTGGTAGCCGCGGCGGCGGAGATTGAGGAGCGCGTGCGTGACGCGCCAGTCGAGCCGCGGCGTCAGCGCGACGATCAGCGACTGGGGCGGGAGGATCCGGCGCGGGATGAGGCTCGTGTCGCGCCAGCGGTGCGTTCGCGCGAGCTCGCTCTCGAGCAAGGCGTCCGCGATCCGATACTGCTGGCGCAGGCCCGAGCCGGGGATGATCCACTCGATGTCGCCGCCGAAGCGGAGGAGCCCGACGCGGTCGCGCTGGCGGAGATAGGCGTCGCTCAGCGAGGCGGCCGCGCGCACGGCGTGGTCGAGCGTGCTCGCCGCGCTCGTCGCGGCGGCTCCGAGCGCGTCGAGGAAGATGACGACGTCGGAGCTCCGCTCGGGCAGCCGATCGTTGACGAGCAGCCGGCCGCGGGCGGCGGTCGCACGCCAGTTGATCCTCCGGGCGCGCTCGCCGGGGGCGAGGAACCGGAGTTCCGCGAACTCGATGCCTTCGCCGGCGACCGCAGCCGGACGGCTGCCGGTTACCGGGCGTGTCGCCCGCGGCCCGGCGAGCCGTCGCAGCCTCTCGACCGACGGGTAGACCCGCAGCGTCGTGGTCGGCTCGACGACGAGCTCGGCGCGACGGAGGTGAAGCTGATCGCGCGCCGAGAGCCGGATCGAGGCGATGCGGAAGGCGCCCCAGCGAGGGCAGTTGATCGAGTACTCGAGCGTCCGCGTCTCGCCCGCATGGAGCGCGAGCACGCGCCGCGTGGGCGCTCCGTCCCGATCGAGGCGTTCCGGCAGCCGCAGCTCGACGTCGAGCCAGGGGCATGCGTCCGACGCGGCAAGCGTCAGCTCGAGCTCGACCCGCCCGCCCTCGATCACGCGATCGGCCGAGACCCGGACGGTCGCTTCGGGCAGCCGAGGCGGCCGCGCCGCGAGCCCGAAGAGCAGCGGAACCAGGAAACCGGCCCCGACCGCGACCAGCGCCGGCTGCGCGGTCGCGAGGCCGGCGAGGAGCCCAGCCGAAGCGACGACGAACCAGACGACGGCGCGCTGCTCGAACGTCACGACGATTCGTCCAGGACCGGCACCGGAACCGACGCGACGGCCGCCCGCACCGCTTCGGCCGGATCGATCCGCTGCACCCAGAGCTCCGGCGCCAGCGTGAGCCTGTGCGCGAGGGCGGGGATCGACACCGCCTTGATGTCGTCCGGCGTGACGAAGTCGCGGCCGAGATACGCGGCGCGGGCGCGGGCCAGCTTCATCAGCGCGAGCGAGCCCCTCGGCGAGGCCCCGACGGCCAGCTGCGGCGAGTCCCTCGTCGCGCGCGCGATCGCGACCGCGTACTCGGCGAGCGGCGGGGCGACGTGCACCTCCTCGATCGCCGCCTGCATCGCCCGCAGCGCCTGCTGGTCGCAGACGGGCTCGAGCTCGATCCGCTCGCGCCGTCGACGTGAGCGTTCGAGGAGGATGTCGCGCTCCGCGTCCTCCGACGGATAGCCGATCGCGATGCGGACGAGGAAACGGTCGAGCTGCGCCTCCGGCAGCGGGTACGTCCCCTCGTACTCGATCGGGTTCTGCGTCGCGAGGACGAGAAAAGGGGACTCGAGCTGCCGCGTCGTGTTCTCGAGCGTCACCTGCCGCTCTTCCATCGCCTCGAGCAACGCGGCCTGCGTCTTGCCCGGCGCGCGGTTGATCTCGTCGGCGAGCAGGATGTTCGTGAAGATCGGCCCGCGCTCGAACGTGAAGCTGCCGCTGGAGCGGTCGTAGATCGAGGCCCCGGTGATGTCGCTCGGGATCAGGTCCGGGGTGAACTGGATCCGGGCGAAGTCCATCGCGCACACCTGCGCGAAGGAGCGGGCGAGCAGGGTCTTGCCCAGCCCTGGGAGATCCTCGATCAGCACGTGGCCGTCGGCGAGCAGAGCGAACAACACCAGCTCCACCGCCTCTCGCTTGCCGATGATCGCCTGCTCGACGGCGTCGGCCACCGCGGTCGCCAGCTCCTGGACGGCGACGCCTGCCTTCGCCTCGTCGGTCACAGCTGCTCCAGCCGCTCGATCGCCGTTCGCAGGTCGTCGCCGGCGAGACCCCGGCCGACGCGGTACGCGGCCGACGGACGGTCAGGACGGACGATCTCCCACAGCACGTCGCCGAGCAGCTCCTGCGCGCGCCGTGGCGCGAGCGCCATGTCGACGCCGCGGCGGCCGAGGCGTGCGGCGACGATCGGGACGAGCAGCGGTCGGAGCGACCGGTCGACGCCGAACTCCGATTGCTCGCTCTCCCGCAGGTCGTCCACGATCTGGCGCAGCCGCAACGGCATCTTGTGGTCCCGCGCACGCGGCGGTGGCTGTTGCCTCCGCGCGGGTCGGAGCTGCAGCGCGGCCGCGGCGGCGAGCGCGGTGGCGAGCGCCAGCGCGGAGGCGAGCGCGACCGTGCTGCCCTGCCCGAAGACGAGACCCAAGGCGGTCGCCGCGACACAACCGGCGGTGACGACGAGCAGCGGGCGGCGGGCGGTCACCGCGGCGCCACCTCCGCCTCGACCCGCCGCACCGACGCGATCGCGCGCCGGCGGTCGTCCTCGTCCATCGGGTGGTCGCTGAACCGGGCGATCTCGAAGAGGCCGGTGAGGTCGGACGCTGCTGCAGCGCTCGCGCCGAGCACTCGAAGGACGCGGGCCGTGAACTCGGTCGGGGTCTCGTCCGGCGCACGCGAGAGCTCGATCGCGCCGAGCGACTCCTCCATGCGCGCGTAGGCGCGCTGGACGGCAAGCCGCGGGTCTCGCTCGGACTCCAGGTCTGCGAGCGACCGCCTGAGGCCGGAGCCGACCCGCGCCGCCGCATCGGGAACGACCGCCTGACGTGCGCGCCGCGCGCGCCGACGACGGACGACGACTGCCGCCGGCGCGACCAGGAGCAGTGCGGCCGCCGAGCCGACGACGAGCCACGTCAGCGCGGCGGAGGTCGGGTGTCCCGCCGGAGCGGGGGTGCTCGCGTGGCCGCGCGGCGCGGCGTTCCCGGGCGTGCCGCCGTGCGGTGTCGCTGCCGTGGGAGCGAGGAACGGCAGAGTGAGGAGCAGGAACAAGCCGATCGCTCCGCCGACGATCGCAGCGGCCTTCCCGGCCGCCGACAGCGACGCCCCGAGCCCCTCGAGGTCTTTCGCGCCGAGCCGTCGCCTCCGTCGCCGGCGCTTTTCCACCGAGGGCGTCCCCGCCCAGACGAGGAGCAGCGACCCGACGACGAGCGCGCCCGCGGCGGCGGCGAGCGCGCGGACGACGCCGACCGGGACGTCCTGCCGGCCGCCGGCGTGCCATGGTGACCCGCCGCTTGCCAGCGCCACGACTGACACCAGCAGGAGCCCCACCGCGGTGGCAGCGATCGCTCGCACGTCGCTCAGAGGTCTGACCGGCACGGCTAGATCATCTTCGATTCGCCAGGGCTGCAGCCCGGCTCGCGCTCCACGGCAGCGGCGGAGACAACCTCAACCGGCTCGTACACCACGAACGGGGACGCTACTCCGGCCTCCGATAGCTGGCAAGGAGGGTCTCTACGGGTCCTCTTGGGGACAGGTTCTGGGGACAGGTGTTCGCACGTCGTTCGCATCCCGACCGCGGAACCGGCTTGACCAAGCGGTTCTGAACCACGTCAGACCCCTTCTCTGCCAGAGAGGTCGAATCCGGGGCTCCGCGAAGAATCGAGTCCTGCAAACCCGACGGTCCGCAGACTCGACTCGGACAAGACCGCTACGACGCGCCGGGAGCGAAAGCGCGAACGGATGCCGTTGAGGTCTGGCACCGACCGCGGCGGTCACGGGACACGGTCGGTGAGTCGTCTCGCAGTCAGTGCCGGATTGGAAGCGCGGCGACGAGCGAAGTCCCGACGCCAGGCTTGCTTGTGATCTCCAATGAGCCGCCGAGCGCTTCCACCCGGTCGCGGAGGCCGACAAGGCCTGAGCCCCGACCCGGATCGGCCCCGCCGATGCCGTCGTCGCATACCGACAGCAGCAGCCTCTGGTTCTTCAATGTGAGCGCGACGTCGATGCGCGTCGACCGTGAGTGTTTTGCGGCGTTGGCCAAAGACTCGGACGCTACGAAGTAGGCGGCGACCTCAACCGGCTCCGGGAAGCGCCCCTCTGTCGTTACTTTCAGCTCCACAGGGATCGGCGAGCGCAGGGCGAGTGCTTCAAGCGCGGGCGTGATGGCGATCGCGCCCAGCGTCATTGCCGTGCCCACGCGAACGCCGGCGCGCAGGCGTGGGTACACGGCGGCGGCGGCAGCGAGCACCGCAATGGGAACGAGACCGCTGGCGAGGTGATCGCCGGCCGAGGTGCCGGGCTCGGGCTGGAGGAAGTTGTCGTCGACGATGTGAAGGGCGACGGCGCACAATCCGAGGCGCACGAGCGCGGTCTCGCTCAGAACCGCCCCTGCGACGCGGGCGCCCAAGGCTTGCGGCGGGCGGGCTGACGGTTTGTGGGCAATGGTCTGCATCGGCGTTGGCTCCTTCCCTGTGGGGAGACTCGTTCGGGCTCAGGCCAGGGCGACCTGTGCAGTCGCTTCGCGGCGTCGCAGTCTCAGCAGCACGGAATACGCCCACGCCGTTCTGACGATGCCCCAACCGAAGGCTGCGACGCCGCTTGCCAGGAGTAGGTAGGCGAGATCCGGAAGACCTTGGGCGATCAGTGTCAGCGACAGTCCGAGTTGCTTCGGCACGAGCACCAGGACGAGCAGCGCCCAGGTGAGGTTCAGCGCCAGCGAGAGGGCGATGCGCGACCGCGGCCCGAGACGACCACCTGGCACGCGCCCGCGCCGCAGGGCCACCACGGACCGGGTCATCCCGCGCAGTTGGAGGACGATGACGCCGAGCAGCACCGCGTACACCAAGAAGGTGACGATGCTCGATGGCGGTGGGGGCGGCTCGCGTCCCTCGAGGAGGCTTGTCACGCCCTCCGAGATCGTCCCCATGCGACCGCTGAGGAAGAGGTCGAGGGAGTTCTCTGCGTTTATCAGCACGATCACGCCCGTCCGGCTCTCGGGTACGAGCACGGCGTTCGCGTGAAAGTTGAAGGTCTCGCCCTGATGGTGGATCGTCGGGACCGCGTTGATCGGACCGACGAACCAGCCCATGCCGTAGGACGTGCCCGCCTCTGGCGTCGTGACCGCGGGCTGATGAAGCTCGTCGACTCCCGCCGGCGAGAGCACCGAGGCAGAGCGGAAGCGACCGCCGTTCAACTGAGCGATCAGGTAGTGCGTCATGTCCTCGGCGCTGGAGATCAGGTAGCCGGCCGGCACGAGCCCGCGGTTGTAGGGCAGGTCAGCCGCTCTGGGCCTGCCGAACCAGTAGTGGTGGCCGGTCGCGAGACCCTTCTTCTTGGCGGCGGCCTCGGAGGTGAACGAGTCGTCCATTTGCAACGGATCGAAGATCTCTGTCTGGACGTAGCTCTCGTAGGAGCGTCCGGCGACTGTCTGCACGATCAGCCCCAGGACCGAGTAGTTGATCGTGCTGTACTGGTGCCTCTTGCCGACCGGCGCCGTCAGCTCGACGCTGCTCAACTTGCGAACCGCTTTCTCGAGCGCTGCATCGCTCGTGTCACCGTTGCCCTGATAACTCCGCCCTGTCTTGGTCGACAGGCCGCTCGTGTGATTTAGGAGGTGGCGGACTGTGATCTCGCCGGAAGCCTCCTCGTCCGCGACACGAAACCAGGGAAGGTAGCGCTGCACCGGCGCGTCGAGCTCGACCTTCCCCGCCTCGACGAGCTGCATGATCGCCAGGGCGGTGAAGGACTTGCTCAGCGAGCCGATGATGAACGGAGTCTTTGGCGTCACGGCCCGCGCGGACTCGTCCGCCTCGCCGAAGCCGCGGAGGTAGGCGATCCGGTCGTCCTTGACGATGCCGAGCGCGAGTCCGGGGATCCGCTGCGCCGCCATCTCTTCCTCGACGAAGCGCTCGATCGCGGCGAACTCGGGAGCGGTACCTGCCCCGTTGGCGATAGGCGTGTCCGAACCGGGCCTGCTCACGAGGTAGGCAGTTCCGACGACCAGCGCGACGAGCGCCGCCCAGACAATGATCCTCCGCTGTCGCGAGCTCCAGCGACCCATGCGAGCCGTCGCATTGTTCGAGCGCTTCGGGGATGACATCAGATGCTCCTTTCAGTTCTGCGGCTGCAGATCGAGGGACTCGCGGTCGGGATCGGCGAGCGGGCGCATACCGGGCTTGGCGCTTTCCGCTTCTGCAGCCTCGGGCTCGCGGGCCGGCAGGAATCGGGCGACAACGATGGCCATGGCGGCGGCGGACGCCGCGGCGACCGACAGGCCGATGCCCATAGCCTGGGTGAAGGCATCACCGGTGGTGGCGAGCAGGCTCGAGGCGGTCTCGGGTGGCAGCTGAGCGGCGATCGCGCTCGCGGCGCCGATCGAGTCCTCGGCCGCCGCCTGGGCCTGCGGGGGCAGAGCGCCAAGCGAGCCTTCGACGTCGTTCGAGTAGAGGGAACTGACCAGCGCGCCGATCACCGCCACGCCGAGCGCTCCTGACACCATGCGCGCGACGGTGTTGGTGGCCGAGGCGACGCCCGACTTGGCGGCGGAAACAGCGCCGACGACCGCGTCCGTGGCGGGAGCCATGATCCAGCCCATCGCCAGGGCGAGGCCGAAGAACCAGGCGACGAGCGC
>CAWAGR010000001.1:0-27287 GCA_963781435.1 uncultured Actinomycetes bacterium | reverse complement strand
CGTGCGATCGGGATCTACGAGGGCGGACTCGTCCCCGTCGATGCAGGCACCGTCCTCTACCGCGTCCGCGCCGGCCGCATCGTGGTCGCCACCGGCACGCTCGAGCAGCCGCTCGTCTTTCCCGGCAACGACCTCGTTGGCGTGCTGCTGCCGGGGCGCTGCGCCCGGCTCGTCGACGACTGGGCGATCAGCCCCGGGGAGCGCGCGGCCGTGATCGCCGCCGACGAAAGCGGCCTTGCGGTCACCGACACGCTCGAGCGGGCGGGCGTGGAGGTCGTCGCCGTCTGCGACCTCCGCTCGGGCGACCCGTCCTCGCTCGCGGCGCGTGGCCGCGGCGGCAGGCTCGAGTCGGTCGCGATCGGGGCCGAGGCTCAGGTCGCCTGCGACCTGCTCGTCGTCTCGGGCGGCCGGCGGCCCACGCGTACTCGCTGCTCGCCCAGGCCGGCGCGCGCGTCGAGTACGAGCCTCGGCGCGGCGTCTTCGTCCCGGCGTCGCTCCCCCCGGGGATCGAGGCGGTCGGCTCGGTGACCGGCCCGCAGGGTGAGGCGGCGGTGCCGTCGCCGAGCTACGCCGGGGGCAAAGGCGACCGCTGCTTCGTCTGCCTCTGCGAGGACGTGACCGAGAAGGATGTGAGGCGCGCGGTTGCCGAGGGCTTCGACTCGATCGAGCTCGCGAAGCGCTACACGACCGTGACGATGGGGCCCTGTCAGGGGAAGCTCTGCCATGTTCCGTCGATCAGGCTGCTCGCGCGCGAGACCGGGACGCGCGAGGAGGCGATCGGGACGACGACCGCGCGGCCGCCGTGGGAGCCGGTCGAGCTCGGCCTGCTGGCAGGTCGCCACCACGAGCCGATGAAGCGCTCGCCGCTCCACCACCGTCACGAGCAGGCGGGCGCCACGATGATGTCAACCGAGCCTGGCGCCGTCCGTTTGCCTACGGCGACGTCGCGGCCGAGGTGCGCGCAGTGCACGAGAGCCTCGGCGTGATCGACGTCTCGACGCTCGGCAAGCTCCTCGTCCAGGGCCCGGACGCCGGGGCGCTGCTTCGACCGCCTCTACCCGAACCGCTTCTCCGATACTCGCGGCCGGCCGGATCCGCTACGGCGTCGTCACGAGCGACGGCGGCCGGATCATGGACGACGGCACGGTCGCGCAACTCGCGGACGACCTCTTCTACGTCGACGACGACCTCGACGGGCTCCGACGCCGTCTCCGAGTGGTTCGGAGTGGTGGAACGCCGTCTGGGACTACGACGCGGAGATCGTGAACGTGACCGGCGGCCTTGCCGCGATCAACCTGGCGGGCCCGCACGCGCGCGACGCGCTCGCCTCGCTGACCGGCGACGACGTCTCGAGCGAGGCGCTGCGCTACCTCGACGCACGCGAGTTGAAGGTCGCCGGCGTCCCGTGCCTTGCGCTACGGATCGGTTTCGTCGGCGAGCTCGGCTACGAGCTCCACTGCCCCGCGAGCACGGCCGAGCATCTGTGGACGCGCTGCTCGAGACCGGCGCCGTGCCGTTCGGGCTCGAGGCGCAGCGGGTGCTCCGGCTCGAGAAGGCGCACGTGATCGTCGGGCAGGACACCGACTCGGAGTCGAACCTGGCCTCGGCCGGCATGCAGTGGATCCTCAAGCTCGACAGGACGACTTCGTCGGGCGATTCGCGGCGGAGCTCGTGGAGGCGAGCGGCGTCCGGGAGCGCCTCGTCGGCTTCATGCCGTCCGGCACGCTGCCGGCCGAGGGCGCACAGGTCGTCGCCGGCGGCCGCCCGGCCGGGCGCGTGACGAGCGCGCGTGTGAGCGAGCGAGTCGGCGTGACGATCGGCCTGGCGTGGGTCGATCCGGAGGTCGCCCATGAGGGAGCCGAGCTCGCGATCCGCGTCGATGCGGCCGACCAGCGGGCGACAGTGACGCTCGCGGCGTTCTACGACCCCGACGGGGAGAGGCTCCGCTCGTGACCCGCCTTGCCTTCCTCTCGCCCTCGAACGCGGACGCAGGCGTGGCAGTGGTCTCTCCGATCGGGCACGCGCTCGGCGACGGCGTCACCGACGTCTCGCACGTCGGCAAGCTCGAGCTTCGCGGCTCGCTCGACGGCCTCGAGGTCGGCCAGGCGAGAAACTGCTGCGGCTCGCACCGGAGCGGAGCTACTGGCTACATGCTGCCCCCGGCGGCGATCGAGCGCCTGCGCACCGCCTCCGTGCGCGACCTACGACGTCACCGCCGCGCTCGCGGCGTTCGAGTTCGAAGGCGACGACGCTCTTCGCCGGCTGACCAAGCTCGACCCGGCGAGCTTCCCCACGACTGGTGCGATCGCGCGTGGGACGCGGGCGGTGTTCGAGGATCGAGGCCAGGGGCGGTACCGCGTCTTCGGTCGCGCAGGAGCTCGGCCACCACGTCGCCTTGGTCGTGCTCGACACGCTGAGGGGGCTCGGCCGGTGAAAGACCTCTTCCGCGTTCGCCGCATGTGGCGGCGCCAGGGCGATCTTCGGCGCCGCTACGACGTCGTGATCGTCGGCGGAGGCTCACACGGGCTTGCGACCGCCTACTACCTCGCGCGGAACCACGGGATCCGCGACGTCGCCGTGCTCGAGCAGTCGTACCTCGGCTCCGGCGCGGCGGGCCGGAACGCGACCATCATCCGCTCCAACTACCGCACCCCCGAGGGCGCCGCGTTCTACCGGCGCAGCGTCGAGCTCTACGAGGGCCTCGCGGCCGAGCTCGACTTCAACCTGATGTTCTCGCAGCACCGGCCATCTCACCCTCGCGCACTCCGACTCTGCCCTGCGTGTGATGTGCGAGCGCGCCGAGGTGAACAAGCTGCTCGGAATCGACTCGGAGGTCGTCGACCCGGACGAGCTCGCGAGGCTCTGCCCGCAGCTCAACCTCGGGCCGCACCAGACGTGGCCGATCATGGGCGCCCTGCACCACGCGCCGGGCGGAATCATCCGTCACGACGCCGTCGTCTGGGGCCTTGCGCGTGGCGCCGACCGGGGCGGCGCCGAGCTTCACCAGGGAACGCGGGTAACCGGAATCGAGACATCCGGCGGCCGCGCCACGGCGGTCCAGACGAACCGCGGGCGAGTCGAGGCCGGAGTCGTGATCAGCGCCGCGGCGGGGTGGTCGACGCTGGTCTGCGGGCTCGCGGGAGTGCGGCTCCCGATCACCTCGCACATCCTCCAGGCGTTCGTCACCGAGCCGGTGAAGCCGTTCCTCGACAAGGTCATCGTCTCCGCCCAGATGCACGTCTACGTGTCGCAGACCGACCGCGGCGAGTTCCTGGTCGGCGCCGAGATCGAGCCGTACACGACCTACAGCTCCGCCGGCACGTTCCCCTTCCTCGAGGTCTCGGCGCGGCACACGCTCGAGCTCTTTCCCCAGCTCGAGCGGTTGCGCGTACTCCGATCGTGGACCGGGCTCTGCAACCTCTCGCCGGACTACAGCCCGATCCTCGGGGCGACGGAGGTCAAGCGGTTCCACGTCTCCGCCGGGTGGGGAACCTATGGCTTCAAGGCCGCGCCGGTCGTGGGCTGGACGCTCGCCGAGCTCGCCGCGACGGGAAAGACGCCGGAGCTGATCGCGCCCTTTGCGCTCGAGCGCTTCCACACGGACACGCTCGTGTCCGAGCTCGCCGCCGCCGCCGTCTCACACTGACTACAGGCGCGAGCCGCCGTTGACTCCGAGGACGTGCCCGGTCATGAACGACGACATGTCGCTGACCAGGTCAGTGCAGCTTCGCCGCGATCTCCTCGGGGCGGCCAGCCGGTTGAACGGGTCCTCGCGCCTGCGGCCGCCTTCTGCTCCGGCGTGGCCGCGCCGAGCGCGACCGTGTCGGTCGGCCCGGGGGAGATGGCGTTGACCCGGACGTTGTACGGGCCGGCCTCTCGCGCGAGCGACTTGGTCATTGCGATCACCGCGCCCTTGGCCGCGGCGTAGTGCGCCCCTGGGCTGATGCTTCCGTACTCGCCGGCCCCGAGGCGAAGTTGACGATCGAGCCGCTGCCGCGCTCGATCATCACCGGCAGCAGGGGCGCAGGAGCGGCAGGCGACGAACGCCGTCGTCACGTTCGCCTGAGCATCCCTTGAGGTCGGCGGCGGAGACCTCGTCGAACGGCTCGGCTCCCAGCGCCCCGGCGCACGTGATCAACCCGTCGACCTCTCCGAGCTCGTCCCGCACACGGCGGTGGAAGGCGGCAAACTGCTCCTCGCTCGCGCCGTCGAACGCGGCCGCCGTCATGCGTGTCCCGCCGGCGGCGAGCTCGTCTGCGACGGCGTCCATGCCCTGGCTCGACAGGTCGGTGAGGCCGACGCTCGCTCCGGCCTCGGCGAGCGCATGGGCGACGTGGCGTCCGATCCCGCGGGCGGCACCGGTCAGGATCACGATCTCGCCAGGCGAGCAGCGGCTCAGCCACGACTGACTGCGCCGACCGCGAAGGGATCTTCGAGAACCGCTGGCAAATCCGCGTCAGAATAGATGCGCATGCCGCCTGCGAACCCGACCGAGACGCCGCGGCGCGGCGGCGTGCTGCGCGAGGGATACGACTACGACTTCTCGCGCTGCGACCCGACCGGCGCGCATGTCGACCCGGCGTGGTGCGCGATCTACGAGACCGTCACGATCTCGGGGCCGGACGGAGAGCTCGGGCCGATGCTCGCCGAGTCGTGGCGGCAGGATCCCGAGCGCGAGAACGTCTGGCGCTTCCGGATCCGCCCTGGCGTCGCCTTTCAGTCGGGCGCCATGTGCGACGCGGAGGCGGTCGCCGACGCGCTTCGCCTGCACGGTGACCCGGTCGAAGCGCCGATCAACGCCTTCTTCTGGCGGAACGTCGCCGGCGTCCGGGCAGAGGGCGAAGAGGTGCTCGTCGAGCTCCACGAGCCGAGCGCCGGCATGCCGCGGCTGCTTCGCTCCTGGCACTCGGCGATCCACAACCAGGCGGCCCGGCGGGCCGCTGGCGAGGAGTTCGGCAGGACGAAGTGCGACGGGACCGGCCCGTTCACCTTCGTCGAGTCCGTCTCGGGCTCCCACCTCGACGTCGCGCGCTGGGACGGCTACCGCGGTCCGCGCACCACATGGCAAACGAACACCGGGCCGGCCTACCTCGACGGCGTTCGCTGGATCCCGATCCTCGACGACCGCGAGCGGGCGGCGGCGCTCGAGCGCGGTGAGATCGACTGCCTCCAGAACGCCTCGCTGCTCGACGTCGACCGCCTCGCCGCGAACCCGGATCTCGAGGTGATCGAGTTCCAGCAGTCGGCGCTCGTCTACCTTGGCCTCGACCACCTAGCGCCCGAGCTCGGCGCCGGTGACGTCCGCGTCCGCCGTGCGATCTCGCACGCGATCGACCGAAAGGCACTCGTCGACCGCGACCTCCAGGGGCACGGCTGGCCGGCGGCCTCGCCGATTCCCTCGCACTCGCAGTGGTACGCGCCCGAGGTCGAATCGTCGGTCCGGTTCGACCCCCGCGAGGCGGCGCAGCTTCTCGATGCCGCCGGGCTCGAGGCTGGCCGCGACGGCATCCGGCTCTCGCTCGAGGCGGTGGTCGTGAACGACGCCACCGTCCGCCGGATCTCGGAGACGATCCGCGGGATGCTCGCGGACGTCGGCATCCGCATCGAGCTGAACGTGATCGCGGCCTTCGACGAGTTCTACGGCCGGCTGAACCAGCATCCGCCCGTGTTCATCTCGAAGTGGTTCTGGCCCGAGCCGATCGACGCGATCGTCGGCTTCGTCGCCACGTGGGGCCAGGACGGCGGGCCGAACTTCCAGCGCTCGAACGACCCCGACCTCGACCGGGCCTGTCGTGCGTGGGAGGTTGCGCGCGACGACGAGGAGCTTCGCAGCGCCGCGCGCGAGATCCAGCTTCGCGCGGCCGAGAGCCTGCCGCTCATCCCGCTCTTTGCGCCGGCGGCGGTGTGGGCGCACCACCGCCGTGTGCGAGGCTGGCGCCCAAACCGCCACGATCTCTATCCCCTGTACGGCGACGTTTGGCTCGCCGACGACTGAGGAGGAACGCGAATGTCCGAGCTCCCGTCCGCAGCGAAGCAGAAGACGTGGTACGACCCGACCTACTGCGGCGGCATGTCGCCCGAGGAGATCGACGCCTTCCTCGGCAGCTCGGACAGCGACTGGCTTTGCCGCCTCGCCGTGCTCAAGGAGGACGGCTGGCCGTTCGTGACGCCCATGTGGTACCAGTGGCGCGAGGGCGCGTTCTTCGTCGTCGGGCGCAAGCGCTCGGCGTGGGTGCAGGACCTGATCCGCGACCCGCGCTGCTTCGTCTGCATCGACGAGAAGGAGACGCCGCCCGTGGGCGGGCTGCGGAAGGTGCTCGCGCGCTGCAAGGCGACCGTTGTCGAAGGGCCCGTCGTGGCGGAGGGCTCGCAGTGGGAACCGGTCGCCGCCGAGATGGCACTGCGCTACATGGGTGAGTCCGGCCCCGAAGGGCTCAAGCTGTCCTATGGCTGGGAGCGCTACCTCGTCCGCCTCGACCCGGTCGGCGAGATGACCACGTGGCAGGGCGTCGGCTGGGCGAAGCGGTACCTCGATCCGAAGCAGCAGGCGGAGCTCGAGGCACTCATGGCCGACCTGGCGTCTGCGTCATGAGCCGTAGGCTCGACGGAGGCTCCAGGGAGCGGAGGCGCCGGCTTTGCCGGCGCCGGGAGCGGGAATGAACGATCCAGCCCTCAGCGAGCTCTGCGAGCGCTACCGCCGGCTCTACCTGTCGGCGGTCTGCGACGCGCTCTTTCACCTCGGCATGGAGGAGAAGGTGCTGCCGAGCGCCCTCCGGCCGCTCTTCCCGGAGTCTCGGATCGTGGGCGAGGCGTTCACCGTCGAGGGGCACGACATCCCGCGCGTTCCCTGGGACGAGGGCATCGTTCGCATGCGGCCGTACCTCGAGGTCTTCGAGCGGCTGACGCCAGACTCCGTGCTCGTCTCGACGACGCCCGGCGGGAAGGTGGGGCACTTCGGCGAGCTGACGGCGAACGCGGCGCGCGCGCACGGCTGCGTCGGCACGATCCTCGACGGGAACCTGCGCGACATCGAAGGCCTGCGCGAGATCGGCTTCCCGGTCTTCTACCGCGACCTCTCGCCGCTGAACGGCATCGGCCGCTGGGAGATGACGGCCTCGCAGCAGTCGATCGCGATCGGCGGTGTGGTCGTGAACCCGGGCGACATCGTCTTCGCGGAGTTCGACGGCATCCTCGTCGTGCCGCGCGCCGACGCGGTCGCCGTGCTCGAGCGGGCCGAGGAGATCGTCGGCGGCGAGGGCCGCGTGCGCGACGAGGTGCGCGACGGCAGCTCGCCGTGGTCGAGCTTCGAGCGGCATGGCTACATCTAGTAACGCGGGGGAACCCATGGTTCCCCCACGGACCCCCTCCTTCTTCGTCCTCATGGGCGGCTGGCACTTGCGCTCCGGCGAGAGCGCGGTCTCGCCTCCGCGCGCGGGAGGGCACTGTCTCGGCCGGCGACAGGCTCTCACGACGTCACGCCTTGCCCGATCCAGGCGGAGGCTTGCGCGATGACCGGGTCGAGCATTCGCCTCGAGGGAAGCGCAGGCATCGCAGGGCGCGCGCTCTCGGCGCGCCGCTCGGCGATCCGCGAGGTCTTCGACGCCGCAAACCGGCTGCCGGACGCGATCCGGCTCGAGATCGGCGAGCCGAGCTTCCGCACCCCGCGGTTCGTCGTGGACGCGGCGTTCGAGGCGGCTGCGGCCGGCCACACCGGCTACACGCCGAACGGCGGCTACGCGAGCCTGCGCACGGCTCTCGCGGAGAAGATCGAGCGCGTCGACGGGTTCGCGGTCGACCCGGACGCGGTCGTCGTCACGCCGGGCGCGATGAACGCGCTCTTCTCGATCTACCTTGCGCTGCTCGAGCCCGGCGACGAGGTCCTACTGCCGACGCCCGGCTTTCCGAACATGGACGAGATGGTGCGCCTGCTCGGCGGCGAGCCGGTCTTCTACCGGCTCGAGCGCGAACGGGGCTACCTCCCCTCGCGCGAGGAGCTCGAACCGCTCGTCACGCCGAGGACGAAGGCGATCTTCGCCAACACGCCGGGCAACCCGACCGGCGCCGTGTTCCCGGCGGAGACGGTTCGAGGCCTGGCCGAGCTCGCCGCCGAGCGCGGCGTGTGGCTGATCTCGGACGAGGTCTACGACGAGCTGATCCTCGACGACCTGCCGCACGTCTCTGCGGCCGCGCTCGTCCCGGAGGCGCCGGTCGTCTCGGTCTACAGCTTCTCGAAGATCTACGCGATGACGGGCTGGCGCGTCGGCTACTGCGCCGCGCCGCCGCGGCTCGCCGACGTGCTCCGCAAGCTCCAGGAGCCACAGGTCTCGTGCCCGTCGGCGATCTCGCAGCACGCCGCCCAGGCGGCGCTGCGCGGGCCGCGCGACGAGTTCGACGCGATGCGAGCGGCCTACCGGGAGCGGCGCGACCGCGCGGTCGATGCGGCGTCCGCGTGCGGCCTCGGAGTGTTCCGCACGCAGGGCACCTTCTACATGCTGGTCGACGTCGCCCCTTCGGGCCTCTCTGCGCGCGAGTTCACGCTCCGCGCGCTCGACGAGTTCCGGGTCGCGGTTGCGCCGGGCGAGGTGTTCGGTCCCGGCGGAGACGGGCTCGTTCGCATCTCGTTCGCCGTCGAGCCGGACGTGCTGGCCGAAGGCATGTCGAGGATCGCACGAGCGATCGAGACCTACGCTGCATGACGGGCGCGGCGGGCGATGCGCAGCTTGTCGGGTTCCTGCGGTCGCGCAGCAAGGAGCTCGTCGAGTTTGCGCGCGCGCTCGTGGCGACGCCGAGCCCCAATCCGCCCGGCGACGAGCGGGCGGTGGCCGCGCTGGTCGTCGAGAAGCTGCGCGAGCTCGGCGTGGTGCGCGTCGAGACGGTGGCGTCGAGCGAGGAACGGCCGAACGTGCTCGCGCATGCGGGCGGCTCGGGCGGCCGCACGCTGATCCTCTGCGGCCACCTCGACACGAAGCCGCCGGGCGAGCTCGGCGAGTGGTGCCGCGATCCCTACGGGGCGAGCATCGAGGACGGCGAGCTCCACGGCGTGGGCTCCGGCGACATGAAGGGCGCCGTCGCGGCGATGGTCTTCGCGGCCGCCGCGCTGGAGGATTGCGGCGTCGACTCCGGAGCCGTGACGCTCGTGTTGACGGCCGACGAGGAGGCCGGCTCACGCTTCGGCAGCCAGTGGCTGGCCGAGACCGGCCGCCTCGCCGGCGACGCAGCGCTGCTCGGCGAGCCGTGCGGCATCGTCCGCGAGTGGGAGGCGATCGACACCGTCTCTCGCGGCGCCGCGCTCTTCAAGGTGCGGGTGCACGGGACCCAGATGCACTCGAGCATCTCCGACCGGCTGCCGTCCGTGAACGCGACCGTCCAGATGGCACGGCTGATCGACCGGATGGATCGCGAGCTGCTCGACCGCCTGCGCCGTCCGGCCGCAGCAGCCGACGGGCCGTCGCCGACGGTGAACGTCGGCGTCATGGCCCGCGCCGGGGTCTTCTACGGCGTCTACCCGGGCGAGGCCGAGTTCGCGTGCGACATCCGCACCGTTGCCCGGGATGACGCGGGCGCAGCTCGAGGAGGACATCGAGAGCTTCCTGCGCAGCGCGGCGGCCGACGACCCGGAGCTCGACGCCGAGCTCGACTTCGAGCTCTGGGTTCCCGCGACCGAGATCGACCCGGCGCATCGTCTCGTCTCGGCGCTGCGCGAGGCGAGCCGCGATCGTGCTCGGCGACGAGCGTCCCGTCGGCGTCTTCCCCGGCGCGACCGACGCGCCCCATTTCGAGCTCACGGCCGGCATCCCGACGGTGGCCGCGTTCGGGCCCGGGCTTCCTGCCCCGCGCACACGCACCGAACGAGAGCGCGCCGGTCGCAGGAATCCTGCAGGCCGCGGAGCTCTATGCCCTCGCGGCTCGACGTTACGTCGAGGCGTCCTGATGGTCGTCGACGCGCACGCGCACGTCTTTGCGGCTGTCTCCGACCGCTTCCCTCGCGATGTCCACGAGCTGTTCCCGGCCGAGCTCGAGGCGCCGGCCGAGGAGCTGCTCGGCGAGATGGAGCGGGCGGGCATCGACCGCGCCGTTCTCGTGCCCCTGTCGCACCACGACGAGTACGTGCGTCACAGCCTCGAGCGGTTTCCGGGACGGTTCGCCGCGATCGGCGTGCAGTCGCCCGGGCCGGCCGACGTCGAGGAGTACCGGCGCCGGCGCGATTCGACCGGGCTCCAGGGGCTGCGCATGTTCGCGCTCGGAGAAGCGCCCGTCGCCCACGCGGACGACCTCGAAAGCTTCCCGCTGCTGCGAGGACCTCGCACGCTCCGGCGACAAGCTCTGGTTCTACGGCGGACGGGAGCAGATGACCCTCCTCGAGCTCGTGCTCGACGAACTGCCGGAGCTGACGGTCGTGCTCAATCATCTCGGCTTCTGGCCGACGGCGTTCCACGCCGACGAGCACGGGCGGCCGCGCTTCGACGGTCGGTACACCGCGGAGGGGCTCGAGACCGTCCAACGCCTCGCCCGCTTCCCACGAGTGTTCGTCCTCTGCACCGGCATGTATGCCTTCGCCGCAAGCCCGTGTCCGTACGACGATCTCCGCCCGGTCACGTCGGCGCTCCTCGACGCGTACGGCCCCGGCCGTCTACTGCTCGGGTCGGACTTCCCGTGGATCCGCCCGGAGCCGGGCTACGCCGAGACGATCGCAGCGGTCGGCTCCCACTTCTCCGACCTCGACGACGCCGAGCGGGCGCGAATCCTCGGCGAGAACGCCCTGGAGTTGTTCTTCGCATGAGCCTCGACGACCTCTACCGCACGATGTTCACGATCCGCCGCTTCGAGGAGCGGGTCGTCGACCTCGTCAACGCGAACGAGATCGCGGGCGTGACGCACGAGTACGTGGGACAGGAGGCGGTTGCGGTCGGCGTCTGCGCGGCCCTGCGCGACGACGACGTCATCACCTCGACGCACCGGGGGCACGGTCACCTGATCGCGAAGGGCGCGGAGGTGCGGCGGATGACTGCAGAGCTGCTCGGCCGCATCGACGGCCTGAACCGGGGCCGCGGCGGCTCGATGCACGTCGCCGATCTCGGCCTCGGCATCTACGGGGCGAATGGCATCGTCGCTGCCGGCGCACCGTTCGCAGCCGGCGCCGCCTGGTCGTTCTCGGTCGATGCCTCGGAACGCGTGGCGGTCACGTTCTTCGGCGACGGCGGTGTGAATCAGGGCGTGCTCCACGAGACGATGAACCTTGCCGCGCTCTGGAAGCTCCCGCTCCTCTTCGTCTGCGAGAACAACGGTTACGCCGTGACGCTCCCCCAGGAGCGCTCGACCGCCGGCTCGGTGGTCGCGCGGGCGGCGGCCTACGGAATGGCCGCCGAACAGGTGGACGGGATGGACGTCGAGGCGGTGCTCGAGGCGGCCGGGCGGGCGGTCGCGCTCGCGCGCGCGCGGCGCGGGCCGACGTTCCTCGAATGCCGGACGTACCGCTTCTTCGGGCACCACACGGCCGAGCGAACGATGAAGCTCGCCTACCGCAGCGACGAGGAGATCGAGCGCTGGCGGCAACGCGACCCGATCGCGACGACCGGCGCGAGGCTCGACCCGGCGGTCAAGGAGCGGATCGACGCCGAGGTGGAGGAGTTGCTCGACGGGGCGGTCGCCTTCGCCCGCGAGAGCCCGCATCCGGACCCCGCCGACGCGCTCGACTTCGTCTACGCCAGCGGTCCGCGCCCGCGGCGAGGTGTCGCTGGATGAGTGTCCAACCGGCGGTTGGCTCATGCGCATTGTCGCTACCTCCCGGCGCTCGGCCGAGCTCTCCGCGACGAGATGGCGGCCGACCCGAGCGTGTTCGTGATCGGCGAGGACGTCAGGGCCTCGCTCCGCGGCGTCACGAAGGGCCTGCTCGACGAGTTCGGCCCCGACCGAGTGCTCGACATGCCGATCTCCGAGCAGATGTTCACCGGCTTCGCGACCGGGGCTGCGCTCTCCGGCCGCCGCTGCGTCGTCGAGTACCAGATCCCGTCGCTGCTCTACCTCGCGTTCGAGCAGATCGCGAACCAGGCCCAGAAGCTCCGGCTGATGACCGGCGGCCAGGCAACGGTGCCGGTCGTCTACCTGGTGCCTGGCTCCGGGGCGCGGCTTGGTCTCGCGGCCCAGCACTCCGACCACCCGTACTCCCTTTTCGCCCACGCCGGCGTGAAGACGGTGCTGCCGGCAACGCCGGCAGACGCATACGGCCTGATGCTCTCGGCGATCCGCGACGACGACCCGGTCCTCTACCTCGCGCCCGCGGCCGTGCTTCCCGTGCGCGGGGAGCTGCCGGACGAGCCGCCGCCGGTTCCGCTCGGTAGCGGCCGGATCCACCGCGGCGGCACGGACGTCACGGTCGTCGCGGTCGGGCACCTCGTACACGACGCGCTCGCGGTCGCCGACGAGCTCGACGGCGAGGTGTCCATCGAGGTGTTCGACCCGCGCACGCTGTACCCCTTCGACTGGGAGCTCCTGGCGGCGTCGCTTACCCGCACCGGACGGCTGGTCGTCTTCGACGACGCCAACCGGACGTGCGGCTTCGCCGGAGAGGTGGTCGCGACCGCGGCGGAGGAGCTGCGGCTCGTCGCTCGGCCGAGGCGGGTCACCCGGGCGGACGCACCGATCGCGTTCGCAGTCGAGCTCGAGCGCGCGGCCCTGCCGTCGCGGGCCCAGCTCGTGGCCGCCGTCCGCGCCGTCGCAGCAGAGGACGCAAGGTGATCGACGTCCATATCCCGAAGGCGGGCATGTCCACCGTCGAGGTGGACGTGATCGCCGTCCGCGTCGCCGCGGGCGACACGGTCGAGGCGGGAACGGTGCTGATCGAGGTCGAGTCGGAGAAGGCGACCTTCGAAGTCGAGGCGGGCCATGCGGGCACGGTGCGCGAGGTTCTCGTCGAGGAGGGCGACGAGGCGAAGGTCGGAGACGTGATCGCGAGAATCGAGCTCTGACCGTCGATCGTCTGGAGATTGCTCACCACGCGGTTTGGCGACTCGGACGTTGCGTACGTTGTCGCTCGCCCTCATGCTCTCCGCTATGGACAACCGGGATGACATCGACCGGCTACGGCGACGTTCGCTCGCTATCGGGGCGTGGGCAGTCGTTCTGGGGCTTCTCGCGCTCGTAATGGTCATTGCAGCGTTCGTCTGGGCGCTCGAGCGCTGAATGGACTGATCCCTCCCGCGCCGGAACGAGCATCGCCGGAGCAGGGGCGTGGGCACCCAATGGGCACCAAGCGGGTACCTGCGTCGTCACGGCTTGAAAACGCAGTGCGGCGCAAGGCCGCGTCGTTTCGGATGCCGAAGGTGGATTCGAACCCACACGCCCCGAAGGGCACCGGATTCTTGAGTCGCCTCAGGGCGTCTCTGCCCATCCCTGCCGGTCAGGGAATTTCGCCTCGCAAGCGTCATATCGCATCAGCCGCGGCCTCGTGATCTCGGCCGATCTCGGTGGATCATGTGGCCCCCGCGTGGCCCCGCTCGCCGAGTCACCGGTTGCCGAACCGGAACGTTGCGTTCGTCCCGAGGGTCGGGGAGAATCGCGCCGACCTGCCATCCGAAGGAGGAGCGATGAGAAGAAGATTGACCGTGTTCGCGATCGCGGTAGGCGGAGGTGTGCTGGCCGTCGGCGTCGTCATCGCTCTGGCGGCGCCCGGGCCGCCGCGTTACCCGAACTTCGTTGCGGTGGTGCCGCATCACTTCACGGTCCAGAACAACCAGCAGCACGAGTTCCTGCGCTTCTCGAACGGCGTCGCGAACGTCGGTGACGGTCCGTTCCGCATTCGCCCGAGAACGTCGGCGGGATTACGCACGGCATCCAGGAAGTGCTCGACGACGGCGGCAATATCGCCTTCAGCGCTGACGTGAGTCAGTTCCTGTTCCACCCCGCGCACAACCACTGGCACATCAATGCAGTCGCGCTGTTCGCGTTGCACAAGGGACTGGACGACGGGACGGGGGGCGTCATGGAAACGGCGCCTATCGGTGGCACGGCGCTCAAGACGACGTTCTGCTTGATCGACTGGATCAAGCTCGACGGAAACTCGCCCAACAACGCGCGCGCCTTCACGGACTGCAAGCCCGACCCCCCCCAGGGCATCTCCGTCGGTTGGGTCGATCAGTACCACCATTCGCTCGAGGGCCAGGAGGTCGAGATGACCGGCGTTGCCTCGGGCGTCTACTACTTCGTCACGACGGCCAACCCGGACCACAACTTCCTTGAGACGGACCTCACCGACAACATTGCGTGGGCGAGCTTCCGGCTCTCGCGCAACAGCAACGGGAACCCGAAGATCGCCGAGATCTCGCACAGCGCCTGCTCGGGCTCGCTCTGCGGCGAGGGTCTCCCGAATCGCTGAACGAGGGCTCCACGGCCGGGCGCTCACGCGCCCGGGCGTGGTCCACCGTTCTCTAGACCGCGACTCCTGCGCGAAAAGAGTCGGCAGACCGTCTCGTGCCGACTGCGCAGAAACCCCGGCGAGCCAGACGAGCCGTCGCTGCTCGTCTTTCTGCCCGGAGTGCGCTGAGCAGGAGTTCGGGCTCGGAGAGGCTCGCCCGAGCGACGGCTAACCGCTCGCGGCGCGCCCGTTCGGAGGGCTCGTGTTGCCCCGTCTGTTGCCCCCATCCCTATTAGCCGTGACGCGAGTCGCCGAAGCGACGCCGATTCCGCTCAACGATGCGATGCCGAAGGTGGGAGTCGAACCCACACGCCCCGAAGGGCACCGGATTTTGAGTCCGGCGCGTCTGCCAGTTCCGCCACTTCGGCTTGCCTGCGACGGATCGTAGCTCGGTTTCGCGGGCGCCAACTCGCCTGGGCGGCGCCTGACAGGGCGTAGGCGAGCGCGCTCCGGACGACTCGCCGTGCTTCGACAACGCGGTGAGCCCGGGCCTTGCGCGCCCTTCCTTTGTGTCGATCCGCCGCACCCGGTTGCTTCTCGTTGCGAATCCTCGGATACTTGCGCTCTCGACGCGGGCCTCGGCGCGCGCGGGTCGATGTCAATGCGTCAAGAGGAGGACCAGTTGAGAAGTCGCGGATTTCTTGCACTTTTGGCCGTCGTGGCCGTAGCACTCTCCGCGAGCCTCGCGGGCTGCGGCGGGGGCGGCGACGGTAAGACCCTGAAGATCGTCTCCGACCTGCCGCTCCAGGGCTCGAACCTCGTGCAGACGGGGCAGATGGTCGAAGCGATCAAGTTCGTCCTCGAGCAGGCCGACAACAAGGCCGGCGACTACACGATCGAGTACACGTCGAACGACGACGCGATCCCGTCCACGGGGAACTGGGACGAGGCCCTGTGCGCGTCGAACGCCCGAAGCTACGCGGACGACGACTCGATCGTCGGCGTCATCGGGACCTACAACTCGGGCTGCGCGGCGATCATCATCCCGATCCTGAACGAGGCGGGAGTCGCCATGATCAGCCCGGCGAACACGTACGCCGGCCTGACGCACGCCGCTCCGGGCACCGAGACGGGTGAGCCGGACAAGTACTACCCGACCGGGACGAGGAACTACGCCCGTGTGGTCGCGTCGGACGACTACCAGGGCAAGGTCGGCGCGAATTACATGAAGGACGAGCTCGGCGTCACGAGCGTCTTCATCCTCGACGACAAGGAGCTCTACGGGAAGGGAGTCGCCGACGCGTTCCAGGATGCCGCGGAGACGATCGGACTCAAGGTCGCGGGCCACGAGGGCTGGGACAAGGACGCTCCGAACTACACGGCTCTGATGACGAAGATCAAGGCCACCGGCGCCGACGCGATCTACATCGGCGGCGTCTCGCCAAACAACGGCGGGCAGCTGATCAAGGACAAGGTCAACGTCCTCGGCGACAACCAGACCGTGAAGCTGCTCGTGTCCGACGGCTTCGTGCTCGACTCGCTGTTCGCGGACGCGGGAGCCGCGAACGCGAACGGCGCCTGGGGAACTGCACCGACGCTGCCGGCGAGCCAGCTCACCGGGGCAGGGGCGGATTTCGTCAAGAAGTTCCAGGAGAAGATCGGAGCCGACGCGAACATCCAGGTCTACACCCTCTATGCGGCGACGGCGGCGCAGGTCCTGCTCGACGCGATCGCCAACTCCGACGGGTCGCGGGCGGACATCGTCACGAAGATGTTCGAGGCGAACCTCGCTGACACCGCGACAGGAGAGATGTCGTTCAACGCAGATGGGGATCCGTCTGCCGGCACCGAACAGCTGTTCAAGGCAGACGGTGCGCAGGCGAAGTGGGTCTGGAGTAACTCCCTCGCCGTCTCCTAACCACGAGGCAGAAACCACCAAAGACAAGAAAGGGGGGCGGGGCAACCCGCCCCCCGATTCCTCAAGGTGACAGAGATTCCGGCCCCCTCACCCGTCGCAGTGCGCCGGCTTCCGCCGATCTCGGATCTTCTGCGCTGGATCTTCGGCGCGCTCATCCTCTTCGGGGTCGGCTACTGGCTGATCTCGTCGGCGATCGACGAGCCCCAGCGCTTCGCCCAGGTCACGGTCATCGGCCTCTCGAACGGGATGATCTACGCCCTCGTGGCGCTCGGCTACACGCTCGTCTACGGGATCATCGAGCTGATCAACTTCGCCCACGGCGACATCTTCATGCTCGGGACCATGCAGACCCAGTCGATCTTCGCCGACGGGTCGTTCCAGATCCCGCTCCTCTTCTTCACGATCTCGATTCCGATCGGCACGGCGGTGACGCGTGGACTCCTCGGGAGCAGCGAAGGCCTACGCGATCGCGATGGCCCTCGCTTTCTCGGTGGTGTTCTGCCTGGCGATCAACGTCGCGATCGAGCGGATCGGCTACAAGCCGCTTCGCAACCAGCCGCGGCTCGCGCCGCTGATCACCGCCATCGGGTTCTCCTTCATCCTCCAGGGCGTCGGTCTCGCGTGGAAGGGCGAGGGACGCATCGCGATCCCGCAGATCGTCCCCGACACCGTGCTCATCGGCGAGAACGGCACGTTGCTCGACTTCGGCGACTACCCGTACTACACGGTGCGGGATCTGATGGTCGTGCTGATCACGATTCCCGGTGCTGGTCGCGCTCACGCTGCTCGTCAGGCGACGAAGGCCGGGCAAGGCGATGCGTGCCACGGCGCAGGATCGGGATGCGTCGGCGATGATGGGGATCAGCGTCGACCGCACGATCTCGTTCACCTTCGCGCTCGGCGGTGCGATCGCCGGCGCCGGCGCCGTCGTCTGGTCGCTGTACGTGGGGACGACGTACTTCAGCCTCGGGTTCCGGCTCGGCCTGATCGCGTTCACCGCCGCCGTCCTCGGAGGCATCGGCAACCTCAGCGGTGCAGTCCTGGGCGGCGTGCTCATCGGGCTGATCGCGGCGTACAACGACGGGTTCGGCGACGCCCGCTGGACCTACACCGTCATCTTCACGATCCTCATCCTGATCCTTGTCTTCCGCCCGTCCGGCCTTCTCGGCGAGCGGACGCCCGAGGGCCAGTGACGACGTACGCCGGGGAGGCCCGCGGCCGGGCGGGGGTCGTCCTTTCCAGCTGGGAGCGCTGGCTCCCGCTGCGCTTCTCGGCATCGCCCTCACATACCCGTTCTGGTACAACCTCCCGCCGTTCGAGTACCTGACGTTGAACGCGCTCGGGCTCGACCTCGGCGTGGTCATCCTGATGGCCGTCTACGCGATGCTCGCTCTCGGGCTGAACGTCGTCGTCGGGTTCGCGGGTCTGCTCGATCTGGGATACGTCGCCTTCTTCGCGCTCGGCGCGTACACGGTCGGCTGGTTTGCTTCGGACAAGTTCCAGGGGATCGACTTCAACTTCCTCTCGAATGCGCGCGAAGGTGCCGCCGGGATCCACATCAACATGTGGCTCGTCCTGCTTCTCGGTGGGGTGATCGCGGCGATCGCCGGGTGTGATCATCGGCTGGCCGACGCTCCGCCTTCGCGGGGACTACCTCGCGATCGTGACGCTCGGGTTCGGCGAGATCATCCCGGATGTGTTCCGGAACGCGGACTCGCTGCCGGTGCCGGGCGGCGTCCAGACCGGGCCTCCGTTCATCGACTTCGTCACCGTGAACCTCACGAACGGCGTGCGCGGTGTCCGCAGCCTCGACCGTCCGGGCTTCGGCGGCGGGCTCGACTCGCTCACCGGCGGAATCCTCCCGGAGCGGTTCACGGGCATCGACCTGAAGCCGTGGTACTTCACGATCGTGTTCATGGTGCTGATCACCGTGTTCGTGATCCGCCGTCTCGAGAGGTCGAAGATGGGGCGGGCGTGGGTTGCGGTGCGCGAGGACGAGATCGCCGCTTCGGCGATGGGCGTCCCGCTGATGCGGACGAAGCTGTGGGCATACGGGATCGGCGCGATCTTCGGCGGGATCGTCGGGGCGTACTACGGCTCGTTCATCGGCTCCGTCTTCCCGACGAGCTTCTCGTTCTCCATCTCGGTCATCGTCCTCGTGATGGTCGTCGTGGGCGGAATGGGGAACATCTACGGTGTCTTGCTCGGTGCGCTCGTGCTCGAGTACCTCAACTTCAAGGGGCTCGAGAAGATCGGAGACGGCATCAACGTCCTTCCGGGTCTCGACGCCGACATCGCGAGGTACAAGACGCTTATCTTCGGGGTGCTGCTCGTGATCATGATGCTGCTCCGCCCCGAAGGCCTCATCCCGAGCGCGCGCCGGAAGGCGGAGCTGCACGAGGCGGTCTCGCTCCAGGAGCCCGACGCGTACGACGACCTCTACGACGTCCGGCGTGAGGGTGGGTCGTGACGGACGAGGTGAAACTCCTCGAGGCCCAGGCCGTGCGCAAGGAGTTCGGTGGCCTCGTCGCCGTGAACGACGTCGACTTCGTGATCCCTTCGGGGAAGATCGTCAGCCTGATCGGCCCCAACGGTGCGGGCAAGACGACGTTCTTCAACATCCTCACCGGCGTCTACAAGCCGACGGCAGGCGAGATCTCGTTCCAGGGCACCCGCACCACGGGGCGTCCTCCCCACGAAGTGACGAAGCTCGGCATCGCTCGGACGTTCCAGAACATCCGGCTCTTCCACAACATGACCGCGGTCGAGAACGTGCAGGTTGCCATGCACAGCCGCCTGAAGGGCGGTATCTGGGCGTCGATCGTCCGCACGCCCCGTCTGAAGCGTGAGGAGGCAACAGCCGAGGCCCGCGCGCGTGAGCTGCTTGCGTATTGCGGACTCGACGCGGGGCAGTTCGACGAGTACGGGAAGAACCTGCCATACGGCGACCAGCGACGCCTCGAGGTCGCCCGCGCTCTCGCCAGCGAGCCCGTCCTGCTCCTGCTCGACGAGCCGACCGCCGGCATGAACCCGCAGGAGACGGTGGACTTCGTCGAGTTCGTGCGGCGACTGCGGGACGACATGCACTTGACGGTTCTGCTCATCGAGCACGACATGAAGGTCGTGATGGGCGTCTCGGACCGCGTGACGGTCCTCGACTACGGCCAGAAGATCAGCGAGGGGACGCCCGCCGAGGTACAGCACGACGCGCGCGTGATCGAGGCCTATCTCGGGAAGGCGGCGATCTCGTGACCGAGAACGGGAAGACGCTTCTCGAGCTCCGAGACGTCCACACCTACTACGGGGCTGTCCACGCGCTCAAGGGCATCTCGCTCGACGTCCGGGAGGGTGAGATCGTGACGCTGATCGGCGCAAACGGTGCGGGGAAGTCGACGACGCTTCGCTCGATCAACGGACTCAATCACCCGCGCAGCGGCACGATCATGTTTCGCGGCGAGGACATCACGCAGCGTCCCGCGCACGAGATCGTGAAGATGGGCATCTCCCAGTCGCCTGAGGGACGCCACGTCTTCGCGAGGATGTCGGTGCTCGAGAACCTGGAGATGGGCGCCTACCAGCGGCAGAAGGGCACGCCCGAGTACCGGGAGGACATCGACCGCGTCTACACCCTCTTCCCGCGGCTCAAGGAGCGGGAGAGCCAGAAGGCGGGCACCCTCTCCGGAGGCGAGCAGCAGATGCTCGCGATGGGCCGTGCGCTGATGGCGCGCCCGAAGCTGCTCTTGCTCGACGAGCCCTCGATGGGGCTCGCCCCGATCTTCGTCGAGCGGATCTTCGAGATCGTGGTCGAGATCAACAGACAGGGGACGCCCGTGCTGCTCGTCGAACAGACCGCCCTGAGGGCGCTCGAGGTGGCGCATCGCGGCTACGTCCTCGAGACGGGCACGATCGCTCTCGCGGACTCGGCAGCGGCCCTTCGGCAGAACGAGCAGGTCCGCAAGGCCTACCTCGGCGAATAGCGCGGGGGGAAACCTCCGGTTTCCCCCCGCGAGCCCCCCTTCCGACATCTTTCCGCCGCTGCGGGCGAGCACGGGCGGAGCCCGCACTCGCCGTCAGCTCACTCGGTCCGGCGACTCGCGGGAAGGGAAGGCGAGGGTCGCACTGTTCCTCGGCGTCGGCCGGTCGAGAGCCGCAGGACTGCCGCCCACCGAAAGTCACAGAATCGGCGCAGTCTTGACACAGTTCCGCGCGCCTTTCGCGGTATCGTCGTCGTTGAGGGCGGCGGGTCGGCTCCCCACCCTGGGTGGGGGTGACCGCAGAGGCCCGATCGGACAGCGTCGCGAAGGACGCGGCTGCGGCGGACATGGCCTGCGATGTACCACCGGCTACTCCGGCCCGACGACCAGCGGAAAGTAGGGCGGCGAGAGCAGGAAGCCGATCCGCTCCGCCCCGCTGCCGCGCGCCATTCCGAGTGCTGCGCCGACGCCGTGGACCGGGACGAAGCCGAGCTGGCGCGCCGCGGGCGCGTCGCGGCAGCCGGCGACGAGCACGCTGCCGAGACGGTTTGCGACGGCGTCGCAGGCGCTCCAGGCGAGGAACGGCTCGAGCGGGTGCACCGTGCGTCCGGCACGGTAGTGGGCGATTGCAGCCGCATCGGCTGTGGCCGCCCGCTCGGCCTCGCCGAGCGCGGCGCCGTCGCGTGCCGTGCGCGGGTCGGAGAAGAGCGCGCGGTACGGCGTTTGCGCCGGCGCCGGAAAGCGCCGCTGGAAGTCGTGCAGCAGAATCGCGGTGCCTCCGCTGCGGACGGGGAAGGCGTTACGCCACAGGCGCAGCGCGAGCCCGAGGCCGAGGTAGGCGGCCGCGACTGGGTTCGGGCGGGCGCGCGGGTAGGAGAGCGTTGTCGGTGGGATGCCGATCACGATCGCGTCGAGCGGCTCGTCGAGCGCTGCGCCCTTGAACTCGATCGCGCGCAGCAGCGCCTCGGTGTGCGCCGACGACGGCGTGCCGCCGAACACGGCCGCGGCGCTGAGCTCGCGCGGCACACGCTCGATCACCCGGCGGCGCAGTCCGTCCGGAAGCAGCGTCAGGCCGCGGCGGAGCTTCGAGGTCGCCAGCCGCTCGAGGATCTGCTCCTCGTAGGGGTAGCCGCCGAATACGTGCGGAAGGTTGAGGACGAGCGACACGCCGAAGACGGGAACCCGGGCGGCGAGCAGCCGCTCGAGCACGCGCGCCAGGTCCCAGCCCTGCGACGTGCCCGGCTCGAGCAGCGAGACCGCGCCCGAGGCCCGCAGCGCCTCGCGTCCGCAGGCCTTCAGAAGCGCGGCGGGCCCGCCGTGCAGGACGGTCTCCGCCGCCGTCACGGTCACGATCAGATCGGTCTCGACGAGCGCACGCGAGACGCGAAGAGGCAGCGATCCCGCCGAGCCGAGCTCGACCAGGTCCTCGGCCTCCGCGTCGTGGACGATCACGCTGCCGTGAAAGCGGCGCCGGAACTCGGGCGGGACGAAGAAGCCGATCTCGCGCGCCGACGCGCGACGCAGGAGCCCGCCGGCGACCAGGATCGTCACTCGCTTGACCCCGAGCCGCTCCAGCTCGTCGACGGTGGCGGCGATCGCCTCGTGTCGCGGCTCGGGCGAGGCGGACGGAATCGGCAGCGTCGGTACCTCGATCACGAGGGTCGCAGAGCCGCCGCGGGTGACGAGCTCGGAGAGGGGCTTGCCTGCGAGCGGGAAGCGCAGCGCCTGGCGCACGGCCGAGCTCACGTCCCCGATCTGCCCGCGCGGCGCCGGCGGCCGCAGCACGATGCTGTCCCCGGGGACGTCGACGCACGCGACGCGCGAGCCCGAGAGGAGCGGAAGCCGCTGCACCCGAAGCGTTATGTGGCGCGCTTTGCGGTGGCGGCCGTCACGCCGAGTGCGACGAAGACGCCGCCCGTGACGAAGCGCCTGATGCGCCGCGCCCGCGCGCTTGCCCGCAGCCGTCCCGCGAGCGCCGCCGCCACGACCGCGTACGTGCTGTCGGAGAGGACTGCGATCGCGACGAAGATGCAGCCCAGGATCGCGACCTGCTCGGCGACGGATCCGCGCGCCGGGTCGACGAACTGTGGCAGGAAGGCGAGGAAGAACAGCGCCGTCTTCGGGTTGAGGACGTTTACGACCGCGCCCTGCACGAACAGCCGTCCGGGCGCTTGCGCGCTCGATGCTGCGTCCGGGTCGGGCTCCTCTGCGTCGCGGGCGAGGAGCCGTCGGAGCCCGATCGCGATCAGGTACACGGCGCCGACGAGCTTGACGGCGGTGAACGCCGTGGCGGAGGACGCGAGCAGCGCGGACAGTCCCACGGTCGCCGCGATCACATGCACGACCCCGCCCGAGGCGATCCCGAGCGCGGAGACGAGCCCGGCGCTGCGGCCCTTGTCGATGCTCTGCGTGACGATGTAGGTGACGGCCGGCCCCGGGACGACGATCAGGGCCAACGCAGCGGCGCAGAAGACGGCGAGGGTCGACGGCGAAGGCACGGCCGAAACGTACACCGACTCCCGCCGCGCGGGCCTGCGCACGGCGGGAGATCGGGCACATTCCTAGAGCTTGAGAATCGTGAACGTCTCGGGCATCAGCCCCGAGTCGGTGAAGTGAACCGTGAGCCGGTATTGCTGACCCGGCCCGAACAGCTGGTTCGGATCGCCCTTCGGCGACGAGTCGTTCGCGTACAGGTCGAGCTTCACCGGGCTCGCCTTCGGGTTGACCGGGACGTAGACGGAGATCCACCAGGGCATCTCGGTGGGCCAGACGACCCGCGTGCCGTTCACGAACAGGCCGGCGGTCTGCGGGCCCTGCATGTGGAAGATCGGCAGGTCGAGCGCTCCGGTCGGGGTCAGCCGCCGAAGCGTGACGTCGTCGATGATCTGCCAGCTTCCGCCCGTGTTGAGCGTGAGTGCGAAGTGGGCGTCCGGCTGCCCGTTCGGCTTCTGATCCGTGCCCTGGCCGACGATGTCGTCGCCGAGCCCTGTGAAGGTCGCGGTCACCGTCGGTGTCGACCCCGCCAGCTTCGTCGTCGCGCTCGCGGTGACGAAGTCGGGGAACGCTGCCGTCACCCGAAAGAGCTGGCCCGGCGCGAAGACGCCGTAGTGGTCGTTCGCATACAGCTCTAGCCGGTGGTTACCGGGCGCGAGCGACACCTTGAGGTCGCGATCGACCTTGTTGAGCCGCTTGCCGTCGAGCAGGACGGCGAGTATCGACGCCGAGGTGCCCGGGTTCGTGTCCCACCCCTCGGCATAGCCGCCGTTCGCGAAGACGCGCTGCAGCACGACGTGCTGAAGCACGATTCGCTTGCTCGTCGAGAGCGACACCGTGAAGCGGGCGTCGCGCTCGCCGTTCGGCTTCGCGACCTTCTCGCGGCCGACGACGTCCTTCGCGAGCCCGCCGTAGACGAGCCGCTGCATGCTGGGCTTGGGCTTCGCAGGCGCCGCCGCCGCAGTCAGAATGCCGAGCCCGAGCAGCCCGGCGATGACGATCACGAGGAACCGTCTCATCACGGCACCTCCTTTCTGCCTCCCATGCTCACAAGACCCTGGTGGCGCCGCATCGGAGTCGCCACGGATCCTCGTTGGGTGTCTTCTACGGACGCATACAGTTCACCCTGTGCCGAAGACGCTGACGGGGGCCGAGCTCGAGCTCGACGACGCGCCCGCGCGCGAGGCCGACCTCTTTCTCGTCGACGGAAACAACCTCGCCTACCGCGCCTTCTTCGCGCTCCCCGAGGAGCTGGCGACGAGCGACGGCCAGCCGACGAACGCGCTCCTCGGCTTCACGAACATGCTCTTCAAGCTGCTCTCCGACTACCGGCCGAAGGGCGTCGCGGTCGCGTGGGACTCCCGTCCGACGCACCGTGCGGCAGCCGCCGAGGCCGCGGAGATCGTCTACAAGGAAGGCCGTAAGCCGATGCCGGAGCTGCTGCGCGAGCAGTTCCCGCACCTCCGGCCGATCGTCGAGAGTTTCGGTTACAAGAATCTCGAGTTCGAGGGCTGGGAGGCCGACGACGTGATCGCGACGCTCGCGACGCGCGCTGACACCGCCGGAATCCGCACCTGTGTCGTCTCGACCGACCGCGACGCCTTCCAGCTGTGCTCAGGGAACGTCTGTCTGATGATGACGCCGCGCGGCGTCGCCGATGTGCATGTGTACACATCCACACGCGTCGAAGCCCGCTACGGGGTCAGGCCCGACCAGATTCCCGACTTCATCGGCCTCAAGGGCGACACGAGCGACAACATCCCCGGCGTGCCCGGGATCGGCGACAAGACGGCCGGAGCGCTGATCGCGCAGTACGGCTCGCTCGAGGCGGTGATCGAGCACGCGGCCGAGCTCTCTCCCGCGCGCGCGAAGAACATCACCGAGTACGCAGAGCAGGCGGTCGTCTCGAAGCAGCTCGCGACGATGCGGCGCGACCTCGAGATCGACTGCGACCCGGCCGAGCTCGTGCTCGCCCCGCCGGACCGCTCGCAGCTCAAGGAGATCTTCCGCCGCTTCGAGTTCCGCAGCCTGCTCACCCGGGTCGACACGCTCGACGTTGCTCTGCCGGCGGCGCCGATGGCGGTGACCGGAGTCGAGGTTCCCTGGCGCCAGGGCGAGCTCGTCTTCTCCGGCCGCGTCGGCTACTCGGCGGCCGACGACCGTGCGGCCGTCGCCTGCGAGGACGGTGTAGTCGTCGGGCCTCGCCCCGCGCGCGTCGAAGGCGAGCTCGTCGTGCACGACGCGAAGACGTTGCGTGTGGACGCGACAGACGACACGCTGCTCGCCGCTTACCTGATCGAACCGGGCCGCGCCTCGTACGAGTTGACCGACCTCGCGGCGGAGTACGGGGTCGAGCTCGTTCCGACACCCGAGACCGACGAGGAGACGGCGGCGCTCGTGCGGGCGGCGGAAGCCCCGCGCCGGCTCGCGGAGCCGCTTCTGCAGCGGCTCGAGGAGCGCGGCGCGACGGCCCTCTACAGGAACGTCGAGCTGCCGCTGACCCGCGTGCTCGCCGAGATGGAGCTCGCCGGCATCAAGATCGACACCTACCGTATGGGCGAGATCACGGCACGGCTCAGCGAGCGCGTCGCCGAGCTCGAGGCGCGGGCGCACGAGCTCGCCGGCGAGGAGTTCATGCTCGGCTCGACCCAGCAGGTCGCGCGGATCCTGTTCGAGCAGCTCGGCCTGACCGCCGGCCGCAAGGGCAAGACCGGCTACTCGACCGATGCGAAGGTGCTGCGCTCGCTCCGCGACCAGCATGAGCTGGTGCCGGTGATCGAGGAATGGCGCGAGCTCTCGAAGCTGCTCAACACCTACCTCCTGCCGCTGCCCGCCCTGATCGACGAGCAGATGAAACAGGGTGGCGGGGGCCGCCTGCACACGACGATCAACCAGACCGTCGCCTCGACCGGCCGGCTCTCGACGACGAGCCCGAACCTGCAGTCGATTCCGATCCGCACCGAGCTCGGCCGCGAGATCCGCTCCGCGTTCATCGCCGAGGAGGGCCACAAGCTCATGTCGGCCGACTATTCGCAGATCGAGCTGCGGATCCTCGCCCACGTCTCGGGCGAGCCGAAGCTGCGCGAGGCGTTCGCGCGCGGCGAGGACATCCACCGCGCCACCGCCGCCGAGGTGCTCGGCAAGGATCCGGCGACGCTCACGACCGGCGAGCGGTCGGTCGCGAAGATGATCAACTTCGGGATCATCTACGGCATCTCGGCGTTCGGCCTCTCGGAGAACCTCGAGATCCCGCGCGAGCAGGCACAGGCGTACATCGACGCGTACCTGGCCCGCTTCCCGCACGTGCAGGACTTCATCGCTCGCACGATCGAGCAGGCGGCGCGCGACGGCTACGTCACGTCGCTGCTCGGCCGCCGCCGCCCGGTGCCCGAGATCCGCGCCGGCAACCGCCAGACCCGCTCGCTCGGCGAGCGGCTCGCCGTCAACTTCGTCATGCAGGGCTCGAACGCGGACATCATCAAGGTGGCGATGATCGCCGTCCACGACCGCCTCCGGGCCGAGGGCCGCGGCGCGCAGATGGTGCTCCAGGTACACGACGAGCTCCTGCTCGAGGTGCCCGACGCAGAGGTCAAGGACGTCCGCGAGCTCGTCCGCTCGGAGATGTGCGGCGCCTACGAGCTCGACCCGCCGCTCGCGGTCGACGTCGGCATCGGCGAGGACTGGGCCGAGGCGAAGAGCTGAGCCAGGCCGCCTCGACACGTCGAAAGGGCCACCGCACGAGCCTGCGCTTGACGATCCGCATGATCGCTGCTGCGGGCACCGTCCTCGCGGGCGTGGCGCTGGGGGCGGTTGCGGGCGGCGCCGCCGCGCGGTCGGCTGCGATCCCGTTCAAGGGCACGGCCGCAATCAAGCCGTTCGACATCACGAAGAACTGCATCGCGACGTCGCTGAGCAGCAAGCGCCTGCGGGTTCGCTGCGTCCAACTCGGCAAGTTCGCGGGCATGCCCGGACCGGCCAACACGAGGTTCGGCTGGATCTGGGACGTGCCGGTCGACGCCAACGGCTTCACGACCGGGCCCGCGACCGAGCGCGGCACGCTGATCCTCAACTTCGGCGCGCCCGGGCTCCTCTACCTCTCGCTCGCCGGCAAGCAGGCTCCGGTCGGCAAGGGCACCCCGACACGCGTGGCAGCGCTCAGCAAGGGCACCTGGGCCATCACCAGGGGGACGGCGGGATTCGTCGGCCGGCACGGCACAGGCTCCTACACCTTCAAAACGGCACGCGCCGGCTCGAAGACGGTGTTCTCGGTGGCGCAGCTCAAGCTCTCCGGGTCGATCACCTAGACCGCGACGGGTTCCGGCCCGCCGCCGATTCGGGGCTATACTTCCCCGTCGTTTTGGCTATCAATGACCTGATGGAGCAAGAGCCCGGCGTCTGGGTGGTTGGATCCGACGGCGAGCTCGTCCCGGATTACGACTCGACCTTCCCGGAGATCAACGAGGGCGAGGTCGTCCACGGCACCGTCGTCCGTGTCGACAAGGACGAGGTGCTCGTCGACATCGGCTACAAGTCGGAGGGTGTGATCCCGGTC